>CAVZHU010000017.1:0-22267 GCA_963775155.1 uncultured Actinomycetes bacterium | reverse complement strand
ACCAGTTCGTGGGCGGCGAGCCCGGGATCGAGACGGTCGAGGTCTCGAGCGGCGTGCCGGGCGGGAAGTGGTGGAAGGGGATCAGCGTGTTGCTGCCGCCGCCGATGGACACGGTGTTCGCGAGGACGGGGCCCATGTTCACCGTGCCGCCGTCGATCCGGTAGCTCGTCGTCACGTAGCTGCCCCACTGGGCGATCGCGCCGCCGGTGATCTGCTCGCAGTACGGAATCTTCGAGGTCGGGACGAGCGTGCTTCCCGTCGAGTCAGCCCAGCAGCCGTTGACCATGATGATCCCGTTGACGTCGGGATTCCAAGACGTCGTGCAGTTGGCGATCCCGCACAGCTTCGTCCCGCCCTCCTGCTTGACCGTGCCGGTGAAGTAGAGCGTCGCCTGGCCCGAGTACAGGATGTTCCAGCCATGCGCGAGGTCGATGCCGCCGTCGAAGTAGAGCGTCCCGCTCACGGTCAGCGTGGCGTTGCCGTAGTACGAGCCGACGGCGTTCCACTTGATCTCCCCGAGCGTCGTCCCGTCGGACGCCACGACCTTGCAGTCGTACGAGCTGTTCTTCGGGAACATCGCGTTCGTCAGGGTGGAGACGCTAAGGCTGTTGTTGAGCGTCGTGTCGCTGTCGAGCAGGTTCGCCGGGCAGCCGATCTTCGTCGCGTTCTTCTGGGCGTCATAGGCGCTGTGCAGTGTCGACCAGCTGGGCGTGCTCGACGGACACTGGGGGTTCAGGGTCGACGACTGCCCGATGCACGGCATCTGGGGCGTGACGTTGAGGGTGCTCGACACCGTGTCGGCCCAGATCGGGAAGTGCTTCCCGTCGCAGTAGCTCGTCCCCGGCGCGACGGTGTACACGGAGGTCGGCTGCACGGTGCAGGAGTTCTGGATGGTCGCGTTGCACGTGCCGTCGGAGTTCCACGCGGTACAGCCGCCGACGCCGACGAAGCTGACCGGAGAGGACGACGTGCCGATCCCCTGGCCGCCGGAGATGCCGGTGACGCTCAGCGTGCCGCCGGACTCGAGCGTGACCTTGGACCCGTCCGTCGGGTTGTCGAAGTAGGCCCCGCCGGAGATGGCGATGCACCCTCGCGAGAGGATCGGCACCGTCACGTGCACGCCGCCGTTGATCGTGAGGCACTCCGAGGTGCTGTCCTGGTAGAGGTAGTCCCAGACGTCGAAGTTGGTGACGGTGACCGACGAGGGCGGCGTGGCGTCCGCCCGCACCGTACGGGTGATGGAGCCTACGGTGCCGGTCCCGACGAGGTGCCAGGTGGTGCCGGTCCCGGGGCTCGCGGAGTAGGTCCCCGCGCCGCCGCCGGGCTGGGTCGGCAGGTTCTGGGCCGTCGTGGGCGGCAGCGTGCCGAGGTTACTGGCGTTGTAGACCATGCCCTCGGCGTAGGCGAGCCCCTCCTGCGCGATCGCGAACGCTTGCCGCTGCTGGTCGGAGACGAGGGTGGTGCGCTGGTTCGCGGTGCCGGCGATCAGGATGCCGGTCGTCGTGACGGCGAGGATCATCACGATCGCGAGCGCCATCACGAGGGCGATTCCGTCCTCGTCGCGGACGAGCCGCTGCACGATCCTCCTGGTCACGAGCAGGCCGCCGAGGTCTCGGTCGTGAGCGCCGAGTTGCGCAAGGTGATCGTGTCGGTCGCGGAGACGGCGGTGGCCCCGGTCGTGCCCGAGTTGACGGCCAGGTCGACCTGGAGGCGCGGGTAGCTGCCGACGGGGGCGAGGCAGGAGAAGGGCGCCGCGGAGGTCACGTCGGATGCGAACGTCTCGCCGCTTCCCGTGCAGGACGAGCCCACGGAGCGGACGAGCGCGCCGCCCGTCACGCACCAGGTCAGGTTGCCGCTCGAGGAGTGCGAGCACTGGCTCGGCAGCGTCAACACGACGCCGGTGCCGCCCGAGACGAGCGTCGCCTGGGAGGCGCAGCGGGTCTCGAACTCGAGCCGGTCGAACGCGACATGGACGCTCGTCTGCGAGGCGAGGGTCGCGTTCGTCGTCGAGCTCGCGCGCAGCCCCGAGACGAAGATGTTCGAGAGCCCGGCCAGGAGGACGAGCGTGATCACGGAGGCGAGGATCAGCTCCACCAGGGTGAAGCCCGACTCGTCGTGCAGCAGGCGGCGCATTGCACTTCCTCTCTCGGCTGCGGAGGCGGCGACCTGAACCCCTCGAACGAGAGAGGGCGCGGTCTCCCGCGCCCTCTTCGTCGATCAGCCTGTGGCTTTGCTACTAGCCGGTGGCCGTACTGCAGTCGGAGCCGCCCTGGACCGACGAGACCTGCAGGCTCCCGATCGAGCCGAAGCCGTTGCCGTCGGTGCCGAGGTTCTGGTCGCCGCCGATGTAGTAGGCGTTGTGATTGGGGGCCTCGGTGTCGCTGAGGCAGTAGGCCGCGCCGTCAGTCGAGACGGTGACCTGGACGTTCGGGCCGATTCCCGGCGCGCTCTCGTTCAGCGCCGTCGGGTCATGCCCGTATACGAGCTGTTGTTGAGCTGGTAGTAGGTCTCCGCCGCCGGGATCGCCGAGCGGACGTTGGACTTGGCCGCCGCGTCCTGTGCGTTGCCGCGGAGGCTGAGGTAGGACGGCACCGCGATCGCGACGAGGATTCCGAGGATCACGATGACGACCAGGAGCTCGATCAGGGTGAAACCCTCGTCGGAGCTCAGGCGTGTCTTGATGCGATCGAACATGTTGGCTGGGTCTCCTTCCACAGGGAATGGGATGGCGCTCTTGCGTATCGACGGGTCGTCCCTCGAGCGAATAGCCCCCTTTGGGGGATTAGGCTCGCTTCGCGTGGGGGAGACGGGCCGGTGGCAGCCACCGCCAAGGGACCGGCACGGCATCACTCAAGAACCACCGAGCGCATGCCGATACGCGCCGCAGGCGATGCTGCAGTCCACCTCCATCGACGCTCTGCTCGGGCGCATGATCGATCTCGGCGCATCCGACCTCCATTTCACGGTCGGAACGACGCCGGCGTTCCGCGTGAACGGACGCATCCGCCCCGACGAGGGAGCGGAGAAGCTCGACGCGGAGGAGACGCGCACGGCGCTCTACGGCATCCTCACCTCCGAGCAGCAGAAGCAGCTCGAGCTGAACCGGCAGCTCGACTTCGCCTATTCGCTGCCCGGCGTCGCCCGCTTCCGTGCCAACGTCTTCTTCCAGCGCGGCGCGCTCGCCGGTGTCTTCCGGCTCGTGCCGCAGCTGATCAAGACGCTCGAGGAGCTCGGCCTGCCGCCGGTGCTGCACACGCTCGCCGAGAAGCCGCGCGGGATCGTCCTCGTCACCGGGCCGACCGGCTCGGGCAAGTCGACGACCCTGGCGGCGATCGTCGACGAGATCAACCGCACCCGCGCGGAGCACATCCTCACGATCGAGGACCCGATCGAGTTCCTCCACTGGCACAAGCGCTGCATCGTCAACCAGCGCGAGATCGGGGCGGACGCGTCGAGCTTCGCCGACGCGCTGCGCGCTGCGCTCCGCGAGGACCCCGACGTGATCCTCGTCGGCGAGATGCGCGACCTCGAGACGATCTCGACCGCGCTCACCGCCGCCGAGACCGGCCACCTCGTCTTCGCGACCCTCCACACGCAGAGCGCGCCGTCGACGATCGACCGCATGATCGACGTCTTCCCGCCTGCCCAGCAGCAGCAGGTGCGGATCATGATCGCCAACTCGCTGCAGGGTGTCGTCACGCAGACGCTGCTGCCGACCGCGAACGGCGCCGGCCGCGTCGCGGCCCTCGAGATCCTCCTGCCCGACGACGCCGTGCGGAACCTCATCCGCCAGGCGAAGGCCGAGCAGCTCTACACCGTCATGCAGACGAGCTCGTCGCGCGGCATGCAGACGATGGAGCAGGCCCTCGCCGGCCTCGTGCTCGACGGGGTCGTCACCGTCGACGAAGCCGTTTCCCGGACGACCCGCTCCGAGCAGCTCCTCGGGCTCCTCGAGCGCTCGGGTGTTCCGGCCTACGCCGGTCTAGAAAAGGTGGTGGCGCTCTAGTGAACCGCACGGACGTAAGCGACTCGATCTGGGAGAAGGAGATCCGCTTTCGCGGGGAGCCTTCCCCGGCGGCGGAATCATGGATGGTGCGGGAGTTCGTCATCCCCGAGCCGAAGGAGCGCTGGTGGAACAAGGACATCTCCCTCTCGCGCCCCTCGCGCTCGACCTCCGAAGCGCCGCGTGAGCCGAAGGAGCCGAAGGAGCCGAAGCGCCTCCCGCCGCTGTCCCCGAAGGCGCCGTCGTCGCCGAAGCCCCCGCGGTCGCCGAAGCCGTCGCACGGACGGAGCGAGCGCGTCGTCGGTCTCAAGATCGGCGGCTCGCAGATCGCGGCTGCCTGCATCGTGAACGGCGGTCGCATCCGCCTCGAGAAGGTCGCCCGGACGCCGCTCGCGAGCGGCATCGTCGTCGACGGCGAACTGCGCGACCCGCAGAACCTCGCCGCAGCGCTCAGGTCGTTCTTCGCCGAGCACAAGTTGCCGCGGCGCGGCATCAGGCTGGGCATCGCCAGCAGCCGCATCGGCGTGCGCAGCTTCGAGATCTCCGGCATCGAGGACGAGCGGCAGTTCGTCAACGCCATCCGCTTCCGTGCCCAGGAGGCGCTCCCGATCCCGCTCGAGGAGGCCGTCCTCGACTACCGCGTGCTCGACGAGCGCGTCGGCGAGGACGGCGAGCGCATACGGCGCGTCCTCCTCGTCGTCGCCCACCGCGAGCTCGTCGAGCGCTATGTCGAGGCGTGCCGCCTCGCCGGCCTGACGCTCGCGGGAATCGACCTCGAGGCGCTTCGGGCTCCTGCGGGCCTTCGCCCCGCCCGTGGAGCGTGAGAGCTCGGCGCTCGTCGCCATCTCGATCGGACACGAGCGGACGACGCTCGCCGTCTCGAACGGTCTCGTCTGCGAGTTCACGCGCGTGCTCGAGTGGGGCGGCTGGGTGCTCAACGTCGCTCTGGCCGGCGCCCTCGGCTCGACGCCGGGAGAGGTCGAGCTCGTGAAGCGGAGCCTCTCGCTCGAGGCCGGCGGCCCGGTTCCGGCCGGTCTCACGGCGGAGCAGGCCGCCGCGGCCGTCGACGCCTTGCGGCGCGGTGTGGAGTCGCTCGCGCGCGAGCTCGTCTCCTCGCTCAGGTACTACCAGTCGCAGGAGGGCAGCCTCGGCATCGGCGAGGTGGTCATCACGGGCGGCACCGCCCTGCTCGCGGGGCTGGCGCAGGAGCTCGAGCGGCTGCTCGACGTCCCCGTCCGGGTCGGCGACCCGCTCGGCCGGCTCGAAGTCTCGCAGCTCGTGGACGAGTCCGAGCTCGGCTCGCTCGCCGTCGCAATCGGCCTGGGAATCGAGGCGTAGAGGGCGACGCATGAAGGCCGTCAACCTTCTGCCACGCGAGACCTCTCGCCGCCGCGACGCCCGGAAGATCGACCCGGTCGTCGTCGGCGCCGCCGTCCTCGTGCTCGCCGTCGCTGCGGCGATCGGCGGCGGCTTCGTGCTCGAACGCTCGCACGCCCGTGCCGAACAACAGCAGCTCACCGCCGCCCGCTCGGAGCTTGCACGCGTGCAGGCAGAGCAGCCTGCACCGGGCACGAAGAACCAGGTGCTGTCCAGTCCCGCGGCCCTCGCGCAGGAGCCGTCGTGGCGGCAGGCGCTCGAGAGCGTCCTCGCGACTCGCGTCCCCTGGGACCACACGCTCGGCGAGCTTTCCCGGATCGTCCCGGCGGGCGTCACCCTCTCCAGCCTCTCGCTCGGCGGCACGGGATTCGGGACGTCCGGGTCGCTGTTGCTCTCCGGAAAGGCGTCCTCGAAACTGGCCATAGTGCAGCTCCTCTCGCGGCTGACGCTCGTGCCGGAGCTCGACCAGGTCGAGCTCGGCTCCACCAGCGTCGACCCGACGGGCGGCGGCGTCTCCTTCTCGATGCAGGCGCAGGTGAAGGACCCGGCGGCACCAAGCCCGCCGGCGGGCACGACGACGACCACGACTGCAGGCCCGGCGTGAAGACGGTCTCGCCTCACCGCTATCAGCTCGTGGCCGCCCTCGCCGTCGCCGGCGTCCTGCTCGCGGCGGGCGGTTGGCTGCTGCTCGTGGGGCCGCAGCGGCAGCACGCGGCGTCCGCCGCCGGTCAGGTGCAGCAGACGAAGGACCAGGTCGCGCAGCTGATCACTGCCGCGCGCACCGCCGAGACGAAGCCGTCGAAGCCGCCGACGTTTCAGACGAAGGCCCTGTACAGGTTGGAGACGGCGATGCCCGTGACGGAGGACGAGCCGGACCTCCTGCTCGGCCTCGACCAGCTCGCCGGCTCCTACGGCGTCGAGGTCGCCTCGCTCTCGCCCGGAACACCGGCGGCAGCCGTCGGCTACACCGTCGTGCCCGTGGCCCTCACCCTCAACGGCACCTACGCGTCGCTGACGCACTTCCTCCGCCGGCTGCGGACGCTCGTCGGGCTGCGGCACGGGGAGGTCGTCGCATCGGGGCGGCTGTTCGCTGTGACGTCGGTCACGGTGGCGCCGGCGGGGACGGGGAACAAGCTGAGGGCGACCGTCGCGCTCCAGGCGTTCGTCTACGGCGCAGTCGCCGGCGCGACGCCGCTGCCGAGCACGAGCGGCACGACCGGATCCACGTCCACCAACAGCACGACGGCGAGCGGGAAGTAGAGGAATGGCAGCGAAGGCCGTACACGAGGCAGCCCGCGCCAAGGCGAAGAAGCAGAAGAAGCTTCTCCTCGTCCTCTGCGTGCCGCTCTTGGTGGCGGTGTTCTACACCTACCACACGGTGAGCAAGCTCCATCAGTCGTCTTCCGCGACGCCTCCAGCGGCCACGACGACGTCGACCTCGACGACCTCGGCCTCCGCGGCGCCCGCCGCGACTCCCCCGCCTGCTCCTCCGGCCGGCAACGTCACGTCGTTCGCGCTGCTGCCGAGCAGGGATCCGTTCGCCGGCGGTGCGCAGTCGTCCACGGCCACGCCCGTCGCCCCGGTCACGCCCCCACCGCTCGTCCAGAAGCCGCAGCCGCAGCCGCAGCAGACGCAACCGAAGCCGAAGACACAGCCCAAGCAGACCCAGCCGACGCCGACGCAGCCGACGCAGACGGAGCCGACGAAGCTGTCCCCGCCGGCGACCAGAGCAGTCATCGTCCTCGACCGGACGCTCTTGCGCATCCACCTCCACAAGGGCTTCGGCTACGCCCTGGGAGATGCCGGCCAGCCGTTCTTCTGGGTTCTCTCGCTGACCCGCAAGACCGCGAAGATCCTCGTCGCCGGGAGGGCGCGCGCCCTCACCCTGAAAGTCGACGCACCGAAGACCGTGAGCGACCTCCAGGGCAGGCTCCACACGCTGATGCTGCTCCCGCATGGGACGCCGCTGCCGGCCGCGGTCGCCCAGGCCGGCGTGCCTGGGACGACGAGCGGAAGCCGGGGCGGATGACCGCCTTCGCCTACACCGCGATCAACGCGGAGGGGCTCGAGATCGACGGCGTGATCGCCGCCGGCGACCTCGTCTCCGCGCGCGAGCAGCTTCGCCGCCGCGGCCTCCTCGCGCAGCGCCTCTCCGAGATCGACCTGGGCGGGTCGTTCGGCGAGAAGCGCATCGGGGGACGCAGGCGCGTCCGCCAGAGCGCGCTCCAGGTCTTCTCGCGCCAGTTCGCGACGATGATCGAGGCGGGGCTCAACGTCGTGCAGGCGCTAGTCGTCCTCGAGGAGCAGACGAGCGACGAGAAGCTGGCCGAGACCGTGACCCAGCTGCGCCAGGACGTCGAGGGCGGCCTCCTCCTGTCGGAGGGGATGGCGCGCCACCCGAAAGTCTTCTCCCGCCTCTACGTCGCCATGGTCGAGGCGGGTGAGGCGGCCGGCATCCTCGACGTCGTGCTCGATCGTGTCGCCGTCCAGATCGAGAAGCAGGAGGCGATCCGCCGCCGCGTCAAGGGGGCGATGATCTACCCGAGCCTCGTGCTGACGTTCGCGATCGTCGTCCTGATCACGATGCTGCTCGTGATCGTCCCGATCTTCGTCCAGATCTTCGCCACGCTGAACGGCCAGCTGCCGATGCTCACCCAGGTCGTGGTCACCGCCTCGGACTTCCTGCGCGCGTACTGGTTCGTGATCATCCCGCTCATCATCCTCTCGCCGTTCGCCTTCCGCCGCTGGAAGGAGACCGAGCGCGGGCGCCGCACCTGGGACCGGTTCCTGCTGCGCGTGCCGATGAAGATCGGCGAGACGGTGCGCAAGGTGACCATGGCCCGCTTCTCGCGGACGCTCGCGACGCTCGTCGCTGCCGGCGTCGACATCATCAAGGCGCTCGACATCACCGGGCAGACGGTCGGCAACTGGGTCGTGCAGGTGGCGCTCGAGAACGTCCGCGAGCGCGTGCACGACGGCGCCGGGCTCGCGCAGCCGCTGCTCGAGAACGACGTCTTCCCGCCGATGGTCGCGCACATGCTGAAGATCGGCGAGGAGTCGGGCGAGCTCCAGAACATGCTCGACAAGATCGCGGACTTCTACGAGGACGAGGTCAACGCGGCCATCGACTCGCTCACGAGCATCATCGAGCCGGTGATGATGATCTTCGTCGGCGCCGTCGTCGGCGTCATCGTCGTCGCCATGTACCTGCCGATGTTCAAGATGTACCAGCTCGTGCACTAGCGGCGCCGCCCGGACGGATCGAGCAGGTGCCGCGCCGCCGCGGAGGCCCTCGGTAGTTGACCGCGCGCGGTTCGGGCCTTCCCCGGAGGCCGGTGCAAGGAGGCGCGGGAATCCTCCGAAGCGTGGACGTGACGGCCGAGAGCTTCGAGCGTGACGTGCTCGAGCGCTCGAGCGAGTTGCCCGTTGTCGTCGACTTCTGGGCTGGCTGGTGCGGGCCGTGCCAGGTGCTCGGCCCCGCGCTCGAGCAGGAGGCCGAGGCTCGCAGCGACGAGGTCGTGCTCGCGAAGGTCGACGTCGATGCACACCCCGAGCTCGCGGCCCGCTACCAGGTGCAGGGGATCCCGGCCGTGAAGGCGTTCCGGCACGGCGAGGTCGTGGCGGAGTTCGTCGGCGTGCGCCCGCCTGCGGCCGTCGCCGAGTTCTTCGACGAGCTGACCGGGCCGTCGGCGACGGAACGGCTCGTCGTGGAGCTCACCGAGCAGGGCGAGCTGCCGGAGGTCGTCGCTGCGCTCGAGCAAGGCGACCGGGAGCAGGCCTTCGAGCTCCTGCTCGAGACGATCGTCGCCGCCGAGCCGCCGCGTCGCGACGAGCTCGTCGCGCTGACGGTCGCACTCTTCGGCGAGCTCGGTCAAGAGCATCCGCTCACGGTCCGCTACCGCCGCCGCCTCGCCTCCAGCCTGTACTGAGAGGACACGTCCGGAACCTGGCGCAGAGCCCGTGCCCGTTCTCGTAGGCTCAGCGGCACATGTGCTTCGAGCTGGACTCCGAGCCGCCGATCCCGCGCATCAAGGGCGCGGCCGTCTCGCACGACGACCTCGTCCTCGAGGCGGAGGACGGCAACCGCTTCGCCGCCTTCGGCGCGGTACCGGAGGGCGGCGACCTCCAGGCGGGGGTCGTGATCCTGCCCGACGTCCGGGGCCTCTACCGCTTCTACGAGGAGCTTGCCCTCCGCTTCGCCGAGCGCGGCCACGCGGCCGTCGCCCTCGACTATTTCGGACGTACCGCGGGTGTCGAGAAGCGGACGAACGACTGGGACTTCATGCCGCACGTCGAGCAGACGACGCCACACGGGGTGCAGCAGGACGTCGGCGCCTGCGTCCGCCATCTGCGCGCGCTCGGCTGCACGTCCATCTTCTCCGTCGGCTTCTGCTTCGGCGGCAGCAACTCCTGGGCGGCTGCCGCCTCCGGCCACGGCCTCGCCGGCGCGATCGGCTTCTACGGCCGGCCGAGCCGGATACTCGAGCTCGTGCCCCGCCTCGAGGCGCCGATTCTCGCCCTCCAGGGAGGCGCCGACCAGGCGATCTCGCACGAGGACAACCTCGAGTTCGAGCACGCGCTAGGTGAGGCGGGCAAGGAGTACGAGCTGATCGAGTACGAGGGCGCGCCGCACAGCTTCTTCGACCGCAAGCAGGAGGAGTTCCAGGCGGCGTCCGACGACGCGTGGAAGCGAGTGCTCGACTTCGTGAGCTCGCAGAGCTGACGCTCTGCTCGCAGTAAGGGCTTGCTTGGGCTGGGGAGGATGGAGCGCTGCGACGGTTTCGGCGGCGTCGTACGGTCGCTTCGCTCTCCTTACGCCGCCGCCCAGCGCCAACAGAGGGTCTAACGCCTCAACCATCCTCTGTGCCGAGGGCCGGAGCGTACGCGGGGCGCGTACGCGGAGGCTGCACTGTGCTCGCGCCGGCCTCTGCCGCCCGCGAGCGCACGGGGCAGGCATACCATCCAGGGATCGAAGAGCAGGACAGCACGGAGCGCGCCCGAGACCACGCTCTCGGGCGCGCGGAGTTCCGCTACTCAGTGAGCGGGTGCGCAGCACTCGCGAGCTACTAGCGTGCGCATCCTCCTCGTCCCTCGCACGGCGCACGCCGACTTCCTCGACCTGCCCTGGCACGAGCCGCTCGAGGCGTGGGAATCGGCCCGGCTCGTCGAGGTGCCGCGCGGGATCGGCCGCCACGTCGTGCGCTTCGTCGACTACGCGGACGCAACCTTCGCGCTCAAGGAGCTGCCGCCGGCCGTCGCCGCCCGCGAGTATCGGCTCCTGCGGGCGCTCGGCTCGCACGGGATCGCGGCCGTCGAGGCCGTCGGCGTCGTCGGCGAGCGCGCAAGGCCCGGCGAGGAGGAGCTGCCGGACGTGCTCGTCACCCGCTACCTCGACTTCTCGCTGCCCTACCGGCTCGCGCTCGCCCGCCGGCCCTCGCCGGACCGGCTCGAGCGGCTGCTCGACGCATTCGCCCAGCTGCTCGTCCGCCTCCACCTGAGCGGCTTCTTCTGGGGCGACTGCTCGCTCTCGAACACTCTCTTCCGCCGCGACGCGGGCGAGCTCGCCGCCTTCCTCGTCGACGCCGAGACCGGCGAGCTGCACCCGAAGCTCTCCGACGGGCAGCGGACGCACGACCTCGAGATCGCCGAGGAGAACGTCTTCGGGGAGCTGCTCGACGTCGCGGCCGAGCGCGGCGACGGCGACGCCGAGCACGCGGTCGAGCTCGCGGCCGAGATCCCCGGCCGCTACGGGCGGCTCTGGAGCGAGCTGACGGCGGAGGAGGAGCTGCTCGCCGGCGACACGGAGCGTCTCGAGGCGCGGCTCCGGCGGCTCAACGAGCTCGGCTTCGACGCCGACGAGGTGGAGCTCGTCGAGAGCCCCGAGGGCTTCCGCGTCCGCGTCGAGCCGAAGGTGATGGAGGCAGGCCACCACCGGCGGCGGCTGTTCCGGCTGACCGGGCTCGACGCGCAGGAGAACCAGGCGCGGCGGCTGCTCGCCGACATCGACGCCTTCCGGCGGCGCGCGCTCGAGGACACGCTCCCGCCGCCCTCGGAGACCGCCGCTATCGCTCGCTGGCTCGCGGAGGTCTTCGAGCCGACGATTGCCGCCGTCCCGCTCGAGCTACGGGGAAAGCTCGAGCCGCCGCAGCTCTACCACGAGCTGCTCGAGCACCGCTGGTACCTCTCCGAGCGCGCCGGTAAGGAGGTGCCGCTCACCGACGCCGTGACCGACTACATCGACACCGTCCTGCGGCGCCTGCCCGACGAGCGGCGCGTGATCGGCAGCGACCTGGACGCCGGCTAGACCGTCGCGCCGTAGGTCGAGATCAAGAGCGGCAGGTCGAGGGCGACGAGGACGAGCGCCGTCGTGAGGAGCGCGAGCGGCCCGCCGCGCGTCCCGTCGTAGGCGAACACGAGCTCGAGGAAGCCGACCGCGATCGCCGCCGCGACGAGGGTCGGTCGCGCGATGTTCCCCGTCACGAGCCCGCGGCCCCGCCAGGCCGCGGCCGCGCAGAAGAGCCCGGCGAGCACGACGAGCACGAGCGGCGCGGTGAGCGGTGCGCGGCGCGGCACGTAGGAGGCGACGACGATCACGCCCGCCGCCGCGCACGCGAGGGAGCCGAGCGCCATCCCCGGGGGCGTCCGCAGGAACGTCACCACGTGGCGATCCTCGTCATCACGATCAGCGTCGCCACCTGCATGCAGCCCTGGATCGCCGTGCAGGCGGTGTAGCGGCTCATGAGCCGTCCGATCCGCCGGCCGTCGGGCTGCTCGGAGCGCAGCTCGAGCAGGACCCCGACATTCGCCGGCAGCAGGACGGCGAACGCGGTCAGCGCGAGCACGGCGACGATCACGAACGACGCGACGAGCCACCAGTGGCGCGGGTACGGCGTGCCGAGGACGTCGAGCCTGCGCGCGAGTTGCCAGCCCGCCGTCATCGTCGTCAGGGCGAGCGTCGGCATCACGACCATCATCTTCGGCATCAGCCGCCGCATCACCGCGCCGCGCACGGGCGGGTCGAGCCGCCGCAGGACCGGCCCGACGACGAAGCCCATGAACAGGTCGATGCCCGTCCACAGCCCGCCGCCGGCGACGTGGAGGAAGTCGAGCAGCCAGAGCGCGTTCGAGAAGATCCCGGCCAGGAGGAGCGCGAGCGCGGCCGCCGGGATCGCGAGCAGCCCTGCCGGGACGAGGGGTGCGGGCCTGGCGGCCGGGATCGGCTGGGCGACGGCGCTCTCCACGACGGCGCAGTCTTCCAGCTACGCCTGACGGCGACAAATCGCCTACGGCGCTCCGAGCCGCGAAGATGGGGGTCACGATCGCCAAGCGCGCAAACATCCGCTTCCGCGACGGCGCCGCCGGCGTGGAGGAGCTCGACCGGCGAGGGCTCGCCGACGGCCTGCGTGCCGCGGTCGAGGGCGAGGTGCGCTTCGACACCGCCCACCGGGCGATGTACGCGACCGACGCCTCGAACTACCGCCAGCCGCCGATCGGCGTCGTGATTCCGAGGACGCTCGACGACGTCGTCGCCGTCCACCGCGTCTGCCGCGAGCACGGCGCGCCGATCACGCCGCGCGGCTGCGGCACGAGCCTCTCCGGCGAGGCGGTCAACACGGCGGTGATCGTCGACTGCACGAAGTACCTCGACGACTTCGACGACCCCGACCTCTCCGACCACACGGTCGTCTGCCGGCCCGGTGCGATCAACGAGAGGGTGAACGCGCACTGCGGTCGCTCGGGCTGGGTCTTCGGGCCGGATCCCGCGACCCGGAGGTACTGCACGATCGGCGGCAACGTCGGCAACAACTCGTGCGGCGTCCACTCGGTCCAGTCCCAGCTCTACGGGCCGGGACCGCGGACGTCCGACAACGTCGACTCGCTCGAGATCGTCACCTACGACGGGCTGCGCATGTGGGTCGGCGAGACGGGCGAGGAGGAGCTGCGACGGATCGTCGGCGCGGGCGGCCGGCGTGGGCAGATCTACCGCGACCTGCACGACCTGATGCGGCGCTACGAGCCGCTGATCCGGGAGAAGTTCCCGCCGGTCTCGAAGTTGCCGCGACGCGTCTCCGGCTACAACCTCGACGACCTCCTGCCGGAGAACGGCTTCAACGTGGCCCGGGCGCTCGTCGGCACGGAGGGGACGATCGCGACGACGCTCCAGGCGAAGCTCCGCCTGACCCCGGCGCTGCCCGAGCGCGCGCTCGTCGTCGCCTGGTTCGAGGACGTCTGCGAGGCGGGGCGCCAGGTGCCGTGGATCATGGGGCACGGACCTGTCGCGCTCGAGGCGATCGACCACGAGCTCGTCGGTGCCTGCGTTCCACGAGACGCCGCTACGCGCTCGGCCGCTCGGCGCGTGGCTGCTCGTGGAGTTCGGCGCCGACACCCGGGAGGAGGCGGACGCGCAGGCGCAGCGATTCGCCGCCGACGCCCGAAAGCACGGCCTGCGCCGCGACGAGATCGACGTCTTCGAGGACCGGCAGGAAGAGGAGAAGGTCTGGCAGGTGCGTGCGGGCGGTCTCGCCGCGAGCGCCTTCCCCCCGAACGGCAAGGACCACTGGCCCGGCTGGGAGGACTCGGCGGTGCCGCCGGAGTCCGTCGGCGACTACATGGCCGACCTGAAGAAGCTGTACGGCGAGTACGACTACGAGGGCGCGATGTACGGCCATGTCGGCCAGGGCTGCGTCCACTCCCGGATCAGCTTCGACCTGCGCACGAAGCGGGGAATCGAGCGCTACCGGGCGTTCATGGAGGAAGCGGCCGACCTCTGCGTCTCGTACGGCGGCTCGCTCTCGGGCGAGCACGGCGACGGCCAGCAGCGCGCCGAGCTCCTCCACAAGCAGTACGGGCCCGAGATCGTCGAGGCCTTCCGCGAGTTCAAGCGGATCTGGGATCCCGACTGGAAGATGAACCCCGGCAAGGTCGTCGACCCGTACAGGCTCGACGAGAACCTCAAGCTCGGCGCCGGCTACGAGCCGTGGCGGCCGCCGGTCAGGTTCGCGTACGCGGAGGACGACGGCGACTTCGCCCACGCCACCGTCCGCTGCGTCGGCGTCGGCAAGTGCCGGCAGCCGCAGGGGCAGGACGTCATGTGCCCGAGCTTCATGGTCACGCGCGACGAGCTCTACACGACGCGCGGCCGGGCCCGGCTCCTGTTCGAGATGCTCGAGGGCGAGATCGTCACCGACCGCTGGCAGTCCGACGAGGTGATGGAGGCCCTCGACCTCTGCCTCGCCTGCAAGGGCTGCACGAACGACTGCCCCGTCGGCGTCGACATGCCGACGTACAAGGCGGAGTTCCTCCACCACCGCTGGAAGCACCGGCTGCGCCCGCGCCACGCGTACGCCTTCGGGCTCGATCGACCAGGTCGCCCGCGTCGCCTCGAGGTTCCCCGGGACGGCGAACTTCCTCGCGCACACCCCGCCCTTCGAGCAGCTGCTCAAGCTCCTCGCGGGCATGACGCAGGAGCGCGAGATGCCGACCTTCGCGCCGCTCACCCTCCAGCAGTGGTTCGAGCAGCGCGGCGGGACGCGGAACCCGCACGGGCGCAAGGTCGTCCTCTTCCCGGACACCTTCAACAACCACTTCCACACCGACGTGGGCGTCGCCGCGGTCGAGGCGATCGAGGCCGCGGGCTGGCAGGTCGTGCTGCCGCAGGGCCACGTCTGCTGCGGCCGCCCGCTCTACGACTACGGCTTCCTCGACCTCGCCGAGCGCTACCTCCGCCGCAACCTCGAGCAGCTGCGCGAGTGGTACCGCGAGGGGATCCCGATCGTCGGCCTGGAGCCGAGCTGCCTCGCGGTCTTCAAGGACGAGCTCGTCAAGCTCCTGCCTCACGACGACGATGCGCAGCGACTCAGCCGCAACGCGTACCACTTCTCCGAGTTCTTCCGGGAGTTCGGGCTCGAGCCGCCGAAGCTGAGCCGGAACGCGCTCCTCTGGGGGCACTGCCACCACAAGGCGACGGGCGGGATGGATCCCGAGCAGGAGCTTCTCCGGCAGATGGGCGTCGAGGCGGAGACGCTGCAGGCGGGTTGCTGCGGCCTCGCCGGCTCGTGGGGCTTCGAGGCCGGTCACCACGAGGTCTCGACGGCCGCGGGCGAGCTGGGGCTGCTGCCGGCGGTGCGCGGGCTGGACGACGACGCGCTCGTGATCGCGAACGGCTTCTCGTGCCAGACGCAGATCGAGCAGGGGAGCACCGGCCGGCGGGCTCTGCACGTCGCCCAGGTGATGAAGATGGCACTCGACCACGGCCCCGAGGGGCCGCCGGGCGCGAAGCCGGAGCGTCTCTACCGCGAGGCCCGGCCGCAACCCTCGCGCGGGAGGCGGACGGCTCGGCTCGGGGCGGCGGCCGCGATCGCCGGCTCCCTCCTCGCCCTCGGCGCGCTCCGGGTCTCGCGCGCCCTCGAGCGGTAGGCGTCCTCGACGTGGAAGCGCCCCCTCCGCCCGGTACGTCTGTCCGCCCTGAAAACGCCGTGCGGTGCGTGCGGGAACGCGGCCGGAGTTCCGCTACTATGCCCCGGCGCGGGGCGCCGTAGCTCAGCTGGTCAGAGCGCTGCACTCATAATGCAGAGGTCGGTGGTTCGAGCCCACCCGGCGCTACTGGAGCGCATCCTCGAAGCGAGAAACAGGAATGGCAACCGGAGTCAGAGTCGCAATCACGCTCGCCTGTACCGAGTGCAGGCGGCGTAACTACCAGACACAGAAGTCGAAGCGCAACTCGCCGGACCGCGTCGAGTTCAACAAGTACTGCCGCTGGTGCGGCCGGCACACGCTGCACCGGGAGACTCGCTAGTGGCCCGTTCGACGCGCCAGCAGCGCCGCCAGCGCCGCGCCCAGGCGGCCGGGAAGCCGCCGCTGCGGCCGGCTCCGCGGCCGCGCCCGGCCGAGGAGGAGGCGGAGATGGAGAGCGCCGAGCCGCGCCGCGAGCGCAGCGAGCGCCGCGACGACGTCCGTCCCGGTATCCCGGGAGTCCGCTTCGTCCAGGAGGCGATCGCCGAGCTGAAGAAGGTCGAGTGGCCGAACCAGCAGGCCGTCATCAGCGGCACTGCGGTCGTCATCATCGCCTCCATCATCGTCGGCGTCTACCTCTGGGCGAACGACGAGCTGTGGAGGTTCGTCGTCCACCACGTGCTGCTCCGCTAGGGCCGAGGAAGAGATCCCATGTTCCGCTGGTACGTCATCAACACCTACTCCGGGCACGAGAACAAGGTCAAGGCCAATCTCGAGCACCGGATCGAGTCCATGAACCAGCGCGCCCGCTTTCGGCGCGTCGTCGTCCCGACCGAGCAGGTGATCGAGACGAAGGACGGCCAGAAGGTGCAGGCCGAGAAGCGCACGCTGCCGGGCTACGTGCTCGTGAACATGGACCTGAACGACGACGCCTGGACGGTCGTGAAGAACACGCCGGGCGTGACCGGCTTCGTCGGCGCGGGCGCGAAGCCGGTGCCGCTCTCGCAGCCGGAGGTCGACCGGATCCTCCACACGGGGGCCGCGACCGGCGTGCAGGCGCGCTCACAGGTGGAGTTCCAGCTCGGCGAGTCCGTCAAGATCACCTCGGGGCCGCTCGCCGACTTCGACGGGGAGATCACCGACGTCAACGCGGACGCACAGAAGCTCCAGGTGATGGTGAACATCTTCGAGCGGCAGGTGCCGGTCGAGGTGGGGTTCGACAACGTGAAGAAGCTCGACTAGAGAGAAGGCGGCGTGGCGAAGAAGGTTCTCACACTGATCAAGCTCCAGATCCCCGGCGGGCAGGCGAACCCGGCGCCTCCGGTCGGCCCTGCGCTCGGCCAGCACGGCGTCAACATCATGGAGTTCTGCAAGGCGTTCAACGCCCAGACAGCCGACCAGAACGGCCGCATCACCCCGGTCGAGATCACCGTCTTCGAGGATCGCTCCTTCACCTTCATCACGAAGACGCCACCGGCGGCCGTCCTGATCAAGGAGGCGCTGCAGCTCGAGAAGGGCTCGGGCGAGCCGAACCGGACGAAGGTGGGGCGCCTCTCGCGGGCTCAGGTGCACCAGATCGCCGAGACGAAGATGCCGGACCTGAACGCGCGCGACGTCGAGCACGCGGCGCTGATCATCGCGGGCACCGCGCGGAGCATGGGAGTCGAGGTGGATCTGTGAACAGGGGCAAGCGCTACAACGACGCTCGCGCGCTCTTCGACCGCGAGCAGGTCTACTCGCCGGTCGAGGCCGTGCGGCTGCTCAAGTCGATGAGCGCGACGAAGTTCGACGAGACGGTCGAGGTGCACTTCCGGCTCGGCCTGAACGTCCGCCACGCCGACGAGCAGCTTCGCGGCACGCTCATGCTGCCGCACGGGAGCGGCAAGGAGGTTCGCGTCGCCGTGTTCGCCGAGGGCGACAAGGCGCGCGAGGCGGAGGAGGCCGGGGCGGACGTCATCGGCTCTGCCGACCTCGCGAAGCAGATCGAGGAGGGCTTCACGGAGTTCGACGTGGCGATCGCCACGCCCGACCAGATGAGCAACGTCGGCCGGCTCGGGCGCATCCTCGGCCCGCGCGGGCTGATGCCGAACCCGAAGACGGGGACGGTGACGATGGACGTGGCCAAGGCGGTGTCCGACGCGAAGGCCGGCAAGCTCGAGTATCGGACCGACCGCGGCGCGAACGTCCACGTCGTGATCGGCAAGAAGAGCTTCGACGCGCGCGCCCTCGTCGAGAACTACGCCGCCGTGCTCGACGAGATCCTGCGGGCGAGGCCGGCGGCGGCGAAGGGCCGCTACATCCGCCAGATCACCCTCACGAGCACGATGGGGCCCGGCATCCGCATCGACCCGGCGCGTACGCGCGGCGTGGTCGAGGAACTGGACGAGCAGCCGCAGGAGGCAGCTACAGTTTCGGCCTGATCGAAGGTTTAGTCGCTCGCCAGAGACAGCCGGCAGCCGAGAGGCGGAAGACCGGCCGAGGCGGTCCGACGGAAGCTCCGCGCTTCCCCTTCGGGCTCGCTTCGGCGAGCCCTAGTCGTTTCCGGAGGAAGTGAGCCAGATGAAACGGGAGCAGAAGGAACAGGCGGTCGAGGAGCTGACGGAACGGCTGAAGGCCGCCGACACGCTGCTCGTCGCCGACTACCGCGGCCTGTCGATGCCGCAGATCTCCGAGCTCCGGACGCGTCTGCTCGCCAGCGGCGCACGCTTCACCGTCGTCAAGAACACGCTCACGCGGCGGGCCGCAGAGGCTGCAGGCGCGGAGGCGCTGCTCACGCTTCTCGACGGCCCGAGCGCGATCGCCTTCCTCGATGCCGACGGCGACATGGTCGCTGCGGCGAAGGCCCTCGCCGACTCCGCGCGCGAGACGCAGGTGCTCGAGATCCGGGGCGGAGTGATGCAGGGCCGCGTCGTGAGCGCGGCCGAGGTGTCGAGTCTCGCCACGCTGCCGCCGGAGGACGTGCTGCGCGGCCAGGTGCTCGGCGCGATCATCGCGCCGCTCACGGCGCTCGCGGGCCTGCTCGACGCGCCGCTCCGGAACCTTGTGGGCCTGATCGACGCGCGCATCGAGCAGCTGGGCGGCGAGGCGGAGGCACCTGCAGCCGAGGAGTCGCCCGCCGACGAGGCGGAGGCGCCCGCGACCGAAGAGCCGGCCGCAGACGAGGCGGAGGCCGCAGACGAAGAGACGCCGGCGGAGGAGCCCGCCGTCGAAGAGACGACCACCGACGAGAGCACGGAGGAGGAGTAATGGCAGGTGTGGATTCGATCTTCGAGTCGCTCGGCGAGATGAGCGTGCTCGAGCTGGTCGAGCTGAAGAACAAGATCGAGGAGGAGTGGGGCGTCACCGCTGCCGCTCCGGTTGCCGTCGCAGCGCCCGGCGCCGCCGCGGGCGATGGTGCTGCGGTGGAGGAGAAGACGTCGTTCGACGTCGTCCTCACCGAGGTCGGCGGCCAGAAGATCCAGGTGATCAAGGTCGTCCGCGCCGTGACCGGGCTCGGCCTCAAGGAGGCGAAGGACCTCGTCGACTCGGCGCCGAAGCCGGTCAAGGAAGGCCTCACCCAGGAGGAAGCCGACTCGATCAAGGCCCAGCTCGAAGAGGCCGGCGCCACCGTAGAGCTGAAGTAGCGACTCGGCGGAGAGGGTGCCTGCCACCTCCGGTGGCAGGCACCGGCCGTTCGCGCGAGGCTCGAGTAGCGATGTCGCTTGCGGTCTTGCCGCTTCGTTCGTCCGTCGCTACACTCCTGCGGCATACCGGCCGACCGCCGAGGCTTCGGCTTGCGGTCAGGGGGGTCGTTCCGGTAGCCTTGCGGGTTACGCCGTAGATCCGGCCGCTCGCACCTCTGACGCCGATTTCTTGCCCGCTTTCGCTCGTTCCAAGGGAGGCTGTTCTTCTTGACCACGACGGTCGCTTCGCCCCGCGCTCGTACGTCGTTCAGTCGACTCGAGCACGTTCTCGACCTACCGAATCTCATCGACATCCAGAAGGCTTCGTTCCGGTGGTTCCTCGACGAGGGGCTGCGGGAGACGATCGACGACATCTCGCCCATCGAGGACTACACCGGCTCGCTCGCCGTCGAGTTCGGCGCATACAAGTTCGGCGAGCCGCAGTTCTCGATCAAGGAGTGCCGCGAGAAGGACCTCAGCTACCAGGCACCGCTCTCCATGACGGTGCGCTTCGTGAACAAGGACACGGGCGAGATCCGTGAGCAGACCGTGTTCATGGGCGACTTCCCGATGATGACCGAGCACGGCACCTTCATCATCAACGGCACCGAGCGCGTGATCGTCACGCAGCTCGTCCGCTCGCCGGGCGCGTACCTCATGGAGCCGAAGGACCCGACGAAGCAGGTGTTCACGGCGAACCTCATGCCCAGCCGCGGCTCGTGGCTCGAGCTCGAGATCGACAAGAAGGGCATCGTCTACGGCCGCATCGACCGCAAGCGGAAGCTGCCGATCACGACGCTCCTTCGGGCCCTCCCGGCCGAGGACCCGTCGACCGGCTTCGCGCTCGACACGTCGACGAACGAGGCGATCCTCGCCCTGTTCGACAACTCGTCGTACATCGTCAACACGCTCGACAAGGACCCCTCGACGCGCGAGGAGGAGGCCCTGATCGAGGTCTTCAAGAAGCAGCGGCCGGGTGAGCCTCCGACGCTCGACAACGCGCGCAACCTCCTCCGCGCCCTCTTCTTCGACCCGAAGCGCTACGACCTGACGAAGGTCGGCCGCTACAAGCTCAACCAGCGGCTCGACGTCGCGGTGCCCGAGACCGTCCGCGTCCTGACCACCGAGGACATCGTCGCGCTCGTCCGCAGGCTGATCGACCTGCCGGTCAAGCTCGGCGTCCCCGAGGACTCGAAGGACTTCGCCGCCGACGCGATGACACTGCCGCGGGCGCCGATCGCCAACGACCTCGACGAGTACGAGCACTTCGGCAACCGGCGTCTCCGCACGGTCGGCGAGCTCATCCAGGAGGCGTTCCGGGTCGGCCTCTACCGCATGGAGCGCGTCGTCCGCGAGCGGATGACGACGGAGGACGTCGACACGATCACGCCGCAGACGATCATCAACATCCGGCCCGTCGTCGCGGCGCTGAAGGAGTTCTTCGGCTCCTCGCAGCTCTCGCAGTTCATGGACCAGACGAACTCGCTGGCCGGCCTGACGCACCGGCGCCGCCTCTCGGCGCTCGGCGCCGGCGGCCTCACGCGCGAGCGCGCGCCGATCGAGGTGCGCGACGTCCATCCGACGCACTACGGGCGGATGTGCCCGATCGAGACGCCGGAAGGCCCGAACATCGGCCTCATCGGCTACCTCGCCTCGTACGCGACCGTGTCCGAGTTCGGCTTCATCCAGACGCCGTACCGGAAGGTGCAGAACGGCAAGGTCAGCGGCGACATCGTCTACCTCGACGCGGTCGAGGAGTCGCGCTACGTGATCGCGCAGGCGAGCGCCCCGCTCGACAAGAACGGCAAGTTCGAGAACGATGCCGTCCTCTGCCGCTCGTCCGAGGGCGAGGCGGTGATGGCGGCTGCGAAGGACGTCGACCTGATGGACGTCTCGCCGGCACAGATCGTGTCGGTCTCGACGGCGCTGATCCCGTTCCTCGAGCACAACGACGCGAACCGCGCGCTGATGGGCGCGAACATGCAGCGCCAGGCGGTGCCGCTGCTCGTCCGGCAGGCGCCGCTCGTCGGCACCGGGCTCGAGTACCGCGCCGCGGTCGACTCCGGCGACGTCGTCGTCGCCTCCCACCCGGGCACGGTCGTCGACGTCGACGCCGAGCGGGTCGTCGTCGAGACGAAGGACGGCAAGGACGAGTACGCGCTGACGAAGTTCATGCGCTCCAACCAGGGCACGCTCATCCACCACAAGCCGATCGTGCGGCTGGGAGACAAGCTCAAGGCCGGCGAGGTGCTCGCCGACGGCAGCTCGACCGACACCGGCGAGATCGCGCTCGGCGCGAACCTCCTCGTCGCCTTCATGCCGTTCGAGGGCTTCAACTTCGAGGACGCGATCGTGATCTCGGAGCGGCTCGTCAAGGACGACATCCTCACGTCGATCCACATCCACGAGTACGAGATCGATGCACGCTCGACGAAGCTCGGCGACGAGGAGATCACGCGCGACATCCCGAACCGCTCGGAGGAGTCGCTGTCGCAGCTCGACGAGCGCGGGGTGGTGCGGATCGGTGCCGAGGTCGGCGCCGGCGACCTCCTGGTCGGGAAGGTGACGCCGAAGGGCGAGACCGAGCTCACGGCCGAGGAGAAGCTGATCCGCGCCATCTTCAAGGAGAAGGCGCGCGAGGTCCGCGACACGAGCCTGAAGGTGCCCCACGGCGAGGGCGGCGTCGTGATCGACGTCAAGACGTTCCGCCGTGAAGACGGCGACGACCTGTCGCCGGGCGTGAACGAGCTCGTGCGCGTGTTCGTCGCGACGA
>CAVZHU010000016.1:0-137640 GCA_963775155.1 uncultured Actinomycetes bacterium | reverse complement strand
TCAGGTAGTTGACGAGCGCGTCGGCCCAGACGTACGTCACCTGGCTCTCGTCCCAGGGCAGCGGGATGCCCCACGGCTGGCCGGCCCGCGAGATGCTGAAGTCACGGAGGCCGCCGGCGATGAAGGAGCGCGCCTCGTTGTACCGGAAGTCGGGCAGCACCAGTTCCGGCCGCTCGTCGTAGAGGGCGAGCAGCCGCTCCTGGTAGGCCGAGAGCCGGAAGAACCAGTTCTTCTCCTCGATCCACTCGGGCGGGACGAGATGGTCCGGGCGGAGCCCGTCCGGCGTGAGCTCCTCCTCGGTCTTGAACGCCTCGCAGCCGACGCAGTAGAGCCCGGCGTAGACGTCCTGGTAGACGTCCCCGTTGTCGTACATCCGCTGTAGGAAGTCGCGGACGAAGCGCTTGTGGCCCTCGTCGCTCGTGCGGATGAAGAAGTCGATGTCGGCGTTCGAGACGCTGCGGCAGCTCCCGCCAGGGAACGGAGATCTGGTCCGCGTACTCCTGCGCCTCGAGTCCCTGCTCCTCCGCCACGCGCCAGACCTTCGTCGCGTGCTCGTCCACCCCGGTGAGATAGAAGGTGTCGGCGCCCCGCTGGCGCCGATGGCGGACGAGCATGTCGCCGATTGCGGTCGTGTACGCGTTGCCGATGTGCGGTGTCGCGTTGACGTAGTAGATCGGCGTCGTGAGGTAGAAGCGCATCCGCCCATGATACGAGCGACGTGCAGCGTGTTTCCCGGCGCGATCTCATGCCGCGCGCCGCTCGCGCGGCTCCTCGCGCCGTCGTGGGAGGCGGACGACGAGGGCGCCCGCGACTGCCGACTCCACTGCACCCCGGCGGGTGCGGCCGAGAAACACTCCGAACGCGGTCACCAGCGCCAGGAAGCCGGGGCCGACGCCGAGAACGAGGGAGAGGAACGACGTCGTTGCCCGCCCCTGCGGCCGGCTCGCCGCCGGCTCCGATACCTGCGACCGCCGCGAGCGCAGGCGGGCATCCGGCCACGGCTGTCCCGTCTCGACCGAGAGCGCCTCGACGGCCCCGGACGCCCGCCCACCGGGCGAGCGTGCATGCCGCGGACCCGCCTCGACGGGAGCGGCGGCGGGATCGCCGGCCTGCTCCGCGCTGCCGGGATCGGCACTGTCGCCGTTGCCGGCCTCGCCCTCCCCGCTGCGGTCGGCGGAGCCGGGGAGCTCGGCGAAGTCGGGGGACGCGGTTGGAGCGTGCGGCGCGGGAGCAGGTCTTCCGCCTCCTCGCACGGGTTGCGGATCGCCGGTGGCAGCGCCCGGATCGCCCTGGGCCGGCTGGGACTCGGGCTCGCAGGGGCAGGATCTGCCGGCGCAGCCGGCTCGTCCGGCGCAGGAGCGGTGGAGTCCGTGGGAGCGGGCGGGGGCGGCGCCGGGGCGGCGCCGGGAGCGGAGGTCTCGGCCGATCCGGGGTCGTGTGCAGGAGCGGGCGGAGGCGGCGGGCCGAGCGCCGGGAGGAGGCCGACCGGGTCGACGTACCCGAGGGGATCCGCCGTCAGCCGAATCCCGAGGTGGACGTAGGCACCGTCGATCTCCGGGGTGCCGCTCGGCCCGACCGTTCCGACGACGTCTCCCTCGGCGACCGTCGCGCCCTTCTTCACGCCGATCGACCCGAGGTGGGTCAGCGTGACCGAGTAGCCGTCCGCCGTCTCGACCGTGACGCACCTTCCGCTCGTCGGCACGCTTCCCGCGAAGGCCACGGTGCCGGCGGCAGGTGCGACGACGGGATCTCCGGCCGAGTCCGCCCCGATGTCGATGCCGCGATGCTGACCCGCCGCGTACGGGTGCGACTCGTCGTAGACGTACGGCTGCAGCACAGGCCCGTCGACGGGCCAGCTCCACCCGAACGCCGGCGGCGCCCAGACGAGGAAGACGAGAACGAGCACGGGCAGCCGCCACAGGGTGGTCATCGCTCCACCTCCATTGTTGTCAGTCTTAGCAACAGAGGAGGCAGAGTAGCCGCGGCGCCCGGCTGTTGTCAAATCGGCCTACAGCGACGAGCGGTAGAGGCGGTTGCGCGGGACGCCGCTGAGGCGGGAGACGAGCGCGGCAGCTTGCCGCCGGGGCACGCCCGCCGCGACGAGCTCGGCGACGGCAGCCTGCGCCTCGACCTCGCCTCGGCCCGCGCCAGCGCCGCCGGCCGGGCCCACGACGAGTGTGATCTCGCCCTTCGGCGCCTCCCGGAACCGGTCCGCGAGCTCGGCCGCCGTCCCCCGCGCGACCTCCTCGAACCGCTTCGTCAGCTCGCGGCAGACGGCGACGTCTCGCTCCGGCTCGACCGCGGCGAGCGAGCGCAGCGTCGCAGGCAGGCGCTGTGGGGACTCGAACGCGACCGCCGGCCACGGCCACGCGCGCAGCTCATCCCACAGAGCGGCGAGCTGCTTCACGCCGCGCGGCAGGAAGCCGAGGAAGCGGTACTGCTCCGCCACGAGCCCCGAGGCGACGAGCGCGGTCTCGACGGCGGACGGTCCCGGGAGAACGCTGACTTCGATCCCCGCGTCGAGCGCCGCCCGCACGAGCCGGCCGCCCGGATCGGAGACGCCCGGCAGGCCCGCGTCCGAGACGAGCGCCACGCGTTCCCCGGCCTCGAGCCGCGGCAGGAGCTGCGCCGTCCGCTTCGCCTCGTTGTGCTCGTGGTAGGAGAGGAGCCGCGCCGCGATGCCGTGCCGGTCGAGGAGGATGCGCGTGTGCCGCGTGTCCTCGCAGAGGACGACGTCGGCGGCCGCGAGCTCCGCGAGGACGCGCAGCGTCACGTCCTCGAGGTTCCCGATCGGCGTCGCGCAGACGGCGAGCGGCATCAGCCCTCCCGGAACGGAAAGCTTGCGAGGTGCTCCCAGCGCTCGCTCTCGGCCCGGTCGAGGAGGACGGCCCCACGCGCGCGCCCGTGAAGCGGCAGCTCACGAGCGACGACCTCTTCCGCCTCGTCGAGCCTCTCGCCCCAGGCGACGGTCAGGTGCGGCACGACTTCGGCGAACTCGCCGCGGAACGGGAGCCAGCCGGGGAAGCGCTCCACCAGCCGCCGGGTGAGCTCACGGAACGGGTCTGCCGGCTCGGGTGCGAGGTAGACGACGCCCTGCGGAAAGTGTCGTAGCTCACGGAACTCGACCTCGAACGCCTCGACCTCGGCGAGGACTTCGCCGATCCCGCCCGGCTCGTTCGGGCACGGGAAGAGCAGCGTCACGTGTGGCGGAATGCCGTGGGAGGGTCGCGCCCCGGTGGAGTGCTCCAGCCACGGCTCGACGACGGTCGCCAGCTCCGGGAACGGGACGAGGAGGACGTGCTCGGGCTCAGACGACATGCCAGTCCTCGGGCAGCGGGAGTGGCCCCCACTCCCGCGGCGGGCGCCAGTCCTCCCAGCCCGTCGGCCACGGCTTCGCCGCGATCACCCGCTCGCCCTCCGCTCGCACCTTCGCGGCGGCGGCCGCGTCGAGGATCCCGAGCTCTTGCGCCTGGGCGAAGTCGTCCTCGTCCTTCCACTCCCAGCGACCGTCCGGCTCGACCCAGACGTCGAGCGCCCAGTCCGTCTGGTCGAACCGGTCGCCCCGGATGACGAGCGGCGCCTGGAGGTTCACGTACCAGCAGACGAGCCGCCAGTCGTGGTCCCAGCAGACCTCGATCGTGTGGGCATCGCCGGCGCGCATGAAGCGGAGCACGTGGCCCTTGTCCCAGACCTGGTCGAAAGGAGGGACGCCGTTCGCCCAGTCCTCGAGGTACCTCCCTCGAGCGTCGCGCCTCATGCTCTTGCCGGCGCTGCCCGGCTGGCAGTAGAGCCCGTGCCGCCCGTTCCGGTCCCCGACGTAACGGGACGGGAAGCACCACCGCACCTTTCCCCCGTAGATGCTGCGGAAGAGGACGGCGTCGCCCGGCTTCACGCCGCGCCCAGTGCCTCGAAGCCGACGAACGCGGCGCCGATGAGCCCGGCCGCCGTCCCGAGCTCCGCCTTCGCGAGCCGCACCGTGCTGCGCATCGGCTCGAGCGCCTCGCGCCGCGCGACCTCCTCCGCCGGCCCGCGCAGGTGGTCGAAGGCGGCGACGCCGAAGCCGCCGCCGAGCACAACGAGCCGCGGCCCGAACACGTTGGCGAAGGAGCCGATCCCGGAGCCGAGGCGGCGGCCGAGCCCGGCGAGCAGCTCCCGCGCCGTAGCGTCGCCCTCGTTCGCGAGCCGGACGAGCCGGTGCGCGTCGGCCGACGGCCCGAACGCCTCGCGCGCCGCTACCGTCGCCGCGGTTCCGCTCACGTAGGCCTCGAGGTGCCCGCGGCCCGTGCACGCGCCCTGGCAGGGAAGGCCCCCGTCCACGATCACGACGTGCCCGAGCTCGGCGCCGGCGCCGTTCGCGCCCCGGAGCGGCCGGCCCCCGGAGATCACGCCGCCGCCGACACCCGTCCCGAGCGTGAGCATGACGAGATCGTCCACACCACGGCCGGCGCCGGCCTTCCACTCCCCGACGGCCGCAGCGTTCGCGTCGTTGTCGAGCCCGACGGGAAGACCGAACCGCTCGTGCATCCGGTCGCGCAGAGGCGCGTCGATGAGCGGCAGGTTGACGCAGCGCACGACGACGCCCCGCTCCTGGTCGATCGGCGAAGGGGCGCCGAAGCCGACCGCGGCGATCGAGTCGTCCAGCAGCTCGGCAACCGCGGCGCCGAGCTCGGCGAGGACGTGCTCCTGCGAGTCCTGCGGCGTCGCGCGCTCGTGCCGCCGCACGACGCTCCCGTCGGGGGCGACCACGCCGGCGAGAATCTTCGTGCCGCCGAGGTCGACCCCGATCGCATGCCCCTCATGCACTGCGGGTACCGTAAACCTCCGCATGGCCTCCGGGGAGAAGCCGTACCGCGTCTACCGCGGCGGCCGCGACAAGGGGAAGGTGCCGCTCACACGAAGCGACCGTGAGAAGAGGCACGCAGTCCGCAGCGACGGTCGCGCCCCCGGCCGGATCGTCGAGAAGCGGAGACGCCTGTGGCTCGGCTGGAGCCGGCGGCGCTGGACGCTCGTCGGCGTGCTCGGCCTGGTCGTCCTGTTCCTGGCCTGGGGGGCAGCCGGCTACCTCTCCGTCTCCAGCGGCGTGAGCGCGGCGAACGCGAGGCTGCCGAAGGGCGTCCGGCCGGTGCTCGCACCGGACAACGGCCTCCTGTACTCGAACCCGACCACGATCCTCCTGCTCGGCACCGACCACGCAACGGGGAAGGGCGCGGCCGGCCGCAGCGCCGACCAGCACTCCGACTCGATCACGATCCTCCGCACCGAGCCCGGCCGCCACCGGCTCGTCTACCTCTCGATCCCGCGCGACCTCCGCACGACCATCCCCGGCTACGGCGCCCAGAAGATCAACGCGGCGATGCAGTTCGGCGGCCCGAAGCTCGCGGTCCGGACCGTCGACCAGCTCCTCGGCTCCTCGCTGCAGATCAACCACGTCGTCATGGTCGACTTCAACCAGTTCGAGAAGCTGATCGACGCGATCGGCGGGATCACGGTGAACGTGCCCGAGAACATCCTCTCGAACCGGTTCGACTGTCCCTACCCGACCCAGCAGCGCTGCCTGCAGTGGAAAGGCTGGCGCTTCAACAAAGGCCCGACGCACATGAGCGGGCACCAGGCGCTGATCTTCTCGCGCATCCGCGAGAACCAGCTCGACCCCGCCTGGACGGACTTCGCGCGCCAGCACGACCAGCAGCTCGTCGAGCAGGCGGTGCTGCACAAGCTGTCCAGCCCGTCGCTGTTCTTCGGGCTCCCGTTCTCGGGCAGCTCGCTGCTGGCGCCGATCGCGACCGACCTCTCGACCTGGCAGCTCCTCCAGCTCGCGTGGGTCAAGTTCCGCTCCTCGAACGGGAACACGCTCCACTGCCGGCTCGGCGGGACAGCCGAGACGGTCGGCGGCCAGGACTACATCGTCGGCAACGAGCAGAACATCCAGGTGCTCGACGAGGTGCTCGGCCGGTCGGCGCCGCAACCGCCCGCCAAAGGCAACCTCTACGCGCCGGGCTGCACCGTCGGCAGCTCCGGCGGCTGGAAGTGAGGCCGGCGACCTAGTCGCCGCTCGCCGCCGTCTTCTTCTCGGCCGGCTTCGAGTCGCTCTTCTTCTCGCCGGAGGAGCCGCCGTCCGCCGCCTCCTTCTTCGCCGCCTTGCCCTTGCCGTAGTCGGTCGTGTAGAAGCCCGAGCCCTTGTAGTGGATCGCGACCGGGTAGAGGACGAGCTCGACGGGCACCGCCTCGCAGACGTCGCAGCGCTCCGGCGGAGGCGCCGTCATCGACTGGAAGCGCTCAAAGTGATGGCCGTTCGGGCAGCGGTACTCGTAGATCGGCACGGTGTGCGGACGGTACCAGCGAGCCCGGAGCCGGCTTACGTCGGCGGCGACTCGTTCACGGCGGGTGCGGTGCCGAAGGTGGCGCGAACGCGCGAGAGCAACGGGGCGAACACCGGGTCACCGGTCGGCACGAAGCGCGCGACCGCGCAGGAGCAGGCGATCCCTCCCGCGAGCATGAAGCCGGTGGCGTCGTTGACGAGCAGCGAGGCGACCATTCCCACGGCGAGCGCTATCAGGAGATCGCGCGACGCCCGCACACGTGTCACCCGGAACGCGAGCACGCCGCTCGCGACCAGGAGCAGGACGAGGGGAAGCGTCAGCAGCCAGTCGTGCACCGCCGGCGCGTAGACGAGCGGGACTCGGTTCACGGCAACGTCGATGAATCCCCCGATCCCGTTCGCGAACGCGCTCCGCAGATGGTTCGGGCCGGGCGAGGTCAGTCCCTGTTGGACGATCGCGAGCACGACCGCGGTGGACGCCGTCAGCATGGCCGCGAGCCCGACCCAGCGGCGCCGTGACAGGCGGGCGCCGAGCACGGCGAGGGCGAGGCCGAGGCCGATGGCGCCGCCGCCGTTCGCGCCGAGCCTGTTGTCGGTCATCACGACGAGCCCGAGGAGCGAGAAGGCAGCGAAACCGAGCCAGCCGAGCCGCTGGCGCGCAATCAGCGCGCCCATCAACAGCGGGGCGAACAGCAGGGTCCCGATCTGATCGCCGATCCCCCAGTAGCGCAGATTCTGGTCGGGGCCGAGCGGCGTGACGGCAGCCCACTCGGGTCGTTTCGCGTACAGGACCGCGTACACGAGCAGGACCACGGTGGTCAGCCCGAGAAACGCGAGGCTGTCCCGGCAGACGCGGGCGAGCCACAGCGCTCCGATCACCGTCGCCGCGGTGAAGATCGCGACGATCGCCACCTCGTTCGTCACATGGAGCACGCCGAGGAGGAGGTTCGCGAGCAGTGCCGCCGGAATCGCCGTGCGGGCGGCGCCCCAGCCGAGCAGCGCAAGCAGGATCGCAAAGCCGACGACGATGAAGAGTGCGGCGTACTTCAGGCGATCCTCCCCGTGGATCTGCGCGTCGAGCTGTCCGACCGTCGGCGACCGGGCTGCTCGCCGGGACCCAGGAGAGGCCGCCGGAGACGCGGCCGAGGGCGGTCGGCGCGACTTCGACGATCGAGACGAGTCCGGGGATCCGCGTCGTCGGGGAGGTGAGCAGCCCGTGGTAGTTACGCCCGATCACGACGATCCGGTAGAGGCGGTCGTTCGCCACGAGCCTGCCCCTCGGCGGCAGCGCGAGGACGATGCACATGCGGCAGGTCGGCAGCCGATCCCCGGTGCCCTTGCTCGCGGCGATCAGCGGCCTCCCGGGCGGGACGCCGCCGAGGCGCGCGTTCACCTCCGCCCCGCGCACGAGCTCGGCGAGCGAGCGCCGCCGGTTCGTCGTCGGGCCGTAACCGGGCCGGAGGACGCCCACCGCCCCGCGGTGGGCGAGCTCGCGGAACATCGCGTCGGAGATCCGGTCGAGGACGACGACGCGGAACTGGGCGCCGGGAGCCCCGTACCGGGCCTCCGCCTGGCCGGGCGCCGCGAGGGCGGCGACGGCGGCGACGACGAGGAGGGCGAGCAGGGGCAGGAGACGACCTGGCCGAAGCATCAGACCCTCATTCTCGCCGATATTCTCGGAGAAGGCAGAGGCGGGCGGTCACGAGTCGGCATCGACCTCACGCTGCTCGAGCATCTCCTCGAAGCATGGCGCACCCTCGAAGGCCGCCAGCCCGGCGGGGCGCTCGGGCGCCTCTCCACGCGCGCCCCGCAGCGTGCGGCGGCGGGCGGTCGCGACCACGGCAGAGGCGCCGACGAGCCCGCCGAGCAGGAAATCCTTCGCTCTCCCCCGTCTGCGCTCCGCGGCCATTACCCGCTCCGGCGCCGCACATGCCGGCGCCTCCGCTCCCGATTGAGCTCCGTCGAGCCTACGCTCATGCTTCGATTGTGCCTTGCGCATCGCGACGTTCGGGGACGCGCTGCTCGACGTGATCGTGCAGCTGGAGGAGCCGCTCGCTCCCGGCGGCGACGTGCGCGCCTCGACGCGCGCCGGCGCCGGGGGCCAGGCGGCGAACGTCGCGGCGTGGGCCGCCTCGCTCGGGGCCGAGGCGCGCTGCATCGCAAAGCGGGGCGACGACGCAGCCGGCGAGCTCGTCGGGCGACAGCTCGCGACGCACGGCGTCGAGCTCGCGGGGCCGGTCTCACCGGGCGCAACGGGCATCGTCGTCTCCCTCGTCGAAGCCGAGGAGCGGGCGCTCGCCTCCGACCGCGGGGTCGCTCCGTCGTTCGCGCCGGAGGAGCTCGACGCCCGCTGGCTCGACTGCGACGTCCTCCACCTCTCGGGCTACGCCCTGCTCCGCGAGCCCATCTGCCGCACGGCTCTCCTCGCCGGCCGGCTCGCACGAGAGGGCGGCGCCCGCGTAGCGGTGGACGTCGCCGCCTGGACCGAGATCCGCCGCTACGGCCCGGTGGCCTTCCGGGGGCTTCTCGACGGGCTCGCGCCCGACGTGCTCTTCGCGACCGAGGCGGAGTGGGAGCTGCTGGGGGGCGCGTACCTGACCGCACCGACCGGCGTGCTGAAGCGCGGCGCGCGCGGCTGCACGGTGCTCACCGCGGACGCGAAGCTCGACTTCGCCGCAGTTCCGGCCGGGGTCGTCGACCCGACCGGCGCCGGCGACGCACTCGCGGCCGGCTTCCTTCTGGGTGGCTCGCTCGAGGATGCGGCGAGACGCGGTCTCGAGGCGGCCGCGCGCTGCGTGTCGCGCCTGGGGTCGCTGCCGTGAAGATCGCCGAGTGGAAGGAGGCGTACGCCGAGAAGGTCGCGCGCCGGCGGTACGAGCCGCCGTACGACTTCTACGACCTGGCGGATCACCTCCGGGCGGTGCTCGAGGACGAACACCCCGCGTGAAGGTTGTCCCCCTCACCGACGGGCAGGCGGCTGCGATCGCCGGCTGGCGCTACGACTTCCCGTACGAGTGGTACGACACGTCGGCCGACCCGCGGCGCGTGGAGCTGTTCGCCGATCCGGTTCGGCGTACGCACCTGCGCGCGGTCGTCGACGACGAAGGCGAGCTCGTCGGCTTCTTCAACTTCGTGCCGGAGGGGCGCGAGGTGCGGCTCGGGCTCGGGATGCGCCCCGACCTGACCGGGCGCGGGCTGGCGCAGCCGTTCATCATGGCGGGCCTGGACTACGCGCGGCGCGAGTGGCGGCCGCGCACCTTCCGGCTCTGGGTCGCCCGCTGGAACGAGCGGGCGCTGCGCGCGTATCGCCGCGCGGGCTTCCACCAGGTGGAGCGGAGCGAGGAGAGCCGCTTCGTCGAGATGGAGCTCCCGGCGTGATCCGCCTCTCCGAGGAGGTGCGCGAGGCGCTCGCCGCGGGCGGCGCGGGCGGCGCGGTCGTCGCCCTCGAGACGACGCTCGTCGCGCACGGCTTCCCGCCCGGCGAGGGCGTCGCGGTGGGGCTCGAGTCGGAGCGGCAGGTGCGAGAGGCCGGCGCGGTGCCCGCGACCGTCGGCGTCCTCGACGGAGAAGTGCGCGTCGGGCTGACAGCCCAGGAGCTCGAGCGGTTCGGAGCGGACGCGCGCAAGGTGGGGCCGCGCGACCTCGCGGCGGCGGCCGTGCAGCGGGCGGTCGGCGCGACGACGGTCGGCGGCACGCTCGCCGCCGCTCGTGCGGCGGGAATCCGCTTCCTCTCCACCGGCGGCATCGGCGGCGTCCACCGGGGCTTCCCCGACCCGCCCGACGTCTCGGCCGACCTCGCCCAGCTCGCCCGCACCTCCGCGCTCGTCGTCTCGGCCGGCGTGAAGTCCCTCCTCGACGTGCCTGCCACGGCGGAGCTGCTCGAGTCGCTCGGCGTGCCGGTGCTCGGCTTCCGTGTCGAGACCCTGCCGCTCTTCTACGGAGCCGCAGGCGGCCCGCCGGTCTCGGCGCGGGTCGAGTCGGCCGCGGAGGCGGCGGGCATCGCAGCGGAGCACTGGCGGCTCGGCGGCGCAGGGCTCCTCCTCGGGCGCCCACCGGACGAGCCGCTCGAGGACGTCGAGCCGCTCGTCGAGGAGGCGCTCGGGGCCGCGGCCGCCGCCGGCATCTCGGGCCAGGCCGTGACGCCCTACGTCCTCGCGCATCTCCATCGCGAAAGCGGCGGCCGGACGGAGGCCGCGAACAAGGCGCTCGTCGCGGGCAACGCACGCCTCGCCGGCGAGGTCGCCGTCGCCGCTGCGGCCACGTCCTGAGCGACATGATCGGCCGCTCCTACAGGTCGCGCCGGCTGAAGGCCAGCAGCGCGAGGCCGAGCGCCGACGAGGAGGTATCCCGCCGCCCAGACGCGGATCTCCCAGCCGTGCACGTAGGCGCCGCCGAACGGCCCGAGCTGGAGCAGGAACCCGGTCAACCCGGTCGCGCTGCTCGAGATCAGCCGCAGCCCGTCCTGGTACAGCGCCTCGAACGGGAGCGCCCACGCCGCGATCGTCGACCAGTGCTGGATCGCGTGCGAGGAGAGGGCATGGCCGATCGTGCCGAGGAGACCCGAGACGAGCCCGGCACCGAAGAGCATGAAGACGGCGATGCCGTTCGCGGTCGCGGAGAGCACGACGGAGCCGAGCAGGGACAGCGCGATCACGATCATCACGCCGCCGGCGAGCTCGAGCCCCGGCGCGACGCTCGAGGGCGGCAGCCAGTGACCCGTCCGGTCGGTGATCGCGAGCGCGATCCCGTAGACGGCGAGGACGTAGACGACGCAGACGGCCGACGCGCCGAGGAAGCGGGAGAGAAGCAGCGTCGCACGGCCGACGGGACGCACGACGAGCGGTTGCAGAAGGCCGCTCTCCGCGTCTCCGCTCACGACGCCGAGCGTGAGGAAGACGGCGAGGACGACGCCGAGGAAGAGCGTCGCGAACATCGCGAGCCCGAGCAGGAAGGCGCCCGCGAACGTCCGCGTGTCGACATTCACGTCCGCCGGAGGTGAGACGTTCGCCAGGTTCGTGAAGACGTAGTGGCCGGCGAGCCAGAAGAGGAAGAGGAAGATCGCCGTGAGCACGAGGACGACGGCGAACACCTTGCGCCGCACCGCCTCGCGGAAGCCGTAGCCCGCGATGGTGAGCACGGTCGTCATGAGACCTCGTCTCCGACCGCCTCGAGATAGGTCTCCTCGAGGGTCGAGGTCAGGACACGGACACCGTAGACCCGCCGCCCCGCGGCAACGGCCTCGGCCACGAGCCGCGCCGCGTCCTCGCGGGTGGCGCCCTCCACGGTGCGGATCCCCTCGTCGGTCTCGAGCTCGACACCGCGCGGCCGCGACAGCTCCGCCGGGCTCCCCGCGGCGACGACCTCGCCGGCGACGAGGATCGCCACCCGGTCGCAGACGAGCTCGATCTCCGAGAGCAGGTGGGAGTTGAGGAGGACGGAGACGCCCTTCCCGCGCAGCTCCTCGAGCAGGATGCGAACGATGCGGCGGCCCGCCGGGTCGAGCGCGGAGGTCGGCTCGTCGAGGATGAGCACCCGCGGCGAGCCGATCAGCGCCTGGGCGACGCCGAGCCGCTGCTGCATCCCCTTCGACATGCCGTCGACGCGGCGGCCCGACGCGTCCGCGAGCGCGACGAGCTCGAGCAGCCGCTTCCGCTCCGCGGCGCCTCCGTCCGAGTGCGCGAGCCGCTGGTGGAGCGTGAGCACCTCGTCGGCCGTGTACCAGCCGGGGAAGCGGAAGAGCTCGGCGAGGTAGCCGAGCTGCTGCCGCGCCGCAGACGAGCCGGCGCGGGCACCCGCCACCTCCGCCTCGCCGCGCGTCGCCTTGACGAGGCCGACCGCGATCTTGACCAGCGTCGACTTGCCCGCACCGTTCGGGCCGAGCAGGCCGACGAGCTCTCCCTCCTCCACGGCGAGGTCGACGCCCTTGAGCGCCTGCACGGAGCCGTACCGCTTCTCGAGGCCGTGGACGGCGATCGCCGGCACGAGCAGACCGTACAGCCACTACCCTCGACTCCATGGCCCGCGGCTATCTCGAGGGACCCGCCGCCGAGGAGGCCGAGCGCCGCGCCGACGAGGCTGCACGCGCGCACGACGAGCCGCCGGCGCCGGAGGTGCACGCCGCCGTCTACGGCTGCACGGACGACGACCCCGAGCCGCACTTCCTCGGCTGGCTCGGCGACGTCGACCCCGAAGAGCTCTTCTCCTCGGGGGAGGCCTGGGGCGTCACCGTCCGCCGCATGGCCGTGGCCGGGCCGAGCAGCTAGCCCGCGCGCGCCGCCTGGTCGACGTAGAGCAGCGCTGTGCCGATGAAGAGGAGCGGCGAGACGACCACGTCGGCGAGGAAGAAGGCCGTGGAGAGTGCGGCGCCGCCGAAGCCGCGCAGCACGAAGGCGAGCACCCCCTGCGAGAGGATGACGACGAGCGCGAACGTGGCGAGGGAGCCGACGGCGTGGACGTAGTCCGCCCGCGCCAGCCGCCACGCGCGAGCGACCGACGTGCGCACGGGAGCCTCCTCCACGACGAGCACCGGGACGACGAGGCCGAGCGCCGCGAGCCAGGCGAGCCCCGGCAGGATGAAGGCCAGGACGAGGAACGGCACGGGCGCGAAGACGACCCAGCCCGCCAGCCACGCGACGGCGAGCCGGCGCCGCGACGGGCGCCTGCCGAGCACGAGCACGCAGGCGCCGACGAACGTCGCGCTGAGCAGCGCGCCGGAGAGAGTCGGCGCGAGGACGATGCTCGTCGTCCGGGACACGTTCGCGACGACGACCGCGAGCGCGGCCGGCGGCACGCCGAGGAGGAGCACCTTCCAGAAGCGGTCGCCGTAGAAGCGAATCGACTCGGCGACGAGCTGCCCCACCGTGCGCTCGGCGGGCGGAAGCGCCACTGGACGCAGCTCGGCCACGCGCCGGAGGGTATCGTCGGGTCATGGCCTACCACGTCGTCCACGAGAGCGAACTCGCCTGGGAGGAGCGGCCCGGGCACGAGGGCCAGGAGCCGCGGCAGGCCGCCTCGCTGACCGACGCCGCGCACCTGACCGAGTCCCGCGCGCGACTGTGGCGCTATGCCCCGCACACGCGCGGGCGGCGCCATCTCGATCCCGACCAGGAGGAGGTCTTCGTCCCGCTGCGCGGCACCCTGACGATGGTGCTCGGAGATCCGTGGGAGCGCGTCGACGTCGAGCCGGGCGGCGTCGTCGCCGTCCATCCGGGCACGCCGCTCCAGGCGCGGAACGAGACGGACGAGGAGATCCTCTTCCTCGCCTACGGCGCTCCGACGCGCCACGGCAACGCCGAGTTCCTAGAAGACGTCGAGTCCGTCTAGGACGCGGGCGAGGACGGCGAGCGCCTCGTCGATCCGCCACTTCGCCGCGGTCGCTCTCGTCCGGGGCGTTCGAGACGACCCGCAGCTCGACCGCGGGGACGCCGGCCAGCTCGCAGGCGCGGAGGACGCCGAAGCCCTCCATCGCCTCGACCGTCGCAGCCGGTGCCGCCGCCGACACGGCCCGTCGTGCCGATCGGCAGGACGCGGGCGTCCGGAAGCGCCTCGCGGACGCGCTCGAGCAGCGCAGCGTCGGGATAGGCGCGCTCGACGCGCGGCAGGGTCGAGGAGGCGTCGAGCACGTCGCAGTAGACGGCCTCGCTGCCGAGCACGACGGTGAGCGGCTCGATCCCGTGCGCGCCGGCGATGCCGACGTGGAGGACGGCGTCCGGCCGCTGCTCCGCGAGCCTGCGCGCCGTCCGGAGCCCCGCCTCGACCGGCCCGATGCCGCAGCAGAACGTCTCGACCCCGTCGAGGAGCGCGAGCTCCCGCTCGGTCGCCGCGACGACGAGCACTAGGCCGCGGCCGGCGCCGCCGCGGCCGCGCGCTCGAACACGATCTCGCCGTCGCGGGCGTCCACCCGCACGGTGTCGCCGTCGGCGAGCTCACCCTCGAGCAGCCGCAGCGCGAGCGGGTTCTCGACGAGCCGCTGCAGCGCCCGCTTCAGCGGCCGCGCGCCGTAGGCCGGATCCCAGCCCGCCTCCGCAACCGCCTCCTTCGCGGCATCGGTCAGCTCGAGCTCGATCCGCCGCTCGGCGAGCCGCTCCCGCAGCCGCCCCAGCTGAAGCTCGACGATCTCTGCGATCTGCTCCCGCGTCAGCGGCGTGAACTCGACCACCTCGTCGATCCGGTTCAGGAACTCGGGCCGGAACACGTCGCGGAGGCGCTCGGCCGTGCGGATGTTCGAGGTCATGATCAGGACGGTGTTGCGGAAGTCGACCGTGCGGCCGTGGCCGTCCGTGAGCCGCCCGTCGTCGAGCACCTGGAGCAGGACGTCGAAGACCTCCGCGTGCGCCTTCTCGATCTCGTCGAGCAGGATCACGCTGTACGGGCGCCGCCGCACCGCCTCGGTGAGCTGGCCGCCCTCGTCGTAGCCGACGTAGCCGGGCGGCGCGCCGATCAGCCGCGCGACCGTGTGCCGCTCCTGGTACTCCGACATGTCGAGCCGCACCAGCGCGTGCTCGTCGTCGAACATGAACTCGGCGAGCGCCCGCGCGAGCTCGGTCTTCCCCACGCCGGTCGGGCCGAGGAAGACGAAGGAGCCGATCGGCCGGTTCGGATCCTGCAGGCCGGTGCGGGCCCGCCGCAGCGCGTTCGCGACCGCCTCGACTGCCTCGTCCTGGCCGACGACGCGCCGGTGCAACCGCTCCTCCATGTGGACGAGCTTCTCGGTCTCGCCCTCGAGCAGCCGGTCGACCGGGATGCCCGTCCAGCGCGCGACGACGGCGGCGACGTCGTCCTCGTCGACCTCCTCCTTCACCATCGAGGCCTCGCGCTGCTCGGTGTCGCGCTCCGCGAGCTCCTTCTCGAGCGCGGGCAGCTCGCCGTAGCGGATCTCGGCCACACGCTGGAGGTTGCCTTCCCGCTCGGCACGATCGGCCTCGCCGCGCAGGTCGTCGAGGCGCGCCGTGATCTCGGCCACCCGATCGAGCGCCTCCTTCTCGCGGGCCCAGCGCGCGGCGAGCCCGTCTCGCCGCTCCTTCGCACCGGCGAGCTCGGCCTCGACCGGCGCGCGCACCTCGTCCGACTCGCCGGCCAGCGCGGCGAGCTCGATCTCGAGCTGCGTCACGCGCCGGTTCGCCTCGTCCAGCTCGACCGGCGAGGACTCGATCTCCATCTTGAGCCGGGAAGCCGCCTCGTCGACGAGGTCGATCGCCTTGTCGGGCAGCTGCCGGTCGGAGATGTAGCGCTCGGAGAAGACGGCCGCCGCGACGAGCGCGGCGTCGCGGATCCGGACGCCGTGATGGCGCCTCGTACTTCTCCTTCAAGCCGCGGAGGATCGCGATCGTGTCGGCAACCGACGGCTCGCCGACGAACACGGGCTGGAAGCGCCGCTCGAGCGCTGCGTCGCTCTCGATGTGCTTGCGGTACTCGTCGAGCGTCGTCGCGCCGACGCAGCGGAGCTCGCCGCGCGCGAGCATCGGCTTGAGCATGTTCGCCGCGTCGACGGCGCCCTCGGCCGCGCCCGCGCCGACGATCGTGTGCAGCTCGTCGATGAAGACGATGATCTGGCCCGCTGCGTTCGTGATCTCGTCGAGCACGGCCTTGAGCCGCTCCTCGAACTCGCCCCGGTACTTCGAGCCGGCGAGCAGCCCGCCGATGTCGAGCGCCCAGACGCGCTTCCCCTTCAGCGACTCGGGGACGTCGCCGTCGACGATCCGCTGCGCGAGACCCCCGACGATCGCGGTCTTGCCGACGCCGGGCTCGCCGATGAGGACGGGGTTGTTCTTCGTCCGCCGCGACAGCACCTGGATCACGCGCCGGATCTCCTCGTCGCGCCCGATGACGGGGTCGACCTTCCCGCTCTCGGCGGCCTCCGTCAGATCCTGGCCGAACTTCGCGAGCGCCTGGTACGTCCCCTCGGGGTCGGGCGAGGTGACGCGGCGGCCGGCCGTGACCTCGGCGATCTTCGCGAGCAGCGCCTCGCGCGGAACGACGTCGAGCGCGAGGAGGAGGTGCTGAGCCGCGACGTACTCGTCCTCGAGCTTGCGCGCCTCGTCGAAAGCACGGTCGAGCACCTTCGAGAGGGCCGCGGAGACGGACGGCTGCTGCTGCGAGCCCTCGATCCGCGGCTTCTGAGCCAGCGTCGCCTCGGCCTGTGCGCGCAGCGCCTCCGCGTCGGGAACAAGCTCGCGCGCCAGATCCTGGTCGAGCAGCGCGAGCAGCAGGTGCTCGGGATAGAGCTCCGGGTTGCCGTTCCGGCGCGCGAGCTCCTGCGCCGCCGCAACCGCCTGCTGGGCCCTGGTCGTGAGCTTGTTGAAGTCCACTACTTCCTCTCCGGCAGCCGCTCCTCGCGCAGCAGCACGAGGTCGCGGCGATAGTGGCTGTGCACCTTCTGCACCTCCGAGCGGAGCTGCTGCTGCAGCCGCTCGATCTGCACGTGCGCCTTGCGCAACTCGTCCTCGAGCCGCAACACGAGCTCGACGCCCGCCAGGTTGAGGCCGAGCTCGGTCGTGAGTCGCTGGACGATCCGCAGGCGCTCGACGTCCGCCTCGGAGTAGAGGCGCGTGCCGCCCGGCGTCCGCTGCGGCCGCACGAGCCCCTTCGTCTCGTACATGCGCAGCGTCTGCGGATGCATGCCTACGAGCTCGGCCGCGACGCTGATCATGTAGATCGGCCGGTCGTCCACCTCAGATCACCTTCCCCAGCTCCTCGAGCAGCTCGCGCTCCTTCTTGTTCACGCGCTTCGGCACCTGGATCCGCACGCGCGCGAGCACGTCGCCCTTGCCCGAGCCGCTCAGCCTCGGCGCACCGCGGCCCTTGATCCGCAGCAGCTTGCCGTCCTCCGAGCCGGCCGGAATCTTGAGCGAGACGATCCCCTCGGGCGTCGGCACCTCGACCTTGCCGCCGAGGGCGGCGGTCGGGAAGGAGACCGGCACGTGGACGACGAGGTCGTCGCCGCGCCGCTCGTAGGTCGGCGACGGCTCGACGCGGGTGACGACGATCAGGTCGCCGTTCGGGCCGCCGTGCGCGCCGACCTCCCCCTTGCCCTTGAGGCGGATCTTCGTCCCGTCCTTGACGCCGGGCTTGACCTTGACCGTGTACGTCCGCAGCCGCCGCTCGCGGCCGGAGCCCTTGCACTTCGGGCACGGCTGCTCGATCACGGTGCCGTTGCCGCGGCAGCGCGGGCACGGCTGCGAGAGCGCGAACAGGCCCTGGCTCTCGGACCTGACGCCGCGGCCGTTGCACTCGGGACAGATCACGGGCGCCGTGCCCGGTCGCGCGCCCGTGCCGCCGCACTCGGAGCAGGCGACGGTGAGCTCGACGGGAACCTTCGCCTCGGCGCCGCGCAGCGAGTCCTCGAACGAGAGCCGCACCTCGGTCTCGACGTCGGCCCCGCGCACGGGCTGCGACCGCCCACGCGTGCGGGCGGCACCTCCGAAGATGTCGCCGAAGCGTCCGCCGAGGATGTCGCCGAGGTTCCCCGCCCAGTCGAAGTCGCCGAAGTCGACGTTGCCGCCGCCCGGCCCCGGCCCCACGCGGCCGTTCGTCGAGCCGAAGCGGTCGTATGCCTTCCGCTTCTCCTGGTCGGAGAGGACGTCGTACGCCGTCTGCACCTGCTTGAACCGCTCCTCCGCGGCCTTGTCGCCGGGATTCGCGTCGGGGTGGTGCTTCCGGGCGAGCTTCCGGTACGCCTTCTTGATCTCGTCCGCCGAGGCGCCCTTCTTCACGCCGAGGGTGTCGTAGAGCGACTCAGGCATCCCCGGCGGGCTCCTCCTGCACCGGCCCGGCCGCGACGATCACGCGCGCGGCGCGGACGACGCGGTCGCCGAGCTTGTAGCCCTTCTGCACGACGTCGAGCACCGAGCCCTCCTCCGCCTCCGACGGCTGGGAGAGCAGGGCCTCGTGCACGTGCGGGTCGAACTTCCCGTCGGTGTCGATCGCCGTCACGCCGTGGCGCTCGAGCAGCGCGGCGAGCGAGCGATGGACGAGCCCGACGCCCTCCTCGAGCTGCGCCTCCTCGTGCTGCTCCGCCGCCGCGAGGGCCCGCTCCAGGTCGTCGAGGATCGGGAGCAGCTCGGTGAGCAGCCGCTCGTTGGCGAGCGCGACGTACTCCCGGCGCTCGCGCGCGGCGCGCTTCTTGTAGTTCTCGAAGTCGGCGGCAAGCCGCAAGAGGCGATCGTCGGTGGCGGCGACGCTCGATGCGTCGCCGCCCTCGGGTGCCTGGCTCGGCGCAGCCGTGCCAGGCACCGGCCTTTCGTCCTCGGCCTGCGCCGCGCTCTCGTCCTGCTGGACGTCCTCGCTCACGAGGTCGGTGCCTCCTCCTCGTCGACGACCTCGTACTCACCCTCCTCGACGACCTCGTCGCCGGAGCCCGTCGAGCCGGCGTCGCCACCCGCGGAGGCCTGTGCCTGCTGCGCCGCCTCGGCGTAGACCGCCTCGGCGAGCTTGTGCGACGCCTCCTGCAGCGCCTCCATCTTCGCGCGGATGTCGGCGAGGTCGTCGCCCTCGAGCGCCTGGCGCAGCTCCATGACCCGCCCCTCGATGGTCGAGGCATCCGACTCGTCGAGCTTGTCGCGGTGGTCTTTCAGCGAGCGCTCCGTCTGATAGGCGAGCGTCTCGGCGAGGTTCTTCGTGTCCGCCGCCTCGCGCAGGCGATGCGCCTCGTCGGCATGCGCCTCCGCGCTGCGGATCATCTCCTGCACCTCGTTCTCGTTCAGGCCGGAGCCGCCCTCGATCCGGATCTGCTGCTCGTTCCCGGTGCCGAGATCCTTGGCCGTGACGTGGATGATCCCGTTCGCGTCGATGTCGAAGGTGACCTCGACCTGCGGCATGCCGCGCGGCGCGGGCGGGATCCCGACGAGCTGGAACTTGCCGAGGGTCTTGTTGTACGTCGCCATCTCCGACTCGCCCTGGAGCACGTGCACCTCGACGGAGGGCTGGTTGTCCTCCGCGGTCGTGAAGACCTCGGACTTCTTCGTCGGGATCGTCGTGTTGCGCTCGATCAGCTTCGTCATCACAGCGCCCCGCGTCTCGATGCCGAGGCTGAGCGGGGTGACGTCGAGCAGGAGGATGTCCTTGACCTCCCCCTTGAGCACGCCGGCCTGGAGGGCGGCGCCGACCGCGACGACCTCGTCCGGGTTGACCCCCTTGTGCGGCTCCTTGCCAATCAACTCCTTGACCTTCTCCTGCACCGCCGGCATGCGGGTCATGCCGCCGACGAGGACGACGTGGTCGATCTTCGAGGAGTCGAGACCGGCGTCCGAGAGCGACTGCTTCGTCGGGCCGACCGTCCGCTCGAGCAGGTGGGCCGTGATCTCCTCGAGCTTCGCGCGGGTCAGCTGGAGGTCGAGGTGCTTCGGGCCCTCCTGCGTCGCCGTGACGAACGGCAGGTTGATCTGCGTCGTCATCGTCGACGAGAGCTCGATCTTCGCTCTCTCGGCGGCCTCGTACAGCCGCTGCAGCGCCATCCGGTCCTGCGAGAGGTCGATGCCCTGGTCGCGCTTGAACTCGGCGACCATCCAGTCGACGACCGCCTTGTCGAAGTTGTCGCCGCCGAGATGGTTGTCGCCGGCGGTCGACTTGACCTCGAAGACGCCCTCGCCGAGCTCGAGCACCGACACGTCGAACGTGCCGCCGCCGAGGTCGAAGACGAGGATCGTCTGGTCGGCCTCCTTGTCGAGCCCGTAGGCGAGCGAGGCCGCGGTCGGCTCGTTGATGATGCGGAGCACCTCGAGGCCGGCGATCTTGCCGGCGTCCTTCGTCGCCTCGCGCTGCGCGTTGTTGAAGTAGGCGGGGACGGTGATCACCGCGTCGGCGACCGGCTCGCCGAGGTACGCCTCGGCATCCTGCTTCAGCTTCTGGAGGATCATCGCGCTGATCTCCGGCGGCGCGTACTCCTTGTCCGCCGCCTCGACGCGCACGTCTCCGTTCGCGCCCTTGACGACCTCGTACGGGACGATCGTCATCTCCTCCGTGACCTCGTCGAACTTGCGCCCCATGAAGCGCTTGATCGAGAAGATCGTGTTCTGCGGGTTCGTGACCTGCTGCCGCCGCGCCGGGGCGCCGACGAGGCGCTGACCGTCTTTCGTGAACGCGACGACGGACGGCGTCGTGCGCCCGCCCTCGGCGTTCGGGATGACGGTCGGCTCGCCGCCCTCGAGCACGGCCATGCAGGAGTTGGTCGTACCCAGGTCGATACCGATGGTCTTCGCCATGTCTTGCTCTTGCCTCCTGGTTGAGAAAATCTAAGCCTCTTTGTAGCAGATATCGGGTGCGCTCAGGGCCCGTCTCAGCGGACCGCGCCGATCAGAGCCCCACCCACGACGATCAGCGCCGCGCCGAAGACCAGGCGCCGTCCCACGAGCTCCGACTCGCGCAGGAGGAGCGCCGACAGCGCCACCGCGACGAGCGACTCGACCGCGACGAGCGGCGCGACGACGGTGACGCGGCCCCGGTAATAGGCCTCGAAGAGCGAGACGTAGGAACCGCCGAAGAGAACGCCGGCGGGCACGAACCGTAGCCAGCGCCGGCCCACGCCCCTCCGCGACCAGACGGCGACGAACAGCGCCCCGCCGAGCAGCGCCACGGAGGCGGCCACGGCCGGCGGCACCGCCGTCCCCACTGCCAGATGCCGGACGAGGTTGTCCCTCGCCGCGAAGAGGGTCGCGCCTGCGAGCGCGTACAGGAGACCCGCCCGGCGGAGATGCGTCGGCCTGTCGTGCTCGCGGGCAAGCTCGACGCCCCCGGCGACGACGAGCACCGCCCCGGCGAGCAGCGGTGTGCGCAGCGGCTCGCCGAGGAAGACGAGCGCGATCGTGACCGAGACGAGCGGGGCGGTGCCGTAGACCATCGAGACACGAGAGGCTCCCGACTCCCGGATCGCGAGCGTCATGAGGATCTGGGCGGCGCCCGGAGAGAGTAGTCCGGCGAGAAGGAACGGCCAGGCGCCGGAGAGGTGGAGCCCGCGCGCGGGCGCCTCTGCTGCGGCGGCGGCGACGACGACGGCCAGCGCGGTGATCGTGGTGGCAATCGCCCCGAGCCGGACGTCCCGGTCCCGCTCCAGCGCCAGGCGCAGAGCGACGCTCATTCCGCCGAAGAGGAGCGCAGAGAGCAGCGCGAGCCCGACGGCGGCTATGCGCTCTCCAGAACGCGCTCCGGCACCCGCTCCCCGCGCACGAGGAGCGGGACGAAGACGTGCGCGAGCGGTCCGATGGCCAGCGCGTAGAGGACCGTGCCGACGCCGACGGTGCCGCCGAGCAGCCATCCGGTCACGAGCGCGGTCAGCTCGATCCCGGTGCGGACGACCCGGATCGAATGACCGCGGGCGGCGAGGCCCGTCATCAGCCCGTCGCGCGGCCCCGGCCCGAGACCCGCGCCGATGTACGCACCCGTCGCGACGCCGTTGAGGAGGACGCCGCAGGCGAGGCAGCCCACGCGGGCGGCGAGATCGTGCGGCGCGTGCACGTGCCCGAGCACGACGTCCATCGTCCCGCCCACGACCACGACGTTGGCGAGCGTTCCGAACCCCGGCCGCTGGCGCAATGGGATCCAGAGCAGCAGAACGACCGCACCGACGAGGATCGCCCACGTCCCGATCGCGAGCGGCGTGTGTCGGGCGAGCCCCTGGTGGAAGACGTCCCAAGGGTCGAGCCCGAGGCCCCCGAGGACGAGCAGCGACGAGCCGACGCCGTACAGGAGCAGGCCGGCGAAGAGTTGGACGAGGCGGACGCGCACCGCGCGAACGTACACTCGCGGCAATGGCCGTCGAGGGGTCGACCACGCTCGCTGAGCAGCTCGCCGAGGACGCAGCAGAGCGTTTTCTCCGCTACGTGCGCATCGACACGCAGTCCGCCGACGAGTCGAGCTCCTATCCGAGCACCCCGGGACAGCTCGACCTCCTCCGGCTCCTGCGCGACGAGCTCGAGCAGGTGGGTCTGGCCGACGCCGCGCTCGACGAGCACGGCTACGTGACGGCCACGCTGCCGTCGACCGTCGAGCGGGACGTGCCCGCGATCGCCTTCTTCGCCCACGTCGACACGGCGCGCGAGCTCAGCGGGGCCTGCCTACCGCAGCGCATCCGGTACGAGGGCGGCGAGATCCCGCTCGGCGAGTCCGGCCAGAAGATTCGCCCCGAGGAGTCCCCCGAGCTCCCGAACCACGTTGGACACGAGCTGATCACGACCGACGGCACGACCCTCCTCGGCGCCGACGACAAGGCCGGGATCGCCGAGATCCTCGCCGCCGTCGCGTATCTCGCGGCGCACACCGAGATCCCGCACGGGCCGGTCAAGGTCGCGTTCAACCCGGACGAGGAGGTCGGCCGCGGCGTCATCCACTTCCCGGTGGAGAGCTTCGGCGCCTCGGCCGCCTACACCGTCGACGGCTCGACGACCGGCGAGCTCCAGACCGAGACGTTCTCCGCCGCGGGCGTGACGCTGAGGATTCGCGGCCGCGCCATCCATCCCGGCTGGGCGAAGGGTGAGCTCGTGAACGCGATCAAGGTCGCCGCAGAGATCGTGTCGCGGCTGCCGCAGGAGCGGCTCTCCCCGGAGACGACGGGGGCACGCGAGGGCTACGTGCACCCGGTCTCGCTCCACGGCGACGCCACCGAGGTCCGGCTCGCCTTCATCGCGCGCGACTTCGACGACGAGCAGCTCGCCGGGCACGTGGCCTTCCTGCGCGGACTGGCGGAGGAGGTCGCCGCCGCCGAGCCGCGCTGCTCGATCGAGGTCGAGGACCGGATCCAGTACCGGAACCCGCGGGCGGCGCTCGAGCGGCGGCCCGAGATCCTCGCCAACCTCGAGCAGGCGATCCGGCGCGTCGGCCTCGAGCCGAGACAGACGGCGATCCGCGGCGGCACCGACGGCTCGACACTCACCGAGCTGGGCCTGCCGACCGCGAATGTCTTCACCGGCGGCCATGACGCGCACAGCGAGCGCGAGTGGATCTGCGTCGAGGACATGGGCCTCGCCGCCGCGACGCTCGTCGAGCTCGCGCAGGTCTGGGCCGAGCAGGAACGCGCATACTGAGGCCAATGGAGTCGCTTCTCGACCGGCTCGGGCGCCCGATCGAGACGTTGCGCGTCTCGATCACCGACCGCTGCAACTTCCGCTGCGTCTACTGCATGCCGAAGGAGGTCTTCGGGCGCGACTACGCCTTCCTCGAGCGGCGCGAGCTGCTCACGCTCGAGGAGGTCGCGCGCGTCGCCGGCGTCTTCGCCGGGCTCGGCGTCGGCACGGTCCGCATCACCGGCGGGGAGCCGCTCGTGCGCCGCAACGTCGAGCACCTCGTCGAGCTGCTCGCCGCGATCCGGAGACCGGACGGCAGGCGGCTCGACCTCGCGCTCACGACGAACGGCTCGCTCCTGGCACAGAAGGCGGAGGCGCTCGCCGCAGCGGGGCTGAGCCGCGTCACGGTCAGCCTCGACTCGCTCGACGAGGCGGCCTTCCGGACACTGAACGACGCCGACTTCCCGGTCGAGCGCGTGCTCGAGGGAATCGAGGCGGCGGCAGCGGCCGGACTGCCGGTGAAGGTGAACGCCGTCGTCAAGCGCGGCACCAACGACGGAGACGTCCTCGGGCTCGCTGAGCACTTCCGGGGCAGCGGACACGTGCTCCGCTTCATCGAGTACATGGACGTCGGCTCGACGAACGGCTGGCGGCTGGAGGACGTCGTGCCGGCCGCGGAGATCGTGCGGAGCATCGGTGAGCGCTGGCCCCTCGTCCCCGTGCCGGCGGAGCGGCCCGATGCGACCGCCCGCCGCTGGCGCTACGCCGACGGGGCCGGAGAGATCGGCGTCATCGCCTCCGTCACGCAGCCGTTTTGCGGCGGCTGCTCTCGCGCGCGACTCTCCGCCGAGGGTCGCCTCTACACCTGCCTCTTCGCCGCCAGGGGGCACGACCTCCGGGCCCCGCTGCGCAGCGGGAGCTCCGACGAGGAGCTGGCGGAGCTTCTTCGCTCGATCTGGGGTCGTCGCACCGACCGCTATTCCGAGCTGCGGACGGCCGAGACGCCCGCGCTGCCCAAGGTCGAGATGTCCTACATCGGCGGCTGATCGGGAACGGTTCAAGGCTGGCCCGCACGCGAGCTCCGACGTAAGATCGTGCTCATGGAGCGGGTTGTCGCCGTGGGCCAGAGGGTGTTGCCGCGCGGCTGGGCGCACTTCTTGACTCAGCTCGTGATCTGGTTCGGCTTCTACTTCTCCTACCTCGGCGTCCGCAGCTTGACGGACCGCAACCCCGCCGAGGCCTTCACGAACGGCCTCCGGGTGATCTCCCTCGAGCGGCGGCTGACGCACCACCTGTTCGAGCTGACCGCGCAGAGGCTCGCCGATTCGTCGCACCTGCTGCTGACCGCCGCCGCGTGGACGTACTGGAACTCCGAGTTCACCGTGATCGGGCTGACGCTGCTCTGGGTCTACCTGCGCCGCCACGAGCAGTTCAACCGCTTCCGGAACGCGATCCTGCTCGCGAACCTCGTCGGCCTCGTCGGCTTTGCGGTGATGCCGACCGCGCCGCCGTGGATGTTCCCGTACCAGGGCTTCGTCGCCGGCGTCAACCACTCGAGCGCGCTCCTGCAGACGCTCGGCAACCCGTACGCCGCGATGCCGAGCCTCCACGCGGCCGACGCGCTCATCGTCGGCTGGTGCCTCGCCCTCACCTGCCGCTCCGTCTGGACGAAGGCGCTCTGGGCGCTCTGGCCGCTCTGGGTCTGGTTCTGCGTCGTCGCGACCGCGAACCACTACCTCCTCGACGTCCTCGCCGGGATCGGCGTCGCACTCGCCTCCCTGCTCGCCACCGCGTGGACGCCGCGGCTCGCAGGGCGCCTCCGCGGCGCCGGGGTAGCGATCGCAAACCTGCTATAGTCGACATAGCAGGATTGCGATGTTGGAGATGAACGCGACGCCACGGCTCCGCCGCGTGAAGAACGGGTACACCAGCGGAGCCCGCTCCCTCGCCAGCCGCTCGGTCTCGGGCCTCGCACGCACCCGTGTCACGCCGAACGCGCTCACGACCGCCGGCGTCTCGCTCTGCCTCGCAGCCGCCGTGCTCGTCCCCTTCGAGAACCGGAACGCATGGCTCGTCTACTGGATCGCCGCCGGCACCTTCGTCGTCGGCTCGGTGCTCGACATCCTCGACGGCGCACTGGCGCGGGCGGGAGGCAAGTCCACCCCGTTCGGCGCGTTCATCGACTCGACGACCGACCGTGTCGGCGAGGGGGCCATGCTCGCGGCGATCGCGCTCGTCTTCTCGCGCCACGGACGCGAGTGGGCCGTCGTGCTCACCGTCGCAGCGGGCGTAGGCTCGTTCCTCGTCTCGTACACACGCGCCCGGGCCGAGGCGATCGGCCTGCGCGGCGACGTCGGCCTCGGCTCCCGTGCCGAGCGCGTCGTCCTCATCACGGCCGGGCTCGTGTTCGCCCCGTGGGGCGGACTGCCGTGGGCCATCGTCGCGCTCTCCGCGACGGCCTGGCTCACGGTCGTCCAGCGCATCCTGCACGTCCGCAAGCAACTTTCTTCTGGAGGCACCAGTGGCATCGACGAACGGTAGGGCTCACCTCGACGACGGCAAGGTCCGCGTCGCGCTCATCGGCGTGGGGAACTGCGCCAACTCCCTGCTGCAGGGGGTCGAGTACTACAAGGACGCCCCGGACGACCACTTCGTCCCGGGCCTCATGCACGTCAACCTCGGCGGCTATCACGTCCGCGACGTGGAGTTCACGGCCGCCTTCGACGTGGTCAAGGGCAAGGTCGGAGAGGATCTCGCCGACGCGATCTGGGCGCATCCGAACGACACGATCAAGTTCGCGGACGTCCCGCAGACCGGCCTCAAGGTCTCCCGCGGGATGACGCACGACGGCCTCGGCAAGTACCTCTCCGAGATCGTCGAGAAGGCGCACGGCAAGACCGACGACGTCGTCGGGATCCTCAAGGACACGAAGACCGACGTCGTCGTCAACTACCTGCCCGTCGGCTCGGAGATGGCGACGAAGTGGTACGCCGAGCAGATCCTCGAGGCCGGCTGCGCGATGGTCAACTGCATGCCGGTCTTCATCGCCCGCGAGGAGTACTGGCAGCAGCGGTTCGAGGAGAGGGGCCTGCCGATCATCGGCGACGACATCAAGTCGCAGCTCGGCGCGACGATCACGCACCGCGTCCTCACCTCTCTCTTCCGCGAGCGCGGCATCCACCTCGACAAGACGATGCAGCTCAACGTCGGCGGCAACTCCGACTTCCTCAACATGCTCGAGAGGGAGCGGCTGGAGTCGAAGAAGATCTCGAAGACGAACGCGGTCACGTCGATGCTCGACTACGACCTCGGCGCGAAGAACGTCCACGTCGGCCCCTCCGACTACGTGCCGTGGCTGACCGACCGCAAGTGGGCCTACATCCGCATGGAGGGCTCCGCCTTCGGCGACGTGCCGCTCAACGTCGAGCTCAAGCTCGAGGTCTGGGACTCGCCGAACTCGGCGGGAATCGTGATCGACGCCGTCCGGATGGCGAAGCTCGCCCTGAACAACAACGTCGCGGGCGCGCTCGTCGGCCCGAGCTCGTACCTGATGAAGTCGCCGCCGCAGCAGATCGTCGACGACGAGGCGCACGAGCGCGCCGAGGAGTTCATCGAGCAGAACCGGCGGCAGGCGCCGGCCCAGGCTCCGGCGACGAAGCAGACCCCGGCGAAGTAGACCTCGTCACAAAGTGCAACTCGAGCTCCAATCCGCGCGCTCGCTCGAACCGGGAGAGCGCGTGGACCTCTTCAACGCCTCGTACGAGGGCTACCTCGTCCCGATGCACGTCGACGAGGCGGCGGTCGCCTTCATGGTCGAGATGTTCGACCTCGACGTCGACGCTTCGCGCATCGCGCTCCGCGACGGCATCCCCGTGGGCATCGGCAACCTCGGCCTGCGCGACGAGGACTCCTGGATCGGCGGCGTCGGCGTCGTTCCGGCCGCACGGCGCGCCGGCGTGGGCGAAGCGCTGATGCGCGCGCTGCACGAGCAGGCACGGGACGGCGGAGCCCGCCGCGTCTGGCTCGAGGTGATCGTCGAGAACACCGGCGCTTTCGCGCTGTACGAGAAGCTCGGCTACGACACCGTGCGTGACCTCGAGGTCTGGTCGCTCCCGGCCGTGGAAGACGCGGAGAAGACCGTGCGCGAGGTTCCGGCCGGAGAGGCGCACACGAGAATCCGCGCGCTGCGCAGCGGCCGCGAGCCGTGGCAGCGAGCGGACGAGACGCTCGGTCACTACGCAGACGCACGCGGCCTCGTGACGGACGGCGGCGCCGCCGTCTACCGGCAGACGGGCGAGAACGTCCAGCTCGTGCAGATCGCCGGTGAAGCCGAGCCGCTCCTCCACGGACTGCGCGCGCGCGGCACGGTCAGCGTCCTCAATCTTCCCGCGGACGATCCGGCGGCAGAGGTGCTGCGCGAGCTCGGCGGCTCGGTGGCCGTCCGCCAGCACGAGATGCTGCTCGACCTGTAGCGGGCTCCTACCGCAGGCTGCTGAGCCAGGCCGCGGGTGCCGGCTGGTACTCCGACTCCACCGTGAAGCGGATCGCGAGCGGCCCCTGCTCCTCGCCGTGCGAGCAGAGGAGCGGATCCGGCCCCGGCTCGAGCACGATTGCCACGTGGTGCCCCGGCGCCGGCCCGAAGACGACGAGGTCGCCGGGCTGCGCCGCGTCGGCCGCCACCGGCTGCATGTGCCGGAGCAGCGTGCCGGTCCACCCCTGGCCCGAGTAGCCGAGCCCGTTCGGGTCGGGCGCCCCCGCCCACGCGTAGCAGAGCGTGGCGAACCCGGAGCAGTCGGTGTGCAGCGGTAGCTTGCGCGGCTCGCGCAGCCCGTCGATCGGCCGCAGCTGCTCGTAGTGGATCTGTGGCTCGTTCGCGATCCCCCATTGCGCATTCGCGACGATCTGACCGCGCAGCGCGAGCGCCTGCGCGTTGCGGGCCTCCTGCCGCTCGAGGAACCTCGCGGGCAGCCGCGCTCCCTCGAGACGCGCGACGAAGCGCGCGTCCGCGCTCGAGTCGCAGCGCCGCTGCGGATAGCCGAGCGCCCATTTCGCGCGCTTCACCGCCGCCGCCGTGAGCGGGCCGTACTCGCCGTCGACCGGTCCCGGCCGGTACGGCTCGAGCAGTTGCTGGAGCGCCGCGACGTCAGGCCCGGCGAGAAACGGGTTCGTCAGGTCGAGCGTGCGCGGCGCCGTCGTCGTCCCCGGCATCCTCTCCACCTCCTGCCGCAACTCGGCCGCAGGCCGCGGCGAACCTAACATGGACGGGTGCGCATCGCCCTCGTCACGCCGTTCGCCTGGTCGCAGCCCCACGACGTGAACGAGCACGTCGACGGTCTCGCACGCGAGCTGCGGCGCCGCGGCCACGTCGTCACCGTCCTCGCCCCCTCGAATCGCGCCCGCGAGCTCGCCGCCGGCCGGCGCGCGCTGCTCGGCGTCTTCGACGACGAGGAGCTGATCGCGCTCGGGCCCGCGGTGCCGATCTCGCGCCAGAGCCGGATGGGCGTTCCGGTCGGCGTCCGCGCGAGCCTCGCCCTGGCCCTCGCCCGCGGGCGCTTCGACGTCGTGCACGGCTTCGAGCCCGGACTGCCGAGCCTCTCGTATCTCGCCCTCCGCGACGCCGCGGCCCTGACCGCGGCGACCTTCTTCTCGCCCGATCGGCTCGGCTACCCGCCCGGGCGCGCGCAGCGCGAGCGGCTGCTCGGGCGGATCGACGCGCTCCTCACCACCGGCGAGAACGTCGCCCGGGCCGCTGCCGCACGCTTCCCGGGACGCTACGAGGTCGTCCCGCACGGCGTCGACGCCTCGCTCTTCACCCCGAGCCGGAAGCGGCAGCTCGTCGTGATGGAGTGGCGCCAGACGGAGCGGCCGCTCCTGCGCGCGCTCGTGCGCGAGCTCGCGCAGCAGCCCGGCTGGGAGCTCATCCTCCTCCGCACCCGCACGCCCGCCTCGCGCCCCGCGGTGTCGCGCCGGCTACGCGGGAGGATGCGGGTCCGGACCGCGCTCTCGGGCGCCGCTCGCGCCGAGCTGCTTCGTCCCGCCGCGATCTTCGTCCCCGCCGTCGACGGGCTGCCGCGTCTCGTCGCGGAGGCGCAGGCCGCGGGTGCGGCGGTCGCGGCGCCTCCCGGCCGTGGGGCCCAACCGGAGCTCGCCGCAGCCGAGGTCGCGCGGCTGATCGAGGACGGGGACTTCCGCGCCCGCCGCGCCGAGGAGGGCCGGACGGCTGCAGCGTCGCAGACGAGAGAAGCGCTCGCAGACGTGGTCGAGGAGGTCTATGACCGCCTCGCCTCGAGACGGCGCAGCCGAACACCGACCTCGCCGTTCGAGAAGCGCGACTGGATCCTCGCCGACCTCCACCTCCACACGAGCTGGTCGCACGACTGCTCGATCGACGTGGACGACCTGCTCGACCATGCCGAGGCGCAGGGGCTCGGCGCGATCGCCGTCACCGACCACAACGTCCTCGGCGGCGCGCTCGAGGCGGTCGAGCGGGCACGCGGCCGCCGCCTGATCGTCATCCCGGGCGAGGAGGTGAAGACCGCGGGTCAGGGCGAGGTGATCGGGCTCTTCCTGCGGGAGGAGATCCCGCGCGGGATGTCCTTCGCCGAGACCGTCGACGCGATTCGAGCCCAGGGCGGGCTCGTCTACGTCCCCCACCCGTTCGACCGGCTGCACGCGATCCCCGAACCTGCCACGCTGCATCGCCACCTCGCGGAGATCGACGTGTTCGAGGTCTACAACGCCCGCCTCCTCTTCGAGACCTACAACGACGAGGCGCTCCGCTTTGCCCGCAAGTACAACCTCATCCCGGGGGCGGGCTCCGACGCGCACGTGCTCGCGGGAGTCGGCACGGGCGCGGTCCGCCTGCGCCGGTTCGACGGCCCCGAGGAGTTCCTCGTCTCGCTCCACAGCGCCGAGGTGCTGCGGCGGCCGAAGTCGCTCGTCTACCTGCAGGGACTGAAGTGGGTCGCGCAGGCCAAGGAACGGGTGCGCTGATCCCGAACCAGTCCGGAGATGGCCGAGCGCGGATCGATGCGTGGCGCCCGGCGGCTGCAAATCGGCGCGCCGCGGCGTCCTCGGGAGCGCCCACACCACGCAGGTATGGGCGCTCCCTGCGTCCTTGCGGCGCTTGATTTTCGCTCGCCGGTCATCCACGCCGGTCCCCGCTCGACCATCTGGGGCACCCTGTGACCGTGGCCACCGACGAGATCTACGAGAAGTACCTGCAAAAGGCGATCACCGAGATCAACGCCCTCGGTGACGAGCTCGCACAGGCCGGCGGCGGGACGCGCGTCCCGGTGCTCGGCTCCGGCCATCCACTCGCCGACGTCTTCCTCCTCAAGTACGCGCCGAGGGCATCGGAGCTGCAGGAGGGGGTCGCCTTCTACGGCCGTGCCGGCAACGCGCTCCTCAAGTCGCTGCAGCGCCTGCACGTCGATCCGATGGCCGTGTACGGCACGAACTGCCTCAAGTTCGCGAACGCCGACGAGGAGGAGGAGTCGCGGCCGTTCCTCCTCCGCGAGCTGCACATCGTCCAGCCGAAGCTCGTGGTCGCCATGGGCGAGCAGGCGCTCGCCTTCCTCAATGCGGTTCGCTTCCCGCTCGCGCACGAGCTGCGGCCCGTCGAGGGGAGCTGCAGGAATTCACGCCCACGACCCAGGGGCTCGTCACGCCGGACATCGACGAGTCGCTCGACGAGCAGCCGGCGAAGACGGCGTTCTGGAACGCCTTCAAGGTGCTCGGCGAGTGGTGGAGCCAGACGCCGCCGTACTAAGGACGAGGACGCCCGCCCGGCTTGCGGCGTTCGCGGCCGTGGGGGCGGCCGTCGGGACGTGGTTCGTCGTCGCTCCGCACCTGTCGACGCTCGCGCTCTGGCCGTCGGTGATCGTCCTCGTCGCCGGCGTCCTCCCGGCGACGCTCCTGCTCGTCCTGATCGCGCTTCCGCTCTGGTCGCGGACGTCCTGGCACTGGATGCTCCCGGCGACCGTGCTGCTCGCGCTCGTCGCCTTCGGCTGCGCAGAGGAGGGCTGGGGGCTGGCGGCGAACTTCGCCAAGCTCTGGGCGGCCGTGTTCGCCGGCTGGACCTTCCTGCGGCTCTTCGAGGAGCTCTCCTGGGTCGTGCTCGTCGCCTTCGTCATCCCGGTCGTGGACGCGCTCTCGGTCTGGCGCGGCCCGACGCACACGATCACGACGCAGCACCTCGACGTCTACACGTCGGTCTCGATCGCGTTCCTCCTTCCCGGCGACCGCTCGCCCGCCTACCTCGGCCCGCCGGACGTCCTCTTCTTCGCGCTCTTCCTCGCTGCGGCCGCGCGCTGGCGCCTGCGGCCCGGCTGGACGTGGGTCGCGACGGCCGGGATGTACTCGCTCTCATTCGTGATCGTCGTGGCGGCGCGGATCGACGGGCTGCCCGCACTGCCGTTTCTCTCCTTCGGCTTCCTCCTCGCCAACGCCGATCTCCTCTGGCGGCGGCTACCCCGCAGGACGGCCTAGGCGGACGCGGCCGTGAGTAGCGCGACGCACTCGACGTGTGGCGTGTGCGGGAACATGTCCACGGGCGTCACGCTGCCGAGCTCGTAGCCGAACTCGTCGCGGAGAGTCTTCAGGTCGCCCGCGAGCGTCGTCGGGTTGCACGAGACGTAGACGAGCCGCGGTGCCCCGATCCGGCCCAGCCGCCGTAGCGCCTTGCCGGCGAGGCCCGCGCGCGGCGGATCGACGACGACGACATCGGGAGGACCGGAGCGCTCGAGCAACTCCTCGACGACGTCGCCGACGTTGCCCGCGAAGAAGGCCGCGTTCGCGATGGCGTTCAGCTCGGCGTTCTCGAGCGCGCAGGCGACCGACTCCTCCGAGACCTCGATGCCCCAGACGGTGAGCGCGCCGGGCGCGAGCGACAGCCCGATCGTGCCGATGCCGCAGTAGAGATCCCAGACCGTCTCGCCGCCCGTGAGGCCGGCCGCAGCGCCCGCGAGCTCGTACAGGCGCTCGGCCATCGCGCTGTTCGTCTGGAGGAACGCGTTCGGGCGGACGCGGAGGCGCAGCCCGCGCAGCTCCTCCTCGATCCACTCCTCGCCCCAGAGCAGGCGCGTCGGCAGGTTCGTCACCTCCGCGGGAGAGTCGTTGACCGACCAGTGGATCGAGCGCACCTCGGGGAAGCGGCGCAGGACGTCGACGAGGTAGCCGGTCTCGAAGCGCTCGCCCGGCGCGGTCACGAGCTGGACGAGCGCCTGGCCCGTGTTGCGTCCCTGGCGGACGACGAGGTGGCGGAGATAGCCGCTCCCGTCCGCCTGCGAGTACGCCTCGAGACCCTCCTCGCGCGCCCAGTCCCTGACGGCGTCGCGGATCTGGTTGGCGGGCTCGTCGGCGAGCCAGCAGCGCTCCAGCTCGAGCACCTCGTCCCAGCGGCCGGCCTTGTGGAAGCCCAGGGCGGGGCCGGACGGCGTCTGCGTGAACGAGTACTCGAGCTTGTTCCGGTAGTGGAAGATGTCCGGCTCGCAGGGGACGATCGGCTCGAGCGGCGGCTCCGCGAAGCCGCCCAGCCGCTGCAGCGCGTCGCGCACCTGCATCTGCTTCTGCGCGAGCTGCGCCTCGTAGGCGAGATCCTGGAAGCGACAGCCGCCGCAGGCCGGGTAGTGCGTGCACGGCGCCTCGACCCGCTCCGGCCCGGGCCGCACGACCTCCGTCGCGAGCGCCTCGGCGTGGCTGCGCTTGACCTTCGTGACCCGGGCCCGGACACGGTCGCCGGGGAGGCCGCGCCGCACGAAGACGACGAAACCGTCGAGCCGCGCCACGCCGTTGCCGCCGTAGGCGAGCGACTCGACGTCGAGCTCGAGCTCCTGTCCCTTCGTCACGGGTGCGGCCACGCCCGCACCGTAGCGGCGCATCGCGGTTACGAGAACGGTGGGTGGAGCGGAAGGATCAGCGGCCGGCGCGGCTTCTGGTGGAAGTCGAAGGCGTTGGCGATGTTGCCGAGGATCGGCGCGTTCTCCCGCACGTCGGGCCGTGAGTCGGGGCGGCCGTCGGTACGCGGGTTGATTCGCTGCCCGTGCAGGAAGTCGTCCTCGATGAACTTGATGTAGGCGTCGGAGCTGAGCGTCTGGTGGTCGATGTACCCCGGCTTCGCATACGGACTGATCACGAGCCCCGGCACACGAAGCCCGTAGCCGATCCCGTCGACACGCGGCGGCTTGACGTGGTCGTAGAAGCCGCCCCAGTCGTCCCAGGAGAGGAAGATCGCCGTCGAGCTGCCAGACGTGGCTGCGCATGATCGCGTCGATCAGCCGGGTGACGTAGGTCTGGCCGGCCGTGACCAGGCCCGGCGGGTGCTCGCTCACGGCCTGGGAGGGCACGACCCAGGAAACGGCCGGCAGCTTCCCCCGGGCCGCGTCGCGATAGAAGGCGCGGACCGGGCGGATGTTCTGGAGCTGGTGGTCTGCGCGCACGTCGTCGAAGCGAGGCAGAGGGTTCCAGATTCCCGGCGTCTTCGCCCCCTGCGGCACCGGGCGGCAGAACATCTGGCTGTCGGGGCAGTCCGGCTGACTCCCGTTCGACACGTAGTAGCGCCAGCTCACGTGGTAGCGGTGGAGGAGATACGTGAGATCGGTCCACGGGTAGTCGAGGGGCTTGCCTCCACCGGTCGCGCCGAACGGCCCCACCACGGCGGACTTGCAGCTCATCGGGTCGCCGTGCCTCGAGCAGCGGGCGGACCAGCCGGAGACGAGTGCGAGGTGCGCCGGCAGGCTCCAGGAGTTGTTCGAGCCGAACATGTGGTCCTCGAGCACGAAGCGCCGTGCGTAGGCCCAGTAGTTCGGGATCTCGTGTCCGTCGTGGTAGCCCATCACGTCCGGCGCCCTGGGCGTGAGCGAGCAGCCAGGGTTGTCGACGTTGTTGCCACCGTGGCACGCGAGGAACCGGCCGTTCCGCGCCTGCGCTTGGAAGCCGTCCATCTTCCCGCCGGCGATGTCTCGGATCGCGTTGACCGTGTCGTGCGGGCCGCCGGCGTTCCGGGCGGAGGTGTCGTGGTACGGCCGCACGCAGACGTGCGTGACCGGATCGGGCGAGCAGGGGATCGTGCCCGGATTGCCGGCGATTCCAGGGATCCCGTCGGCCCCCGGGTACGTGCCGAAGTAGGAGTCGAACGACCGGTTCTCCTGCATGATGATCACGACGTGGCGGATCTTGTGGATGGCGGCCGGCGTTCCGTCGGGCAAACGCGCTTCCGCCGCGCGCGCCTCGTGTCGATGCCCGGGTAGCTCGGAGGACGACAGCAGCATTCCGACGAGGAGGGCCGCTGCGAAGCCCTCACGAGTACAAGCCGCTTCAAGGCGGCGCCAGGCTATGCGCGGCTTCTTTAGAGCCGCGTGAGGATCACGTGACCGTCGTCACGTAGACCTTGCGCTCGCGCGGTCCGTCGAACTCGCAGAAGAAGACGCCCTGGTACGTGCCGAGCGCGAGGCTGCCGTCGCGGAGCGGAATGAGCACCTGCGGGCTCGAGGCGAGCGAGGCGCGCGCGTGCGAGGGAGCGTTCGGCCCGTCCGCATCCTCGTGCCGCCACTCCCAGCTCGTCGTCGATGACGCGCTGGAAGGCGTCCTCGAGATCGGTGAGGAGCTCTGGATCGATCCGCTCGTTGATCGCCACACCGGCCGTCGTGTGCGGCACGTAGACGAGCACGGCCGCGGCGCCGTCCGCGGAGCCGACCGCCTCACGGACCCGGTCCGTGATCTCGATCAGCTGCGTCTTGCGCTCGGTCCTGAGAGCGATCTCCCGCACGGGTCTATCCTACGAATCCGGATGGCGCAACCGCTCCAGCAACCTGAGATCGACGCGCTCAGCGCGGATGCGGACCGCTTCCTCGCCGAGCTCGGCGAGGAGACCTACCTCCACTACGCAGGCCACAAGGAGACGCTCGACCTCGCTCCGATCTACGAGCGCCACGAGCGGCTCACCGAGCTCGACACCGCGCTCTCCCTCGGCGCGTCCGTCGAGGGCGACCACCGCCGGCGCGAGCTGTGGAAGTTCGCGTGCGAGGGCTACCTCGGCAACTTCGTCAGCGAGGAGGCCGAGCGTGTCGCCGAGCTCGAGGCGACGCTGACCGCCACGGTGGACGGCGACGAGATCCCCTACAGGATGCTGAAGACCCGGATGATGAACGAGGAGGACAGCGCGGCGCGCGCGCGGCTCGACGCCGTGCGTAGCGACCTCACGGAGGAACATCTCAACGCGCTCCACCTCCACGCCGCCGAGGTCGTGCAGCGCGAGACGCGACAGCTCGGCGCGGCGAGCTACGCCGAGCTCTACCGGAGCTTCGGCCTCCCGCTCGACGACCTCGCGGAGCAGTGCCGGCGGTTCCTCGCCGAGACCGACGGCCTGTGGGAGGAGACGGGCGACCGCTTCTTCCGCTCCCGCGTCGGCCTCGGCCTGCACGAGATCCGGCGTTGGGACGTCGGCCGCGCCTGGCGCGGAGCCGGCTGGGACTCCGCGTTCCCGCGCGACCGGATGCTGCCGGCGCTCGAGGGGACCCTCGACGACCTCGGCGTCGACCTCCGCAACCAGGCCAACGTCGAGCTCGACCTCGAGGACCGGCCGAACAAGGACGAGCGCGCCTTCTGCTCGCCGATCGAGGTACCCGGGCGGGTCGTCCTCGTCATGAAGCCGCAGGGCGGCCCCGACGACTGGCGGGCCCTCTTCCACGAGGCGGGGCACACCGAGCACTTCGCCCACACGTCGTCATCGCTCTCGACGGAGGAGAAGCGGCTCGGCGACAACGCCGTGACGGAAGGCTGGGCGATGCTGATCGAGCACCTCACGATCGACCCCGTCTGGCTCGAGCGGCGCCTCGACTTCCCGCGCCCGTACGAGTTCGCCGCAGAGGGCGCGGCGCAGCTCCTGTGGGTGGTCCGTCGCTACTGCGCAAAGCTCCTCTACGAGCTCGAGTTCCACTCGGCGGAGGATCTGACGGCGCTGCGGCCGCGGTACGTCGAGCTCCTCGCGGAGGCGACGAAGGTCGAGCCGGCCGCCGCCGACTACCTCGCCGACATCGACGACGGCTTCTACGTCTCGCAGTACCTGCGCGCCTGGGCGCTCGAGGCCCAGCTGCGCACGCACCTGCGGGAGCGCTTCGGGAACGCCTGGTTCACGCACCGGGAGGCGGGGGCTCTGCTGCAGGAGCTCTGGGCGGAGGGACAGAAGCCGACCGCCGACGAGCTCCTGCGCGACGTGACCGGCGAGACGCTCGAGCTCGCCGCCGTCGGCGACCGCATCCGCGAGGCGCTCGCCGCTCAGTAGCTAGCGGGTGCTGCGCACCCGCTCGCTGGAGAAACGGAACTCCGCCGCCGGGAGAGCGTGGTCTCCCGGCGGCTCCGTGCTGTCTTTGCTTGGGTTGCTGTGGATGGGTTGCCTGTCGGGTGCGCTCGCGCGCGGCGGAGGCCGGCGCGAGCGCGGTTCGGCCTCCGCGTACGCTCGCGCGTACGCTCCGGCCCTGGGCGCCGTGCTGGATGGAGCGGGCCCTCGAACTCACACGTCGGCGCAGGGCGGGCACGCCGCCGCAGGCGGCCTGCCCCCACGCGACACCCGGCGCGCGCTCAATCCCCCCAGCCCAAGCAAGCCCTACAGCACGAGGGCCGGGAGACCACGCTCTCCCGGCCCGTCGTTCCTTCAAGAGAGCTTCGCGAAAGCGGAGCTTTCGCTGCGCTACCTCGATCTTGCGCGGCTTCGGCTGCTCGGGCTTGCGCACGTGGACTTCGAGCACACCGTGCTCGTAGCGGGCCGAGACGGCGCTCTCGTCGATGCCCTGCGGCAGGCCGATCGTGCGCGAGAACGTCCCGAAGCGCCGCTCGAAGCGGAAGTACCTGCCGTCCTCGACCTTGTGCTCGCGCTCGCGCTCGGCCGTGATCGTCAGCGCACCGTCGTCGAGCTCGACCGAGACCTTCTCCTCGGGGATGCCGGGGAGGTCGAACGCGTACACGACCTCGTCGTCGGTCTCCCAGACGTCGGCGGTCGGAACCCAGCTCTGCGTCGTCTGCCCGCTGCCCTCCAAGAGGCCGTTCATGTAGCGGCTCATCTCGTTCTGCAGGGCTGCGAGCTCACGGAAGGGCTCCCAGCGAACAAGCGTGGCCATGTGTCATTCCTCCTTGCCGTACGTGGACTTGTTGTGTCACGCAGAATAAAACCTAAGTCCCTATGTGTCAACTACCTGATCCGTCCTAGACTTCCCCCATGCTCCCGCTCCGCGACAACGTGCCGACCCGCACGGCGCCGCTCGTCACGGTCGGACTGATCGCCGCGAACTTCGCCGTCTGGGCCTGGGAGCTGCGGACGCCCGGCGTCGACGCCCACGTCTTCCGCGACGGCTTCTATCCGTGCGCCGTACACGGCCCGTGTGCCGCCGGCGTCCACCCGCTGCCCTGGTGGGAGGGCGTGTTCACGGGCATGTTCATGCACGCGAGCTGGGAGCACATCCTCGGCAACATGCTCTTCCTCTGGATCTTCGGCAACAACGTCGAGGATGCCCTCGGCCACGTCCGGTTCCTCCTCTGGTACCTCGCGGCCGGCGTCGCCGCAACGGCCGTGCAGAGCGTCGTCACGCTCCAGGCCTCCGGCGTGGATGCCGCGAGCATTCCGAACATCGGCGCCAGCGGAGCGATCGCAGGCGTGCTGGGCGCCTACTTCGTGCTGCTCCCCCGCGCCCGCGTGCTGACCCTGATCTTCTTCGGGATCATCCTCATCCGCGAGATCCCGGCCTTCTGGTTCCTCGGCGTCTGGATCGTGCTGCAGGCCTGGACGGGCGGCCTGTCGCTCATGCACCCGCAGAGCGGCGGCGGCGTCGCCTTCTTCGCCCACGTCGGCGGCTTCGCCTTCGGCCTGGCGACCGCGTTCCTCGTCGCGCGCCGGCGGCCGCGCGCGCCCAGCCCGTACCTCCGCTAACGCTGAGGATTCACACGGAATGTGGCGGGCATTCAATCCGTTGAATGACGGCAATGAGACATCTCCAGCAGATCCACGAGGAGATCGAGCGGCTCAGCGAGGAGCGCACCGCGCTCTGGCACCGCCTCTCCTACCGCCACGACCCCGAGGTTCGGGCCGAGATCCACACGATCGACGAACGGCTCGACGACCTCTGGGACGAGCACCGGACTCTCCGCGCCCGCCTGCGCTGGGGCGACCGCGACTCGATCGTCGCGCGCGCCCGGGTCGAGGAACGGCTCGAGCGCGCAGCCTGAGCCGGAGCGCGCTCTACACTGACGTTCGCTCGGGGCGTTAGCTCAGCTGGGAGAGCGCCGGCTTTGCAAGCCGGAGGTCACCGGTTCGATCCCGGTACGCTCCACTCCTGCCGGCCGATCGCGTGCTAGGGGACGTACGCCGCGATGCTCTTGGCGATCAGGAAGGCGGAGATACCTGCGACGAGCACCGCGAACGCCTGCGCGAGGCGGTAGGGTCGCGCGCGCCGGCCGAGTCGCGAGCCCGCGACAGCGCCTGCGACCGCCGCGGCCGTGAACGCCGCCGCGATGCCCCAGTCGATCCGGCCGCTGCTCAGATGCGCTGCGAGCGCACCGGTCGACGTGATCGCGATCGCGACCAGCGACGTGCCCACGGCGGCCGTCAGCGGAATCGCGAGCAGCAGGGTCAGCGCCGGCACGATCGCGAAGCCGCCGCCGACACCGAAGAAACCGGTCAGCAGGCCGGTGCCGAGGCCGGCGGGGGCGATGCGCAGCCAGAGGTTGCGGCCGTGCGGCACGATCTCGGGCCGGCTCGGCTCTCCGCGCCCGCGCAGCATCCCCGCGGCGGCGACGAGCAGGAGGAGGGCGAACGCAAAGAGGATCGTCTGCGAGCCGACCGCGCGATTGAGTGCAGTGCCGCCGAACGCTCCGACGACGCCGGCCGCCCCGAAGGCGAGCGCCGTGCGCCAGCGCACGCGGCCCGCGTACGCATGATCGAGGGAGCCGAGGAGCGCGGTCACGCCCACGATCAGCAGCGACTCCGTCGTCGCCACCTTGACCGGCTCCCCGAGCACGTAGACGAGAACGGGCAGCGCGAGGATCGAGCCGCCGCCGCCGACGAGACCGAGCGAGAGCCCGATGACGAGACCGAACGGGAGCGCCAACAGCGCCGTCTGCACGGCTACGCCTTCGCGCTCAGCGCGGAGAGCCGGTTGCGCAGACCGGCGCAGACGAGATCGCAGAGCTCGCTCAGCGTGGGCTCGGCGATGCGGTAGAAGATCGTGGTCCCCTGTCTGCGCCTCGCCACGAGTCCCTCCCGCTCGAGCTGGTGTAGATGCTTCGAGGTGTTCGAGAGGCCGACGCCGGCGCGCTCGGCGAGCTCCCCGACCGGTAGCTCGTCGGCGACGTCGAGCTCGTTGAGAAGGCGGAGGCGCGTCGGATCGGACAGCAGCCGAAATCGCTCCGCCGCCTGCTCGAGCAGATTGCCCGGGACTGACACGCCTCCATGCTAGGCTTATTTTCCTTCTTGGTCAAATAGAAAGAGAGTCGCATGTTCCCCGGGATCGCATGATGGGCCTCATCTCCTTCCTCTTCCCACCGTCCACGACCGCAGCGGAGGCATACGAGGCCGCGCAGCAGCGCGACGCCGTGCTCCTCGACGTCCGCGAGCGGCACGAATGGAAGGCCGGCCATGCGCCCGGCTCGAAGAACATCCCCCTCTCGAAGCTGCACGGACGAACCGGCGAGCTCCAGTCCGATCGGCGCTACATCGCCGTCTGCCGCAGCGGCTCCCGCTCGCGCAGCGCCGTGGCGCAGCTGCAGCGTGCCGGGCTGGAAGCCGTGAACCTCAAGGGCGGCATGCACAGCTGGACGCGGGCAGGCCTCCCACTCGAGCCCCGGAACGGTCGCATCACCTGAATCGAAGAGGCGAGCGACCCTCGAAAGATCCCTGGGTCGCGGGCTGCTGGCCGGGCCCGCTCCGGACGATGAACTTGATCATGACGCGGCGACCGAGGATTCCGGGGGAAACGCGTCGAGGGCTCGAGCTCGCCTACCGGCACTGCGCAAGCCTCGACCTCGACACGCCTCGCGCACGGGTGCGGCTGGAGCGCAAGCTGGGGGCGAGCCGAGCGTGCTTCCTCGTCGAGGCGCTTTGCGCGCAACCCGCGCTGCGGCACGGCTCGAGCCTCGGCTTCGCCGCTTGATTCGCAGGTGCCGCACGGCTTCGAGCGCCGCTCACCTCAGGGCCTTTTCGTCACGACGCCCTTCTGCGAGCAGCGGCTCTTGCCGAAGCTGTACGCCCCGGGCCCCTGCCTGACGAGCTGCTCCTTGACCCAGCAGTTCGTCCCCGAGCTCGACAGCGTGAACGTGTTCGGCACGGTGTCCCTGATGTCCTGGTCGGAGACCTCGACCAGCGTTTGCCAGTAGAAGGCGGCGATCTTCCCGACCTGCGCGGGGCGGAAGCGGTACCGGGTCGTGTGGCTGTTCGGGAAGGACTCGTGGGCCGAGCCGCAGTCTCCGTACGCATCCGCGTGCGGGCACGAGCCGTCGCTCCAGATCTTGCCGAGGTGCGGCCCCTCCTGGCAGCCGAACCCGAACCAGTGGTTTCGAGGCTCCGTCCGCGGCACGGTCCAGGCCTGGACGCATGGATGGCGACCGTGCGCGGCGCTGACCGTGTCGTAGGTGAGGATCGTGATCGTGACCCAGCCGTGCCGGTAGGTCGAGGTCGCCGACTCGATGTCCGGCGGGCCGCGCCGCGTGTCGCCGCGCGGGTCGTGGATGACGCAGGTCGAGCACCCCGGGGCGAAGAGGGTCGCGCCGCGCTCCCAGGCCTGGATCGCCGTGACGGGTGGCTCGACCGTGTACGAGAGCCCGAGGTGCGCGGTGAGCGAGCCCGCAGTCGCGTCGACGGTGAAGCGGTAGACGCCGCCCTGGCTGCCGGCGTGCACCGGGAAGCTGAACGTGCCGCTCGGGCCGGTGCGCGTGACTGGCGGGCTGTGACCCTGGTCCGAGCTCAGCTTCAGGCTGATCGTCTGCCCCTCCGGTCCCGTTGCGCGGACGACGATCGCGAAGCGCCGCTTCGTGACGATGCCCGGCTTCGGCTTCGGCTTGACGAGCTCCAGCGTCAGCGTAGGAGGCGGCTCGGTCGTCGTCGTGGTCGTCGTCGGGGGCGGGTTGTCGGCGAGCGCCACCGGGACGGCGGCTCCCAGAGCCGCGACGGTTGCGTAGGCGACGATGCGCCGGATCCTCTTCGTGACAAGCCGCACGTTGCAGGAGCGATCTTACGCCTCCGCCCTCGAACGACCAAACGCCGTTACTAGAGCCGCGCCGGAATGCTCTGCGCGAAGCGGAAGACGTCGTCGGGGTCGTGCTTCCGCTTCACCGAGACGAGCCGCCGCAGGTTGGAGCCGTAGTACGCGTGCTTCCAGGTCAGGAGGTCGGGGTCGATGTAGTTCTGGTACGCGAAGCCCGAGACGAACGGCCGCATCGCCGCGTAGAGGTTCCGGACCCAGGCCAGGTTGCCGGAGCCGTGGCCCGTCCAGCTCGAGAAATACTGGATCGAGAAGAGCGCGTCACGGTGGACGAAGGCGGTGGCCCCGGGATGGACACGGTTGATCGTGCCTCCGTACGCGTCGAGGACGAGGTCCGCGCTGCCGAGCGAGGCATCGGCCTGGTTCGCGTCGAGCCCCGCCAACAGCGTCGCGATCGCCGCATCCGAGAGCGGCTGGTCGACGTAGTCGGACTTCCCCTTGAACGCCTGCCGGTGGAGGGCATGGCACTGGCTGAGAGGATGGCAGCCCGCCCAGCGCTCGACCGCGTCCATGTACGACAGCGTCCCGACCTCGACCTGCGTGGGGGTTCCCGTCGACGCGAGCGGCGCGATCAGCGACCGTAGGTCGTCCTCGCTGCCGAAGAACTGCCCCCCGGAGCCGATCGCAGGCTGCGTGCCCGCTCCCTTGGGCGCGGTCGTCGCGAGAAAGAGATCCGAGAACAGCGCGTCGGGGGCGTGGGGCGCGAAGTCCTGCCAGGCCTTGAGGGCCTCGGCCGCATCCGACCACGGCCAGGTCACCCGGTAGTAGGCGACGTTCCCGACCGCGTGCGTGCGGAAGCGGAAGCCCGTGACGATCCCGAAGTTGCCCCCGCCGCCGCCACGGCAGGCCCAGAAGAGGTCGGAGTGCTCGCGTGGCCCACACTCGAGGCGCTTGCCGTGCGCCGTCACGAGCGAGAGGCCGACGAGGTTGTCGCACGTGAGGCCGAGCTTGCGGCTCGCGTAGCCCACGCCGCCGCCGAGCGTGAGCCCGGCGATCCCCACGGTCGGGCACGAGCCGGCGGGGATGGTACGGCCGTGGCGGTCGAGGGCGGCGTACACGTCGATCAGCCGCGCGCCCGCGCCGACGGTCGCCTTGCCTTCGTGGAGATCGACGTGCTCCAGCCGCGACACGTCGACGACGACCCCGCCGCTCCTCGTCGAGTAACCGCCGTACGAGTGGCCGCCGCAGCGCGGGACGATCCGGATCCCGTGCTTCCCCGCCCAGCGCACGGTCTTCTCGACGTCCTCGGCCGAGTGGCAGTAGACGATCGCCTGCGGGTGCGCACCGTCGAAGCGCGTGTTGAACGACAGCTTGTCGGCGGCGTACCTGTGGCTCGACGGGGTCACGATCGAGCCCTTGATCTCGCGCGCGAGCTCACGGAACGGCCCGCTCGCGGCAACCGACCGGAAGCCGGACAGCACGCCGAGCGTCCCGGCGCCGAGCGCCAGACCCCCTGCCCTCTCGAGGAACTCCCGCCGATCGATCGCCCGACTCTACGTCCAATCCGACGGCTGCACCGCCCCGGGACGGAAGGCTACGGTTGCAGCCGGCCGCCGCTAACGCCACACTTGTCTCCGTGAACGATGGACCGGACACGCGGACGCGGTACGAGCAGGCGCTCGCAGAGGTCGAGGAGATGAAGCGGGAGCTCCGCGAGCGGGCGCAGCAAGTGGCCGCACGCGGGCAGGAGCTCGAGCAGATGCGTCTCGAGCTCGCCGGCCGCACCTCACGGGGGCAACGGCGGGTCGGCGGGTCCGCCGACGTCACCCAGGCGCTTGCCGAGGCTGAGAAGCGCGAACGCGAAGCCGCGCAAGAGCTGGCGCTCGCCCGGGCGGAGCGCGACCGACTCGACGAGCGCGAGCGGGCGATCCGGAAGGTGGAGCGCGAGCTGGCCGGTCTGCGCGTGCGGCTCGAGCAGGAGCGGGCGCGCCTCGCCGGAGACGCGAGCTCCGCCGAGCCCGAGCCGGATCCCGCGGCGGAGCCTCCGCCGCTGACGCCGCTACCCAAGCCGCAGCCCGAGCCGGATCTCGAGCCCGCCGCTAGCGCCGCGCACCGCCGCAAACCGCCGGGCTAGTACGCGCCCGCCGGCGGTCGCGCTCGCTGGTATCGTCGGCGGTCGCCCGTCGCCACGCATGCAGGCGCCCGAGCCGGCGGGTGCTTCGTCATGTCTGCATACGTGAACCCTGTCGACCCGCCCGACCTCGGCCTGCTGCCCACCTTCCGCAGGCTGCTCGGGATCTGGCGGACGCAGTGGAAGATGGGCGTCTTCGGCCTTACCTGCTCGCTGTTCTACACGCTCATCTCGATCGCGATCCCGGTCCTGATCCAGCGGGCGATCGACTACTCGATCGACGCGAGCCGGCACCAGCACCGCCAACCGCTCTGGCCGTACCTCGTGGCCATCGCCGGGCTCGCGGCGTTCCGCTTCGTGATCAACTTCAACCGGCGCTATGCGACGGCCAGGATCGGCGTCCGCATCGAGGCGCGGATGCGCGAGCTCCTCTACCAGGCCTACCTCCGCTACCCGCGGGCCTTCTACGACCGGCACGCGACCGGCCAGGTGCTCTCGCGCGCGACGAACGACCTCTACCCGATCCGGTACTTCATCGGCTGGGGGCTCGTGCAGGGGATCCAGAGCGTGATGATGATCGTCGGCACGACGATCGTCCTCGTGCTCGTCGACGCGCGGCTCGCCCTCTACACGGCCGTGGCGATGCCGCCGATCACGGTGCTCGCGCTCCGCTTCGCGCGGCGCGTCTCGCCGATCTCGCGCGAGGTGCAGCAGCGGAAGGCCGACGTGACCGAGTCGGCCGACGAGGCGGTCGTCGGGATCGAGATGGTGCAGGCGTTCGGCCGCGAGGACGACGTCCGCGGCCGTTTCGGCGACAAGGCCGAGGGAGTGCGCTCGACCGTCCTCCGCCAGGCCGGCGTGGAGTCGCGCCACCTGCCCGGGCTCTACTACCTGCCGGCACTCTCGATCGCAGCCGTCGTCTTCTTCGGCGGCAAGCAGGTGATCGGCGGCCACCTCTCGATCGGCCAGTTCGTCCTCTTCGAGACGCTCCTCCTGCAGCTCGTCTGGCCGCTCGAGGCGCTCGGCTGGATCACGAACCTCGCCCAGCGTGCGCTCGCCTCCGCCGGGCGCAGCTTCGCCTGGCTCGAGGGGATCGAGCCGCTGCCCGAGCCGAAGGAGCCGAGGCACCTGCCGGGAGGCGCGCTCGAGGTTCGCTTCGACCACGTGAGCTTCGCCTACGGCGGCGAGGTGAAGGTGCTCGACGACCTCGAGCTCGTCATCGAGCCGGGAGAGATCGTCGCCGTCTGCGGCGGGACCGGCGTCGGCAAGACGTCTCTCCTCAACCTCCTGCCCCGCTTCTACGACCCGACCGGGGGACGCGTCCTCGTCGGCGGCGTCGACACGCGCGACGTCCCGATCGCGGAGCTGCGCGAGTCCGTCGCGCTCGTCACGCAGCGGCCGATCCTCTTCTCGGTTCCCTTGCGGGAGAACCTCCTGGCCGGACGCGAGGACGCCGACTGGGACGACGTGCTCGCGGCCTGCGAGGCGGCAGGCGTCGACAGCTTCGGGGCGACGCTGCCCGAGGGCTACGACACCCTGATCGGCGAGCGCGGTATCAACCTGTCGGGCGGCCAGCGGCAGCGCGTCGCGCTGGCACGGGCCCTCGTGACCGGCGCGCGCGTCGTCGTCCTCGACGACCCGCTCTCCGCGGTGGACACGTTCACCGAGCGGCGCCTCGTCACGCGCCTGCGGCCGGCACTCGCGGGCCGCACCGTGCTCGTCGCGACGCAGCGACTCTCGACCGTGGAGGTTGCCGACCGTGCCGTCGTGCTCATGAACGGGCGGATCGTCGAGAGCGGAACGCCGAGCGAGCTGCTGCGCGCCGGCGGACCGTTCGCGACGCTGTTCGGGGACGAGGTGATCGCGGCGTGAGACGCCTCGGCAAGTACCTGGAGGGCCACAAGATGATGGTGGCGCTCATGCTCCTCGTCGGCGGGGGAAACGCGGCGGCGCAGACCGGGGGCTGGCTGCTCGTCCGCAACGCGATCGACCAGGGAATCGTCGCGCAGAACGAGCACCACCTCATGATCGTCGTCGCGATCTACCTGGGTGTGGCCGGTGCCGGCTGGGTGCTGCAGGCGATCCTGATCCGTGGCCTCGCGACGATCGGACAGGCGATCGTGATCGGGCTGCGGCGCGACCTCTTCGACCACCTCACGAGTCTCTCGCTCCGCTACTTCTCCCAGCAGAAGGCGGGTTGGATCATCGCGCGCCTCACGAGCGACGTCGACGCCGTCTCGGACACGCTGTCGCAGGGGATGCCGACGCTCGTCTCGAACGTCATCCTCCTGCCGACCGCCGTCGCCGCGCTGCTCATCGCGGACTGGCGGCTCGGGCTCGTCTCGTTCGCCGTGCTGCCGCCCGCATTCGTGCTGTCACGCTGGTTCCAGCGAGTCGCCCACGCCGCGAACGTCGAGCAGCGCAACCGCATCGCAGCCGTGACGGCGCAGGTCGCGGAGTCGGTGGCGGGCATGGCCGTCGTGCAGGCGTTCAACCGGGAGCGGCGCTTCCAGGCGGAGTTCGACGAGCTCAACGACGCGAATCGCCTGCAGGCGACGTACGTCCAGAAGATCTTCTCGGTCTTCTTCCCCTCGATCGAGTTCCTCGGCATCGTCGCGATGGCCATCGTCCTCTACGTCGGCTCGCACCTGTACGCAAGCGACACGCTCACGATCGGCACGCTGATCACGGCCATCTATCTCCTCCAGCTCGTGTTCCAGCCGCTGCAGGAGCTCTCGGACGTGTACGGGCAGCTGCAGGCGGCCGGCGCAGCGATGGTGAAGATCGCGACCATCCTCGACGAGGAGCCGGAGATCCGCGACCGGCCGGGCGCGAAGCCGCTGCCGCGGCTCGACGGGGATCTCGACCTCGACTCCATCGTCTTCGCCTACGGCAAGGAGCCCGTCCTGCATGGAGTCTCGTTCCGCGTGCCGCCGGGCGGCTGCTTCGCGCTCGTCGGCGAGTCGGGTCACGGCAAGTCGACACTCGCGCGGCTGATCGGACGCCACTACGACCCCGACGAGGGAGCGGTGCGCGTGGACGGGACCGACCTCCGCGACGTCGAGCTCCGCTCGTACCGGCGCCAGCTCGGCGTCGTGCTCCAGGATCCGTTCCTGTTCAGCGGCACGATCGCCTCGAACATCCGCTTCGCGAAGCCGGACGCCACCGACGAGGAGGTGGAAGCGACGGCGGCCGCCGTCGGCGTCGACCGGGTGGCGGCCCGGCTGTCGGGCGGCCTCGAGCACGAGGTGCGCGAAGGCGGAGCCGGCCTCTCGGCGGGCGAGCGGCAGTTGATCTCGATCGCGCGCGCCCTCCTCGCCGACCCGCGCATCCTCGTCCTCGACGAGGCGACGTCGAACATCGACCGGCCGACCGAGGTCCTGATCGAGCATGCCCTCGACCGGCTGCTGGCCGGCCGCACCTCGATCATCATCGCCCACCGGCTCTCGACCGTTCGCCGCGCCGACGAGATCCTCGTCGTCGAGCACGGCCGGATCGTCCAGCGCGGGACGGAGAAGGAGCTGCTTGCCGCCGACGGGCCCTTCCGCCGCCTCGCGCACACGCTCGGCGGCGGCGAGCCTACGTTCGCCCAGGCGGGCTAGGACGCGGCCGGGAGCCCCCGGTGCGGCTGCTCGCGCTGCTCGAGGATCCGCAGCGCGACCTCGACGACCTTCGGGTCGAACTGCGTCCCCGCTCCCTCGGCGAGGCGGCGCACGGCTTCCCGGTGGCCGAGGGAGCGCCGGTACGGGCGGGCACTCGTCATCGCGTGGTACGCGTCGCAGACGAAGATGATCCGGGCCTCGAGCGGGATCTCCTCGCCGGCGAGGCCGTCCGGGTAGCCGCAGCCGTCCCAGCGCTCGTGGCAAGCGCGGACGATTGGCCGCAGCTGGAGCCGGTCGATCGGCGCGATGATCCGCTCGCCGAGCTCGGGATGCGTCTGGACGATCCTCCGTTCGCGTGCCGTCAGCCGTCCCCGCTTCGTGAGCACGTCGTTCGGGATGCCGATCTTGCCGATGTCGTGCAGCAGCGCGCCGAGCTCGAGACGCCTCAGAGCCCGCTCGTCGAGCCCGAGCTCACGACCGACCGCAAGCGAGAGGCCGGTGATCCAGCGCGCGTGTGTGGCGGTGTACTCGTCGTTCGCCTCGAGCGCGTTCGCGAGGGCCGCGACCGTCGAGACGAACGTCCGCTCGAGCCCTTCATAGCTCGAGGCGTTCGTGATCGCGAGCTGCGCCTGGCGGGCGAGACCTCCGAGGAGCCGCAACTCGCGGTCGCCGAACCCGTCTCCCGAGACGAGAGCGACGATGCAGCCGGCGCGCCCGTCGGCGGCGAACGGCGCGACCGCGTAGCGACCGCCCGGCGCGGAGGCGGCGTCGGCCAGCTCTGCGTAGTCGGCGGACTCGACGATGTACGGCTCGCGCTCGACGTCGAGCGCCGCGGGGAGGAACGAGTACCCCCGCAGAGCCGCCGACCGCGCCCGCGTGTGACCGTGCTCGGCACGCAGGTGCAGCAGCCCGTCCTGCTCGAGCCAGAAGGACGTGTGCGGGCTGCCGAGGATATCGGCGGAGAGCGAGGTCACCCGTTCGACGATGCTCTCGAGGTCGACGAGCGTCGCGAGCTCGCGCCCGAACTCGAGCAGGGCCGTCGCGCTCTCGGCCTCACGCCGCGCCGACTCGTAGAGGCGCGCGTTCTCGACCGCGACGGCCGCATGGGCGGCGAGCACCTCGAGCAGGCGGACATCGTTCTCGTCGAACTGGTCCAGGCCGAGCTTCGAGACGACGACCACGCCCACGACCCGGGTGCCGTAGCGGAGCGGGACCGCGAGCAGCGACTCCTCGATCGGCTCCGTTCCCTCGATCTGGCGTCCAAACTCGCAGTTCGCGGCGTCCCCCACGACGAGCGACTCTCCGAGCTCTGCGCAGCGGCCCGTCACTCCCTCGCCGACCCGAACCCGGAGCAGGTCGAGCGACAGCGACTCGACGTTGGTCGGCAGCTCCCCGATGAACGCGACGGGAACGAGGTCCTGGTCCTCGGAGACGAAGACGCGGCAGTTGTAGTAGTCGATTAGGGAACGAAGTTCGGTCGCGATCGCGTTGCCGATCTCGCGCACGTCGTTGAGCCTGTTCAGCTTCCCCGTCAGGCTCTGCAGCATCTTCAGGTGCGCGACCGAGCGCGCGTCGCCACGCTCGCGGGCGGCCCCGTCCGGACGCATCGCCTCGTCGTCCGCATAGACCACGGCCTGGTTCTTGCCCTGGGCCTTCGCGGTCATCATCGCCGCCTCGGCGCACGCGGCGAGCTCGCGCGGGTTCATCGCGTGCTCGGGACCGAGCGCCAGCCCGACCGAGATCGTCATCCGGCCGACCGCGGGGAAGGCGACGTCGGCGACCCGCCGCTGGATCCTCTCCGCGACCCGCACCGCCTCCGGGCCGGTGCAGCCCATCATCACGACCGCGAACTCCTCCCCGCCGAGCCGGCAGACGACGTCCTCCGGTCGCACGCTCCCGCGCAGCGCGTCCGCGAGGAAGCGGAGGAGCTCGTCGCCGACGGCATGTCCGTGCACGTCGTTGACGTGCTTGAAGTCGTCGATGTCGAGCATGACCACCGCAACCGGGACGTGCGTGCGGCTCGCCTCGTGCAAGACGTCGAAGAGGCGCTCGTAGAAGACGCTGTGGTTGAACACGCCCGTGAGCGAGTCGGTGCGCGCCTGGTGCTCGAGCCGGGCCCGGATCTCGGCGTTGTCGAGGGCGAGCGCCGCGGCGTCGCCGAAGCGCCTCGCCGCCTCGAACTCCCTCTCGGAGAAGGCGACGTGCTCGCCTTCGCGGTAGATGTTGAGCGCGCCCTTGATGCGGTCGCGCGCGATCAGGGGTATGCAGATGAGTGCTTCGGGGTCCAGCGGCGTGCCCGGGACCGTTCGCACCCTAGGGTCGAGATGCGCGTGGTTCGCGAGCACCGGCTCCCGGTTCCGCGCCGCCCAGCCGGTGATCCCCTCCGAGAACCGGATCGTCGTGCTCAGAATCTCGTCGGCGTACTCGTCGCGAACAAGGACGGGCCTGAGCTTCTGCTCCGTCTCGTCCGCCTCGAAGATCGTCAGCGTGTCGTGCGGGATCAGGTCGCCGACCGCGTCCGCGATGCGGACGAGGAGCGCGTCGAGGCTCTGCTCGGCGAGGAGCTCGTGGAAGACGTCCGCGAGCCGGCGGTAGGACTCGACGAGGCTCGGCACGGCGACCGCGTCGGCATCGACAAGGCGAAGATTGCTTGCTCTGACCACCAACCTGGGCCTCCTCGACCCGGAAGCACGGAATAGGCCGACCGTGTCGGTCGACCGCAGGGATGCAGGAAGAATCGGTCATTGGACCGGCGCGCGTATCCCTCGTCCGGGGGGCACCCGCAGTCCGATGCTTCGCGGAGGCACGCGGACTGGTCGCCACCCCATCCTCCGCCGGCGGTGCAATGCTCCCCTGCGCGAGTGTTCGCAGATGGACCCTGAGCGTGCCGTTGCTCGAAGAGTGCCTGCCAGCCTCAGAGAACGGCTAGGCGGGCCGTCACTCCATTTCGACGACGATCGCCTCGTAGAGATCCACGGACTCGATGGTCATGCCGAGCCCGGTGATCGTCTCGACGCGGAACTCTGCGAGCTTCGCCTCGGCCGCGTCGGCCGCCTCCCGGCTCTCCCAGAGCAGGACAGCCTTGGCGCGTCGGCTGTCGGCGTCGTACAGGCCGACGTAGCCGGCGTACCCTTCGTGCTGGCGCAGAGTGGGGATCACCCTCTCGCGAATTGCCCGAGTTGCCTGCTCACGGTTTTCCGCAGAGGCATCTGACATCGAGATGAGCCTTGCGTACATCTGGTCGTCTCCCTTCCGTTCGAGATTGACGCCGAGCGACTGAACATCTGCCGATTCTGACACTCGACCCGATCAACGGTCGGCTCGGCCAGTGTTCAGGAGTGACCTCTGGGACAAGACGCGACTTGGTCCCGTCAGGATCACCCTCCGGCAGCGGATGCCCTGGAGGGAAAGGGTGAGGCGTACAACGCCGGCGACGTCGAGGCGTTCGTGGCCGGGGCGAGCTGGACGCCACGACCAGCGCCTGACGAGTACATCCGCTCGCTAGGCTCACGTCCTCGTGAGCGAACGCGAGGTGATGACCTGGAGCGACCTCGGCGACGGTGCCCGCTCGCTGGCCGAGGCCGCTGCCGCCGACGGGTTCGTCCCGGACATCATCCTCGGCATCGCCCGGGGCGGGCTGCTCGTCGCCGGCGCGGTCGGCTACGCCCTCGGGATCAAGAACACCTTCACGATGAACGTCGAGTTCTACACCGGCGTCGACGAGCGCCTCGACGTGCCGATGATCCTGCCGCCGGTCCCCGATCTGATCGACTTCGCCGAGCAGCGCGTCCTGATCACCGACGACGTCGCCGACACCGGTGCCACGCTACGGCTCGTCCAGGAGTTCTGCGAGGGGAAGGTGGCGGAGGTCCGGTGCGCCGTGCTCTACGAGAAGCCGCGCTCGGTGGTCAAGTGCGAGTACGTGTGGCGGCGCACCGAACGCTGGATCACGTTTCCCTGGAGCGCCGGGGAGCCGGTGCTCCAGGGCCTACCCGCCGAAGCCTGACGCGCGGGCGTCCCGGCCGCAAGGAGCGATGAGCGCCGAGGGACGCGCTGCATCCCGTCGTTTGCACGCCGCAGCGGTAGGGACTGTCACCTGGGCCAGTGCCCGGGAATGATGCTCCTATGACTTGTCAGTCTTCTGGTTCCTGGTTTTCGAGGAGGCGGTAGAGGTGGCGGGCGAGGTAGCGCTTCAGTAGCCGCGTCCTTACGCCCAACGTTCCGCGGCCCAAGACTGGAGTGACATCGCGATCGGGAGAACCGCGGAGTCTCACGTGACGTGAAGGGAAGTGTCCCACGCAGCCCCCCGGTAGCCGGGACGCGCCGCCGCGACCCTCTTCGCCGGCGCCTCGTGAAGGTAGGTCGCTCGCTCTTCACGCGTCAGGTCGCGCACGGTGCGCTGCTCGGCAAGTTTCACCACGCCGGCGAGCGAGCCGCGAGACCTGGCAGTCCGAGACCTGCACCGTGCCGTCCATGCCCGTGCTCGCGATCAGCTTCCCGTCCGGGCTGAACGCGACGGCGTAGACGGGCTGGGCGCTCGTGTCGCGCCCTCACTGCCGCGGAGCACCGCCCACAGGCTGCCGGACTCCAGTCCGAGCACGGACGGTGCCGTCTTCGCCGGCGCTTGCGATCAGACTGCCGTCGGGGCTGAAGGATGCCCGGTGACGTCACCACGGTGTCCGGACAGGACGATCCGCGTGGTGCCTGCCCGTCCAGATGCGGATGGTCCCGTCCTGGCCCGCGCTCATGGAGCTTCCCGTCCGGTGAAGGCGACGTCGTGCACGATCGCCGTGTGCCCACGCAGCACCGCTCGCGCGGCTCCGCTCGCCCAGTCCCAGACTCGGACGGTCCCGTCGGCTCCCGCGCCGGCGAGCAACCGTCCGTCGGGGCTGAAGGCGACGCTCTCGATATCGCCCTTGCCTCCGTGCAGGCTCGCTATCGGCCTCCCGTCTACCCTCCTGATCCTCACCGTGCCGGTGTTCATCTCCCGGTCGCGACGAGTTGTCCGTTCGGGCTGAAGGCGACGCTCTTCGGGGGAAAGCTGTTCTGCCCCGTCGGCTGGAACGTGTGGATCTTGCCGTCGGCCCAGGACCAGATTCGCAGGTCGTTCGTGTCGGCCACTGCGACGAGGCGTCCGTTCGTACTGAAGACGGCGTCGGTGGAATAGGCCGCGCCGCCGCGCAGTGCCGCCCGCAGGCTTCCCGTCCCCCAGTCCCAGATCCGAACCGTGCCGTTGGAGTTCGAGTTCATGACCAGTCGTCCGGCGGGGCTGAAGGCGACGCGGTCGGTGCCGTCGACTGCGCCCCCGCTCAGGACGGCTCGCGCTCTGCCGAGCTTCCAGTCCCAGAGACGCACCGTGCCGTCGGCTCCGACGCTGGCCAGCAGCTGCCCGTTCGGACTGAAGGCGACGTTCGCGACGGCCCCTTGGTGTCCGCGCAGGTCTGCGAGCGAGGCGCCCTTCGCCCAGTCGAACACCTGCACCGTGCCGTCGTACTCGGCGCCGGCGAGCAGCCGGCCGTCGGCGCTGAAGGCCAACCCGCCGCCGACCGAGTGCGGGTAGGTCGGGACGACCTTCCGCAGCCTTTTCGCGGCCCAGTCCCAGACGCGGATCTCTTGTGGGTCACCGACCGCGACCAGCTGCCCGCTCGGACTGAACGCGAATCCCGAGATCTGATTCGGCACCTTGAGGCCCCGAATCGGCGTGCTGTGGATCACCGCCCGCAGCTTGCCCGTCGGCCAGTCCCAGACCAGCATCGTGCCGTCGTCGCCGGCGGACGCGACTTCCTTTCCGTCCGGACTGAAGGCAACGTGACGGATCGGACCCGTGTGCCCGTGGAGCTCCGCCTTCTGCACGCGCGTGGACCAGTCCCAGACACGCGTCACGCCGTCGTCGCCGCCGCTCACTACGAGGCGACCGTCGGGGCTGAAGGCGACATCTCCGACGCGCGTGTCTCCGATGCGGCCCAGCACCGCCCGCAACTTCCCCGCCACCCAGTCCCAGATCCCGACCGTGCCGTTGTCCTCGGCGATTGCAATCAACCGCCCGTCCGGACTGAACGCGACCGCATTGGCGCCCGCGGGCGTCACGTGCATGACCGAGCGCTGATCTCGCTTCGCGACGTCCCAGATCCGCACGGTGCCGTCCAGACCCGCGCTCGCCACTACGAGACCGTCCGGGCTGAACGCCACACCGTTTACCGGCCCCTGGTGCCCGCGCAGGACCGCGGGGGCAACCGACGCCAGGACGGCCTGACGGAGAACCGCACCGGCTGCGTCCGTGTGCGCCTTGCGCGTCGCCTCCAACCCGAGCAGCAGGCTCAGCTGGGGATCGACGCCCAGCTGCGCCTGAGCGTACGACGCCAGCTCGCGCGAAACTGCGTTCGCTGGCGTTGCACGGCGGTGTTGCGCTGGACCAGCGCCACGACACCGAGCGCCACCGCGACGGCAAGCCCACACGCCACCGCCGCGAGCACCGACCGCGTCCGCCGGCTCGACGACTTTCGGCTCGCGAGGATGTACTCGAGCTGGATCGCGCCGGGGCTCGGCTCCCTGCCGGCGGCCTCAGCCTGCCACGTCTCGGCCTCGCCCAGGTCGCGTCCGCGGAGCAGGTAGCTGCGGTCGCGGCCCTTGGTCTCCCACTCGCGGGCCCTCACGAGCAGGCGCGTGTGCGGCGTCGAACCCAGTCGAGGTCGGTTCGCACCGCCTCCACGAGCCTGTCGAACGCCTGCTGGTACTCCTCCTGCTCGCGGCAGAAGATCCAGTTGATCGAGGCGACCTCGGGCGGCAGCAGCGCCGGGTCGACGTCGTCGAGGACGATCGGGATCAGGCGCTTGTGGTGCTCGATCGCGTGGGCGATCTCCTTGCTGCAGACCTCCGACTCGATCGAGGTCGAGCTGACGAGGAATACGAACGCGTCGGCGGCCTCGATCGCCTGGTAGACCTCGGCGAGCCAGTCGGCGCTCGGAGGAATGTCCTTCCAGTCGATCCAGGTCTCGAGGTCGCGCGCGTCGAGCTCCTGGTGCAGGATCCGCGCGAAGGCGATGTCCTTGCGCGAGTAGGAGACGAAGATGTCTGCCAAGGCCGCTACCCGCTTGTCGCGTGGATGGCCGGACCGTCGAGGTGCTCGTAGGTGACGTCGCCGTGCTCGTGCACCCAGGCGATCGGAAGCCCACCTGCGCGCGCGTCGGCGACCATGTCCGCAGTGCCGCCGGAGCCTTGCCCGTCCTGGCCGTCCCAGACGGCGAGAAGCACGTCCGCCTGCTCGCGGATGAACTCGCCGGCGGCCTCGTAGCCCCGCTCGCGGTCGGCCTGCGGTGGCAGCTCGACGATCGTGTCTGCGCCGGCGAGCAGGCGGAGGAACTCGTCCTTCGACTCGCTCGTCCCGAAGTCGGAGAGGTAGTCGTATTTCTCGAGCGGCAGCACGGCCACGAGGCGCGCTTCGGTGCGGCTCAGCGCAGGCCCGAGCGCGAGACGATCCGCGCCTTCCGCGAGCTCGGAGAAGATCGTCAGCGGCCGGCCGGGGTAGGCAGCCTCGATCCGCCGGAGTGCGACCACACGCCTGACGCTGGTTGCGCGACCCGCGGAGCGTTCCCCAGCCGTGTCACCAGTCGCCACCGGCGAGAGCGCGCCGACGAGCGCCGGGACGCCGACTACAACACCTGACAGCAACCTGAGCACGGTGATCTTCTCCGTTCTCCCGCCGGCTCAGCATGCCGCCGCCCCGTGCGCTTTGCATCGGGAGAAACCCCCGATGGGCGCCCTGCTCGACGCTCAAAACAAAAAGCCCTGCTTACGCAGAGCTTCTAGTAGCTGGATAGTCCGTAACGATCGCTTCGCGAAGCTCCCACAGGCGGAGGTCCACACGACGACCACATGCCGTCGAGCGTCCTCCCGCCCCGCGAGCGAGTGCGCAGCACTCGCGAGCGACTCTCAGTCGCCCCAGTCGAAGTCGCGGACGCTGCCGTTGCCCCAGAAGGCTGACTCCTCCGAGGCTGGGGCGACGGTCTCCGCAGTCACGAGCTCTTGCGGCTCTTCGGCCGGCCAGACGTTCTCGAGGCTGGCTTCGCTGAAGTCCGGCTCGGCGCCGCCCATCGTCTCCTCGATCCGCGCCTGCTCCTCGGTCTTGAAGAGCGGGTGGTTCTCGAACGGGTCCCCGAGCTTGTAGTGGTCGATCGGCATCGTGTCGTCGAGCCGTGCGTTCCGCTCCTTCAGATCCAGATGCTCCCGGATGACCTGCGCGAAGATCGACGGTGTCTCTACCGGCATGAAGCGCCTCCCGTGTGTTCGTGCTCGCCCTCAGCCGGGATCATAGCCCGGATCTTCCCCCTGGAGAGCGCGAAGCCTCCCCTAGGCGCTGAGAGGCTTCGCGATGCCGTAGCGGCGGTAGAAGGCGACGGCGCGGCGGAGGAAGCCGCCGCGGTGTGCCTTCTCGTCCGGCAGCACCTCTGCATAGGCCAGCCGGCTGTAGTCGTCGACGCGATGTGCACGTACTCCTAGCCGACGGTGCCGCGGGGATCCCGCCGCGTCCTTGCGGTGCGGCTGTGTAGTGCTGGCGGTCGCCGCGGACGCGGCGGCCGGCGCCGCCGCGATGCGGCCGAGCTTCTTCACGTCGAGTGGACGAGCTCGCCCGGTCGCGAGCGCTCGTAGCGCACCGCTGGCTCGAGGCCGAGCCGGCCGAGCCGACCCAGCCCCATCCGGGTCAGGATCCCCGACACCGTCGAGAGCGGCATCGCGAGCATCTCAGCGATCTCGGCCGCCGTCATCCGCAACCCTGCGCAGCATCGCGATCAACGCCACCCGCTCCCGCGCAGTGCGATTCGCGACCCGCCTCGGCGCCGAGGAGCGATCGAACAGCTGACGATCGCCAGCGCGGTAGCGGCCCACCCACTTGCGCGCACAGCGCACGCTGACACCGGCGGCCTCGGCCGCCGCCGTCAGCGTCCATCCCTGATCGACCACTCGCCCTGCCAGCTGCCGCCTACCACTCCAGCTGAGCGCCGCGTTACCGTGCAGATCCATCCGAGCCTCCTTGGGGTTGAGCTGCCTTCGACAGCGCTCAGCCTCCAAGGCGGCCCGGATGAACCAACGTGCTCAGGAACCTAGGGCGGTGTGGTGCCGGGATCTGAGAAGATGTCGGTATGGCTCGTCGCCTTCGCATCCGCCCCAAGCCGTGGGCACTCGCGGTCGCCGCCTGGGACATCTGGCGGCGGCTGCCGCCGAAGCAGCGGCAGCAGGTGCTCGGCCTCGCGCGCAAGCACGGCCCGAAGCTCGCGAAGCGGGTCGTCGAGGCCAAGGCTCGCCGCCGGAAGTAAGCGCCCGGGTGGCCTAGACGCCGAGCGCCGCTCGGGCGATCCGGTCCTGCTCGCGGAGATGCGCGGTCGGGTAGCCCTCGCTCGGGCTCGCCCGCCACGGGCGGCCGACGTAGAGAAGCGGCACGCCTTCCGGCTTCGCCTCCTCGAGCCGGTGGCGGATCGCGCGCCACGCGCCCGTGTTCTGCGGCTCCTCCTGCACCCACACGAGCTCGCGCAGGTTCGGGTAGCCGGCGAGGAGTGCCTTCGCCTGCTCGACCGGGAACGGATAGAGCTGCTCGAGTCGGGCGATCGCGACGCCGGCGGCGTTACTGCGCTGCTCGTGACCGACGACGTCGTAGTAGACCTTGCCCTGGCAGAGCACGAGCCTCTCCACGCGGCCGCGCTCCGCAGCGGTGTCGTCGAGCAACGGCCGGAACTCCCCGGTCGCCAGCTCGTCGAGCGTCGCCCCCGCCTGCTTGAGTCGCAACAGCCCCTTCGGCGTCATGACGACGAGCGGGCGCGCGGTCACGTCGAGCGCCTGCCGCCGCAGCAGGTGGAAGTACTGCGCGGACGTCGTGCAGTTCGCGATCCGGAGGTTCTCCTGGGCCGCGAGCTGGAGGAAGCGCTCGAGCCGCGCACTCGAGTGCTCCGGACCGTTGCCCTCGTACCCGTGCGGAAGGAGGAGCGTGAGCCTGGTCGACTCGCGCCACTTGGAGAGGCCGGCGGCGATGAACTGGTCGATCACGATCTGCGCCCCGTTGACGAAATCGCCGAACTGCGCCTCCCAGAGGACGAGCGCCTCGGGCGCGGCCACGGCGTAGCCGTACTCGAAGCCGAGGCACGCGTACTCCGAGAGCGGCGAGTTGTAGATCTCGAACGACGCGCCGGCGTCCTCGAGGTGCTGGAGCGGCGTGTGCGTCGCCCCCGTCGTGACGTCGTGGAGGACGGCGTGCCGGTGGGAGAACGTGCCGCGCTCGGTGTCCTGCCCCGTGAGCCGGACCGGGATCCCGTCCACGAGCAGGGACGCGAAGGCGAGCGCCTCAGCCTGCCCCCAGTCGATGCCGCCTTCGTCGAGCGTCTCGCGCCGCCGCTCGAGCTGGCGCTGGAGCTTCGGATGAGGCGCGAAGCCCTCGGGCACGTGGAGCAGCCGCTCGTTGAGCGCGCGGAGGCGGTCCCCGGCAACCGCCGTCACGACCTCGTCGCCGGTCGCGGCGGGAAGGCGAGCGTCTCCGGCCGCCGCCGCATCGGGATGCCCGAACGTCTGCTTCAGCGCCTCGTGGGCCTGCCGGAGCTGCGCGACGACGTCCTGCTCGAGCTCGTTCGCCTGCCCCTGCGTCACGTCGCCCTCGGCGACGAGCCGCGCTGCGAACTGCGCGCGAGCAGTCGGGTGCTCGGCGATCGCGGCCGCCGGGAGCGGCTGGGTGTACGCAGCCTCGTCCTGCTCGTTGTGGCCGTGCCTGCGGTAACCGACGAGGTCGACGACGACGTCGTGACCGAAGCGCCGCCGGTAGGCGAGCGCGAGCCGGACGGCTGCGAGCGCCGCCTCCGGGTCGTCGGCGTTGACGTGGACGATCGGGATGTCGAAGCCCTTCGCGAGGTCGCTCGAGTAGCGCGTCGAGCGCCCGCTCTCCGGGTCGGTCGTGAAGCCGACCTGGTTGTTCGCGATCACGTGGAGCGTGCCGCCGGTCGAGTAGCCGGCGAGAGCCCCGAGGTTGAGGGTCTCTGCGACGCTTCCCTGCCCGGCGAACGAGGCGTCCCCGTGGATGAGGATCGGAAGCGCGACGCTCGGGTCGTGGAAGCCCTGCCTCGAGGAGCGGTCGGTCTGCTGCGCCCGCGCCCTCCCCTCGACGACCGGGCCGACCGCTTCGAGATGGCTCGGATTCGAGACGAGCGTGATCGTGATCTCGCCGGCCGCGGTCGAGCGCGTCCCCTGCGCTCCGAGGTGGTACTTCACGTCCCCGCTGCCGCCCTCCTCGCTCGAGACGACGGCCTCGATCGTCCGCTCGCCCTCGAACTCGCGCAGGATCGTCTCGTACGGCCGGCCGACGATGTGGGCGAGGACGTTGAGCCGCCCCCGGTGCGCCATCCCGAGCACGACCTCGTGCGCACCGCCGTCGGCGGCGATGTCGATCGCCTCGTCGAGCATCGGGATCATCACGTCGAGCCCCTCGACGGAGAACTGCTTCTGCCCGAGGAAGGCGCGGCGCAGGTAGTGCTCCATGCCCTCGACCTGGCTCAGCCGCGCGAGCAGGCGGACGCGCTCGTCGCGGGAGAGCGGGCGCCGGTAGCGGCCCGATTCGATCGCCTGCCGCAGCCACACGCGCTCCTCGTGGTCCGAGATGTGCTCGATCTCGTACGCGATCGCCCCCGTGTACGTCTCCCGCAGGCGCGGCAGCGCCTCGGCGAGCGTGTCGCCCTCGACGGAGAGGCGGAGCAGCGCAGCGGGAATCCTGGCCTGGAGCTCGGGCGTCAGCCTCGGCGTCAAGCGCTCGGGCTCGAGGGCGGGATCGCCGTGCGGCTCCGAGCCCAGCGGGTCGAGCCGTGCCGCGAGGTGTCCGTGCATCCGGAACGCCTTGACGAGCGCCATCGCGGCCGCGATCCCCCCGAGCAGCTCCTCGTCGGGCGGCGCAGCCTGCGGAGGCTCCACTCCGACCGGCGCCGGAGCCGCGTGACCGTCCTCCCCGTAGAGGTCGAGAAGGCGCGCGAGCCCCGGCTGGCGGCGGACCAGCGACTCCGCCTCGCTCTCGAACAGATCCCGCCACTCCTCGGGCACCGAGCCGGGGTTGTCGAGGTACTGCTCGAGGAGCAGCGCGGCGTAGCCGGTGTTCAGGCCGTCGACGTCCCGGTGTCCCATCTGCCCTTTCGTTGTAGCAACCGACCGGCTGCTACCAGAGCGCGTGGCTCGTGACGACCGCGACCGTGAGCCCGAGGAAGAGGCAGACGGCGGAGATCATCACGGCCGCGAACTGCAACCTCTGCCGCGGCCCTGCCATCGCCGAGGCGACGAGCGCGATCACGAGCGCGGGCAGGATCAGCCGCAGCGGATGCCAGGCGATGCCGACGACGCTCGTGAAGACGGCGAGGGCGGAGAGGTAGCCGGCGACGGTCTCGGCGGTGCGCCGCCGCGGCCTCTGGAGGATCTCGCTCTCGACGCTCACGCGTCGGCGATCCTATCGGCGCGCGCGATCGCGACGCGCGCACTCCTTGCGTACACCCGCGACGGGCCGCCGTGCGGGCGCGGCGGCCGGCGGCGTGGCCGCGGGCGGCTGCGGCCCGGGCCCGACGGAGGCGAATCCGGCTCGACGCGGACCGCGGCGGGACCGCCCCGGCCGCGGCGGGGCTCCGCCTTGACGGCGTAGTAGACGACCGTGCAGAGATAAACGATGGGGATCTTGAGGATCACCATCAGGAACACGATCTCCCAGATCGAGTCCGGCGCCACCGTTCGTGAGTCTACCCGGATGGTGGACGGACAGCCTTTCGCGTTAGTGACTCGGGCGCCCCGGCAATAGCAGATACATGAGCCATGACCAACTCCGCGCATTGATGGAGCACGGCGAGGAGGTCGGATGCGTCAACGTCTCGGCCTTCACGCAGGTTCTGAGCGAGCTCGAGCTCGACGAGGAGGAGATCTCCTCCCTCTACGAGCAGCTCGAGACGCACGGGATCGAGCTCACGGAGGACTGCAACATTCCCGACGCCGAGGAGACGCGCTTCTCGAACGACGTCGTCGCCGCGATGACGACCGACTCCCTGCAGCTCTTCCTCAACGAGGCGGGGCGCTATCCGCTGCTCACGGCGGTCGAGGAGGTCGAGCTCGCGAAGCGTGTCGAACGGGGCGACCGGGAGGCGAAGGACAGGATGATCAGCTCCAACCTCCGGCTCGTCGTCTCGATCGCGAAGAAGTACCAGGGGCATGGACTCTCGCTGCTCGACTTGATCCAGGAGGGGATCATCGGCCTGATCCGCGCCGTCGAGAAGTTCGACTGGCGACGCGGCTACAAGTTCTCGACCTATGCGACGTGGTGGATCCGGCAGGCCGTGCAGCGCGGCGTGGCGAACAAGTCGCGCACGATCCGCATCCCCGTCCACGTCGTCGAGCGCGAGCAGAAGATCGCGCGCGCGGAGCGCGAGCTGGCAGTGAAGCTCGAGCGGCCGCCGACCGACCAGGAGGTGGCGAAGACGGCGAGGCTGTCGCTCAAGCACGTGCGGGAGGTGCGGGCGGCCGCACGCACCGTCGCGAGCCTCGACAAGCCGCTCGGCGAGGGCGATACGTCCTTCGGCGACATCGTCGCCACCCATCCAGACGACGTCGAGGAGGAGGTCGTCGTCGGATTGGGCGAGACCGCACTGCGCAGAGCCGTGGAGAAGCTGCCCGACCGCGAGCGGCAGGTGATCAAGCTCCGCTACGGGCTCGCCGGCGACCAGGATCCGAAGTCGCTCGAGCAGATCGGCCGGGAGATAGGCGTGACGCGCGAGCGCGTGCGCCAGATCGAGGTGCGCGCCCTCGAGCGCCTCGCGCAGGAGCGCGAGATCGCCGCTCTTGCGGTCTGAAGAGCTCCGCTCTTCAGACCGTGGCAAGGGAACTCCGCCAACGGGAGAGCGCGGTCTCCCGTCGGCTCCGTGCTGTTCTTGCTTTGGATGCTGTGGACGGGAGGCCTCTCTGGTGCGCTCGCGCGCGGCGGAGGCCGGCGCGAGCACGGTTCGGCCGGAGCTGGGGTTGAAGCGCTAGAACCCCCGGCTGCGTCGGGCGGCGGCGTAACGGTGCGTTACGCCGCCGCCGGACCTGTCGCGGGCGGGCACGCCGCCGCAGGCGGCCTGCCCCCACGCGACCCAGGCACGGCGCTTGAACTTGTGCGGCCCAAGCAAGCCCTGACAGCACGAGGGCCGGGAGACCACGCTCTCCCGGCCCTCGTTCCTTCACCCGGCGCGAAGAGCGCAGCTCTTCGCCCGGACTATCCCAGCGAGCGAAGCGCAGCTTCGCTCGCTGCGCCGAGCAGGCGGCCCGCTTCCGTCAGCCGGTACTCGACCCGTGGCGGGCGGGTGTCGAGAACGCGCCGCTCGAGCACGCCGGCCCGTTCGAGCTCGCGGAGCCGGGCGGCCAGCGTCCGCGGCGGGATCCCCTCGAGCGTCTGCCTGAACTCGTTGAAGCGGACGGCTCCCGCCTCCGCCGCGGCCCAGATGACGGCGAGCGCCCAGCGGCGTCCGAGCAGGTCGGCGGCGCGGGCGACCTCCTCGGGCAGCGGACGGCAGGAGCGGCAGCGCATCCTGGCCCCTAGACCGCGTGGAGCGTCTGCTTCGGCTTCGGCTCGAGCGCGAGGTCGAGTACCTCGCCGAGCGTCATGACCGGATGGAAGCGCATCGACTCCCTCACGTCCTCGGGCACGTCGTCGAGATCTGCCCGGTTCCGCTCGGGGATGATCAGGTCGGTGAGCCCGGCGGCGTGCGCCGCGAGCACCTTCTGCTTGAGGCCGCCGATCGGCAGCACGCGCCCCTGCAGCGTCGCCTCGCCGGTCATCCCGACCGTGTGCTTCACGGGCTGCCCGGTGAGCAGCGACGCGAGCGCCGTCGTCATCGTGATCCCGGCGCTCGGCCCGTCCTTCGGGATCGCTCCGGCCGGGACGTGCACGTGGAAGGAGCGGTGGTCGAACGCCTCGGGCTCGACGCCGAGATCCTCGGCGTGCGACTGGATGTAGGAGAGCGCGATCCGGGCCGACTCCTTCATCACGTCGCCGAGCTGGCCGGTGAGGACGAGGTCGCCGTTTCCGTCCATCGAGGTCGCCTCCACGAACAAGACCTCGCCGCCGGTGCCGGTGACCGCGAGGCCGGTGGCGACACCCGGGACGGCCGTCCTCTCCGCCGCCTCCTGGAAGAACTTCTGGCGCCCGAGGGCGTCGCGCACGACGTCGACGTCCACCGTGACAGGAGCCTCGGCCGAGCCGGAGGCTATCCGCGTCGCGGTCTTGCGCAGGACGGTTCCGAGCTCGCGCTCGAGCTGCCGGACGCCCGCCTCGCGCGTGTACTCGGAGATCACGAGCTGGAGCACGTCGTCCGAGACCGAGACCTCGTCCTCCCGCAGGCCGTTCCGCTCGACCTGGCGCGGCCAGAGGTAGCCGCGGGCGATCGCCGTCTTCTCGTCGACGGTGTAGCCGTCGAAGCCGATGACCTCCATCCGGTCGAGCAGCGGCCCCGGAATCGTGTCTGCGACGTTTCCGGTCGCGATGAAGAAGACCTCGGACAGGTCGAGCTCGACGTCGAGGTAGTGGTCGCGGAAGGAGTTGTTCTGGGCGGGGTCGAGCACCTCGAGCAGAGCAGCGGAGGGGTCGCCGCGCCAGTCGGCGCCGACCTTGTCCACCTCGTCGAGGACGATCACCGGGTTCATCGTCCCGGCGTCGCGCAGGGCACGGACGAGCCGCCCCGGCAGCGCACCGATGTACGTGCGCCGGTGGCCGCGGATCTCGGCCTCGTCACGGATCCCGCCGAGCGACATCCGGACGAACTCGCGGTTGAGCGCCCGCGCGACCGACTCGCCGATCGACGTCTTGCCGGTGCCGGGCGGGCCGATCAGCGTCAGGATCGCCCCCGACTTCTTGTCGTTCGGGATCCCGCGCTCCTGGCGCAGCTTGCGGACCGCCAGGTATTCGACGATCCGGTCCTTGACGTCCTCGAGACCCGCATGGTCGGCGTCGAGCACCTCCCGCGCGCTCTTCGGGTCGAGCGTCTCCTCGCTCCGCTGCGACCACGGCACGGCGATCAGCCAGTCGAGGTAGCTGCGGATCATCGACGCCTCCCCGCTTGCCTCGCCCATCGTCTCGAGGCGGCGCAGCTCGCGCTCGGCCTGCGCCCGCACGTCCTCGGGCATACCGGCCTCCTCGATCTTCGCCTGGTACTCCTCGCCGACGGAGCCCTCACCCTCGCCGAGCTCCTTGCGGATCGAGTTGAGCTGCTGGCGGAGGAACCACTCCCGCTGCTGCTTCTGCGCGCCCTCCTCGACGTCCTCACGGATGCGCCGGCGCACCTGGAGCTCGGCGAGCCGTTCCTTCTGGATCGCGAGGGCAAGCTCGAGCCGCTCGACGACATCGACCGTCTCGAGCAGCTCGACCCGCTGGGCGAAGCTGATGTCGGGCGAGTACGCGCACGTGTCGGCGAGCGCGCCGGGCTCGGTGATCGCGCGGAGGAACTCGCGCACGCGGTCGTCCGCGCCGCGCAGGTCGAGGATCTCCTCGACGACGGCTCGGTACTCGCGCTCGAGCTCGCGCGTCTGGACGGGCGGCGGCGTCTCGTCCAGCCGCTCCTCGACCTCGGCGCGGAGGCGGCCCTGCACGTCGGTGTGAGCGACGCCGATGAGACCGCGGTGGAGCCCCTCGAGGCTGACGGCGCCCACGCCGCCCGGTAGGCGGACGCGGTCGCCGACCTCGGCGACGGTGCCGACGGAGGCGTACTCGTTCTCGTGCCGCGGCACGAGAGCCACGCGGGTCTCGTCGCCGACGTCCACGGTCAGGGTGACGTTCATGCCCGGGAAGACGACGGTGTCCTCGAGCGGGACAAGCAGAAGTTCGGTCAAGAGTCGTTCACGCTCCAAGTTGTAGTAGGTATCGAAATTGTAGCGCGAGCCGATGCCTAGCCGGCGTCGTCCTCGAGGCCCGCAGCCTCGAGCGCCGACGCGAGATGCGGATGCTCCTCGACGCGCACGACGCGACCGCCGCGCGTGTGCACGATCGCGGCCCAGCGGCCGAGCAGGTAGGAGCGGCGGCTCTGGAGCGGACGCTCGTCCGTCGGGTCCAGCTCGATCTTCGAGAAGCGCATGCTCACGACCACCCGGCCGGTGAGCCCGATCGCGCGATCGACGACGACGTGGTACTCCTCGGCGACGCGCTCCGCGAGCACCTCGAGCACCCGCTCTCGGCTGACGAGGATCGCCTCCTCCCCGACCGCCACCCATTCGACGTCGGGGTCGAGCATCGCGCCCATCGCCTCGAGGTCGCCGTCGACGAAAGCGCGGTACCCGCGCAGCAGCAGCTCGGCGCTCTCCTGGCTCATCGTGCTGAGTGTAGGCGGCTACACTGGGGCTCTCCCGGGCCCATAGCTCAGCTGGGAGAGCGTCGCGCTGGCAGCGCGAAGGTCGCCGGTTCGAGCCCGGCTGGGTCCATTCCGGGGAGTACCAAAGGTGGACGTACGAACCCCTTTCGCTAGGGCGAGGGCTTCAGCACGAGGGTCTCGCTCGGGGCGTGAGCGAGGATCCACGTGACTTCCTTGAGCGAGAGGCCGCCGTTCCCGTTCGCCGGCGCCGGCGCGACGACGCGGTCGAACTCCTCGACCTCCCAGAGGCGGCGGAGGGCGTGCGTCGGCGAGCGTCCCTTCTCGATGCGGGCGTCGACGGGGACGCCGGCTCGCAGCGCTGCGTGTTCAACAGCCTCCAGTAATGGCATTGCGACCCGGACCTGATCGTTGAGGGGCGAGTCCTCTGGGTATTCGAGCGGGACCACGAGTAGGTAGGACGGAACCAGGACGGCTTCCTCTGCCCGGGCGATGCGGATTGCGGCGTTGAGCACGGTCGGGTCGAGCTGCCCGCCCGTGAATGGGACGAGGATCCTTGGCGCGCCCGCTCTCCGTCGCACTCGGTGTCGGCGGTAGCTCTGGGCGGCGAGGGCCGCTGCGAGGACGAGCGAGAGTGCCGCGAGGGAGATGACGACCGCGGTCATGGCACCAGGCGGTCGCGGTCTGTGCGGTCGGCGACGACGCGGATGTCGAGGCCTGGCAGTTCACGCACCATGCGCGAGAGAAGGGAGCCGCCTAGAATCTCGCGGCGGCGGGACTCGTCCGGCGTGCCGACGAAGACGTAGGTCGATCCCCGTTCGCCGGCTACACGGCGAACGGTCGCAACAAGGTCGTCGCCCTCCTCTTCGAGGAAGTGCGCGCCCAGAATCCCCGCGAGGCGGCGGAGTGCAGCGAGCTGAGTTGCCTCCTCCGCTGTTGGCTCGTGCCCCGGCTTGCGGACCCAGACGGCGTCCATCGTCGTTCCTAGCCGCTGGGCCGAGCGCCAGGCACGGCGCATGATCCGCTGCGACTTCGCCTGCGGCTCGACGAGCGCGAGGACGCGCTCGGCCACGGCTTGCTGGCTGAGCGGCTCGAGCGTCCGGGTGATGCGGCGTGTCTCGACGTCCTGGGCGACTTCGCGCAGCGCGAGCTCGCGCAGGGCGGCGAGCTTGTCGGCTCGGAAGAAGTTGTCGAGCGCGATCTCTGCGCGCTCCTTCGGATAGACCTTGCCGGCGCGCAGGCGTTGCTGCAGCTCCTCCGGCGAGAGGTCGACGAGCACGACCTCGTCCGCCTCTTCGAGGGTGCGGTCGGGGAAGGTCTCCCGGACGCGGATCTCGGTGAGCTCGAAGATCGCGTCGTTGAGACTCTCGAGGTGCTGGACGTTGACGGTCGAGGTGACGTGGATGCCGGCGCCGAGAACCTCCTCGATGTCCTGCCAGCGCTTCTCGTGGCGCATTCCCGCGGCGTTCGTATGCGCGAGCTCGTCGATCAGCGCCAGCTCGGGCCGGCGCGAGATCACCGCGTCGACGTCCATCTCCTCGAGTTCGAGCGTCCCGTGCTGGGCTCGTAGGCGCGGCACGACCTCGAGCCCTTCGGCGAGCGCCGTCGTCTCGGGGCGGTCGTGCGGCTCGAGGTAGCCGATGACGACGTCGCGTCCGTCTTCCTGCGCCTGCCGCCCTTCGAGGAGCATCCGGTACGTCTTGCCGACTCCGGCCGCCATCCCGAGAAGGATCCGGTAGTGGCCGCGCTCCACGGTTCACGCTCCGAGGAGGTTGTGGACGATCAGGTCGATCAGCTTGATCCCGATGAACGGGAGCACCATCCCGCCGAGGCCGTAGATCAGAAGGTTGCGGCGTAGGAGGGCGGTGGCGCCGATCGCGCGGTACTTCACCCCGCGCAGGGCGAGCGGGACGAGGGCCGGGATGATCAGCGCGTTGAAGATGACTGCGGAGACGATGGCGCTGCGCGGATCGCCCAGGTGCATGATGTTGAGCGCGCCGAGCGGCCCCGTCTTGCCCGGCGCCGCCGCGTAGGTCGTGGCGAACATCGCCGGCAGGATCGCGAAGTACTTGGCGACGTCGTTCGCTATCGAGAACGTCGTCAGCGCGCCGCGAGTGATCAGGAGTTGCTTGCCGACCTCCACGATCTCGATCAGCTTCGTCGGGTTCGAGTCGAGGTCGACCATGTTGCCCGCCTCCTTCGCGGCGGAGGTGCCGGTGTTCATGGCCACGCCGACGTCGGCCTGGGCGAGCGCGGGCGCGTCGTTCGTGCCGTCGCCGGTCATCGCGACCATCCGGCCCTGCGCCTGCTCGTCCTTGATCAGCGCGAGCTTCGCCTCGGGCGTCGCCTCGGCGAGGAAGTCGTCGACGCCGGCCTCCTGGGCGATCACTGAGGCGGTGACCCGGTTGTCGCCGGTGATCATCACGGTGCGGATGCCCATGCGGCGGAGCTCGTCAAAGCGCTCGTTCATGCCGCCCTTGACGATGTCCTTGAGATGGACGACCCCGAGCGCGAAGTTGTCGCGGGCGACCACGAGCGGCGTGCCGCCTTGCTCAGCGACGCGCTGCACGGAGGCGTCGATGTCCGCGGGTGAGCGGCCGCCGTTTTCGGCGATGAAGGTCTTGACGGCGTCGGCGGCGCCCTTGCGGATCATCGTCCCGTTCAGGTTGACGCCGCTCATCCGCGTCGTTGCGCTGAAGGGGACGAACTCGTGCTCGCCGAGCTCGCGCTCGCGGAGGCCGAACTTCTCCTTCGCGAGGACGACGATCGAACGGCCCTCCGGGGTCTCGTCCGCGAGCGAGGCGAGCTGGGCGACCTCGGCGAGCTCGCGCTCGTCGACGCCGGGTGCGGGGAGGAACTCGGTCGCCTGACGGTTACCGAGCGTGATCGTTCCGGTCTTGTCGAGGAGCAGGACATCGACGTCGCCCGACGCCTCGACCGCTCGGCCGGACATGGCGAGGACGTTGCGCTGGACGAGGCGGTCCATGCCGGCGATGCCGATCGCGGACAGGAGCGCCCCGATCGTCGTCGGGATCAGCGCGACGAGAAGAGCGATGAGGACGGTCTCGGAGAGGTTCGTGCCGGCGTAGATGCCGTACGGCCGCAGCGTCACGACGGCGGCGAGGAAGGTGATCGTCAGGCCAGCGAGGAGGATGTTGAGGGCGATCTCGTTCGGCGTCTTACGCCGCTCAGCGCCCTCGACGAGCGCGATCATCCGGTCGAGGAACGACTTTCCCGGCTCCTGCGTCACCTCGATGACGAGCCGGTCGGAGAGGAGCTTCGTGCCGCCCGTGACGGCGGAGCGGTCGCCACCGGCCTCGCGGATCACCGGGGCGGACTCGCCGGTGATCGCCGACTCGTCGACCGAGCCGGCCCCCTCGATCACCTCTCCGTCGGCGGAGATGACCTCGCCGGCCTCGACGACGACGACGTCGCCTCTCTGCAGCTCCGGCGCGGCCACCTCGCGGCCGTCTCGGAGCCGTGCCGTCGTCGTGGTGCGCGTCGCCCGCAAGGCGTTCGCCTGCGCCTTGCCGCGGCCCTCGGCGATCGCCTCGGCGAAGTTCGCGAACAGGACGGTGAGCCAAAGCCAGACGGCGATCGTGCCGACGAACCAGAGCTGCCCGTGGCTTCCCTGCGCCAGGTCATTGAAGAAGACGACCGTCGTGATGACGCTGCCAAGCTCGACGATGAACATCACCGGGTTGCGCGCCTGCAGGCGCGGGTCGAGCTTCGGGAACGAGTCGCGGATCGCGGCGCCGAAGAGATCGCGCGAGAACATGCCCTGCGAGCGGCGCGCCATCAGCCGCTCACCCGGTCGAGGGCGAGGTTGAGCTCGAGGACGTTGACGCCGGGCTCGCCGAGGAAGCCGAGCGTTCGCCCCTGAGTGTTCTCGCGGATCAGCCGCTGGACGGTGGAGAGCCGCAGATGCCGGACGGCCGCGACGCGCCGGCCCTGCAGCTCCGCGTAGGCGAACGAGATCTCCGGGTCGATCCCGGAGCCCGATGGGACGACGGCGTCGACCGGGATGTCGTGAATCGTCAGCCCGGGGTTGTACGGGTTTTCGAGCGCGAGGATCGCCTTCGCATTCGCGGCGACGAGCTTCTTGAGGGCCGGGCTCGTCGGGCCGAGACTGGAGAAGGTCGTGCCGGCCGCGTTGTAGGCGGGCGTCGTGGCGGATGGTCGCTCGTGGAAGTAGCGCGGCGAGGTGAAGGCTTGCGCCGCGAGCGAGGAGCCGACAACCGTGCCGTCGCGCACGATCAGGCTGCCCGCCGTCTGGTGCGGGAAGGCGACAGCGCCGACGCCGGTCACGAGCGCCGGATAGGCGAACCCGAGGACGACCGTCGAGACGACGATCATCACGACCGAGGCGAGGGCGGCCCGGAGCATCAGTGCATCAGCCCTTCGACGATCGGTCCGAGCGTCATCGCCGGCAGGATCATCAACCCCGCCGTGAGCACGATCACGCCGAGCGAGGAGGACGCCGAAGGTGGCGCCGTCCGTGCGGAACGTCCCGGCCGAGGCTGGCACGACCTTCTTCGAGGCGAGCGAGCCGCCGATCGCCAGTCCCGCGAGCAGCGGTACGAAGCGGCCGAAGTAGAGGGCGACCGTACCGAGCGTGGTCGAGAAGGTCGTGGCGCCGTAGCCGGCGAACGCGCTGCCATTGTTGTTCGACTGCGACGTGTACGCGTAGAGCGTCTCGGTGAAGCCGTGCGCGCCGGGGTTGAAGATCGACGCCAGCCCGGCCGGTGTGACGACGGCCGCCGCCGTCATCACGAGCACCATCGTCGGCACGAAGAGGGCCCCGAGCGCGGCGAACTTCATCTCGCGCGCCTCGATCTTCTTGCCGAGCCACTCCGGCGTTCGCCCGACCATCAGACCGGCGACGAAGACGGCGATGAGGATGTAGAAGACGAGCCCGTAGACCCCGGAGCCCACGCCGCCGGGCTCTACCTCGCCGAGGAACATGTTGACCAAGGGCACAGCTCCGCCGGCGGGCGTGAACGCGTCGTGCCCGCCGTTGACCGAGCCGTTCGAGACGTCGGTCGTCGCGGTCGCCCAGAGCGCGGTGTTGGCGATCCCGAAGCGGATCTCTTTGTCGGTCAAGTTCCCGCCCGACTGGCTCGCGCTCTGCGCGATGTTCACGCCGGAGTTGCGGAGCACCTGGGAGCCGTGCTGCTCGGCCGGATAGGCGATGCCGACGCCGACGGCGAAGATCGTGAAACAGACGGCGTAGAGCACCCAGGCGTGCCGACGGGCGAGAACCATTCGTCCGAACATCACGACCTGCGCGAACGGGATGAGCAGGATCGCGAGCACCTCGAGGAAGTTCGAGAGCGGTGTCGGGTTCTCGAAGGGGACGGCCGAGTTCGAGTTGTAGTAGCCGCCGCCGTTCGTCCCGAGCTGCTTGATGCCAACCATCGAGGCGACCGGGCCGCGCGCGATCGTCTGGTGCGCGCCCTGGAGCGTCGTCGCGTGGACGTAGCCGTGGAAGGTCTGCGGCACTCCCTGCCACATCAGGACGACGGCGAGCAGGATCGAGAGCGGCAGGAGGATGTAGACGATCGACCGGTAGAGGTCGCGCCAGAAGTTGCCGAGGCCTACTCCGCCGCCGCGCCGCGCGATCCCGCGGCAGACCGCAGCGAGGACGGCGAGTCCAACGCCGGCCGAGACGAACTGCTGCACCGCGAGCCCGGCCATCTGGCTCAGGTACGACATCGTTGCCTCGCCGCCGTAGTACTGCCAGTTCGTGTTCGTCACGAAGCTGGCCGTCGCATTCAGCGCTGTCGCCCACGGCACGCCCGACAGATGAGCGGGATTGAGGAACAGGTGTCCCTGCAGCCGCAGCAGCCCGTAGAGGAAGCCGCTGAAGAGGACGGTGAAGACGACGACCGAGAGTCCGTACTGCTTCCAGGTCTGGTCGCCGCTCGCGTCCCGGCCGAGCAGCCGGAGGAAACCGCGCTCGACGATGTCACCCCGCTCGCGCGTGTAGACGCGCGCCATCCAGATTCCCAGCGGGTAGCTGAGCGCAACGAGCACGACCGCGTAGACGAGGATCTGCGCCGTCCCCTGCGCCATCAGAGCTTCTCCCCGCGGAACAGCGCGTAGACGAGATAGACGAGCACGGCGACCGAGATCGCCAGCCCGAACGCGTCGCCCGCGCTCATCAGACCTTCTCCAGCGCCCAGAGGAGCGCGAAGACGAAGGCGAAGCACGCCGCCGAGATCGCTATCGCCGCGAGGTCGCCCATGACCGCCTTCGACGCTAGGGAGGCGGGGCTGAAAGCCGCCTGTGGGTTCGCGGCGGCGGCCTGAAGATTCCCTTAAGGCGCTAGGAAGGCTCGACGAGCCGGTAGCCGGAGCCGGTCTCCGTGAGGAGGTAGCGCGGCTGCGCACGGTCGGACTCGATCTTGCGGCGGAGCTGCGAGACGTTCACCTGCAGGAGGTTGGCCGCGTCGGCGTAGCCGGGCCCCCAGACTTCCTGCAGCAGCTGGCGGTGGGTGAGGAGCTTGCCGACGTTTAGCGCGAAGACGCGGAGCAGGTCGAACTGGTGCGGTGTCAGGTGCACCGGCTTCCCCGCCATCGTCACCGACCGGTTCGTGAGGTCGACCACGAGCTCGCCGACCTCGACGACCGGCTCGCCGCTCGGAGCCGTCCGCCGCAGTACCGCTCGGAGGCGCGCGAGCAGTTCGTCGATCCCGACGGGCTTGGTCACGTAGTCGTCGGCGCCTGCATCGAGGGCTGCGACCTTCTCGCGCTCCTCGCCAACGGCGGAGAGCACGATGATCGGCGCTGCGCTCCACTCCCGGAGCTCGCGGGCCACGTCGGTGCCGGTTCCGTCCGGCAGGACGAGGTCGAGGATCACCGCCTCGGGTGGCCGCATCGCCGCCGCCGCGAGCGCCGTCGCGGCGGTGTCCGCGGTGTCGACCTCGTACCCGGCGCCGCGAAGGCTCGTGCGGAGAGCACGGAGGATCTGCTGCTCGTCGTCGACGACAAGAACACGCGTGCCGGTCACGCCGGCACCGGCACAGGAGCGCCCGCGAGCGGAAGCGCGAGGACGAAGGTCGCTCCCTGTCCCGCGTGCGACTCGACCCAGACCCGCCCGCCGTTCGCCTCGGCGAAGCCGCGGGCGATGGCCAGTCCCAGGCCGGCGCCTCGCGTCTCGCCCGTCAGTGACCCGCGCTGGAACGGGGCGAAGATGCTCTCCGTCTCGCGGGGTGGCACTCCTCGTCCGTGGTCAACGACGCGGACGTGTACCTCCTGGCCTGCGCTGCGCACCTGGATCCGGACTGGCTCCTCCGACGGCGAGTAGCGAAGCGCGTTCTCGACGAGGTTCGCCACGACGCGCTCGGCCTGGTGCATGTCGGCGTGCACGAGCGGAGGATCCTCCGGAAGGGCGACCTCGACGCGCCCGCCGGCCTCGATGCCGTCCAGCGCCTCCAAAACGAGGTCGTCGATCGGCCAGTCGCCGGGATCCGGTGCGGCAGCACCCGACTGGAGACGCGAGAGGTCGAGGAGGTTGCTCACGAGCTTATCCAGGCGTTCCGCTTCGCTGAGAATCGTCTCCGTCAGCTCCCGGCGGTCGTCGGGGTCAAGCGAGAGTTCGCCGTGAGCGAGCGCGCCGGCCGACGTAAGGATGGCCATCAGCGGCGAGCGAAGATCGTGGCTCACTGCGCGCAGCAACGCCGTCTTCAAGGCGTCGCTTCGCCGCAGCGCCTCGGCCTCGACCGCCTCCTGCGCCAACCGCTCCCGCTCCGCCGTCACCTCGCGCAGCGACTGCAAGGCGGCCTCCGCCTCCTCGGCCCGGCGCCGCGACCGCGTCGCGAGCTCGCTGACGACGACGGCCGTGACGAGGAAAACGAGAAGCGCGAACCAGTTCCGCGTGTCCTGCAGCGTCAGCGTGTAGAGCGGCGGCAGAAAGAAGAAGTTGAAGCAGAGCATGCTGCCGAGCGCCATCGCGACCGAGAAGACCGTGCCCCAGGCGACGGCGACCGGGATGATCGCGAGGAGATAGAGCACTGCCAGGCTGAGCACCGGGACGTGCCCCTTCAGGACCTCAATCGCGGCGGTGACCAGCGCAAGGGCCGCGGCGCTCGCAACGGCGCGGCGGACGTTCCCCGAGAGCCCGACCCTGACGTTCTTCATCCCGACAACACGCTAGCGCCGTCCGGGCTCCTTGGCGGTACGCGCCTCGCGTCAGTAAGATCCTGGCTCAGCGGCGTAGAGCCCTCGATCGACTCGGCGTGTCGCGGCCGCCGCTCCTCGGGACCGATCATGAAGCGCCTTCCGAACTGAAACAGGGTTGGTGTCGACCCCTTGCGCTCGAAGGGTTGCGGAGACCTCTGCGGCGCGAATCGGCGAGCCGGCGGCGCGAACCACGGCTTCGGCCGCGGCTCTGATCGACTCTCTGCGTCGCGGCCGAGGTGTAGGTGCGGGCGACTGCGCTCTTCCGGCCAAGTCGCGAACCAGCCCGTAGAGCCGCGGAAGAGCATCTTTACCCTTTTCAACGGGGTTCGAAAGGCCCCGTTTAGTTCCATTCCGGGGAGTACCAAGGTGCCAGGCAAGAACCCCGTGTGGCCGGCGCGGTGGGTGGGCCGCTAGGAACGCCTGACCCGCCGCTGTAGGGTCGCGCTGATGGGCGAGGAGGTCGAGCGCAGGCTGGCCGCCGTGATGTTCACGGACATGGTCGGCTACACGGCCTTGATGCAAATCGACGAGGGGCGCGCGATCGAGAAGCGCGACCGGTACGTGGACGCGCTCGAGCGCCAGCACGACGCAGCTGGAGGAACGATCGTGCAGCGCCTCGGTGACGGCAGCCTTTCGATGTTTCCGAGCGCGCTCGCCGCCGTTCGAGCCGGTGTGGCGATGCAACGCGAGCTCGCCCCGGCTGAGATTCCTGTACGGATCGGGATCCACGTCGGCGATGTGCTCGTCGAGCCCGAGCGGCTGACCGGCGACGCGGTCAACGTCGCCGCGCGGGTCGAGTCGTTCGCCGTTCCCGGGTCTGTCTTCCTGTCCGACAGCGCCTACGAGCAGGTCAGGAACCAGTCCGAGCTCGACGTGACCTCGCTAGGCTCGTTCCGGCTCAAGAACGTCGGCCGGCCCCTCGATCTCTATGCGATCGCGGGTCCCGGGCTCGTCGTGCCGGACCGCTCGACCCTCGAAGGGAAGGGCGACGTTGTCGTCGCGATCCGGGCCACCATGCCTCAGCCGAGCTCCGTCCTCCTCGGCCGCGACCGGGAGCTCGCCGAGCTCGCCGACCTCGTTCGTCGGCACCGGGTAGTGACGATGACGGGGCCGGGCGGCGTCGGCAAGACGCGTCTCGCGACTGAGCTCGGCCATCAGCTCGGGCCGGAGTTTCCGGATGGTGTCGCCTTCGTCGGCCTCGCGGACGTGACCGAGGCTACGGAGTTCCTGCCCGCCCTCGCCGCCGCGCTCGACGTGAAAGAGGCGGAGGAGCGCTCCGTCCTCGACGGCATCGTCGCGCTCGTCGCCGAGCGGGAGGTTCTGCTCGTGCTCGACAACCTCGAGCAGATCGTCGCGGCTGCCCCCGACGTGGCGGAGCTCGTTCGCCGCTGCCCGGAGTTGCGGCTCGTGGCCACGAGCCGGATCCCGCTTCGGATCGCCGTGGAGGGCCTCTACCCGGTCGGTCCGCTGCCCCCCGAAGACGCCGTTGCGCTCTTCGCGGCTCGTGCGCGAGCCGTGAACCCTGCCTTCCGCACTGAGGAGCACGGGGAGGCCGTCGGTGAGATCTGCCGACGCCTTGACGGGCTTCCGCTCGCGCTCGAGCTGGCTGCTGCGCGGCTGCGCCTGCTCGGGCCGGAAGGCCTGCACGACCGCCTCGACCACGCGCTCGAGCTGCTGACGTCAGGAGCGCGCGACAGCCACGAGCGCCACCAGACACTGCGGGCGACGATCGACTGGAGCTACTCGTTGCTCGACGAGGCGGAGCGGCGCGTCTTTCGCTGCCTCGCCGTCTTCGCCGGCGGCTGCACGTTCGAGGATGCCGAGGCGGTCACCGGCGCGGAGACGCTCGACGAGCTCGAGTCGCTCGTCGACGCTGCCCTCATACAGGCCAACGGCCGGCTGCGGATGCTCCAGACGATCGCCGACTTCGCCCGCGAGCAGCTCGAAGCCTCGGACGACGCGGGCGAGGCCGCCGGCCGGCACGCACGTCGCTTTGCGCAGGTCGCACGCGAGATCCGCGACGCGATCGAAGGGACCGAGCAGCTCGCCGCCGTCGAGCGCGGGATTCGCGAAGAGGAGAACCTCGGCGCTGCGCTCGACACGCTCCTCGCCGCCGCGCGGGCCGGCGATGCCGACAGCCTCGAGCGCGGCCTGCAGATGTCCGGCGACCTCTGGATGTACTGGCACATCCGCGGCAAGAACGTCACGGCGCAGGAGTACGCCCGTGCTTTCCTTGCCGCCGACCCGACCAACGCTCCGAGCGTAGGCCGGGCGGCCGCGCTGCTCACAGCCGCGCTCGGCTCCTGGATGACCGGCAAGATCGAGCGCTCAGAGCAGGAATGGCGCGAGGCGTTGCAGGTCGCCAGCGCAGTCGGGGCCCGGCGCGAGCTCTGCCTCGCCGCCGCCGGCCAGAGCACGCTCGGGCTGCTCGGCAGGGACGTCGGGGCCGCCCTTTCGTCCGCGAAGCTAGGCATCGAACAGAGTCGCGCTCTAGGGTTCGACTGGGGCCTCGCGATCGCGCTGAACTTCGACGGGATGCTTCAAGCGGTGGCCGGCGACCAGGACGCGGCGCAGGCCCGCTTCGTGGAGGCGTTCGAGATCGCGCAGCCACGCGGCGACCTCGAGGGAGTCGGCATGGCCCTAGGCGGCCTCGCGTCCCTGGCCGCTCACCGCGGCAATACGGGCGAGGCGCTCGAGTTCTACGCGCAGTCGCTCGCCGCGTTCGAGGCAATCGGCGACCGAGGTGAGGAGGCGCGGACGCTCTCCGAGACGGCGTGGACGCACCTCGCGGCCGGCGAGGCCACCCTCGCCCGCCAGTACTTCTTCGACTCGGTGCAGGCGCACGGCGACATCGCGAGCGCACGCGGCGTGGGGCACTCGCTCGTCGGGCTCGCAGCCGCCGAGGCCGTCGACGGCCGGCCCGAACGTGCCGCCCAGATCGCTGCGGCGGCGGAGATGCTCGCCGAGCAGGAAGGGATTGTCGTCGTCTACTCCGACGAGACTCCGGGCCGCGAGCTCGTCGAGCGAGCGCGGGAGGCACTCTCTGCGGAGGAGCTGGCGCGCGCCACACAGGTCAGGCGCCGGCTGACGCTCGGAGAAGCGCTCGAGCTCGCCCGGGCCGACAGGGCCGTTTCCGCCTGACAGGAAAGCGAAGGGGCAAGGCGCAGCTCGAGCACCAGTGCTTTGAGCCGTCCAAGCGAGGCCATGTCACTTTGAAGAGGTTCGAGAGTGGCCCGTTTAGTTCCATTCCGGGGAGTACCAAAGTGGCCCTTCTCGCAGAGGACCTCGGTTATGGGGAGCGCAGCGTCGTCGGGCTCACAACGCGTTCGAGACGGCCGTTTACCTCGACCGAGCTAGCCTGGGGTTGTGGGTGACGAGCTCCATGTGGGGATGCTCGCGCCGATCTCCTGGCGGGTGCCACCGCGCACCTACGGGCCGTGGGAACAGTTCGCGTCGCTCTTGACCGAGGGGCTGGTCGAGCGGGGAGTCGACGTGACGCTGTTCGCGACGGCCGACTCGATCACCCGAGCGCGCTTGGTCGGCACATCTCCGACCGGGTACTCCGAGGATCCGGCGTTGGACGCGAAGGTGTGGGAGTCGCTGCACATCGCTGCCCTGTTCGAGCGAGCCGATGAGTTCGACGTCATTCAGAACAGCTTCGACTTCCTGCCGCTGACGTACAGCGGCCTGGTCGAGACCCCGGTGGTGACGACGATCCACGGCTTCTCGTCGGAACGGATCCTGCCGGTCTTCGAGAAGTACAACGCGCGCGGACATTACGTGGCGATCAGCGACGCCGACCGGCGCGACAGCCTCGATTACGCCGCGACGATCCACCACGGCATCGATATGAGCGTGTTCGAGCTCGAGCAGGAGCCGGGCGACTATCTCCTGTTCTTCGGGCGGATCCACCCGGACAAGGGAACGGTGGAAGCGATGGACGTCGCCGAGCGCACAGGCATGCCGTTGACCATCGCCGGGATCGTCCAGGACCTCGACTACTTCGAGCAGTTCGTCGAGCCGCGAATCGACGGCGAGCGGGTGCGCTACCTCGGCCCCATTGGCCCTGATCGGCGCGGAGATCTGCTCGGCGGGGCGCGCGCGCTTTTGCACCTCGTCAACTTCGACGAGCCGTTCGGCTTCAGCGTCGTCGAGGCGATGGCCTGCGGCACACCTGTGATCGCATCTGCGCGCGGATCGATGCCCGAGATCGTGCGCGATGGAGAGAGCGGCTTTCTCGTCGGCAGCCTGGACGAGGCGGTTGCGGCGGTGCGCAGGGTGGAGGGCCTCGATCGTGCCGGGGTTCGTGCGTCCGTCGAGCGGCGGTTCGACGTGAACCGCATGGTCGACGACTATCTCGCGCTCTACCGACGGATCGTGAACTGAGCCCGGACCGGTTCCGGATCGGCGTCAACTACTGGCCCGCGCGCACGGCGATGGGCTGGTGGTCGGAGTTCGATCGGGCGGCGGTCGCAGCCGACTTCGCGCGGATCGCCGGCAGCGGACTCGACTCTGTTCGGGTGTTCCTGACTTGGGAGGACTTCCAGCCGGCCCCGGACGAGGTCGACCGGGCGATGGTCGAGCGGCTGGTCACGGTTGCCGATCTCGCGGGCGAGTTGGGGCTGTCGCTCGTTCCGACGCTGTTCACGGGCCACATGAGCGGAGTGAACTGGATCCCGGCGTGGGCGCTCGGCGGCTCGGACGGCGACGATCGCTTCCGAGTCGTCTCGGGCGGCGCGGTGGTCGAGTCCGGGCTCCGCAACTGGTATGCAGATCCGGTCGTCGCGGACGCCCAGGCTCTCCTGGCCTCCGAAGTCGCAGCCGCGCTTGCCGGCCACGACGCACTCTGGGCGTGGGATCTCGGCAATGAGAATTCGAACTGCGTGCTTCCGCCCAGCCGAGACGCGGCCCGCGCCTGGCTCGTGCGCATCGCTTCCGCGATCCGTGACGCCGACGACACGGCGCTCGTCACCGTCGGCTTGCACATGGAGGACCTCGAAGAGGATCGGCTGCTCGGGCCACACGAAGCCTCCGGCATCTGCGACTTCCTCTCGATGCACGGCTACCCGATCTACGCCCGCTGGGCCGATGGGCCGACCGACGATCAGCTGCTCGGGTTCCTGGCGCGCATGACCCGATGGCTCGGAGACGAGCGCGAGATCCTGTTCAGCGAGTTCGGGCTGCCGACCTATCGTCGCGCCGAACCGCACGGCTCGGCGTTGCTGATCGAAGAAACCGCCGCTGCCGCGTACACGGCGATGGCTCTCGCCGGCTTGCGCCGCGCCGGCTGTCTCGGCGCGATGCTGTGGTGCTACTCCGACTACGCCCCGGCGCTGTGGGAGAGGCCGCCCCTCGATCTCGCAGTCCACGAGCGCTCGTTCGGACTGTGGCGGGCCGACGGCTCACCGAAGCCGGCGGTCGCTGCCGTCGCAGCGTTCATCAGGGGCGACCGGTGCGACACCGCCGCTGACGACGATTCGTGGATCGATATCGACCGCGACGAGTTCTATCTCGACCCGAGCGCGCAGCTGCCGCGCCTCTACGGCCGCTACCGCGGTGCATAGGGTGGCTTCGGGGAGTGTGAACCCCTCGTAGTCGGCTCACCCGCTCGTTCGTGGATCGCGCCCGATGGTCGGCGCGAGTCGATTGCTCAGAGTTCCTAGGTGCCCCCGCGCAGGATCGTCCGGCCGGCCGATGCCGGCGGGCCGACCTCACCCGACGGCGAGCGAGGCACCAACCCCGTTGTGTCGAGGAGGCACGATGACAGTCACGGCCGCCGTCGACCGGAAGCTTGCGATGCCGGGCCTCCATCACCTCGCCCTCTCCGTCCGGGCCGGCCCGACGCCTCTCCCGAGGGCGCGTACGCTGTCCGCATGGCCGCTCCTTTCCGCCTCGACGGCCGGCACGCGCTCGTGAGCGGCTGCGGCAGCCGTGACGGCATCGGCTTCGCGAGCGCCCGCTTGCTCGCGCGACTCGGCGCCCGCGTCTCGATCACCTCCACCACCGACCGGGTCCACGAGCGCGCGGCAGAGCTCGCCGGGGCGTTCTCCTTCGTCGCCGACCTGACCGACCCGGAGCAGGCGACTGCGCTCGTCGCGGCGGCACGGGCGGCGCACGGGCCGGTGGACGCGCTCGTCAACAACGCCGGCATGACGCAGAGCGGGAGCGAGGACGACGGCTCCGGAGCCTTCCTCGCCCTCCCGCCGGCGGCGCTGCAGCGCCAGCTCGAGATCACGTTGAAGACGGCCTTCCACCTGACACAGGCGGTGCTGCCCGGCATGGTCGAAGGTGGCGGCGGCCGGGTCGTCATGGTCTCGTCCGTGACCGGACCGCTCGTCAGCGCCCCCGGCTCGGCCGCGTACGCCGCCGCCAAGGGAGCTCTCGACGGGCTGATGCGGACGATCGCGCTCGAGCACGCCCGTGACGGCGTCACGGTCAACGCCGTCTCGCCGGGCTGGATCGCCACGGCCTCCTCGGAGCCGGACGAGCTCGAGGCGGGACGGCACACGCCGGTCGGCCGCCCCGGCACGCCGGACGAGGTCGCGGCGGCGGTCGCCTTCCTCTGCTCCGCGGAGGCGAGCTACGTGACGGGACAGACGGTCGTCGTCGACGGCGGCAATGTCGTCCAGGAACACCACGGCATCGACGTCCCCGGCGGGGCCGCCTGACTCGTACGCCCCGCACACACTCCTCGACCTCACCGGCGTCCGTAGCCAATTCGAGACAGCGACCCCGGGCGGGGTCCGCGACAATCGACGCATGTTCGAGATCGGCGAGAGCCTGCGCGAAGCGCGGATCAAGCGGGGACTCTCGCCGGCGGATGTCCAGAAGGCGATCCGGATCCGCGACCGTTACCTCCAGGCCCTCGAGGAGGAACGCTGGGAGCTCCTGCCCGGCGACGCCTACGTCAAGGGGTTCCTGCGCTCCTACGCCGACTTCCTCGGGCTCGATGCCAACCTCTACGTCGACGAGTACAACAGCCGGTTTGTGCGCGGCGAGGAGTTCCCAGTTCCGGGCGCCGCCGCCGGGAAGCGCCGGCTCCGCCTCCCGCGGGGTGGGGTGGCTGCGTCCGCTGCTGGCGATCGGCGTGATCGTCGCGATCGTCGCGGCGGTCGCCGCCTGGCAGCTCGGCCGCTCGCCGCAGCAGGCGACCACACCGCCTCCCACGACTTCGACGACCCCAGCCACGACGAGCGGCGCGACGACGCAGGCGAAGACCTCGACCGGGCCGAAGACTCCGGCGCCGCCGGCCCGCGCCGTTCTCGTCGCGTCGCGCGGGAACTTGCTGGCTCGAGGTTCGCTCCGGGAGCGCCACGGGGCAGCTCCTCTACGAGAACACCCTCCAGCAGGGAGAGAAGCTGCCGGTCGATCTGAGGCACGGCCCGGTCTGGATCCGGGTCGGCGACCCGAGGAGCCTCGACGTCCACCTCGGCGGCAAGCTCGTGCACGGACTGCCCAGCCAGACCGGCAACGTCCTGCTCACGCGCAGCGGGCTCGAGCCCGCCTAGCGGCTACATCGCTAGCTCAGACGGCCGCCGCGTCGAGAGCGACGGCCGGCACGTCGCTCCAGAGGTCCTCGAGCCGGTAGAAGGCGCGCGCCTCCGGAGTGAAGACGTGGAGGACGACATCGAGATAGTCGGCGACGATCCAGGCCCCTTCCCGCGTCCCGTCCACGTGCTGCGGCAGGAGCCGCGCCTCGTGCTTGAGCCGGGCGTTCACCTCGTCCCAGATCGCCGCGGTCTGGCGCGCGTTGCGCCCGTCGCGATCACGAAGTAGTCGGTGAACGAGCACTCGGGGCGCATGTCGAGGATGACGACCTCCTCCGCCAGCTTCTCCTGCGCGAGAGCGGCGATGCGGCGGGCCTGTTCGAGTGATGTCAGGGTCTGCTCGGCTCCTCGGGTGCGATCTCGCCCAGTGTATCCGCCGGTCACGGACGGTAGAGCCGGCGCTCCTCGATCACTCGCGCGACGGCAGCGGGGACGAAAACGTCGAGCGGCTCGCCCGCGGCGGCGCGGGCGCGCACGTTCCGTCGAGGCGGCCGGGTTCGGCTCGATCTCGAAGAAGAGGACGCGCTCGGGACGCGCGAGCTGCTCGAGCACGGCGTCGAGCTCCACGCGCGGGAAGCCGGGACGCGTCGCCACCGCGAGACGCGTCCGCTCGAGCACCTCGTCGGGCTCCGCCCAGCCGAGGAAGCCGCTGAACTGGTCGGCGCCGACTACGAAGACCGGCTTCTCGAACGCCTCGGCCCGCAACAGCTCGACGGTGCGCGGATACGGGTCGAGGCGGACGTCGTCACCCGGGAAGGCGGCGTGCGCGAGCGCCAGGCGGTCCTCGGCGTCGGCGTGGACGGTGCGATGCGCCGGCCGCACGCCGACGAGCACGACGAGTTGCTCGACGCCGAAGCGTGCGCGCGCCGCGCGCGCCACGGCGACGTGCCCGAGGTGCGGAGGGTCGAAAGCACCGCCGTAGAGCACCGTCATCGGAGGTCCTCCGGCCGATGACCGCGGGGAGGGCGTGTGGGGGAACCGGGAGGTTCCCCCACACCGAACAGAAGAAGGGGGCAACGTGGGGGAGACATGGTTCCCCCACGGGAGCGAGGCGGAGCCGAGCGACGGTCAGTCCCACTCGAGCAGCTCCTCCCCCACGTCGACCTCGTCGCCGGCGCGTGCCCCCGCGGCGCGGAGAATCGCCTCGAGCTCCTCCTCCGGCGGCGGATTCCCGGTGACGCGGAAGCCGCGCTCGGTGCGGAAGACGCGGTACGGCCGGCGCGAGGGCTGCGGCCGGTAGACGAGGAAGTCGAGAGGCTCCTCGGGGGCGGCGGCCTCCGCCTCCTCCTGCGGCACGAGCTCGAACAGCGTCCGCCGGAGCTCCTGGAGCCCCGCTCCCGTCACCGCCGAGACGCGGAGGACGCGCAGAATCCGGTCGTCCTCGACACCGAATCGAGGCTCGTCGGGTCGTGCCGACGGCGGGCTATCCGGCCGGGCGTCGCCGGCCTGGCCGACGACGCTTCCAGCCTGGAGCAGGTCGACCTTGTTCAGGACGACGATCTGCGGGAGCTCGTCGAGGCCGGCGCCGTAGGCCGCGAGCTCCGCGTCGATCGTGCGCCAGCGGTCGTCCGCGTCGTCCTCCGCCGAATCGATCACGTGCACGAGCAGTCGGGCGCGCTCGAGATGGGCGAGGAACTCGTGGCCGAGCCCGATGCCCTCGCTCGCACCCTCGATCAATCCCGGCACGTCCGCCACGACGAGCTGCCGCCCGTCGGACGCCTCCACCGTGCCGAGCACGGGCGAGAGCGTCGTGAACGGATACTCCGCCACCTTCGGCCGCGCGTTCGAGAGACGCGTCAGGAGCGACGACTTGCCTGCGTTCGGGAGCCCCACGAGCGCGGCGTCGGCGAGCAGCTTCAGGCGCAGCTCGATCTCGTGCTCCTCGCCGGGAAGGCCGATCTCGGCGAAGCGCGGGGTCTGGCGGCTCGGACCGGCGAAGTGCTTGTTGCCGCGGCCGCCTGCGCCGCCCCTGGCGACGACGGTGCGCGCACCCGCGCGGGCGAGGTCTGCGAGCAGCCGCTCCTGCGTGTCGAAGACCTGCGTCCCGACGGGAACGGCGAGCACGGTGTCCTCGCCGCGCGCACCGTTGGAGAGACGGCGGGCACCACCGCCGCCGCGCTCCGCCCGGAGCTTCTGGTTCGGGCGGAAGCCCGAGAGATCACGCCGCTGCGGGTCCGCGACGAGCACGACGTCGCCGCCGTCGCCGCCGTCGCCGCCGTCCGGGCCACCCCGGGGCACGTACTTCTCGCGCCGGAAGTGGATGGCGCCGTCGCCGCCGCGACCTGCGACGGCCGTCAGCCGCGCGCGGTCGTGGAACATGCCGCTTCCTAGTCGACGACCGAGACGAAGCGCTTCTCGCCGCTCGTCCGGAACGCGACCTTGCCGTCGCGCATCGCGAAGATCGTGTCGTCGGAGCCGATATCGGTGCCCGCCCCCGGCCGGAAGCGCGTGCCGCGCTGTCGGACGAGGATCATCCCCGCCGTCACGTCCTGCCCGGCGAAGAGCTTCACGCCGAGCATCTTCGGGTTCGAGTCGCGGCCGTTCCGCGACGAGCCGAGTCCCTTCTTGTGCGCCATTACTTGTCCTCCAGTGCCGACTCGAGCGCCGCGAGCGCACCCTTGCGGGCCTTGCCCGCCCGTTCGTGCTCCAGCGCTGCCTCCACCTGCGCACGGCTCCAGCCGGGCGTCGCCTCCGACAGCTGCGCGATCGTCATCGACGCGTAGCCGTCCGGGAGTGCCGCTTCCGCCATCGCGGGGGCGGCCTTCTTCGCCGCCGGCTCGGCAGCCTGCTTCGGCTTCGGCGTCGCTGCCTTCTCCACCGCTTCGGCCTTCTCGGCCTTCGGCTTCGCTGCCGCCTGCTTCCGTTTGGCACCGATCGACTCGATCTCGATCCGCGTCAGCCGACTGCGGAAGCCGGCGTGCTTCTTGTAGCCCGTGCGGCGGCGGTACTTGCCGATCCGGACCTTCTTTCCGAGCTCGTGCCCGACGACGCGGGCCGTCACCGTCGTCGACGGCGCAAGATCCGGGGCGCCGTCGCCTCCGACGAGCAGGACGCGCGGCTGGACGTTCGATCCCTCGTCCGCGCGCAGCCGGTCGACGAGGAGCTGCTCGCCCTCGCGAACACGGTACTGCTTACCACCGACACTGATGATCGCGTAGGAGCTCATGGCGTGGAAACGCGGGCCTGGCGCCCGCGGGTCAGCAGTGTAGCGACTAGGAGGCCTTGCCGAGCGATGGCTGCGCCGCGCGCTGGAGCGCCACAGCACCTCGCTTCTCCCGACGCACCGCTCCGGCGAGCATCGTCCGCCGTGACCTCCTAGCGGTTGCTCTCGATCTCGTCGAGCCACTCGGACATCGGGGAGTACTCGAAGTCGCCGTTCGCGGCAGGCTGCTCGGCGCTCGGTTTGGGCTGCTCCGGCGCCTCGGACTGTTCGGGCTGCTCGGGTTCCTCGGGCTGCTCGGGCTCCTTGCTTGCCTCGCCCGCGCCGGACCCGTTCTGCGAGGTGGATCCCGGCTTCTTCCTCCGGCGGCCTCCGCGCGAGCCGCGCCGCGTCTTCTTCTTCGGCTTGGCCGGCTCCTCGGCGCCCTCCGCAGCGGGCTCCTCCACGGCCGACTCCTCGGCAGGCTCCTCCGCCGCGGCCGCCTCCTCGGCGGGCTGTTCCGCAGGCTGCTCGGCCGGCTCGGCTGCGCCCGCACGGCCGAGATCCTCGCCGGGGACGTGAATCGTGACGGCTCGTGACGGCTCCGGCGACTCCTCGCTCTCTCCGCCGGTCTCGGGCTCCTGCGGGGCCGCCGCCGGGCTCGTCTTCTTGTGCCGCCGGCCGCCTCGCGAGCCGCGCCGCGTCTTCTTCTTCGGCTTGGCAGGCTCCTCGGCGCCCTCGCCCTCCTCCGAGACGGTCGCCTCGGCGGGCTGCGGCTCGGCCGTCTCGGACTCGACCTCGACAGACGGCTTCTCCTCGGCCTCGGCGGACGGCTTGGCCTCGGACTCGACCTCAGCAGGCGGCATCTCCTCGGCCTCGGACGGCTTGTCCTCGGCTGCGGCCTTGGCGGGCGGCTTCTCCGTGGCCGCGGCGGCCGTCTTCCGCTGGGGCGGCTTGCGGGTCGGCTTCTCGGCCTCCGCCTCGGCCGTCAGCGGCTCGGGCGCCGTCTTCGTCTTGCGCGTGAGGACGGCGTAGGCGCGGCCGTCGAGCACGCACTCGATCTGCACCTTGAGCCGCTTGCCGACGAGCGCTGCCGCATCCGCTACGACGACCTCGAAGCCGTCGAGCTTGCCGACCGCAGCTCCCGAGTCGTGGCGATCGACCTCGACGAGCTCGAGCATCCTGCTCCGCGCCCTCCTCGACGGGCGCCTCCGGCGCTATGTCCGGCAGCTTGCCCTCGGAGAGCACGACGAAGTGGTCGAGGTGCGTCTGCGACTTCCCCTCGAGGAAGAACTTCTTCTTCGTCAGCGTCTCGAGCTCGAGCAGCCGCCTCGCTCCCGCCCGACGAGGGCGCTCGCGATCGAGTCGGCGAGCTCGACCCGGAACGCCTGCGAGCGCGATCCCGCCGCGAGCGCGCGCAGTCGCCGCTCGACGTCGATCGCCGCCGACGCCTCGGAGTAGACGATCCCGTCGCCGCCGCAGGTCGGGCACTTGCGCGTCATCACCTCGCGGGGGCCGTCCGTCACGTTCTGGCGCGTCATCTCCACGAGACCGAGCGGCGAGATCTCGACGACGTACGTCTTCGTCCGGTCGCGCTCGAGCTCCGGCCGTAGCGCCTCCTCCACCGTCGCCCGGTTCTTCGGGTTGGCCATGTCGATGAAGTCGATGACGATGATCCCGCCGATGTCGCGCAGCCGCAGCTGGCGCACGACCTCCTTCACCGCCTCGAGGTTGTTCTTCGTGATCGTGTCCTCGAGCCGGCCACCCGCGTTCTTGCCGCGCGAGCCGACGAAACGGCCCGTGTTCACGTCGATGACCGTGAACGCCTCGGCGTAGTCGAAGACGAGATAGCCGCCCGACGGCAGGTCGACGCGGCGGCTCAGCGTCGAGCGAATCTCCTCCTCCGCCCGAAGGCTTCGAGGAGGGGCGCCTTCTCCTTGTAGCGGATGACCCGTTCGACCATGTGCGGCGACGTCTTCTTCAGATAGCCGACGATGCGCCTGTACGTGCGCTCGTCGTCGACGTACGCCTTCTCGAAGTCGCCGGTGAAGAGGTCGCGGATGACGCGGAGCGGCAGCTCGGCCTCCTGGTAGACGAGCTCCGGCGCCTTCGCCTCCTTCGCCCGCGCCTGGATCGAGCGCCAGAGGCGCTGCAGGAAGACGAGGTCGCGCTCGATGTCCTCCTCCGAGGCGCCCTCGGCTGCCGTGCGGACGATCACCCCGCCCTCCTTGACGTCGAGGCGCTTGAGGATGTCCTTGAGGCGGTTGCGCTCGTCGTCGTCGAGCCGGCGCGACACGCCCAGGCCCTCGCCCTGCGGCACGAAGACGACGAAGCGGCCGGGGAGCGAGATCTGCGTCGTCAGCCGCGCACCCTTCGTCTTCATCGGATCCTTCACGGCCTGGACGAGGATGGTCTGGCCTCGCTTGATCAGGTCCTGGATCTTGCGGCCGTGCCCCTTCTCGAGCTCGGGGCCGACGATCTCGTCGACGTAGAGGAAGCCGTTCTTCTCGAGGCCGATCTCGACGAAGGCGGCCTCCATCCCCGGCAGGACGTTGTCGACGTCCCCGAGGTAGATGTTGCCGGCGATCGAGCGGCGTTCCGGCCGCTCGAGATAGACCTCGGCGACGCGGTCGTCCTCGAGCACTGCGACCCGGCGCTCGCCGACGTCGACCGAGACGAGCAGCTCGCGCTTCGCCTTCGGCAGCGGTGCCCGGCGCTGGGGCTCGCGACGGCGGCTCCCCTGGTCGCGGCGACGCTCCTGGCGCTGCGAGAGCTGTCGCCCGCCGGCCGCGGGCGTCGCCGGCGACGCCGACGCTCGACCGGAAGAGCGGGGCTGCTTCGGCTCGCTCTTGCGCTTCGAGTCCTTGCGCTCGGGCGCGGTCGCACTCGCGCTCTGGGAGGAGCCGGGCTTCTTGCGTCCACGCCCGCCACGGCTGCCGCGGCGTCGCTTCGGCTTGGTCTGGTCGGTTGGTTCGGCCGCCTCGGCGGCCGGCTCGGTCAGGTGGGGCTCGGGCCTCGGCTCGAGCCGGCGCGCGTCATCCGCGCGCTCATCGTCGGAATGCTTCTTCCGGAAACGGAACCAGGGCAAGAACAAACTCCTTCGGTAAAGGCGCGCGCCAGCGACCCCGCTGTGGCTGCGAACGCCGCCGGCAAAGCCGTCGGCGTGCAGCGGAAGGCCGCCCCGCCTACGGCGGGGCTTGGGGGCGCGCGCGCGCTCGTTGTCAATGAAAAGCATCGGCATGGCCTGCAGAGCCAGGGTAGCAGGGCCGCTGGTGGACGCCGGGGAGCCCGGAAACGCCATGCCGTCCGGTCCCGGACCCACGATCCCGCCAGTTCACGACCAGGAGGTGGGCGGTGGCGAGCAAGCGCGAGGCCGAGGAGCTCCTGCTGATCGAGGAAGCCGACGCGTGGTTCGAGTATCTCGAGGCGACGCGAAGCCAGTCCGAGAGCCGCTACCGCGAGATCGAGCCCTGGGCCTGGTCGCGCCTGACGCAGCGCCTGCGCGCCATCAGCGCCCGACGGGCACGGCTGCGGCCGGCGGCCGCCGCATAGCTCGCGGGTGCTGCGCACCCGCTCGCTGGGATAGAGGAACTGCGCCGCCGGGAGAGCGCGGTCTCCCGGCGGCTCCGTGCCTTCTGTCTTGAGGTTGTCTGGATGGGACCGGTGCCCCGTGTGCTCGCGCGCGGCGGAGGCCGGCACGAGCACAGTGCGGCCTCCGCGTACGCTCACGCGTACGCTGCGGCCCTTCGCGCAGGGTGTGGTTGAAGCGTTCGACCCCCACTCCAGCGCCAGGTGGCGGCGTAACCCCGGGTTACGACGCCGCCGAAGCTGTCGCGGGAGGACACGCCGCCGCAGGCGGCCTGCCCCCACGCGACACCAGGCGCAGCCTCGACCAACCGCAGCCCAAGCAAGCCCTTACTGCACGGAGCCGCCGGGAGACCGCGCTCTCCCGGCGGCGCAGTTCCTTCACGTCTCCGGGCGAAGCGCGAAGCGCTTCGCCCGGAGAGCTGCTTCGCCCAGGCCGCGCGTCCCCGCATACGCGACCCCGCCCTTCACCAACCATCCGGCGACCGGTAGGACGTCGAGCAGCTCACGCGCGAGCGCGCGCAGGCCGAAGCCGGCGCCGAGCGTCGCCGCGAGCTCCGGCACGCGCTCCCGGACGTCCTCCGCGCCGTACGCCTGGGCGACGCGGAGCACGAGCCGGAGCTGGTTGAGCGCGAGCACGGGCAGGTCGGCGGCCGGAATCCACACGGCGGCGGCAAGCAGGCCGTTCTTGCGGGCGAACGACGCCACGAGACGCTCACACACCGCCTCGCGCAGGACCGGGATGCGGGCGGCGAGCGGCGCACCGTCCTCCCCGAGCCCGGCCGCGACGACCCGGGCGATCGACTCGAGCGGGAATCCCTGCCCCGGCCGGACCCGCACGACGTCGGTCGCGAGGACGTACGGGATCGACGTGCCGGCGGCGAGCGGCCCGGCGGCGACCACGACCGCCGGCACTCCTGCCCGGCGTGCCCGGCGCAGAGCGGCCACAGCCTCGGCTGGCGGCTCGCCGGCGAGCACGTGGACGTAGGCGGCCGCACCGTCCGGGTCGCCGACGCGAACCGCCGCGGCGTCCGCACCGTCCCGAAGGAGCTCGCGACGCAACGTCGACACGAGCCCGCCCGCGCCGCCGAGCGCGAGCACGGGCTCGCTCCGGGCCGAGGCCTCGATCTCGCTCAGCAGCTTGCGGAGGGCGCCCGCAGAGAGGGGCAGCCGCGCCATCAGGCGCGGCGCCGCGAATAGCGCGACGCGCGGCCGCGCGCGTGGATCGCGAGCAGGACGCCCATGGCCGCGAGGTTCGCGATCAGAGACGAGCCGCCGACGCTGACGAACGGAAGCGGGATGCCGGTGATCGGGGCGATCCCCATCGTCATGCCGACGTTGACGAACGTCTGGAAGAGGAGCGCGACGACGATCCCGGCCGCGACGACAGCCGAGAAGAGGTCGCGGGCGACGGTGACGACGCGCAACCCTCGCCAGAGCACGAGCAGGTAGAGCCCGAGCAGAAGGGCGGCGCCGATGAAGCCCCGCTGCTCCGCGAAGCCGGCGAAGACGAAGTCCGTCTCGCTCTCCGGCAGGAAGCCGAGCTGAACCTGCGTGGCGCCGTTCGGGCCGCGCCCGCGCAGCTCGCCCGAGCCGACCGCCGCGATCGACTGCTCGACGTTGTACCGCGCCGAGACGGGGCAGGTGGACGGGTGCGTGAAGCACGTCAGGCGCTCCTGCTGGTACCCCTTGAGGATCGTGACGCCGGAGGCCGGCCCGATCCAGAGGATGCCGACGACGATCAGGACGACCACGGCACCGAGGGTGGCCAGATGGCGCCACGGCACGCCGGCCACGAAGAGCATCCCCGCGAGCGCCGCGAGATAGACGAGGGCGGTGCCGAGGTCGGGCTGGGCGAAGACGAGCACCGTGGGGACGAGGCCGAGCGCGACGACCTTCAGCGTCGTCCCCCACACCCCTACGAGGCGCTGACGCTCGGCGAGCAGCCCGGCGAGGGCGAGGACGAAGAGGAGCTTCCCGAACTCCGACGGCTGGAAGGTGAAGAAGCCGAGGCTGATCCAGCGGGTCGAGCCGCGGGCTGCGTGCCCGAGCAGCAGGACGATCGCGATCACCGCCGCAGTGCCCGCGAAGATCGCCCGCCAGTAGCGGCGGTAGAGGTCGGGATCGACCAGCGCCGCCACGACGAGCACGACTCCTCCGACGGTCGCGTAGAGGATCTGCCTGTTCAGGTAGTACGTCGGGTCGTGCGGGACGGCGAACTTCGTCACGCCCGCCACGCCCCAGAGCCCGACCCCGACGAGCGCGACGACGCCCGCGAGGAGGATCCAGTCGAGGGAGCGGATGACCGCGAGCAGGCGCGGCGCCTCGCGCTCGCGCAGTCCGGCCCGCTGGGATCCCGCGTACTCGAGCATCAGTCTGAGTGGATCGCGCCTGCCTGTTGCACGGAGGAAATGTGGAAGAACTTCTCGAACACGCGCGCCGCCGCGGGTGCCGCCGCTGCCCCGCCCTCGCCCCCGTTCTCGATCACGGCGCAGACGACGAGCTTCGGCTTCGGGGTCACCGGACCATAGCCGCACCACCAGGACTGGTCCTGCTCGCCCTTGTAGCCCTGCAGCGTCACGACCTTCTGCGCCGTCCCCGTCTTGCCCGCGATGGACACCGGGAAGTCGCCGAAGACGCCGTACGACGTGCCGAAGGAGTAGTGCGTTCCCTCGTACAGCCCCTGCTGGACGATCTTGAGGTAGGTCGGGTCGAGTCCGGGGATCGGACGTGGCGCAGGCGGTGCGGACGTCGGGATGACCGTCCCGTTGGCGCCTTCGACGTCCATGAGCAAGTGCGGCGTCACGAGCTTGCCGCCGTTGGCAATCGCCGCGTAGAGCCGGGTCATCTGGATCGGCGTCACGAGCAGGTCGCCCTGGCCGATCGCGAGCTGGATCGAGTCGCCCGGCTTCCAGATCCGGTCGACCTGCCAGCAGCACGGGTCGCTGGCCCGGGTGAACGTGCTCTGCTTCCAGCCGATCGTCGGCACGAGCCCCGGGGTCCCGGCGCCGATGTCGATGCCGCTGGGCCGGCCGAAGCCGAACCGGCGCGCCCACGTCTGCAGGGGCTGACCGCGCTCGGAGGGCAGGCTGTAGAACTTGTTGCCCACCCGGTAGAAGTACGTGTCGCACGAGTAGGCGAGGGCCGTCGGCAGGTCCATCCCCTGGTTCACGTACGGGTCCCAGTTGTGCCAGATGCGGTGAGAGAGGTCCTCCGGCGCGACGTACGTCCCGGTGCACGGGTAGAGGAGGTACGGATTGATCAGGTGCTCCTCGAGCGCCGCGATCGCCGTCACGGGCTTGAAGGTCGACCCGGGCGGATACGTCACGTCGAGAGCACGGTCGAGAGCCGGGTAGTTCTTGTCGAGGGCCGACTGCGGCGAGCCGAGTCCCTGCGCGTTCAGCGCCTTCTGGGTGACCCTGCCCGTGTAGACCGACGGTCTGTATGTCGGCGCGGAGGCGAGCGCGAGGATCGAGCCGTTCTGCGGGTTCATGGCGACGATCGCGCCGCCGTCGGCCGCCCATTGCCCGTTGTTGCGGGCGAGCTGGATGCCGTACTGGAGCGCCCGCTCCGCCGCGAGCTGCAGGCCCGTGTCGAGCGTCAGGCGCACGGTGTCCCCCTGCTGCGGCGGCGTCACGAGCGTCCGCGAGCTGACCGGCCGGCCGAGGGAGTCGACGCGCATGCGGGCGGAGCCGGCGACGCCGCGGAGATACGTGTCGTAGCTCTGCTCGACCCCGGACTGGCCGATCTCGTCGCCGGGCTGGTAGCCGGACTTCGCGAGCGTGCGGAGCTGCTGCTGCGAGATCTGTCCGGTGTAGCCGAGCAGCTGGGCCGCGAGCGAGCCGTGCGCGTACGAGCGGATGTACTTGTGCCCGAGCGCGACGCCGGGGAAGTCTCCGCTGCGTTCAGCGAGGTACGTGGCCATGTCCGCGGGAGCCGCCTCGCGGACGACGACCGGGTCGAGCAGGTCGCCCGCCTGCCGCCGCTGCAGGATCAGCTTCGTGATCTCGTGCAGCGGCACCCGGGTCACGTGCGCGAGAGCGCGTAGCTCGTCGACCCGGCGGGAGTAGAGCTTCGGCAGCGCGGCCGGCCAGAGCTCGACGGCGGTCACCGACCGGTTCGTCACGAGGACGTCTCCGTTCCGGTCGACGATCGCGCCGCGCGGCGCCTGGACGTTCACCGTCCGCAGCTGGTTCGCCCGTACCCGCGCCACGTACTGGGAGCCGGAGAGCACCTGCAGCGCCCAGAGGCGCAGCACGAGCGCCGCGAAGCCGATGAGCACGAGAGCCCCGAGCAGCGCCACCCGCCGCGCGAGCTTCGGCGTCAACCGGTACGGCTCGACGACGGTCTGCTCGCCGTCCTCTTCCTCGTGGCGCGACCGGCGCGAAGGCGGGGGCGCGGTGGTGCTACTGCTGGCCAAGCAACTGCACCTCCGCGGTCAGGGTGTCGGAGCTGGGCGGCCGCAGCAGTCGCCGGGCCAGCGCGTAGAGCGGCGCGGTGAGGATGAGGTTGAGGACGACCGCCGGCAGGAGTTGCCGCACGACGGCTCCCGCGGGAGCGCTCTCTCCGAGCACGAAGTGGACGACGAGCAGGCCGAGCTCGTAGAGCACCGTGATCACCGCCACGGACAGGAACGGCGCATGCCTACGGTCACGCCCGGTCGTCTCCCCGTAGCGGCCGATCCAGTAGCCGGCCAGCGTCAGCACGAGCGAGGTGAGGCCGAGAGTGCCCAGGGCGGCCGTGTCGACGAGCAGGCCGGCGAAGAAGCCCCCGACGGCTCCGACGACGCTGCCTCGCAGCAGCGCGACGGCGACGAGCGTGACGAGGAGGAGGTCCGGGACGGCGCCGAAGACGCGCATCTCCGAGAAGATCGAGACCTGCGCGATCGAGGCGACGAAGAGCAGGACGGCCGCCTTCACGCCGTCGCCGAGGGTCATCGCTTGTGCTTGGCCGCGACGAGCACCGCGACCGAGTCGAGCGAGCCGAGGTTCGCGAACGGCTGCACCTGGACCTGGAGGAATGTCGCGGTGTCGGTGAGGTCGACGCTCGAGACGCGACCGATCGGGATGCCGAACGGATAGAGGTCCGGATAGTGGGGGTTCCGCGTGCCGTCGGTCACGATCTGGTCGCCGCTCGAGACGACCTCCTGCTTCTTGACGTCGTCGAGGATCACCGTCCCGCCCGGGCCCCGATGGACGGTCCCGCGTACGCCCGTCTGAAGGTCCCGCGCCGTGACGTAGCTCTGCGCGTCGCTCAGGAGCATCACGATGGCCGAGTCCGGGAAGACGTTCACGACGCGCCCGACGAGGCCTTCGCCGCTCACGACCGGCGAGTTGCGCCGGATGCCCGAGGACGAGCCTGCCGCAATCGTCACCTGGTGGGCGAAGGGGCTGCTCGACCAGGAGATGACGCGCGCGTTCACCGCGCTGTAGTCCTTCGGAAAGGTCGACCCCTGCTCGTAGTGGAGGAGCTTCTCGAGGGCGGGTAGCTGCGTCGCCGCAGCCCGTGCATTGAGATATGCCGCCTTGTACGCGCTCACCTGCTTCTTGAGGCGTGCGTTCTCCGACTTCGCCCGCGTCAGGCTGCCGACGTAGTCGTAGGCGTCGCGGAAGGGTGTCGCGACGCGGGTGGCGGCGACCTGGAACGGGCGCAGCGCGGACGAGCCGATCCCCTGCAGGTCGTGCAGCGCCCCGGACGCCGGCGAGCGGAAGGAGATCGTGAGGAGCGTCAGCGCCCCGAGGACGAGAACGACGACGACCATGCGGCGGACGAATGCGCTGCGGACCTTCGACGGGTACGGGGCCGGCTTCGACCGCTGAACCGACGATGCGAGCACCTCCGCCCGTGCGCTGCGACTGGAGGGGGCCACCGCAACAGGTTACCGCGGCTGCTCGCCGACCTGCTTCCAGCCGCCCCCGAGACCGAGAGCGGCCGTCGTGGCGACGGTCGTGCGACGGAAGCCGAGCGACTCGTTGAGGCCGAGCATGACGGCGTTCTCCTCGGCGTTCGTCGTGGAGACGACCTCGATCTCCGGATGGTCGTCACGCAGCCGCCGGAGCGACTCGAGCTTGACCGCGCGGGCGAGGCCGCGGCGGCGGTGAGCAGCAACCGTCCCGGTGTCGTCGGTGAAGCCGAGCGTCGACCCGCGCGAGACGCGGAGCTCGGTGAACGCCCCGACCTCGCCCGCGGGGTCGAGCGCCACCGTCAGCCGCATCTCGCGCTCCCGCTGCGCGAGCGACTCCTCGGAGGCCCGGACCCGCTCGCCGGTCGGGGGCGGGAACTCCATGTCCTCGGGATGCGGCGCGTCGTCCATCGCGACGCGGGCGCGCGCGTAGGCGGCGAGATGCTCCTCGGGAACACGGCGGAGCCATGTGGCCAGCCGGAAGCCCTCCGGCGGCTGAGGCTCGGGGAGCTCGGCCGTCCGCAGGTCGAGGAGCGAGTGGACGACGCGCTGCTCGTCGGCGGCGCCCTGGCGGGCCGCGAACGCTGCGCCTGCGGCCGTCACGTGGTCACCGCGCACGATCTCGACGCCAAGCTCCCGGCAGCGCTCCAGCACGCGCGCGAGCAGGGCGGTGCCGATCCCCTGCCGCCGCCGCTCCGGGTGGACGAGCAGGCGGCAGAACGCGGCCTGCGGACCGTGGACGTACAGCGACGCCGCGCCGCCGCCGGCGAGCCAGTGGCAGCTCGTGTGCGTCGCCGGCTGATGGCGGATGGACGCGATCACCTCGTCCGCACTGCGCACCGGCTCTCCCGGCTGCAACTCGTCGTGACAGGCCGCCTCGAGCGCGTGAAACCGCGCCAGCACGTCGTCGGGCGCCGTGCGTGCGTCGACCTCCTCGATCTGCATCCGCTCAGGCTAGTCGGGACGTACGGGCCGAGCCGGCGGGCACGCTCGCCTGGGCCGTGCTCAGCAGGGCATGCCTCGCGGTTTGACGCCGTTCCCTTGGTAGCTCGCTGCCGGGAAGGATCGACTGCTTCGCAACCGGGTCACTCGTCCAGTGGGTCGTGGAGGCGATCCAGGAGGGCCTCGCGCGCAGGTCCGAGGTCGTAGGCCGAGCGCGTCTCGGCGAGTACCTCGGCGAGAGCGCTTGCAGGGTCTTTCGGGTCGAGGTTCAGCGTGTCCCGATGCCCGCGTAGGGAGGTCAACGCGTGACGCATTTCCTGCACCGCCACGACCGCGGTCCAGGGTCGACGCCGCCTAACGGCCTTGGACGCTTCGATCGCCGCCCGCACCAGAGTGTCGAGCGACCGTTCTCGGTCCACGGTTGCCCGATTTGCATCGGCGGATGCCCTCAAGTCGGCGTCCGAGAGAGTGCCGGCGACGACGTGAACGGTGGGAGAGATGTTCGGGCTCGTCAGCGCCAGCGGATGCCAACGAATCGATATCTGCTCGAGCGAGTCGAGCACGACGTCCGCCGAGTCCTCCGAGACAAGGATGATCTCCGCTCGCGTGCGGAAGATCGCCTCGACCTCCTCCTGGGGCGTAACAACAGCGTCGTCCACGATCACGACGTCGAAGTCGACGTCCGACAGTTCGTGCCAGGTCCCGGCTCCAACCGATCCGAACACGGCGACAGCGCGAATCCGCTCGTCGCGGGCGTAGAAGGAGACGACCTGCTCGATGAGGGCACCATGGCGATCGCTCCCGAGACCGCTCACCCCACCAGCGTACTAACCCGAAGCGGTGGCTTCGCGAGCTATCTGCGGCCGTTGCGGCGGCGGGCGCGGTTCGAGCGGTGGATCGCCTCGAACTCCTCGAGGCTGCGCCCCGAGCCGACGGCGACGCACGTGAGCGGACTCTCGGCGAGGTGCACGGGCATGTGCGTCTCGTGGCGGAGGCGCTCGTCGAGGCCGGTCAGGAGGGCTCCGCCGCCGGCGAGCACGATGCCGCGGTCCATGATGTCCGCGGCGAGCTCGGGCGGTGTCTTGTCGAGCGTCGACTTGATCGCCTCGAGGATCTGGGTCACGGGCTCGTCGAGAGCCCGCCGGGTCTCCTCGGACGTGAGGATCACGGTCTTCGGGAGCCCGCTGAGCATGTCGCGGCCGCGCACCTCCGCCTGCAGCTCCTCCTTCATCTCCCAGGCCGAGCCGATCTCGAGCTTGATCTCCTCGGCGGTCTGCTGCCCGATCAGGAGCTTGTAGTCCCGCTTGATGTGGTTGATGATCGCCTCGTCCATCTCGTCTCCGCCCACGCGCAGCGACTGGGAGACGACGATGCCGCCGAGAGAGATGACGGCCACCTCGGTCGTGCCGCCGCCGATGTCGACGATCATGTTCCCGGTCGGGTCGGCGACGGGGAGCCCTGCCCCGATCGCGGCCGCCATCGGCTCCTCGATCAGGTACGCCTGGCGGGCGCCGGCCGAGAGCGTCGCCTCCTCGACGGCACGCTTCTCGACGCCGGTCACGCCGGAGGGGACGCAGACGACGACGCGCGGATGGGCGAAGCGGTGCTGGTGCACCTTCTGGATGAAGTGCCGCAGCATCTGCTCGGTCACGTCGAAGTCGGCGATGACGCCGTCCTTGAGCGGCCGGATCGCCTGGATCGTCCCCGGCGTCCTGCCGAGCATCCGCTTCGCCTCGACGCCGACCGCGTGCACCTCGCCCGACCGCTGGTCGATCGCGACGACCGACGGCTCCGAGAGGACGATGCCGCGTCCGCGCACGTAGACGAGCGTGTTGGCCGTGCCGAGGTCCACCGCCATGTCGCGGCCGCCGAAGCCGGTCAATCCAGAGAAGAGGCCCATAGAACGCCCCGAGCATAGCCGCGAAAGCTCCGGGCGAAGCGCTTCGCGCTTCGCCCGGACGAAAGGGCACTGCGCCGCCGGGAGAGCGCGGTCTCCCGGCGGCTCCGTGCAGTCTGTCTGGGGGTGGTCTGGATGGAGCCGCTACCTCGACTGCTCGCGCGCGGCAGAGGCCGACGCGAGCACAGTCCGGCTGTGGGTGAAGCGTTCGACCCCTCGTTGGCGTTCGCGCGGCGGCGTGAGAAGAGCGAAGCGAAGCCTTACGTACCGCCGCCGACACAGGCACAACGCTCGACCCACCCCAGCCCAAACACGCCCTTACCGCACGAAGCCAGGTCCTTCATGAGCGAGCAAGACCGAAGGTCTCGTGAGCTATCTGGCACACCCGCGTGACGGCTTGCGGGCTAGCGTCGGAGCGAGCGACGAGGAGGCGGAATGTGAACGTGGTGACGCTGATCGGCAACCTCGCGACGGACGTCGACCTGCGCGAGGTCGGGCCGGAGAAGAAGGTGGCGAGCTTCGTGCTCGCGGTGGACCGAGCGGGCCGGGACGGCGGTGCGGACTTCGTGAGCGTGTCGGCCTGGGACCGGCAGGCGGAGCTCTGTGCGGAGTACCTCGGCAAGGGACGGCGGATCGCCGTCGACGGCCGGCTCAGATCCCGCTCGTGGGACGACGAGGGCAAACGGCGCAGCGCGATCGAGGTGGTGGCACGCCGGATCGAGTTCCTCGGCGGCGGCCCGCGCCGTGACGAGGCGGCCGAAGGTGCGGAGGTGATCCCCTTCGAGGCACCGGTGGCGAGCTAGGAAACCTGGGCGGCTCGTCGGCGCCCGACGGCGACGACGTAGCCGGCGGGGCGATCCGCCCAATACGCGAGGTGTGTCTCGACTCGTGCTCGTAGCTCCGTGAGGTGCTCGGGCGAGAGCGTCGCGGCGAGCTCGCGAAGCCGACCGAACTGCTCGAGCGCCGCGGGCCAGGTGGACGCCCGGTCGCTGTCTGCGGGTACCTCGACCTGCCGGGTCTCGAGGTCGAAGGCGTCCCCCAGCAGCTCCGCCAGCCTGTCGGCGAACGCCGCGGGATGATCGTCACTCCCACCTCGCTCCGCGAACTCACGGAAGATCGAGATGGCACCGCCGACCCGCGAATCCATCGGCATCAGCGTCAACCCGAGCCTGCCGCCCGGCCGGCAGACGCGCGCGAGCTCGCGCGCTGCCCGCCGGTGGTCCGCGGCGAAAATGACGCCGAACGCCGATAGGACGACGTCGAACGCCGCGTCCGCGTACGGCAGCGACTGTGCGTCTCCGACCTCGAAACGCACCTCGAGGCCTTCCTCCCTCGCCCGCGCACGGGCACGTCGGATTCCGTCCTCGCCGATGTCGATGCCGGTCACGACGGCCCCTCCGTGCGCCGCCCGCAACGCGAGACTTCCCGACCCGGTGCCGATGTCGAGCACCGACTCTCCCGGCTGTGGGTCGACGAGCTCGAGGAGGGTCGCGTGCGAGTCGACATTCGACCGCTCGAGCCGCTCCCAGTCCCAGCGTCGGACAACCATCATGAGCGGACATCGTCGAGCTCGGAGACTTCACGGTCGGATTCATCGTCCACGAGCCGGGCTGGAGATGGTCGGAGGACATGCGTCCGAACGTCGGCGGAGAGGGGTGCCGGGCGCGCCACGTCGGAATCATCCTCTCCGGCCGAGCCGGAGTCCATCCGGCAGACGGGAGGACGTTCGAGGCCGGAGACTAGGAACTAGAGGCCGCCTGCCGGCAGCGACCCCACGAACTCCTCGATCGCGGCGAGGCACGCGTCCGGCCGCTCCCCGATCAGGAGGTGGCCGCAACCGGCGATCGTCCGCAGCGGCGCGCGCAGGCGCCGCGCGTACTCCACCCCATCCTCGAGCCCCACCCAGTTGTCGCTCGCGCCCCAGAGACAGAGGCACGGACACATGACGCGGTCGAGCTCGGCGCGCGGGTCCGAGGCGAGCAGCGCGCGACCGGCCTGGCGGGTGTCCGTGTGGCGGGCAGGGCCGACGAGGAACGCCTCGGCGGTCTCGGGCTCGAGCCCGGTGGGGTCGGCGGCGCCCCACCAGCCGAACACGAGGCGCCGTCCCAGCGGCGAGTGCGCCAAGCCGCGCCTGTGCGGCGCGACCAGACGACCGGGCTGGAAGAAGCCGAGCACCGCGAGCGCCACGCGCGCCGCCCGCGAGGTCGAGCCGATCCCCGCCGCGGCCGCGAGCACGACGCCTCGCACGGCGGCCGGCCGGCGCACGGCGGCGCGCAGCGAGACGAGCCCTCCGAGCGAGTGGCCGACCCAGACGGCCGGCGCAGCCCCCTCGGAGCGCACGACCTCGAGCACGGCGTCGGCGAGCGCGTCGACGTCCCTCGCCTCGGGCAGGAGACCGGACCGGCCGTGGCCGGGCAGATCGGGGACGAGGAGCCGGTGACGCGCCGCGAGTGACGGTGCGAGGGCTCGCCAGTTCTCGATCGTCCCGCCGAGCCCGTGCACGAGCACGAGCGGCGAGCCCTCGCCGCCGACCGCGTAGCGAAGCCGCGTTCCGCGCCAGACGAGCTCGCGCTCCTCGAATCCTTCCAACCGGTGTTTGCCGTTTGTCCCCACAGAGGCATATTCTTCACTTGATGGCTGTGAATCCGGGACGGGCCGAGTGAGGCCCTGCACGACAACAAGCGAGGGTGCGGTCTAGCCCGTCAGCGCGTTCCGCGCGGCGGGCTTTTTCGTACCGGAAGGAGTCCGACTCGATGCCGAATCACCTCACGCCCGAAGAACTCTCGAAGGAGCTCGGTCTCGACCGGCAGGAGGTGATCCGGGTCTGCGTCGAGGAAGGCGTGCCGATCTACCAGGGGAAGATCGACAAGTACCTGTTCCAGGCGCAGCTGCAGGCGATCGGGCCGGGACAGCCCCAGCGCTAGGTTCGGGCGGCCGGCCGCCCGAAGGCGGGACTTCCGCCGGGCGCCGGCGGTTCGGCCCCCGACGCTCCGGCGATCAGCTCGCCGGCGCCTTGCGTGACCGGGAGGCACCTTTGGCGGTGCCTTCCCCGTTCGAGGAGCCTTTCGCCGACCGCCGCCCCTGAGCGTCGGCGACGCTCTGGCGCAGCGCCTCCATCAGGTCGATCACCGGCGTCTCCGCGACCGGCTCCGGCGCGACGATCTCCTGCCCGGCGAGCTTCGCCTCGAGCATCTGCGCGACGTCGCGGCGGTACGTGTTCTCGAAGTCCTCCGGCACCCAGTCGCCTGCGAGGCTCGCGATCACCTGCTCGGCGAGCTGCAGCTCCGGATCGCGCACGTCGGTCTCGGCCACGGCCTCCTCGATCTCCGCCTTCGAGCGGACGTCCTCGGCGAAGAAGAGGGTCTCGAGGTGAAGCGCGCCCGCCCGCGCGCGGATGAGGCAGAGGTTCTCCTTGCCCCAGAGCACGAACTTCCCGACCGCCGCCATCCCCGACTCCTCCATCGCACGCAGCAGGAGGACGTACGGGCGGCGCTGCGCCTCGGCCCCGGCGGGCGCGAGATAGTAGGTGCGGTCGAAGTAGACGGGGTCGACGTCCTCGAGCCGGACGAAGCGGAGGATCTCGACCGACTGCGAGCGCTGGAGCGCGACGGCCTCGAGATCGGACTCCTCGACGAGCACGTACTGGCCCTTCGCGAACTCCCAGCCCTTGACGAGCTCGTCCGCCTCGACCTCGCGCTCGTGCACGGGGCACCAGCGCTTCTGCTTGATCGGCGTGCCGCACTCGCGGTGCAGCGTGCGGAACGAGACGTCCTGGCGCTGGGTCGCGAGGGCGAGCCCGACCGGGATGTTGACGAGCCCGAAGCTGATCGATCCGTTCCAGATAGTGCGCATCCGCGTTTACCAGTCTAGTTGCTGAGCTCGCGAAGCCTGCGGGTTCGCGAGCTGGGAGAAGGAACTCCGCACTGGCGAGAGCACGGTCTCGCCAGTGCTCCGCGCTGCCTTGCTTTCGATGCTCTGGACGGAATGCCTGCCTCGTGCGCTCGCGCGCGGCAGAGGCCGGCGCGAGCACAGTCCGGCCTCCTCGTACGCGTCCCGCGTACGCTCCGGCCCCGGGCGCCGAGAAGGGTTGAAGCGTTAGAGCACGGAGCCGGCCGGAGACCGCGCTCTCCGGCCGGCGCAGTTCCTTCAAGAGCGAGCGAGTGCGCAGCACCCGCGAGCTAGATTAGGCGGATGGAGCGGCGCACCGCGCCCGAGCTCTGGCGCGACGCCGTCCGCGACGCGCCCTCGTCCCCTGCCTACCTCGAGGAGCAGGAGGAGGGGTGGCAGCCGCTGGCGTGGCCGGAGGCAGACGCCCGGGTCCGGGCACTCGCCCAGGGACTGCTCGCGCGCGGCGTACGGCACGGCGACCGCGTCGCAGTCCTCTCGCGCACCCGGCTCGAATGGATCCTCCTCGACTGGGCGGTGATGTCGATCGGCGCCGTCGTCGTGGGCATCTACCCGACGAGCTCCGAGCAGGAGTGCGCCTACGTGCTCGGGCACTCCGAGACGGTGCTTGCATTCACCGAGGACGAGGAGCAGACGCGGAAGGTCGTCTCGGTCCGCGGCTCGCTGCCGGCGCTCCGGGAGATCGTCCAGTTCGACAGCCTCGACCGCTTCGAGGCCGACGGCCACGCCGCGGACGAGCGGCAGCCGGAGCCCGTCTCCGAAGACGACCTGGCGACCCTCATCTACACCTCCGGCACGACGGGGCCGCCGAAGGGCTGCATGCTCACGCACCGGAACCTCGTCACGGCCGCGAAGTGCGTGCGCGAGGGCGTGCAGCGACCGCGGCGATGTCGTGCTCCTCTTCCTGCCGCTCGCCCACAGCTACGGGCGCCTCGCGCATCAGGCGGCCTGCCTCCACGACGCCACGGTCGCCTGCGTCGCGGACGTCGCGCGCGTACCGGAGGCGCTCGCGACATTGCGCCCGACGGTCCTGCCCGCCGTGCCGCGCGTGTACGAGAAGATCCACGCGAACACGCTCGGCGAGATCGAGCGCGAAGGAGGCCTGCGGCGCCGGATCGGCCTCTGGGCGCTCGGCGTCGGCGCCCGCGTCGGGCGCATTCGCCGCTCGGGCGGAAAGGTCCCCGCTCTGCTCGCCCTGCAGGAGCGGCTCGCCGACCGGCTCGTCTACGCGAAGGTGCGCGAGCGGCTGGGGGGCCGGCTCCGGGTCGGCATCTCCGGGGCGGCGCCGCTGTCGACGGACGTGATGGAGTTCCTCCACGCCCTCGGCGTTCCCGTGATCGAGGGCTACGGACTGACGGAGACGGCGAGCTCCGCGACCGTCAACGACCCCGAGGACTTCCGGATCGGCACGGTCGGCCGCCCGGTCGACGGAGCGGAGATCCGGCTCGCCGACGACGGGGAGATCCTCATCCGCAGCGACGCGCGTCTTCGCCGGCTACTTCAAGGAGCCGGAGGCGACCTCGGCAGTCCTGACCGAGGACGGCTGGTTCCGCACCGGCGACGTCGGCGAGATCGACGAGGACGGCTTCCTCCGGATCACCGACCGCAAGAAGGACCTGATCATCACTGCCGGCGGCAAGAACATCGCGCCGCAGAACCTCGAGAACGCCCTCAAGGCGTCGCGCTTCGTCTCCCAGGCGATCGTCGTCGGCGACCGTCGCCCGTACGTGACCGCGCTCCTGACGCTCGACGAGGCCGAGGTGGCCGCGACGGGCCGCGACCGGCAGCAGCTCGCCCAGGAGCTCGTGGACGAGGTCAACAGCACTCGTACGCGGGTGGAGCAGATCAAGCGGTTCGTGATCCTCCCGCGCGACTTCCTCCAGGAGGAGGGCGAGGTCACACCGACGCTCAAGCTGCGGCGCAAGGTGATCCACGAGCACTTCGCGGACGCGATCGAGCAGCTATACGCGTAGCCCGTTCGCGGCGGCCGGGGACGGGCTAGCCGAGGATCCGCTTGGCGCCGTAGTACGTCGCGGCGTACCAGCTCTCGCCGAGGCTGTCGATCTTGACGACGTCGCCCGTGTGCGGCGCGTGGATGAACTGTCCGTTCCCGACGTAGATACCGACGTGGCCGAGACCGTCGAAGAAGACGAGATCGCCCGGCTCGAGCTCGCTGCGGGGGACGTAGACGGCGTTCGAATAGTCCCACTGCGCGACGGTGTAGTGAGGCAGCGAGACGCCGACCTGGGCGAAGACGTACATCACGAACCCGGAGCAGTCGAAGCCGCTGGGGCTGGCGCCGCCCCAGACGTAGGGCACGCCGAGGTAGCGCGTCGCGATCGAGACGACGGAGCTGTAGGGGCTCGACCCCAGCGAGCTTCCGGCCGAGTCGATGTTGAAGCCGCCGACCTGCGGCACGACCACCGCCCCGGCTGCGAGGCGCGCTTGCCGCGCTGCGGCCAGCTGCCGTGCCCGCTGCCGCGCGACCAGCTGGTCGAGCTGCGACTTGACCGACGCGTAGAGGTGCTGCTCGGCCGCAAGCTTCGCATCGATGCGCCGCTTCGTGGCCGAGCGAAGCGCCACGAGCCGCCGCTGCCGGACGCGCTGACTGCGCAGCAGGGCACGCCGCCGGACGATCTGGTGCTGGTAGGACACCACCTGTTGGATCAGGGCCGCGTCCTGATGCGAGATCGAGGTGACGGCCTCGATCCGCGAGATGAGGTCGTCCAGGCTGCGGGCGCCGAGGACGACCGCGAGCGACGACTGCTGGTCCTGGGACGTGTAGATCGAGACGAGCCGCTTCGCCAGGGCGTTGCGGCCGCGGGTGAGGTTGACCCGGGCCACGCCGAGCGCCTGCCGGTTGACGGCTAGCTGGTGCTCGACGCGGCGTAGCCCCCGCGTCGCCGTCTGGTAGCGGTTGTTCGCGCGCTGCGCGCTCGCGTCGAGCCGCTGCAGCTGACCGAGAATCTGCTGTGCCTGCGCACGCTTCGAGGAGATCCCGGGGTCGGCGTGCGCAGTCGCCACCGCACAAAGTAGCCCGCCGGTGAGGAACGCCAAGACGACCGCGTGCCGCCTCAGCGAGCGCAAGACGCCCTGCTCGCCCGTCACAAGCTCAGGACCGTAACAAGGTCTTCGGACGGGCGCAACCGCGTACCGACCACGAAAATCCTGCAATTTGGCACAAGCGTGCCGGACGGAGGCCCGCAGCACGCCCGGCACAAAGTCGGCGCTTCGATTACGGTCCTCGCACCGTGTACTGCGGCAGATCACGAGCAGCGAAGCTCGCAGGCCTGGGCCTGGCGCTGTCGCTCGCGGGGGCGTCAGCCGCCCTCGCCTCGCCCTCGAAGCCGAACCGCTCCCAGCGCCTCCGCATCGCGGCGCAGCGTCTCGACACGCGCGCCCACCAGGCTCTCCTCGAGCTCTACGCGCTCGACACGCGCCTGAGCGCGGCGCGCTCCCAGGTCGCATCGCTGGAGGGGAGAGCTGCGAGCCTGCAAGCCCAGCGGGCCACGCTGCGGACCGAGCTCGCAGCCGACCAGCGGACGCTCAAGGTCTCCCAGCGAGAGCTCGGGATCCGCCTGCGCGCCCTGTACGAGCAGGGGACGGTCGATCCCGTCGCCGTCTTGCTCGGTGCGAGCTCGCTCGGGAGCGGGCTCCAGCGGCTCGACGACCTCTCCCGCCTGGCCGACGAGGGCCGGAAGGTCGTCGCAGCCACGAGGGCCGCCCGGTTCCGACTCGTCCACGCGCGCGCGCGCCTCGCGAGGCAGGCGCGGCATCTCGCAGCCTCGGTCGCCGCGGCACGGACCGCGGAAGGGAGCCTCGCGAGCACGGTGAGCGCGCGGCTCGGCTACGTCTCGCGGCTCCGTTCGCAGGCGCAGCTGCGCCGGAGCGAGCTCCAGGGCATCGTCCAGAAGGCGAAGACGGCGCAGCAGAAGTCACAGAGTCTGACGGGCGGCGATCCGCCTCCTCCGCCCACAAGCGGCCGAAAGCTCGTGGTGAGCGCCACCTGCTACGACCTGCCCGGCCATACCGCCACCGGCATGCCGGTCGGCTGGGGCGTCGTCGCCGTCGACCCGACCGTGATCCCGCTCGGGACGAAGATCCACGTGCCCGGCTACGGCGATGCGGTCGCGGCAGACATCGGCAGCGCCGTCAAGGGAGCGAGAATCGACCTCTGGATGCCCTATGCCCAGTGCATGCAGTGGGGCCGCCGCACGGTGACGATCACGATCTACTAGACGACGTCTGAGGGGGGTCGCAGTGACGGAGCTTGGGGGAACCGCAGACCGGCAGCCGGAGTCGCTCCGCGTGCTCCTCGTCGACGACCACGACCTCTTCCGCACCGGGCTGCGGAACCTCCTCGAGGAGGAGGGCCTCGAGGTCGTCGGCGAGGCGGCCACCGGGATCGAGGCGGTCGCTCAGGTTCGCAACCTCACGCCCGAAGTCGTCGTCATGGATCTCAACATGCCCGGCATGGGCGGCGTCGAGGCGACGCGCCACATCGCCGAGGTGTCACCGCTCACGCGCGTCGTCGTGCTCACGATCTCCGACGAGGACAGCGACGTCACCGACGCCGTTCTCGCAGGCGCCTGCGGCTACCTGCTCAAGGATTCCAAGGTCGACTACCTCATCGCCGGGATTCGCGCCGCCGCGCAGGGCGAGGCGCTCATCTCGCCCCACATCGCGGCGAAGGTCCTGCAGCGCATCCGCGCGACGAGTGCCCAGCCGGAGATCGAGGAGCTGATCCGCGCCGAGCTGTCGCAGCGCGAGATCGAGGTGCTGAAGCTGATCGCGAACGGGAAGGACAACGCGCTGATCGCGGCGGAGCTCCACATCAGCCCCAAGACGGTCAAGAACCACATCTCGAACATCCTCATGAAGCTCCAGATCGACAACCGCATCCAGGCCGCGGTCTACGCCGTCCGGAGCGGCATCGTCTAGACAGCGAGCGAAGAGCTGCGCTCTTCGCTCGCTGGGAATGGGTTGCCTGTTGGGTGCGCTCGCGCGCGGCGGAGGCCGGCGCGAGCGCGGTTCGGCCTGCGCGTACGCTCACGCGTACGCTCCGGCCCTGGGCGCCGTGCTGGGTGGAGCGGGCCTTCGAACCCACATTGGCGCTGGGCGGGCACGCCGCCACAGGCGGCCTGCCCCCCACGCGACCCCGGCGCAGCGCTCGACTCCACGCCGCCCAGACAAGCCCTGACAGCACGAGGGCCGGGAGACCACGCTCTCCCGGCCCTCGTTCCTTGACCCCTCGGGCGAAGCGTCAGCTTCGCGAGCTCGAGCGAAGCGAACGAGCTAGCTCCTGGAGGGAGCGGAGAAGCGCGCGCAGTTTCGCGAGCTCGCCGTCCGCGCTCGAGAGGCGCTCGGAGAGACTCGCGAGCTCACGCATGCTGGCGCCGTCGCCGGCGGCTCGGGCGAGCTCGCCCACCCGCCGCTCGATGCGCGACCGCTCCGCCTCGAGCGCGAGCGCCTCGGCGTAGCCGTCTGTGAGCGTCTCCTCGACGGTGGCGAGGCTCGGCGCACCCGCTCCGCCGGCGGGCAACCTCAAGAGACGCGAGATCTCCTCGTCGAGCAGCACCCATACGATTATGGGAGTGCTCGGCGCCGGCCGGAATGGGCCGCCGGACCCATCTTCGCGGCCGGACCGGCCCATTTTGCTTGACGTTTCCGATCCGGGTTGAAGAATGGGAACCTCGTGCTGTTCCGTCCAGTACTAGCAGCCGCCGCGATCGCCTCGCTCCTGCTCGCCCAGGCGGCGCCGGCGGCGGCCCAGACCTCCCTGCAGCGCCGGCTTGCGCACGCCCTTCGGGCCAGGCACGTCGACCCCGGCAAGACGGGCGCCGTCGTCCTCGACCTGCAGACGGGACGCGTCGTCTACGGCCTGCATCCGGGTCGCGCCCTCCTCCCCGCCTCGAACGAGAAGCTCGCCACGACGTATGCCGCGCTGACCGCGCTCGGGCCGAGCTTCCGGATCGAGACGGACGTGCTCGGCGACGGCACCCTGAGCGGGAAGACGTGGCGAGGCGACCTCGTGCTCAAGGGGTACGGCGACCCGTCGCTGTCGTCGGCGAAGTTGATGTCGCTGGCGCGGCAGGTCGCCGCGGGCGGGATCACGCGCGTCGCCGGCCGGATCGTCGGCGACCAGAGCTGGTTCGACGATCGCCGGAGCGGTCTCGGCTGGAAGCCGTCGTTCTTCCTCACCGAGTCGCCCGCCCTCTCGGCGCTGATCGTCGACCGCGGCTGGACCGGCTCGGACGAGACCGCGTACCCGGCGCTCGCCGCGACGCGGCTCTTCCGGCGCGACCTGTTCCGGGTCGGCGTGAAGGTGTCGAAGCGCGCGGTGCTCGGCTCGGCGGCCGCCGCTGCCGTGCCGATCGCCTATGTCGAGTCCCCGCCGCTCGGCGCCCTCATCCGCCACATGGACCTCTACAGCGACAACTTCTACGCCGAGATGCTGCTGAAGGAGGTCGGAGCCGTGCACGCAGCCGGAGGATCGGCGCCTGCCGGGATCGGCGTCGCCAGGCAGCTGCTTGCCGCCGGCGGCGTGCCGCTCGACGGTGTCCGGATCGTGGACGGATCCGGCCTGTCCCTCCTCGACCGCTGGACCCCGCGCGCCCTCGCGACGCTTCTGCGCAGCATGTGGCTCGACCCCGACCTGCGGCCGTACATCGTCGCCGCCCTGCCCGTCGCCGGCCGGTCGGGGACGCTGGCGCACCGGATGCGCAAGGGCCCCGCGCACGGCCTCGTCCGCGCGAAGACGGGGACGACGGACAACTCCTCTGCGCTGTCTGGCTTCGTCGGTGACCGCTACGTCTTCTCCGTCGTCGAGAACGGCAACCCGGTCCGGACGGCGAACGCCGAACGAACGCAGGACCGGTTCTCCCAGGTGCTTGCGCGCGCCGCACGGCGCTAGCGCGCCGGGCGAAGAGCTGCGCTCTTCGCCCGGGGGATAGAGGAACTGCGGCGGCCGGAGAGCGCGGTCTCCGGCCGGCTCCGTGCTGTCAGGGCTTGCCTGGGCTGGGTGGGGTCGAGCGCTGCGCCCGATGTCGCGTGGGGGCAGGCCGCCTACAGGCGGCGTGTCCTCCCGCGACAGCTTCGGCGGCGGCGTAAGCCGCAGGCTTCGCGAGCTATTCGAGGAGCGCGAGCAACTCGGACTCGCTGAGCTGCGGCACGCCCACCTGCTCTGCCTTCGCCAGCTTGGACGCGCCGGGCTCCTCGCCGACGACGAGGCCGGTCGTCTTCGCCGACACGGAGTCGGTCACCTTCGCGCCGAGCGCCTCGAGCCGCGCCCTCGCCTCGTCGCGCGAGAAGTGCTCGAGCGTCCCGGTGACGACGTACGTCCGGCCGGTCAGCGGCCCCTCGGCCGGCCGCTCCTCCTCCCCTGCCTCGAAGCGCAGGCCGAGCGAGCGCAGCTCCTCGACGAGCCCACGGTTCTCCTCGTCCGCGAACCACTCCGCGACCGTCTCCGCACGGTCGCTGCCGAAGCCCTCGACCTCGGCGATCTCCTCCGGCGCGGCGGCCATGAGCGCGTCGACGCTGCCGAAGTGGCGCGCGAGGCTCTGGGCGAGCACCCAGCCGATGCCGGAGATGTTGAGCCCCAGCAAGACGCGGGAGAACGGCACGTCCGTCCGCGACGCCTCGATCTGCTCGATCGCATGCGTGGCCGAGATCTCGGCGAAGCCGTCGAGCTCGAGCAGCTGCTCCTTCCGGAGCCGGTAGAGATCCGGCAGGGAGCGGACGAGCCCCTTGTCCCAGAGCATCCGGATCGTCTGCTCGCCGACTCCGTCGATGTCGGCCGGCCCCTCGACCCAGGCGATGAGCGTCTCGAGGCCGCGCGAGGGGCAGGCACGGTTCGGGCAGCGGTGCATCGCCTCGCCCTCGGGCTTCACGATCTCGGTGCCGCAGAGAGGGCAGTGCGCCGGCATCCGGAACTCCTTCGTCCCGCGCCGGTGCCCGCCGGCCGGCCCCACGACCTGCGGGATCACGTCGCCGGCGCGCTGGACGATCACGTCGTCGCCCTCGCGGATGCCCTTGCGGTTGATGTCCTCCTCGTTGTGGAGCGTCGCCCGCGAGACCGTGACGCCTCCGACCTCGACGGGCTCGAGCACCGCCCACGGGTTGAGCGCTCCCGTCCTCCCCACGCGGACTCGGATCTCCTTCAGCCGCGTCACCGCCGTCAGCGGCGCCCACTTGAAGGCGCGCGCCCAGCGGGGCCGGCCGTGCAGCGCCCCGAGCCGCTCCTGCTGCGCGTACGAGTCGACCTTGATCACGATCCCGTCGATCTCGTAGTCGAGCTCCGCCCGCCGCGTCTCCCAGACCAGCGCGCGCTCGACGATCTCCTCCACCGTCTCCACCCGCTCGGCGAACGAGTTGACGGGGAAGCCGTGCGCCTCCAGCCACTGGAGCGTCTCCCAGTGGCCCGCGAGCTCGACCGCGTGGTGGACGCCGATGCCGTAGGCCCAGAACGAGAGCGGCCGCTGCGCCGTGATGGAAGAGTCCTTCTGCCGCAGGGAGCCGGCTGCAGCGTTGCGAGGATTCGGGGTCGGCTTCTTCCCTTCGGCGACGAGCCGCTCGTTGAGGGCGTCGAAGCCGGAGCGCGGCATGTACACCTCGCCTCGGACCTCCACCGCCCCGGTCACGTCTCCCCCAGTCGTGGCGAGCGGGATGGCGTGGATGGTCCGGAGGTTGACGGTGACGTCCTCACCCTCGAGCCCGTCTCCCCGAGTCGCCCCGCGCTCGAGGAGGCCGTTCGAGTAGGTCAGGTTGATCGCGAGGCCGTCGATCTTCGGCTCGAGGACGTAGGCGACGGGCTCCTCGCTGCCGAGCCGCCTGCGCACGTCGTCCGCCCACTTCCGCACTGCCTCGTCGGTCGTCACCTTGTCGAGCGAGCCCATCGGCGTCAGGTGCCGCACCTTCTGGAAGCGCTCAGAAGGCGGCGCACCGACGCGGCGCGTGGGCGAGTCCGGCGTCACGAGCTCCGGATGCCCCGCCTCGAGCGCGAGAAGCTCGTCGAAGAGCGCATCGTATTCCGCGTCCTCCATGATGGGCGCGTCGTCGACGTGGTAGGCGACGAGGGCGCGGGTGAGGACGTCACGCAGCTCGGCGGCGCGAGGCGCCGGGTCAGAGGACGGCAAGCAGCTCCTCGGCACTGTCGACGATCGCATCCGGCTCCTCCGCCTCGAGCCGTGCGCGATCGTGGATCCGGCCCCAGGTGACGGCGACCGCGTACATTCCGGCGGCCTTCGCCGCCCGAACGTCGAACGGCGAGTCTCCGACGTACGCGGTCTCACGCGGGTTTGCGCCCATCCGCTCAGCCGCCAGCAGGAGAGGCGCGGGGTCCGGCTTGTGCCTGTCCGTCTCGTCTCCGCCCACGACCGTCTCGAAGAGGTGGCCGAGCGGCACCCGTGCGAAGGCGAGCTCCACCGTCTCACGGCGCTTCGCGGTGACGACGCCGAGCCGGGTCCCGTCCTCGTGCAGCCGCACGAGCGCGTCCTCCATTCCGGCACACGCCTCGAGCTCGTCGTGGAGTGGCTCGTTGTGGGCTCGGTAGACGGTGACGAGCCGCTCGGCGTGCTCGGGGGCGAGCGCGCGCATCTGCGCCTCGAGCCCAGGCCCGCCGACCGTCTGCAGCAACTCCTCGTCGGAGTAGTCGCGGCCGAGCACCTCGCGCGTCGCGTGCCGCATCGAGGCGAGGATGATCGCGCCGGAGTCGACGACCGTGCCGTCGAGGTCGAAGAGGACGATCGGAAAACGCACGCCTCGATCGTATCCGTGGGTAAATACGATTTCCTCCGTGGCGCCGCCCTCCGACTTCCGCTTTCTCGTCGTCCCGCACACGCACTGGGACCGCGAGTGGTACCTGCCGTTCGAGCTCTTCCGGCTGCGGCTCGGCGCAACGGTCGACGGGGTACTCGACACGCTCGAGCGCGACCCGTCGTTCAGGTCGTTCACGCTCGACGGGCAGGCGATTCTGCTCGAGGACTACGTCGACGTGCGGCCGGAGAACGAGGGGCGGCTGCGCGCGATGCTGGCCGCAGCCCGCCTCGAGGCGGGCCCGTCGTACGTCCTCCCGGACGAGATCCTCGTCGGCGGCGAGTCGCTCGTCCGCAACCTTCTACTCGGCCGGCGCGTCTGCCGCCGCTTCGGCATCGAGCCGAGCGGTGCCGGCTACCTTCCCGACAGCTTCGGCCACCCGGCGCAGCTGCCGCAGATCCTGGCCGGCTTCGGGCTCCGCACCCTGCTCTTCTCGCGTGGGCTCGGTGACGAGCTCGAAGACGTCGGCGTCTTCTTCCGCTGGCGCGCAGGCCCGGCGGAGGTCGTCGCCTGCCAGATGTTGCCGCACTACGACAACTTCGCGCGCCTGAGCTGGTACCACGACGCGGAGGAACGGGTGCGCGAGATCGTCGAGCGCTTCGGCGAGCTCGTGCAGGGTGCAGGACAGGACACGATCCTGCTCGCGAACGGCTCCGACCACCTGCCGATCGAGCCGGAGCTGCCGGAGCTCCTCGACGGGCTCGCCGAGACGCTCGGCGCGGAGTTCCGAATCGGACGCTACGACGAGTACGCTCCGGTCGCGGACGGCCTGCGGACGTATGAGGGCGAGCTCGTCGGCAGCCGGCTGCAGAACGTCCTCCGCGGCGTCAACTCCGCGCGGATCTACCTCAAGCAGGCCAACGAGCGCGCCGAGCGGCAGCTGCTGTCGATCGAGACCGCGGCCGCGCTGCGGACGCTGCGCGAGGACGAGCCGTACCCGGCGGCCGACCTGCGGCTCGCGTGGCGCAACCTGCTCCGCAACCACCCGCACGACTCGATCTGCGGCTGCTCGTGCGACGAGGTTCACCGGGACATGCTCGTCCGCTACGAGCACCTCGACCGGACGCTCGACCAGCTGGGGCGCAACGCGCTCGGCGTCGGCAGCGCGCTCGTGAACACGCTCCCGTATCGGCGCCGTCGCGTCGTCGACGGACAGCTGTTCGAGCTCGACGGCTTCGGCGGAGGCCGGCCGGAGCCGCTCGTCGCCCGCGAGACCCCGATCGACCTGGAGGAGATCGCCGGCAGGATCGCCTTCGAGGACGAGCCTGACGTCGGCGACCTCTACACGTTCTGTGCGGGCGGCGAGGTCTCGACCGCCGAGCTCGTGGGAAGTCGGCCCGTGGAAGGTGGGCTCGTGCTCGAGCACGAGCTGCCGGGAATCCGGATCGAGACGACGCTGCGCGCGGCTCCCGGTCTCGACCGGGTCGAGCTCACGAGCGTCGTCGAGAACGAGGCGGAGGACCATCGGCTGCGCGTCCTCGTCCGCTCCGGCGCCGACGCCGACGAGGTGCGCGCGGAGAGCCAGTTCGCGATCGTGCGCCGTCCGCTCGCACCGCCGCCGGCGCGTGCCGAGTGGGTGGAGCCGCCGGTGCCGACCGCGCACACCCTCGGCGCGGTCGCTCTCGGCCCGCTCGTCCTGCTGACGAAGGGGCTCCCCGAGTACGAAGCCTCGCACGAGGGGCTGCGGCTGACGCTGCTCCGCTGCGTCGGCCTGATCTCGCGGCCGGCGGGCCTGCCGACGAGGCCGGTCTCCGCCGGGCCCGACATCCGGACGCCCGACGGCCAGTGCCGCGGCCGACACGTCTTCGAGTATGCGATTCGCCTCGACGGCGAGCGGCTCTCGAACTCAGCGCTCGTCCGGGCCGGCCAGGACTACCGCACCGACTTTCTCCGCGGCGACGCCTTCGAGCCCCCTCTTCTGCTCGGCGGCGACGTCGTCTTCTCCTGCCTCAAGGGAGCGGAGGACGGCGGCGGCCTCGTGCTCCGCGTCTTCAACCCGAATGACCGGCCCGAGACCCTGACGCTGAGCCTCCCCGCCCGCCGGATCCGGCTCGACGAGGAGGAGGACGCCGCCGGCGGGCTCGAGCTCGCGGCAGGCGAGATCGCCACCTTCCGACTTCGCTTGTAACAGTCTGTTACTTGCCGCCGTTTACCCGATTGCCGCCGCCGGCGATGGAGCCGAGCGGGTCTCCGGGGCACCTAGAGGCTTGATGTGAAATAGACGCCCGCAGGGGCCGTTCCAGGCCAAGCGAGGGAGGCTCGGCGGTCGCAGCGCAGGCCGGTGGCCTGTGCAAGGCCGACGAGACGGCCCCGCGCCGCGCCTGGGACGGCATCCGGCGCCGCGGGCTGTTTCACATCAAGCCTCTAGTAACAGTCTGTTACTCAGTAGGACACGGCCACGAGGTACAGGCCGCAGGGCGGGGCCGTCGCGCCCGCCTCCGAGCGGGCGCTCCCGTCGAGCAAATCGGGGACGGACGCGGGCGCCTCGACCATCGTGCCGACGAGGCTTCGCACCATGTGCCGGAGGAAGCTGTTCGCGCTGATCTCGAAGTCGAGGTGATCGCCGCGGCGGAGCCACTCCGCCCGCTCGACGTCGCGGACGAAGACCTCGTGCTGGGTCTGCGTCGGCGTGAAGGCACGGAAGTCGTGCTCGCCGGGAATCGCCGCCGCGGCGGCGGCGAGCGCGTCCTCGTCGAGCGGGCGCGGCAGCCACCAGCTCCGGCGCCCCTCGAAGGGAGAAGGCGTCGCGCGCGTGAAGAGCCGGTACCGGTAGGTGCGCGACCTGGCCGAATGGCGGGCATGGAAGCCGGCCGGCGCTTCGCGCGAGGAGACCACGCTGATCTCGCCCGGAAGGCGCGGGTTGAGCGCCGCGGCGGCTCGCTCCGGCGAGGGGCCGCCCTGGACGTCGACCGAGACGACCTGGCCGAGCGCATGCACGCCGGTGTCGGTGCGGCCGGCCACCGCGAGGTTCTCGACCGCGGAGAACGTCTCGCCGAGCGCAGCCCGCAAGGCGGCCTCGACCGTCGGTAGTCCCGGCTGCGCGGCCCAACCGTGGAACGGCGTGCCGTCGTACTCGAGCGTCAGCATGAGGTGCACGTCAGGCTTTCCTTACCCCTCTTGTCAGCGCTTCCTTATGCTCTATTAGCTTGCAGCACCACTGATATACTCTAAGCACCGCGATGTCGCACGATCATGCCTTCCTCCTTCAGCGCGTCCAGCCGGCGATGGTCGGGCTGATCGACGGCTCGCTCTCGACGCTTGCGCCGATCTTCGCAGTAGTGCTCGCCTCGCACGACACGCGCTACGCGTTCATCGCCGGCCTCGCGACCTCGCTCGGCGCCGCGATCAGCATGGGGTTCTCCGAGGCCCTCTCGGACACCGGCGAGCTGACGGGCCGCGGCACGCCGTGGTCGCGGGGACTCATCACGGGCGGCGGCACGTTCGTGGGCGGCATTCTCCACTCGCTCCCGTTCCTCATCCCCCGCTACGAGGTCGCACTCTTCTTCGCCGTCGCAGTCGTCGGGTTCGAGCTCCTGACGCTCGCCTTCCTCCGCTGGAAGTTCTTCGCGGACACGTTCGTCCGCGCGCTCGGGATCGTGACCTTCGCCGGGATGATCATCGCCGGGATCAGTGCCGGTCTCGGCTCGCTCCTCGGCAGCCCCGGCGGCTGATCCGAGCGAAGTCCGGCCGGAGCGCAGGGCCAGCGGCAGGCGGACTTCCGCGCACGCCCGACGCGGCGCGCCGCCGCTCCTGCGCCGCCGCGAGCACGACCGGCCGCGCCACGAAGAAGCCGTCCCGCACGCGAGACCCAAGCGAGCTGTCAGCACGGAGCAGCCCGGGAGGCACAGGCCACACTCTCCGGGGCTGCCGAGTCCCGTTTCGACGACTTCGAGCCCGTCAGGGCTCGAAGTCGACGAGCTCGAGGTAGACCATCTCGGCGGCGTCGCCGGCACGGTGCCCGAGCTTCACGATGCGGGAGTAGCCGCCGGGGCGGTCGGCCATGCGGGGACCGACGTCCGCGAACAGCTTGTGCACGACCTCCTGCGACCGCAGCTTGGCGAGCGCCTGCCGGCGCGCGTGGAGGTCGCCGCGCCGACCGAGCGTGATCATCTGCTCGGCGAACGGCTTGACCGCCTTCGCCTTCGCCTCGGTCGTGCGGATCCGGCCGTGCTCGATGAGCGAGCACGTGAGGTTCGAGTAGAGCGCCTTGCGGTGCGCCGAGTCGCGACCGAGCTTCTTCCCTGTCCGAGCGTGACGCACGTTTCCTCTCTCCGCTCTACTCGAAGCCGCCGGAGCCGTTCTCGCCGCGGAGGTGGAGACCGTGCTGCAGAAGCGTCTCGCGCACCTCTTCGATCGACTTCTTGCCGAAGTTCGGGATCGCGGCGAGCTCCTGCTCCGTCTTCATCACGAGGTCGCCGATCGTCTCGATGCCGACCCGCTTGAGGCAGTTGTACGAGCGGACGCCGAGCTCGAGCTCCTCGATCGGGAAGTTCTCCATGCCGTGCGCGAGCGCCGCCTCGGGCGTCACGCCGCCGTCGACGGGCGCAGCCTCGCCGAAGCCCTCGATCCTGTCGAGATCGGTGAAGATCGCCAGCTGCCGGATGAGGATCTCCGCCGCCTCCGCGAGCGCGTCCTTCGGGTCGACGGAGCCGTCGGTCGTGATGTCCAGCGTGAGCTTGTCGTAGTCCGTCCGCTGCCCGACGCGCGCAGCCTCGACCTGGTAGGCGACGCGGCGCACGGGCGAGAAGATCGAGTCCATCGGGATGACGCCGATCGTGTGCTGCTGCCCCCGGTTGAGCTCCGCCGGGGAGTAGCCGCGCCCGCGGCCGATCGTCAGAGTCACCTCGAGCCGGCCCTTCTCCGACAGGTTCGCGATCTCGAGCTCCGGGTTGAGGATCTCGAGGTCGGCGGGAGCCTCGATGTCGGCCGCGGTGACCGTCCCAGGCCCCTTCTTCGCGATGTGCACCTCGATCTCGGGCGACTCGCCGTGCAGCCGCGCGACGAGGTTCTTGAGATTGAGGATGATGTCGGTCACGTCCTCGCGGACGCCCGGCAGGGTCGTGAACTCGTGCGCGGTGCCCTCGACCTTGACCGAGGTCACGGCCGCGCCCTCGAGCGAGGAGAGCAGCACGCGCCGGAGCGAGTTGCCGAACGTGTGGCCGAAGCCGCGGTCGAGCGGCTCGATCGCGAAGACGCCGCGGTGGTCGTCCACGTCCTCGTGGACGATCTTCGGAATCTGGAAGTTCATCTCTCGTGTCGCCAAGAAAAACCCTCTTCTCTCTTGTCTCTGGAAAAAGCCGTGGGCGTTACTTCGAGTAGAGCTCGACGATCAGCTGCTCCTGCACGGGCGTGTCGATCTCGCCGCGCTCGGGTTGCTTCAGCACCTTCCCCGTGAGCCCGTCGTGGTCGGCCTGGAGCCAGGGAGCGACCGTCGAGACGAGATCGGTCGCGTCGCGGATCACCTGCTGCGCCGACGAGTTCTGCGGGACGGTGACCACATCGTTCGGCCGCACCTGGTAGCTCGGGATGTTGACGCGGCGGCCGTTGACGTGGAAGTGGCCGTGACGGACGAGCTGGCGCGCCTGGGCACGGGAGGCGGCGAAGCCGAGCCGGTAGACGACGTTGTCGAGCCGGGTCTCGAGTATCCGCAGGAGCTCCTCGCCGGTGATGCCGGAGCGCTTGGACGCCTTCTCGTAGTACGTGCGGAACTGCTTCTCGAGCAGGCCGTAGTACCGCCGCGCCTTCTGCTTCTCACGCAGCTGCAGGAGGTACTCGCTCTGCTTGATGCGCCCGCGGCCGTGCTCGCCCGGCGGATACGAGCGGCGCTCGAGCGCGCACTTCTCCGTCAGGCAGCGCTCGCCCTTGAGGAAGAGCTTCATCCCCTCGCGCCGACAGATCCGGCACTTCGGCCCCAGATCCCTGGCCACTAGACGCGCCTCCGCTTCCTCGGCCGGACGCCGTTGTGCGCCTGCGGCGTCACGTCCTTCACGAACAGGATCTCGAGCCCCGCGGCCTGGAGCGAGCGGATCGCGGTCTCGCGGCCGGAGCCCGGCCCCTTGACGAAGACCTCGACCTTTTGCAGGCCGTGCTCCATCCCCTTGCGCGCGGCGGCGTCGGCCGTGACCTGGGCGGCGAACGGCGTCGACTTGCGGGAGCCCTTGAAGCCGGCCGAGCCGGCCGACTCCCAGGCGATGACGTTCCCCTCGCGGTCGGTCAGCGCGACGATCGTGTTGTTGAAGCTCGTCTTGATGTGCGCCTGGCCGATCGCGATGTTCTTCCGGACGCGGCGGCGTGTGCGACCCCGGGTCGCCGGTCTGCGAGCGCCCGGCACTAGCAGTCGCCGCCTTCGAGACGCGTGCTCTGCGGCCGCGAAAACCAAGTGTCGCAGGGACGCAGGGAGCGGTCGTAGCCCGAGGCTACGGGCGCGACTGAGGACGTTGCGAGGCGCGGGCTTGCAGCGTCCCGCAGAGTGCGCGGGGCGAAGGTGGCGGCTGCCAACATCACTTCGCCTTCTTGCCGCGGCCGACGGTCTTCTTCGGGCCCTTGCGGGTGCGGGCATTCGTCTTCGTGCGCTGCCCGTTCACCGGCAGGCCGCGCCGGTGCCGGATGCCGCGGTAGGCGCCGATCTCGGAGAGGCGCTTGATCGCCTGCTGCCGGTCGCGCCGCAGATCTCCCTCGACCTCGAGATCCGAGTCGATGTAGTTGCGGAGCTTCGTGACCTCCTCGTCGGTGAGGTCGCGGATCTTCGTGTCCGGGCTGAGACCGAGCTCGGCCGCGATCTTCCGGGCCGTCGGCTGGCCGATCCCGTAGATGTAGGTCAGCCCGATCTCGAGGCGCTTCTGGTTCGGAAGGTTGACTCCGGCGATGCGTGCGATGACTCAGCCCTGCCTTTGCTTGTGACGGGGATTGCTGCAGATGACCATGGTCGTGCCATGCCGCTTGATCACGCGGCAGCGCTCGCACATGGGCTTAACGGACGGACGGACCTTCATCGTGAGTTACCGGTGCCGGTAGGTGATCCGGCCGCGAGTGAGGTCGTAGGGGCTGAGCTCGACCTTGACCTTGTCACCGGGGAGGATGCGGATGTAGTGCTTCCGCATCTTTCCGGAGATGGTCGCGAGCACGGAGTGACCCCCGTCGAGCTGCACCCGGAACATCGTGCTCGGGAGCGCTTCGACGACCTCGCCTTCGACCTCGATCTTCTCTTCCTTGGTCGGCAAATTCCCTTCAGTCAGCTAGAGAGGCTTCAGACGTGGACGCGCGCGCGGCGCCGCCGCGCGCGAAGGCGATCATCGTAGCAGAGCGGCTCCGGCGGTCGTCAGCACCCGTGGACCCTCCGCCGTCACGGCGACCGTGTGCTCGAAGTGGGCGGCAAGCGACTCGTCGACGGAGGAGATCGACCACTCGTCGGCGTGGACGTAGACGTCCGGCTCGCCGGCCGTGATCATCGGCTCGATCGCAAGGGTCATGCCCTCCTGCAGGAGCGGGCCACGTCCGGGAGGGCCGTAGTTGGGGATCTGGGGGTCCTCGTGATAGGAGCGCCCGACACCGTGACCGACGAGGCTGCGGACGACCGAGAAGCCGGCGTCCTCGACGATCACCTGGATCGCGTGCGAGATGTCGGAGAGCCGCTTGCCGACGTGCGCCTGCTCGATGCCCGCGCCGAGCGCCTCCCGGCAGACGTCGAGCAGCCGCTGCGCCTCGGGCGAGATCTCGCCGACCGGGAGCGTGACGGCGCTGTCCGCGACGAGACCCTCGAGCGTGACACCGAGGTCGACGGAGATCACGTCGCCCTCCCGCGCCCGGTACCGGCCCGGGATCCCGTGCACGACCATCGAGTTCGGAGAGAGGCAGAGCGCGGCCGGGAACCCCTTGTAGCCCTTCGACGTCGGGTGGCCGCCCTGCGAGGAGATGTGCTCGTCCGCAATCCGGTCGAGCTCGAGCATCTCCACCCCGGGCTCGAGGCTCTCGGCCACGAGCGCGAGCGTCTCGGCGACGAGCTCGCCCGCACGTGCCATGCCCTCGATCTCCGCCGCCGACTTACGGACGATCAAGATGCTAGGCCCCGTCCTTCCGGTGCCGCTGAACCTCCTCGAGCGACAGCTCGATCTCGTGGAAGACCTCGTCCACGCTGCGGTCCGCGTGGATGCCGACCACGTTCGCCCGCCTCGAGCGGTAGTAGTCGACGAGCGGCGCGGTCTCGCGCTCGTAGAGCTCGAGCCGGCGCTCGATCGCCTCCGGGTTGTCGTCCGAGCGGCCCTCCTCCGCTGCGCGCCCGAGCATCCGCTGCAGGAGCACCTCGCGCTCCGGCACCTGGAAGTCGAAGACGACGTCGAGGTTCCGGTCGAGCTCGCGCAGCAGCGCGTCGAGCGCCTCGGCCTGCGGCAGCGTGCGCGGGAAGCCGTCGAGGACGAAGCCGCCGACCGTGTCGCCGCGCGAGAGCCGGTCGCGGATGAGGCGGATCATGAGCTCGTCGGAGACGAGGTCACCGCGGTCGTAGACCTCCTTCAGCTCGCGGCCGAGGTCGGTCTGCAGCTCCTTCATCTCGCGGATCATGTCCCCGGTGGCGATGTGCGGAATCCCGTACGTCGCTTTGATCCGGGCGGCCTGCGTGCCTTTCCCCGAGCCCTGCGGTCCGAGGACGAGAATGTTCAGCGCAAGAATCCTTCGTAGTGGCGCATGACCATCTGCGACTCCATCTGTCGCATCGTCTGCAGCGCCACGCCGACCACGATGAGCACGGAGGTGCCGCCGAGCGCGCGGTAGGTCGACTGCGGGAAGTTGAAGTAGGAGATGAAGATCGACGGTGCCACGGCAACGGCCGCGAGGAAGAGCGCGCCGGGGAGCGTCAGCCGCTGCAGGACGCGGTCGAGGTAGGCCGCGGTCGGCGGGCCGGGCCGGATCCCGGGGATGTAGCCGTTGTTCTTGCGCAGGTTGTCCGCCTGGTCGACGGGGTTGAACTGGACCGACGTGTAGAAGTACGTGAAGACGATGATCAGGATCGCCTCGACGAGCAGGTACTTCCAGCTCGCGTAGCCGAAGTTGAGCTGGAGCCAGTTGTTCCAGGACGGCCGGAAGCTGCCGATCGTCTGCGGCAGGGCGAGGATGGCGGCGGCGAAGATGACCGGGATCACGCCCGCCATGTTCACGCTGAGCGGCATGTAGGTCGAGCCGCCCGCCGTCTGCCTGTTGCCGAGCTGACGCCGCGCGTACTGCACGGGGATGCGCCGCTGGCCCTCCATGACGAAGACGACCGCGACGACGATCCCGAGCGCGACGAGCGGGAAGAACAGCCGGGCACTCGTATTGGCGTTGATCCAGCCGCTGATGCCCGTCGGGGCGTAGGCGAGGATCGAGGCGAAGATCAGGAGCGAGATGCCGTTGCCGATGCCGCGCTTGGTGATCTGCTCGCCCATCCACATCAGCAGTGTCGTGCCCGCCGTGAGGGTGAGGATGATGATGATCAGCCTGCCGGCGTTCACGTTCGGCAGCGCGCCGCCCTGCTTGAAGAGGAAGGCGTAGCCGGTCGCCTGGGCTGCGGAGAGCGCGACGGTGAGATAGCGCGTGTACTGCGTGATCTTGGCGTAGCCGGCCTCTCCCTCCTTCTGCAGCTGCTCGAGCGACGGCACGACGACCGTCATGAGCTGGAGGATGATCGAGGCTGTGACGTACGGCATGATCCCGAGCGCGAAGAGGGAGAAGCGCGAGAGGGCCGACCCCGAGAAGAGGTTGAGCAGGCCGAGCACGCCGTTGCCGGCCCCGCCGCTGAAGTACTGCTGGAGCGACTGCTGGTTGACGCCCGGCGCGGGAATCCAGGAGCCGAAGCGGTAGACGGCGAGCACCGCCGCCGTGAAGAGGAGGCGCCGGCGCAACTCGGGGACGCGCCAGACGTTGGCGATCCAGGCGAACACGGCTAGCCCTCTTCTCCCTCCGCGGCGTCCTCCGCGGGCGCGGCGTCGTCCGCTGCTTCGGGCGCTTCCTCGGCCTCCGTGGTCTCGGGCTCCTCGACGGCCGCCGACTTCGCCTTGCGGTGCCGCTTGCGGTGCTCCTTCGGCTCGCGCAGGAGCTCGACCGTGCCACCGGCCGCCTCGATCTTCTCGCGGGCCGAGGCGGAGATGGCGTGGACGCGGACGGTGAGCTTCTTCGTCACCTCGCCGACGCCGAGCAGCTTCACGTCGGTGCGCGTGTTCTTGATCACGCGCTTGGAGACGAGCGTCTCGGGCGTCACCTCGTCACCGGCCGCGAAGCGGTCGAGGTCACGGAGGTTGACCGGCTGCGTGGACGTCCGGAACGGGCCGATCGGCATCGCGTCCTTCGACGTCGCGCCGCGCAGCTTGCCGAGCCGCATGTAGATGTTCGTCTGCCCTCCCTCGAAGCCCGGGCGCATCTTGTGCGAGCCCGAGCGCGACTTCTGGCCCTTGATGCCGCGACCGGAGTAGCGGCCCTTGCCCGAGCCGAGGCCCCGGCCGACGCGCTTGCGGTCCTCGCGCGGCTGGGCGGGAGAGAGGTTGGAAAGAGTCAGCTGCTTCTCTGCCATTGCTCTAGAGATCCTCGACCTTCACGAGGTGGCGGACCTTGCGGAGCATCCCGGCGAGCGTCGGCGACTCCTCGTGCTCGGCGCTGCGGCCGATCCGGCCGAGCCCGAGGGCACGCAGGGTACCGCGATGTCTCGGCGTCTGCCCGATCTGGGAGCGCACCTGGGTGATCCGGAGCTTGGTCATCAGTGCGCTCCACGGTTCCATTGCCGGATGCCCGGGCTTTGAGCACCAAGCGATGCAAGGACGCAGGGAGCGCTCGTAGCCGAAGCTACGGGCGCAACCGAGGACGCCGCAGCGCGCCGCGTGATCGCGGGCCGGGCGCCGGAGGGTGGGGCCGCGGAGCGCACTACGAATCGTCCTTCTTGCGGCGCAGCGTGCGGCGCCTGGGCTTCTTCTCGGACGCCTTCTCCTCGGCCGGTGCCTGCTCCTCGGCTGCAGGCGCGTCGGGTTCGGCCGGAGCCTCCACGGCCGCCTCGGGCTCCGGCTCGGCGACCGGCTCCTCGGCGGGAGCCTCCTCGGCGGGAGCCTCCTCGGCCGGAGCTTCCTCGGCGGGAGCTTCCTCGGCGGGAACCTCTTCGACCGCGGTCTCTGCGGCCACGGCCGGCTCTTCCTCGACAGCGGTCGCGACCGCGGCTTCCTCGACGGGCGCCTCCGTCTCGGCGGGCTCCTTCGGAGCGGCTGGAAGCGGGAGCACCTCACTGATCTGCTTGCCGCGGATCCTCGCGACGTCCTCCGGACGCCGCAGATCCTGGAGCGCGGCGACCGCGGCCTTGGCCATGTTGATCGGGTTCGTCGTGCCGAGACTCTTCGCGAGGACGTCGCGGACGCCGCCGAGCTCGAGCACCGCGCGCACGCCGCCGCCGGCGATGACGCCCGTCCCTTCGGAGGCGGGGCGCAGCAGCACCCTGGCCGCGTCGAACCTGCCGAGCACCTCGTGCGTGATCGTCGAGCCGTGCTTGGGAATCGTGAAGAGATTCTTCTTCGCGTCCTCGACGGCCTTCGTGATCGCGAGCGGAACCTCCCGCGCCTTGCCGTAGCCGACGCCGACGCGGTCGACCTCGTCGCCGACCACGACGAGCGCGGTGAAGGAGAAACGCCGGCCGCCCTTGACGACCTTCGCGACGCGGTTGATCTCGACGACGCGCTCCTTCAACTCGCGCGTCTCGTTGTAGTCGATCGCTCCCATCAGAAGCTCAGTCCTCCCTCGCGGGCGCCGTCTGCGAGCGCCTTCACGCGTCCGTGGTAGAGGTAGCCGCCCCGGTCGAAGACGCACCCCTCGAGGCCGGCCTTCTTCGCGGCCGAGGCGAGAGCCTTCCCGACAGCCGCGGCCTGGGCGGTCTTGTCGCCCTTGAACGACTTCGCGAGCCCGAGGTGCGACGCCGCCGCAAGCGTGCGGCCCGTGTCGTCGTCGACGAGCTGCGCCTCGATGCCGCGGTTGGAGCGGAAGACGACGAGACGCGGCCGCTCTGCCGTGCCGCGCACCTTGGCGCGAACGCGGCGGTGGCGCCGCTCGCGCGCCTGTCTCACCGTGAGGCTAGGCATCCTGAGGCTCCTGGCTAAGCACGCTTCCCTACCTTGCGGCGGACGTACTCGCCCGAGTAGCGGATTCCCTTCCCCTTGTACGGCTCGGGCGGGCGCACCTTGCGGATCTCGGCGGCCGTCTGGCCGACGGCCTGCTTGTCGGTTCCCTTGACGACGATCTCGGTCGGGGCCGGCACCTCGAAGGTGATGCCGGTGCGCGGCTTCACGGTGACCAGATGCGAGTAACCGACGTTGAGCTCGAGGTCGGTGCCGCGCAGCGCGGCGCGATACCCCACGCCCTGGATCTCGAGCCGCTTCTCGAAGCCCTTCGTCACTCCCTCGACCATGTTCGCGACGAGCGTCCGCGTCAGCCCGTGCAGCGAGCGATCCTCGCCGCGCTCGGTCGGACGCGTGACGACGACCTCGCCGTCGCGCTGCTCGATCCGCATCCGGATCGGCACCTGCTGCTGGAGGCTGCCGAGCGGTCCCACGACCGCGACCCGCGCAGGCTCGATCGTGACGGTGACACCGTCGGGGATCTGGATGGGTGCGTTACCGATTCTGCTCATGCGTTACCAGATGAAGGCCACTACCTCGCCGCCGATGCCGCGCTCCTGGGCGGTCCGGCCCGTGACGAGACCGGAGGACGTGGAGAGGATCGCGACGCCCATTCCGCCCAGCACGCGCGGAAGGCGGTCCTTCCGTGCATAGACCCGCCGTCCCGGCTTCGAAACCCGCTTCAGGCCCGAGATCACCCGCTCGCGGTTGCGGCCGAACTTGAGATCGACGACCAGGGTATCGAAGGACTCGCCCTTCTCCACGTGATAGTCGCGGATGTACCCCTCCTCCTTGAGGAGGCGGGCGATCTCGACCTTCATCCGCGAGTTCGGCATCGTCACGTGCTCGTGCAGCGCCTTGTTGGCGTTGCGGATGCGGGTGAGCATGTCTGCGATCGGATCGGTCAGCACAGTCGTCTCCTACCAGCTCGACTTCGTCATGCCGGGAATCCCGCCCTGGTGCGCGAGCTCGCGCAGACAGATGCGGCAGAGGCCGAACTTGCGGAACACGGCACGCGGCCGGCCGCACCGGTTGCACCGCGAGTAGTTGCGCACCTTGAACTTCTGCGGTCGCCGCTGCTTGACGACGAGCGACGTCTTCGCCATTACTGCCTCCCTTCGCCGTCGCCGCCGAAGGGCAGGCCGAAGGCCCGCAGCAGCGCGAGGGCGTGCTCGTCGGTCTCGGCACTCGTCGTGATCGTCACGTCGAGGCCGCGAACCTGCTGGATGTCGTCGTAGTTGATCTCGGGGAAGATGAGCTGCTCGCGGATGCCGAGCGAGAAGTTGCCGCGACCGTCCAACGAGCGCGGGCTGAGGCCCCGGAAGTCGCGGATCCGCGGGAGCGCGATCGAGACGAGCCGGTCGAGGAAGTCGTACATCCGCGCACCGCGGAGCGTCACGCGGGCGCCGACCGGCATCCCCTCGCGCACCTTGAACTGCGCGATCGACTTGCGGGCGCGCCGCACCTGGGCACGCTGCCCGGCGATGGTCGTCAGCTCCTCGATGGCCGAGTCGAGGGCCTTCGAGTCGGTCTTCGCCTCGCCGACCCCCATGTTGAGCGTGATCTTCTCGATCTGCGGTACCTGCATGATCGAGTCGACGCCGAGCTCCCCCTTGAGGCGCGGCCGGATCTCGCGCTCGTAGCGCTCCTTGAGGCGCGGGGTGTACGTGTCGGTCGCGGTCGCCATCACGTGTCGATCTCCTGGCCACAGCCTTCGCGCTTACAGACGCGGATGCGCACCTTCCTGTCCTTGATCGTCTTCTCGACCGTGGCGACGCGGGTCGGCTTCCCGCACGTCGGACAGACGAGCATCACGTTCGAGACCGGCATGGCGGCCGGCAGCTCGATGATGCCGCCGGGGACCATCGAAGGCCCGCCCATTCCGGTGGTGTTCTGGATCGGCCGCGGCCGGCGGTGGCGCTTGACGACGTTGATGTTCTCGACGACGACGCGCCCCTCGCGCGGGCGCGCCTCGACCACGCGTCCCTCCTTGCCGGCGTCCTTGCCGCGGAGGACGTGCACGACGTCGCCCTTCCTGATCTTCATCGTCTGGGCCACGTCACAACACCTCCGGAGCGAGCGAGACGATCTTCATGAAGTTCTTCTCGCGCAACTCACGCGCGACGGGGCCGAAGATGCGCGTGCCCCGCGGGTTGCGCTGCTGGTCGATGATCACGGCCGCGTTCTCGTCGAAGGCGATCGTCGTGCCGTCGTCGCGACCGAACGGCTTCCGAGTCCGCACGACGACCGCACGCACGACCTCGCCCTTCTTGACGGCGCCCTGTGGGGTGGCCGTCTTGACGGTGCCGACGATGATGTCGCCGACGCGCGCGTAGCGCCGGTGATGGCCGCCGACGACCCGGATGCAGAGCAACTCGCGGGCGCCGGTGTTGTCGGCGACGCGCAGACGGGACTCCTGCTGGATCACTTGGCTTCCTCCAGGACTTCCGCAAGGCGCCAGCGCTTCGTCGCGGAGATCGGCCGCGTCTCGACGATGCGGACGATGTCGCCGACCTTCGCGGCGTTCTGCTCGTCGTGGGCGTGGAACTTGACGCTCCGCCGGATGACCTTCTTGTACCTCTGGTGCGAGGTGATCAGGTCGACCTTGACGACGATCGTCTTGTCCATCGCGCTCGAGACGACGACGCCGCGCCGCTCCTGGCGCCGGCCACGCTCGTGGTCCGGCTTCGGCTCGCGCACGACCGGCCTCCGCTCGCCCGCCGGCGCGGCATGACGCGGCCGCGTCTTCTGCGGGCGCAGGCGCCGCGGTAGCCGCTTCCGCTTCGGCTTCGGTTCCGGCTGCGCGGCGGGCGCCTCCGCCTCGGCCTCCGCGGCCTCGGTCGGTGCGGCCCCGGTCTTGGCCTCGGCGGGCTCCTCCGCCTCGGCCGCGGGCTCCTCGGCAGCCTCGGGAGCAGGCTCCGGCTCGGCCTCGGTGGCAGCCTCCGGCTCCACGGCAGGCTCGTCCGCCGCAGCCTCCGGCTCCGCGGGAGTCTCCTCCGCAGCAGCTTCCTCGGCCACGTCCCCGGCCTCCTCGGTTGTCGTGGAGTCCTTCTCTTCTTCTGCCATCAGCTCACCGCCTTCGCCTTCTCCGCCTCACGCTCGTTCACGACGGTGAGGATCCGTGCGATCTCCCGCTTCGCCAGTTTGAGGTGCGCGGAGTTCTCGAGTGCCCCGGTCACCGACTGGAAGCGGAGGTTGAACAGCTCCCGCCGCTGTTCCGCGAGCCGGTGCTCGAGATCTTCGTCCGTCATCGCGCGGAGGTCCGATGCCCTAGTCAAAGAGTGCTTCCTCTCTCTTCACGACCTTCGTCTTGACCGAGAGCTTCTGCCCGGCGAGGCGCAGCGCCTCATGCGCGAGTGGCTCGGGCACGCCCGCCAGCTCGAACATCACGCGGCCCGGCTTGATCACGGCGACCCAGCCCTCCGGCGAGCCCTTGCCGGAGCCCATGCGCGTCTCGGCCGGCTTCTTCGTGTAGCTCTTGTCGGGGAAGACGTTGATCCACACCTTGCCGCCGCGCTTGATCTTGCGCGTCATCGCGATCCGGGCCGCCTCGATCTGGCGGTTCGTGATCCAACCGGCGTCGAGTGCCTTGAGCCCGTAGTCGCCGTGCTGCACCGCCGTCTGCCCGGTCGCGAAGCCGGCGCGCCGGCCGCGGTGCACCTTGCGGAACTTCGTCTTCTTCGGCATCAGCATCGTTTACTCGCCGTCCTTCTTCTTCGTCTTGCGCGTGCCGCGCTTCGGCGTCTCCTTACCCTCGCTCTTCGGCTGGGCGGCAGCGGCTTCGCCGGCGTCGCTTCCAGCCTGAGCGTCGCCGGACTGCTCGGGCTTCGTCGCGCCCTCGACCTGCTGCTTCGGCGTCGTCGTGTCGGGCGCCTCGGCAGCCGCCTTCGGCGCCACGTCGACCTGCGGCTCGACCACCGGCTGCTCGCGGCCCTCGGGGGAGGGCGCCTGCGCGTCGGTGCGCGGCGGCTGCTCGACGTTCTCCTGGCCGCGCGGGCGGTCACGTGCGCCGGGACGCGCGGAAGCCGGACGCCCACCCGAGCCGGAGCCGGAGCCGCGGCCGCGACCGCGACCGGGGCCGCCCGGGCCACGCCGGCGCTGCCGGACGGGGCCGAGCCCCTCACGGTCGGGGCCGCGCCCACGCCCGCTCTCGCGCGAGGCGCCGAGCCCCTCGAGCGCGCCGCCGCGACGGCGACGATTGTCCTGGTCGCCGAGCCGCGTGTCGGCGCCGCCCTCGAAGCCCTCCGGCATGATCTCGCCCTTGTTGATCCAGACCTTGACGCCGACCCGCCCTGCCGACGTCTTCGCCTCGACGAAGCCGTAGTCGATGTCGGCGCGGATCGTGTGGAGCGGCACGCGGCCCTCGCTGTAGGACTCGCGCCGGCTCATCTCGCCGCCGCCGAGGCGGCCCGAGCACTGAATCTTCACGCCGGCCGCGCCGGAGCGGATCGCCGAGGCGAGTGCCCGCTTCATCGCGCGGCGGAAGGCGACGCGGTTCGAGAGCTGCTCCGCGACCGACTGGGCGACGAGCTTCGCGTCGAGCTCCGGCCGCTTGATCTCGTTGATGTTGATGTGGACGTTCTTCTTGGTCAGCGCGTGCAGCTCGCGGCGCAGCGCGTCCACCTCGACGCCGGACTTGCCGATCACGATGCCCGGCCGCGCCGTGTAGATGTCGACCGTGATCCGCTGCTTGTCCTTGCGGATGAGGATGTCGGACAGGCCCGCGTGCGCGAGCTTGTTGTAGATGTGCTCGCGGATGCGGACGTCCTCGAGGATGTAGCTCGCAAACTCCTTCTTGCCGGTGTACCAGTTGGACTTCCAGTCGTGGATCACGCCCACGCGGAGCCCGCCCGGATGAATCTTCTGTCCCATTAGTCCTCTTCAGTCCCTTCGGGTTCGGTGGGCTCGTCGGTTCCCTCGGGCTCGTTCGGCTCCTCCGCTGCCGGTGGCGGCGGCGGGGCCGGAGCTGCTGCGACGGGCGCCGACGGCGCCTGCGCCAACTCGATCGTGATGTGGCAGGTCCGCTTGCGGATCCGGTTGACCCGGCCGCGTGCGCGCGCGCGCCAGCGCTTGAGCGTCGTCGCGCCGTCCACGTAGGCCGAGACGATGACGAGGTCGTCGCCCTGCCAGAGAAGGTCGGGGCGCGACTCGGCGTTCGCAACGGCGGAGCGAAGCACCTTCTCGATGTCCTTGGCGACCGCACGCGTGGAGAAGGCGAGGATCGTGCGCGCCTCCGGCACCGAGCGGCCGCGGATGAGGTCGGTGACGAGCCGCGCCTTGCGCGCGCTCGAGTGCACCCACTTCGCCTGGGCGCGAACGGTCTGCCGCTCTGTCTCGACTGCCGCCATGGCCACCACTATCTCTTGACCTTCGCCGCCCGGTCGCCGGCGTGCCCGCGGAAAGTCCGCGTGGGCGCGAACTCGCCGAGCTTGTGACCGACCATCTGCTCGGAGATGAACACGGGGACGTGCTTGCGGCCGTCGTGGACGGCGATCGTGTGCCCCACCATCTCCGGGAAGATCGTCGAGGTGCGCGACCAGGTGCGGACCATCGTCTTCTGGCCCGACTCGTTCATCGCCTGGATCCGGCTCAACAGCCGCTCCTCCACGAACGGCCCCTTCTTCGAACTGCGGCTCATCAGCGGCGACCCTCCTTGCCGCGGCGGCGGCCGCGGACGATCAGCTTGTCCGACTCCTTGTGCTTGCGGCGCGTGCGCTTGCCGAGCGTCGGCACGCCCCACGGCGTCACCGGGTGGCGGCCGCCCTTCGACTTGCCCTCGCCGCCGCCGTGTGGATGGTCGACGGGATTCATCGCGGAGCCGCGGACGCCGGGGCGCTTGCCGCGCCAGCGGCTGCGGCCCGCCTTGCCACCCGTGATGTTCTGGTGGTCGACGTTTCCGACCTGGCCGACGGTCGCGCGGCAGGAGAGCGGGACGCGGCGCATCTCACCGGACGGCAGGCGCAGCACGGCGAAGCCGCCGTCCTTCGCGACGAGCTGGACGCCCGAGCCGGCCGACCGCGCCATCTTCGCGCCCTGGCCCGGCCTCAACTCGACGCCGTGGACGAGGGTGCCCGTCGGGATGTTCTCCAGCGGGAGCGCGTTGCCGACCCGGATGTCGGCGCCCGGCCCCGACTCGACGGTCGTGCCGACCCGAAGCTGGGCGGGGGCGAGGATGTAGCTCTTCGCTCCGTCGGCGTAGTGGAGCAGCGCGATCCGCGCCGACCGGTTGGGGTCGTACTCGATCGCCGCGACGCGCGCCGGCACCCCGTCCTTCAGGCGCTTGAAGTCGACGACGCGGTAGCGGCGCTTGTGCCCGCCACCCTGGTGGCGCGTCGTGATGCGGCCGTTCGCGTTGCGGCCGCCCTTCTTCGAGAGCGGCGCGAGCAGGCTCTTCTCCGGTTCCGACTTCGTGATCTCCTCGAAGGTCGAGACCGACATGAAGCGGCGGCCGGCGCTCGTCGGCTTGTAGCGGCGAATCGGCATCAGAGTTGTGCTCCTTCGAAGATGTCGATCTTGTCGCCGGCCTTGAGCTCGACGATCGCCTTCTTCCAGCCGGGCCGCACGCCGCTGTGGACGCCGCGCCGTTTCGGCTTCGGCTTCATCTTGACGATGTTCACGCCGACGACCTTGACGTCGAACATCTGCTCGACGGCCTGACGGACCTGGGTCTTGTGCGCGTCCTGGTGCACCTTGAACGTGTAGCGGTTCTCGACGATCTGGCCGTAGCTCTTCTCGCTCACGACCGGCGCGATCAGGATCTGGGCGGGATGGAGGCTCACGACGCCTGCGCCTCCTCCGGGGCACCGGCGGCCCGGGCCTGGACGAGCGGCAGCGCCGCCTCGCTCACGACGAGCGAGCGGGCCCAGACGACCTGGGCGACCTCGAGCTCTGCGGGAACGGTCACGAGCACCCGATCGAGATTGCGGAACGACTTGATCAGCGCCTCCTCGTCCTCGCCGGCGACGACGAGCGTCGGCGTCTCCTTCCCCCACTCCTGGAGGAGCGCGACGGCCTGCTTCGTCGAAGGCGTCTCGAAGGAGTCCCCGGCGACGAGGCCGACCGTGCCGGCCTGCGCGTGGTCGCTGAGCGCCGCGCGCAGCGCTGCGCGGAGGGCCTTGCGGTTGACCTTGAGCGAGAAGTCGCGCGGGCTCGGCGGGAAGACGACTCCGCCGCCGGTGAACTGCGGCGCGCGGATCGTGCCCTGACGGGCGCGCCCCGTCCCCTTCTGGCGCCACGGCTTCGAGCGGCCGCCGGCGACGAGGCCGCGGCTCTTCGCGGCGCGCGTGCCCTGCCGCCGCGCGTTCAACTCGGCCCGGACGGCCTCGTGCACGAGGTGCGGCTTGATCTCCGCCGAGAAGACCGACTCGTCGAGAGCCACCTCCTGCTGCTTCGCGGCGCCCAGCACCGGTGCCTTGGGCGCGGCCATCACCTGACGTCCTCTCTGATCTCCACGAGCCCGTTCTTCGGCCCGGGGACGGCGCCCTTCACGAGCAGAAGGTTCCGCTCGGGGTCGACCGAGTGGACGGTGAGGCCGACCTGCGTGACGCGCTTGCCGCCCATCCGGCCGGCCATCCGTGTGCCCTTGAACACCCGCGACGGCGTGGCCGAGGCGCCGATCGAGCCCGGCTTGCGGACGTTGTGCGAGCCGTGGGTCACGGGCCCGCGGCTGAAGCGGTGCCGCTTCACGGTGCCCTGGAAGCCCTTGCCGATGCCGGTGCCGGAGACCTTGACCTGGTCGCCGGGCTGGAAGATCTCGACGGTGACGCTCTCCCCCTGCACCGCGTCCGCGAAATGGCCGCGGAACTCGGCGAGGTGCCGGTAGGCGCCGTCGACTCCCGCCTTCGCCAGGTGGCCGCGCTCGGCCTTCGTGACCTTGCGCTCCGCCACCGGCTCCCACGCGAGCTGGACGGCCTCGTACCCGTCGGCGTCCGGGGTGCGGACGGCGACGACGGGACAGGGGCCTGCCTCGATCACGGTCACGGGCGTCACGCCGCCGCTCTCCTCGTCGAAGAGCTGCGTCATTCCGAGCTTGCGTCCCAGGATCCCGCGCATGTCAGAGCTTGATCTCGATGTCGACGCCGGCCGGGAGGTCGAGCCGCATGAGCGAGTCGACCGTCTTCGGAGTCGGCGAATGGATGTCGATCAGTCGCTTGTGCGTGCGCACCTCGAAGTGCTCCCGCGAGTCCTTGTCCTTGAACGGCGAGCGGATCACGCAGTAGACGTTCTTCTCGGTGGGCAGGGGCACAGGACCGGTGATGGTGGCGCCGGTGCGCTGAGCCGTGTCCACGATGTCGCGCGCGGACTTGTCCACCTGCTGGTGGTCGTAGCCCTTCAGGCGAATGCGGATCTTCTGCTGTGCCACCGGCGCCTCCCGTCGCTTCCTACTCGATGATCTCGGTGACCGCGCCGGCGCCGACCGTGCGCCCACCCTCGCGGATCGCGAAGCGGAGGCCCTGGTCCATGGCGATCGGCTGGATCATCTCGATCTCCATCACGGTGTTGTCTCCCGGCATGACCATCTCCTGGCCCTCCGGCAGCTTGATCGAGCCGGTGACGTCGGTCGTGCGGAAGTAGAACTGCGGCCGGTAGCCGTTGAAGAACGGCGTGTGGCGGCCGCCCTCCTCCTTCGAGAGGACGTAGACCTGCGCCTTGAAGTGGGTGTGCGGCGTGATCGAGCCCGGCTTGGCGAGCACCTGTCCGCGCTCGACCTCCTCGCGCTTGACCCCGCGCAGGAGCGCACCGGCATTGTCGCCGGCCTGCGCGAAGTCGAGCGTCTTCTGGAACATCTCGAGCCCGGTCACGACGGTCTTCTGGGTCTGGGGGTGGATGCCGACGATCTCGATCTCGTCGCCGACCTTGCACTGCCCCTGCTCGATGCGGCCGGTGACGACCGTGCCGCGGCCCGTGATCGTGAACACGTCCTCGATCGGCATGAGGAACGGCTTGTCGACGTCGCGCTGCGGCTCGGGGATGTACGTGTCGACGGCCTCCATGAGCTCGAGGATCTTCGCCGTCCACTCCGCGTCGCCCTCGAGCGCCTTGAGCGCCGAGACCTGGACGATCGGGATGTCGTCGCCGGGGAACTCGTACTTCGACAGCAGCTCCCGCACCTCCATCTCGACGAGCTCGAGGAGCTCGGGGTCGTCGACCATGTCGGCCTTGTTGAGGGCGACGACGATCGCCGGCACCTCGACCTGGCGGGCGAGGAGGATGTGCTCGCGCGTCTGCGGCATCGGGCCGTCGGCCGCCGAGACGACGAGGATCGCGCCGTCCATCTGGGCGGCGCCCGTGATCATGTTCTTGATGTAGTCGGCGTGCCCCGGGCAGTCGACGTGCGCGTAGTGGCGGTTCTCCGTCTCGTACTCGACATGCGCCGTGTTGATCGTGATGCCGCGCTGGCGCTCCTCGGGAGCGTTGTCGATCGAGTCGAAGTCGCGCACGGCGCTCGTGCTGACGCCCTTGTCGGCGAGGATCTTCGAGATCGCGGCTGTGAGGGTCGTCTTGCCGTGGTCGATGTGACCGATCGTGCCGATGTTGAGGTGCGGCTTCGTCCGTTCGAACTTCTGCTTGGCCATTGGTGGCTCCCTGTCTCCTTTTCCTACTCGCTCAGCCCTGTGCGTCGACGATCTCGCTTGCGATCGACGGAGGCACTTCCTCGTAGTGGTCGAATTCCATGTGGAACGTGGCGCGGCCCTGGCTCATCGACCGGATGTCGGTCGCGTACCCGAACATCTCGGCGAGCGGGACGATCGCCCGCACAACCTGGGCGTTGCCGACGGGCTCCATCCCTTCGACGCGGCCGCGGCGGCTGTTGAGGTTGCCCATCACGTCGCCGAGGTACTCCTCGGGTGTCGTCACCTCGACGAGCATGACCGGCTCGAGCAGCTTCGGTTTCGCCCGCTTCACGGCCTCCTTGAAGGCCATCGAGCCGGCGATCTTGAAGGCCCGCTCGCTCGAGTCGACGTCGTGGTACGAACCGTCGACGAGCTCGACCCTGACGTCCACGACGGGATAGCCCGCGAGGATGCCCGAGCCCAGCGCCTCCCGGATCCCCGCGTCGACGGCCGGGATGTACTCCTTCGGGATCTTGCCGCCGACGATCTTGTCCTCGAATGCATAGCCCATGCCAGGCTCCTGCGGATAGAGGTTGATCACCGCGTCGCCGTACTGGCCGGAGCCGCCGGTCTGCCGGACGAACTTCCCCTGGACCTTCTCCGCCGGCTTCGAGATCGTCTCGCGATACGCGACCTGCGGGCGGCCGACGTTCGCGTCGACGTTGAACTCCCGCTTGAGGCGGTCGACGATGATCTCGAGGTGCAGCTCGCCCATCCCGGAGATGAGCGTCTGCCCCGTCTCCTCGTCGGACTGGACGCGGAAGGTCGGATCCTCCTCGGCGAGGCGGGCGAGGCCCGTCGAGAGCTTGTCCTGGTCGGCCTTCGACTTCGGCTCGACCGCCACCGCGATGACGGGATCCGGGAAGGTCATCGACTCGAGCACGATGGGCGCGCTGTCGACGGCGAGCGTGTCGCCGGTCGTCGTCGACTTGAGACCGACGCCGGCCGCGATCTCGCCGGCGATGATCTCCTCCCGCTCCTCGCGATGGTTCGCGTGCATCTGGAGGATGCGGCCGACGCGCTCGGTGCGGCCCGTCGTCGTGTTGAGGACGCGGCCGCCGGCCGCGAGCGTGCCGGAGTAGACGCGGAAGTACGTCAGCTTGCCGACGTACGGGTCGGAGATCACCTTGAAGGCGAGGGCGGCGAACGGCCCGTCGGGATCCGCCTGCCGCTGCTCCTCGCCGCCGCTCTTCGGGTCGAAGCCCTGCACAGGCGGCATGTCGAGCGGGCTCGGCAGGTAGGAGACGATCGCGTCGAGGAGCAGCTGGATGCCCTTGTTCTTGAAGGCGGATCCGAGCAGCACGGGCGTGATCTGGTCGGCGAGCGTGCCGTTGCGGACGGCGCGGCGGATCATCTCGGGCGTGACCGAGGACTCGTCCTCGATGTACGCCTCGAGCACCTCGTCGTCGAAGTGCGAGATCGCGTTGATCAACTGGTGGTGGTACTCCTGCGCCTGCTCCGCGAGCTCCGGCGGGATCTCCGTCACGTCGCGCTCCTGGCCGAGGTCGTCCTTGTAGACGACGGCCTGCATCTCGACGAGGTCGACGACGCCGACGAAGTTCTCCTCGGCACCTACCGGGATCTGCAGCGGCACGGGGTTCGCGCCGAGCCGGTCGCGCATCGACTGCACGGCGGCGAAGAAGTTCGCGCCTGTGCGGTCCATCTTGTTGATGAACGCGATCCGCGGCACCTTGTACTTGTCGGCCTGACGCCAGACCGTCTCGGACTGCGGCTGGACGCCCGCGACCGAGTCGAAGATCGCGACCGCGCCGTCGAGCACGCGCAGGCTCCGCTCGACCTCGACCGTGAAGTCCACGTGCCCGGGCGTATCGATGATGTTGATCCGATAACCACCCCAGAACGCCGTCGTCGCGGCAGACGTGATCGTGATGCCGCGCTCCTGCTCCTGCGGCATCCAGTCCATGACCGCCGTCCCCTCGTGCACCTCGCCCATCTTGTAGGCGCGGCCGGTGTAGTAGAGGATCCGCTCGGTCGTCGTCGTCTTGCCCGCGTCGATGTGGGCCATGATCCCGATGTTGCGGACGCGGTCGAGTGCGACCGCCTGCTCTGTCGTCTTCGTGCTCAAATCTCTCCTTGCCCCGTCTACCAGCGGTAGTGCGCGAAGGCCTTGTTCGCCTGCGCCATCCGGTAGACGTCGTCCTTCCGCTTGTACGCGCCGCCCTGCTGGTTGAGCGCGTCGAGAATCTCGTTGGCGAGCTTGTCGGACATGCCCTTCTCGCGCCGGTCGCGCGAGTAATGGACGAGCCAGCGCACCGCGAGCGTGCGCGCGCGGCGCTGCGGCACCTCGATCGGCACCTGGTAGTTCGCGCCGCCGACGCGGCGGCTGCGCACCTCGAGCACCGGCGTGACTGTCTTCACCGCCTGCTCGAGCACCTCGACGGGCGGGCGGCCGGTCTTCGTCCCCACCGTCTCGAGCGCGTCGTAGACGATCTGCTCCGCGATCGACTTCTTGCCGTCGAGCATGACCTTGTTGATCACCTGCGTGACGAGGACGGAGCCGTAGACGGAGTCGGCCTCGGGTGTGCGGACCTGGATCTCTGCGCGGCGAGGCATCAACTGCCCCTCTTCGCGCCGTACTTCGAGCGCGCCTGCTTCCGGTCCGCGACGCCGCCGGTGTCGAGCGCGGCGCGGATCACCTTGTAGCGGTAGCCCGGCAGGTCCTTGACGCGGCCGCCGCGCACGAGCACGACGGAGTGCTCCTGCAGGTTGTGCCCCTCGCCGGGGATGTAGGCGCCGACCTCCGCCCCGTTCGTGAGGCGGACGCGCGCGACCTTCCGAAGCGCCGAGTTCGGCTTCTTCGGGGTCTGGGTCATGACCCGCGTGCAGACGCCGCGCTTCTGCGGCGCACCCGCGAGCGCAGGCGTCTTCGTCTTCGCCTGCGGGGCCTTCCGACCCTTGCGCACGAGTTGATTGACAGTCGGCAAATGAGTCCTTTCGTGAAGAGACGGTCGGCCGGGACACAATCGCCCCCGCCAACCGGCCCGCGGCATGGTAGCGAAGATTCCCCGCCGAGGGACGAGTGGACGGCCTCCCGGCCCCTATCGCTCGTTCGAGGGTAGCGGGAGTCGGCGAATGGGCTCTACAGTCCGGCTGCCGATGAATGCGGTCGTCATCGTGCTCGCTGCGGCCCTCGCTGTCTCCATTGCCATGGCCATCTGGTTGTCCCGCCGGCCCGCGGAGCGACCATCGACCCCTGCCGAGACCCAGCTCGACTCGATCGTCGAGGGGCTGGAGACCCGGATGGCAGAGCTCTCCCGGGAGCTGACGGATGCAGTCACGCGCGCCGAGGAGGAGACCCGGCGCAACCGCTTTCTCGCGCAGATCACGTCGAGCCTGGACCTCGAGGACGTGCTCCGCTCGACGCTGGAGGCCGCTCTCTTGCCCGAGCGCGTCGACGCAGCGCTCGTGCACATCGAGGCAGAGGACGATGGGCCACCTCTCGTCGCCGTGAGCGGCTTCGAGGGCGACGAGCCGGACGCGGTCGCGCTGTTCGGCTCGCCGGACGGGCAGCCGGTGCGCGCTGTCGAGCTCTCGTTCCGTTATGCGGGCGAGGCCGCCGCGGGAGGCTTCCACTCGGCGGTCGGCGTCCCGCTCGTCGGCCGCGACCGCCGCATCGGGTGGCTAGGCGTCTTCTCGCGCAACTCGCAGATTCGGCTCGGCGACGAGGATGCGCGCCACCTCGAGAAGCTCGCGGGAGGTGTAACCCCGGCACTCGAGAGCGGGCGCCGCCTGCGCGAGGCCCGCCTGCTCGCCGACCTCGACTCGCTGACCGGCCTCCACAACCGCCGCTACTTCCACGAGACGCTCGAGCGCGAGCTTGCGCGCGCTCACCGGTACGAGCGCCGGCTCTCGCTCATCCTCATCGATGTCGACGGCTTCAAGGCGATCAACGACCGGATCGGACACCTGGCCGGCGATGCAGTCCTCGCGGAGACCGCAGAGCGGGTGCGCGACGTCGTACGCACCGCCGACGTCCCCTGCCGCGTGGGAGGAGACGAGCTCGGGGTGATCGTCCCGGAGGCGGGGCTCGAGGAGGCCGACCGGCTCGTGAGGCGGATCCAGCACGCCGTGACGTCGCGGCCGGTCGCCCGGGCCGGCCGTGTCCACATCTCGGCGGGGACGGCAGAGCTACAGCCTGACGACGACCCGGCGAGCCTCTTCGAGCGTGCCGACCGCGCGCTGTACGCCGTGAAGCGCGCCACCGGCAAGGAGCGCGGGATCGCGGCGACCGAGTAGGCAGCCCCTGGCGCCTAGTAGGGTTCGGGCGTGAGCCCGGACGCCGGGAGATACGTCGTGCTGCAGCAGGTCGGAGCCGACGCGTGGCGCGTCGTCGGCGAGGTGGGCCGGCAACCGGGTCTCCCCGCCCGGAGGTCGCGGGGCCAGGCGGTCAGAGACGCCCTGGGGCGGGAGCCGGAGAAGGGTGAGAGCTTTGCCGTGCTCCCGAGCAGCGAGTGGCGGCTCGGCCTCGACCACTGAGCCACTCCGGAACGGCAGCGCTCGCCTGGGCCACCGTCCTCTCACCCGAGTTGGAGCAGGTCGCTCGAGAACGAAGAGGTGCGCGGCACTCGCGGGCTACCCGATGTCGTCGGGGCCGTACTCGCGGATCACGCGGGCGGGCACTCCGGCCACCATCGTGTACGGCGCCACGTCCTCGGTGACGACGCTGCCCGCGGCGACGATCGCGTACTCCCCCACCGTCACGCCGGCGAGGATCGTGCTGCGCAGGCCGAGATAGGCGCCGCGGCGGATCGTCGTCCGCAGGCCGGCACGGGTCTCCTCGTCTCCCAGGAGCCGGTGGAAGTGGCGCGGGTAGTACGTGTGGCCGAGGATCGTCGTCTGCGCGATCACCGTGACGTCGTCCTCGAGCGTCACCGAGGAGGGAACGGCGTCGTCGATGAAGACCTCCGTGCCGATGAACACGCGCCGGCCCACGTGGACGCCGCGCCGCCGGTGCAGCGCTGCGCGGGCGGACGGCGGCAGCGGCACGTAGCGGGCGACGACGTGCAGCCAGCGCCTCCCCAGCGCCCCGACGATCTGCACGCCCTGCGTCTCGGGGCTGACCGGGATGTTGCCCCAGAGCTTCTCGAGCATGTGGAAAAGCTACGCGCTCGAGCCCGTTCCTGGGGCGCCGCTCGCAAAGGAGGCGAACGAGCAACGCGAAGGGCAGTACACGTCGTACGACCGAGCGACGGGAGCGAAGCATCCTGCCGCGAGCGGCGTCAGGCGTCGGCGGAGGGCGGCTCCGCTGCCCGGGAGCCGACGCCGCCCAGGGACGGGCTACTGCAGGCGCAGGAAGGGGAGGTACTGCGTCAGGTCGACGTCGGACGGCTCGGGCAATACGTCGCGCCTGCAGGTCGCCCGGCCGAGGGCGACGTTCTGGCGGGCGATCGTCCAGCTGCTCGAACGCCTGCGCGCGCTCGTAGCCGCGCAGGGCGGCGACGATCGCCGGGCGCACCGCGGAGAGCGGCAGCGATCCGAGCGGCTGCGCGTCCCCGAGCGTCCGCACCTTGTACGTCCCCAGCAGCGTCTCGACGCGTCCCGTCGTCCGGGTCGGCATGGTGAACAGCTGCTCCGGCGCCGCCTCGGACAGCGCGTAGCCCCTCCCGTTCCCGCCGAGCCACGGCGGCGACGGCGAGACGTGGAGGCGGCGGACGAGCAGATCCGGATACGCGGAGTAGAAGGCCGAGACGTCCGAGGGTCTCGGCTTGGCGACGTGAAGGCGCTGCGCGAGCACGGCTTGCCGGAGCTCGTCGGCGAGCACGTCACGCGCGACCTGGACGCTCGTGTGCGCGTTCCGCAGCGCAGTGCGATACGCAGCGCGACTGCCGTGGAACGAGGTGGAGATCAGAGTCCGCTCCGCCGCGAGCACGTCCCGCCGGGAGACGGGGGCCCACGCCTGCTCCACGAGTCGACCGAGGAGTGCGCTCAGCGCCGCCTCGTGATCGCCCGTGAGGGCCTGCAGCGAGCGAAGCGCGCCGGCATCGATCGTGCCGAACGACGGCACGCTGCAGATCGCGCCGCGCGGGAGAACGATCTGGCCCTCGGTGAGCGAGTCGTCGAATCCTTTGCCGAGCATCTTCGGCGCGTCGCAGAGGCTCTGCGTGCGCGCCCAGAGCCAGACGCACGCCGCGTCCGGCTTCGTCGGATCGACCTCCTTGGGGTTCCACTCCTGCCAGCCCCACGAGAAGACGGAGCCGAGATGGAGCTCGGCCGCGACCCTCTTCGCGGAGAGCGCCTCCCACTTCACGACCTGGTACCACGCCGAGGCCGGCTGGAGCCCGTTGCGACCGCCGACACCCTTCTGGCTGAGGAAGCTGAGCATGATGCCGAGCTTGTTCGCTGGGAGACCGATCGACGTGAAATCGGTCACTGCAGCCCGGTAGCGCTGCCGCAAGAGCCGGTTGCCGAGGGTGGGGCCCA
>CAVZHU010000015.1:0-93808 GCA_963775155.1 uncultured Actinomycetes bacterium | reverse complement strand
GGAGCAATACGTTGTGGCTGCTCGACGTACGTCTTAGGCGAGGCGGACGATGCGGGAGCGGCCGTGACTCGAGCCGCGGTCGTGGTCGAGCTCGAACTGCTCGTGCACGACGACGTCCGCGCCGCGCCGCGCGAGCATCCACGCGGTTGCGGCCCCCATGATCCCCGCACCCACCACGGCGACCCGCGTCATGCCGCGATCACGTCCCCGGGCAGGAGGTGCGTGCCCGCCGCGGCGTGCGCGACGAGCCGCTCCCAGTCGATCCCCGGCGGCGCGCCCTCGTCGGGCGTCGTCACGACCGGCCCGAGCGCGAGCGCGAAGTCCCGGGCCTTCTCGCCCGGCAGCTCCGGGGCCGTCCACTCGACGAGCTCCGTGAACCCGCCGACAGCGCCCTCCGCCCCGACGATCGCCGCCCGCCGCCGCACCGGGACGAGCCTCGTCGCGCCGGCGGGAGGAGTCACCTCGAGATCGGCCGCCACGACGGCAGCCGGGTTGGCGAAGCGGAAGTCGTCGGGCTCGTCGAAGATCCGCACCGACGGAGGGCGCAGCACGGGCGCGAGGAGAACGACGTCCGCGAGGCGGTACTCCGCGTGCTCGCGCGCGTGGCCTCCCCCGCTGAAGAACGCCTGCAGCGTCTGCGCGGCGAGCTGGATCACGCGGTCTCCCTCGATCCGCCCCGGCCAGCCGCGCTCGAGCTCACGGTCCCGCGGACTGAACATGCAGAGCCTCATGGTTCTGTATGGACGATGACGTCGTGGATGTCCGGCCGCTCGTGGCGGATGCGCTCCTCGATCCGGCTCGCGCGCGTGTGCGCCTCCGCGAGCGGCGTCGTCCCCGCCACGGCGAGCGTGAGGTAGGCGACGAGCCCCTCGTCGGTGTGGACGAAGCGCAGCTCGCGCGGCGCCGTGCCCGTCTCCTCCCGGACGATCCGCACGACGAGGTCGCGCTCCCGCGCCACGTCGCGCGCCGGCGGCGCGGATCCCTCGGCCTCCTCGCTCAGCGGCTCGAGATGCGTCTGCACCGACACGACCTCGGGGACCTCCGCCCGGATCGCGCGCTCGACCTCCTCCGCGATCGCGTGCGCCTCCTCGAGCGACAGCTCGGCGGGAAGCTTGAGGTGGAGTGAGAGCTCGGTTCCCGACTCGAGCGCGACGGCCGTGACGTTGTGCACCTCGCGCACGCGCGGCACGCCGAGCGCCGCCGCATGGGCGCGCTCCCGCACCGCGCCCGCGATCTCGTCCGGCTCGACGTGGACGACGACGTCCGCTTCCGGCAAGGCCGCCTGCACCGCCCGTTCCACGGCGTCGGCGGCGGCGTGCCCCTGGCGCATGGCCGCGTCCGCCGAGACGCCGATCACGACATCCGCGAAGTGGCGCCCGGCGGCCTGGCGCATCCGCAGCCGGCGCAACTCGACCGGAGGCCGGATGGCGTCGATCGCGCTCCGTGCGGCGGCGGCGGCGCCCGCCGGAGCCCGGTCCATGAGCACGTCGACGTTGCGCCGCATGAGCCGTCCCGCGGCAACGAGAACGAGCACGGCGACGAAGAGCGCGGCCGCGGCGTCTCCCTTCGGCTGCCCCGCGCCGGCGAGCAGGAGCCCGACCAGCACCGCGAGCGAGCCGGCGAGGTCGCTGCCGAAGTGGAGCGCGTTCGACGCGAGCGCAGCGCTCTCGTAACGGCGGGCGGCCCGGGAAGACGCCAGCGTGCGGGCGACGTCCACTCCGATCACGACCCCGATCGTGAGCAACGCCCACCAGACAGCGTGGACCGGGTGCGGGGAGGTCTCCGCGAGCCTCCGCACCGCGCGCCAGGCGATGAAGAGGCTCGCCATGACGAGGAAGAAGGCCTCGGCGAGAGCCGACAGGTGCTCCGCCTTGCCGTGCCCGTACTGGTGCGTGACATCGGCCGGGCGAACCGCGACGCCGACGGCGAAGAAGGTGAGGAGCGCGGCGACGAGGTCGGTGCCGGAGTGAATCGCCTCGGAGATGAGCCCGAGGCTGTGCGTGGCGAGACCGGTGCCGAGCTTGAGCGCGATGAGCGCGACCGCGGCGAGCACCGACCAGAGCGCGGTCCGGCGTTGCGGACTCATCGGGAAAGCCTACGCAGCCCGTCGGCGCCGGAAGCGCCGGTCAGGCCACGCGCTCGGGCGGCCAGATGAGCGCGTCCTGCCGGAAGGCGAAGTGGCAACTCGGTGCGCCGGACAGCGCAAACGGCGCGATCGACGTGAGCTCGATCTCGGCCTCTGCGCGGCTGAGCACCCAGCGGTCGTGGTGGATCTCGGCGCTCCCCTCCGTGCTGAAGAGCCGGTAGCGCTCGGTCAGGAACGACTCCAGGGAGCCGGGTTCCGCGTGAAAGGTCTCGCCGGTCGCCCGATACCGCGCGGAAAAGACGCGGCCGGGCTGTCCGAGCCTCACGCACTCGACGTCCTGCCAGCCGTCCACCGGATCGAGCGTCATCCTCGCGTGGAAGGCGGGCACGTGGTAGATCCGGCGGACGCCGAGCGCCGCGAGCCGGCTCGAGGCGTCGATGCTGAAGAACCAGACGCCCGAGAGCCCGTCGGGGCCGCGCACGTAGGTGCGGACGTTGAGCTGCAGGAAGGACGAGATCCCGGGCACCGGAAGCGCGCCGCGCGCCCGCAGCGCGCGCACGCGGAAGAACAGGATCGAGAGCCAGGCACTGCCACTGTGCTCCTCGATCTCGAGCTCCTCGTCCACATGGGGACGAAGCTCGGAGGCCGGGACCGGCCAGTGCGCCCAGAACGTCTGCTCCCACGTCTGGCCGAGCGTCCAGCGGCTCGCAGGCAGCGGAAACGGCCGATGACCGACGCGGCGCAGCGACCGAGCCTGCCGGCCCGCCGCCCTCGCGTCCTCGAACACGTCTTCCTCCTAGAGGTTGCCGCGGAGGGCCTGCTCGCGCTCGATCGCCTCGAACAGGGCCTTGAAGTTGCCCTCGCCGAAGGTCGTCGCGCCGTGGCGCTCGATCACCTCGAAGAAGACCGTCGGCCGGTCCTGCGCCGTCTTCGTGAAGATCTGGAGCAGGTAGCCGTCCTCGTCACGGTCGACGAGGATCTTGTGGCGCTGCAGCACCTCGTAGTCCTCGGCGATCTCCCCGACGCGCGCGGGGGCGTCCGCGTAGTACGAGTCGGGCGTGTCGAGGAAGACGAAACCGCGTTCCTTCATCGCCTCGACGCTGTGCACGATGTCGGTCGACGCGAGCGCGATGTGCTGCGCCCCGGCGCCGCCGTAGAAGTCGAGGTACTCCTGGATCTGGCTCTTGCGCTTGCCCTCGGCCGGCTCGTTGATCGGGAACTTGACCTTGCCGCTGCCGTCGGCCATGACCTTCGACATGAGCGCCGAGTACTCGGTCTGGATGTCGTCGTCGCCGAAGTGGATGATGTTCGTCATCCCGAAGACCCGCTCGTAGAACTCGACCCAGTAGTCCATCTTCCCGAGCTCGACGTTGCCGACGACGTGGTCGATGTTCAGGAGACCGACGCCGGCGTCGCGGTGACCGTTCTCCGAGAGGGAGACGTAGCCGGGCAGGAACGGGCCCTCGTATTCGGCCCGGTTGACGAACGTGTGGATCGTGTCGCCGTACGTCGCGATCGCGGCGCGCTCGATCGTCCCGAACTCGTCCTCGTCGCGCGTCGGCTCCATGACGCTGCTAGCGCCGCGCGAGACCGCCTCGCGGTGCGCCTCCGTCGCGTCGGGGACGGTGAGCGCGATGTCGCGGACGCCGTCGCCGTGCTTCGCGTGGTGGCGCGTGATCTCGTGCTCCTCACGCACGGCGCTCGTGACGACGAAGCGGACGTCGCCCTGCTCGAGGACGTAGGAGGCGCGGTCGCGGACACCCGTCTCCGGCCCCGCGTACGCCGTCCGGGTGAAGCCCAGCGCGTGCTCGTAGAAGTAGGCAGCCTGCTTGGCGTTGCCGACCCAGAGCTCGACGTGGTCCCAGCCGAGCAGCGGCATGAAGTCTTCGGCCATTGGGCCGATTATGCCCGGACGCCCGCGGCTAGGCGACCGGCACGAAGTCTTCGCCCTCCTCGAGACCGAGGCCGGCAGCGAGCTCCCGCACCCTCGCTCTTCCCTCCGGGCCGGCAACGGCGCCGAGCGCCAGGGCGCCGGGGAAGTCGGCCGCACGCTCGACGGGCACGACCGGCGCGCCGTGGATCCGCTTGCCGAGCTTGCGCGGGTCGACCTCGACGAAGGCGGCGAGCGGCGTGCCGGCGGCGAGCAGCTCGCGCGCGAGGAGCTTCCCGGTCGGGCCGGCGCCCCAGATGACAACGGGGCGGTTGCCCACGAGCAGCGTCCGGCGCAGGAAGTGCACCTTGCAGCGCCGGAAGGCGCCGAGCTCGTACGCAGGCTGCGTACGGGTGAGCCGCTCGGGGTGGTCACGCCAGCGGTGGACGAGCCGGTCGACGTTGCGGAAGCGGCCGCCCCGCTCCCAGATGCGGAGGACGAGGTCGTAGTCCTCCGGCCAGCCGCGGTCGCGATAGGAGACGAGCTCGGCCCGCGCGGTCAGGCCCGGGCCCGGGCAGGGGGCACTCGACCCAGAGGTCGCGCAGCGCGGCCTCGACCGTGACGAGCGAGTTGAGCCAGTCGGCGTACGCGCGCATCCCGTCGGTCGGCTCGGGGAAGTACTCGACCTGCCCGCCGACGGCGGCGAGCCCCTCCTCCTCGATCGCCGCGACCTGCAGCTCGAGCCGCTCCGGCAGCGCGACGTCGTCGGCGTCCATCCGCGCGAGCAGCGGAGCCTGTGCCTCCGCCCGCGCCCGCTCCGATGCCGCCACCATCCCCGCCGGCTCCTGGCGCAGAACGCGGAAGCGCGGGTCGGCGCGCGCGTGCTCCGTCGCGATCGCGGCCGAGCCGTCGGTCGAGCCGTCGTCGACGACGATCGCCTCGAAGTCGGAGAGCGTCTGGGCCGAGAGCGAGTCGAGGCACTCCGAGAGGTAGCGCTCCTCGTCGCGCACGGGCAGCAGGACGGAGACCTGCGGGCTACTCACTCCGCCGCCGGGTACTGCACCGCCCGCCGGCGCGCCAGTCGTTCGTAGGCGATGCCCGCGAAGATGAGGATGCCGCCTGCGATCTCGAGCGTGTGGAGGCTCTCGCCGAGCAGCACGAGCGCGAAGAAGACGGCGAAGAAGGGCTGTAGGTTCGCGAACAGCGAGGCCCGCGAGGCGCCGACACGGTCGATCGCCGTGAACCAGAGGATGTTGGTGAGGAAGAGCGGGCCGATCACCGCATAGCCGAAGCCGAGCCAGACCTTCCAGCCGAACGAGAAGGACTCGTGGCCGAGCTGCACCGACGCGAGCGCGGCGAGCGGCACCCAGCCGATCGCAAGCACGAGCGCGCTGATGCGGTACGGCGAGTAGCGGCGCATGAGGGGTGCGATCGAGACGCTGTAGGCCGCCCAGGTGAACGCGGTCGCGATCGCGATCAGGTCGCCGCCGAGCGAGCTCCCCGAGGCCCCCCTCGGCAGCCGCGGCGACGAGGCCGACGCCCCCGAAAGTGACGAGCGCACCGATCCAGAAGGACGCCGACAGCCTCTCCAGCCGCAGCACGATCGTGATCAGCCCGATGAAGACGGGCGTCGCGCCGAGCAGGAGCGCCACCGTCGACGCGTTCGCCAGCTTCACGCCGTAGACGAAGCAGACCTGGTTGCCGAAGATGAAGAACGCGGCGAGGAGGACGAGCGGGAGGTCGGCCCGGGCGATCCGGAAGGAGCGCTCGCGGCGATAGGTGAAGATCCAGAAGAGGGCGATCGCCGCGAAGTAGCGGATCGTGCCGTAGGCGAGCGGCAGCCAGCCGTGCTCGAACATGTACTTCGTGACGGTGATGTTGAGCGCCCAGAGCAGCACCGTCCCGAAGAGCATCGCGTCGACGGCCCGCAGCGTCGTCGGCCGCGCCGGCGGCGGGCCGAGCGGCCGCGAGGCCTCCGGCGTCGCTGAGACTGGTGCAGGGCGGCGCATGCCCGCGAACGTACCTCCGCCACCGTGCATTGCGATGTCGGAGCCGACCGTCGTGCGGGCATCTATCCTCGCTGGGGTGGAGCGGTTCCAGCGCAGGCGGGACGTCGACCTGGCGGCGACGTTCGCGAAGGACGCCGACGAGGAGCGCTTCCTCGATCGTCTGAACGACGCTCTCGCCCCGGCCGCGGAGGCCGACCTCCTCGATCTCGACGAGCGCCTGCCGACGCTGCACGTCGTCGGCGCGCCGCGCTCGGGCACGACGCTCCTCCACCAGGTCGTGGCGAGCGGGCTCGAGGTCGGCTACGTGAACAACCTCGTCGCGGCCTTCTGGCGCGCGCCCGTCTACGGGATCGCGCTCTCCCGGAAGCTCGGGCTCGACGAGCGCGGCTCGTCGTTCGAGTCGAGCTTCGGCCGCACGCGCGGGATCCAGGAGCCGCACGAGTTCGGCTACTTCTGGAACGGCCACCTCCGCTACCCGGATCTGAGCGAGCAGCCCGAGGGCCACGAGGAGACGATCGACTGGCCGCACCTGCGTCGCGTCCTGCTCAACATGGCCCACGCGAGCGGCCGGCCGATGGTCTTCAAGCCGATGCTGCTCCTCTGGCACCTCGAGAAGATGGTCGAGCGCATGCCGCTGACCTGCTACGTCTGGATCCGCCGCGAGCAGAAGCAGACGGCGCTCTCGCTCCTCTCGATGCGGCGGGCGATGCTCGGCGGCTTCGACGGGTGGAGCTCGCTGCGGCCGGGCGGCCCCGACTGGCTCGCGGACGAGCCGCCGTGGCGGCAGGTGGCGGCTCAGGTGGTCGCGCTCGAGCGCGTGCTCGAATCCGCCTTCGACCGGCTCGGCGAGGAGTCGATGCTCGTCCTGCGCTACGAGGAGCTCTGCGCGGCGCCCCACCGGGCCCTCGAGCGAATCCGCGACCTCCTCGGCTCGAAGGGCTTCGCGCCCGCCCTGCGCGACGTCGACCTCCCGCCCTTCACCGAGCGGCGCAGCGGGCTCGAGGCCGAGTTCGGGTCGCGGGTGGAAGAGGCGCTCGCGCACTTCTCCCGTGTGCCGGCGCAGGCGAAGCCGACGGGTGGCGCCTGATGGCGCCGAAGCTGCTCGGGCGCCTGACGGCGCCGCTCCTGAGCACCAACGAGCCGGAGGCCATCGTGGTCGAGGTCCGGGTCGAGGGCTACTCGGAGATTCGCCGCGGCGACGTCGTCTGCGTGCTCGAGACGACGAAGGCGACGGCCGACCTGGAGTCGGAATGGGACGGCTACACCGGTCCGGTCTCGGTGCAGGCCGGTGACCACATTCACGCGGGGGAGGTCGTGTGCGAGGTCTTCGCCGAGCTTCCCGAGCGGAGTGAGCAGCCTGCTGCCGCGGAAGCCGGGACGGGACGAGGCCGCCCGAGATTGTCCCGAGGCGCCGAGAAGCTCGCACGCGACGCGGGTGTCGATCTCTCGCTCCTGCCCGCAGGGCGCTTCGTGACCGAGGCCGACGTGCGGGCGCTGATCGAGGCGAGCGCAGAGGCCGCGACGATCGACGAGTCGATCCTGGGCGCGATCGGCGACCACTCGGTCGTCGTCTTCGGCGCGGGAGGGCACGCGAAGTCCCTGATCGATCTCGTGCGCTCGAGCACCGAGTACGAGCCGCTCTGCGTCGCCGACGACGACCCCAACGCCGGCGACCGGCTGCTGGACGTGCCGATCGTCCCCGGCTCCGCGCTCGCCACGCTGCGCGAGCACGGCCTCCGCTACGCGGTCAACGCGGTCGGGGGGATCGCCCGGATCCAGGCGCGGATCGACGCCGACGACCGCCTCAGGGAGCTCGGGTTCGAGCTGCCCGCGCTCGCCGACAGCACAGCCTTCGTGGCAGCGTCCGCGTCCCTCGCGGACGGCGCGCAGGTGTTCGCGACGGCAGCCGTCTGCTCGGCGGCGGAGGTCGGGCGCTCCGCGATCGTGAACACGGGCGCGGTGGTCTCGCACGACTGCCGCATCGGTGCCAACGCGCACGTCGCCCCCGGGGCTCTGCTCGCGGGCGCGGTCGAGGTCGGCGAGGCGGCCCTCGTCGGCATGGGCGTGACCGTCCACATCGGCGTGAATATCGGCGCGCGGTCGATCGTCGGCAACAGCGCCGTGGTCAACGAGGACGTCCCGGCGGACACGATCGTCCCCGTCAACACCGCCTGGCCGCACCGTTGAAGGCCCGCGGAGGCTCCAGGGCAGTCGATCGACTACGCTCTGGCCGATGCCCGAGCCGACCTTCGCCGACGTCGACGCGCTCGTCGGGCCTGCGACGCCGCACTTCGCCTACCAGCTCCGCGCCCGGGTGCGCGAGCTCGTTCTCGACCTGCCGGAGGATCACCCGGTGCGGCGGTACGCGGACGAGAAGGTCGAGCTGCTCGACCGGCTGGGCCATGCATCGTCGAAGGCGGCCGACAGCCATCGCGAGCCGCGGACGCGGCCGGGCTGGAGCGAGCTACCGAGCTCGGCTCCCGCGGACGAGCCGCTGCCGTCCAGATCATGAGCCTCGCCCCAGCGTTCCTGGCGCGTCGCAGGGACGACGAGCCCGGAGGGCACGGTGCGCGAGGCACGGGCCCGGAGAGGATCGGCGGCTCTGTGGCACGAGGCCGGAGCGGAGGCCGGCTCCGCCGGCCGTGAGCACCGGCCGGCCAGGGACGCTGGAAGGCGCCTCGGTGCTCGTCACCGGGGGGACGCGGGGGATCGGACGGGCGATCGCACTCCGGCTCGTGGCCGACGGCGCGACGCGCGCGGTGCTCGGCTACATGCGCAACGACACCGCCGCCGAGGAGGCGGCTGCGCTCGTCGAGGAGGCCGGCGCCGAGCCGGTGCTCGTCCGCGGCAACGTGGCCGAGCCGCGCACCGTCGAGAAGCTCGCGGCTGCGGGGCCGTACCGCGTCGTCGTCCACAACGCCGCGACCGGGGTCATCCGCCCCACCCTCGAGACGGAGGACAAGCACTGGGACTGGACGCTCTCCGCGAACGCCCGGGCTCTGCTCTCGCTCGCGCGCGCGACGTCCCCGGCGATGGAGGAAGGAGCCTCCGTCGTCGCGATCTCGAGCCTCGGCGCCCAGCGGGTGCTTCCGAACTACGTCCTCGTCGGCACGTCGAAGGCGGCGCTCGAAGCCGTCGTCCGGTACCTCGGGGTCGAGCTCGCGCCGCGCGGGATCCGCGTCAACTGCGTCTCGGCGGGCGTCGTCGACACCGAGGCGCTCGACTGGTTCCCGAACAAGGAGCAGATGCTCGCCACCGTGAAGCGGACGCCGGCGGGCCGGCTCGTCGAGCCCGACGACGTCGCGGCCGCCGTCTCCTTCCTCTGCTCGGCCGATGCCGCGATGGTCTGCGGGCAGACGCTCGTCGTCGACGGCGGCTACGCGCTCTCCGCGTAGGAGCAGAGTGCGTGGAGCCGACCGACGACAACCGCCGCGCCTGGGAGACCGCACACCGGTCGCGGGTCGAGCCGGACGAGTTGCCGCCGCTCGTGCAGCGAACGCTCGGCGACCTGAAGAAGAAGCGCGTCCTCCACCTGCTCTGCGCGACCGGCGAGGCATCCGCGAGACTCGCCGAGCTCGGCGCCGTCGTGACCGGCGTCGACCCGAGGCCGGCGGCGCTCGAGGCGGCGCGCGAGCGGTGGCCGAAGATCCTCTGGGTCGACGGCGACCCGGGCTCCCTGCCGAGGCAGCTGCGGCGCAACCGCTTCGACCTCGTCTACTCCGGCGAGGGCGTGCTCGACGGGCTCGAGGACCTCGACGGCTGGGCGGCCGGCGCGGCCACGGCCCTGCGGGAGGGCGGCGAGCTCCTCGTCTTCGACGACCATCCCGTCGCCGAGTGCGTCGACGGTCTCCTCCGCTGGCGGGCCGACTACTTCCGCGAGCCGAGCGAGCCCGAGCGGCTCTGGCGCGTCGGCCAGGTCGTGAGCGCCGTGGCGCGGGCCGGCCTGCGGGTCGAAGCCCTCGAGGAGTATCCGGGCGGAACGTCCCGGCGCCGCCACGACCGCCGCATCCCGGCGAGCTTCCTTCTCTACGCCCGCCGCACCTAGACGTGCCCTTTCGGCGAAACTGATGGAGTTGAGTGGGCACAGGACTCGCGCGCTGCTCGTGGTCTCGCTCCTTGCGCTCGCATCCGCCGGGTGTGGAGGTGCCGGCGTGCCGCGCACGGCCCACACGGTGACGTTTCGAGGCGCAGGCACCTTCCCGCCGACGACGATCGCCGGCAGCTACAGCGCAAGGCACTGCGCGCTCGACGCCCGCGCGCTCGTCGGCGAGGCGCGCGCCTTCTACGCGCACAGCACCGGAAAGGCGCCGCCGCCGGCCGATCTCTACTACTTCGAGCTGCGCCTCGCCTATGCGCACTTCGAGGCCGACGGATGCCCCGTCGGCGACCTCGCGGGGGAGATGAAACGGGCTCTCACGGCCCGGCAGCGGACGTTCCTGCTCCACAACGCCGCAGGAGACCTCGATCGCGCGTTTCACGCTGCGCTGGCGACGAGCTGAGCCGACGTCACGAGAGGCGCTCGAGCGCCTCGTCGAGCTCGGCGTCGGTGATCGTCAGCGGCGGCGTGGCCTGGACGAGCGAGCCGTCGAGCCCGGCCGGGACGACGAGGACGCCGCGCGCGAGCGCCTTCTCCGCGTCACCCTCCCGGGCGCGCAGGAGCCCGCGCCCCCGCCAGCCCGCGCGCTCGAACCGTGCGCCGGCCTCGAGCGCCCGCTCGAGCAGCTTCGGCACCTCCTCGAGAACGACGAGCGCGGCGGCGCACGCGAGCGGGCTGCCGACGTGGGTGTGCGTGTACACGTCCTCCGGGCCGAGCCGCCACAGCTCTTCGAGGCCGCTGCGGTAGAAGAGCGCCGCGGAGAGCGGCAGCCCCCCGCCGAGCGCCTTGCCGGTGCAGAGGACGTCCGCCACCTCCTCGCCCGGCCACATCTCGCCCACCCGGCCGAGCCCGGCGTAGATCGAATCGACGACGAGGAGCGCTCCCGTCTCGTCGCAGCGGTGGCGCAGGAGCTCGAGGAAGCCCGCGGGCGGGACGCGCGAGCCTGCCCGTCCCTGCACCGGCTCGACGACGATGCAGCCGGCGTCCTCCGGCAGCGGCCCCGGATCCTCGCCGTACGGCCGCCGGTGCACCGGCCCCGGCAGCCAGGCCGCGAACGGCTCCCGGAACTGCTCGAACCCCGTGGCCGCGAGCGCGAGCAGGCCGGTGCCGTGATAGGCGCCCTCGAACGCGACGATCCCGGGGCGGCCCGTCGCGAGCAGCGCCGTCCGCAGTGCGATCTCGACCGCGTCCTCTCCGGTCACGCCCAGCTTGGCGGGTCGCGGTAGCGCGTCGCGCAGGCGCAGGGTGACCTCGGCAGCGGCGAGATCGCCGAGCGCGTGCACGACCTCCTGCTCACGCCAGGCGTCGAGGATGCGCGGGTTGCGATGGCCGAGCGCCGCAACGCCGAAGCCGCCGGTGAGATCGAGGAGCTCGCGCCCGTCGGCGAGCGTGACCCTGCAGCCCTCCGCCCGAGCCCAGATCACGTGGGACGGAGGTGCAGCACGCGCTGGGCGGTGGCGCGCGCGATCGTCCCCGCCATCGCGGGGTTCTCCTGCAGCCGGCGCAGCGAGTAGCGGTACCACTGCTCGCCGAACGGCACGTAGACGCGCAGGCGGTGCCCCCTCGAGACGAGCTCGTCGCGCCGCCCCTCCCGCACGCCGAGCAGCATCTGCAGCTCGTAGTCGAGCGGACCGAGCCCGCGCCGGGAGATCCGGGCGAGCGACTCTCCGATCAGCCACTCGTCGTGGGTCGCGACGCCGACGTAGCAGCCGGAATCGAGCAGCTCGTCGAGGCAGCGGAGGAAGTTCGCCCGCACCGCCTCGTCGTCGGCGAAGGCGATCGAGGCCGGCTCGAGGTAGATGCCCTTGCAGAGCCGCACGCTCGGACGGAGGTCGGCGAGCCCCCGCACGTCGTCGAGCGTTCGGCGCAGGCGAGCCTGGAGGACGACGCCGAGGTTGTCGTGCCCCTGCTCGCGCAGGTCGCGATAGAGGCGAAGCGTGTCGTCCGTCGTGGACGAGTCCTCCATGTCGATCCGCACGAAGTTGCCGTGGCCGGCCGCGGTGCGGACGACTTCGAGGAGGTTCTCCCGGCAGAGGTCGTACGAGAGATGAAGCCCGAGCGCCGTCGGCTTGACGCTGACGTTCGAGTCGAGCGCGCCGTCGGCGATCGAGGCGAAGACGTCGCGGTACGCCTGGGCGATCGCAGCTGCATCCTCCTCGCGGGCCGTCTCCTCGCCGAGTACGTCGATCGTGCCGAGCTTGCCCCCGGCGTTGAGCGTCCGGACGACCTCCACCGCCTCGGCGAGGGTCGAGCCGGCGATGTAGCGGGAGGAGACGAGCTGCACGACGGGCTTCGGCACCGCCGGAAGGAGGCGGACGAGGGCGGAGTCGAGCAGCGACACGGGCGCGGCGATTCTACGTCCGAGCTGCCGCCGTACCGCGCGCTAACGCTCGCGCATGAAGCCCTGGCGGGCGGCACTGACGAGCGCCACGGCCTCGGGGAAGAGGACGCGCATCGCGTCGCGGAGGGCCATCGTCTGCTCGTCGACGCCTCCCTGGGGCTGCAGTTGCTGCAGCGCGGCGGCAGTCAACTCGACCGCGGTGTTGAGCGTGAGGGTCGCGAACTGCTCCCGCTGCGCCTCCTGGACGCTCTCCGCCTGCGCCTCGGCGAACTCGCGCAACCCGCGCATGATGTCCTCGGGATCGCCGCCGAACGGGAATCCCATGCCGCCGCCTTCCATGCGACAAGGGTAGCGGCGGTCGTCCAGCCTATGAGAGCTCGAGCTTGTGGTTGCGCTCGACGTCGTCGGCAAGCTCCTCGACCGCACCCATGGCGGACTGCATCGCCGCCGCGAACGGAGAGCCGCTGCTCTCGCCGAGCGCGTGCTCGAGCCGCCGGGAGGCGACGCCGATCGCGTCGAGATAGGCGTGACTCGCGACGCGAGGCTCCGGCTGCAGCGTCTCCGCCAGCGAGGCGGCCGCACCCTCCGCCTCCTCGATCCCCTCCGGCGCGTCCGCTCGGCGGATCTCGGCGAGCCGCGCACGGAGCTGCGGGAGATCGCCGCCGCCCGCGCACTCCTCCGCAACCTCGCACAGCGCAGCGACAGAGGCCGCCTCCCGCACGAGCTGCCGTTCTCGCACCGGCTGCGCTTCCTCCCCCAGAGCGAGCCAGCTGCGGGCCGCACCGGACTCGAAGGCGCAGAGGTAGACGCGCCGCCCGAGCGTCTCCGCGACGAGGACGCCGCGCAGCTCCTCTCCCGCCTCCGCGAACGCCGCCGCGGCGCCCGCGATCCGCGCGAGCTCGTCCTCCACCCCCATGCGTGGAGAATAGGCCTGTGGAAGCCTCCGCCCGCACGGGGCAGGCACGCGAGCTCTTCGCGCCGCTCGGCCCGACGTACGACCGCTACGCCCGTCTGCTCTCGTTCGGGCAGGATCCGCGCTGGCGCTCGTTCCTCGTCTCGCGGCTCCCGGCGGACGCGCTGCACGTGCTCGATGTCGCGACCGGCACAGCCGCGGTGGCGATCGAGCTCGCCCGGGCCGGGCCGGCGCGGCAGATCGTCGGCGTCGACCAGAGCCGGGAGATGCTCGCCGCCGGCAGGGAGCGAGTCGGGCGCGCGGGGCTCGCCGACCGCATCGAGTTACGCGAGGCGAGGGCCGAGGCTCTGCCGTTCGCCGACGCCGAGTTCGACGGCCTCTCGTTCACGTATCTCCTCCGGTACGTCGACGACGTACCGGCCACCCTGCGGGAGCTCGCCCGCGTCGTCCGCCCGGGAGGGACGGTGGCAATGCTCGAGTTCTCCCTGCCCGGCGGCGCGTGGCGGCCTCTCTGGGAGCTGTACGTGCGGGCGGGCCTGCCGGCGGCGGGCGCCCTCCTCTCGCCGGGCTGGCGCGAAGTCGGACGCTTCCTCGGGCCGAGCATCCGCGGCTTCTGGAGCCGCTGGCCGGTGCCGCACCTGCTCGAGACGTGGCGGGCCGCGGGGATCGGCGACGTTCGCGCACAGCGGCTCAGCCTTGGCGGCGGAATCGTCGTCTGGGGGCGCCGGGCGTGAGCGAGGCGAGAGCCCGGCCCGCCTTCTACGCCCTCCGGCCCGGAGGCTGGCGCGACTACGTCACCCTCCTCCACCCGCCGTACACCCTCTGGCATCTCTCCTACGTCGCTGTCGGCGCCGCGCTCGCGCCGCGGATGGACTGGTCGCTGCTGGGCTGGACGACGCTCGCCTTCGCGCTCGCGATGGGGGTCGGCGCGCATGCGCTCGACGAGCTGCGGGGACGGCCGCTGCAGACGCGGATTCCGTCCGGAACGCTCGCCGGTCTCGCCGTGGCGTCGATCGGCGGCGCCTGCGCGATCGGCATCGCGGTCGCGGCCGCGCGAACGTTCTGGCTGCTCGCCTTCGTCGGTGTCGGCGCCTTCCTCGTCGTCGCCTACAACCTCGAGCTGTTCGGCGGCACGTTCCACGGCGGGCTCTGGTTCCCGGCTGCCTGGGGCGCCTTCCCCGTCCTGACCGCGTACTTCGCCTCGGCGCGGACGCTCGACGGGGCGGCGATCGCGGCCGCCGCGTACGCGTTCGCCTCGAGCTGGGCACAGCAGCGCCTGTCGACTTCCGTGCGCCTCGTCCGCCGCCGGATCGTCTCGGTCGAGGGAGAGGCCGAGCTCGACGACGGGAGCCGCCTGACGCTCGACGCCGACACGCTTGCCGGGGCAGCCGAGGCCGCGCTCAAGGCTCTCGCCGCGGCGGTCGTGCTCGTCGCCGCGGCGCTCCTCCTCGTGCGCGCGCGATAGGTCTCGGTACGCCCCACTACACTCCAGGCGGTGTCGCTGACGACCATCGCCGATCTCGTCTTCGCCGGCGGCGTCGTGGTCGCGGCCCTCTCCCTCGCGAGCGCTGCGCTCCGCCGGGGATCGACGTTGCTGCTCGGCTCGCTCGCCCTGGTCGAGGCCGCCGCTGCCGTCGCCGTCTGGATCGCGTTCGCGCTGCGCCACGAGCGGCCTGTCGCCGTCGCCGCGGGCGGCCTGACGGTGTGCCTGCTCGCCGCTGCGGGGGCCTTCCTCCTCCGCTCGGCGCTGCGGCGCGTCGCCGACATGGACGCCCGACTCACCGAGGCGCAGGTCGACCTCCTCGATCTCGTGGAGCGCGAGAGGAGCGCACGGGCGACGGAGCTGGAGCTCACCCTCGCCCGGGCCCGGGCCGACTCCCGCTCGCTGCTCGAGGAGCAGGAGCGGCACCTCGCCGAGGAGCGGCGGTCGCTCGCGGAGAGCCGGGAACGCGACGCCATGGCCGCCCTCGTGGGGAAGCTGGCCGAGGTGCAGGCCCAGGTCGAGCAGCGCCTCGCGGCGTGGTCGGACGAGCTCGATCGCGCAGCCGAGGTGACGAAGGAGCGCGTCGGCGAGCTCGAGAAGCGGAGCCGGCAGCTCGTCGGCGATCTCGAGCTGCGACTCACGGCGGACGCCGACCGGCTCGCGGACGAGAGCGAGGAGCAGCGGGCGGCGCTGACCCGGCTCCGGTCCGAGCTCGATCGCACGCTCGAGGAGACTCTGGCGCAAGCACGCGGCGAGCTCGAGGCGCACTCGGCGGAGTGGCGGAGAGCGCTCCACGAGGTCGAGCAGCGCCTGTCGCAGCGGGAGCACGAGCTGGTCGAGCAGGTGCAGCGCGAGGAGACCGAGACGATGCAACGGATCCGCGTGGGCTTCGAGGACGTCGCGCGCCGGCAGGTCGAGCAGCTCGAGCGCGTCGTCGAGCGGTCCGTCGCCCCGCACGTGGACGAGGCTGCCCAGCGGTTCTCGCAACTCGTGAAGACAGCCCGGGAGGATGCTGCGAAGCGGCTCGGTCGCGAGCTCGACCGGGCCGTCGGCAACTTCGCCCGGGAGGCCGAGACGGTCCTGGCGGAGCGGCTCGCACACGTCGGCGATGCCGGAGCGCAACGGCTCGAACGCCGGATCGCAGAGATTGGCGACCAGCTCGAGCACCGTCACGAGGAGCTCGTGGCGGCGCAAGAGCAAAGGCTCGCAGAGCTCGAGATCGATGTCCGGCGGCGGATCGACGAGCTCCACGCGGATCTCGAGGCGGAGCGTGGTGTCCTCGAGGCGCGGGTTCAGGAGGCCATGCGCCGGGTCGCGTCTGCCGCTGCCGACGGCTAACTATTTCCCAACAAGACTCGGCTAACAAAGGTGGGCAGGGTTCGTCGGTACCAGCACGAACGTGGTGAAGCCATGAGCGAGACGATAGAGATCCTCGAACCCGATATCGACGAGCGGTCGAAGGTGGAGAGCTGGCGGCTCCACGTCCTGATCGAGGCCGGTTACCCGCTCCCGCTCGCCGAGCGGGTCGCGGTGAGCGAGGCCGATCTCCACATCGCCTGCGAGATGGTCGATCGCGGCTGCGCTCCCGAGACGGCAGCCGAGATCCTGCTCTAGTCCCTACGCCGGTCGCTGCGAACGCCTCCGCCATGCCGAGCGGCGACTACGCTGCGCGCGTGGCCAAGGTGGAGGCGCTGCCGTACGACGAGCGCACCGTGTACTCCGTCGCGGCGTTCAACCGCGGCGTCGCACAGTGGCTCGGACGCCTGCCGACGCTGTGGGTCGAGGGCGAGGTGACGGAGCTGCGCCGGCACGAGCGCTGGGCGAGCGTGTTCTTCACCTTGAAGGACCCGGAGGACGGCTCGTGCGTCGGAGCGACGATGCCGCGCGGCCGGTTCGACGCACTCCGGCTCGACCTTGCGGACGGGGAACGGGTGCACGTCTTCGGCCGGCCCGAGCTGTACGAGCCGCGCGGCGAGTTCAAGCTCCGCGCGCTGACCCTCGAGCGCTTCGGGCTCGGCGCACACCTCGCCGCGCTCGAGCGGCTCAAGACACGCCTCGCCGCCGAGGGGCTGTTCGCAGCGGAGCGCAAGCGGCCGCTGCCGCTCGTGCCGCGCCGCATCGGCATCGTGACCGGGAACGACGCCGCCGCGAAGCGTGACATCGTGACGACGATCCAGGCGCGCTTCCCGCCGGCGGCCCTCGTCGTGGCGGAGACGTACGTCCAGGGCCCGCGGGCCGCGGCCGAGATCGTGACTGCGATCCGTGCGCTCTGCGAGCAACCCGACGTCGACGTCGTCGTCGTCACGCGGGGCGGGGGTAGCTTCGACGACCTCCTTCCGTTCAGCGACGAACGCGTCGTGCGGGCCGTTGCGGACTGTCCCGTCCCCGTGGTCTCGGCTGTGGGGCACGAGCAGGACACCCCGCTCTGCGATCTCGCAGCTGATGTCCGCGCCTCGACACCAACAGCTGCCGGCAGGCTGGTCGTGCCCGAGCTGAGCGAGTTGTGCGGCAGTCTCGACCGCTCGCGAGAGGCGCTCGCGCATGGGGTGAAGCGCGCACTCGAGCGGGACGAGCAACGGCTGGTCCGCTCGGTGGAACGGCTACGGGGCGCGCCGCGCGTCGCGCTCGAGCGGGGGAGCTTGCGCCTCGAGCGCACGCGGGAGCGGCTGCGCCTCGCGCCCGTGCTCGCAGTCGAGCGGAAGCAGGCGGCGCTCGAGACCCTCTCCGCAAAGCTCGTGACGTTGTCTCCTTTGCAAACACTCCGGCGAGGTTACGCAATCGTCCGGACGGACTCCCACCTCGTCACGACTGCCGGCGACGTCTTCGCCGGCACCCGCGTCGAGGTGACGCTTGCCGAGGGCGGCTTCGGCGCCCGCGTCGAGGACGTGACCCCGTGACGGCCGGGGAACCCACCTTCGAGCAGGCGCAGGCCGAGCTCGAGCAGATCGTCGAGCGCCTCGAGCGAGGCCAGGCTCCGCTGGACGAGGCGATCGCCCTGTGGGAGCGGGGCGAGCAGCTCTATGCCCTCTGCCGGGCGAAGCTCGACGCGGCGCAGGGCAGGGTCGAGGAGCTCGCGCGACGGGCCGAGAGCGCACAGCCGCCGACCGACTCGGCCGACGCCTCCGAAGTCGAGTAGGGCTAGCGCGCCCCCGCGCGCTCGCCCTCGCTTCGCTCCTCCTCGCCGGTTTCGGCCTGGTCGGCGGAGGGCATGACGCGCAGCATCGCGAACGAGAGCCCCTCGTGCGCGAGGAAGAGGACGCCGACGCCGATTCCCACGGAAGCCTCGATCGCCTGTAGGCCGAACCCGTAGGCGACGCCCACGCTGTACGAGACGCCGTAGCCGACGAGCACCGACGCGATCGCAACCTGGACGAGCCCGATGTTGCCGGGCCAGAAGGGGAAGACCGTGACGACGTTCATCAGGAGGAGCACGACTCCGGCGGCCGGCAGCGGCGAGTGGATGTCGAAGGCGCGCATCGCGGTGTAGACGGCGAAGAGCTGACAGGTCCAGCCGCAGATCTGGAAGAAGATCGCCAGTGCCGTGCGGAACGGCGACCGCATGACTGCCAGCCCGGCGCGGCCCATGGCCAGCAGCCGGCGCATCTGACCGAGCCCCTCGAGCGGGGTGTGGGTGTGCCGGCGCCCGCTCACATAGGCGAGGGCGAAGAGGCCGGCGCCGACGCCGATCACCGCCAGCAGGCTCGCCTGCGCCGAGGTCGGGATGTTCGCGGTCACGATCACGAAGAGCACGAGCAGGAGCACGGGGACGATGTCGAAGACCCGGTGCGCGAACACGGTGCCCACGAGCGTCGCCCAGGCCCCCTTCCGCTCCGGCAGCTTGCGCGTCAGCACGGCGACGCGCGCGAGCTCGCCGATCCGGCCCGGGAGAACGGCATTCGCGAAGAGGCCGACCGAGAAGGCCGAGAAGACGAGCACGGCTCCGGGATGCGGCGGCTCCATCGCCGAGTGGATCACCGTCGTCCAGGCGAGTGCGCGGACGACGACGGAGAGGAGGTTGAGCGCGATCGCCGCGACGACCCACTCCCACCGCACGGCGGTGAAGGCGGTCCCGATCGACGACAGGCTGCCGTGGTGCCACCAGACGACGCCGACGATCGCTCCGAACAGGGTGAGTGCGACGGCAGCCCGGAAGATGCGGCTGTGCGGCAGCCGCAGCAACCGGTTCGGCTGGGGCGACCACCTGCGAGGTTCGTTTCCGCCGTCCATCGCGCCATTATCGTCGGCTATCCGTGCGCGCCCGCTCGCCCCACGGCCGGGGGATCGTCCGGCTCGCGCCGCCCCCCTCGGCGCACTCGCCGACGAGCCGCTCTGCGTGCTCGCGGACACTGTCGTCGTCGGCCTCCTCGGCCGGCCGCAGACAGCTGCGCTCGGCCCGGCCGGAACCGTGCTCTCGGCATTTTCACGATCTTCAGCTTCCTCCCCTATCGGCACTACGGCCGTCGTCGCACCTGCGTCGGAGGCCGGACGGCACGACCGCGCAGCGTGGCTCGCGGCACAGGCTCTCTGGGTCTCGATCGGAATCGGGTGCCACTAAGATCGCGTGATGGACGGGGGCCTCGCCGAGCTGCACACCCACCTCGGCGGCTCGGTCTCGTCCGACATGCTCTGGTCGCTCGCGCATCGCCAGGGAATCGCGCTGCCGGTCAAGGACTACTGGGATTTCGACCGGCTCGTCACCGTGTCGGATCCGCGCGGCGTGCCGGATCTCGACGCGCTCGACGCGATCTATCACTGGACGGAGCTGATCCAGTCGAGTCCGGCCGCGGTCGAGATCTCGGTGCACGGCGCCATCGGCGGCGCCTATCGCTCGCAGGGGATCACGACGCTCGAGCTCCGCTTCAACCCGATGAAGCGCAACCGCGGCGGGGAGCGTGACCTCGACCACATCATCCTCGCTGCCATCCGCGGCCTCGACGTCGCGAGCCTCGAGTACAGCCAGGTGCGCGCGGGGCTGATCCTGATGATGGACCGGACGTTCACGCCGCGCCAGAACGAGATCATCGTCGAGAAGGCGATCCGCTGGGCGCCGCGGGGGATCGTCGGGATCGACATCGCCGGGCCCCGTCCCGGTCACGAGCGCTACGACTACTCGCAGGTACAGCCCATGGTGGAGGAGGCGCGCGCAGCCGGCCTGGGCGTGACGATCCATGTGGGCGAGGAGGGCGGGGAGATGGGCCGCGCCGAGATCGGGCAGGTGCTCGAGCTGCTTCGCCCCGACCGGATAGGGCACGGGATCCTCGCAGCCGGTGATCCGTCGCTGATGCGCGAGCTGCGCGAGCGCGAAGTGGTGCTCGAGATCTGCCCCACCTCCAATCTGCTCACGCGGGCGCTCCCCGACGAGCAAGCGGTGCGGGATGTCTTCCGCGCTGTTCGTCGAGAACGGCGTCCAGTTCACGATCGCGACGGACGGCCCCGAGATGATGCACACGCACCTCCGCGACGAGCTCGACCTGCTGCTCCGGATCGGCGCGCTGACGCAGGAGGAGCTCGCGGAGGCGAACAGGCGCGGCCACGAGGTGAGCTTCATCGGCGGCCGGAGCGCCGGCCGGGCGAATACCCCCGTCGGCCGATAGACCCTCCTCCGGCGCGTTCGTAGCCTGCCCACCCATGACAGGCAACGAGGAGACACGCCCCGACCTCACGGAGCGCCAGCTCGAGATCGTCGCGTTGATCGCGCGCGGGTGCTCCAACGACGAGGTCGGGGACCGGCTCGGCATTTCCCCGAGAACGGCCAAGGCGCACTGCGACGTCCTGCGCCAGAAGCTCGGGGTGCCGAGGCGGAGACAGATTCCGGCCGCGTTCCGGGCGCTCACCGGCGAGGACCCCCTCGCCCGGGATCTCGCGCCCGCCCTGGCCGGTACCGGGGGCTGACGGCGAACCCGCGCCTGGGCCCTACCCCAGGCGCGGGGCCCCCCTTGCGACACTCGTGACAAGCGGCGGCAGGAGGAGTAGGGTCCTCCGATCTGGGCGGCAAGCCCAACAGGGGAAATGGTGGAGGCGATCACAGCGACGGTCTCGCCGACGCTCGAGCACATCATCGAGCGCCCGAGGTTGATCGCGCGGCTGGAGGAGGAAGGCGGCTCGCGCGTAACCGTCCTGGCCGCCCCGGCCGGCTACGGCAAGACGACGCTCGCCCGGCAGTGGTCGGAGCAGCGGGCGGGACCAGTCGCCTGGTACCGCACCACGCGGGCGTCCGGCGACGTCGCCCTCCTCGCCGTGCAGCTCGACGAGCTCCTCGCCTCGATCGCTCCGGACTTGCCGCGGGAGCCGCGCCGGGTCGCGTCGATCGCATCCGTGAATCCGAACCCGGAGCCCCTGGGGCGCGCGATCGTCCGGACGTTCGAGCCGCTCGGCCAGGACGTCCTGCTCGTCGTCGACGAGTGGGAGGCAGCGGGAACGGACGAGGCGGAGGAGCTCCTCTCGATGCTCGTCGACGGCCTCGACATCCGCTTCCTGATCACGACGCGGGCGCGGCCGAGCTGGTTCACCCCGCGGCTGGAGGTCTACGGAGAGGGTCTCGAGATCGGCAAGGAAGAGCTGGCGATGACCGACGAGGAGGCCGCGGACGTTCTCTTCTACCTGCGCGACGACGAAGCCTCGAGCGACGTCCAAGCCGTGGCGGAGGGCTGGCCGGCGGTGCTGGGGCTCGCGGCCATGCGTGCGAAGTCGGGCACCCGCGCCGATCCCCCGACCGCGTTGCCGGACGCGCTCTACGACTACCTGGCGACAGAGTTGATCGATGCCGCCGCGCCGGAGGTGCGCGATGCCGCGACGATGGTCGCCCTGACCGCCCTCTCGGATCTCGAGACGGCGCGACGGCTGCTCGTACGGGACGCGGAGGAGCTCCTCGCTGCAGCCCACGAAAAGGGGCTCGCCACGATCGACAAGAGCCGACGGGTCGCGATTCACCCGCTTCTCCGCCGCATCCTGCTCGACCGGCTCGAAGCCGAGCCCGAGGCGGCTGAGCGACTGAGACCGACGCTGGACAGGATTCTCGAGCATCGACTCTGGAACGAGGCACAGGCCGTCGCCGACGTCCTGCCTCTGCCCGAATTCGTCGCGGAGGCGCTCGAACGCGCGCTGCCGGACCTCCTGCGCGACGGCCGCCTGACGACGCTGCGCAAGTGGATCGAGATCGGGCGGCAGACGGAGACGCCGTCGGGGTTGCTCGACTACGCAGAGTCCGAGGTGAGGCTGAGAAGCGGGGACACGCTCCGTGCCTACGGGCTGGCGGTGCAAGCCGCGCAGAAGGTCCAAGGCGATCTCGCCAGCCGCGCGCACCTCGTTGCAGGACGGGCCGCGCATCTCGCAGATCGACCGAAGCTCACAGGAGAGCATGCAGACGCAGCAGCCCGCTTAGCACAGGACGCGGAGGCGCAAGAGGAAGCTACGTGGCTCCGCCTCCTGTGCGCAAGTGACCAGCAGACACCAGACCTACTGGGTCGCCTGAACGATTTCACGCTGCTGGCAGGGCCAGAAGCCAAACAACAACTCATGGCGGCTGCCGGAAAGCTCGGTGTCGCCCAGATAGAAGGGGAGCTAAGCGGAGCGATCGAGCACGCTACGACTGCTCTCGCGGCTGTGCCCGCAGCCGTCGACCCTGTGGCTCACACCGGTCTACTGAGCATCTACAGCTACGCGCTGACGGTGGTCGCTCGCTACAGCGAAGCCCTACGAGCCGCAGAGACGCTCGCCTCAGTTGCCGAGAGCTGCGGAATCGCGTTCGCGACTCGCTACGCGAAGATCAACCAGGCGGCGGCGTACATCGGCTTGCGGCGCTTTGCCCTCGCCGAGCGGCTGCTCTCGTCGCTCGAACGCGAAACGCGTGACGATCCCGGGACCTACTTGCGAAGCAATCTCGCTGTCCAGCGCGCGCGCCTGTATGCGAGCATCGGCGACACGCAGCGCGCGCTCGACGTTCTCTCGCTCGGGCCGGTCGACGGATCCAGTCAGGCGGAACGCGGCGAGTTCCTGGCCTGGCAGGCGCTCCTCCATGCGGCGAGTGGCGACTGCGGGCGAGCCGGGGAACTCTCCAGCGAGGCGCGCGCCGCGTCACGCGGCCTCGAGACGGAGGCCCTGGCACTCATGGCCGAGGTGATTCCCGTCCGGAAGAAGGGCGACCTCCCGGCGGCCTTCCACCTCTTCGACCGAGCCGTGGCCACCGAGGCCTGGGACCCGATCGTGCTCGCGGTACGCGCGGATCCCGATCTCGCCCGCCTCCTGGCGACGACCCGGGAGAGGAGGATCTGGCTGATGAAGCTGCTCTCGGCCTCGGCGGACGTCTCCCTCGCAGCCTCCTTCGGCCTGAAGATCCCGCGCGCCGCCAAGCCGAGGCAGGAGCTCAGCCCGCGCGAGCAGGAGGTGCACGAGCTGCTCGCCCAGGGGCTGACGAACGAGGAGATCGCCAAGCTCCTCTACATCAGCCTCTCGACGACGAAGGTGCACGTGAAGCACATCTTCGAGAAGCTCGGCGTCCGGTCGCGGTTCGAAGCCGCCCGCGCCCTGCGCGACGACGCCGTCTAGGAACTCACGGCGACCGCGACGAGCGGCGCTGCTTCCAGTGCGTCGACGCTATGCCAGTCCTGGAGGAACCGCGCGTCGACTCCCGTGCGGTACTCCTCCACCTCTCCCGCGAGAACCGCCTCGAACGCCGCCACCACCGACGTGTCGAACTGGGTCTCGACGGCCTGAGCAAGGCGCAGGCGGGCGACCCGGCTCGGCAGCGCGTCGCGGTAAGGACGGTCGGAGGTCATCGCGTCGTAGGCGTCGGCGACGCAGATGATCCGCGCCAGGAGCGGGATCTCGTCGCTGCGGAGCCCGTCGGGATAGCCCTCCCCGTCGACCCGTTCGTGGTGATGGCGGACGATGCGGGAGATCTCGGAGTAGTCGTCGACGTTCCGCAGGATCTGCTCTCCGATCTCCGAGTGACGCTGCATCTGCCGCCGCTCCTCGAGCGTCAGCGGACCCTGCTTCTCCAGCAGCCCGACGGGAAGCCCGATCTTGCCGATGTCGTGCACGAGGCCGCACAGGTGCACGAGGTCCTGCTGCTCCTCCGGCAGACCCATCCGAGCCGCGATGTCGTGCGCGTAGACCGCCACGGCCGCCGAATGGCCGGCGGTGTACTGGTCCCTCGCGTCGAGCGTCGCGACGAGCGCCGTGGCGAACGACAGGTTCGCGCTGCGCAGGCGCTCGTTGACCGCTTCGAGGCGGCGAGCCGCCTCCTTCTCCTGCTGGTAGAGATGGAGGAGGCGCTGCGCGGCGAGCGTCGGCACGAAGAACACGAGCACGAGACGCAGCGAGTAGGCGTGGTAGCCGTAGACGAAGAGCGCGAGGATCGGGACGTAGAGAGGGACCATGAGCAAGAAGACAGCACTCGTCGCTCGTAGACTCAGCAGGGCCTCTTTGACATTCGTGCTCCGGACCAGCACCGTCACACCTACAAACAGCTCGTCGACGACAAGGTCTGTCACAGATGCGATCAAGCTCGCGAGCAAGCAGCGGCCGAATCCCGACCCCGGCGCAAGCGTCCACGCTGCGAGGCCGGCCGAGGCTGCGGTCAGTCCCCGAATCGGCGTGTACACACCCCACTTCAGGCGCGACACTCGCAGGTCCCAGACGTTCGACAGCACACCGACCGCGAACCCCCCCAGCGGCCCGAACGCAACCGCCGAGAAGACGAGCGGCAGGAACGAGGCGGACATTCTCATCCGCTCGGTGACGGCGATGCTCTGCCGTTCCGCGACGGCGGCGATCGCTCCCAGGACGAGCACCGCCCAGATCGGAGGCATGCGGTAGCCGTGCAGCCACAGAAGGCTCACGGCGCCGATGGACGCTGCGCCGAGCACCGCCGCCCAGGCGGCGGCGCGACGCTGCGCCGGCTCCGTGCGCCTAATCGAGCGCAGGACCCTTGCGCATCCCCCGAAAGGGGTATAAGGTGCAGTTGCCGTCAGTCCCCGATCGATGGGAGTCTCCAATGCGTCGCCAGTCCAAGTACTGGTAGAGCCGTCGGATAGTCCGTTATCCACAACCTGTGAACATCCCCCCTGTGGGGGATTCGGGTGAAACTGATAGCGGTGATGACGGCGATCAACAGGCGCCGGGTGGATCTTCACCCGGCGCTTTTCTCTCTTTTTCCACAACCTCCTGTGGACTAGAGCGCCGGTTCTACGCGATGATCCCGCGGCGGAACGCGACTGCGACCGCGTGCGCACGCGAGCGCGCCTGAAGCTTTGCCAACAGGTGCCGCACGTGGGACTTGACGGTCTCCTCCGAGAGGAACAGCCGCTGGCCGATCTCCCGGTTCACGAGCCCGTCGGAGATGAGCTGGAGCACCTCGATCTCGCGCATCGTCGGCTCCTGCTCGAGCTCCCGCAGCGGGGTCTGGAGCGGAACGACCTCTGCTCCGCCCCTGCGCGCGGCAACCTCCTCGAACCGCCTCGAGTGGTCCAGGTAGCGACTGAGGATTTCCTTACGCTCTGTGGCGTCCACGGCAGGGATATCGGCGCCGCGCACAAGCCGCTTTAGGGCCTGCGGCTAACTCGAATGGGGGTGGGGGTGCGGGCGGACGCCCGTGCTCGGGTCGGACGCCCCCGCTGCAAACCACTGCGACCCGGTCGGAGCGCCGTCCGCCTTCACGTTGACCGTCCCGCCGGAAGATCGTCGTTCCTCCCCGGACGACTACTTCAGGCAGAACTGCGCGAAGTCGTCCTGTGAGTCGTCGAAGACATCGCAGCTCATGTCCATCCTCGACGAGAAGAACGACGTGAGGATGCCGTTGAGGTACGGCACCTCGGTCGCGTACTCGACCATCAGGTCGCGGTCTACCTTCGCCCACGCCGCGTTCGCGCTCGCGGAGAGCGCCCGATTCGGTGACAGGTGGGCGAGGCGGTACATCTCCTGGTTCATCGACGGGATGTCGACGTTCGAGTTGTTGTTGTTGTGGTCCTTGTGGATCACCGGGCCGTACTGGAGGACGTTGAACCAGTCCGTCGGGTACGGGTAGTCCTCGAACCAGTCGGCGAAGCCGATCTGCGCCTTCGTCTTCTGGCTCCCGATGATCGTGAAGTAGCTGCTGCCGGCGAGCTCGCGGATCTGCGCGTCGTAGCCGAGCGACTCGAGCACACCCTGCAGGTACTCACCCGCGGCCTGGTCGAAGGTCACGTCGGAGATCGTGTACACCGTCACCTTCATTCCCTTCGTGCCGGACTCCGCGACGAGCTGCTTCGCCTTCTGGAGGTTGTACGGATACGGGCTGATCTTCTTGTACTGCGGGTAGCTCGGCGGCAGGAAGTTCTCCGTCGCCTTGCCGAGGCCGCCGCGCAGCTTCACGAGCAACTGCCGGTCGACCGCGTAGTTCACGGCCCGCCGCACCTTGAGGTCGTTGAACGGCGGCGTGCGCTCGTTCATGAAGAAGTAGTACGTCGAAGGGGTCGTGAAGAACTTGATCCGGTCTCCGTACTTCGACTGGAGCTCCGACAGCAGGTCGGACGGGAGCAGGTTCTCGTCGTAGTCGTACTGCCCCGACTCGACGTACCGCGCCGACTGCGTCACGTCGTCCGTCATCGTCCCCAGGACCTTGTCCGGATTCCCGTTCGGGACGGCTGGGATCTCTCCGTTCTTCCAGTTCGGGTTCCGCAGGATGACGAAGGCGCGATTCGGCTTGTAGCTCGCGATGTAGTAGGGCCCGCTCGCCGGCGGCGGCGGGTTCTCCTGGTCCGTGTGCGGAGTGCTGGACGGGACCAGCGACGTGAACGGCAGCGAGAGGATGTACTCGAAGTCCGACTCCGGCTGCTTCAGCTCGATCTCGATCGTGCGTGCGCTGTCATTCGTGACGATCCCGGAGATTCCCGAGCACTTCGTCGGGTTCGCCTCGCACGCGTCGACTCCGACGATGTTCGCGTAGAAGCCGATCCCACGCGAGTCGAGGTTGAAGTCGCGAATGATCGAGTTCTTGAAGTCGCTCGCCCTGATCGGCGTGCCGTCGGAGTACTTCAGCCCCTTGCGCAGCGTGAACTTGTAGTCTCTGCCGCCCTTCGTCACGGTGCCGATGGTGGTGGCGAGCCCCGGCTCGATCCTGGCGCAGTCACGGGTCTCGCAGCTGACGTGCGCCTTGACGACGAGGCCCAGGTAGACGTCCTGGAACAACTGCCACGATGCGAGCCCGTAGGCGAGCCCCGGGTCCATGTAGTCGGTCGTGCCCAAGACGACCTTCAGCACCGGGAACGTCTTGCCGGTGGTCCCTGCCGTCGACTGCGGCGAGCCGGCGCCTCCCCCACCACCGACTGCGCAGGCACTCACAACCAGCGCGAGCCCCACCCCGATGACCGTCACGAGCACCGCGGCGGAACTTCCTCGCATCGTCACTCCTTCTCTCCACTTCCCCTGGTGGCGAGCACTCCTGAGGTGGATCGCCGGCCCACCCCTGTAGGGCGAACGAGCCCACGAAGTCTTACCGACCCCGGCTATCTCTTGATGCAGATGCTCGCGTAGTCGAACTCGTAGAGCACGTTGTTCACGTAGCAGCCGAGGTTCACCCGTGCGCTGAAGAAGTTCGTCTCCTCGCGATTGAGGAACGGCGCCCACGGAGCGAGCTTCATCACCCTGCGGTCCAGCGCCGCCCAGCTCCGGTCGACCGCCGGCGTCAGCTTCGGCTGCTGCGTCAGCGCGGCGACTCGGCGGTCGACGGCGGGCACGGCGAAGTTCGCGTAGTTCGTGTTGTGCGTCGTCCGGATCGCCTCGCCGTCGAGGAGCGGGCCGAACCAGTCGAGCGGATGCGGATAGTCCTGGAACCAGTCGGCGAACCCGATCTGCGCCCGCGTCTTCTGCTCGCCGAGCGTCGTCCAGTAGTTGCTCGCGGTCACGATGCGCTCGTGGGCGCGAAAGCCGAGCCGGTTGAGCAGGGAGACGAGGTACTCCGTGAACGGCAGGTCGGCTGCGACGTCGTGGTTCCACACCGTGACCTTCATCCCCCGGTCACCCGACTCCCGCACGAGGCGCTGCGCCTTGCGCAGGTCGTGCGGGTACAGGTGGTGGCGACGGAAGGACGGGTACGCCGGAGGCAGGATGTTCTCGGTCGTGCGGGCCAGGCCGCCGGCGAGGCGCTTGAGCCAGCGTCGCGAGAGCGCATAGTCGACGGCCCGCCTCACCTTGAGATTGTCGAACGGGGGTACGCGCGTGTTCATGAAGAAGTACATGAGACTCGCGGACGTGAAGATCCGGAGGCGACTCTCGTGCTTCGACTCGATCTCCGCGAGATGCTTCAGGGGAATCCGGTAGTAGCCGATCCAGTCGTCTCGTCCGGACAGGACTCGCTGCAGGGCGACGGCGGCGCTCGGAACGACGTCCCAGGTGACGCGATCCGGGTTGCCGGCGGGCACGGCACCGTGGAACCGCCACGCCTGGAAGTACGGGTTCCGCTCCTCGACGATCCGGCTCTTCGGCCGGTAGCTCGCGATCTTGTACGGGCCCGTCGCCGGCAGCGGATGGAGGGACGTGTCCGCCCTGGGTGCGTCCGACGGCACGGGAGCCGCGAACTCCGAGGCGAGGACGTTCTCGAAGTCGCTCTGGGGCTTGTGGAGGTGGATGACGATCGTCTGCTCCACGTCGTCGGCGACGATCCCGGGGATGCCGCCCTTCTCCCGCTTCGCGAAGAGCGGTGCGCCGACGATGTTCCGGAAGAGGCCGGCACCTGCCGAGTCGAGCACGAAGTCGCGCTCGACCGTCCGCTTGAAGTCGCTCGCCTTGACCTTCGTGCCGTCGGAGTAGCGCAACCCTTCGCGCAGCGCGAGCCGGTACGTCCGGCCGTCGGCTGAGATCGTCGGCAGCGACTTGGCGAGATAGGGGACGAGCGTCGCACCGGCGGATCCGTTGACGTGCCGGTAGCCGAGGAGCGGCAGGTAGACGTTCCACATCACACCCCAGCCCTCGGTCGTGTCCGAGAGCCCCGGGTCGAGGTAGTCCGTCCTCTCGTCGAGCGCGATCCGGAGCTCGGGAAATCGCAGCGACGCCGGCGTGACGGTGCGCGGGGGGGTCGTGGCTCTCCTGGCGGTCTTGGCGATCGTGGCCGCCGGGGGCGTCGCCTGCGTCGCGGAACCCGGCGCGGCGCGCCCTGCCCCGCAGCCTGCGGCAAGCCCTGCGAGGAGGACGAGCGCGGCGGCGAGTAGACCATTCGTGCGGCGAACGCTTGCGGTCGGCTCCACGCGAGGCAGCGAAATCTAGCGTCCCAGGCGCAGGCGCACGAGGAAGCGCCGGGCCTCGCGAAGCTCCGCCGGCTCTTCTTCCTCGACCACTCCGTCGCTGCCGTCGCGCCGGGTCGAGTGGAGGATGCGCCCACCCCCGAGCCAGAAGACGACGTGCTCGGCCCTCTCGGGCCCGTACGTCAGGAGATCTCCGGGCTGTAACTCCGCCCCCGACAGCTTCTCCCCGGCCTCTTCCTGCTGGTCGGCGTCGCGCGGAACGAGCCGACCGCACGCCCGGAAGGCCATGTGGACGAGGCCGGAGCAGTCGATCCCGGCGGAGGTCATCCCGCCCCACTCGTAGGGCGTACCGAGGAGCGTGCGCGCGTGCTCGACCGGATCCGACGCGGTCGCCCGGAGCCAGTCGGGATCCTCCGAGCCACCGAGATCCCGCCGCCACACCCAACCCGGGTACGCGTATGCGGTCTCGACGCGCACCCAGTCGCTGCGCTCGTCGAGCAGCCACAGCGGCTCGCCCGGCAGCGCCTGGGTGACCTGTTCTGCGTCCTCTCGCGGCTCGGCTCGGAGCGCTGCGAGGTGGCGTACGAACATCTGTTCGCCTACGCTCTCGGGCATGCAGCTCAGGCTAGACGCGGCCGACCGCCTCGTGGAGCTCGTGGAGGAGCACCGGGGACCGGTCGACGCGGCGGACGCAGCGCGCCGGCTCTTCGCGCTCCGCCAGGCTCCCGTCGCCCTCGCGCGCTCCCTCCTCGCCGACGTCGTCGAGACGGATGCCCGGCTCGCCTGGAACGGCGACTCGGTCGGGCTCGCCGAGCCGCCCGGCGCCTCGCTCCTGCTCGAGGAGGCCGCGTACGTCGTCGTCGACCTCGAGACCACCGGGCTGCGACCCGGCCGGGCCGGGATCTGCGAGATCGGCGCCGTTCGCCTGCGTGGCTTCGAGACCGACGCCGAGTTCGAGACGCTCGTCGATCCGGGGCTGCCGCTGGCGCCCGGAGCTGCAGCCCTGACCGGCCTGCGGGACGCGCAGCTGCGCGGCGCACCGCGACCCGCCACGGCGGTGGAGCGCTTCCTCGACTTCGCGGGCGACTCCGTGCTCGTCGCCCACAACGCCCGCTTCGACCTCGCCTTTCTCGACCACGAGACCGAGCGCCTGACGGGATCGCGCATCGCCTCGCCGGTGGTCGACACGTACCGGCTGGCCCGGACCCTGCTCGCCGGCCGCGTCTCGAGCTTCGGGCTGGCGCAGCTCGCGTGGTTCGTCGGCACGACGGAGCGGCCGTGCCACCGAGCGCTGCCGGACGCGCGCGCGACGGCCGAGCTCCTCCTCGCACTGATCGGCCTCGCGCAGGAGCGGGGTGCGCGCACCGTGGCCGACCTCTCCGCGCTCGCCGCGACGCGCGGCCGGCGGCTGCTCGACAAGCGGCACCTCGCGTACGGAGCCCCCGCCCGGCCCGGGGTCTACCTCTTCCACGACCGCCGCGGGCAGGTTCTCTACGTCGGCCGGGCCCGGGACCTGCGGGCCCGGCTTCGGTCGTACTTCCGCAGCGAGCGGCAGCGTCCGGCGGTCGAGGCCGCGCTGGGCGCCGCGGAGCGGATCGAGTGGCGCGGTGATGGGCTCGGAGCTCGAGGCGGCGCTCGAGGAGCTCCGCCTCATCCGCACGCTGCGCCCCCCGGCGAACGCCCGCGTCGCGCGCCCCGAGCGACACGTCTGGCTGCGGGCGCGCGGCGACTCGGTCGTCGCGAGTCCCAAGCCGGCAGGTGGCACCCTGCAGCTCGGCCCGCTCCGCTCGCGACGGCAGGCGCAGCTCGCGGCCAGAGCGCTGCACCCGGACGAGCTCGCACGGCCGGCGTCGGCGCTGCCGCGGCTGCGGCGCCGCCTCCTCGAACTGGCGGACGCTCGCCGCTTCGAGGACGCGGCGCGGTTGCGGGACAGGGTCGCCGCGCTCGAGCGAGTCTGCCGCGAGCTCGAGCGTCTCGAGCGGGTACGCGAGCTCGAGCGCTGCGTTCTCGTGCCGGCCGCCGAGCCCGGCTACGTCCGGGCCGTGTTCGTCGCCGGCGGTCGCGTCGTCGCCGAGCGCACGCTGCCGCGCGGAGGAGGCGCGACGCTCGAAGTGGAAGCGGGGCTCGCAGCCGCGCGCCGGGACGGCGAGCTCGACCTCGACGAGCTCCTGCTCGTCGACTCCTTTCTACGCCGGCCGCCGCCGGAGCTGCGCGCCGTCCCGCTGCGCCGTGACGCGATCCTGCGCGCGGCCCGGCAGCTGGCCCGCATCGTCTAGGCCGGCCCGCCGTCGTACAGATTGCACTCGACCTGGACTCCGTCCGCCGGGGCGAGGCGCGGGGTCAGTGGCTCGTGGAAGTCGAGCTCGAGCCGGCCGCCCCCTGCCTCGAGCCGCCGGACGCCACGCCAGAAGGGCTCGTCCGGAGACTCGCTTCGGATCCGCTCGAGCAGCGCGACCATCTCCTCCGCCGAATGTCCCCGCGACCTCGCCAGCCGCACCTCCGTCGAGGAGCGATCGAGCGCGTCGAGGTTGCCGAAGACCGACTGCTCCTCCTCGACTCCGGCCTCACCTGCCGCCTGTGCCCAGCGCGCCTCGAGCAGCTCGCGGAGATCGCGCGACTCCCAGCCGCACGACTCGAACGCGAGCGGACAACGCGGATGGAAGTGACAGCCGAGCGGGGGCCGGGCCGCGTCCGGCACCTCCCCGCGCGGGAGGTCGCGGGGCACAGCCCGGCGCGGATCGGGCACGGGGATCGCGCGCAGCAGCGCGCGCGTGTACGGATGCTTCGGGTCCGCGTAGATCGCCTCGGCAGGCCCGATCTCGACGATCCGGCCGAGATACATGATCGCAATCCGGTCGCAGAAGAAGCGTGCGGTCGCCAGATCATGGGTGATGTAGAGGTACGTGAGCTCGAAGTCGCGCTTGAGCGCGACCATCAGCTCGAGGATCTTCGCGCGGACGCTCATGTCGAGCATCGAGACGGGCTCGTCCGCGACGAGCAGGACCGGATTGAGGATGAGCGCCCGCGCGATCACGGCCCGCTGCTTCTGGCCCCCGGACAGATCGGACGGAAACTTGTCGAGATACTGCTCCGGGGGCGCGAGCCCCACCCGCTCGAGCACGTCGCCGACGCGAATCCGTAGACGGTTGCGATCGCGCTCCAGCCCGTGAATCTGGAGAGGATGCCCGACCGCTTGACCGATCGTCATCGCAGGGTTGAGCGACGCGTGTGGATCCTGAAAGACGACCTGCATCCGGCGGCGAACCGCACGTAGCTCGCGCTCGGACAGACGGGAGATCTCCTGTCCCTCGAACTCGACGCTGCCGCCGCTCGCGCGGACGAGGCCGAGCAGCGTCCGGCCGAGCGTCGTCTTGCCGCTCCCCGACTCGCCGACGAGGCCGAGCACCTCCCCGCGACGGATGTCGAGCGAGACGCCGTCGACGGCGCGGACAACCCCTGCCTCACGGCCGACGAGCCGCTCGGCGAAGTTGCCGCGGATCGAGTAGTACGTCCGCAGATCCTTGATCGAGAGGAGCGGCGCCTCTGCTTCGGTGGGCGGCGACTCGGGATCCGGCGCGACGGTCTCAGGCCTCATCCGCCACCCCGATCGCCTCACGTTCGAGCGGCACCCGCCCGCCCGCCGGGATGCGTCGCTCCGGCCCGTGCAGCCAACAGGAGACGCGGCGGCCCGCGCCGGGCCGCTGCTCGACCGGCGCCAGCTCGGCGCACACGCGCATACAGTCGGGGCAGCGCGGATGGAAGCGGCAGCCGGGCGGCGGATCGATCAGGTTCGGCGGGGCCCCGGGGATGGAGTGGAGCTCTGTCGTCTCCAGCGAGATCGTCGAGCGCAACAGCTCTCGCGTGTACGGGTGCGCGGGACTCTCGAACACGTCCTGCACCGGCCCCTCCTCGGCGATCCTGCCGGCGTACATCACCGCCATCCGGTCGCACGACTCGGCGACGATGCCGAGGTTGTGGCTGATGAGGAGGAGTGCCGTGCCGAAGTTGCGCTTGAGGTCGGCGAGGAGCGCGAGAATCTGCCCTTCGACGATCACGTCGAGCGAGGTGGTCGGCTCGTCGGCGACGAGCAGCTTCGGCCGCAGCACGAGCGCGAGGGCGATCATGATCCGCTGCCGCATCCCACCGGAGAACTCGTGCGGGTACTGGCGGAACCGTGTCGGCGGGATGCCCATCCGTCCGAGCGTCTCGAGCGAGCGGCGCCGCATCTCCGCCTCGGTCAGCCGCGACTCGTGCTGCTCGAGCGTCTCGCGGAAGTGGTCGGAGATCCGCAACAGCGGGTTCAGCCGCGTCATCGGCTCCTGGAAGATCAGACCGAGGTCGGGCCCGCGCAGCCGGCGCACCGCCTTCCGCGGCAGCCCGACGAGGTTGCGGCCGCCGTAGAGCACCTCGCCGTCGGCGCGCGCGCCTTCCGGAAGCAGGCCGAGGATCCCACGACCGAGCGTCGACTTGCCGCAACCCGACTCGCCGACGAGGCCGATGACCTCGCGCTCGCCGATCTCGAGCGAGACTCCGTCGACGGCGCGGACCGGCCGGCCGGGCGTCCCGTAGTAGACGCGGAGGTTCCTGACCTGGAGGATCGGCTCGCCGGTCACTCCGCCGGCTCCTCCTCGGGCGGCTCGAAGTCGATTCGGCCGAAGCGCCGCCGCCGCAGCACGGGGTTGAGCGTCTCGCTCAGCCCCTCGCCGAGCAGCGTCAGTCCCGTCACGAGCAGGACGATCGCCAGGCCGGGGAAGAGACCCGTCCACCAGATCCCGGATGAGGCGTCCGAGACGGCCCGGTTGATGTCGTACCCCCACTCGGCGCCCTGCGTCGGCTGGATCCCGTAGCCGAGGAAGCCGAGCGCGGCGAGCAGGAGGATCGCATCCGCCGCGTTCAGCGTCGCGATCGGGGGCACGTTCTGGATCACGTTGAAGAAGACGTACTTGCGGATCACGGTCCGCGGCCGCGCGCCGAGCGCGCGCGCGGCGTCGACGTACGGCTCCTCCCGCACGCTGACCACGTGGTTGCGCACGACGCGGAAGTAGAGGGGCACGTAGGCCGCCGTGATCGCGATCGCCGCGGTCAGCACACCGCCGCCGATGCTGCTCGAGGAGAGCAGGAACGCGATCACGATCGCGAGCAGCAGGTAGGGGAAGGCGAAGAGCGCGTCCATGACGAGCACGAGCGCGCGGTCGAGGACGCCGCCGAAGTAGCCCGAGATGAGGCCGAGCGGGACGCCGACGGTGAGGGACATCGCGAGGGCGATCACGACCACCTTGAGCTCCGTCTGCGCGCCCCAGATCACTCGCGCCATCACGTCGCTCGACTGCACGGTCGTCCCCATCCAGTGCGCGCCCGAGGGATGCGCGAGCTGCGGGAAGCGGACGCCGTTCGCCCGGTACTGGTTGAACCCGTACGGCGAGATGAGCGGCGCGAAGACGGCAAGGACGACGAAGAAGAGCGTGATCGCGGCGCCCGACCAGAGCATGGCGCGGGCGATGCCCGTCGCCTCGCGGATCGGCTTCGTCGCGTGGCCGAGCGCGATCAACCGGGCGCGGGCGTGCGGCGTGCGAGCGGGGGCGAGCCGGGACGGCCATCAGTAGCGGATCCTCGGGTCGACGTACGCATTGATGAAGTCGACGAGCACGCTCACGGCGACGACCACGAGCGCGAAGACGACGATGATCCCCTGCACCGCCGTGTAGTCGCGGTTCTCGAGATAGAGGACGAGCGCGTGGCCGAGCCCCGGCCAGTTGAACGTCGTCTCCGTGAGCACGGCGCCGCCCAGGAGGATCGCCAGATTCAGGCCGACGACGGTGATCACCGGCACGAGCGCGTTCTTGAACGCGTGGTGGAAGACGACCCGCCGCTCGACGATGCCGCGCGCGCGGGCAGCCTCGATGTAGTCGTCACGCAGGGTTCGGATGACGTTGATGCGGATCAGGCGGATGAAGATGCCGGCCGTCGCGAGGCCGAGGGTCGCCGCCGGCAGGATCAGGTGCTTGACGACGTCCCAGAGCGCCGCCCAGTTGCCGTCCCAGATGGCGTCGACGAAGAGGATGTTCGTGTGCGTCTGCAGCAGCGCCTGGGTGATCGGGCTCGCCTGATTCGACGTCGGAAGCCAGCCGAGCCAGACGCCGAAGACGAGCTGCGCCATCAGGCCGAGGAAGAAGACCGGCGTCGCGTAGACGACGATCCCGAACAGGCGCCCGAACACGTCGAGCGGGGTGTCGCGATAGCGGCCGGCGACGAGCCCGACCAGCACCCCGACGCCGATCGCGATCAGCATCGCGAAGAACGTGAGCTCGAGGGTGGCCGCGCCGTTCTGGGCGATGATCTGCGAGAGCGGCCGGTTGTCGGTGATCGTCGTGCCGAAGTTGCCGCGCACGATGTTCCAGAGGTAGTCGCCGTACTGGGTGAGCAGCGGCTTGTCGAAGCCGAGCCGGTGCTCGATCTGCTTGATCACCGCCTCCGGGACGTGCCCGCCGAGCGAAGCCTCGATCGGGTTCCCCGGCGCGACGCGCATGAGCAGGAAGACGAGCGTCAGGAGGATGAACACCATCGGCACGACGAGCGCGAGGCGCGTGATGAGGTACGTCCTGAGCGAGGTGCCGGTCACGGGGAGGTGCGGGTCGATTCGAGGAGGGGCGCCCCGGTCGGGACGCCCCTCCGGTCGTTCCTTCCTACTACTTCGAGATCAACCAGAAGCGCATGTAGTACGTCGCGATCCAGCGTCGAGGCGATGCCTTTCACGTTGCTGCGACCGACGGCGATCATGTTCCCCTGCCAGTACGGGATCGTCGGCAGGGTCTTCGCCGCGAGCATCTGCATCTGGCCGAGATACTTCAGCCGGCTCTTCTCGGTGCCCGCCGCGCGCTCCTTCGCGATCAGCTTGTCCATCGTCTTGTTGCTGTAGCCGTTGTTGTAGAACGAGTTCGTCTGGTAGAAGGAGACGGTGTAGTCGTCGGCGTCCGGGTAGTCCGGGAACCAGCCGAGCTGGAACGCCCCGTAGGTCTTGCCGAGCGCGCCGCTGTACTGCGCCCACTCGGCCGACTTCAGCGTCACCTTGAACAGATGCGACGCGTTGAGCGCCCGCTGGATCTCGACGTACTCGTCGGCGGACGCATCACCGTAGTGCGACGGCGTCCACCAGAGCGTGATCGGGAGCGGCGTCTTCACGCCTGCCTTCTTCATCGCCGCCTTTGCCTTCTTGAGGTTCGGCTGCGCCCCGTAGACCTTCTTGTAGGCGGCCGTAGCACCGGGGAGCCCCTTCGGCACCATCGAGTAGAGCGGCGACACGGTGTTGTGGTAGACGCGCTTGGCGATCGTCTGGCGCGGGAACAGGTAGGCGATCGCCTTCCGCACGTTGATGTTGTTGAACGGCGGCCGCTTCACGTTGAAGACGAGGTAGCGGATGACGACGCCGGGCGCCGAGTGGACGACGAGGCTGTTCTCCTTCTTCATCGCGGCGATCTCGGTCGGCGTGAACGTCTGGAACGCCATGTCGAGATTCCCCTGCTCGAGCGCGAGCTTCATCGTCGACGACTTCGAGTAGTAGTTGATGATCACGCCGTCGTTCTTCGGCTTCGGGCCCCAGTAGTACTTGTTCGGGGCGAGGACCGCCTGCTGGCCCGGCGTGAACTTCGTCAGCTGGTACGGCCCGGTGCCGACGAGGTCCTGCACGTCGGTGTTCGACAGGATCTTGTTCGCCGGGTACTTCGACTTCTCCACGACGTAGCCGGCGTTCGTCGAGAGAATGTAGGGCCAGATCGAGAACGGCGACTTCAGGTGGAAGACGACCGCGTACTTGCCCTTCGTCGTCGTCTTCTTGAGATCGCTCAACAGCGTCCAGATGCCCTGGTCGCCCTTGATCTTCAGCACCCGGTCGAACGAGTACTTCACGTCCGCCGACGTCATCGGGTTGCCGTCGGCGAACTTCACGTTGTGCCGAAGGTTGCACGTCCAGGTCTTGAGATTCTTGGAGTGCTTGCAGCCGGTGGCGAGAACGGGCTTGAGCTTCGCGCCGCTCGGGAAGCCGTACAGCCCCTGGTACATCATGAGGTCGACGGTGAACGAGTCGTAGTCGTACTCGTTCGCCGGGTCGAGATTCACGACCGTGCCCGTCGTGCCGTCGACGATGATGTTGTTCGCCTTGCTGCCCCCGTAGGCATTGGTCGCCACGACCGCTGCAACGGCGACGACGGCGACGGCGGTTGCTGCCGCCAGCCATCTGATCCTGCGCTTGGCCATATCGCTCCCTTCCGAACGTCCGACGCTGAACTCGGTCTGCGCTGCGTCTCTCGCACCCGAGAGCCAACAGGATCGGAAAGGCGCGGTCAAGCGCCTACCGTCGTTCCCGTCACGGAACGGATCAGGCAGCGGCGACCGAGATGAGATCGCGCAGCGCACCGAGGCGGGCGAGCGCCTGCCCCTCGAGCTGCCGGACGCGCTCGCGCGTCAGATCGAGCTCGTTGCCGATCGCCTCGAGCGTCCACGGCTCGCCCTCGAAGCCGAAGCGCAGCTCGAGGATCCGCCGCTCACGCTCCGGGAGGGCCTCGAGCGCGCGGCGAACGCCCTGCCGGCGAAGCGACTCCTCCGCCTCGTCGAACGGGTCGGCCGCCTCGCGATCCGCGAACAGGTCGCCGAGCTCACCCTCGTCGTCGGCGCCGACCGTCTGGTTGAGCGACACCGACGCGTTCGCCGCTCCGAGCGCTTCGTCGACGTGCTGCATCGGCAAGCCGGTCGCCTCCGCGAGCTCCTCCTTCGTCGCCTCGCGGCCGAGCTCGACCTCGAGCCGGCGCGCGGCCCGCGACAGCTTCTGCTGGCGCTCGACGACGTGGACGGGAACGCGAATCGTCCGCGCATGGTTCGCAACAGCCCGCTGCACCGACTGCCGGATCCACCACGTCGCGTACGTCGAGAACTTGTAGCCGCGCCGCCAGTCGAACTTCTCGACCGCGCGGTTCAGGCCGAGCGTCCCCTCCTGGATCAGGTCGAGGAACGGCACGCCGAGGCCGCGATAGCCCTTGGCGATGGAGACGACGAGCCGGAGGTTCGACTCGATCATGTGGCGCTTCGCCGTGACGTCGCCCCGCTCGATCCGCTTCGCGAGCATGACCTCCTCGGCCGCCGTCAGGAGCTTGTGGCGCCCGACGTCGGCGAGGAAGAGCTGCAGGCTGTCGGCCGACCCGGAGACGACGACCGTAGGCGGTCGGGCGCCGGCTGCTTCTGCTTGCCGGCCCCGCTCCGCGGCGCCCCCGGCACGGCCACCGCCGGCTGGCCGACCTCGATGCCTGTCCGCTCGAGCTCTCGCGTGAGCTCCTCGACCTCGTCGTCGTTCAGCTCGACCTCGGCGGCGAATGCCTCGAGCTCGGCGGGGTCGACGTAGCCGCGTTCCTCGGCGCCCTCGAGGATGGCGCGGATCTGATCCGACTCGAGCAATTCCTGGAGCTGATTCTGCGTCAGGGTCCCGTCCGTCCTTTCGTCCTGCCTCGTCGTCGACCTGGAAGCCCCCGTCCCTGAGGGCTATCCCTCGGTTGTCACCGCCGGTTGCGACTCCGGCGCCTCTCCGCCCGCTGGAACGAGCAGCGCGGCAAGTCTATTCCTCACCCCGCTGGCTCCGAGAGCATAGGACGCAGCTCGGCCGGCGAAGTTGGCGAACCGCCGTCATGAGCCCTTCCGGCGGCGCGCCGGACGTTTGGCCGGACCCTTCGCCCGTCGCTCGGCGAGCAGCTCGAGAGCGCGCTCGAGCTCGATCGTCTCGGGGTCGTCGCCACGCCGGAGGCTCGCATTCGTCTCGCCGTCGGTGACGTACGGCCCGAAGCGTCCCTCTCTGAGGACGACCGCCTTGCCGCCGACGGGATCGGTGCCGAGCTCCCGCTTCGGCGCGGCCGCCGTCCCCTGCCCCCGACGCTGCTTCGGCTGCGCGAGCAGAGCGAGGGCCTCCGCCAGCTCGATCGTGAAGAGCTGCTCCTCCGACTCGAGCGAGCGCGACTCCTTCCCCTTCTGCACGAACGGCCCGTAGCGACCGTTGCGCGCAACGACCTCCTCGCCGTCGGTTGCCGTCCCGACGACGCGCGGCAACTGCAGCAGGCGCAGCGCCTCCTCGAGCGTCACGGCCTCGAGCGACATCGTCTTGAAGAGGGAAGCGGTGCGCGGCTTCTCTTTCGCGTCCTCGGGCAGGAGCTCCGTCACGTATGGCCCGTAGCGGCCGCTGCGCGCGACGATCGTCCTCTCGCTTCCCGGGTCGACCCCGAGCTCGCGGTCGCCGCTCGGCTGCGAGAGCAGCTCCTGTGCTCGCTCGAGCGTCAGCTCGTCGGGCGCCGTGTCGTCCGGCACGCTCGCGCGCACACCGTCGCGCTCGAGGTACGGCCCGTAGCGGCCGACGCGCAGCACGATCCCGTCGCCGATCGGGAGCGAGTTGATCTCCCGCGCGTCGATCGCCCCGAGGTCGGAGACGAGCTCGCGGAGCCCGGGGCTGGAAGCGCCGCCTTCGGCGGCGCCGGGGTCTCCGTCACCGAAGTAGAAGCGGCCGAGCCACTCGGCGCGGTGCTCGTCGCCCGCGGCGATCCGGTCGAGGTCGTCCTCCATCCGGGCGGTGAAGTCGTAGTCGACGAGCCGGCCGAAGTGCTGCTCCAGCAGCCCGACGACCGAGAAGGCGACGAAGGACGGAACGAGCGCCGTGCCCCGCTTGAAGACGTAGCCCCGGTCGAGGATCGTGCCGATGATCGAGGCGTAGGTGGACGGCCGGCCGATGCCGAGCTCCTCGAGCGTGCGGACGAGGGTGGCCTCGGTGTAGCGCGCCGGCGGCGCCGTCTCGTGGCCCTGCGGCTCGAGCGCCCGCAGCTCGACGGCGTCGCCCTCGGAGAGGTTCGGCAGGCGCCGCTCCTCGTCGCCCTCGGGCCGGGCGCGGTCGTCGTCGCGGCCCTCCTCGTAGGCGGCGAGGAAGCCGCGGAACGTGATCACCGTGCCGGAGGCCCCGAACTCCACGTGTTCCGCTTCAGTCGACTCGCCCGCGATCCGCAGCGAGACGGTCTGTCCCTGCGCGTCCTTCATCTGCGACGCGATCGTCCGCATCCAGATCAGCTCGTAGAGCGCGCGCTCGTCGGGCGTGAGCTCCGAGCGGACGTCCGGGGGCGTCCGGAAGCGGTCGCCCGCCGGGCGGATCGCCTCGTGCGCCTCCTGCGCGTTCTTCACCTTCCGCTCGTAGCGGCGCGGCTGCGGCGGCACGTGGTCGGAGCCGAAGAGTGCTGCCGCCTGCTCGCGCGCCGCGGCAAGAGCCGATTCGGACAAGGTCGTCGAGTCGGTGCGCATGTAGGTGATGTAGCCGTTCTCGTACAGGCGCTGGGCGACGCGCATCGTCGTCTGCGCCGGGAAGCGGAGCTTGCGGCTCGCCTCCTGCTGCAGCGTCGAGGTCATGAAGGGCGGGCTCGGCCGGCGGACGTACGGCTTCCGCTCGACGCGCGAGACGCGGAAGGACGAGCCCTCCAGCCCCGACGCGAGCCCCCGGGCCGCCTCCTCGTCGAGCGCCCGTGCCTCGCCGCGCATCTTCCCGTCCGGACCGAAGTCCCGGCCGTGGGCGACGCGCTCCCCGTCGACCGAGACGAGCCTTGCCTCGAAGCGGTCCGGATCGAAGGAGGCCAGGATGTCCCACCACTCGGCGGAGGTGAAGGCCATCCGCTCCCGCTCGCGCTCGACGATGAGACGGGTCGCGACCGACTGGACGCGACCGGCGGAGAGCCCGCGCATGACCTTCTTCCACAGGACGGGCGAGACCTCGTAGCCGTAGAGGCGGTCGAGGATGCGGCGCGACTCCTGGGCGTCGACGAGCCGCTCGTCGACCTCCCGCGTCTCCTCCAGGGCACGCTGGATCGCGTCGCGCGTGATCTCGTGGAAGACCATGCGGCGAACCGGCACCTTCGGCTTCAGCACCTCGAGCAGGTGCCACGCGATCGCCTCTCCTTCCCGGTCCTCGTCCGTGGCGAGCAGGAGCTCGTCCGCGTCGGCGAGCTGCTTGCGCAGCGCGGCCACCGTCTTCTTCTTGTCCGGATCGACGACGTAGAGGGGCTCGAAGTCGTGCTCGACGTCCACGCCGAGGCGCGCCCACGGCTCTCCCTTGTAGCGCTCCGGGATCTCCGCCGCGCTGTCGGGGAGGTCGCGGATGTGTCCGACGGACGACTCGATCACGAACTCCGGACCCAGGTAGCCGGAGATCGTCCGCGCCTTTGCCGGGGACTCGACGATGACCAACCGCTTCGGCACGGCCGGTCACGATAGCCCGCGCGGTTGATACTTCATGCCGCCGTGCGTCCAACACCCGTCTACAACGTCATCGCCGCGCTCAGCTGGCCGGTTCTCTACGGGCTGTTCCGCCTGCGGGCGCGCGGCCGCGAGAACCTGCCGGCGGAAAGCGGATACGTCCTCGCCTGCAACCACGTCTCGAGCCTCGACCCGTGGCCGCTCGGCCTGCCGCTCTGGCCCCGCCGCTTCCTCCGCTTCATGGCGAAGGCCGAGCTCTACTGGTGGCCGCTCCGCACCGTGCTCGACCAGGGCGGTGCGTTCAAGGTGCACCGGGGGCAAGCCGACGCCGAGGCGATCGAGAAGGCCGTACGCCTTGCGCGCGAGGGAAACGTCGTGGCGATGTTCCCGGAGGGGACGCGGCGGGCGAAGGGGCTCGTGAAGAAGCACGAGGCACGGCCGCGCTCGGGCGCGGCGCGGATCGCGCTCGAGGCGGGAGTGCCGCTCGTGCCCGCCGCGGTCGCCGGCACCGACCGGCTGCTCAAGCTGGGACCGCTCCGGATCGCCTACGGCCGGCCGATCGAGATCGACGACCTCCGCGGGCGCCACGACCTCCGGCAGGCCTCGCAGGAGGCGACGGAACGGCTGATGGCGGGGATCGCGGAGCTCGAGGCGTCTCTCCACCGATGAGCAGGCTCCTCGTCGTCGACGGCGACTCGTTCGCCCACCGCGCCTATCACGCGCTGCCGAAGTCGATCCGGCTCAACGCGGTCGTCGGGTTCACGAACATGCTCCTGCGGCTCTGGCAGGCGGAACGGCCCGCCGCCGTCCTCGCCGCCTGGGACACGCTCTCGGCTCCCACCTACCGGCACGAGGCCTTTCCGCCGTACCAGTCCGGCCGCGTGTTCGAGGAGTCGCTGGTCGAGCAGCTCGACCTGCTGCCCGAGCTCGTGGCCTCCTTCGGCTTCCTCGTCGCGAAGGCGCCGGGTTACGAGGCGGACGACTTCCTCGCGGCGGCCGCACGCGAGTGGCCGGGTGAGGTGCTCGTCGCCACCTCCGACCGTGACGCCTTCCAGCTCGCGAGCGAGCGGGTCACGATTCTCCAGCCCGCGAAGGGGGTGAGCGAGCTGGCGCGGATCGGCCCGGCGGAGGTGCGTGAGCGCTACGGCGTCGAGCCCGAGCAGGTGCCGGACCTGATCGCGCTGCGCGGCGATCCGTCCGACAAGCTGCCGGGCGCGCGCGGCATCGGGCCGAAACGGGCAGCCGAGCTGCTCGGTCGCTACGGGTCGCTCGAGGCGGCGCTCGCCGACGGCCGGTTCTCGGCGGAGGCGGAGGAGTTGCGACTCTTCCGGCGAATCGCGACGATGGACGCCTCCGCCCCCCTTCCTCCCCTCGCAGAAGCATCACCCGAGTGGGCGGAGGCGTCTTCCTTCCTCGAACGGCTCGGCCTGGGTGGCGTCGCGCAACGCGTGGAGGCTCTATCGACGTCCTGACCCATCCTGCGCTCGCCCGGCTCCACCCCACCGGCAGCCATCCGGAGCGGCCGGAGCGGCTTGCAGTGCTGCTCGCCCACCAGCAGGTCTGGAGCGAGGGGCGGGCGGCGACCGAGGACGAGCTCCTCCTCTGCCACACGCCCCAGCACGTCGCGCTCATCCGCGATCTCGAGGAGCCGGTCTGGCTCGACGGCGACACCCTCTGCACCGCGACGACGTTCGAGGCGGCGGCGCTCGCGGCGGGCACGTCGATCGAGGCGGCCCTCGGCGGCGGCTTCGCGCTCGTCCGCCCGCCGGGGCATCACGCGCTCGCAAACCGCGCGATGGGCTTCTGCCTCTTCAACAACGTCGCCGTCGCGGCCCGGGCGGCGCAGCAGCAGCTCGGCCTCGAGCGTGTGGCGATCGTCGACTTCGACGTGCACCACGGCAACGGCACGGAAGCGATCTTCTACAGCGACGACAGCGTGCTCTTCGTCTCGCTCCACCAGTGGCCGCTCTATCCGGGCAGCGGCGGGCCGAGCGACCAGGCGGAGACGACGCTCAACGTTCCTCTGCGGGCCGGCTCCGGGGACGAGGAGTACCTCGAGGTGTTCGACCGCGTCGTCCGGCCTGCGGTGGAGCGGTTCGAGCCGGAGCTCGTGCTCGTCTCGGCCGGCTTCGACGGCCACGCTGCCGACCCGCTCGCGGACATGGAGCTCACGGAGAACGGCTTTCGGGAGCTCGCCCGGCGCTGCCGCGGATTGTCGGACCGGGTGGCGGCGGTGCTCGAAGGCGGCTACGAGCTCGAGACGCTGCCGGGGCTCGTCGAGGCCGCTCTCGACGGCTTCGCCTCGTGACCCAGGGCCGGTAACGAAGCGGCCCGGGGTCTCCGGGCCGCCTGCTGCTCGTCGCCATCCCTAGCCGTGGAGCAAATCTCGTTCACGACCTCTATCGGCGCCGCGGCCGCGCTGCTCGTGCCCCGCCATGGGCGAATCGCATCCCCCGCGCCGGGGGATTCGTCAGGCGCGGGCGAGGCCGAGTTGCTCGAGCGCTTCGCGGCGAGACGAGACACCCAGCTTCCGCAGCACGCTCTTCACGTGCGAGCGCACCGTGTGCTCGGAGATGAACAGCCGGCGGGCGATCTCGTCGGTGCTGTGGTGCTCGTCGAGGAGCAGGAGCACCTCGACCTCTCGGGCGGAGAGGCGCGCAGCGATCGCGTCGGGCACGCCCGAGCCGCGGCCGCCGCTCCGCACCTGCTCGAGCAGGCGGCGCGCGACCGGGCCGGAGAGGGCGGCCTCGCCGTGCGCCACCCCCTCGAGGAAGGCGGCGATCCGCTCGGGCGGCTCCGTCTTGAGCAGGTAACCGGCAGCGCCGCCGCGGATGGCGGCGAGAAGGTTCTCCTCCGTGCCGGAGGCCGTGAGCACGACGACCTCGCAGCCGGGCGCGGCCTCGCGCAGGCGTGGGAGCGCAGCGAGGCCGTCGAGCCCGGGCATGGAGAGGTCGAGCAGGACGAGGTCGGGCTGCTTCGCACGGGCTGCGGCGATCGCCTCCTCCCCGTCCGCGGCGAGGCCCACGAGCTCGAAGCCGTGCGCGCGCAGCAGCGCCGCAAGGGCGTCGCGCGTGAGGGGATGGTCGTCGACGACGAGGATGCTCGCGGCCATGTCCTCCTCATCGGCAGCGACGCCCGTGCCGACAAGACCCCTATGTACACGCGGCGGAGCGAGCTGCGGGCCTGGCTGTGGGGGGAGATCATCCTCATCGGCCTGCTCGGCGCGAGCCTCGGCCTGTTCCTCTCCCAATCCGTCCTGCGCACGCAGTACGACATGCCGGCGCTTCTGCTCGTGCTCGAGACGACGACGGCCCTGGTCGGACTGCTCGTCGCCCTGCTGGCAGCAGCCCGCTTCTCGGCGGACGGGCTGCGCATGGATCTGCTCCTCGCGACGGGCTTCCTCGTCTGCTCGCTCTCGACCGTCGCCTTCGCGATCGTGCCCGTCCTCGGCGGCGGGCCCCTGCACCGCGCGGAAGGCTGGGCGGCCCTTCTCGGCGTCATCCTCGGCCAGGTGCTGATCGCCGCCGCCCCGTTTCTCTCCGGGCGCAGCCGCGCCCGCGACCGGGCGCTCGGGAATGCCGTCACCGCCGCCGCGATCGTGCTCGCGGCTACCTGGCTCGTGCTCCGGTCGCACGGCGCGTCACTGCCGTCGCTGACCGCGGTGCCGGGCGCTGCCACGCCTTCGGGGCTCACGTCGGTGCTCTCGATCCAGGCGCTGCTCGATCTCCTCGCGGTACTCGGCTGGGGCCGGCGGCTGACCCGCAGCGGCGACGACCTCGCGAAGTGGCTCGCACTCGGGTTCACGCTGGAGCTGTTCGCCGCGCTGCACCTCCTCTTCACGCCACCAGAGGGCACGACGTATGTCGCCGCAGGAAACTTCCTTCGTCTCCTCGCCTACGGGCTGATGCTCGTGGGCGCCTGGCGAGCGATCCGTGCCGCCGAGTTCGGCCGTGCGGTGGCAGAGGAACGGGCCCGCGTCGCGCGTGAGATCCACGACGGGCTCGCGCAGTACCTGTTCGCGGTCTCGACGCACGCGCAGATGCTCGAGGCGGGGGCGCCCGTCGAGGAGGTGGGGCCGCAGCTCAAGCAAGCAGCCGCGCTCGCGCAGCAGGAGGCTCGCTTCGCCATCCTCGCCCTGTCCTCGGCGAGCGGCACTGCACCGTTCGACGCCGCGCTACGTCGCTACATCGAGTTCCTCACCGCCGACGGCGAGCTCGAGGTCGAGCTCGACGTCGATCCGGAGATCCGGCTCGCCCCCGACGAGCAGATCGAGATCTTCCGGATCGTGCAGGAAGGTCTCGGCAACGTGCGGCGGCACGCGCACGCGAGCCGTGCCGAGGTGATCATCGGGCGCCGCCCTTCCGGGGAGCGGTTCGTGGCCATCGAGGACGACGGCACGGGCTTCGGAGTCGAGGCGCCGAGAACGGGCCAGGGCCTGCGCAACATGCGCGAGCGAGCGGCGTCGATCGAGGGCGGTCTCAGCGTCCGCAGCACCCCGGGGGCCGGCACCGCGCTCGAGGTCGTTCTGCGCACGTAAATCCGGCTTCCGCTCGCCGCTCGTTCGCCTAGAGTCCGGTCCGTGGGTCGACCTCTCGTTCTACTCATCGCGATCGCCGTCGGCTCTGCCCTCGCCGCGACGGCGGCCGACGCTGCAAAGCACCGCCCGTACCAGCGCGTGACGATCTTCTCCGACTCGGTCGGCGCCTCGCTCAGTTGGGACTCGACTGCAAAGCACGTCATCGAGCGCGGGAACCGCGTCCGGTTCGAGCTCCACCCCTGCGGACGGCTGACCCAGCCCGGCTGCATCTCTCCCCCGCCGCCGAGCGTGCTCGGCGTCGTACGCACGCTGGGGCAGAAGGATCGGCCCGACCGTGATTCTCTTCGTCGGCTTCAACGACGATCCGGCCACGTATCGCCAGGGGATCCCCAGCGTGCTGAAGGCGATGCGCAAGCGTGGCGTCGAGCACGTGCTCTGGCTGACGCTCCAGCCGGTCTACCGGCAGTACGTCGACATCAATCATGCGATCTGGAGCGCATCACGGGGCCATCGCAGGATCATGAGCGTGCTCGACTGGGGCGACTTCTCGCGCAACCATCCATCGTGGTTCGCCTCGGACGGAATCCACATGTCCGGCTCGGGCTCCGTCGCGTTTGCGACGTACGTCCACCGATCGCTCCAGCGCATGGGGCTGACCGGCCCGAAGCCCAGATAGGCAAGGAGAAGCCCCGCGGGGTGGGCTCGACCTTACGTTCCCTTGCCCTGGGGCTTACGCCAGACGGACGTCCGGCGAGGAGGATTCGCCGCATGAGAGCAATTGCCACGCTGCCCGTGATCGCCGTCGCCACCCTGGCTTGCGCGGGACCGTCCGGCGCGTCGGGAGCGTCCGGAGTCGTACCGCACGGGGCGCCGATCCGGCCTGCCGCGGCCGCGGTCGGGACGGTCGTCCAGGGCTCGCTGCGAACGCCGGACGGCCGGCTGCGCACGTATCGCGTCTACGTGCCCAGGTCGCTGCCGGCTCACCGCCCCGTGCCGTTGCTCGTGGCGTTGCACGGCGGCGGCGGCTCGGGGGCGCAGTTCGAGCGGAACTCCGGCTTCGACGGGCTCGCCGAGTCGAACCGCTTCCTCGTCGTGTATCCGGACGGGACGCCGGCAGGAAGGATCCCGGGGCTCGACGTCTGGAACGCGGGCGGCTGCTGCGGCGCCGCCGAGCAGGCACGCGGGAACGTCGACGACGTCCGCTTCATCTCGCTCCTGATCGCCAGGCTCGAGCGCAAGTTCCACGTCGACCGGTCCCGCGTCTTCGCGACCGGCCATTCGAACGGCGCGATGCTCGGGCTGCGGCTGGCCTGCCGGCTGTCGGGCAAGATCGCCGGCGTCGCCGTGCAGTCGGGCACGCTGTTCGTCGATCGCTGCACGCCGGCTCACCCCGTCTCCGTGCTCGAGATCCACGGCACCGCCGACCAGCACGTGCCGATCGACGGCGGCAAGGGCCCGAAGGACATCTCCGGCGCCGTGTACCCGCCGCCCGTGCAGGGGCTCGAGACCCTGGCGGCTCGAGATCACTGCCGCCGCGGACCGGCGACGTCGGTCGACTCGAAGAACCACGACCTGACCTACGAGACGTGGACTGTCCTGCCGGCCCGGCACGATCGTCGAGTGGGTGAAGGTGCGCGGCGCGAGCCACGCCTGGATGGGACATCCGGCCTCGTCGGCGATCGCCGAGCGGCTCGCCGGCAAGCCGTACATGCGCTTCGACTCGAGTGCCGCCGTGTGGTCGTTCCTGTCCGCACACCCACGGCGCTGACCTATGGAGAAGCCCCCTCGCGGGGGCTTCTCGGTAGCAGGCCTGTAAGCCGGATCCTGTCGAGGGTGACCATCCATCTGTGCGGCTACCCGGCTCCTCGGCGGGCCGCGTCGGCGGAGCCTGTTCGCCTTGCACCGGACGGGGTTTGACTAGCCGGCCCTGTCGCCAGAGCCGCTGGTGGGCTCTTACCCCACCGTTTCACCCTTACCGGCCGCGACTCCGGAGATCCGCGGCCGGCGGTCTGTTTTCTGTGCCACTTTCCGTCGGCTTTCGCCGCCTCCCTGTCGGGAGCGTCCTGCCCTGTGGTGTCCGGACTTTCCTCGACGCCCGAGGGCGCCGCGGTCACCCGGCCTGCGTTCCGGATTGTAGCTCGGCTCGGGCCGCGGCAAGCCTCCCGTGGAGTCGCATCCCGCATTCCGGGCAGCGCACGAGCGCGCCCTCGTGGAGCACGAACTCGCCGCAGACGGGACACTCGAGGGAGGCACCCCGGAGCACGGAGAGCAACTCTTGCTCGAGCGTGCGGTGGAGGGGGGCGACTCCGCTCATCGTCAGCCGAGCTCCCGGAAGACGCCCACGACCTTGCCGAGGATCTCCACGTGCTGCGCGTAGATCGGCTCGAGCGCGCTGTTCTCGGGCTGCAGCCGGATCCGGCCGTTCTCGCGGAAGAACCGCTTCACCGTCGCCTCGTCGGCCGTCTCGTCGTCCCCGGCGAGCGCGACGACGATGTCCCCGTCCCGGGCGTCCTGTGCCCGCCGCACGACGACGAGATCGCCGTCGAGGATGCCGGCCTCGATCATCGAGTCGCCCTTGACGCGGAGGAGGAAGTCGCCGTGCAGGCGGTCGGGCACCGCGATCTCGTCCTCGACGTTCTCCTCCGCGAGCAGCGGCGCCCCGGCTGCGATCTGGCCGAGCAGCGGCAGCTTCGGCAGCTCGGCGGGCATCGTCTCGCTCGGCTTCTCCCGGCCGACGAGCTCGAGTGCGCGCGGCTTCGTCGGATCCCGCCGCAGCAGGCCGGCCCGCTCGAGGTTGGCGAGGTGTGCGTGCACGGTCGACGGCGAGGCGAGCCCGACGGCCTGGCCGATCTCGCGCACCGTGGGCGGGTACCCATGGCGATCGACATAGTCGAGGAGGAAGCTCCAGATCTCGCGCTGGCGGCCGGTCAGCTCTGCCGTGGTCTGCATCTCACGCTCCGGGGTCGGGTACGTTGCCGAACGTGTGTTCGTCAGGAGGGTACGGACTCCTCCGGACGGCGTCAATCCGAGAGGCGCCGGATGGAGTAGCGGATCGACCAGGCCAGGAGGGCGAGCATCACCGGCGTTCCGGTGGCGAAGCTGACCGCGAGGAAGCTCCCGAGCGAGCCGTGCAGAAGGATCGCGAGCCGGAGCCCGCTCCGCGCGAGGAAGTACGCCGCCCATACGAGCGAGATCGTGCCGAAGACACGCTTGAAGGCAGCCGTCTCGCGAAACGCCGGCGGGAACGGGTACCACGCGCAGGCGAGCGCACCCGACAGCGGCCGCCCGAGCGGCACCGAGACCGCGAACACCACCCCCCAGACGGCCGTGGCGAGCACCGGCTGGGCGAGGTAGACCGTCGTGCTGTGGGCGGCGAGGCCGATCGCCGACTGCACGAGGACGAAGGCGAGGGAGAGCCGGACGAGCAGCCCCTCGCGCCCGGCGCGCCGGTCGTAGAGGTAGATGAGGAGCGAGACCGCGACCGAGGCGGCGATGCCTGCACCGAGACCGCCGAGTCGAAGGCCGCCGTAGAACGCGCCGAGCGGGACGAAGCCGTCCCGTAGAAATCCCGGGGCGCCGGCGCGGAAGATCCCGAGGAAGGTCGGCGCGATCAGCTCGTCTTCTGCCGGTGCAGACGCCGAAGCTGCTGCTCGCACCACTCCCTCCCCCATTCGTTGAAGTCGATCCCCCAGCGCAGGACGAGATCGACGAAGGGCGTGTCCCGGCCCGGCCGGGCCTCGATCGCGCGGAGCGCCCCGAGGTACTGCTCGTGGCCGCGCTTGCGGGCCTCGAGGAGCCCCAGCGCCTCGTCGCGCGGCAGCTCGTCCGCGAAGAAGAGGCGCAGGAGCGATTCGTCGCGGTACTCGATCGTCGTGTTCGGGCCGTGCAGCCACTCCTCGAGCGCCTGCCGCCCGGCGTCCGTCAGCTCGTAGACCCGGCGCCCGCGCGCGCCGTTCGGTGCGTTCTCGCCCCGGATCAGGCCCTCCTCCTCCAGCCGCCGCAGCTCGGGATAGATCTGTCCGTAGCTCGCGGCCCAGAAGAAGCGCGTCGAGCGATCGACGACCGCCTTGATGTCGTAGCCCGACATCGGGGAGTGCGCGAGAAGCCCGAGGACGACAGGAGTGACCGCCGAGTTGCTCATCTATCGTGACGATATATCGCGCCGCGGTATCCGTCAAGGCAAGAAGAGGCCGCCCTGGGGCGGCCTGACCTTGCATGCGCTGGAGAGGACTTGAACCTCCACGGCCTTCAAAGGCCACTAGGCCCTCAACCTAGCGCGTCTACCAATTCCGCCACCAGCGCGAGAGCCCGCGCAGTGTAGCGCGGGCCTCTCGAGCAGGCCCGGTGTCTCGACAGCTCACGTGCAGGTCCAGCCGCCGTCGACGGAGAGATTGATGCCGTTCATCGCTCCGTTCTCGAGCAGGAACCGGGACGCGTCGATGACCTCGTCCATCCTCGCGAGCCGCCCGATCGGCGTGCGCTGCCTGAACACCTCGTAACGCTCGCGCGGCATGTCGCGGTACTGGGGGCTGTCCTCGACGATCCCCGGGTGGATCGCGTTCACGCGCCTCGGTGCGAGCTCGATCACGAGCGTCCGCACTAGGCTCGTGACCGCCCCATTCACGGTCGTGACCGTCGTCGAGCCGGGATAGGGGCGGTCGCGCGCCAATCCGCCGTACAGGAGGATCGATGCATCCTCGTCGAGCCGGGGCAGCAGCGCGTGGATCACCTCCGTGAAGCCGACGATCTTGAGCGTCGCGAGGCGGATCGCCGCATCGATGTCGTACTCCTTGACCGAGTTGGTGTCGCGGTCGATCGCGACGAGGACGAGATGGGCGACCTCCCCGACGTCCGCCAGCGCCCCTGCGATCGTGTGCGGCTCCGACAGGTCGAAGGCGACGCCGCGGGTCGATCCGCCGATCTCCGCCGCGCACACCTCCACCGCTGCCTGGTCGCGGCCCGTGACGACGACCTCCCTGCCCTGGTCGGCGTAGAACTGCGCCAGCTCGCGGCCGAGTCCCCGCGTGCCGCCGACGACAACGACACATCCACTCGCCATCAGGACTCCGAGGCCCAGTCGGGCAGAAGCCCACCCTGCGAGAGGATGTGGTTGCGCGACGCCTCGAGCTTGCCGATCACCGACTTCACAGTCGACGCCGACGAGCTTTCCACCCCGCTTCACCGCGTTTCCGGCGACGAAGACGGAGTCGACGTTCGACGTGTCGGAGAACGTCACGATCGTCCCGTGCGGGTCGAGGACCGGCGCGGTGTTGATCGCGTCGGTGTTGAGCAGGACGATGTCCGCCTGCTTGCCCGGCGTGAGCGAGCCGACCCGGTCCTCGAGCCTGATCGACCGTGCGCCCTCGATCGTCGCGAACTCGAGCACGTCCGTGTGCGTGAGCTTCGGCGCGAACGCTTCGTCCGGCGTGTCGGTGAACTCGAGGATCCGGTCGTAGGCGAGCGCCGTGCGCATCTGCGTGAACATCTCGCCGGGGACGCTCGAGACCACGTCGACGCTGAGCGAGGAGCGGACACCGCGTGCGAGGAGCTTCCCGATCGGGGGCGGTCCGTGCCCCATGAGCATCTCGACGTAGGGCGCGACGGATGCCTTGCCGCCGGTCTCCGCGATCCAGTCGAGCTCCTCGTCCGTCAGGTCGGTCATGTGGATGTAGCAGATGTCGGGGCCCATCAGGCCGAGGTCGTGCATGTCCTTCACGGGCGTGTAGTGAAGGGTGTGGAGCCGCATGCCGACGTGCACGCTGATCATGATCCCGAGCTCGCGTGCGAGCGCCCAGTCGTGCTTCGCGACGTCGGGGGTCACGTTGCCGGGCTGGCGCGCCGCCATCGCGAGCGTGATCAGGCCGTCGTCCGACGAGAAGTACGTCTCGCGGATGCGGCGGATGTCCTCCGGGTGGTTCAGCTCGCTGTAGGACCACCACTCGCCGCCCGTCGGCATGCCGTTGGCATAGACGGCGCGGATGCCCGCATCCTTCAGCCCCTGGATCGCCGCGTCGGAGTGGTCGGGCGTGTTGCTGATGTGCGACCAGTCGAGCAGGGTCGTGACGCCGGCGTTGAGCGCCTCGAGCGAGCCGGCGTAGTCGCCGATGTGCACGTCCTCGGGACGGTAGAAGCCGCCGACCTGGCCGAGCATCACCGCGAAGTAGTGGTCGAGGGTGCAGGACGGCAGGACGCCGCGCACGGGTGTCTGCCAGACGTGCCGGTGGGTGTCGATGAACCCGGGCATCACGATCATCCCGGTCGCGTCGACCTCTTCCGCGTCCGAGACTCCGAGGTCCATCCCGACCTCGACAATCTTGCCGTCCTCGATCAGGACCTCGCCGTGCGGCAGATCGCCGACGCCGCTGTCCATCGAGACGACGAAGCCGTTGCGGATCACAACCCGCTGCGAGCTCATCGCTCCCTCCTTGCCTGAACGGATGGGGACAGTTGTGACGGCGTGCACGCGCCCGTTCCGTCGGCCAGCCTGTGCTCGCGCCGCCGCATGTACAGCGACCATAAACGGTGAGCGCGCCATACGTCAACGTTGAGCCGTTCGTCGGCCACGTTCGTCCAGCAATCATTGACACGGTTCACGTTTCCTGCTCAGAATGCCCCGTGCCAGCGGCCAGTCCTTCAGCGGCACCCGGGGCGGCGGGCGTCTCGAGCGCAGCGGTGGTCGCGACCGCTACCGCCGCCGCGCGCTTCCTGCCCGTCTGGATCGCGACGGCAGCGCTCGCGATCGTTGCGTCGGTGGTCGCCCCCGACGCGCTCGGCCACACCGCCTGGTCCTATGTGCTCCCCTACACGGCCGTCCTCGCCGTCGCGGCCCTCGGGCAGATGCTCGTGGTCATGCACGGGGGCATCGACCTCTCGACACCCGGGGTCATCTCCATCGGCGGGAACCTGATCGCCGGCATCGGCGCGGGTTCCGACCACCGGCTGCTCTACGCGATCCCTATCTGCCTGGGCGTGGGCACGCTCGTGGGGCTCACGAACGGGATCCTCGTCGGCCTCCTGGGACTGAACCCGCTGATCGTGACCCTCGCGGTGGGGCAGATCGTGCTGGCAGAGAGCAGCAAGTACTCGCGCGACGTCGTCACGACCCAGCCGAACGTTCCGAGCGCCCTCTCGACGTGGGCGACGGGGAAGCCGCTCGGCATCAGCGCCGTCTTCTGGACGGGCGCAGGGCTCACGCTCGCGGTGGCGCTCGTCCTCCGCTACACCCCCGCGGGGAGACGCTTCCAGGCCGTCGGCGCGAATCCACGCGCCGCCTGGATCACCGGACTCCGCGTCAAGAGGCACATCGTGCTCGCCTACACCGCTGCCGGGAGCTCTACGCGGTCGCCGCGGTGCTGCTCGCGGGCGTGTCCTTCAGCATCGACCCGGCGTTCGGCTCGGCGTATCTCCTCGCGCCCATCGCTGCTGTCGTGATCGCGGGTGCGTCGCTGGCCGGCGGTCTCGCCAGCGCGACTTCCACGTGGATGGCGGCGCTGGCTCTCACGTTTCTCACGCAGATGCTCGTGACCATGGGCCTGTCGGCGGCCATGCAGTACGTCGTCTTCGGGGCCGCAATCGTCGTAGGAATGCTCGTTTCGGGGGAACGGGTCGTCTGGCTGCTCGGCCGGTGGCTGCGGCCCGCCAAGCCGCCGCCTCAGGCGGCCAGCACGGCCAACCATGCGAGCTGAGGCTCGAGAAGGAGGGCAAGAATGGATCGAGGCAAGAACCGGCACGTGAACCGGACCCGCTCCGGGCTCGTGGCGCTGCTCGTCATCGCCGTGGCGATGCTCGCGCTCGCGTCCGCCGCGAGCGGAAGCCGGCAGGCACACCACGCCAACAAGAACAGCGGCCCGTCCGGCTACGTGGGCACGGGCAAGCACAAGGGCAAGCTGATCGGCAAGGGCAAAGGCTTCGGCGAGACGTACCAGGCGCGGTCGTCGACGCTCGCACACACCCTGTTCCAGGCGAATCTGCTGCCCAAGAAGGGCAAGCCTCGCAACGTCGCGCTCGCCGCACTCGGCCGCGCGTCGAAGAGCGTGAACTACAAGCTGGCGCTCAAGTGCTGGCAGGACAACGGCTGTAACACCGGCACGGGCGGCAAGCTCACCGTGGCCTATGTCGAGGGCTTCGGCGAGAACGTCTACCGCCAGATGTCGGATATGGAGTTCATCCTCCAGGCGCTCACGTACCCGCAGATCGGCAAGATCATCTACCGGAGCGCCCACTCGAACCTGACGCAGGCGATCGCGGACTTCAAGTCCATGATCTCCCAGCACGTCTCGGCGATCGTCACCTACCCCGACTTCGGCGACGCCATGATTCCGGTCTTCCAGCAGGCGAAGGCAGCCGGTATCCCCGTCTCGACGTACGCCTGGGGCAAGGTGTCCGGGCCGGGGAAGAACTACACCACCGTCGTGGGCGAGAACACCTGCAGGCTCGGCAAGGCGTTCGCGAAGGTGGACAACAAGTACATCGGCTCGGGCAACATCGCCTTCATGGGCGGCTTCCCCGGGAACCCGCTGTCGACCTCGTGGCAGCAGTGCGAGCAGAAGGCGCTGAACCCGTCGATTCACGTCGTGGCGAACGACCCGACGAACTGGGATCCCTCGACGGTGCAGGGGATCGTCGCCGGCATCCTCGCGAAGTACCCGACCCTGAAGGGCCTGAGCTACGAGGACTCGGCGTTCATGGCGGCAGGCGGCTACAACGCCTACAAGGCCGCGGGCATCCCGTACCAGGGCGTGTTCACCTACCGGACGGACGAGGCCGCGCTCGGCTGCCTCGCCGACAAGCTGAAGAACCCGAAGCTCAAGATCTGGTACTACACGTCGGGTAACTCCCAGATCCGGGTCGCCCTCACCGCGGACATGATGCAGCTGAAGGGCGCGAAGATCCCGCCCACGATCATCTTCCCGATCAAGCTGCAGCAGCAGTCGAAGCGGTCCATGTGCATCAAGGGGTATCCGCAGCAGGCGTCCCCGACGACGCTCATCCCGCTCAGCCTCCTGAAGAAGATGTACCCGTAGGAGGCAGAGGCCACACGAACTGATCACGTAATGTCGATTCCCGGACCCGCCACCCCCGCCGAGCTCTCGCTTCGCGGCGTCTCGAAGGCATTCGGAGCCGTGCAGGCGCTCCGTGACGTCAGCGTCGATTGCCGCGCCGGCGAGATCCACGCGCTCGTCGGGGAGAACGGGTCCGGGAAGTCGACTCTGCTGGGTATCGCAAGCGGGTTCCTCGATCCCGACGAGGGGACCGTCGAGGTCGGCGGCCGCCGGCTGACACGGGCTTCTCCGGCCAAGGCCCGCCGGCTTGGAATCGGCATCGCCTACCAGGACTACTCGCACGTCCTCGACCTCTCGGTCGCAGAGAACCTCTTCCTCGCAGCGCCGAAGGAGGGGCGCCCGCGGTACGGGAAGATGACGGGCTGGGCCGAGACGACGCTGGCACAGTTCGGGCTCGAGATCCGCGTCGACGCCGCCGCAGGCTCCCTGTCGCTCGCGGAGCGGCAGCTCCTGGAGGTGGCGAAGGCGCTCCTGACGCTGCCGAAGGCGCTCCTCCTCGACGAGCCGACGACTGCGCTCGGACCCGAAGGTGTCGAGCACCTCCACACCCTCATGCTCGAGCAGGCGCGCAACGGAGTCGCCATCGTGTACGTCAGCCACCGCCTGCCCGAGGTGCTCGCGGTCGCAGACCGGATCACGGTGCTCCGTGACGGTGTCGGGCAGGGGACGCACGACGCGACGGCAGTTTCCGAGAACGATTTGATCGAGCTCATGATCGGCCGCCCGCTCGAGGTCGCCTTCCCCGAGCGTCCCCCGCGCGACGCGGCCGCCGAGCCGCTGCTCACGGTGTCGGGCCTGCGCGGAGAGCGCTTCGGGCCCGTCGATCTCGAGGTCGGCAAGGGGGAGATCCTCGGGATAGCCGGCGCCGAGGGGAACGGGCAGGTGCAGTTCTTACGCGCGCTCGCGGGCATCGAGCTCGCGGTCGGCAGCGTCTCCTGCGACGGCCAAGACGTGAACCGAAGCTCGCCGCTGGGACCGCTCCGAGCAGGCATCGTGCTGCTGAGCGGCGACCGGCGCGGCGAAGCACTGTTTCCGGTCCTCAGCGTCCGCGCGAACGCGACGGTCCAGGTGTTGCGGCGGCTCGCACGCTACGGCGTCGTCGGGCGCCGGCGCGAGCGGAAGGCGATCTCCGACCTCGTTCGCCGGCTCAACGTACGAATGGGATCCGCGGAGCAGCCGATCCAGTCGCTCTCCGGCGGCAACCAGCAGAAAGTGTCGCTGATGCGGCCGTTCCTCCGCGGCGACGTGAGGCTAATCGTCGCCGAGGAGCCGACCCAGGGAGTCGACGTCGGCGCGCGATTCGACATCTACGAGGCGCTGCGCGCCAAGGCGGACGAAGGCGTGGCGGCAATCATCAAGTCGAGCGACCCGCTCGAGCTCGCCGGTCTCTGCGATCGCGTGGTCGTGATGTCCCGCGGGCAGATCGTCGAGGAGATCCCCCACGAGGAACTCGGCGAGCGGCGCATCGTCGAGGCGATCGTCGGCTCTCGCGGAACCGTCGCAGCGGCAGGCAGAGGGGAACAGCCATGAGACGCGGCCTGCTGCCTCCCGCGCTGATGATCCTCCTCATCCTCGCGCTCGGCGCGTACGCGGAAACTTCTCACTCGACGTTCCTCGGCAAGTCGAACCTCAACGCACTCCTCCTCGAGTCGATGCCGCTCATGCTCGTCTCGTTGGGCCAGGCGAGCGCTCTGCTCGTCGGCGGCTTCGACGTCTCCGTCGCGGCCCTGATGACGATGTGCGTGGTCACCGCCTCTTTCACGCTGACCCCGACCATGTCGGGACTGGCGCTCTTGCCGGGCGCCCTCGCCGTCCTCGGCGTCGGGCTTGCGACCGGCCTTTTCAACGCCATGCTGATCCGGGTCCTGCGGCTGCCGTCGATCATCGCCACGCTCGGCACCCTCAGCATCCTCGAGGGCGCCTCGCTGCTGCTCCGCTCCTACCCCGCGGGGCCGATCAACACCGACGTGACCAACACGTTGACGGAAGGGGTCTCCTTCATCCCGCTCGCGTTCGTCGGTGTCGTCATCCTCGCGCTCGCGGCCGACGCCTGGCTCTACCGGACGCGCAGCGGCCTCGGGCTGCGCGCGGTCGGCCTCGATGCCACGTCGTCGCGGCGGCTCGGGAAGGCGACCGCCCTCACCGTCATCGCCGCGTTCGTCGTCTGCTCGGTCATGGCCGCAATCGCCGGCTTCTACCTGGCGGCAGAGGTCCAGATCGGCTCGCCGATCATCGGCAACGAGGCACTCGAGAGCATCGCGGCGGCGGTGCTCGGCGGAGCCAGCCTCGGCGGAGGGAAAGGGTCGTTCTTCGGGACGTTGCTCGCAGCGTTCTTCCTGACCGAGATCAACAACGTCCTGCCGCTGTTCCAGCAGCCGGCGGAGTACGCGAACATAACCATCGGCGGGCTCATCCTGCTCGCGCTCGTCCTCTACCAGGCGCCGGAGCTGCTCGCCCGCCTGCGCGGCTGGTGGCAGACGGGTGGCCGGCGACGCCGACCGCGAGCGGCAGCGAAGCGCCGGCGGCCTGAGCTCAGAGAGTGGGAGTCGTCTCGACGCGAGGGTCGGCCGCGCGACCCAGGACGACCCAGATCGCGTGCACCGGCTCCTCGCCGACCGTCCAGAGACGGTGCGGCGACGAGGAGTCGAAGGCGATCGAGGTGCCCGGCCCGAGCTCGTACTCGTCGAAGCCGACGCGAACCCCGAGCGTCCCGTCCGTCACGTAGCCGTACTCGCGTCCGGCGTGGGTGACGAGCGCGTCCTCGGCACAGGACTCTGCCCCGACCGGGTACACGACGTAGAGGAACTCGAGGTCGGGGTCGCTATGCGGCGTGAGCCGCTCCCAGCGGACGCCGGAGGCGAGGTTGATCACACGCCGCGCCTCGGGTAGGGCGACCCAGTAGCCCTCACTGCCCGGCGAGCGGGCGCGCGGCGGCGCAGCGGGCTGGGCAGCCTGCCCGAAGACGTCGCCCATGGTCACCCCGAGCTCGGTGACGAGCGCGTAGAGCGTGCTCACGGAGGGGTTGACGCGATCGAGCTCGATCTGCGAGACGAGGCTCGGCGAGACGCCGACGCGCCGCGCGAGCTCGCGCAGGCTGATGCCGCGCCGTTCTCGCTCCTCCCGCAGGCGGCCCCCGATCGCCGAGGGTGGCGAGCCGCGCTCAGAGCCTGCCGTGCCGGTCACCGTAACCGCCGCACGATCTCGGAGACGATCCGATCCGGCACCGGGCAGGAAGGCGTCCTCCAGCGGCGGGCTGTAGGGGATCGGCGTGTCGGGCGTCGCGATCCGCCACGCGTCGTCGAGGTGACCGAGCGCCTGCTCGGTGACGCAGGCGAGCACCTCCCCCGCCCAGCCGCCCGTCAGCGGCCCCTCCTCGACGACGACGAGGCGATTCGTCTTGCGCACGGACGCGAGCACCGTCTCGATGTCGAGCGGGCGCAGGGTGCGCAGGTCGATCACCTCGACCGAGATGCCCTCCTGCTCGAGCCGGCCCGGCGGCCTCGAGCGCGTCGTGCACGCCCTTCATCGCCGTGACGACGGTCACGTCGCGCGCCTTCGCGGACGACGGCCGCCTCGCCGAGCCTGGCCGACCGTCGCCGTCCGACCTCCTCCTTCGAGTCCGTACAGGCGCTTGTGCTCGAAGAAGAGCACCGGGTTGTCGTCCCGGATCGCCGCCTTCAGCAGGCGCCTTCGCGTCGGCGGGAGTCGACGGCGCGACGATCTTCAGCCCTGGGACGCCCATGAACCAGGAGACCGGCATCTGGGAGTGGATCGCGCCGAAGCGCCCGCCGCGCGCCGACCACCGAGCGGACGACGAGCGGGCACGCTCGACCTGCTCCTGCGTCAGGAACCAGTACTTCGACGCCTGGTTGACGAGGCATGTCCATCGCGAGCGTGAGGAAGTCGCCGAACATGATCTCGATCACCGGCCGCAGGCCCGTCACGGCGGAGCCGAACGCGGCGCCGGCGAGCGCCAGCTCCGAGATCGGCGTGTCGAAGACGCGCTCGGGGCCGTACTTCTCGTAGCAGCCCAGGCGTCGTGGCGAAGACGCCTCCCGGCGATCGCGACGTCCTCGCCGAAGAAGATCACGCGCTCGTCGCGCCGCGAGCTCCTCGTCGAGCGCGTCGCGGATGGCGTGGCGGAACTCGAGCGACGCCGGTCATCGGCAGCGCGAGCATGAGCGGCTGCTCGAGCAGCTCGCGGATGCGGGACAGGAACCGCGCGCCGTCCGCCCCGTAGACGACGCGATGGTCGCAGCTCAGCGTCAGGGTCATCACGTCTCGGAAGACGACCCCGCCGTCGCCGCCTCGACCGGCGTCGCGCCGGACGGCGCCGACCGCGAGGATCGCCGCCTGCGGCGGATCGACGATCGCCGTGAACGAGCGCACACCGAACATCCCGAGGTTCGAGACCGTGAACGTGGCGCCCTGCAGCTCCTCGGGCGTCGAGCGTTCGCCGTGCGCGACGGCGTCGGCGAGCCGGCGCGTCTCGGCGGCGATCTCGCACGAGCGTGAGCTCGTCGGCGTCCACGACGACGGGAACGAGCAGCGCGTCGTCGACCGCGACCGCTATGCCGACGTTGACACGGGCGTGAGCTCGATTCGCCCTCGACCCACGAGGCGTTGAAACGAGGAAGCTCGCGGAGCGCGAGCGCGGTCGCCCTGACGACGAAATCGTTGAGCGACGGCGCAACGCCGGAGCCGTCTTCACCCGCCGTCCGCCGGTGGGCGACGATCTGCGACACGTCCGACGTCCACGGACACGGTGAAGACGGGGATCGTTGCTGCCGACAGCGCCATGCGCCGCGCGATCGTCGCCTGCGTCGCGGTCGGCTCGACGACGACGGTCTCGCCGCGGCCGTTCGCCGTGGCCGAGGCGCGCGCCGGCGCCGACCGGCCCCGCAGCCCGGCGGACGTCGTCACCGGTGATCCGGCCGCCCGGCCCCGTGCCTGCGACGTCGTGCAGCGAGAGCCCGAGCTCGAGCGCCGTCCGCCGGGCGACGGGCGTCGCGTTCGGCCGCGCCGCCGCCGCCGTGCCGTTCGTCCGGGACGCATCTGCCCGTACCGCAACCGTGCTCGTCGCGGCCTCGACGGGAGCAGCCCCGACACTCGGCGACGCGGCTCCGGCCGTCGCCGAACCGCCGACGAGCGTCGCGATCGGCTCTCCCACCCCAGCGGATGCTCCCTCCGGAACGAGGATCTCCTCGAGCTCTCCGTCCAGCTCCGCCTCGTAGACGACCGTCGCCTTGTCCGTCTCGACCTCGAGCAGCGGCTCGCCGCGCCGGAATCCCTCGCCCGGCCCCTTCAGCCACCGCAGGATGACCGCATCGGCCATGGAGTCCGAGAGCTTGGGCATCGTCAGCGGCGCGGCCACGGCGACTCAGTCCTTGAACTCGCTCGCGGACAGAGCCGCCGGGAAGGGTGCGGCAAGGCCTCGCTCGCGCATCCGCCCGAGCTCGTCGGTCACATCCCGTTCGATCGCCGCGAGATCCGGCCCGGCCGCCCCTTCGTCCTCGAGCCGGGAACGCAGGAGGACGATCGGGTCGCGCGCTTTCCACTCGTCGAGCTCGCCCTCCGGACGGTAGGCCCCGGGATCGCTGCGCGAGTGCCCGACGTAGCGATACGTCAGCGCCTCGAGAAACGCCGGGCCGTTCCCCGTCCGCGCATGCTCGATCGCGCGCGCCGCGGCCTCGCGCACCGTCCAGACGCTCATGCCGTCCACCCTCTCGGCCGGGACGTCCATGGACTCCGGCCGCCCACGGATCTCGCCTGCTGTGACGGTCTCGAACGGCGTGTACTCGCCGTAGCGGTTGTTCTCGCACACGAGCACCAGCGGCAGCCTGAGAACCTGCGCGAAGTTGAGGCATTCGAAGACGTAGCCCTGGTTCATCGCACCGTCGCCGAAGTAGGCGACGGCGACTCCGCCGGTCGTTCGCTGCAGCGCGAGCGCGGCTCCGGTGGCAGCGGCGATGCTGCCGCCGACGATCCCGAACGAGCCGATCAGCCGGTCGGCCGGCGACGCCACGTTCATCGATCCCGCGCGACCGCCGTTGACGCCCGTCGCACGTCCGAGCATCTCGTCGAGGAGCGCCTGTGGGTCGACCCCGAGTGCGAGCGCATGCCCGTGGCCCGCGATACGTCGCCGCCACGCGGTCACGCTCCTCGAGCAGGCTTGCGACCCCCGTCGCCACCGCCTCCTGGCCCGAGTAGAGGTGCGTCGTGCCGTACACCTCGCCCTTGAGGAAGAGCGACTGGACGAGCTCCTCGAAGCCGCGGATGAGCAGCATCCGCCGGTAGATGCGCGTATACAGCTCGAGGTCGACGAGAACGCCCGCGTCGCGTCCGGCTCACGTCGCTCCGATCCGGTCGGAGCCGAGCCGCTACGGCGAGGTAGTCCCAGTCGCGTTCGAAGCGATACGAATGGCGCGGGGCGGCCCCGGCGCAGAGGTCTCGAGCCAGCGCACGTGCTTGCCCTGCACCTCGTAGAACGCGTGGACGCAGCCGGTCGCCGTCCAGAAGAAGTCGCCCGGCCTCAGCGTGTAGCGATCGCCGTCGGCGACGACGTCGACCTCGCCCTCGAGCATGTAATACGACTCCTCGAAGGGTGGTCGTGCGGGTGCGCGATGGCGCCGGGCTGGTAGTCGACCATGAACATCGTGTGCAGCTGGGCGTCGAGCCGCTGATCGACGAGCATCTTGACCGCGATCCCGCTGTACGCGAGCACGGCGGTCGCCATGCTCGCGGAGACGGTCGGCGCGCCGACGGCCGCGCCCCGCTTGAGGACGTCGAGGTCCATCTCGCCCTCGGTGAGGAGGAAGAGGTTCCGGTTCCGGGGATCGCGCACGTCGAGCGTCTCCGCGGGTGTCGCGGGCGCCGGCGCCGAGGAAGAAGGTGTCGCTTCCGTCCGGACGGGGCCTCGGCGCGGCCATCTCGAGCCAGCGCCCGTCACCGTCCGCACGGAAGGCATGCGGGACCCCAACCGGAATCACGCCACAGGCGCCCGGGCTGCAGCTCGATCGCCGCGGTCGTCGAGGTAGAGGACGGGTCCCCTCCAGGACGTAGAAGCCGGTCTCGAACGAGTGCACGTGCGCGTCGACGTGGCCGGCCGAGAGCGACGACGAGCGTCATCGCCATGTGCGTCGAGCCGAGAAAGCCGTCGACGAGGCGGCACGTCCGCAGCCCGCTCGCGTGACCGGGCAGGGCTTCGGCGAGCTCGACGTCCTCGCGCCGCACGTAGCGGTACGCGGGCATCCCGTCCGCCAGCCGGTGCGTGCCGGAGTCGTCCGCTCACCCTCGCGTCGCCGCGACGACCGCCGAGCCGGCGACCGCTCTCGCGGCTCCGTCGCGGCCGGCGTCGCCGTCGCGGAGGAGGTCGGCGCCGCGCACGTACATCGCGGCCGGCCACGAGCAGCTCCTCGGCCGGGAAGCGCGTGATCACCTCGCAGCCGGTCGCGCGTGACGACGACCTCCTCCTCGATGCGCGCGGCCGAGCGCCCGTCGGTCGCCGCGCAGTACGTCTCGAGCGCGAAGACCATCCCGTCCTCGATCTCGACCGGGTGCGTCGAGCGAGTGCACGCGCGAGATCATCGGCGGCTCGTACAGGCCGACGCCGATCCCGTGGCCGAACTGGAGGCCGAAGCACGTCTCCTCGTCGGGGAAGCCGAGCTCGTCGGCTGTCGGCCAGACCGTCGGCGATCCGGTCGGTCGTCATGCCGGGGCGGACGAGCTCGATCGCGGCGTCGAGCCACTCGCGGCAACGCTTGTAGGCGTCGATCTGCGCCTGGCTCACGCCGCCGACGTTGAACGTGCGGTAGTAGCACGTCCGGTAGCCCATGAACGAGTGGATGATGTCGAAGAACGCCTGGTCGCCCGGGCGCAGCAGCCGGTCGCGAGAACACGTGCGGATGCGGGTTGCAGCGGTCGCCCGAGACGGCGTTGATCGCCTCCACCTGCTCGGAGCCCATCTCGAACAGCAGCTGGTGCGCCCGCGCGACGATCTGGTGCTCGTAGACGCCGGGCCGCAGCATCCGGTAGATCTCCTCGTAGACGGCGTCGACGAGCCCGGCGGACTGGTCGAGCAGCGCGATCTCCTCGGCCGTCTTGATCTTGCGCGCCTCGAGCACGACCTGCGAGCCGTCGGTGACCTGGATGCCGGCGCGCCGGAGCGCCTCGAGCGTGAGCATGTCGGTCATGTCGATGCCGAGCGGCTCGCCCGCGAGGCCGTGCTCGCGCAGCTCGTTCGCGATCCGCTCGCCGAGCCGGTCCGGCATGCCGGTCTCGACGGGCATCGCGCCGCGCATCGGCGCCACGCCGGCCCGCAAGTTCTCCGGCGGCAGCCAGGGCGCGTACAGCTGGTGGTGCCGGGCCGCCGAGCCGAAGTCCCAGAGGATCGGGTCGCCCCTCGCGAGGCAGCAGCGCGAAGCGGGCGTTCTTGTCCCGCGCCCACTCGCCGATGTGCGTGCTCGTGACGTAGCGGATGTTGTTCGGGTCGAAGAGGAGCAGCGCGCCGAGGTCGGACGCCTCGAGTGCCGCCTTCGCCCTCGTCGAGCCGGTCCTGGCGCAGCCGCGGGAAGTCGATCCGCTGCTCCCAGTCGACCGCCCTCGTGGCGTCGGGCGATCCGATCGTCCTGCTCTGGCGGCATCAGCGGAACACCCCCTGGGTCGACAGTTCCGCAGATACGGGAAGAGCGCCATGAAGTCGTCGTCGCCGTACCCCGGCCTCGATCGCGCGACTCGAGGAGCGCCTTGAGCTCCGCCGGCGAGCGGCAGCGCGCACGCCGGCCTCGCTCGGCGCCGTCGAGGACGAGATCGAGGTCCTTCTCCGGCAGCTTCGTCGTGAACGTGGCCGAGTAGTCGTCACGCAACAAGGGCTCCGTCTTGTACTCGACGAACGGCGCCCCGGCGGCAGAGTCGCCCATCGTCTCGAGCAGTGCGGCACGGGAGACCCCGCACGCCTCACCGAGCACGAGCGCCTCGGCCATCAGCTCGGCCAGGCCCCCGAGGACGAGATTGATCGCGAGCTTCACGATGCGAGCCTGCTCGCCGTCGCCGACCTCGTGGACGGCCCGCCCGATCGAGAGCAGGACCGGCTCGGCCAGTTCGAGCGCCTCCGGCGGGCCGGAGACGATGAAGGTCAGGTTGCCGGCGCGGACGACGGAGGGGTTCCCGCTCACCGGCGCACGCAGGTAGTGCAGCGACGCCGTCCGCGCCACGACGGCGACACGCGCCGAGGCCGCCGGGCGAGACGGTGCTCAGGTCGACGAGGGCAGTGCCCGGCCGTGCGGTGGCCGCGACGGCGGCCGCGACCGTCTCGAGCGCTTCGTCGTCGGCAAGCGACGTGAGCACGATGTCGACGGCTGCGGCAAGATCGCCCGCAGTCTCGGCTACGGTCGCGCCGAGCGCCCGTAACGGCTCGGCCTTCTCGGAGCTCCGGTTCTGCACGACGAGCTCGCACCCGGAGCGAGCAGACGCTCACCGATCGCCGCGCCCATATTGCCGAGCCCGACCAAGCCCACAGGCCGACGTGGGTCGCGACCACCGCTCACTGTTCAGTATCAATAAACGACCACCCCTACCAGAGTCAAGCTTTCACGCGCCTGTACAGCAGCACGGAACGGCAGAGCCGTGGCAGCCCTGGGGCATCAAATCGAGGACCGGAGGGGCCCAGCCGTCCGTGGATCCCGCTTCACAGCGGCTTTCGGCCTCGTAGGGGCCGGCGGAAGCCGGCGCCGGGGAGCTAGCCGAGAAGGCGGAAGAGCGCGATGCTGTTCGCGACGAACAGCACCGTGAGCACGAGCGTGACGCGCGTGAGGTTGCGCTCGACGATGTGCGTGCCGCCCTGCGAGGCCGGCGTGAAGCCCATTCCGCCCATTCCCGCGTCGCGACCGGAGTGCATGAGGATGAGCGAGATCAGCCCCACCACGATGAGCACCTGGACGACGGCGAGGAACTGGAGCACGGCCCTAGGGTAGCCGCCGGCGCGTCACTTCGAGGATCGCGTCCACGAGGACGCCAACGGGCCTCGGCTCCGGCCTGCGGGCGGCATGCCCCCATCGTCGCTGTTAGCGTCGCGTCGTGGCAGAGGACGTTCGCGAGCGGATCCAGAAGCTGCTCGTGACGGGCGACAACCGCCTCAAGCAGGGGGTCGATCCGGCGAAGGCGCGGGAGAGCTGGGAGCAGGCGCTCACGCTCGCCCGGGAGGCCGGGCTCGAGGAGCGGATCCGGCCGCTCGTCGAGATCAGACTCGCGGATCTGGAGCGCCGGCAGCCGCGCGACTGAGGATCGCCTCGATCCGCTCCGCCTGGCGGCGAACGTCGTGGGCTGCGGTCGCCTCGCGCGCGGCGTCGTTCGGACAGGGCAGGGCGGCCGCCTGCGGGAGGGCGTGGGCGAGCGCGTCGACGTCGAGCGGGTCGACGAGGACGCCGGCCCCGTCGGCGACGAACTCCGGCGGCCCTCCGATGCGCGTGGCGACGACCGAGCGGCCGCAGGCCATCGCCTCGAGCAGCGCCTGGCCGAGCGGCTCGACGAGGCTCGGCTGGGCGAGGACGTGGCTCTCGGCGAGCAGGCCCGGGATCGCCTCGTGGGGGACGCGGCCGAGCAGGCGGACGCCGTCGCGACCCTCGAGCCGGGGGCGAAGCGGCCCCTCGCCGGCGAAGGTGAGCGTCCCCTCGCCGAGCCGGCCGAACGCGTCGGCGAGACGGACGACGTTCTTCCGCTCGTCGAGGGCGCCGACGCAGAGGAAGCGCGGCGGCCCGTCCGGTGCCGGCGCCGGCACGAAGCGCTCGCGGTCGACGCCGCTCGAGACGACCTCCGTCTTCCCGCGCGCCTCCGGCAGCTTCGTCTCGAGCTCGCGCCGCAGGTAGTCGGAGACGCAGACCACGGCGGCGGCGCGGCGGACGACGAGGCGCGTCGCGCTCGCGACTCCCGGGATGGCTCCGACGTTGCGGACGTCGCGGCCGTGGGCGGTGACGACGAGCGGCGCCCGGCCGCCGAGCGCGGCGACGAGGCCGGCCGGGACGAGGAAGTGCGCGTAGACGACGTCGGGGCGAGACGCAGCGAACGTCCTGCGCGCAAGCGTGAGGTAGCGGAGCTTGCCGCCGGCGCGCGTGTCGAGGACCGCCCGGTCGAGCTCGTGGCCGCGCTCCGCCAGTGCACGCTCGAGCTCGGCGACGAACGTGCCGAGGTCGGGCGCATCGGGCCCCGGGTACATCTGGGAGACGAGGAGGATCCGCACCGGAGGAGCGTATGCCCGTTCGGCGCGGCGCCGGCGCCTCCTGTAGCGTCGGGAGATGCGCGGTCGTCCTCGCCGTGCGGAGGCGTGGCTCGGGGGCCTGGCGCTCGTGCTGGCGGCGTCGGGGTGCGGAGCGACCGGTGCCCAGACGCCCTCGAGCAGCACGTCCGCCCACGCCGCGACAACGAGTGCGTCCCGCCCCGTTCTGACCGCAGCACCCCCTCCTGCGCGCGTGACCGTGGCGTTCGCCGGCGACATCGCGCTTCTCGGCGCAGCGCCGAGCTCGCTCTTCGCGCACGTGCGCACGCCGCTGCGCCGCGCCGACGTCGCGATCGGCAACCTCGAAGGGACGCTCGGCGGGGGCGGGCAGTCGAAGTGCGGAGAGGAGAGCACGAACTGCTTCGCCTTCCAGTCGCCGCCCGGCTCCGCAGCACTCCTCCGGAGCGCAGGCTTCGACGATCTCAACGTCGCGAACAACCACGCCTTCGACTTCGGAGCCTCGGGCCAGGAACAGACGCTGCAGGCGCTCGCCGGCAACGGTCTGCACTGGAGCGGCCGGCCCGGACAGATCACGATCCTCCGCACGCAAGGCCTGCGCCTGGCGATTCTCGGCTTCGCGCCGTACCCGTGGGCACAGAGCCTGCTCGACATCCCCGCCGCGCGAGAGCTCGTGCGGCGCGCGGCCGCGCGCGCCGACCTCGTCGTCACGGTGCTTCATGCCGGCGCGGAGGGAACCGACCACCAGCACGTTCCGCGCGGAACCGAGTACTACCTCGGCGAGAGCCGGGGCGACGAGCGACGCTTCGCCCACGCGCTCGTGACCGCCGGCGCCGACCTCGTCGTCGCCTCAGGCCCGCACGTCCTCCGCGGGCTCGAGCTCTTCCATCATCGGCTGATCGCGTACTCGCTCGGCAACTTCGCGACCGCGGGCGGCGCGCTCGACACGGAGGGCGTCCTCGGCGAGAGCGCGATCCTCCTCGCGACGCTGCGCGCCGACGGCCGGATCGCGGCGGGACAGCTGCTTCCGGTGCGGATCGTCGGGAGCGAGCCGCAGCGGCTCTACGGGACGAACGACGTGATCCCACGCGTGAACGCGCTCTCGCGGGCGGACTTCGGCGGCGGCGCGCTCCTCGTCGCTCCCGACGACAGGCTTCGCGTCCGCGGCTGAGTCGTCTCAGGCGCGCGCCCGCACGGCGTCGTAGGTCCCCCACTCCTCGCGCAGCGTCTCGCACATCTCCCCGACCGTGCAGCGCGCCCGCAGCGCCTCGCGCAGCGGCGGCAGCATGTTCCCGTCGCCGCGCGCCGTCTCACGCACCGCCGCCAGCGCCGCCGCGGCCTCGTCCGCGTTCCGCTCGGAGCGCACGTGCGCCGTCCGCTCGAGCTGGCGCCGCTCCGCCTCCGGGTCGATGTGCAGCAGCTCGATCCGCTCGTCGGGCTCCTCGGTGAAGGCGTTGACGCCGACGACGACCCGCTCGCCCGTCTCGACGTCCTGCTGGAACTCGAAGGCCGCCCGCTCGATCTCGTCCTGGACGAAGCCCGCCTCGACGGCGGCGACGGCGCCGCCCGCCTCGTCCACCCGCCCGATCAGCTCCCACGCGCGCGCCTCGAGCTCGTCGGTGAGGGCCTCGATGAAGTAGGAGCCGCCGAGCGGGTCGGCGGTGTCCGTCGTGCCCCCCTCGGCCGCGAGGATCTGCTGCGTCCGGAGCGCGATCCGCGCCGCATGCTCGCTCGGCAGCGCGAGCGCCTCGTCGAACGAGTTCGTGTGCAGGCTCTGCGCCCCGCCGGCGACGGCCGAGAGCGCCTGGATCGCGACCCGCACGATGTTGTTCTCCGGCTGCTGCGCCGTCAGCGTCGAGCCGCCGGTCTGAGCGTGGAAGCGGAGCGCGAGCGCGCGCGGGTTCGTCGCGCCGAAGCGCTCGCTCATGATTCGCGCCCAGAGCCGGCGGGCCGCCCGGAACTTCGCCACCTCCTGGAAGAAGTCGTTGTGCGCGTTGAAGAAGAAGGAGAGGCGCGCGCCGAAGTCGTCCGGCGAGAGCCCCGCCTCGACGGCCGCCTCGCAGTAGGCGATGCCGTTCGCGAGGGTGAACGCGAGCTCCTGCACCGCGGTCGAGCCCGCCTCGCGGATGTGGTAGCCGGAGATCGAGATCGTGTTCCAGCGCGGGATCCGCTCCGCGCAGTACGCGAACAGGTCCGTCGTCAGGCGCATCGAGGGCCGCGGCGGAAAGATGTAGTTCCCGCGCGCGACGTACTCCTTGAGGATGTCGTTCTGGACGGTGCCGCGCAGATCCGCCGGAGCGACTCCCTGCTGCTCGGCGACGAGCTCGTAGAGGAGCAGCAGGAGCGAGGCCGGAGCGTTGATCGTCATCGAGGTCGAGACCTCTCCGAGCGGGATGCCGGCGAGGAGGATCTCCATGTCGGCAAGCGAGTCGATCGCGACGCCGGTGCGGCCGACCTCGCCGAGCGCCCTCGGGTCGTCGGAGTCGTAACCGAGCTGGGTCGGGAGGTCGAAGGCGATCGACAGGCCGGTCTGGCCGCGCTCGAGCAGGTAGCGGTAGCGCGCGTTCGACTCCTCCGCCGAGGCGAAGCCCGCGTACTGGCGGATCGTCCACGGCCGTCCGCGGTACATGTCCGGATAGGGGCCGCGCGTGAAGGGGTACTCGCCGGGCGCCTCGAGCTCGCGCGGAGCGTCGGCGGCGCCGTAGACCGGCTTCACCTCGATGCCGGACTCGGTGCGCCGCTCGCCGTCCCCCATGCGCGGGATCGTACGTCGGCTCGGCCTAGACGAGAGCGGGAGGCTCGAGCTCGGCGTCCCGGCTGACGAGCGCTGCGTAGCGCCCGCCGGCGGCGAGCAGCTCCTCGTGACGCCCGCGCTCGACGACCTGGCCCCGGTCGAGGACGACGATCTGCTCGGCGTCGCGGATCGTCGAGAGACGGTGCGCGATCGCGATCGTCGTCCGTCCCTCGGAGAGCCGGTCGAGCGCCTCCTGGACCAGGCGCTCCGTCTCCGTGTCGAGGGAGGAGGTCGCCTCGTCGAGGACGAGGATCGGCGGGTTGCGGAGGATCGTCCGCGCGATCGCGATCCGCTGCTTCTCGCCTCCCGAGAAGCGATAGCCGCGCTCGCCGACAACGGTGTCGTAGCCCTCGGGGAGCGCGGCGATCACATGGTGGATCCGGGCGGCCTCGGCCGCCGCGTAGAGCTCCTCGTCGCTCGCGTCGGGCTTCGCGAAGCGAAGGTTCTCGCGCACCGAGGCGTGGAACAGGTACGCCTCCTGCGACACGACGCCGACGAGCTGCGCGAGCGCGCCGAACGAGAGGTCGCGCAGGTCGACGCCGCCGATCGAGACGGAGCCGCGGTCGACGTCGTAGAGCCGTGCGGCCAGGTAGCCGAGCGTCGTCTTCCCGGAGCCTGTCTCCCCGACGAGCGCGGTCGTCGTCCCGGCGGGAACGGTGAAGCGCACGTCCTGCAGCGTCCAGACGTCGTCGGAATACCTGAACCAGACGGAGTCGTAGACCACGTCGCCCGCCTCGGCGACGACGATCGCGTCCTCCCGCTCGGCGATGTCGACGGGCGCGTCGAGGTACTCGAAGATGCGGTCGAACAGCGCGAGCGAGGTCTGCACGTCGAGCGAGACGCCGAGCAGCGAGCCGACGGGGAAGAAGAGCCGCGTCTGCAGTGTCGTGAACGAGACGAGCATCGGCACGCTCACGTGACCGCCGTGGGCGAGCGTGAGGCCGCCGAACCAGTAGACGGCCGCCGGCATGATCGCGAAGCTCGTCTGGATCGACGCCATCACCCAGCGGCCGGCCATCCGCTGCTTGACCTCGAGGTCGGAGAGCCGGAGCGAGTCGACCTCGAACCGGTCGGCGAGCTCGCCGGTCCGCCCCATCGTCTTCCCGAGCATGATCCCGGAGATCGAGAGCGACTCCTGCACCTGGCTGGAGATGTCGGCGAGCGTCTCCTGCGTCGTCTTCGCGATCCGGCGCCGCTCGTTCCCGACCCGGCGCGTGAGCACGACGAAGAGCGGCAGCAGCGCGAGCGCGAACAGCGACAGCTCCCAGCTGAGGAACAGCATGCCGACCATGGTCGCGACGACGGTGGTCACGTTCTGGGCGATCGAGGTGGCGGTGTTCGTGACGACGTTCTGGACGCCGCCGATGTCGTTCGAGATCCGCGACTGCACCTCGCCGGTGCGGGTGCGGGTGAAGAAGGCGAGCGAGAGCCGCTGCAGGTGACGGAAGACCGCGCTGCGCAGGTCGTGCATCACCCGCTGGCCGACCTGGTTCGACAGCAGCGTCTGGATCACGCCGAGCACGCCGGTCACGACGGCGATCGCGATCATCCCGCCCGCGGCCCAGGAGAGCGCCGTCGTGTCGTTGCGTCCGATCGCCTCGAGGACGCGCTTCAGCAGGAACGCAGGTAGCACGCCGAGACCGGCGCTCACGACGATCAGCGAGAGCAGCCCGCCCAGCCGCAGCTTGTACGGCGTGAACAGCGGCCCGATCCGGCGCAGGTTCGCCCGCCGCACGGCCGGGTCGGCAGGGCGTTCCGGCGGCGGCTCTCCCCGGTCGTGGAAGAACATGCCCACCGGCCCAGTATGGCCGTCGGGCACACTCACGCCGATGACGGTCACCGTCCGCCTCTTCGCCGGCCTGCGGGAGCGCGCGGGAACGGCGCGGCTCGAGCTCGAGGACGTCGCGCGGGTCGCGGACATCTGGCCCGCGCTCGGCCTCGGGGAGGAGCCGCCGGGCCTCCTCTACGCCGTCAACCGCGAGTACTCCGAGCGGGACTGCGAGCTCGCCGACGGCGACGAGGTGGCACTCATCCCGCCCGTCAGCGGCGGCTCGTTCCGGCTCGTCGACGGGCCGCTCGACATCGCCGCCGTGCTGCGCGAGGTCGACGACCCCGAAGCGGGGGCCGTCGCGAGCTTCGTCGGCACGGTGCGCCGCCGCTCGCGCGGGCGCGACGTCCTCCACCTCGAGTACGAAGCCTTCGAGGAGATGGCGGAGCCCCTGCTGGCCGAGCTCGGAGCGGAGCTGACGAAGCGGCACGGTCTCTGCGCCGTCGCGATCAGCCACCGGCTGGGGCGCGTCGAGATCGGTGAGGCGAGCGTCGTCATCGCCGTCTCCGCGCCGCACCGCGCGGCTGCGCTCGAGGCGTGCCGGGAGGCGATCGAGACGCTGAAGACGTCGATCCCGCTCTGGAAGAAGGAGGTGTACGCAGGAGGCGAGGAGTGGATCGGTCAGGGCTCGTGACGGAAAATCCGCGGAGGGAAGATCCTGGCGGCCCGGCACGTCAGGTCTGGTGAAGGGCCAGCGGACGAAGGGAGCAGCATGGAGGATCTACGGACACGGGCACAACTGGTCGGGTTCGATCCGGCGCGTGCCGGAGGACGCTCGATCGGCACGGTCGTCACGCGGGCGGAGATCGCCGACGCGGCAGCGCGGAGCGAGTTTCCCGCCACGTTCTTCCTCGACCTCGAGCGGGTCGAGAGGGCGGACGGCAGCGATGTGACCGCCCACGCAAGGGTCGCGGTCGACTGGGACGAGGAGACCCTCGCGCAGCTGCTCGCCTCGACCGAGGAGGACGAGATCTCGCTCTGGTTCGACGAGCCCGAGCTCGCTCTCGCCTTCGAAGACGTCGAGGCCCACGGGTTCCGCCAGAAGGCGGCCGTGATCGCGATCGCGATCACCGCAGCCGGCGCGAGCGCCGCGCCCTCGCTCGCGTCGGTCCAGGCGCCCGGCGCGAGCGGCGGAGCCGGCACCGTCCTGGTGCCCGGCGGAAGCGGCGGAGCCGGCAGCCTCCAGGCACCCGGCGGAAGCGGCGGATCCGGCACCGTCCTGGCGCCCGGCGGAAGCGGCGGAGCCGGCACCGTCCAGGCGCCCGGCGGAAGCGGCGGAGCCGGCAGCCTCCAGGCGCCCGGTGGAAGCGGCGGAGCCGGCCAGGTCCAGGCACCCGGTGGAAGCGGCGGAGCCGGCCAGGTCCAGGCACCCGGCGGAAGCGGCGGAGCCGGCAGCCTCCAGGCGCCCGGCGGAAGCGGCGGAGCCGGCCAGGTCCAGGCACCCGGCGGAAGCGGCGGAGCCGGCAGCCTCCAGGCGCCCGGCGGAAGCGGCGGATCCGGCAGCCTCCAGGCGCCCGGCGGAAGCGGCGGAGCCGGCGCGCAGGCGCAGGCCGTCACCTCGAGCGGAGGGACGTCCGAGGGTGAGCTCGCGGCCATCGCAGGGGCCGGAGCGCTTCTCATCTCGGCAGCGGGATTCGGCGTCGCGCGCAAGCGCACGCGGCCCGGGGACCCCGCCTGAGGGTTCCGTCACCCTGAATCATGCGGAGCGCCCCCGTGCGGGGCGCTCCGCGTTTCCGTACCCGCTGCGGGCGGCTCTACCATCCGGGTCGTGAGCGTGGCCGAGCAGAGCGGGATCGTCCGGCGCAGTCTCGAGCGGCTGGTCGGCCTCGCCGTCGTCATCGGCGGAGCTGCCCTCAAGTGGGGCTTCCTGTTCGCGAAGTTCTTCGCCTTCTTCGTCTCCTTTGCCGCGTACTCGTTCTGGTTCGGCAGCTGGAAGTTCGGGCTCGGCTTCGTCCTGCTGATCCTCGTGCACGAGCTCGGGCACTTTCTCGAGGCGAAGCGGCAGGGCCTCGCGGTCTCACTGCCGACGTTCATCCCGTTCCTCGGCGCGTTCGTGACGATCCGGCGGGCGCATCTCTCGCCGTGGCGCAGCGCCCTCGTCTCGCTTGCGGGACCGTTCCTCGGCAGCGTCGCAGCGGCGGCCGTCTGGGGGGTCGGGTCCGCGCGTCAGGTGGAGTGGCTCGTCGTGCTCGCCAACTTCGGCTTCCTCATCAACGCGTTCAACCTGCTCCCGATCGGCTTCCTCGACGGCGGCAGCATCGCTCGCTCCGTGTCGGACGCGTGGCGGCGGCCGCGCATCCGCTACCAGGGGGAGGTTCCCGTGGAGGCACTCCCACCCGAGCGGGAACGGGCCGTGCTGATTGCGTCGCTGTACGGGCTCCTCGCGGCGGCAATCGTTCTCGGCCTGCTCGCGACGAAGGGCAACGGAGTGCTCTGATGCAGGATCGCGACCTCCTCCGGACGCACCACACAGCCGAGCAGCTGCGGCGCCACAGCGAGTCGATCGGGAGCGAGTTCCTCAGCGGCTTCGAGGCCGTGGAGCGGATCGACCGGCCGGCCGTCTCCTGCTTCGGCTCGGCGCGGGCGCCGGAGGGCTCGCGGCCGTACGAGCTCGCGCGCGAGACCGGGCGGCTGTTCGCCGAGGCGGGCTGGGCCGTCGTCACCGGCGGCGGCCCCGGCGTGATGGAGGCGGCGAACCGCGGCTGCCGCGAGGGCGGCGGCCTCTCGGTCGGCTTCGGGATCCGGCTGCCCCACGAGCAGGGAATGAACCCCTATCTCGACCGCGAGCTCACCTTCGCCCACTTCTACGCGCGCAAGACCATGTTCGTGAAGGCGGCGGAGGGCTTCTGCGTCTTCCCGGGCGGCTTCGGCACCGCGGACGAGCTGTTCGAGTCGCTGACGCTGATCCAGACCGGCAAGGTGCTGCACTTCCCGGTCGTCCTCGTCGGCGAGGCGTACTGGGCGCCGCTGCTCGAGTGGGTACGGGGGAGCGCGCTCGCGAACGGGATGGTCTCGCCCGACGACCTCTCTCTGCTCACGGCGACCGACGAGCCACGCGTCGCGCTCGAGACGGTCCTCGACGCCTACGCCCGCGGGGACGGCCCGGAGAGCTCGCGAAGCTAGCGCTTCGCTCGTGGGTCCGGGCGAAGAGCTGCGCTCTTCGCCCGGGGACAACGGAACTCCGCCGGCCGGAGAGCGCGGTCTCCGGTCGGCTCCGTGCTGTCTTGCTTTGGATGCTGTGGACGGGAGGCCTCTCTGGTGCGCTCGCGCGCGGCGGAGGCCGGCGCGAGCACGGTCCGGCCTCCGCGTACGCTCACGCGTACGCTCCGGCCCTTTGCCGGGGGGTGTGGTCGAAGCGCTAGAACCCCGGCTGCGCTGGGCGGCGGCGTAACGATGCGTTACGACGCCGCCGAACCCGTCGCGGGCGGGCACGCCGCCGCAGGCGGCCTGCCCCCACCCGACCCCGACGCGGCGCTCGAACCTCCCGCGCCCCAAGCAAGCCCTGACAGCACGAGGGCCGGGGAGACCACGCTCTCCCCGGCCTCGAGTTCCTTCACCCCCGGGCGAAGAGCGAAGCTCTTCGCCCGGCAAGCGAGCGAGTGCGCAGCACCCGCGAGCTAGCCTCTGGTCGTGGAGCTCCGCGACCTGCCCTCGGTGGACGAGCTCGCGCGGGAGTCCGGCGACCCGCTCGCCGTCGACGCCGCCCGCGCCGTGATCGACCAGGCCCGGGAGGAGATCCGGGCCGGCTCGGATCCCGGCGACCTCACGGCCCGGCTGCTGGAGGCGCTGGCCACAGTGCGGCGGCCGCAGCTGCGGCGGGTGCTGAACGCGACAGGCATCGTCGTCCATACGAACCTCGGCCGGGCGCCGCTCGCGGAGGAGGCGCTCGCGCGCGTCGTCGAGACCGCGGGCGGCTACTCGAACCTCGAGTACGACCTCGCCGCAGGCGTGCGCGGCTCGCGCCAGGATCATGCAGCCGGGATCCTCCGCCGTCTGACCGGGGCCGAGGCCGCGCTCGTCGTGAACAACAACGCCGGCGCCGTCCTCCTCGCGCTCGCGGCGCTCGCCGAGGGGCGGGAGGTCGTCGTCTCGCGCGGCGAGCTGATCGAGATCGGCGACGGCTTCCGCATCCCGGACGTGCTCGCCCGCTCCGGCGCGCGCCTCGTCGAGGTCGGGACGACGAACCGGACGCGGGCCTCCGACTACGAGCGCGCGATCGGCCCGGACACGGCGGCGATCCTCCGCGTCCACCAGTCGAACTTCCGCGTCGTCGGCTTCGAGGAGCGGCCGCGACTGGAGGAGGTCGCAGCCGTCGCCCGCGAGCACGCCCTCCCGCTCGTCGACGACCTCGGCTCGGGACACGTCTCCGCAAGGAACAGGCTGTTACTGGGTCAGGAGGAGCCGACCGTGCGCGAGTCGCTCGAGGCGGGCGCCGACCTCGTCTGCTTCTCGGGCGACAAGCTGCTCGGCGGCCCGCAGGCCGGGATCGTGCTCGGCCGCGCCGAGCTCGTCGAGCGGCTGCGCCGCCACCCGCTGCAGCGCGCCCTCCGCATCGACAAGCTCTCGCTCGCGGCGCTCGAGGGGACGCTGCTGCTCCACCTCGAGGCGCCGGAGCGGATCCCCGTGCTGCGGACGCTCGCCCAGGAGGCGACCGCAATTCGCGCGCGGGCGGAGCGGCTCGCGGCGGCGACCGGCGGCGCGGTCGAGGAGACGGTCGGCCGCGTCGGCGGCGGCGCGCTGCCGCTCGCGGAGCTGCCGAGCTTCGCATGCTCCGTCGAGGAGTCGCTCGCGGAGCCGCTGCGGAAGGGCGAGCCGCCGGTGGTCGGCGTCGTTCGCGACGGGCGCCTCCTCCTCGACTGCCTCACCCTGACCGACGAGGAGGCCCAGGAGGCAGCCGCAGCCGTCGTCGCGCTTCGGTGACCGTCCTGGGCGGGTAGCCGTCAGCGGAGCGAGCGGCTCCAGCGCTCCTCGATCCGGGCCGTCCGCCAGACGAGGAACGAGACGGCCCAGGCGAGCGCGAAGGCGGCGACGATCCCGTAGCCGAGCGTGCCGAGGTCGAGCGCCGCGAAGCCCGGGACGCGGGCGACCTGGAGGAGCTCGACCGTGCCGACGACGAGCGCGACGCCGACCGAGAGGCTCGTCACCGTGAGGTTGTAGTAGACGCGCCGCACGGGGCTCGCGAACGCCCAGCCGTAGGCACGGCTCATGAAGACGCCGTCCGCCGTGTCCATCAGGGACATCCCCGCCGCGAACAGGATCGGCAGCGAGAGGACGGCCGGGAGCGGCACGCGGCTCGTCGCCACGCCGGCCGAGAGCGCGAGCAGGCCGACCTCGCTCGCGGTGTCGAAGCCGAGCCCGAAGAGGAGGCCGAGCGGGTAGAGCTGCCGGCTGGAGCGGATCCGGCCCGAGAGCCGGCCGAAGAAGAAGCGGCTCATCAGGCCGCGGTCGAGCAGGCGCTGCTCGAGCCGCTCGCGGTCGTGGTGCCCGGCACGCAGCTCGCGCGCGATGCGGAGCACGTCCATCAGCACGACGAGGTTGAGCAGTCCGATCACCCAGAGAAAGGTGCCCGAGACGCCCGCTCCGACCGCGCCGCCGTAGCGCTGGAGGACGGGGAGGTGCGCGCCGACGCTCGTCGTCGCGAAGGCGAGCCCACAGACGAGCCCGAGCACGACGGTCGAGTGGCCGAGCGAGAAGAAGAAGCCGGTCGCGAGCGGGCGCTTGCCGTCCTGGAGCAGCTTCCGCGTCGTGTTGTCGATCGTGGCGATGTGGTCGGCGTCGAACGCGTGCCGGAGCCCGAAGGCGTAGGCGAGAGTCCCGAGCCCGGCGAGCGCCACGCTCTGCCGCGAGTACCACGCGAACAGGCCCCAGCCCACGACGTTGAGCGCCGCGACAGCGGCGGCGAGCCCGAGCAGGCGCAGCCGCTCGGCGCCGGTGAACGCACCGGACATCGGATCAAGCGTCGCGGAACGCGACCGGGCAGGAATCCGGAGTTGCTACTTCCCTAGCATCCGTCCTATGCCGCTGACCGTCGGCACCGCCGGCCACATCGACCACGGGAAGACGGCGCTCGTCGAGGCGCTGACCGGGAAGAACACGGACCGGCTCGCCGCCGAGCACGAGCGCGGCATCTCGATCGAGCTCGGCTACGCGCCGCTCGAGCTGCCCGACGGCACCGGCCTCTCTGTCGTCGACGTCCCCGGCCACGAGCGCTTCGTGCGGACGATGGTCGCGGGCGCGAGCGGCATCGACCTCTTCCTGCTCGTGATCGACGCCGGGGAAGGCGCGCGGCCGCAGACGCACGAGCATCTCGCGATCCTGCGCCTGCTCGGGATCGAGCGCGGCGTCGTCGCCCTGACGAAGGCCGACCTCGTCGACTCCGAGACGCTCGAGCTCGCGCGGCTGGAGGCCGAGGAGCTCGTGCCGGGGGCAGCGGTGATCGCGACGAGTGCGCGCACCGGCGCCGGCCTCGAGGAGCTCCGGGCGGCACTCGCCGAGGCCGCTGCCCGAGTGCGGCGGCCGGCGGCGGACGGCCCGGCGCGGCTCCACGTCGACCGCTCCTTCTCGCTCCACGGCATCGGCACGGTCGCGACGGGCACGCTCTGGTCGGGGACGATCGGCGAGGGAGACGAGCTGCGCGTCGAGCCGCGCGGACGGATGGTGCGGGTCCGCAGCGTCCAGGTGCACGACCGGCCGGTCGCGCGGGCGGAGGCGGGGCAGCGCGTGGCCGTCTCGCTGCCGGGAGTCGGGCGCGACGAGCTGCGGCGGGGAGACGTCCTCGCCACCCCCGGCGCCTTCCGGCCGAGCTTCCGGCTCGACGTGGCACTGGAGCCGATCGGGGACATCCCGGTGCGCGTCCAGCTCCACCACGGCACCGCCGAGACCGTCGCCCGCGTCGCCCGCGCCGGCGAGCGCTTCGCCCAGCTACGGCTGTCGCGCGCCCGTCGTCGCAGCGCGCGGCGACCGTGTCGTCCTCCGTGCCGAGACGACCGTCGCCGGCGGCGTCGTCCTCGACCCCTCCCCGCCCCGCCACGCCGAACCGGCGCGGTTCGAGGCGCTCGAGCGGGGAGAGACGCTCGTCCACGCCCCCGTGCGCGTGGACGGGGAGTGGCGCTGGTCCAGCGAGTGGCTCGACGAGCTTCGCGCCGAGCTCGAAGGCTCCATCGACGACGCCGATCCACTCGATCCCGGCGTCGCCGTTCCGGCCGCCGACTGGGCGAGAGCCGTCATCCCGCACCTGGGGCTCGAGTTGCGCGGCGCGAAGCTCTACCGGCCGGGCGCCACGCCGGAGCTCGGCGAGCGGGCGGAAGCTGCTGCCGCGCTCGAGGCGCAGCTCGGCGTCGAGCCGGTGCGGGTGGAGGACGCCTCGCTCGCCCGCTTCCTCGAGGAGCAGGGACGGCTCGTGCGCGTCGGCGACGGCTATGCGGTCTCGACCGACGCCTTCGCACAGGCCCGCGGAGCCCTCTTCGACGGGATCACGCTCGCCCAGTTCCGCGACGCGCTGGGAGTCGGGCGGAAGGCGGCGCAGCTCTACCTCGAGCGCTTCGACTCGGACGGCGTGACCCGCCGCGTCGGCGACGGGCGAGTCCTGCGGCGGCGCTGACCGCGCTCAAGCGTCCCAGGCGACCGGCAGCGCGACGAGGCTCCGGAAGAGCGGCACCGGCCGCCAGCGGAGCTCCTCCTCACGCACCGCGAGGCGCAGCCCGGGCAGCCGGCGGAGCAGCGAGGCGAGCGCGACCTCGGCCTCGAGACGCGCGAGCGGCGCGCCGAGGCAGAAGTGACGACCGCGGCCGAAGCCGAGATGCCGGTTCTCCCGCTCGGCCGCGAGGTCGAGACGGTCCGGGTCCTCGAAGCGCCCAGGGTCGCGGTTCGCGGCCCCGAGGACGACGACCACCGGCTCGCCGCGACGAATCGTCCGGCCGCGCAACTCGAGGTCCACCGAAGCCCACCGGGTGAGAGTCCGCTCGACCGGTCCGTCGTAGCGGATCAGCTCCTCGACCGCCCGCGGCAGCAGCGCCGGGTCACGATCGAGCGCAGCCCGCTGCTCGCCATCGAGCAGCAGCGCAAGCGTCGCGTTGCCGATCAGGCTCACGGTCGTCTCGTGCCCGGCGATGATCAGGAGCGCGACCATGCTCGACAGCTCCTCCTCCGAGAGCGTGTCCCCGCCGTCCTCTACCGCGACGAGCGCGCCGCTCAGATCGTCCCGCGGCACGCGCCTTCGCTCCTCGAAGAGCGTGCGCAGGTAACCGGCGAACTCGTGCAGCGAGACCTCGAAGCGCTCCATGTCGGCGGCCGCGAGGGCGGGCCTGACCATCGCATCCGACCATTCGCGGAAGCGGTCGCGTTCGGCAGCCGGAACGCCGAGCAGCTCTGCGATCACCGTGATCGGCAGGGGGAAGGCGAAGGCCGAGACCAGATCCATCTCGCCGCCGGCGGCCACGCCGTCGAGCAGTTCGTCGGCGATCTCCTGGATCCGCGGTCGCAGCCGCTCGATCATGCGCGGCGTGAACGCCTTCGAGACGAGGCGCCGCAGGCGGCGGTGGTCGTCGCCGTCCCGGTTGAGCATGTGGCTGTCGATGAATGCGATCGCATCGGGGAGCCCCTCGTTCAGCGCCGCGAGCCGCTCGGGCGGCACGGCGAGGCGCGGGTCGCGGACGAACCGCTCGTCGTCGAGCAGTACCGCCTCGGCGTCCTCGTAGCGCGTGACGAACCAGATCGGTGTCTCGCCGTCCAGCCCGGGCTGGCAGAGCACGGGGTCGCGCTCGCGCATCCGAGCGAAGGTTGCGTAGGTGTCCGCCCGGAAGGCGTCGCTGTAGAGGTCGTACGTCCGTTCCGCAGCGTCCACCTGCGGCGGAGGCTACCGGCGCTGCCGGGTCAGGCGGGCGCGCCGTAGCCGCCGCCGCCCGGCGTCTCGATCCCGACGGTGTCGCCGGCGCGGAGCTGCCGCGTCAGCTTCGGCGGCTGCTCCTCGCCGTTCACGAGCGTCCGCCCGGGCGCACCGTCCTCCCCGCCGCGTGCGCCGCGAGGCGCCCGCCGCCGCCGCTCCGCGAGCACCGAGAGGCGGCAGTCCTCGAGCGCACGCAGCTCGCGCACGACGCCCTCGCCGCCGCGGTGGACGCCCGACCCGCCGGTGCCCAGCCGCAAGCCCCAGCGCTCCACGCGCAGCGGATAGTCGAGCTCGAGCGCCTCGACCGGCGTCGCCAGCGTGTTCGACATCGCAACGTGGACGCCGCTGGGGCCGTCCGCGTCCGGGCACGCACCCTGGCCGCCGCCGGTCGTCTCGTAGTACGTGAAGCGCTCGTTGCCGAGGGTGACGTTGTTCATCGTCCCCTGCCCCTGCGCAGGTACCTCGAGGAAGCGGCCGAGAGCGGCGAAGACGACGTCGACGATGCGGGAGGACGTCTCCGTGTTGCCGGCTGCGACCGCGGCCGGCCGTTCCGCGTGGACGAGGCAGCCCTCGGGCGCCGTCACCGCCACCGGAGCGAAGGCGCCGCCGGAAGCCGGCAGGTCCGGTGCCGCTAGGCAGCGGACGACGAAGTAGCAGGCCGACTTCGTGACCGAGAGCGGGCAGTTGAGGTTCCCGGGATGCTGCGGAGCCGTCCCGGAGAAGTCGATCCGGATCTCGTCATCCGCGAGCTCGACGGAGCAGCGGATCGGCAGGTCTCCCTCGACGGCCTCGACCATGTCCTCGGCCTCGCCGCGGCCGTCCGGAAGCGCTGCGAGCGCCGCCCGCACCATCCGCTCGGAGTACTCGTACAGCTCGCCCATCGCCGAGACGACGCGCTCGCGGCCGCGGCGCGCGCAGATCTCCGCGAGCCTCCGTTCGGCGAGCCGGTGCGCCGCGAGCTGGGCGCGCAGGTCACCCCGCCGCTCCTCCGGCCGCCGGGTTGCGGCGACGAACGCCTCGAGCACCTCGTCCGTGAGGAGCTGCGGCGCGAGCACGACTCCCTCCTCCTCGAGCGTGCGCGAGAAGGCGGGGAGGCTCGCCGGCTCGATCCCGCCCACGTCCGCGTGGTGGGCGCGCGACGCGGCGAAGCCGGCGGCGGTGCGGGAGACGAGCGTCACGTCGGGCAGGTGCGTGCCGCCCGCGAACGGGTCGTTGAGGATCGCGACCTCGCCGGAAGCGAGATCCAGCCGCATCACCGCCGCCACTGCATCCGGCATCGCTCCGAGATGGACGGGGATGTGCTCCGCCTGGGCGATCAGCCGGCCATGCCGGTCGAAGAGCGCGGTCGAGCAGTCGCGCCGCTCCTTGATGTTGGCCGAGAAGGCCGAGCGGACGAGCACCGCCCCCATCTCCTCGGCGACGGCGTGCAACGCGCTCCCGATCACCTGCAGCTCGACGTCTATGAGCGCACCTCCGGCACGACGTTCATCGCGTGAGCACCAGCGTCCCGTCGCGGGTCGTCTCGCCGTGCCAGCCCCCCGGGACCCAGCAGGTCGCCCCCTCGAGTCCCAAGAGGACAGGTCCCTGGACCTGGTCCCGGGACAGCTCCACCGGAGACAGGTCCAGGGCGGCCCCGGCAGAACCTCGGCGGTGCGGACGGCGACGAGCTCGACCTCCCGCGCCCGGTCCGCGTAGCCGTAGCGCTCCGCATGGGCGCGGTGGAACCGCTCGGCGAGATCGCCTCCGAGCGGAACCGTCAGCTCGAACGACTGGCCTCGGTAGCGGAGATCCGCCTCCCCCTCCGCCGGCAGGTCGCCGGCCTCCGAGAGAGGACGGACATGGGAGACGACCCGGTCGCGCCGCTCCTCGCTCGCAGCGAGGCCGAGCGCCGAGAGCACGCCCGCCGCCGCCGGGACGAGCACCGCCTCCATCCCGAGCTCGTCGGCGAGCGCGCACGCGTGCAGAGGGCCGGCACCGCCGTAGGCGACGAGCGCGAACTCGCGCGGGTCGTGTCCCTGCTCCACCGAGACGACGCGCAGCGCGCGCAGCATCTCCGCATTCACGACCTCGACGACGGCAGCCGGGTCGATCCCCCGGAGCGCGGCTGCAGCCGCCTCGCGGTCGAGGACGAGTCCACCGGGCAGCTCCGCCGGCAGCCGGTCGAGCAGGAGGTTCGCGTCGGTGACGGTCGGGCCGCCGCCGCGGCCGTAGCAGGCGGGCCCGGGATCCGCCCCCGCCGACTCCGGGCCGACCCGCAACGCCCCGCCGGCGTCGCGCCGTACGAGGGAGCCTCCGCCCGCACCGACCGTGTGCACGTCGACCGACGGCAACCGGATCGGAAAGCCGCCCACTTCCCGCTCGGAGACGCGCGCGGCGCGACCGCCGGGCAGCAGGCAGACGTCGGTGGACGTGCCGCCCATGTCGAAGGCGAGGGCGTCCGGGAAGCCGGCCCGGCGCGCGACGAGCCCGGCGCCGACGACCCCTCCAGCCGGGCCCGAGACGAGCAGCCGTGCGGGATGCGCCGCCGCCTCCTCCACCGAGGCCACACCGCCGGAGGAGAGCATGGCGACCGGCTCCGGCAGGCCCTCCACCGCCGCCGCGGCCGTGAGCGCGCGCAGGTAGCGCGACGCGACGGGCGCGAGGTAGGCGTCCGCAGCCGCCGTCGAGGCGCGCTCGTACTCGCGGAACTCCGGCGCCACCTCGTGCGAGGCGACGACGTGGAGATCGGGACGGCGTCGCCGCAGCTCCTCCGCGACAACCCGCTCGTGCGACGGATCACGGAACGAGAAGAGGAGGCAGACGGCGACCGCCTCCACGTCACCGGGATCGGGGAGCGAGGCGAGGTCGAGCGGCTCGAGCTCGCCCGACGGGCCGAGCCGGCCCTGCACGCCGTGGCAGCGCTCGAGCGGGACGAGCGGCTCGGGCCACTGTGCGCAGAGTCGGTAGAGGTGGGCGCGCGTCTGCCGTCGCAGGTGGAGAAGGTGCTCGAAGCCGGCGTTGCCGACGTACGCCGTCCGCGCGCCCCGCCGCTCGAGCAGTGCGTTCGTCGCCACGGTCGTCCCGTGCGCGAAACGGCCGACCTCCACTTCGAGCGCTCCGACCGCCCGGGCGGCGGCAAGCACGGACTCCTCCTGCCGGGCCGCCGTCGGCACCTTTGCCGTCCGGACCAGCCCGTCCTCGACGAGCACCGCGTCGGTGAACGTGCCGCCGACGTCGACGCCGAGGATCGCCACGCTACGTAGTCTGATTCGCCTTGCCCATCCGCGCCTTTCTCTTCGACTTCGACGGCCTGATCCTCGACACGGAGCTCGCCTCGCGCGCGGGCTGGGAGCTCCTCTACCGCGAGCACGGGCACGAGCTTCCGGCCGACCTGTGGGCGTCGCTCGTCGGCACGCACGGCGGCTGGGACCCGATGACCCACCTCGAGGAGCTCGTCGGCCGGCCGCTCGAGCGGGAAGCGCTGAACGAGCGCCGCTACGCGCACGAGCTCGCGCTGATCGAGGCGGAGGAGCTCCGGCCCGGCATCGCCGAGTACCTCGCCGCGGCGCGCCGCCACGGCCTGAGGCGCGCGATCGTCTCCAGCGCCTCACGCCGCTGGGTGGACGCGCACCTCGAGCGGCTCGGGCAGGCGGTCGGCTGGGACGCGATCTGCACCGTGGACCACGACAGCGAGCGCGCGAAGCCGGCGCCGACGCTCTACCTCGAGGCGCTCGAGCTGCTCGGCGTCCGGCCGGAGGAGGCGGTCGCCTTCGAGGACTCGCCGAACGGCGTCCGCGCGGCGAAGGCGGCCGGCATCTTCTGCGTCGCCGTCCCGAACGAGGTGACGCGTGACCTCGGCCTCGAGGAGTCGGGAGCCGACCTCGTGCTCGGCTCGCTCGCCGACCTCCCGCCCGACGAGCTGCTCGCGCGCTTCGCGGACGAATAGAGTCCTCCCGATGGCCGCCTACGAGAAGGCACACATCGACGAGATCGCGGCGGAGAAGTGGCCCCACTGGATTCCCATCCGCCACCATTTCGCGATCCAGACGTTCGGCATCAACGCCTACCGGCGCAACGCCGGCGAGGGCGGCGTGCCCGAGCACGACGAGTCCGACAGCGGCGAGCCGGAGCTCTACTACGTCGCCTCGGGCCACGCGACGTTCACCGTCGCGGGCGAAGAGATCGACGCGCCGGCGGGAACGTGCGTCTGGGTCCCGGAGGCCAGCGCCAGACGGTCCGCCGAGGCGCGGACGGACGGCACGCTCATCCTCGCGATCGGCGCCGCGGCTCCCGGCACGGTGTACGCCCCCGACGGCTGGGACTCGGAGTACCTCGAGGGCGACGGCTAGCCGGATACCCTCCGGGCGGAGCGGCGGGGCCTGGTGGCCCAGCGGGTCTTCAAAACCCGTACGGTCGTGCAACCCACGGCTAGGTCGGTTCGACTCCGGCGCCGCTCCGTCGGGGCCGAAGCCCCACCCGTTCATGACTCGCCCTGTCCACCCGCGCCGCTAGCCGGCCTTGAACGACAGGCCGTCGAAGCCGGCGATTGCTCCCGGAGTGCCGTCGTGCACCGCCACGCCGCCGGACGTGAAGATGTAGCCGTTCTGCTGGCCGCCCACCGGAAAGAGGAGGGCTTGCACGGGCCTGTACCCCTCGGGAAGGGTGAACACCGTCCCCGCTCCCCCGGCCGAGTTCACGATCGCCCCCTTCAAGTGGACGAAGCCGGCCGCGTCCTTTGCGAACGCCATTGTCGACCAGGGCATCCCGATGTTCGTCCAGCCGTTCTGCAATGCCGGCTCCCCGACCGTGCCGCCGACCTCGTGCCAGGCCTCGATGGGGGCAAGGCTCGTCGCGCTATCGGCGCTCGTCGCGTGGAGCGCCTTCGGGACGGTGAGACCTGTGGTGTTGATCTTGGCGGCTCGGACCGCCCCGTTCTTGATCTTCTTGCTCGTAACCGCGCTGTTCTTCAGCTGCTTCGTCCCGACGCTGTTCTTCGGCAAGCTCGTCGCGGCGTAGGTCGTACCGCCGAGCGCAACGAACAACGCGACCAGCGCGAGGACGAATGCCGGGCTCGGCAGCCTCAGTCTGCGTTTCCGCATCGCTCGTCCGTCGAGCTCGCTCGTGGATGAAGGACTGACTTCCGACCGTGACAGACGTCTCATCGGAGACCTCCTCTGACCGTTCGGCCGGTCGGCGAAGACGAACCTCGAGCGCGCCGGCCGGCCTCTCGATCGTGCTGGTGGCTGCGCCGCTAAGCCCTGACGATCCCGCTCTACCACCGTCGCCAGGGGCCTGCAATGGGGGTTGGCGTCCATGCGCACCGCTCGGCCTCGGTCGCCGCACGGAGAAGTCCCCGGCACTTCTGTGAGCGCTCGCCCGCTCCGCCGGCACGGGCTAGTCGCGGTCGCCGCTCACGGTGACGCCGCTGCTGCTGCGGCGGCCTCCCTCGCCGCACGCCGGGCCGGCCTCCCTCGTACCGTGCAGTTCCGAACCTGCAGGAGCGCACCCACCGTGAGCGATCTCCGCGCTACTCCGACTGCATCTCGTCGATCGCGGCCCGGCCCTCCTCGTGGACCCGCCTGCGGCGTTCGTCCAGCGACTCGGGCGGGCCAGGCTCCGTCGGGGCAGGCTCTGTCGGCTCGGCGGCAGGCCGCTCCCCCTCCGCCGGCTCCTCGGCACGCGTCTCGGCAAGCTTCGCTCGCAGTTCCTCGGCCCGGTCGTCCGGTTCCGTGACCGTCGTTTCCGGGAGCGGCTCCCGAGCTCCATGCCGTCGCACGAGCCGGTAGGCGGCGAGACCGCCGACGGCTCCTCCGATCCACGCGACAAGACGACGCATGAGCAGGCCGATGCTACAGTGACCGCCGCTTCCTGCCCCGTCATCGCGCCGTTCCGTTCCCGAGCGGCGCCGGCAGTCGGGGCCGACATCGAGACCATGGGAAGGGAGGACATCGGGACGTGACGACCTACGAGATCCTGATGCTGCTGGACCCCGAGCGCGCCGAGGCCCGCCAGGACGAGATCGTCGCGCGGACGCGCGAGCTCGTCGAGCAGGGGGGCGGCACGTGGCGGAGCCACGACGCCTGGGGCCGGCGCCGCCTCGCCTATCCCATCGCGCACAAGGAGGAGGGCGTCTACCACCTCGTCGTCTTCGACTCGGAGCCGGCGACGCTCGACGAGATCTCCCGCGTGCTCAAGATCGACGAAGCAGTGCTCCGCCACATGGCGACCCGGCACGTCGCCGGCTCCCGCACGAGCGCCCCGCGCGACGACGCGGCCGCGCCCGCAGCACGGCCCAGCGGGCCCTCCGAGACCGGTCCGGAAGAGCGAGCAGACACCGTCGCCGAGGAGGAGTACGCTGACCCGAACGCGAGTTCGGACGAGGCTGAAAGCGTCACCGGCGAGGCCGGCGACGCCCAGCCGGAAGACTCAGGGGAGGAGTGAGGAGCGGATGGCAGCGAACATCAACCGCGTAGTACTGGTCGGGAACCTGACGAGGGACCCCGAGTTGCGGCACACGTCGGGCGGCACGTCCGTCTGCAGCCTCCGCGTGGCGGTGAACAGCCGGCGCCGCGACGAGTCGGGGCAGTGGACGGACAAGCCGAACTACTTCACCGTCTCCGTCTTCGGCAACCAGGCCGAGAGCTGCGCGCAGTACCTGAGCAAGGGCCGCCCCGTCGCGATCGACGGGCGCCTCGACTGGCGCGAGTGGCAGGCCCAGGACGGGTCGAAGCGCGAGGCCGTGGAGATCGTCGCCGAGAGCGTCCAGTTCCTCGGCGGGCGAGGCGACGGAGACGGCGCGGCGGCGGCAACCAGTTCGTGCCGGCGGGCGCGCAGCAGGAGCGGGCCGACTTCCCGGCCGCAGCAGACGACGACATCCCGTTCTAGGAGCACTAGGAGACGCATGGCCAGAGAGAGGACTCAGCAGCGGAAGCGGACCGGCGGCCCGTCAGGGCCGATCAGGCGCCGCAACTGCTTCTTCTGCAAGGAGCACATCGCGGAGGTCGACTACAAGAACGTCAACCAGCTGCGGCGCTACATCTCCGAGAAGGGCAAGATCCGCAGCCGCCGCATCACGGGGGCCTGCCGGCGCCACCAGGTGCAGGTCGCGCAGGCGGTCAAGCGGGCACGCGAGATGGCGCTCCTGCCGTACGTCGCCGAGGGCAGCGACGGCGGCGGCGGCGGCGGCCGCCGCGACCGCGGCGACCGCGGCGACCGGGGGGACCGCGGCGACCGGGGGGATCGCTGAGCATGGAGGTCATCCTTCTCCGCGACGTCGAGCACGTCGGCCTGAGAGGCGACGTCGTCTCGGTCGCGCGCGGCTACGCCCGCAACTACCTCCTGCCTCGGCGGCTCGCCGAGGAGGCGACCGGGGCCCGCGTTGCCGAGCTGCGCAAGCGCGACGCGCAGCGCGCGCGGCACGAGGCGAAGAACGCCGGGCAGGCGCAGGAGATCGCGGAGATGCTCGCGAAGACCGTGCTCCGCTTCGAGGTCAAGGCCGGCCCGACCGGCTCGCTCTTCGGCTCCGTGACGCCGACGGACGTCGCGGACGAGCTCTGGCGCACGCGCAAGATCCGCGTCGACCGGCGCAAGATCGAGACGAGCCCGATCAAGCGGATCGGCCGCTACGCAGTCCCGATCGCCCTCTTCGAGGACGTGCGCGCCGAGGTGCAGACGCTCGTCGTGCCGGAGGGAGGCGAGCTTCCCTCGGACGAGGAGCTCGAGGCGATGGAGGCCACCGAGCGGGCCGAGCAGGAAGCTGTGCAGGCACCGTCGGAGCCGTCCGCAGATCTCGCGGAGGTCATCGCCGACGTCGACGCCGCCGAGCAGGCGGAGGCTGCGCAGGCCGAGCTCGAGGCGGAAACGGAGGCGGAGCCCGAGCCCGAGTGGCGCGGCGACGCCGAAGCAGCGCTGCGCGACGACTAGTACGCGCGTCCGCACTTTTGCGGACGCGTGGTACTAGCCAGAGAGATACGCGAACGCAGCGCGCGTCATCGTGTCGATCACGACGGGCAGCGCCGTCTCGTCGTCGATCGTGAAGCGCGGATGGTGGTGCGGGAACGCACCCTCCGCACCGGCGCCGACGAGGAAGAAGCAGCCTGGAGCGGCGCGCAGGTACGCGGAGAAGTCCTCGCCGGCCATCATCGGCTCGATCTCGATCAGCCGGTCGGCGCCCGCCGCCTCGCGCACGAGCCCGGCGAGCTCCGGGTCGTTGACGACCGAGTCGTAGCCGAGCAGGTACTCGAACTCGTAGCCGGCGCCGTGGGCGCTCGTGACGCCGCCGAGGATCCGCTCCATCGCCGCGCGGGTCTGCTCGCGCACCTCCTGCCGGTAGGTGCGGACGGTGCCGCCGAGCTCGACCGCCTCCGGGATGACGTTGTCCGCCGTGCCGCCGTGAATCCTGGTCACCGAGACGACGGCGCTGTCGAGCGGCTTCGTGTTCCGCGAGACGATCAGCTGCAGGCTCGAGATCGCCTGGGCCGCGATCGGGACCGGGTCGACGACGAGATGCGGGAACGCCGCGTGGCCGCCCCGGCCGAGGATGCGCGCGGAGAAGACGTCGGCGCCGGCGCTCACCGGGCCGTCGAGCACACCGACGCGACCCGCCTCGAGATTCGAGATGAGGTGGGCGCCGAAGACGGCGTCGACGCCGTCGAGCGCGCCGGCGGCGACGAGCTCGGCTGCGCCGCCCGGCGGCAGCTCCTCGGCGTGCTGAAAGAGGAAGCGGACCTCGCCGGCGAGCTCGTCCCGCCGCTCGACGAGACCACGAGCGACGGCGAGCAGCGCGGCCGTGTGCCCGTCGTGGCCGCACGCGTGCATCACGCCGGGTAGCTGCGACGCGAACTCGAGACCCGTCTCCTCCTGGATCGGCAGCGCGTCCATGTCCGCGCGCAGCGCGAGCGTGCGACCCGGCCTGCCGCCCTGCAGGCGCGCGACGACGCTCGTGGGCGTCGGCCGGGAGAGCTCGAGCCCGCCGAACGACTCCAGCGTCTCGCGGACGAAGCGCGAGGTCTCGTGCTCCTGGAAGGAGAGCTCCGGGTTCGCGTGCAGGTGCCGCCGCCAGGCGACGGCGTCGGCGGCGAGAGTGGCCGTGGCCATGGCGGGAGCCTAGACTCGATGCGGTGCGACGCGGAGGCGGGCGAGCAGCTGCAGCGGGCGCTCTCCTTCTTCCGCTCCGTCGGCGCGACCCGCTACGTCCAGGAGTGCGAGGCGCTCCTCGCCGCCGGCGACCAGCCGCAGGCGATCTAGCGGCCCTGGCAGCTCGCGAGCCGCCGACGAGCGTCCACAGGCACCGCGGCGGCTGTGGATCTGCGCAGGAAGTTGCCGCTCCGAGCGGCTCCTCCGTCCACAGGCGCGCCGTCCGGCACGCCTGCAACGATGATTGTTTCGCCTGCAAATGACCGAAAACGACCTGTTCACAAAGGACATTTCCACCTCTAGTAACCGGCCGCGCCGGGTGGTGGAATCGACACGCATGGCACTCGCCCCCGTCCCGTCACCCGCCCCCTCCCCCGGCACCGTCCCGCCGCAGAACCTCGAGGCCGAGGAGTCGGTCCTGGGGGCGATGATGATCGCGTCCGGCGCGATCGCCGCGGTCAGTGAGATCCTCGACGCGGGGGACTTCTACCGTGAGTCGCACGCGAAGATCTACCGCGCGGCGCTCCAGCTCTACGGCAAGAACGAGCCCGTCGACGCGATCACGCTCACGAACGAGCTCGAGCAGCGCGGCGAGCTCGAGGAGATCGGCGGGCGCGTGCGGCTGCACGAGCTCGCCCGGCTCGTGCCGGCGACGGCCAACGTTCGCCACTACGCGGAGATCGTCCGCGAGACGGCGACGCTGCGCGGCTTGATCCGCGCCGGCGGCGAGATCGCCCAGCTCGGCTGGGAGCGGGAGGGCGAGCCGGTTGAGCTCGTCGCCCGGGCCGAGCAGCTCGTCTACGACCTCGGCGAGCGCCGCGCGCAGGGGGAGCTCGTCCTCTTCAAGGACACGCTCGTCGAGACGTTCCAGCGGATCAGCCACCTCTACGAGTCCGGCGCCGAGGTCACCGGCCTGCCGAGCGGCTTCAAGGACCTCGACCGGATCACCGCCGGCCTCCAGCCCGCCAACCTCGTCATCCTCGCCGCCCGGCCGTCCATGGGGAAGAGCGCCTTCGCGCTCGAGATCGCGAACCACGTCGCGGTCGACCAGCAGACGCCGTGCGCGTTCTTCAGCCTCGAGATGTCACGCCAGGAGGTGGCGCAGCGACTGATCTGCTCCCGCGGCAAGGTCGATGCGCACGCCATCCGCACCGGGCGCCTCTCGAAGGACGACTGGCCGCGACTCTCGCAGGCGTGCGGGCAGCTCGAGACGGCGTCCCTCTACGTCGACGACACCCCCGCCCTCAGCCTGCTCGAGCTGCGCGCCCGCACCCAGACACTGAAGCGGCGGAGCCGGACCTCGGCCTCGTCGTCGTCGACTACCTCCAGCTGATGACGACCGGCCGCAGCGAGGAGAGCCGCCTACAGGAGGTCTCGCGATCTCGCGCGGACTGAAGGAGATCGCGAAGGACCTCGACCTCCCGGTCCTCGCCCTCTCCCAGCTCAACCGCTCGCCCGAGCAGCGCGCACGACAAGCGGCCGATGCTCTCCGACCTGCGCGAGTCGGGCTCGATCGAGCAGGACGCCGACCTCGTCATGTTCCTCTACCGCGAGGAGTACTACGAGCGCGACGACGCCGACGACAGCAAGAAGGGCATCGCCGAGGTGATCGTCGCGAAGCACCGCAACGGCCCCATCGGGGCCTTCAACGTCGCCTTCATCAGCCGCTATGCCAAGTTCGCCAGCCTCCAGCAGCAGTAGCCCGACGGCCGCGCGCTGCCTCGGCTGCGGGCGCGAGTTCGAGACGGAGCAGGTCTTCCTGCTCGGGCAGACGTTCCCGGCCGAGCGCTACTGCGAGCTCTGCCGCGCCGCGGAGGAGGTCGTTGACGGACAACGGCAGGCCGAGATGCGCTGGTCGCGCGTGCTCGTCCCGCCGGCGTACGCGGACTGCTCCTTCGCCGGCTTCGAGCCCGCGGCGGGGACCGAGCACGCGCTCGGCGTCTGCCGGCAGTGGGCGAAGGAGTACCGGGCCGGGACGCCTCTGCGGCGGGGCCTGTTCCTCCACGGCCCGCCGGGCGCCGGCAAGACACACCTGGGCGTCGCAATCCTCCGCGAGATCGTCTGGAGCGACCGCCCGGCCTCGGCTCTCTTCCTCAACGTTCCCGAGTGGCTCGACTCGCTGCGGGCGAGCTATCCGGCCCGAACGCCGAGCCGCCGGCGAACCCGGCCGGCCACGACGTCGTCCTGCTCGACGACCTCGGCGCAGAGGACCTCACGCCGTGGGCGCGGGAGCGTATCTACAGCCTCGTCAACCAGCGCGAGCAGGCGCGCCGCCTGACGCTCGTGACGTCGAACTGCGAGTGGCGCGAGCTCGCCGGGCGCGTCGGAGGCCCGACGGCGAGCCGGCTGCGACGGCTCGCGGCGGAGGTGCCGGTCGAGGCACGACGCGACTTCCGCGAGCTGCTCGTCGAGCGCGGGGCTGCGTAGGCCGCGCGGCGCGGCATACTTCTCCTCCGTGCCCGCAACCGTCATCGTCGGCGCGCAGTGGGGTGACGAGGGCAAGGGCAAGATCGTCGACCTGCTCGCCCAGCACTCCGACATCGTCTGCCGCTACCAGGGCGGCCCCAACGCCGGCCACACGATCGTCGTCGGTGGCGAGACGTACAAGATCCGCGCCGCTGCCGAGCGGCATCGTCCGCGGCAAGCCGTGCGTGATCGGCAACGGCTGCGTCGTCGACCCGGAGGTGCTGATCACCGAGCTCGACGAGTTCGAGCGGCGGGGACACCGCATCGATGAGGTCTACGTCTCCGGCAACGCGCACCTGATCATGCCGTGGCACGTCGCGATCGACCAGGCGCAGCGAGCGGCGGCTCGGCCGGCTGCAGATCGGCACGACCAAGCGCGGGATCGGCCCGCGCTACGCCGACAAGGCGATCGCGCATCGGCATCCGCGTGCAGGACATCCTCGACCCCAAGATCCTCCGCCAGAAGATCGAGGTCGCGCTCGCCGAGAAGAACCTCTGGCTCGAGCGCGTCTACGAGACGCCGAGCCGTTCGACCTCGAGGCGATCGCCGCCCGCTACGAGGAGCTACGCGCGCCGGCTGCGGCCTTCGTCGGCGACACCTCGCTCATCGTCGACGCCGCACTGCGCGAGGGCAAGCCGTGCTGTTCGAGGGCGCGCAGGCGACCCTGCTCGATCTCGACCACGGCACCTATCCCTTCGTCACCTCGTCCAACCCGGTCGCCTCGAGCGCGGCGACCGGTGTCGGCATCGGCCCCACGGATCGACCGTGTGCTCGGCGTCGCCAAGGCCTACGTGACGCGCGTCGGCGAAGGGCCGTTCCCGACCGAGATCGCGGGCGGCGACCAGGACAGGATGCGCGAGTCGGCGGCGAGTACGGCACGGTCACCGGTCGCGAGCGCCGCTGCGGCTGGCTCGACCTCGTCGCGCTCCGCTACGCCGTCCGCGTGAACGGCATCACCCGCTTGCGCTGACGAAGCTCGACGTCCTCTCGACTTCGCCGAGCTTCCGGTATGCGTCGGCTACCGGCTCCGCGACGGCCGCGAGACCGACGAGTTCCCCGCCCACCAGAGCGACTTCCACCACGCCGAGCCCGTCTACGAGGTGCTGCCCGGCTGGCACGAGCCGCTCGACGCCTGCCGACTCGATCGACGACCTGCCGGCGGCGGCGCGCAGCTACATCGAGTTCGTCGAGCAGGAGCTCGGGATCGAGGTCACGCTCGTCGGCACCGGCGCCGACCGGGCGCGGATCCTCTCCCCGCACGGCCTCGCGGACGTCGCCCGCGCCTGAGCGCTCCACCCGCGGCCGCGGACGCAAACTCGTACACCTCGGCGAGGAAGATGCGACACCGGCGTCACGGAATCTCGTGCCACGCTTCCGGCACCCCCTGGGCGGGTGGGGGTTCGGGATGGGTCCGTCGGAACGGGCGCAAGCTCCAGCGCGCTCGAGGTCCACAGGCTCGTTTGACGTTGGCGAGCAGATGCGGGTCGAGGTCGACGGTCACCGACTCGAGCTCGGCGACAGCGTCCCGCAACCGCAGCTTCCCGGCTGGAGAGCCGCCGCTCGAGCACCGGAAGAGACGAGCATCGCACGTCCAGCAGCGGCCCCGTCTGCGGCACCGCCGCGTCACGACACGCCGCGGCCGAGGCTCCGCAGTGCGGCGGCGTCCAGCAGCGGACAGTCCACCCGGCACGACGACCGCGACCGTGTGCGCCGCCGCGCGCAGCCCCGCCACGATCCCGGCGAGCGGCGCACGCACGGCTGTGCCGTCGTCGAGCAGCGGAAACGGAAGCTCGAGGCCATCCACCTGCTTGCCGACCGCGAGCCGCTCCTCGCAGACCTCTCCGAGCAGCCGCCACCCCCGCGCCGGCCAGCGTCTCGTCGCCGAGCCGCGCGAGCGCCTTCGGCGAGCCGAACCGCGTGCTCGCTCCGCCGACGAGCAGGATCCCCAGCGATACGGTGTAGCCTTTCGACGAGTAGCGTATTGCTCGGATACGCCGAGCAGACGTGGCAGAGTCATGGAGAGCCCCGCACGGTCGGGCGATTGCGGCTCTCGATCATCGCGACGGGCTTCGCGCCGATCTTGCGGCACGTCAACAGGCTCGAGAGTGAAACGAGCTCCGTTCCCGACGATCACCGGCCTGCGAAATGGTACGAGATTCTGAAGTAACATATTCTTGCAGCGCGCCGGTATTGAGGATACCGAGCGGCCGCTCGCCAGAGACCAATCGCGCGGATCGCGGCCTTTCGCGAACGCCGGTCGCGAGGATCACGCGCTTTGCCACGATGGTGAGGTGACCGCGATCGTCCGCGCAGGTGACGATAATTTCGTCGCCGTAGTCGATCGAGACGACGGAGCACCCGAGCTGCAACTCGACCCCGGCGTTCATCGCCCGATCGACCAGACGACTCGGATAGGTAGGTCCTGTCATGACGATACCGAATTCGCGCATGCCGAACGGCGGATGTCCGCAGTGACGGGGAATGCCGCCATCGTGCGGCTCGCGGTCGACGACATGACGTTTGCGACGCCGAGTTTCTCAATCGCGTCGCAGCTGAAAGTCCCGCGGGACCGCGCCGATGACAAGCACGTCGGCACTTCGGACGTCAAAGACGCCGGCATCAG
>CAVZHU010000014.1:0-126827 GCA_963775155.1 uncultured Actinomycetes bacterium | reverse complement strand
CCACGCGAGGCTGGACGTCAGAGGCGGTCGGTCTTCACCCTGGTCAGACCGGAAGGCGCCGCCTCGCGGTCATCTTCCTCTTGCGCTGCGACCTGCTCTTCACCCGAATCGCGCTCGACCTCGCGCGCGGGGAACTCCCCTTCACGCGTAGGCGCCGAAGGCGCCGGAATCCGGCGGGGAGGTTCATCGACTTGCCCTCCTTTCTCACCTCGGGCCGGCTGCGGGCCTGGTCCGGAGTTCCGTTGTCTGGATCGGAATGCCCGCAGCCGTCAGCTCCACGGTTACTGCCAGGCTACTGCAGGTAGTGCACCTCGCATCGCGCCCGTGCCTGTCCCTGGTCACTGCCCGGATCGAAGCGGGCTTCGACGGATCCTGGAGGAGCACCCGAGCCTGGTCGGGACAGCCTCTCATCGGGCGCTAACCACCGGAAGCTAGCCTGAGTTCGTGTTGCGCCTGGAACGGCACCGCCTCGGCCCGCGTGTCTACGTCTTCGGACTGCGGATCCACGAGTTCGCACTCGGACTCGGCCTGCTCGCGGTCCTCCTCGCCGGCGGGCTCGCCGAGCTCTGGGATCTGACGCGTCGCACCGAGGTCGCGGCCCTCTTCGGCACCTGGCTCATCGGGAAGGACTGGCGCGACCTCTTCCCGTCGAAGCGGAACACCGCGTCGTGGGGCCTCCTGCCGCACCGCGTCCCGCGCGACTGACCGACCGGCCGGCGGTCGCCGGGGGGTGCTACCCGGGCACGGCTGCCCGCTCGATGACCTGGGCGTAGAGCTCGGCGACCTCGGCGGGCTCGAGCAGCAGGCTCGAGTCCCCGACGTTGACCTCCTGGCGCTGCCGGCTCGGCGACGGGGTCGAGCGCGTTCCCGCGAAGAGGAAGACCTTCCGCTCCTCGGCGACCGAGAGCGCTGCGTCGGAGAGGCGCTCGCCGTCACCACGGAGCAGGATGTGGAACAGCGGCGTCTGCGGCGGGTCGGGGACGACCTCGACCCCGTCGACCGTGGCGAGCGCGGCGGCGAGCGCGCGGGCGTGCTCGAGATATGCAGGCATCCGGTCGAGTCTCTCGGCCAGTGCGAGCTCGGCGGAGGCGACGTACGGATGGAGCGTGACGACGTTGCCGCCGTGACGGCGCTGCCAGATGCGCGCCTCGGCGATCAGCTCGGCGTCGCCGGCGAGCGCAGCGCCCGCGAGCGCGCCGAGACCCTTGTAGAACGAGACGTACACGCTGTCGAACAGACCGGCGATCTCCGCGTACGGGCGCGCGTAGAAGGGGCCGCTCTCCCAGAGGCGGGCGCCGTCGAGGTGCAGTGCGACGCCGCGCTCGCGTGCCCAGCGCGGCCTGAGCCGCGAGGTCGTCCCACTCGGGCAGCAGGCCGCCGATCTCCCGCTGCGGCAGCTCGAGCAGCAGCGCGGCGAGGGGCTCGCGGAGCGACTCCAGGTCGCCCAGTGTGATCAGGCGGTTGGGATCGCCGACGCACCGGCCGTGGATGCCGTGCAGGAGCTGGTAGCCCTTCTGCTCGTGCAGCTCGAGGTGCGAGGTGGGATGGAACGCCACCGTGCGCGTCCCGCGGCGGTCGCACCAGATCCGCAGCGCGATCTGCTGCGCCATCACGCCCGTCGGCATGAAGACCGCGGCCTCCTTGCCGACCAACCCGGCGATCAGCTGCTCGAAGCGCTCGATCCGCTCCCCGGAGCCGTACAGGTCGGCTTGCTCGTCCTCGCCGGTCGCCCCGGCCAGCGCGACGAGCTGCTCGCGTGCGGAGGGGCGGCCCAGCCAGGCCGGGGAGCACGCGCTCCGCGCCGTCGATCGCCCTCCGGACGCGTTCCTCGTCCATGCCGGCGACAGTAACTGTGTCTCGGCGTCGCCGGCGGGCGGGCTCGCCTCAGCGCGGGACCGACGGGGTGGTTGGCGCGGATCACGCCGTCCGGGTCGACCGCCCCCTTGATGCGCCGAGCCGGGTCGCGGTCTGCTCGCCCCAGAGGGCTTCCGGGCTGCGGGCGGTCTCGGCGAAGTTGACGTACGAGTGTGGAGCAGCCCAGGGAGCGAGTGCCTGCATGAGCGCGTCGATGCTCCCGGCGGCGGCTGCTGCGAGCTCCGGACCCGCCGCGATGCCCACCGCGTAGACGGCGTAGGTGCCGTCGAGCGAGGCGAGCGCGCCGTTCTCGGGACGCGCGCGTGCAAGCTCGCCGCCGAGCTGGCGGATCTCGAGCGAGAGGAGCGACGAGTCCGGACTCTGCGCCGCCGACGCGGACGATCTCGTCCACGGCCGCGGGCGGCAGCTCGGTCAGCAGCAGGCCGTCGCCGAGGCCGGGGACGGGATGCTCGGGGTCCATGTGCAGGCGGCTGAGCTCTGCGAGCGGGGTCGGCCGGAGGGTGTTCAGCTCCGGCTCGAGCGCACGGAGGGGCGCGAGCAGCGCCTCCGCCTCGGTGGGATCGCCGGCATGGATCACCTCGACGAGCACGAACGACCGGCCGCGGATCGCCTCGGGGATCTCGGGGAGCGGCGGTAGCCGCAGCAGCCTGCCCGACGGTCGTCAGCTCGTCGGGAAGCTCGCTCTCGGCCAGCTCGCGCCAGGCCTGCAGCACCTCGGCGTCGCGCTCGATCGGCCACCAGAGGATGCCGGCGTAGACCTCGGCGAGCGGGTAGAGGGCCAGCTCGAGGGCGGTCACGACCCCGAAGCTGCCTCCGCCGCCGCGCAGCGCCCAGAAGAGGTCGGGCTCGGTGTCGCGGTCGACGCGCAGCGGACGGCCGTCGGCGGTCACGAGCTCGACGGCGAGGACGCTGTTCGCGCCCAGGCCGTGCTTGCGCCCGAGGAAGCTCAGCCCTCCACCGAGCGTGTAGCCGACGACCCCGACGTCCGGCGAGGAGCCGGCGAGCGCCGCCAGCCCGTGCTGCGCGGCCGCCTCGACGACGTCCTGCCACAGCGTGCCGGCCTCGACGCGGGCGACTCGCGTCTGCGGGTCGACCAGCACGCCCTGCATGCGCTCCGTCTTCAGGAGCAGCGTTCCCTCCAGGGAGCCCAGCGCCGTGGCCCCGTGACCGGTGCCCTGCGGCGCGACACGCCAGCCACGGGAGCGGGCGAGCTCGACTGCTGCGACGACCTCGGCGGCCGACTCCGGCAACGCGACCGCCTCCGGCCGCTGGTCGGCGGCGAGGTTCCAGGCCTGGCGTGCGCTGTCCCAGTCGTCCGATTCCGGGTAGACGACGTGGAGGCGATGCTCGATCTCGGCGGACATGGGAGACTCCTTCGGCGGGGGACGCCGCGACGATACTCTCGTCGCCGTCAGCGAGGAAGGAGAGGCGATGTTCGCGCGTGTCGCACGTTTCGAGGGAGTCGACGTCGAGGAGCCGGGCGGACCCTGGCCGACGCCGCAGGCATCATCGGGCCGCTCGTCGAGGGCCTGCCCGGCTAGCGCGGTCAGCTCCAGCTCCTCGGGGACGACGGGGAGGTGCTCTCGTTCGCGCTCTTCGACTCCGACGAGCACGTCCGCGCTGCGGAGCCGACCTTCGACGAAGAGATGCCGCGCCGGCTCGGCAACCTGTTCCAGGGCCGGCAGGGGCGCCGGGTCTCGGTCGGCCGCTACGCCGTCGTCGTCGACGACCTCCGGCACCGGCCGGACGAGGGTTAGATGACGGCCGGCGAAGCGGACGGGCTCGATCTCGCGGCCGTCACGCAGCTGCAGCGGCACATCTGGTCGAAGGGGGACTTCGCCCACGTCGCGCCCATCGTGCAGGTCCCCGCCGACCGGCTGGTGGACACGGTCGACGTCCTGCCCGACGAACGCGTGCTGGACGTCGCCTGCGGGAGCGGCAACGCCGCGATCGCCGCGGCGCGTGCCTTCGCGAAGGTGACCGGCGTCGACTTCGTGCCGGCCCTGCTCGAGCGTGGCCGCATCCGGGCGGCGGCGGAGTTCCTCGAGGTCGAGTTCGTCGAGGGAGACGCGCAGGAGCTGCCGTTCGAGGACGGCTCCTTCGACGTCGTGCTCTCGACGTTCGGCGCGATGTTCGCACCCGACCAGGAGCGGACCGCGGCCGAGCTCCTCCGCGTCGTGCGGCCGGGCGGCAGGATCGGCATGGCGAACTGGGTCCCCGACGGCTTCGTCGGCGAGGTCTTCGCCACGACGGCGAAGTACGTCCCCTCGCCCCGGGGCTCGCGCCTCCCACCGCCTGGGGAACCGAGGAACGGCTGCACGAGCTCTTCGGTGCCGGGGTCGCGGACCTCCGGGTCGAGCGACGCGTGAGTGTCCAGCGGCTGCGCTCGCCCGAGCACTTCCTCGCCTTCTTCCGTCGCTGGTTCGGCCCGACGATCGCCGCCTTCGAGCGGGTGGAAGCGTCCGACGAGGACGCCTTTGCGGCGGAGCTGATAGCAGTCGCCGAGCGACACAACCGGGCCGGCGAGCGCGCCGCGGCGATCACGGCCGACTACCTCGAAGTCGTGGCCCTGCGCAGCTGACCGCGCTCCAGAGCGAGGAAGTCGTCTGCGCTCGGGAGGGCTCGACAACCCGTCGGCGTGCACGAGCCCGCGCGGCCGGCGAGTACGAGGTCGCGAACCTGTTCGAGCAGATCAGGACGGACGAGCGCGACGACGTCCGCGCTCTCGAGCGAGAGCGGCTCGAGACGCCCGCAGAGCCGGCTCGGCGACCCGCCGCCGGCGAACGCGCAGAGGCTGCCCCGGAGAGAGCGGCGGGGGATGGTGCACGCGCGCATCCGCGTCGGCACGGATCCGTTCTAGGCTCCACCGGATGACGGACGCGTCGCTGCCGCCGCCGCTCGCGAGCGGAAAGATTCCCGCCGCTCTGCTGGACGAGCTGCTCTCGGCGCTCCCTGCGCCGCCGCCGGAGCTACTGCTGGGGCCGGGCCTCGGGGAGGACGCCTGCGCGATCGAGATCGGCGACGGCCCGCTCGTCGTCGCGACCGACCCGGTCACGCTCACAGCCGGCGAGGTGGGCTTCCTCGCGGTCGTCGTGAACGCGAACGACGTGGCTGTGAGCGGCGCGCGGCCGCGGTGGTTCCTCGCAACGGTCCTCGTCCCGCCGGGAACCTCCGCCGCGGACGTCCGGGACGTCTTCGCCGACCTCGGCCGCGGCCTGGAGCACGTGGGTGCGCACCTCGTGGGCGGCCACACGGAGATCACGTCTGCGGTTCGGCAGCCGGTGGTCGTGGGTCAGATGCTCGGCACCGTCGAGGAGGGCGGGGTGGTGTCCACGGGCGGCGCTCGGGCCGGCGACGTCCTCGTCCAGATCGGGCCCGTGCCGGTCGAAGGTGCGGCAGTGCTGGCCCTCGAGGCAGGCTCGCGCCTCGACGCGGTCGAGACAGCCGCGCTCGACGCCGCCCGGCAGGCGCTCCGGCACCCCGGCATCTCCGTCGTCGAGCCTGCGCTGGCGGCGGCGCGGCTCGGGGCGACCGCGATGCACGACCCGACCGAAGGCGGCCTCGCCGCCGGTCTCCACGAGCTCGCCCGGGCTTCCGGGGCGCGCTTGCGGATCGCGCGTAAGGCGGTGCGCTGGTTCGAGCCGGGCCTCGCGGTCTGCAGGGCGCTCGGCGCCGACCCCTGGGCGACGCTCGCCTCGGGCGCCCTCCTCGCCACCTTCCCGGCGCCGGCGGTGGGCGACGCGCTTCGCCGGCTCGCGAGCGAGGGTCACGAGGCGGCCGTCATCGGCCGAGTCGAGACCGGATCGGGGGTCTGCGACGAGCACGGCCGGCCGATCGCCTGGCCCGATCGGGACGAGGCGGCACGTCTAGTCGCCTGCCGGTAGGCCAGTCGACCGCCTCAGCGTCGCGCCACGACCTCGAACGTGCTCGGCTCGAAGCTGTCGACGACGCTGCGCACCGTCGACCCGCTCCTGGCATCCGGGAGCGCCCGCCGACCGCGGAAGCCTCAGCCCCGCCTACCAGAGAGGGTCGAGGACGGGGTTTCGCTCCTGGGCGAAGATCAGGTGCGTCTCCAGGTGCGCGACCTCGGGCCGGGCGGCGATGCGGTCGAGGAGGAAGTCGCGCAGGTGGCCGGGGTCGCGGAAGGAGGCGTGGACGAGGAAGTCGTCGGCACCCGACACGTGGAAGACCGCGACCGTCTCCGTCTGCGCGAGGACGTGCCGCCAGAAGGTGTCCACGACCTTGCGCGTGTGCGGCCGGATCCGCACGGCGATCAGCGCCTGCTGGTCGCGGCCGAGCGCAGCCGGGTCGACCTCGGCGTGGCAGCCGCGCAGGACGCCGCGCGCCTGGCAGGCTGCGCACGCGCTCGAGGCAGGTGGAGGGCGCGACGCCGACCTCGGCCGCGAGGGCCTTGTTCGAGATCCGCGCATCCTTCTGCAGGACGCGCGAGAATCGCGAGATCCGTTCGGTCGAGAGCGGCCTGCGAGCTCATCTTCGCCGAACTATATTCGAATCCTGATTGCCTCTCACTGCAGAAAGGATAGGCTCCGACGGCGATGGCCAAGCAATCGACGGCGACGGTCGCCGTCGCACGCCGGCCGCGAGCGACCTCGCGGCGCTCGGCGTGCACGCGCCGCCGCTCGACCTGTCGAGCACCTATCCGCTCCACGACCTCGCCGCCGCGGTCGAGGCCTTCGACGCGGTGGGGCGCGGCGAGATCGCCGCGTACAGCCCGGTCTACGGGCGGATGCACAACCCGACGGTCGGCCGCTTCGAGCAGGCGCTCGCCGAGCTCGAGGGAACCGAGTCGGCCGTCGCCTTCGCCTCCGGCATGGCGGCGCTGACCGCGGCGCTGCTCGCCGTCCGCGCCCACGTCGTCGCCGTCCGGCCGCTCTACGGCGGCTCCGACCAGCTGCTCGCCTCCGGCCTGCTCGGCATCGAGGTCTCGTGGGCGACGCCCGGCGAGATCGCGACCGCCGTTCGCCCGGACAGCGGCCTGGTCGTGCTCGAGACGCCGCAGAACCCGACCCTCGGGCCTCGTCGACATCGAGGCGGTGGTCGAGGCCGCCGGCCGGCGTTCCCGTGCTCGTCGACAACACGTTCGCGACGCCGGTGCTCCAGAATCCCGCCGCGCACGGCGCGACGCTCGTCCTGCACAGCGTCGACGAAGTACCTCGGCGGCCACGGCGACGTCATCGGCGGGATCGTCTGCGGCTCGGAGGAGTGGGCGCGCCGGCTGCGCCGGGTCCGCGTACCGCGACGGGCGGCATCCTCCACCCGCTCGCGGCCTTCCTCGCCCACCGCGGGCCTACCGACGCTCCCGCTTCGTGTCCACGCCGCCCAGGAGGGCGCGCAGCTGCTCGCGGAGCGGCTCGCCGCGCCATCCGGCGGTGACGCGCGTCCTCTATCCGGGGCTCCCCGGCGCCGACCCGTCGGGGCTGCTCGGCCGCCAGCAGCGGGGCCCGGGGCGATGCTCGCCTTCGAGGTCGCAGGCGGCCTCGATGCGGCGGCGCGCGTGATGGAGAGCGTCCGGCTGATCACTCCCGCGGTCAGCCTCGGCGCCACCGACACGCTGATCGAGCATCCCGCCGGCCTGACGCACCGCGGGGTCGGGCCGGAGGCTCTCGAGGCAGCCGGGATCACGCCGGGCCTGCTCCGTCTCTCGGTCGGCGTGGAGGACGCTGGCGACCTCTGGGACGATCTCGCCGCCGCGCTGGGCCGCGCCGCGCTCACGACCGCCGCGTAGACGCTCCCGGTCCTGCGGCGCAGCGCCCCGCTTGATCCCGGCGCTCGGTTCCCCTAGCCTCCCGCCGAACAAATCGTCTCGTCACAGGGGGAATGTCTTGAACGCGTACGACGTCGTGCTCTACCTGCACCTGCTCTCGGTCTTCGTCGGCATCGGAGCCGCCAGCGTCCTCCTCGTCTGCCTCTTCCAGCTGCGCGCTGCGCGCACGCTCGAGCAGGCGGTGCCGTGGGGGATGGTCGCGGGCAAGGTCGGCAAGCTCTTCCCGATCGCCATCGTCGGGCTCTTCGCCAGCGGCGCCTACATGGCGAGCAAGGAATGGACCTGGGGAACGAGCTGGATCGACCTCGGCATCGCCGGCCTCGTCGTGCTCGCCGTCCAGGGTCCGCTCATCGCGGAGCGCACCGGGAAGAAGCTCGAGGCCGCGCTGCACGCGAACGGCCCCGGCCCGCTCGGCCCCGAGGCGCGGCGGATGACGCTCCATCCGGGACTGTGGGTGGTGGAGTTCTCCTCGATCTGCCTCGTCCTGGGGGTCGTCTGGAACATGACCCAGAAGCCGGGCCTCGGCGGGTCGATCGCGGCGGTGCTCGTCGCGTACGCCGTCGGCGTCACGCTCGCCATGGTCGTGACCCGGGCACCGGCGGAGGAGCTCGAAGCCGCCCCGAGACGGTGGCGTAGGCAGCCGGCCCGGGCGGCTCAGGCGGGGGACGGGGAGGACCGCACGGCGGCGGCGATCACGCGCGCGTAGATCGTGCACGCGTAGGGCCACGGGTGCGTGCCGTCGGAGAGCATCGAGTTCTTCGAGTTGCCGTACCAGTCGGCGATGCGCGCCGCCTTCCAGCCCTTGACCCAGTTCGTGATCGCGTGATCCGACTCGTGCTCCCAGCTCGTGGAGTTGCGGACGTTGACGACGACGACGTCCGTGACTCCGCGGAGCGCGTGCTTCAGCCGCGTGAGATCCGCATACCAGAGCGGGCCGTTGTTCCCGATCTGGAGCACGATCGTCTTCGGCAGCTTGTGATGAGCGCGGTAGCGGTCGAGATCCTTGATCGTGTCGTCGATCTGGCGGCCGACCGTGGCGTCGATCCGGACGCGGTGGTCGAGGGCCGTCGCGAGCTGTGACGAACAGCCCAGCATGACCGAATCGCCGATCGCGAGAATCCGCCCGAGGCGCGGCGCAACGGTCTTGGGCGGCGGCTTCGGCTTCGCGTGCAGCTCCGCGGGCACGGGCAGCCGGAGGGAGATGCGCGGCGCCCAGCCGCTGTACGCCGACTGGGCCGCGTCGGCGACCGGCGGGTTCGTGTAGAGCGAGATCGGGCTCGGTATCAGGAAGAGCACGACGAGCGCGCCGACGAGAGCCGCGGCTCCGGCACCGACGAGCTCGAGGCGCCGGCGCAGCTGCACCTGTGCGAGCCGGCGCTGCAGGCGCCCGGTCCGGATCGGCTGCTCGACGAACCGGTACGAGAGGGCGGCAGCCACGACGGTGAGGGTCGCCTGCGCGACGATGAGCCCCGGGCCCGTCCAGGACACGTCGACACCGGGTCGAGTCAGCTCGACGATCGGAAAGTGCCAGAGGTAGATCCCGTAGCTCCGCTCGCCGACCCAGCGCAGCGGCGCGATCCCCAGCGCACCGTTGAGCCGGCTCGCGGGGTGGGCGACTGCGGCGACGAGGACGGCGAAGCAGAAGGCGGCCGCGAGATCGCCGCCGTGCCAGAGTGTCGGGTCGAAGTCCGTCATCTGCCGGAAGAGGAAGATCGTCGTGGCGAGCGCTGCGACGCCGAGCAGCTCGAGCAGCGGCAGCGTGCGTCGCATCCGCTCGACGTGCGGCCAGACGAGCGCGAGGAGGATCCCCATCAGCAGCAGGAAGGCCCGGGTGTCGGTTCCGTACCAGACGCGCGACGGGTCGGACGGGTTGTAGAGGAGCCACGTCAGCGCCGCCGATCCGCGATCCCGGCGACGACGAGAAGTGGGAGACGACGGCGGCCGAGGAGGACGAGCCCCGGCACGAGCAGCAGCGGCCAGACGACGTAGAACTGCTCCTCCACCGCGAGCGACCAGAGGTGGTCCAGGAGCCCGGGCTGCCCCATGCGGACGAAGTAGGACTGGTTCGCGACGATCAGGTGCCAGTTCGTGTAGTAGAGGAGCGAGCTGACCGCGTCCCCGCGCGTGTGAGCGAGGTCGCCGCGGGCGAAGACCGCGGCGAGGATGAGCGCGGCGAGGACGACGACGATGACCGCCGGCAGCAGGCGCCGCGCGCGGCGCAGCCAGAAGCGGACCAGCACGATCCGGTGGCGGCTCTCCCATTCGACGAGCAGGAGCGAGGTGATGAGGTAGCCGCTGAGGACGAAGAAGAGGTCGACGCCGAGGAAGCCGCCCGGCAGGTATCCGCTTCCGTCCGCGTGGGGCCACGCGTGGTAGAGGAAGACGCCGGCCACCGCAAGCGCGCGCAGGCCGTCCAGTCCCGGCCGGTAGCTCAGATGCGGCGCCCTGCGATCGACCGTCATGCTCGGCCCCAGCTTAGGCTCCGTTCTGGATAGTCGCCAGAGCCGCGGCGACTGTCTCCGCTAGGCACGTGGAGGGCTCCGCGAAGGCGCGCTCGCGGCCGCAGCGAGCGACGAGCGAAACGGCCTCGATTCTGCTGTCGGCGGCCACCTCGCCCGCGACGACGAGCGCCCGCACGCCGGCTCGCCTCGCCCGCTCGAGCACGCCGCCGACGACCTTCCCGCCGGCCGACGTCGCGTCGAGCAGGCCCTCGCCTGTGACGACGAGATCTGCCGCGGCGAGTCGGCCGTCCAGATCGAGCCGGTCGGCGACGAGGTCGAAGCCGGGCACGAGGCCGGCGCCGAGCGCGGCGAGGCCGCCGGCGAGCCCGCCGGCGGCGCCGGAGCCTGCGAGCGGCAGGATGTCCACGCCGAGCTCGTCGCGGTACCGCTGCGCGAGCGTCTCGAGCCGCTCGCGCAGCAGGCGCACGTGCTCGCGCGTCGCCCCCTTCTGCGGCGCGAAGACGTCCGCCGCGTCCGCGAACCGCGTCTCGACGTCGCAGGCGACCTCGAGACGGGCCGGAAGCGGCAGGAGCGGCAGGAGTGCCTCGACGGCCCCGATGCCGCCGTCGGTGGAGGCCGAGCCGCCGGCGGCTACTACGATCCGCTGCGCACCCGCGTCGAGCGCTGCCGCGACGAGCTGCCCGACCCCCGGCTCGTCGCCCGCAGCGGGTCGTTCCTCTCCGGCCCGCCCGCGAGCGAGAGGCCGCACGCTCGCGCCGCCTCGATCAGCGCGAATCCGGCCTCGAGCCGCCACTCGGCTTCCACCGGCTTCCCGAGCGGCCCCGTCACAAGCGTCCGGCGGTTGCCGCCGCCGAACACGTCGAGCGTCCCCTCGCCGCCGTCCGCGAGCGGCAGCTCGGTGCAGCTCCAGCCTGCGCGCCTCGCGCCCGCCGCGATTGCTGCGGCGGCCTCCGCGGCCGTCAGCGTGCTGCGGAACTTGTCGGGGGCTGCGAGGGCTACCTGGTGCATAACGTGCGGATTCTCGCTACCTTTCCGCTTGCACTAGCACTACGAGCGAGTACCGGTCGCGCGTCCGTTCGCGCCTCCTGTCCGTTCAGAACTTCCGCGGAGGGAGGTGTTCATATGGCAACCGGAACCGTGAAATGGTTCAACGACGCGAAGGGGTACGGCTTCATCACCCCGGACGAGGGCGGCAAGGACGTGTTCGTCCACTTCAGCGCGATCGTCACCGACGGCTTCAAGTCGCTCGCCGAGGGCGCGCGCGTGGAGTTCGAGCCGGCGGAGGGGCAGAAAGGCCCCGAGGCCCGCAACGTCCAGCCCGTCGCCTGAGTAGCTTGTGGGTGCTGCGCACCCGCCCGCTCGGACAGGCATGGAACGAGGGCCGGGAGACCACGCTCTCCCGGCCCTCGTGCTGTGAGGGCTTGTCTGGGCTGACGCGAGCTTTCGAGCCACGCCTCGGTCGCTCGCTGGTGCTTCGCGGCGGTGTGGGTTCGAAGCGCTCTCGGGCGCGCGGAGTTCGTTCTCCTCCGGGCGAAGCGCGAAGCGCTCCGCCCCGGAACGGGGAGAATGAAGCGGTGAGCGAGATCGCCGTCCGCCTGCTCCGACCGGGGGACGAAGACGTCGTCCGGTCGTTCGCTACCCACGAGGGGCCCGGCGATCCTGCGGGCCTGCTCGCCGATCCGCGCTCGGTCATGCTCGTCGCCTTCGACGGGAAGCAGCCGGTCGGGTTCGTGCTCGCGCACGAGTTGCCGCGACGGCACGGCGTCCGCTCGAAGCTCTTCGTCTACGAGGTCGAGGTCGCGCCGGTCCACCGGCGGCGCGGGATCGCCGCCGCACTGCTGCGGCGGCTCGCCGAGCTCGCGGGGGAGCGGGGCATCCACGAGGGCTTCGTTCTCACCCAGCCCGACAACGGTCCTGCCAACGCCCTCTACCGCAGCGCCGGCGGCGCGACCGAGGCGGTGAACGTCGTATGGGAATTCCGGTACGGGGACGGCTGACGGCTCTCCGGCCGGCCGACGGCGGCGACGTCGGCCGCCTCGTTGCCTGGCACGCCGACCCGGAGGTCGCGCGCTACTGGGACGACGAGACGTTCACGCGCGCCGAGATCGAGGAGCGGCTCGCGCGACCCGACGTGGAGGCCTGGATCGTGGAGGAGGGGGGCGAGCCGGTCGGCTACCTCCAGGTCCACGCCGACGGCCTGGACATGTTCCTCGTCCCGGCTGCGCGGGGTCGGGGACTCGGGCCGGATGCGGCCCGCGCCATGGCGCGGCATCTGCTCGACGAGCGCGGGCGCGCGCGCGTCACGGTCGACCCCTACGTGTGGAACGAGGGGGCCGTCCGCGCATGGGAGCGGGCCGGGTTCGTCGAGGTCTCGCGCCACGAGCCGGACGAGGAGCACACCGCCGCCTGGATACTCCTGGAGTGCCGCCGGACGATGGGGCAGAATCAGGACATGTCGATTCGCGGCAGACCCTGATCCGTCCGGCATAGCGGCGCGGCGCTCGTCGCGGCGCTGCTCGCGATCGAGCTGCTCGACGAGCTCGTCGGCGGTACCCGCGCGGCTGCCTGGCCGTCGATCCGGCACGACCTCGGCCTGAGCTACGCCGAGGTCGGGCTCGTCCTCGCGATCCCGGGCTTCGTCGGTAGCGCGCTGGACCCGGTGCTCGGCGCCGTCGGGGACACCGCGCGCCGGCGGGCGCTGGTCGTCGGAGGTGGGCTCGTCTTCGCGCTGTCGGCCGCGTTGACCGCTGCTGCCGGAGGCTTCTGGCTCCTGCTCTTCGCGCTCCTGATCGGCAACCCCGCCACCGGCGCCTTCGTCTCTCTCGCGCAGGCGACGCTGATGGACTCCGACCCGCCCGCACGGGTACCGCAACATGGCACGCTGGACGCTCGCCGGCTCGTTCGGCTATGTCGGCGGCCCGGTGTTGCTCGTGGCTGCCGTCCAGCTCGGGCTCGGCTGGCGTGGAGCGATCGTCCTGCTCGCCGTCGCGGCGCTCCCGCTCGCGCTCGCGGCTCTGCGCTTCCCCGCTTCGAGTCCGGACGGCGCGCCGCCGCTCGGTCGTGCGCTTCGCGAGGCGGCGGCCGCGATCCGCAGGCGGGACGTGCTGCGGCTCCTCCTCCTGCTCGAGGCCGGCGATCTGTTGCTCGACGGCTTCCACGGCTTCGTCGCCCTCTACCTCGTGTACGGGGACGGCTGGACTCCGGCGCGGGCGGCGCTCGGCGTCGGCGTGTGGACGGGCGCCGAGCTGGTCGGCAACTGGCTGCTTCTGCGGGTGTTGCGGCGGACGGCCGGCTCGGGCGTGCTGCGCGCGACCGCGCTGCTCGCGCTCGGCGCCTATCCGGCGTTCCTCCTCGTCCCGGGCCTGGCGAAGCTGCTTCTTCTCGCGATGCTGGGCCTGCTCACGTCGGGCTGGTACCCGATTCCGAAGGCGTGGCTCTACGAGGCGCTGCCGGGGCGCAGCGGAGCGGCGGTGGCGGTCGGGGGGTTGGGCGGGATCGCGGCCTCCTTCGTCCCTCTCCTGCTCGGCGTGCTCGCCGGGGCCGCAGGAATCGGGGTCGTGATGTGGGTTCTCCTGGTGGCGCCCGTGACCCTCCTGGCGCTAGGCTCCGGCCGATGATCACGACCCGGACATCGACAGCCCGCCGCGCGCGGCCGGTTGTCGCCGGGTCGTGCGCGGGCTGATCCGCCTCCGCCGTCGCAGCGGAGGCCGGCGACTTCCCGTCCCGTCCGTCTGCACGGGGGTGCATATCCTTGACCGGTTCCATGAAGGTCGTCCTTCCCGACAACTCCGAGCTCGAGCTTCCCGCCGGCGCGACCGGGCTCGACGCTGCCCGCGCGATCGGGCCGAAGCTCGCCGAGCAGGCCGTGCTCGTCCGCGCCGACGGGAGCGTCCAGGACCTGCGCCTGCCGCTCTCCGAGGGTGCGCGGATCCAGCTCCTGACGACGCGCGACCGCGAGGACCCGGACGCGCTCTCGGTTCTGCGCCATTCGTCGGCGCACCTGCTCGCCGAGGCCGTACGCCGCCTCTACCCCGGGGTCAAGATCGCGATCGGGCCGCCGATCGAGAACGGCTTCTACTACGACTTCGAGTTTCCGGAGCCGATCCGCGAGGAGGATCTCGAGCAGATCGAGGCCGAGATTCGGCGCGAGTTGAAGGAGGGCAGGCGCTGGGAGCGGAGCGAGAGCTCGCCGCGACGAGGCGGTCGCCCGCTTCGAGGCGGAGGGAGAGCCGTACAAGGTCGAGCTCGTCGGCACGGCCGAGGGCGACATCTCCCTCTACACCCAGTCGCACGACGGCGAGGCGGAATTCACCGACCTCTGCCGCGGCCCGCACCTGCAGGACTCGCAGCCGATCAAGGCGCTCAAGCTGACCGGCCTCGCCGGCGCCTACTGGCGCGGCGACTCGTCGCAGCCGCAGCTCACCCGCATCTACGGCACCGCCTTCTACACGCAGGAGACCTCGACGCGTACCTGGAACGGCTCGAGCAGGCGAAGGCACGTGACCACCGTCGGGTCGGCGTCCAGCTCGACCTCTTCCACCTGAGCGACCACTCTCCGGGCTCTCCCTTCTGGCACCCGAAGGGGATGGTGATCTGGAATGCGCTCGAGGACCTACGCCGGCGGGAGAACCTCGAGCGGGGGTACGTCGAGGTGAAGACCCCGCTGCTCTACGACGTGGACACCTATGTCACCTCGGGTCACTACGACAACTACCGCGAGAACATGTTCTTCACGCGCTCGCACGGGGAGGAGCGCGAGTTCGCGCTCAAGCCGATGAACTGCCCGGGGCACATGCTGCTCTTCGGCTCGCAGCTCCGCAGCTACCGAGACTTGCCGTTCCGCTATGCAGAGTCCTCGACGCTGCATCGGGACGAGCTGGGCGGAACGCTCCACGGCCTCCTTCGCGTGAAGCACATCACGCAGGACGACGCGCACATCTTCTGCGCGCCGGAGCAGATCGAGGACGAGATCTTCGGCTGCCTCGACTTCGCCTCGTACCTGTATGACCTGTTCGAGATGGAGGCGCGCTTCGAGCTCTCGACGCGTCCCGACCCGAAGCTCGGTACCGACGAGGAGTGGGACTTCACCGAGGGTGCGCTCAGGGCGGCGCTCGACAAGCGCGAGATCGAGTACGTCGTCAACGAGGGCGACGGCGCCTTCTATGGGCCGAAGATCGACCTGCACATGACCGACGTCCTCGGCCGCTCCTGGCAGATGGGGACGATCCAGCTCGACGCCCAGATGCCGAAGAACTTCGGTCTCACGTACATGGGCGCGGACAACCGCGAGCACACGCCGTACGTCATCCACCGCGCGCTGCTCGGCTCTCTGGAGCGCTTCATCGGCATCCTCGTCGAGCACTACGCGGGTGCCTTCCCCTTCTGGCTGGCGCCGGTACAGGTGCGCGTGCTGCCGGTGGGGGAGGCGCACGTGGACGCGGCTCGGACGCTCGAGCTGCGGCTGCGCGAGGCCGGCTTCCGCGCCGAGGTCGCGGAGCCGAGCGAGACGATCGGCAAGCGGATCCGGGCCGCGGAGCTCGAGAAGATTCCGGTCACGATCGTCTACGGCGACCGCGAGTCCGACGAGAGCCTCGCCGTGCGGGAGCGCGGCGGCGAGCAGTCGACGCTGTCGCTGCTTGCTCTCCTCAACAGGCTTGCTACCCTCTGACACCTGAAAGCAGGAGCGGACCCGTTCCTCACCTCCCGGGCCGGCGACGGACCGCGCGGGGTTCAACCGAGTCGCCAGGTATCTGGTTTGGGGACGAGGATCGGGCCGCTGCATGGCAGCGGCTTTTTGTTGCACAAGCGAGACAGGAGGTATAAGCCCGACTTGGTGAGAGACGCTTGAGGCCCAGACGCCGGCCGTTCGACCAGATCCGCCCGGAGCCACGCGACACGACTCGGATCAACGACGCGATCCGCGTTCCGCGGGTCCGGCTGATCGACGACGACGGCAGCCAGCTCGGAATCAAGTCCACGGACGAGGCGCGCGAGTACGCCTACGGCAAGAACCTCGATCTCGTCGAGGTCGCCGCCCAGGCCGACCCGCCGGTCGCCAAGGTCATGGACTACGGCAAGTACAAGTACGAGCAGGAGCAGAAGGCGAAGCAGGCCCGTAAGCACCAGAGCCAGATCCAGGTCAAGGAGATCAAGTTCCGGCCGAAGATCGGCGTCCACGACTACAACACCAAGAAGGGGCACGTCGAGCGGTTCCTCAACCAGCGCGCGAAGGTGAAGATCACGATCATGTTCCGGGGCCGGGAGCAGACCCACCCGGAACGGGGTCGCGACCTCCTCCTCCGGCTCGCCGAGGACGTCAAGGAGATCGGGCAGATCGAGTCCCAGCCGCTCCAGGACGGACGCAACATGGTGATGCTGCTGGGTCCGACGAAGAACGCAGGAGTGAAACGAAATGCCGAAGACGAAGACGCGGAGCAGCGCGAAGAAGAAGTTCAAGGTGACCGGCAGCGGCAAGATTCTGCGCCGGCCGGCGATGCGCAGTCACAACCTGGAGAAGAAGTCGTCGAAGCGTAAGCGCGGCTTCCGCAAGGACGTCGAGGTTACGGGTGCGGACCGCGGTGCGATCAAGAAGATGCTGAGGATGGGGTAGGAGGCCTCCGATGCCGAGGGTCAAACGTGCCGTCCACGCGCACAAGAAGCGCCGCAAGGTTCTCGCCCAGGCGAAGGGCTACTGGGGCCGTAAGAGCACCCACTACCGCTACGCGAAGGAGCAGGTCGAGCACTCGCTCGTCTACGCCTACCGCGACCGCAAGGTGCGCAAGCGGGAGTTCCGGCGGCTCTGGATCACGCGCATCAACGCCGCGGCGCGCGCGCACGGGCTTTCGTACAACCAGTTCGTGAACGGCTGCACGAAGGCGGGCATCGAGCTCGACCGGAAGATACTCGCCGACCTCGCGGTCAGCGATCCGGCGGCGTTCGGCGCGATCGCCGCGCGGGCGAAGGCCGCGCTCGAGGCTGGAAGCGCCGGCGGCAAAGCCGCCGCCGCCGGTCCTGGGGCCTGAACCGGGCCGAGGCGTTCCGGCGGCAGGCGCGGCACTTCGCGGGCCGCTCGCCTCTCTACGAACGGCTGGCCCACGAGCTCGCCGGCGAGCCGCTCCTTCCCGCCGAGGTCGGCCGGCGCTACCCGCTGCAGCTCTTCGGCGGCCTCCACTACCTCGTGCTGAGCGGCCGCGCGTCGTGGGACGACGTGCACGGCGCGCTGCGCGACGAGGCGGAGTTCCTCGCCGCCTGGGTGGCGCAGGAGCGGGTGCAGACGAACGAGGTCCAGCGCTGCTGGTGGCTCGTGCCGTGCTTCCTCGAGGTCGCGCGCCGCTACGGCGTCGACTCCTTCCATTGCCTCGAGCTCGGCTGCAGCGGCGGGCTGAACCTGATCTGGGACCGGTACGGCTACGAGTACGGAAACGGCTCGTTCCCCGGGGAGCCGGTGCTCGCCGGCAAGGAGCGGACGCCCGTGCCGCTCTCGCGGCTTCCCGTCGTGCGGTCGCGGGTGGGAATCGACGCGGCGCCCCCCGACCTGCACACGGACGAGGGGGTACGGCTGCTGAAGGCGTTCGTCTGGGCGGGCCAGACCGAGCGGCTCGCACGAGTCGACGCCGCGGTCGAGGTCTGGCGGCGTGACCCGCCCGAGATCGTCGCGGGCGACATGGTCGAGGAGTTGCCGGCGGTGCTCGCGCGCGGCCGCGGCGACAGCCTGCTCGTCGTCTGGCAGACGGCTGCGCTCAACTACCTTCCGCGCGAGCGCCGGGAGCGTGTCCGGGAGCTGCTCGCCGAGGCGGAGGTCGCGTTCGTCGAGACGTGGCAGCCGAACGACGGCAGCCACGACTACTACGGTCTCTTCGTGGACGGAGACGAGGTGGCCCACGCCGACTTTCACGGCGCCTGGATCGACTGGCGCGCGTGATCTCCTCCCGCGACAACGAGCGCCTCAAGCTGCTGCGCAAGCTCCGCGACCGGCGCTGGCGCGACAAGCTCGGACTGTTCGCCGTCGAGGGCGAGGATCTCGTCGCAGCCGCAGCGGCTGCCGGCGTGGAGCCGGTCGACGTGCTGGCGGCGGGGGAGACCGTCGCGCCCGAGCTCCTCGCCGAGGTCTCGTCGCTGGCGCACCCGCCGCGCGTCATCGCCGTCTACCGGCGCGACGACCTCCCGCGCGGCGTGCGCCCCGTCACGCTCGGACTGTGGCACGTCGGCGACCCCGGCAACGTCGGCACGCTGCTCCGCTCCGCGGACGCGTTCGGGGCCGGTGTCGCGCTCTCGCCTGGTTGCGCCGACCCGACCTCGCCGAAGGCGCTCCGCGCGTCGATGGGCTCCGTCTTCCGCGTTCCGCTCGCGGACTTCGAGCAGCCCGCCGGCCGACGGCTTGCGCTCGTGCCCCAGGGCGGCACGCCGTTGCCGGAGCTCGAGGCCGGCGGCGAAGTCGTGCTCGTGCTGGGCGCAGAGCGCGACGGGCTTCCTTCCGAGGTGCTGGCGGCCTGCGCCGAGCGCGTCTCGATCCCGCAGGCGGGCGGCGAGTCGCTCAACGTCGCGATGGCGGGAACGATCGCGCTCTACGAGCTGGCGCGCCAAGGCCGGTAGCAGCCACCGTGACGTCTCTGTCACGAGCTGCGCCGCTCGGCCGGCCGCTCCGTCACCGATCCGTCGCGAACGCCCGACCCTCTCGTGACGGTGGCTGCCACCGGTCGTTCGGCCCCTGAAAAGCGTCCGGCCCCCTTGCGGGGGCCGGACCAGAGAATTCGCCGAGCCGGTTGCGCTTTCGTCCGCCTCGCCCAACCGACCTTCCGCCTCGGGGTTGCCCCCTCTTCGTCTGACCGCTCAGTCGAGGTTTCGACCTACTTGCGCTCCGTGCTCGGCGCAAGAGAGAACCTAGACATTCGGCGTCACCGGATCAAGACTCTCTCGAAACGATTTTGCCGCAATTTGCATGGATCATCTCCGGGCGGTGATCCAGACGCTGTCCTCGCCGCCTGCGAACGGTCGCCGGTCGAACCAGCCGTAGCAGGCGAGGACGTCGAAGCCGGCCTCGGCGAGCAGCGAGTGCCACCGCTCCGGCTCGATCCACCAGAGCGTCATCGTCGACTCGCCGTCCTTGCCGCGCACCGACAGCGTGAGCGTCTGGGCGCGGAGATCCCAGTCCGCACGCTCTTCGATGCCGGGCTCGCGCTCGAGCCACCGTCCGTCCGTCTCCTCGATGTCCTCGCGCGAGGGCGTGAACACGTCGAAGACGAGCCTGCCGCCCGGCTGCAGGAGGTCACGCGCCGCGCGGAGCGCCTGCAGCCGCTCCTCGTCGTCGCGGAGGTGGAGGTAGGCGCGAAACGGGCACGTGACGAGGTGGACGCGCTCGTCGACAGGTGGCCTGCGCAGGTCGCCGAGCCGCAGGTCGAGTCGTGGGCCGACGCCGGCTTCCCGTGCCCGCTCCGCGCAGACGGCGAGCATCCCCGCCGAGGAGTCGACGCCGATCACGTGCGCGCCCGCGAGCGCCGTCGGGATGGCGATCCGGCCCGTCCCGACGCCGAGCTCCACCACCTCGCCGCCCGCGGCCAGCGCCTCGTCGACGTAGAAGGAGACGTCCTCGACGACGCTCGCGCTCCACGGGTCGTAGAGCCGCGCGATCGGGTCGTACGCGCTCAAGCCGGCCTGCGCGCGACCCAGACCATCTCGAGCGACTCGTCGGTGTACGGCTCGCGCTCGAAGCCGCCGTACAGCGCCTCGACCTCCAGGCCGGCGACCTCGATCAGCCCTTCCCACTCGGATCTCGTCGCCCACCAGAGGCGGATGGTCGCGCCGTCGTCGCGGACGATGTCGACCCGGTTGTCGGCCGGCGCGTAGTGGAGCGTGTGGACGACGCCGTTCTGGTCCTGCGTCGTCCCGTCGAGGCGGGCTGCGATCTGGTGGCTGAAGACGAAGACGTTGAACGCGAGCCGGCCGTCCGGCCGCAGCGAGCGCGCGACCCGTTCCAGCACGTGCCGCTTCTCCTGCCAGCCGTGCAGGTGCAGGAGGGAGCGGCCCGGCACGTAGATCAGGGCGGCCGGCTCGTCGAGGACGAGCTCGCGGGCGTCGCCGAGCCGCAGCTCGAGCGGCAGGCCCGCCGAGCGCTCCCGGGCGATCTCGAGCATCGCTGCGGAGGAGTCGATGCCGAGCACCGGCTTGCCGGTCGCGCGCACCACCTCGATCGCGACGCGGCCGGTGCCGACCATCAGCTCGACGATGGGGCCGTCCGCCTCGCGCGCGAGCGCCAAGTAGTGCGGGACGTCCCCCGGGTGCACGTCGGCGTTCCACGCGTCGTAGACGGCCGCCCAGGCGTCGTACTCGCTCATCGCCGGTAGTATCCGTCTCGATGCACCGCCTGCGCACCTTCGCCTTTATCCGGCCCCGGCTCGCTGCCGGGGCGGCGCTGCGTTAGCGGGCGCGGTTCCTCCAGCAGCTCGAGCCGGGGCGTGACAGCCGCCCGATCCGTGCCCGAGAAGGGAGGAGAAACCGTTGGATACAGTCGCCGCCATGAATCCGGACGACGTCCAGAGGGAGGCGCTGGCAGCCGCTGCTGCCGCGGCGTCGCTCACGGAGCTCGACGAGGTGCGTGTCCGCTACCTCGGCCGCAAGAGCGCGCTCAAGCTCGCGCTCCGCGAGGTGCGCGACCGCGAGACCGGCATGGCGCTCAACGCGGTGCGCGAGACGATCGAGGCGGCGTTCGCCGCGCGGCAGGAGGTACTCGAGCGCACGGAGCTCGAGTTGCGGCTCGCGACGGAGCGCGTCGATGTCACGCTCCCGGCCGAGCTGCTCGGCGACCTGCGTCCGCGGCCGCGCGGGACGCTCCATCCGACGACGCTGATCCGCCGCGACGTCGAGGATGCCTTCATCGGCCTCGGCTACGAGATCCGGGAGGACCGCGAGATCGAGACCGTCGAGTACAACTTCGACAAGCTCGCGTTCCCGGAGTGGCATCCGGCGCGGTCGGCTCGCGACACGTTCTACGTCGATGCCGGGCACGTCTTGCGCACGGAGACCTCGCCGTCGCAGATCTATGCCCTCGAGGAGAAGCCGCCGCCGATCTACATGGTCTCGATCGGTCGCGTCTACCGGCGCGACGCGATCACGCCGACGCGCTTCCCGATCTTCCACCAGTTCGAGGGGCTCGCCATCGACCGCGGCATCACGATGGCCGACCTCAAGGGGACGCTGCTGCACGTGATGCGCGCCCTCTTCGGCGAAGAGCGCGAGGTGCGCTTCCGCACCCACTACTTCCCGTTCACCGAGCCGTCGATGGAGCCCGACGTCTCGTGCGGCGTCTGCGGCGGCGCCGGTTGCCCGACGTGCAAGTGGTCCGGCTGGATCGAGATCGGCGGCTCGGGGATGGTCGACCCGAGGGTGCTCTCGAACGTCGGGCTCGACCCGGACGAATGGGGCGGCTTCGCGTTCGGGCTCGGCCTCGAGCGCGCCGCTCAGCTGCGCTACGACATCCCGACGATCAGGCCGTTCTGGGAGAACGACCTGCGCTTCCTGAGGCGGCTCAGGTGAAGGCTCCGCTTTCCTGGTTGCGCGAGTACGTGCGCGTCGACGCGGACGCGGAGCGGATCGCCGAGGCGCTCTCCATCTCCGCCGCCGAGGTGATCGGCATCGAGCGCCGCGTGGCCGGCCGATCCCTCGCGCTTCGTCGTCGGCCGCGTGCTCGAGGCGGACAAGCATCCCAATGCCGACCGGCTCCAGCTCTGCCGTGTCGACGTCGGCGCCGGCGAGCCGGCCCAGATCGTCTGCGGCGCCTGGAACTTCGGCGCCGGGGCGACGGTCGCGGTCGCGCTGCCGGGCGCGACGCTCGCGAACGGGATCACGCTCGATCGGCGCGAGCTGCGCGGCCAGATGTCGGAGGGGATGATCCTCGCCGAGGACGAGATCGAGCTCGGCACCGACCATACGGGGATCATCGTCCTCCCCGACGGGCTGGAGCCCGGCTCGCCGCTCGCCGCGGCGCTGCCGCTCGTCGAGGAGATCCTCGACGTCGACCCGACGGGGAACCGCGTCGACCTGCTCTCCGTCTACGGGCTCGCGCGGGAGGTCGCTGCGCTGCTGGACGGCGAGCTCGCGCCCATGCCCGGCGTCGACCCGCCGAAGGACGCCGCCGAGGAGGTCGACGTGCGTGTGGACGATCTCGCCGGCTGCCCCCGCTACGTCGGCCGGCTCTTCCGAGACGTGACCGTCGCCGAGTCGCCGCTCTGGCTGAAGTTCCGGCTGCGCGACGCCGGCGTGCGGGCGATCTCCAACGTCGTCGACGTGACGAACTACGTGATGCTCGCGCTCGGCAACCCGCTCCACGCCTTCGACTCCGACACGCTTTCCGGTGCCCGGGTCCTCGTACGCCGCGCGAAGAAGGACGAGCAGCTGCGGACGCTCGACGGCACGTTGCGCACGCTGACGACCGAGGATCTGATGATTGCCGACGCGAAGCGCTCGATCGCGCTCGCCGGGATCATGGGAGGCGAGGAGACCGAGGTCTCGGAGGCTACGACGAGCGTCCTGCTCGAGGCGGCCAACTTCGAGCCGGTCGGCATCCTCCGCAGCTCCGAGCGGCTCGGGCTGCGCACCGAGGGCTCGAACCGCTGGGAGAAGGGCGTCGACCCGTATCTCGCCGGGCCGGCCGCCGCGCTCGCGACGCAGCTCATCGTGGAGCTGTCCGGCGCGCGCTGGACCGGCGCGACGGACGTGCAGGGCGAGCTGCCGCAGCCGGCGGTGTTGCGGCTACGTCCCGAGCGGGCGAGCGAGGTGCTCGGCCTCGACGTTCCCGCCGAGCGGCAGGAGCAGATCTTGACGCGGGTCGGCTTCGCGCCGCAGAAGAAGGGCGGCTTCCGGGTCCCGACATGGCGGGCGCGCGATGTCACGCGCGAGATCGACCTCGTCGAGGAGGTCGCGCGCTTCGAGCTTCCGTCGATCCCGTTCACCTTGCCCACCCGGAAGGCGATGTTCGGACGGCTGACGCGCTGGCAGCGGCTGCGGCGTGTCGCCGAAGACGTCCTCGTCGGCTGCGGCTACTCCGAGGCGTACACGCCGTCCTTCACGGCCTCCGGCCCGATCACGTTGCCGGAGCCGCTCTCGGCCGACCTCTCCGCCATGCGCGAGTCGCTGCTGCCGAGCCTCGTCGCCGCTGCGCGGGCGAACGTCGGCGTCGACGTCGAAGACGTCGCGTTGTTCGAGATCGCCCGCGTCTATCCGGAGGTCGGCCGGGAGCCGTGGCACGTCGCCGCGATCGTCGAGGGCGGGCTCGCGCCGGCGAAGTGGGCGGTCGAGCAGCTCTACGCCGCGCTCCGCATCGAGCCGCGCTACGAGCGGGCGAGCGAGCCGTTCCTTCATCCCGGCAAGGCGGCGGGCACGGCAGAGGGCTGGCTCGGCGAGCTCCACCCCGACCAGCTCGAAGGTGTCTGGGGCGCCTTCGAGCTCGATCTGGACGCGCTCGCCGCCGTCGCGCCGGCGGGGCTCTCCGTCTCCGAGGTGAGCCCGTACCCGGAGGTGCGGCAGGACCTCGCCTTCGTCGTCGACGAGGAGGTGCCGGCGGCAGAGCTCGTCGCTGCGATCCGCGAGGCCGGCGGAGAGCTGCTGCGCGAGGTCGAGGCCTTCGACGAGTACCGCGGGCCGCAGGTCGGCGAAGGAAAGCGGTCGCTTGCCTTCCGTGTCGCCTTCGGCTCGCCGGAGCGGACGCTCGCGGACGAGGACGTCGCACCCGTGCGCTCCGCGATCGTCGATGCGCTGGCGAAGCGGTTCGGCGCCGTCTTGCGGGCCTAGTTCCGCCGCAGGCGGAGCAGCAGTCGTGCGAGGAAGGCAGCGCCCGTCGCCGCTCCGACTCCCGCGCCGACCTTCTTGCCGCGTGCGGCCGCCTGCCCGAGCTCCTCGCGCAGCGAGGTCACCGCTTCGGTGAGCTCTCGGCGCTCGTCGGCGAGCCGGCGGCGGATCTCGGTCTCAGTGGCCATTCCGTAGCGCCTCCGTCGTGACTCGGGCCTCGTCGATCGCCTTCTCCGGCAGCGGTCTCGCGCCACGGCGGAGAAGCGCGAACGCCGACGCCGCCGAGGATGGCGACGAGCAGAAGCAGCCCACCGAAGACGATGAGCAGCGCGAGCCAGACCGGGAGCGCGACCGCGATTCCGGCGACGCCCGCTGCGAGGCCGACCGCGAGCGCGAAGAACCCGAGCACGGCGGCGGTGAGCGTCAGGCCGATCCCGATCCCGAGCGCCGTGAGCTTCCGCTTGATCTCGACGGCAGCCAGCTCGAGCTCGAGTTGGACGAGCGAGCGAGCGTGGTCGGCCACGCGCCGTGTTGCCCCGGAGAGGCCCAAGCCGTTCACACCTTCCTCATTCCCAGCACGGTCGCACCGTAGTCGAGCCGGCCCGTTCCTGCGGCCTGCTCAGCCGGGCTCAGGTCACGAGATCGGCGCCCGGCGGTCGTGCCAGGGGCGCGCCCGCTCGAGCTGCGAGGCCAGCCGCACGAGTGTCGCGTCCGCGAACGGCGCGCCGATCAGCTGGACGCCGATCGGGATGCCCGACTCGGTCCAGTGGAGCGGGAGGGACAGCGCCGGCTGGCCGGTCACGTTCACGAGCGGCGTGAAGGGCGTGAAGAGCGTCTGGCGTGCGAAGGCGAGACGGGCGTCGCCGTCGGTCTCCTCGAACGTCCAGCCGATCGGCACCGGCGGGAGGGCGAGCGTGGGCGTGAGCACGACGTCGACCTGCTGCCAGAAGCCGACGATCCGCCGGGCCTCCGCCTGAAGGATGTAGACCGCGGCTGCGAATGCCGGGCTCGGCGTCGCGAGCGCGTCCTCGGCGAGGGCGCGGTTGATCGGCTCGAGCAGCGACAGGTCCTCGACGCCGGCGATCGCGGCGAAGACCTGCCAGACCCGGATGAAGTGGACGAGCACCTCCTCGCTCTGCCACGGCGGCGTCGCCTCGACGACGTCGTGCCCGAGCTCCGCGAGGAGGTCGGCGGCCGAGCGCGCCGCGGCGGTGCAGGCCGGATCGACCGGCACCTCGATCGGCGGCTCGAGCGTGACGGCGACACGCAGCCGCCCGGGCTCCTCGTCGGCCTCGGCGAGAAACGGGCGCTCGGGCGCCGGCGCGACGAACGGGTCGCCCGGCTCGGGGCCCGCCATGGCGTCGAGCAGGGCGGCGGCGTCTCGGACCGTGCGGGCGAGCGGGCCGGCGGTGGAGAGTCCGAGCGGGCCTGGTCCGTACGGCGCAGGCGTGACGCGTCCACGGGAGGGCTTGATTCCGACGAGCCCGCAGCAGGACGCGGGCGTCCGGATCGAGCCGCCGCCGTCGCTCCCGTGTGCCGCCGGTGCGAGCCCGGCCGCGACGGCCGCGGCGGCGCCGCCGCTCGAGCCGCCCGGCGTCAGGTCCGGGTTCCAGGGGTTGCGGCAGACGCCGTTCAGCTCCGACTCCGTCTGCGCGATCGTCCCGAGCTCAGGCGTGTTCGTCTTGCCGAGGACGACGAACCCCGCCTCGCGCAGCCGCCGGACGACGGCTGCGTCCGCCTCCGGCACGTTGTCGGCGAACGCCTTCGTCGAATACGTCGTCCGCAGGCCGGCCGTCTCGGTGAGGTCCTTGATCGGGAGCGGAACTCCGCGGAACGGAGCGTCGGGGGCAGACTCGGCCGCGCGCGCCTCCGCCCGCGCCTGCTCGGCATCGACCGTGACATAGGCGTTCAGCTGCGGGTCGATCCGCTCGATCCGCTCGAGATAGAGGTCGACGAGCTCGAGCGGCGACACGTCGCGTGCCCGCACCTGCGCGGCTAGTTCGAGCGGCCCCGCGAAGGCGAGCTCGCTCACGTCGGTCGAGCCTCAGACCGGGCGGCGGCCGACGAGGAAGATGGGCCCCTGCGTCCCGACCGGGTGGACGTCGCTGAGGACGCGCGCGATCCGCACGCGGCCGGTGATCTGCTCTCCGTCGAGGCGGGCGAGGCAGCGGGCGACCATTCCCGGCGAGGCGCCGTAGCCGTGCGCGCTCGCGCAGCGCAAGCGGAAGCCCGGCCCGCCCGTCGTCTGAATCGGGTTGAGCGGTGCGCAGAGGACGGCCGCGCGGTCGACGTCGGCGCTCGAGTCGAGCTCGAGCTCGACGACGAGGTCGCTCCAGTCGGACGGGAGCACCTCGAGCGCGGCTTCCCACTCGGCGGCGAGCAGCGGCTGCGCCACCTGCGGCGGCGCCTCCGACTCGCTCGCCGAGACGAGCTCCAGACGCCCGACGACACCCTCGTCGTCGATGCGGCCGAGCAGCCGGCGCGCGGCCTCGGGTCCGATTCCCGCCCCGGAGCGTGTCACGTAGACGCGGATCTCCCGTCCCGCGAGACCCGGGCCGGCCGGCGCGAGCAGCGCAGCCGCGCGGGATCGCGCCTCGTCGTCGTGGACGGTGAGGCTCAGCGTGGCTTCGTTCCACCTCGGATCCAGACCGTTCTCGATCAGATTCCACCGTTCGACAAGCCGCACGGCGGGAACCGTACACTCGACCCGTGGCCAAGGTGGAGCGGAGAGCGAGCCTGGCGAAGGGCGAGCTCGGGGACGTGCTGCGCGAGATGCTTCTCATCCGGCGCTTCGAGGAGAAGGTCGAGGAGAGGTTCCGGGCAGGCGATCTGCCGGGCTTTCTCCACGTCGCCATCGGCCAGGAGGCCTGCGCGGTCGGGGTTTGCCGCGCGCTCGAGGACGGCGACGTCATCGCCTCTACGCACCGCGCCCACGGGCACACGCTCGCGAAGGGGACGCATCCGAACGAGCTCATGGCCGAGCTGTACGGAAAGCAGGAGGGGTGCTCGCACGGCTACGGCGGCTCGATGCACCTCTACGACGTCGAGCGCGGCAACATGGGCGCGAACGCGGTCGTCGGAGGCGGGCTCCCGCAGATCGCGGGCGCCGCTCTCGCCTTCAAGCTCCGCGGGGAGCCGCGTGTCGCGGTCGCCTTCTTCGGTGACGGCGCGACGAACATCGGCACCTTCCACGAGGCGTTGAACCTCGCCCAGCTCTGGCAGGTGCCCGCCGTGTTCGTGCTCGAGGACAACAGGTGGGCGGAGTCGACTCCGGAGTGGCAGCACTCCCCGATCCGCGACCTCTCCGAGCGCGCCAAGGCATTCGGGATGAAGGCGCTGAAGGTCGACGGCCAGGACGTCGAGGCTGTGTACAAGACGGCACGGAAGGCGCTCGACCATGCGCGCGGCGGCGACGGTCCCGTCTTCGTCCATCTCGAGACCATCCGCTTCTCGGGCCATTACATCGGCGACCCGCAGGTCTACCGCGACCGCGAGGAGGCGCGGGAGCTGGGCGAGACACGTGATCCGATCGGGCTGCTGCGCGAGAAGATCGGCGTCCCCGACGAGGACTTCGCGGAGCTCGACGCCGAGGTGACGGAGATCGTCGAGGCGTCGGTCGAGTTCGCGCAGGGAGCGACCGATCCCGCTCCCGAGGATGCGCTGAAGAACGTGTACGCGTGAGATGCCTGAGCTGACCTACCGCGAAGCCGTCCGCGACGCGCTCGTCCAGGCGATGCGCCAGGACGAGGACGTGTTCGTCATGGGCGAGGACATCGCCGAGATGGGTGGCTCGATGGGCGTGACGCATGGGATGGTCGACGAGTTCGGGCCCGACCGCGTCCGCAACGCGCCGATCTCGGAGATGGCGATCGCGGGAGCGGCCATCGGCGCCGCGTTGCAGGGGATGCGGCCCGTCGCCGAGATCATGTACGAGGACTTCCTCACGCTCGCGACCGAGCAGATCGTCAATCAGGCGGCAAAGCACCGCTACATGTCGGGCGGGCAGGTCAGCGTCCCGGTCGTCTTCCGGACCCAGGGCGGCGCCGGCTGGTCTCCGGGCGCGCAGCACGCGCAGCAACTCGAGGCCTGGTTCGTCCACATCCCGGGGCTCAAGGTCGTGTTCGCCTCCACGCCGGAGGACGTGCGCGGGCTGCTCTGGTCGTCGATCTACGACGACAACCCCGTCGTCTTCTTCGAGCATCGGACGCTCTATCCGATCAAGGGCGAGGTTCCGGAGGAGATCGAGCCGATCCCGCTCGGCCGGGCGCGCGTCCACCGGGAGGGGGCGGACGTGACGGTGATCGCGACCGGACGGCTCGTGCACGAGAGCCTGAAGGCGGCGGAGGCGGCGGAGCGCGACGGCATCTCCGTCGAGGTCGTGGATCCCCGTACGCTGCAGCCGCTCGACGAGGAGACGCTCGTAGCGTCGGTGAAGAAGACGAACCGTGCCGTCGTCGCTCACGAGGCCGTGACCCGGATGGGCTTCGGCGCCGAGGTGGCGGCCGTGCTCCAGTACGAGGCTTTCGACTGGCTCGACGCGCCGATCGAGCGCGTCGGCGCCAAGTTCGCGCCGCTGGCGTTCGCTCCCGTCATGGAGGCGTTCCTCGTCCCGCACGCCGAGGACGTGCTCGCGGCGATCAAGCGCACCGTCGGCAAGGGGTAGCGAGTGGCGACCGAGGTCATCCTGCCGCGGCTCGGCCAGGGCATGGAGTCCGGCACGATCGTCCGCTGGCTCAAGTCCGAGGGCGAGCCGGTGGAGAGGGGGGAGCCCCTGTTCGAGGTCGACACGGACAAGGTGACGCAGGAGGTGGAGGCCGAGACGAGCGGCGTCCTGCTCAAGATCACGGTCGCCGAGGGCGAGGTGTTCGTCGGCCGCACCGTCGCCTTCATCGGCGAGCAGGGCGAGGACGTGCCGGAGGCAACACCGTCGGCTCCTCCCACCCGCCCGAGCCCGCGCCGGCGAAGCGGTGGATCGAGCGCGCGCCGCAGTCCGAGCCCGCCGCCGCGCCGGCGAACGGCCGGCTCAAGGCGTCGCCGCTCGCCCGCCGCATGGCCCGGGAGCGGGGGCTCGACCTCGCGGCGATCCGCGGCACCGGACCGGACGGCCGCATCGTCGCCGAGGACGTCGAGCGGTCGGGAGCCGGCGGTCCGGCTCCGGCAAGTAACAGACTGCTACAAGCTCCTGCCCCTGCGGGCGAGGTCGAGCGGAGGCCGCTCTCGAACGTCCGCAAGACGATCGCGCGCCGCCTGACGCAGGCGTGGCAGGTGCCGGTCTTCCAGCTCCAGGCCTCGGCGGACATGACACGCGTGAACGCGCTCGTCGCGAAGCTGCGCGAGCGGGAACCGGAGCTTCGCGTCACGGTCACGGACGTCCTGACGAAGGTCTGCGCCGCCGCGCTCGTCCGCCATCGGGAGGTCAACGCCGAGTGGACCGACGAGGCGATCCTGCTCCACCCGAGCGCGAACGTGGGCATCGCAGTCGCAGCGCCGCAGGGGCTCGTCGTGCCGGTGATCCGCAGCGCCGAGCGGCTCTCGCTGGCAGAGATCGCCGCGCTGCGCGCGGACCTCGTGACGAGAGCGCGAGAGAGCCGGCTGCGTGCGGAGGATCTCGACGGCGGCACGTTCACGCTCTCGAATCTCGGCATGTACGCGGTCGAGAGCTTCACCGCCGTGCTCAACCCGCCGCAGGCGGCGATCGTCGCCGTGGGCGCGACGGAGGAGCGTGTCGTGCCGGTCGGCGGTGAGCTCGCCGTGAGGCCGATGCTGACGCTCGTCGTCACGTTCGACCACCGCGCAGTCGACGGCGCGCCTGCCGCCGCCTTCCTCCGCGCCGTCAAGGAGGGCCTCGAGGAGCCGGGGCTCGCGCTCTAGTGGTTGCTCCGGTGAGTCCAGTGCCGTTTGGCCGCGCGAGAGCCGAGCAGGCCAAGGACGCAGGGAGGCCGCGTACCCGACGGCACGTCGCCGACCGAGGACGCCGGAGTGCGACGGTTTGCAGCCGGACAAGGGGTGCTGCTACTTGCCGGAGCGACGACTAGATGCTCCGCCCGGTCGACAGCAAAGACGTCCGGTTCCTCCGCGACATGCTCCGGCACGCCTACTACTGGCGGCTCGCGCAGGATCCGGACCTGCCCGTCTTCCGCTACGTCCACAACTGGGGCAGGAGGGGCGACGCGGGCGTGATCGCCTTCACCGGCACGAACGTGTACGGGGCCGCGTGGTACCGCCTCTTTCCGGAGGCGGCGCCGGGCTTCGGCTTCGTCGACGAGCAGACGCCGGAGCTGACGATCGCCGTCGTCCCGAGCCACCGGGGGCACGGCACCGGCGGCGAGCTCCTCGAGGCGCTGCTCTCGCGCGCACGCAAGGACGGCTTCGTGCGCACCAGCCTCGGCGCGCAGCAGGGCCAGACCGCCTTCTACGAGCGGCACGGCTTCCGCGAGGTGCGGCGCGAGGGCGGAACCGTGACGATGGTCGCCGACCTCTGAGTACGCTCAGCCGAACCAGACGAGGGAGATGAGCATGGACGTTGACGTCGCCGTCCTCGGGGGCGGCTCGGGCGGTTACACCGCCGCCATCCGCGCCGCACAGCTCGGCGCGAAGGTTGCCTGCATCGAGAAGGAGCCCGAGCTGGGCGGCACCTGCCTGCGCGTCGGCTGCATCCCGACGAAGGCCTGGGTGCAGACCGCGTTCGCGCTCAAGGAGGCGGAGGAGCACTTCGCGAAGTTCGGGGTCGTGGTCGGGGAGGCGACGCTCGACTTCTCCGCCTCGAACGCCTGGAAGGCGGCGGTCGTCAAGCAGATGACGCAGGGCGTCGCGAGCCTGTTCAAGGCGAACGGCGTCGAGTGGATCAAGGGAACCGGGAGGTTCGAGGACGCCGGCACCCTCGCCGTCGAGGGCGCCGAGAGCGTCTCCTTCAAGTCCGCGATCGTCGCGACCGGCTCGTACCCGTTCCGGCCCCCGATCGAGGGGCTCGACTCGCCGCGCTGCGTCGACTCGACGGCGCTGCTCGCGCAGGAGGAGGTGCCGGCGCGGCTCGTCGTGCTCGGCGGCGGCATCATCGGCTGCGAGTTCGCCTCGATCTTCCGCCGCTTCGGCTCGGAGGTGACGATCGTCGAGATGCTCGACACGCTGATCCCGATGGAGGACGCCGACGCGGCAAAGGAGCTCGCGAAGCAGTTCGAGCGTCGCGGCATCTCCCTTCACCTCGGCAAGCAGTGCACGAGGGTCGAGGACGACGGATCCCAGCTCACCGTCCACTTCGGCGAGGGCGAGACCGTACAGGCCGACCTGATGCTCGTCTCCGTCGGCCGTGGGCCGCTCGTCGACGGGATCGGGCTCGAGGCGGCGGGTGTCGAGTTCGACCGGCGGACCGGGATCGCGACCGACGGCCACCGGCGCACGAACATCCCGCACATCTACGCCGTCGGCGACTGCGCCGGCTACTGGCAGTTCGCCCACACGGCCTTCCGCGAGGGCGAGGTCGCGGCCGAGAACGCGACCGGTCACGAGGCGGTCGTGGACCCGCGCGCCGTGCCGCGCCCGACCTATACCGATCCCGAGATCGCGGCCGTCGGGCTGACCGAGGCGCAGGCCCGCGAGCAGTACGGCGACGACGTGGCGGTCGGGCGGTTCCCATGGGTCGCGAACGCGCGTGCCGTGATGCAGGACGAGACGGTCGGCTGGGTCAAGTCGATCCACGAGACGCGCTACGGCGAGCTGCTCGGGCTCGTCATGGTCGGGCCGCACGTGACCGACATGATCGAGGTCGGGGTCGTGGCCATCGACGCGGAGTCGACGGTGGAGACGGTCGCCGACGGGATCGCGCCGCACCCGACGCTCTCCGAGGCGATCAAGGAGGCCGGTCTCGTGGCGTTGGACGGGCCATCCACGTCCAGAACCGCAAGCCGCGTGCGAAGACGACCGCGTAGGCGAGCTGGTACGCGTGCCCGGTCACGATCTTCGCGACCAGGTGCGCCGTGTCAAACGGGCGCCGCTTGCACCGCGGGCGTATGCGGTAGCCTCGAGCCGACGACAGGAGGAGCCATGGGCATCATGAACAGGCGGAACGCGGTCGTCGGCTGGCTCGTGCTGAGGGCCGGAAAGGCGGTTGCGCGGCGGAAGGCGAAGCGCGTCGGCGGCAAGCTCGCGTCCTGGCGCGGGAAGAGCGGCGATTGACCGACTTCTTCCGCGCCTCGATCGCGGATCTCGTCCCGTACGAGCCGGGTAAGCCCGTCGAGGAGGTGCAGCGAGAGCTCGGGCTCGAGCGGGTGGTCAAGCTCGCCTCGAACGAGGGCCCGTTCCCGCCCTTCCCGGCCGCGCTCGAGGCGATGGAGCGCGCCGCGGCCGAGCTGAACCGCTACCCCGACGGGGGCTGCCACGTCCTGCGGACGGCTCTGGCCGAGCGGCACGGCGTCCGCTACGAGGAGCTCGTCGTCGGAGCGGGCGCGGACGGGATCATCGACCTGCTCGCGCAGGCGAGCCTCGACCCGGGCGACGACGTCGTCTGCGGCTGGCCCTCGTTCCCGAGCTACGTCCTGACCGCGGCGAAGCTCGGCGCCGCCGTGAACCGGGTTCCCCTGCGTGACCACACGTACGACCTCGACGCCCTGCTCGAGGCGATCGGCCCGCGGACGAAGCTCGTCTACGTCTGCCATCCCAACAACCCGACGGGGACGGCGAACGGCCGGGACGAGCTGCTCGGCTTCCTCGACCGGCTCCCGGAGCACGTCCTCTGCATCCTCGACCAGGCGTACCTCGAGTACATCGACGACCCGGACTATCTCGACGGGCTCGACTGCTTCCGGGAGGGGAGACGCGTAGTCGTGTTGCGGACGTTCTCGAAGATCTACGGCCTCGCGGGGCTCCGCGTCGGCTGGGGCGTCGCGCCCGCGGACGTCGTCACCGCCACGAGCAAGGTGCGCCGCGCCTTCGACGTCGGTGCAGTCGCTCAGGTCGCCGCGCTCGCGAGCCTCGACGACCCGGCGGAGATCGAGCGGCGGCGCGGGCTCAACGCCACCGGACGCCGCCGGTTGGCCGAGATTCTCCGCGGGCACGGGCTCGCGCCCGTCGAGCCGGCGCTCGGCAACTTCCTCTTCGCCGACGTCGGCCGTGGCCGGGAGCTGTTCGAGCGCCTGCTGCGGGAGGGTGTGATCGTCCGCCCGCTCGACGGCTTCGGCGCGCCCGAGGCGATCCGGGTCAGTGTCGGGACTCCGGAGGAGAACGAGCTCTTCGCTGTCGCCTTGGGACAGGTCCTTTCGGGCGTCTCGTAAGTAGCTGCCCCAGGTGGTAGCTTCGGGCGCAGCTCCGTGAGGGTCAGCGCCGCACAACTCGCACCGCTCCGCCTGCCGGGGTTCCGGAACCTCTTCTTCGCCACCCTCGGCTCGAGCGCCGGGACGCTGCTCGCGGCCGTCGCGCTCGCGATCGACGTCAAGGACCGGACGGATTCCGGGCTCTGGGTCGGCGCGGTGCTCGTCGTCGAGTTCCTGCCGACGGTTGTCGTCGGGCTCCTGCTCGGCCCGCTGCTCGACCGGCTCGAGCGCCGCTCGCTGATGATCGCCGCCGACGCGCTGCGCGTCGGCGTCTTCGTCGCGCTGCCGTTCGCGCCGAACGCCGCCACCGTCGTCGGCCTCGCGCTCGTGGCCGGCCTCGCGACGGGCTTCTTCCGTCCGGCGGTCTACGCGGGCGTGCCAAACCTCGTGGGCGAGGAGGAGTTGCCGGCCGCGAACGCGCTACTGCAGACGGTCGAGAATCTGAGCTGGACGATCGGGCCGGTCGTCGGCGGTCTGCTCACCGCTGCAGCCGGGCCGTCGGCCTCCGTACGGCATCAACGCCGCCTCGTTCCTCGTCTCGATCGTGCTCGTCGTCCGGATCCCGCCGCGGCTGCTCCAGAGCGAGCGAGCCCTGTCGCGCGGCCACTGGCGCGACCTCGCCGACGGCTTCGGCGCCGCGCTCCACTCGCGCTCGATGCTCGCCGTGCTCGTCGCCTGGGGGATCACCTCGTTCGGCACCGGCGGCGCGCAGGTCTCCGAGGTCTTCCTCGCGAAGGACACGTTCTCGGCCGGCGACTTCGGCTACGGGCTCCTCTACGGGGCGATGGGAGCCGGCCTCGTCGTCGGCAGCTTCGCCAGCGCGGCCTCCCTCGCTCGTCGCAGCGCAGCCGTCGTCTACGGCGGGAGCCTCGTGATCATGGGGATCGGCTTTGCGACCGCCGGCCTCAGCCCGAACATCTGGGTGGCGGCCGTCTGCTGCGTCGTGCTCGGCGTCGGGAACGGGGCGGCCGTGGCGTGCAACGCGCTCCTCGTCCAGCGCGGCACCTTCGACCTCCTGCGCGGCCGGGCGCTGACGTTCGTGATGAGCGCGACGTTCCTGCTGCTCGGCGCAGGTGAGGCCGTCGGCGGGCTCCTGCTCCACCGCGCCGGTCCGCGCTGGCTCTGGGGAGGTGCCGGCGCCTCTCTGCTCGTCGCCGCCCTCGCCGGCTGGCTGATCGCGCGGAACCTCGCCGGCGAGGCCGGGGCCGAGGGCGAGCTCCTGCCCGGGTCCGAGCCCGCGCCGGTCGCAGCCGCCAACTAGAGGCTCGATGTGAAATAGCCCGCGGCGCCGGATGCCGTCCCAGGCGCGGCGCGAGGCCGTCTCGTCGGCCTTGCACAGGCCACCGGCCTGCGCTGCGACCGCCGAGCCTCCCTCGCTTGGCCTGGAACGGCCCCTGCGGGCGTCTATTTCACATCAAGCCTCTAGTAGCTCGAGCGTGGCTCCTCCAACAGACCGACGTTCGACGTTCGGACGGCCGGTGGCAGCCACTGCACGTCTTCGTAACGGAGTCCGCCGCTCTGTCTCGCCGTTTGTCCTCTATGGCGTGACTGTTTGTGATGGTGGCTGCCACCGGCCGTAGGCCCCCGGGCATCTCGGCGACTCCGGCGATCGCTTCCACTACAGTCCTCGCGGTGCCGGCCCGCCGCGACTGGACACGGGAGGATCTCGCCGCCGCCGTCCGCGCCGGCGACCGCCGCGCGCTCGCCCGCGCGATCTCCCTCGTCGAGGACGGCGACCCGCTTGCGTACGGCGTCGTCGCCGACCTCTACGCGGACACCGGCTCCGCCTACTCGGTCGGCGTCACCGGGCCGCCGGGCGTCGGCAAGTCGAGCCTCGTCTCGGCGCTCGTCCGGCACGTCCGCGAGCGAGACACGTCGGTCGGTGTCGTCTCGGTCGACCCGTCGAGCCCGTTCTCGCAAGGCGCACTGCTCGGCGACCGGATCCGGCTCAGCGACCACTTCCTCGACCCCGAGGTCTTCATCCGCTCGATGGGGACGCGCGGCCATCTCGGCGGGCTCGCCGAGGCGACGCTCCAGGCGCTGCTCGTCCTCGACGCGGCGGGAAAGGAACTCGTGTTCCTCGAGACCGTCGGCGCGGGGCAGAGCGAGGTCGAGATCATCGGCATCGCCGACACCATCCTCCTCGTCCTCATGCCGGGCTCCGGCGACGCGGTGCAGGCGCTCAAGGCGGGGATCATGGAGATCCCGGACGTGATCGCGATCAACAAGATGGACCACCCGGCGGCGAGGACGATGCTCAACGGTGTGCGCTCGATCCTCGCGCTCGACCGCAGCCGCGACTGGAACCCGCCGATCGTCCTCACCGAGGCCGTGCGCGGCGAGCACGTCCCGGAGTTGTGGGAGAGGATCTCCGAGCATCGCGCCTTCCTCGAGCAGAGCGGCCGGCTCGACGAGCGACGGCGTACGAACCTCGCCCGCGAGGTGTTCGCGGTAGCCGCGAGCCGGGCAGGCCGCCATCTCGAGCAGGCGGTCGCCGACGATCCCGAGCTGCGGCGGCTGCTGGCGGAGGTGCAGGCGCGGGAACTCGACCCCCTGACGGCGGTGCGCGAGATACTCGAGAAGGTGTTCCGGATCCACGATGGCGACGGCAGCGGCACCAGGGCTCGCTGAGATCGAGCGCGCGCGCGAGCGGCTCGCCGGGGTCGCGCGCGTCACGCCGGTCTTCTCCTCGGAGACGTTCTCGCGGCTCGTCGGCCGGCCGGTGCACCTGAAGGCGGAGAACCTCCAGAGGACGGGCTCGTTCAAGATCCGCGGCGCCTACGCAAAGCTCTCCGGCCTCGCGGCCGAGGAGCGCGCCGGCGGCTTCGTCGCGGCGAGCGCCGGCAACCACGGGCAGGCCGTGGCGTGGGCGGCGCGCGAGCTCGGCGCGCAGGCGCGGATCTTCATGCCGCAGGACTCGCCGATGGCGAAGGTCGACGCGACACGCAGCTACGGCGCCGACGTCGAGCTGACCGGCCCGGCGCTCGAGGAGTCGCTCGCGGCCGCCCACGCATACGTCGAGCAGACGGGAGCCTCCCTCGTCCATCCCTTCGAGGATCCGCACGTCATCGCGGGCCAGGGGACGATCGGGCTCGAGCTCGCCGAGCAGGACGAGGAGCTCGGGACGATCGTCGTCCCGATCGGCGGCGGCGGGCTCGCCGCCGGGATCACGCTCGCCCTGCGGGCGGTGCGGCCCGGCCTGCGCCTCGTCGGCGTCCAGGCCGCCGGGACGCTGCCCGGCGGCTCGGGCACACGATCGCCGACGGGATCGCGGTGAAGAAGCCGGGCGAGCTGGCCATGGCGATCCTCGGCGAGACCCTCGACGACATGGTCGCGGTCGACGACGAGCAGATCGCCGAGGCGATCGTCCTCCTCGCCGAACGGACGAAGCTCGTCGTCGAGGGGGCGGGAGCGGTCGGAGTCGCCGCGATCCTCGCCGGCCTCGTCGGCGGCTCGGGCCCCGCGCTCGCCGTCCTCTCCGGGGGCAACATCGACGCCTCGATGATGGTGCAGGTGATGCGTCGCGGCCTCGCGTTGAGCGGCCGCTACCTCGTGCTGCGCACGCGCGTGCTCGACCGGCCCGGCCAGCTCGCCAGGCTGCTCGACCTGCTCGCGGGCGAGCGGGTGAACGTCGTCGAGGTGAAGCATCAGCGCGAGGCGGCCGGCGTTCCCGTCGGCCACACCGGGGTCGAGCTGACGCTGCTCACGCGCGATCCCGCCCACTGCGAGCAGCTCCTCGCCCAGATGCGCGAGTGGGGCTACCCGGTCGAGCGGCTCGACTGAGCTTGCGGTCCTTCGCCGACCTGCCCGGGCTCGTGGAGGAGTCGCTGCGGGAGCACGCGCGGGTGGCGCTCGTCTACTTCGACGCGTTCGGGTGGCGCTTCTGCGAGCGGCATTCCGGGCATGCGCTCTTCCGGGACGCCACCGCCGAGCGCTGGAGGAGCCAGTTTCCCTCGACGACGACCGTCCACACGACGACGCTCCAGACCGGACTGCCCGTCGGCGAGCACGGGCTCTACGAGTGGAACCTGTACGAGCCGCGGCTGGACCGGCTGATCACGCCGCTCTGGTTCTCCTTCGCCGGCGACCGGGAGCGGGACACGCTGCTCGCGGCGGGGCTCGACCCGGCCGACGTGTTCCCGTTCCCGACGCTCTACGAGCGGCTCGAGGTGCCGTGTCACGTCGTGAACCCGGCCGAGTACGCGTTCTCGACGCCGAACCGGCGGCTGGGCGCGGGCGCGACGGCCCACGGCTACCGCTCGTCGGAGGACGGCCTGCGGCTGCTGGCGGACGCGCTCGCCGGCGAGGAGCGGGGCTACGGGATGATCCACCTGCCGGCGCTCGACGGGCTCATGCACTACGAGGGGCCGGGCGCCGCGGCGGTCGACGGGCTGGTGGACGCGACGCTCTCCGAGATTGCGGCTGCCCCGTGGCCGGAGGGGACGCTCGTCCTTCTCACGGCCGACCACGGCATGGCCGCGATCTCGCCCGAGCGGACGTCCTACGTGAATGTCGTGTGGCCGGAGCTCGCGGGGCACCTGGCGCTCGGCGCGGACGGCCTCCCGCTCGCTCCGGCCGGGTCGGCCCGCGACCTGTTCCTGCACGTGTTGGCGGAGCGGCTCGACGAGGTGGTCGCCGAGCTGGGGAGGAGGCTCGCGGGCAGGGCGGACGTCGAGCGCGTGGAGTCGCTCGTCGAGGCGGGCCTGTTCGGTGCGTCGGTCTCCGAGGCGCTGCGTGCGCGGCTCGCGAACCTCGTGGTGCTGCCGCACGAGGGCGAGGCCGCGTGGTGGTTCGAGCCGGGCCGCTTCGAACAACGGTTCCACGGCCAGCACGGAGGGCTGAGCGCGGACGAGATCGAGATCCCGCTCGTGAGCTGGGTCGTGGCCTGATCCCGCCCGCCGACCTGTCCGATACCGACACGTCCGGTGTCAGACACCGGACGTGTCCTGGCGGGACAGGTCGGGGCGCGAGCCGGCGACCGCTGAAGCGAGGCTAGAGGCGCTTGCTCATCGCAACGGCGTCTTCCTCGTAGCCGAGCGACCGGTAGAGCCCGCGCGCGACCGTGTTCCCGCCGAAGACGTTGAGCGCGACCCGGTCGAAGCCCCGCCGCCGTGCCTCGTCCTCGGCGAGGAGCATGGCCTCCTTGCCGTAGCCACGGCCGCGATGGGCCTCGTCCACCCAGAGCTCGTAGACGAACACGCAGCGCTGCAGCGCATCGTCGCGCTCCGCCAGCCACAGGGCGCCGACCGGCTGCCCCTCCGCCTCGATGACGTAGACGGCTTGCTCCGCCGACGGACGCTCGCCGGGAAACAGTCGCTCGGTGTCCTCGGCTGCCTTCGCCTCAGCCCCCTCCGGCGAGAGCCCGCCGTTTCGCACCATGTCCTCGGCATAGCTGCCGCGCAGCCGTGGCAGCCAGGTGACGAACTCGTCGTCCCGCATCGCCCTGAGGCGCACGCTCACCGGCGGAGGCTCGTCGTCTTGGCGTCCCAGGACGAGATGCCTCCCTCGAGCACCGGTCGCGCCGCGACTCCCGCCGCCTGCAGCACGCTCGCAGCGACCGCCGCGCGCGGGCCGCTCTCGCAGATCGTCACGACCGGTCGGCCGTCGAGCAGGCCGCCCTCGGCGGCAGCGCGAACCGCCCGGTACGGGAGGCTCCTCGAGCCGGGGATGTAGCCGTCTTCCCGCTCGTCCTCCTCCCGCACGTCGAGCAGCTCGATCGCGTCGTCGGCGAGCAGCCGCTCGAGCTCCTCGAGCGAGACGGGCTCCAGTGTCTCCTCGCCGCCGCCCTGCTGCCAGCCGGCGATCCCGAACAGGCCCACCGCATGCAACGCCCGCGCCGCCCGTCGGGCCTCCGCCTCGTCGCGGGCATGGAGAACGAGCGGCCGCTCGGGCAGGACGAAGGCGGCCTTCGTGGCGAAGCTCGAGCCCGAGACCGGAATGCCGACGGCGCCCGGGACGTGGCCCGCCCCGAACTCCTCGGTCGGACGTACGTCGAGCACGACGGCTTCCACCGGCGCCGAGTCGAGACGCTCGAGCGGCGGCTGCGCGCCGAGGAACTCGCCGCGGTTGAGCTCCACGATCCGCTCCATGTTCGGCGGCCGCGGCGGCTGTGGCCCCAGCGCCAGCGAGAGGAAGTCGTCCAGCTCACCCCGCAGCGCCGGGTTGAAGCGCCGCTCGAAGCCGATCGTCGTCGACGCCTTCGAGCTCATCGCCGCACCGCAGAGCGAGCCGGCGACGTGGCCGGGGAAGACCTCGACGCCGTCACCGAGCTCCACGAGGCGGTGGAGGCTGTGGAACAGGCCCTCGGCGCCTTCCCGCGCCTCGACGGCGAGGTCGGGCCGCCCGGCGTCGCCGACGAAGAGCGAGTCTCCGGTCAGGACGAGCCACGGCTCCTCGCCGCGGGATCGGTCGATCACGGCGAAGCAGCAGTGCTCCGGCCGGTGGCCGGGCGTGTGGATCGTCCGCAGGACGACGTCGCCGACCTCCACCTCGGTGCCGTCTTCGAGCGGCGCGTGCTCGAAAGCAGCGCCGGCCGCCGAGTGGACGCGGGCCGGGATGCCGTGCTCGAGTGCGAGCCGGCCGTGCCCGGAGACGTGGTCGGCGTGTGTGTGCGTCTCGAGGACGCCGACGAGGCGGACGCCGCGCCGCTCCGCCTCCTCGAGCACCGGCTCGATCGCGTACGGCGGATCGACCACGACCGCGACTCCCGCCTGCTCGTCGCCGACGAGGTACGAGGCGCAGCCGAGGTCGTCGTCGAGGAACTGCCTGAACAGCATCGGGCGAAGGTACCAGCGGGCCTGCGGGCTACGAATCCGGAAGAGTGACCGGCTCGCGCGCCCGCGCCTCGCCCCGGGCATGCTCCTCGTCGAGCAGCCGCACCACGAACCACCCGATCGTGATCAGGAAAACGAGCGTCTGCTCTGCGTTCATGAGGATCCCGCCGAGGTTCTGGTCGCTCACCGGTGAAAGCCCCCAGAGTCGCGGCGCCTGCTCGTAGAACGAGTAGAAGGGGCTGCTCGAGAAGATGTAGGCGAGGCCGAGAAAGGAGGAGCCGACGAAGGCGACCGCGAGGTACGCGAGGCCGGACGCCGGCACGAGCCGCCCGCTCACGATCGGCCACCAGAACAGGAGGCCGGCGGCGATGAGGATCGCGTGCTCGATGTTCAGCCCCCAGCCGGTCCGCAGCGCCCAGTCGTAGAAGAAGGCGAGGTGCGTGCCGTACCAGGCGGCGAGCCAGATCGGCAGGATCCAGCGCAGCCGCAGCCGGTCCGGCCCGAGGCGTCCGAGCGCCCGGCGCATCCGCGGCGTCAGGCCCAGCACGACGAGGAGCGGAGCGACGTCCGCGATGAGCGCGTTCTGGAGCAGGTGGATGAGCAGGAGGTAGTGGTCGGCGATCGTCTCGAGCGGCGAGTTCAGCGAGGCGGCGACGAGGAAGAGGCCCGCGCCGAAGGCGGTGAGCCGCCACCACGGCGGCTCCTCGTGCCGGAGCGCTCGCCAGTAGAGGACACCGGCGAGCGCCGACACGACGAGGAAGAACGGCTCGAAGCTGAACAGGTCGGAGCCGGGCTCACGTCGTGCGACGCGGCGAGCCTCGCGCCGGGCGGCTGCGGCGCGGGAGCAGGAGCAGCAGAACGCAGGTGCCGAGCGTCGCGAGCTGCTCGACCATCATCACGATCCCGGAGAGCTGCTGGTCGGTGAGCGCCGAGATCCCGTAAGCCCCGTGGTACCAGGGGTAGAGCGGCGTGAAGGAGAAGACGAGCACGTCGCTCAGGATCAGGCCCGCCGCGAACATCGCGGCCGCGAGCGCCACCCGGCCGCCGACGGTCAGCCGCCGGTGCGAGCCCGGGTCGACGAGCAGCGTCCACAGGAGCGTCCCGAACACGATCCAGCAGACGTGCTCGAAGTCGTGGAGGTTCTGGTGCGCGAGCGCGAGGTCGTAGACGTACGGGACGTGCCAGATCGCGATGTTGGCCGCCCAGAGGCCGAAGGCGACGCGCGGCTGCAGCAGTGTGCTCAGGGTTCCCCGGACGCGGCGGCTGCGCGCGAGCGGCGCGAGCACCGCGGCGGGCAGGAGGAAGACGAGCAGTGGCCCCTGGCGGCCGTGACCATCAGCGCGGGCCCGAGGTCACCGATCAGGACGTGCTGGCCCATGTGGGCGGAGAGGAGGTCGTCGTCCGCGATCCGGTCGAGCGGTCCCACGAGCGCGAAGACGGTGACGGCGAGGCCGGCCGCGAACAGCGCGACGCGGTCCCAGCCGGCGAGGTCGGCGCGGCCCCGGCGTCGCAGCCGGACGACGGCCTGGGCGAAGAGGAGCGCTGCGAGCGCGGCGACGACCACCGGAGCCACGGTCTCGATTGTGCCTAGGATCGGCTGTTCCGGGGCTCAGAGGCCGAGGTGCTTCGCGATCACCATGCGCTGCACCTCGTTCGTGCCTTCGCCGATCTCGAGGATCTTCTGGTCGCGGTAGAGGCGCGAGATCGCGAACTCCTCCATGAAGCCGTAGCCGCCGTGGATCTGGAGCGCTGAGTTGACGGCCCGGTTCGAGAGGAGGCCCGTGTAGAGCTTCGCCTGCGCCGCGGCGAGCGCGAACGGCTTCCCCTGATCCTTGAGCCAGGCGGCGCGGTGCACGAGTTGGCGGCCCGCCTCGATCTCGGTCGCCATGTCGGCGAGCTGGAACTGGATCGCCTGGAACTTCGCGATCGGCTTCCCGAACTGCTGCCGCTCGCGCGCGTACCCGAGCGCGAGGTCGTAGGCGCCCTGGGCGAGACCGACTCCCATCGCCGCGACCGAGATCCGCCCGCCGTCGAGGATCTGCAGGAACTGGTGGAAGCCGTGCCCGCGCTCGCCGAGCAGGTTCCCCTCCGGCACGGCGCAGCCCCGGAAGGACGAGCTCGCGCGTGTCCGAGGCGTGCCAGCCGAGCTTGTGCATCGGCCCCGAGATCTCGTAGCCGGGCGTCCCGTTCGGGACGATGAGGTTCGAGATCTCGCCGTCTCCCGTCAGCGCGGTGATCGTGACGCAGGCGGTGATCTCGGTGCCGGCGTTCGTGATGAAGATCTTCGAGCCGTCGATCACCCACTGCCCGTCGCGCAGCTCGGCGCGTCGTCCGCGTCGCGCCCGCGTCGGAGCCCGCGTCCGGCTCGGTGAGGCCGAACGCGGCGAGGCCCTCGCCGGAAGCGAGCCGCGGCAGCCACTCCTGCTTCTGCTCGTCGCTGCCGAAGAGGAGATCGGCATCGTGCCGAGAGAGGTGTGGGCGGCGACGGTGATCGCGACGGACGAGTCGATCCGCGTCAGCTCCTCGACCGCGATCGCGTAGGAGACGGTGTCGCCGCCGGCGCCGCCGTACTCCTCGGGCATCGGCATGCCCATCAGTCCCAGCTCGGCGAGCTCGGCGACGATCTCGTACGGGAAGCGCGCCTCGCGGTCGAGCTCCTCGGCGACCGGCGCGACCCTCGTCTCGGCGAACTCGCGAACGGTGTCGCCGGATCAGCTCCTGCTCTTCGCTGAGCTCGAAGTTCACGCGAGCATCTGCCCGAGCTCGGCGATGAGGCGGACGCCCCAGCCTGTGCCGCCCGGCGAGCGCAGGTAGTCGCCGCGGCTTCGGTCGAGGAACGCCGGCCCGGCCATGTCCACGTGCGCCCAGGGGCCGTCGCCGGCGAACTCGTGCAGGAACTCGGCCGCGAGCGCCGGCCCGGCCTGGCGCAGCGTCGAGCCGTTCTTCAGGTCCGCGTAGGCGGAGTCGATGTAGCGCCGGAAGCGCGGGTGGAGCGGGAACGGCCAGACGAGGTCGCCGCTGCGCCGGCCGGCCTCCACGATCCGGTCACGCCAGTCGTCGTCGTTCGCGAAGACGCCGGAGTAGAGGTCGCCGAGCGCGAGCACCATCGCCCCGGTGAGCGTCGCGAGGTCGAGCACGTGCGTCGCTCCCTCGCGGCGGACGTACCAGAGCGCGTCCGCGAGCACGAGCCGTCCCTCGGCGTCGGTGTTGATGATCTCGATCGTCTTGCCGTTCGCCGCGTGGAGGATGTCGCCGGGGCGGAAGGCGCCGCCGCCCGGGAGGTTCTCGGCCGCGGCGAGGACGGCGATCGCGCGGACGGGAGTGCCGAGCGCGGCGAGCGCCCCGATCCCGTGCAGCGTGCCGGCGCCGCCCGACATGTCGCCCTTCATGTCCTCCATGCCGCGGGACGGCTTGATCGAGATGCCGCCGGCGTCGAAGGTGATCGACTTGCCGACGATCCCGAGCAGGAGGTCGCCGTCGGCGGGGTTGGGCGGCTCGTAGCGGAGGACGACGAGGCGCGGCTCGTTGCGGCTGCCCGGCCGACGGCGAGGAGGGCGCCCATCCCGAGCTCGCGATCTCGTCCGGCCCGAGCGCCTCGACGGTGAGGTGCTCGTGCTCGGCGGCCAGCTCGCGTGCCTGCTCTGCGAGCGCTTCGGGGTCAGCTCGTTCGGCGGCATGTTCTGCAGGTCGCGGGCCCGGTTCGCCCGCTCCGCGACGAGTGCGGCGCGCTCGACCGCCTCCCGCAGCTCCGGCTCGTCCTCGTGCCCGACGACGATCGTCGCCGGCGCCCGCGCCTCGTCCTTCGCCTTCCAGCGGCCGGGCGAGTATCCGCCGAGGATCGTGCCCTCGACGAGCGCCGCCGCCTGCTGCGGCAGCGGCACGGGCAGCGACTCGTCCAGCAGCCAGACGAGCGTTCCGCCGACGCGGGAGAGGGCCTGCGCCGTCGCTGCTCCCGCCGTCCGTAGTGCGTCGGCGTCGACCTTGTCGCGCTCGCCGACCCCCGCGGCCACGAGGCGCGGCGCCTGGAGCTCGCCGTCGAGATGGAGGAGGACGGTCTCGCCGCGGTCGCCGCGCAGGTCACCGGTCTCGACCAGGCGCGCCAGCCGGCCGCCGAGCTTCTCCTCGACGATCCGGGCGCCCTCGCCGCCGAGCGGCGACGACCCCGTTGTTCGCCGCGCGTCGCCGGCTGTGCCGGCGGCGCTTGCAGCGATCGGCAGCGCGATCGCATCCGCTTCTGCCTGACCCGGGAGCGCGATCTCCACGTTCGTCATGCCGGCGCGATGCTAGTACAGCTTCTGTGAGTCTGGTTGCTGAACCGGCGCGCGGATCGTCGTTCGTGGCAAGGACGCAGGGAGTCCCGACAGCGGCTCCTATCGAGGCGACCGAGGACGCCGCCACGGGCGGCGAGACGCCGTCGGGAAGTGGCCATGACTCAGAGACGCGTGTACCGACGATCGCGGCGTAGACTCGGCTGCGAGAACCCGAGAAGGAGCGAGACAGATGGCAGCCAGCGTGCAGGAGTTCTTCGAGTCGCTTCCCTCCCGCGCCGACATGACGAAGACGGCCGGGATGAACAACTCCTACGCCTTCGACATCGACGGCGCGGGGCAGTGGACGGTCAAGGTCACGGATGGCAACGTCACGGTCGACGAGGGCCTCGAGGACGCCGACGCCACGATCAGCACCTCGCAGGAGGTCTTCGAGAAGATCATCGCGGGCGAGCAGAACCCGACGAGCGCCTACATGACCGGCAAGCTCAAGCTCAAGGGCGACATGGGCGCCGCCATGAAGCTGCAAAAGCTCTTCTAGCTCGCGAGAGCTTCGCTCTCGCTCGCTGGGATCAAGGAACTCGGGCCGGGAGAGCGTGGTCTCCCGGCCCTCGTGCTGTAAGTGCTGTTTGGGCCGCCGCGCGGGGTCGGGGCAGCCATCCGTCGCGAGCTACTCGAAGGAGATCTCGGCCGACTCGGCGATGCGGTGGTAGCCGATGCGTTCGTAGATCGCGGTCGAGGTCGGGTTCGCGAGGTCGGCGTAGAGGAAGCAGAAGCGGCGGCCGCCCTCGAAGAGGCGGCCGTCGAGCAGCCGCTGCGAGAGCTCGGCGGTGAGCGCCGTCGCGTAGCCGCGGCCGCGGAGCTCCGGCGGCGTGTAGACAGGCCCGATGCGAATCCCGTTCGGCGTCGGGCCGCCCCAGCCGGCGAGCGAGACGGCCTCGCCGCCTTCCTCCCAGAGCAGGATCCCGGCTGAAGCCGACGAGAGGCGCTGGTCGGCAGCCTGCTCTGCGCGGTCGCGACCGGGGCTGCCCTTGTGGACCGCCTCGTCGGCGAACGCTCGGAACCAGCGGAGGACGAGCTCCCGGTCGTCCTCGCCCGCAACGCGCAGGCCGCCCGGCGGCACCGGCGGCGGCACGACGTCGTCGAGCGCGTAGATGCCCTGACCCATCGTCCGGCGCGGCCGGCGCGGCCGGCGCCCGGCGCGGGCGGCGTAGAGCTCCGCGAACTGCTCCACCTCGGGGACGGCCCCCGTCACGCCGGGCAGCGACTCACTCCCGAGCCCGTCTGCGAGCGCAGCGAGCGCCGCAGCCGAAGCCGGCCGGGCGAGGATCAGGTTGAACGGCGGCGTTCGGAGGGCCACCGCCGCCGGGCGGCCGCTCTCGCGCACGAGCCAGAGCCGGTGCTCCTCGTAGAGGCCGTCGCGGATGTTGCCGGCGATGCCGAGGATGAGGTTGTGCCGCGCCTCGTCCGCGAGCAGCAGCGGCCCTGCCTCGCGCAGGAACTCGCCCGGGTCGGCTACGAGTGCGACACCGGTCACTCGTCGAGCTCGACGAGAACCGCGCCGCGCGCGACGCGATCTCCCTCCGCCACATGGACCGCCCGGACGGTGGCGTCGTAGGGCGAGACGAGCGGCGTCTCCATCTTCATCGCCTCGAGCACGACGAGCGGCTGCCGTGCCGCGACCTCGGCGCCGGGCTCGACGAGGACACGGATCACGGTTCCGGGCATCGGAGCCGTGACGCTCGACTGCTCGTGCGCGCCGGTCGCCTGGCCGCCCGCTGCGGCCTCCAGGTCGGGCGCCGGGCGCGGCGGTGGTGCCGGGAGGTTGAGGCGCCACGCATCCCCCCACGCGCGTGCGGGAGCGGCTGCCGGCGGCTCCGACAGGGGCGGCTGCTCGGCGAGGAAGGCGGTCGTGACGCGGCCGGCGCGGACGAGCGGGTGCGAGACGAGCCAGCGGAGGAAGGGGAGGTTCGTCGTCACGCCGCCGACCTCCGTCTCGCGCAGCGCCTGCGCCAGCCGATCGAGTGCCTCCTCCCGCGTGTCGCCGGCGGCGACGAGCTTCGCGATCATCGGGTCGTAGGCCGTACCGATCTCGTCCCCCTCGCGGACGCCGGAGTCGACGCGGATCCCCTCCGGCAGCCGCAGCCGCTCGAGCCTGCCTGCCTGGGGGAGGAACGTCCGCGGATCCTCGGCGTACAGCCGCACCTCGACCGCATGCCCCCGCAAGTGACAGTCTGTTACTTGCTTGGACAGGGCCTCTCCGGACGCGATGCGCAGCTGCTCGTGCACGATGTCGACGCCCGTGACGAGCTCGGTGACGGGGTGCTCGACCTGGATCCGCGCGTTGAGCTCGAGGAACCAGAAGTCGCGACCGTCGAGCACGAACTCGGCGGTGCCGGCGCTCTCGTAGCCGATCGCGCGCGCGAACGAGACCGCGGCGTCGCTCATCCGGGTCCGCAGCTCCGGGTCGAGTGCGGGCGACGGGCTCTCCTCGAGCACCTTCTGGTGGCGGCGCTGGATCGAGCAGTCGCGCTCCCCGAGCGCGGCGACGTTGCCGTGCCGGTCGGCGAGGATCTGGATCTCGACGTGTCGCGGCCGCTCGAGATAGCGCTCGCAGAAGATCGTCTCGTCGCCGAACGCCGCCGCCGCCTCGCGCCGTGCGGCCGCGAGCGACTCCTCGAGCTCCTCGGGCGTGCGCACGACGCGCATGCCGCGCCCGCCGCCGCCCGCCGCAGCCTTGACGAGTAGCGGGAAGCCGAGCTCCTCAGGCGCTCCGCTCGGCAGGACGGGGACGCCCGCGGCCCGGGCCGTCTCCTTCGCCGCGAGCTTGTCGCCGCCCGCGCGCAGCGCCGCCGGCGGCGGCCCGATCCAGGTCAGGCCCGCCTCGAGCACCGCCTCCGCGAACTCCGCGCTCTCGGCGAGGAAGCCGTAGCCGGGGTGGACGGCGTCGGCCCCCGCCTGGAGCGCCGCGCGGACGTGCTCGGCAGGGTCGAGGTACGAGGAGATCTCGGCGAGCGCGTCGGCCGACTCCGCGTGCAGCGCGCGGCGGTCGTCGGGCGCGGCCACGGCGACCGTCTCCAGGCCCTCCTCGCGGCAGGCGCGGAAGACGCGAATGGCGATCTCTCCCCGGTTGGCGACGAGCACGCGGCGCATCCCGCGAGAGTCTAGGCTCGGCCGGTGAACCCGACCTTCCTCCTCGGGGGAGTGCTCGAGGTGCGCCGCCTCGGCTTCGGCGCGCTGCACATCGTCGATGACGCGGAGGAAGGCAGGCGCGTCCTGCGCCGGGCGCTCGAGTTCGGCGTCACCCTGATCGACACGGCGGACGTCTACGGCGCCGGTCGTAGCGAGGAACTGATCGCCGAAGCGCTCCACCCGTACCCGGACGACCTCGTCATCGCGACGAAGGGCGGCCTCGGCACCGGCTTCCAGGACCGGATCCGCGACGCGCGGCCCGAGCGCCTGCGCCGCGCGTGCGAAGAGAGCCTGCGCCGCCTGCGGCTCGAGCGGATCGACCTGTACCAGCTTCACCGCGACGACCCGGAGGTGCCGCTCGCCGAGTCGATCGGCGCTCTCGAGGAGCTGCGGCAGGAGGGGAAGATCCGGCTCGTCGGGCTCTCGAACGTCTCCGTCGGCCAACTCCGTACGGCTCAGGCCGTGACGGCGGTCGCGTCCGTCCAGAACGAGTACAACCGCGGCCTGCGCACCTCGGAGGAGGTGCTCGAGGCGTGCGAGGCGGACGGCATCGGGTTCATGCCGTGGAACCCTCTCGGCGAGGCGCTCGGCGACCCGGCCGCCGAGCTGCGCTGGCTGCTCGCCCGGTCGCCGGTCATGCTGCCGATTCCGGGGACGTCGAAGGTCGAGCACCTCGAGGCGAACATGCGCGCCGTCGCGGCCTGACCCGTCGACTACCCTTCCCCGTTTGACGTGCCCGGGAGGTGGAACGGCGTCGCCGTGCCGATGAGGTCGGGGGTTGCCTTGGCAGTGTTGCTCGCGGCTGTCGCCGTTGCGGCCGCTCCCGCGGGCGCGGGAACCGCGCTCGTCGTCACCGGGCACGGCTGGGGGCACGGCGTCGGCATGAGCCAGTGGGGCGCGTACGGCTACGCGCGGCACGGCTGGAGCTACCGCCACATCCTCCGCCACTACTACCCGGGCACCGGGCTCGGGCATGCGGGCGAGCCGTACGTCCGGGTCCTCCTCGTGCAGAACGCGAAGATCGCGACGATCGGTTGCGCCGCCGCGCTCAAGGTCGGCAACGGAAGGCACTTCACGCGACTGCCGGCGGGACGCTACGGCGTGGGGCCGCGGCTCGTCCTGCCCGTGCGCGCCCACGGAGGCGGCCGCTCGCTCGGCCGCGTCGCGGTCTTCGCCTGCCGCAAGGCTCCGCTGACCCTCGACGGGCGCGCCTACCACGGCACTCTCGTCGTCCGCAGCAACGGGAGGAGCCTCGCCGTCGTCAACGGGCTCCGGCTCGACACGTACGTGCGCGGAGTCGTCCCGAGCGAGTCGCCCTCGCGCTGGCCGCTCGCCGAGCTCGAGGCGCAGGCGGTCGCCGCCCGCTCGTACGCCGTCTCGGAGCTGCGGCCGGACAGGCCGTACGACCTCCTCCCCGACACGCGCGACCAGGTCTACGGCGGCGTCGCGGCGGAGCGCCCGCGCTCCGACAGGGCCGTCTACGCGACGCGCGGCAAGGTGCTGATGTGGGACGGAGAGGTCGCGCGCACGTACTACTCCTCGAGCTCGGGCGGCCGGACCGAGGCCGTGCAGGACGCCTGGCCGGGCTCGTCGCCCATTCCGTACCTCCGGTCGGTGCCGGATCCGTACGACGTCTACTCCCCGAACCACACCTGGGGACCGCTCGGGCTCTCTCCCTCGGTGCTCGCGTCGCGGCTCGGCCTCGACGGCACCGTCGAGTCGGTCCGGGTGCGGCGGGATTCGAGCTGGCGCGCCGAGTCGGTCCTCTTCCGGCTCGCGTCCGGCGCCGTCGCGACGCGCAGCGGCGAGCAGGTGGAGCGCGCCCTGCACCTCCGCTCGACGTGGTTCTCGATCGGCCGGCTGAGCCTCCGGACGAGCCGGACGCGCGTCCTCTACGGCAGCCGCGTGGACGTGGTCGCGCACACGGCCGGCGCGAAGGACGCCGTCCTCCAGCAGCAGAACGCCCACGGCTGGTGGCGGACGGTGCGGCACGTGCAGGGAGGCGTCGCGCACCTCCAGGTTGCGCCCCGGGCGAACACCCGCTTCCGGCTCGTGCTGCGCGGCACGACCGGGGCGAGCGGGACGAGCGTCTCGGTCGCCGTCGCTCCGCGACTGCAGGTCCGGCTCCTCGGGCCGAGGCTGCTGGCGGGCAGCGTCGTCCCGCGGACGAGCGCCCCGGTCACGGTCTGGCGCCGCGTGGGCCGCGACTGGAGGCTCGTCTCACGGCCGCGGCTGACCGGGCAGGGCGCGTTCCACACCCCGCTTCGCATGCGGCCCGGCCGCTACAAGGTCGCCGTCGGAACCGACGGGACGCTCACCTCGACCCATACGCAGCTCCGCGTGACGCGCCGGCAGCTCGGGGCGCTGCGGCACTAGCTCGAGAGTCGTGAAGCGGCACCCAGCGCTCGTTCCGCTCTCGCACGACCACCATGCGACGCTGGTGCGCGCCCGGGACCTCCGGCGGTCTGCCGACGAGGACGCGGAGGCGCGGCGTGCGGCGGCTACCCGCTTCCTGCGTCACTTCGGCCTCCACGTCGTCCGCCATCTCCGCGAGGAGGAGGAGCTCGTCTTCCCGCTCCTCTCGCTCCAGCCGCCGGAGCTCGAGCGGGTGCTCGTCCAGCATCAGCGGATACGCGCCCTCGCCCGGAGCCTCCGCGCGGATCCCTCGGCCGAGACGCTCGGGGAGCTCGGTGCACTTCTCGACGAGCACATCCGGCTCGAGGAGCGGACCGTCTTCGAGCTCGTCCAGGAGCACGTTCCGGACGCGGAGCTCGGCGCGATCCGGCTGGCGCCGCGCGACGAGCAGCCGGAGCCCCGCGGGCCGGTCTGGGGCGCGGCGAGCGAAGACCTGAACGCGACCCTGCTCGTCTGGCCGCCGGGCGAAGGCCCCGCCGAGCACGTGAACGCGCACCGTGACGTCCTCTACGTCGTCCTTGCCGGCGCAGCGGTTCTCGATGTCGACGGCGAGCCACGTGAGCTACGCGAGGGCGCGGCGCTCGTTGTCGAGAAGGGCGTCGCACGCCGGCTCGTCGCCGGGCCCGAGGGCGTCCGTTACCTAACTGCGCACCTGCGGCGTGGTGGGCTCGAGCTGAAGCGGTTCTGAGCGCGGCAGACGTCCGCGGCTCCAGTCGAGGAGCCGCGCGCCGAGATAGGCGGCGAACGAGAGCGCGCTGATGAAGAAGCTCGTCGGCCACGGCTTCGCGAGTGAGAGCAGGATGCCGCCCTCCGTCGAGACGAGGGCGATCGCGATGCTGAGCACGAGCATGAGCGTCGGCCTCCCGGTCAGCCGCTGCGCCGCCGCCGCGGGTGTGATCACGAGGGTGAGCACGAGCAGGACGCCGACGACCTGGATCGCCTCGGCCGTCGTCAGCGCGAGCAGGAGGAAGATCGCCACCGAGAGCGTGCGCACCGGCACGCCGCGCGCGGCCGCGATCTCGGGATCGACGCTCGAGAAGAGGAGTGGCCGGTAGAGGATCGCGATCCCGGCGACGACGATCGCCGCGACGATCGCGAGGTCGCGGAGCTGCCCGTCCGAGACGCCGACGATGCTGCCGAAGAGCAGGTTCGTGGCCTCGGTCGCGTAGCCCTGGTAGAGGGAGAGGAAGAGGACGCCGACGCCGAGGCCGAAGGCGAGCACGGCGCCGATCGAGCTGTCCCGTTCGCGTCCACGCAGGGAGAGGAGGCCGAGGACGAGGCCGACGACGAGCGAGCCGCCGAGCATCCCGAGCACGGGGTCGAGGCCGACCACGAGTGCGCCGGCCGCGCCGGTGAAGCCGAGCTCCGAGATCGCGTGCACGGCGAAGCTCATGCCGCGGGTGACGACGAAGACGCCGATCGCGCCCGAGACGACGGCGACGACGGCTCCCGCCCAGAGGGCCGTGTGGACGAAGTGCTCGGCGAGGAGCTGCGTGAACATCAGTGCTCGTGTCCGTCCTCGACGTGGTGGACGTGCTGGTCGTCAGGCGTGCCGACCACGACGACGCGGCCGCGAACGCGGAGGACGTCCACGTCGGTGTCGTAGAGGCGCGAGAGCGTGTCCGAGGTCAGCACCTCGTCCGGAGTGCCGATCGCCCACCTGCCCGGGGCCAGGTACAGCACGCGGTCGACGTTGTGCAGGACGGGGTTGACGTCGTGCGTGACGAAGACGACGGGCGTGCCCGCGCTGCGCCGGCGCGCGTCGAGCAGGTCGACGACGCCGCGCTGGTGGGCGAGGTCGAGCGAGAGGAGCGGCTCGTCCGCCAGCAGGAGCACGGGATCGGAGGCGAGCGCCTGGGCGACGCGCAGCCGCTGCTGCTCGCCGCCCGAGAGCCGCCCGAGCGGCGCGTCCGCATAACCTGTCGCCCCGACCTGGGCGAGCGCCCGCTCGACCCGCTGGCGATCGGCGGCGCTCAGGCGCCCGAAGCCCCAGCGGTGGCCGTCGACCCCCAGGCGGACGAGGTCGCGGCCGCGCAGCGAGGTGTCGCGGTCGAAGACGCGCTGCTGCGGCACGTAGCCGATCCGCCCGCAGCGCTCGCGCGGCGGGCAGCTGTCGATCGAGACCCGGCCGGCGGTGGGGGGGAGGAGCCCGAGCAGGATCCGGACGAGCGACGTCTTCCCGGTTCCGTTCGGCCCGAGGACGGCGAGGAGCTCGCCGCGCTCGAGGTCGAAGCTCAGGTCCTCGAACAGCGTGCGCTCGCCGAACCGGAGCGCGAGGCCCTCTGCGGAGACGACGCTCATCGTGCGAGGGCGGAGGCGAGGGCGCGGGCCTGACCCAGCTGCCACTGCTGGAAGGTCAGGTGGGGCGGCAGGGTCTCGCTCACCCCGACGACGCCGATCCCCGCCCGCCGCGCGGCGGCGGCGAGCTGCTCCGTGATGGGGGAGACGGTCTGGTCGTTGTAGAGGAGGACGCGGATGCGGCGCTGCGTGACGAGGGTGTTCATCGCCGAGACTGCTGCGGCCGCCGGCTCGCTGCCGTCCTGGATCGCCCGCGTGAACGCCTCGGGCGCGAGGTTGCGGAGGCCTGCCGCGGCGAGGAGGTATGCGGGCACCGGCTCCGTGTACGCGACGGGCGCGCCGCCGAAGCGCGCGCGAATCCGGGCGATCTCAGCGCGGAGCGGCCCGAGCGACCGCTCGAAGCGACGGGCACCGCTGCGGTACGCGGCGGCGTGGGCCGGGTCGGCCTGCGCGAAGGCGGCGGCGATCCCGCCGGCGATCCGCCCGAGCCTCGGCACGTCGTACCAGAGATGCGGGTTCGCGTCGGTTCCCTGGACGCCGAGAAGGTCGGCGATCGTGACGACGATCCGCTTTGTCGACGGCGCTGCGTTCTCGAGCTTCGTCATGAAGTCGTCGTAGCCGAGGCCGTTCTGGATCACGACCCGCGCGCCCGACACCGCGAGGCCGTTCGCCGTGCCGGGCTCGAACAGGTGCGGGTCGGCATTCGGGTCCGTGAGGATGGAGGTGACCGAGACGTAGCGGCCGCCGATCTGGGCGGCGATGTCTCCGTAGACGTTCTCCGCGGCCACGACGTCGAGCTTCCCGGTCGCGTGCGTCGAGCCGCCGCACGCGGAGAGTCCTGCGCTCGTCACGAGGGCCAGTCCGATAACGATAACGGTTCTCATTACCACTGTCGGCTAGCATAGTGGCTGTGAGCGAGGCGCCGCAAGACATTCGGGGACTGCTCGAGCGCAAGGGTGTGCGGGCGACGCCGCGCCGGCTCGAGGTGCTCTCCGAGCTCGCCCGGGAGCGGGACGACGTGACGGCGCAGGAGCTGTGGAGCCGGCTGCGCGAGCGCGACTCCGGCACCGGCCTCGCCACGGTCTACCGGACGCTCGGCCTGCTGAGCGAGAAGGGCGTCGTCGACGTCCTCTCCCATCACGGCGGCGAGCAGTGCTACCGGCTCTGCAGCGACTCGCACCATCACCACCTCTACTGCGAGAGCTGTCACCGCGTGGTCGAGGTGGAGGGCTCCGATCTCGTCGGCGACTGGGTGGAGGGGGTCGCGAAGCGCCACGGCTTCCGCACGACCGACCACCGGCTCGAGATCACCGGCCTCTGCCGCGACTGCCGCTGAGGAGCGGGGGTTGGGGCGGACTCGTGCCCGCCCCAACCTTGGGTCGTACTGGTGTCTAGTGTCCGGGAGGCCCTGGGGGGCCGGGGGGCCCGGGAGGCCCGGGAGGCCCGGGAGGCCCTGGGGGTCCGGGAGGCCCTGGCGCAGGGCAAGCGAGGTGGTGGCCTGCGCTGTTGCCGGATGCCGTCAGTCCGCCGTCGTGGTCACAGGTCGCGTCGTGGCCTGCGCTGTTGCCGCTGACGTCGGTCGGGGCGCCGTTGTTGTTGACGTGGAGGTCGTGCCCGACCGTGTTGCCGTCGACCGTGGTGCCGCCCTGGTTCTTCTGGACGACGAGGTCGTGGGTGACGTCGTTGCCGTCGACCGTGACCGCGCCCTGGTTGTTCTCGACGTGGATGTCGTGGCCGATCGAGGCGTTCTCGATCGTGACGTCGCCGCTGGTCTTGGTCACGTGGACGTCGTGGCCGATACTGCCGCCCTCGACGTCGATCCCGGCCGCCTTGTCCGCGTGGATGTCGTGGCCGATCGTGGCACCCTCGTCGATCAGGGTCGAGCCCTTGCCGACCTTGACGTCATGGGTGATGTTGTCGCCGGCGTCGAGCGTGCACGTCGCGCCGTCGGGAACCGTGACGTCGGTGTACGTGCCGTCGGGCAGCACCCCGTCGCACGTCGCCTTCCCGCCCGGCAGCGGCGAGAAGCCGTTGCACGGACCGTTGAGGTCGGACGAGGTGAGCCACGGCTGGTAGCGGGCGGAGCCGCTGAGGGCCGAGCCCGAGCCGCTGCCGACTCCCGACGGCCCGCTCGCGCTGCCCCACCAGTTGCAGGTCGCGTCCATCGTGCCGGCGTCGGGCCACGAGAGGCCGGTGGTGGCTCCGGACAGGTCGTTGCGCACGACCGAAGAACCTGCCGCGGTGACACCGGAGCCGGAGTCGAAGACGATGCCGGGCACCGACGGGCTCGCCATCACGTTGTGGTCGATCGTGATCGGGCCCGAATAGGCGCCTGCGGCGACCCGGATGCCGGAGTCGATCGCGTCGGTGATCGTGTTGCCGGTCACGACGGCTCCGGTCGTGGCGCCGCCGTTCGACCCTCCGAAGAGGCTGTCGAACTTGATCCCTCTGTAGGCCCCGGTCAGCGAGTTGCCGCTGATGAGGACGTCATGGTTTCCCTTTCCGAGGTAGATGGCGGTGCCGTCGCCGTTGAACACTCCCGAGTTGTCGGTGATGCTCACCGGCTCGGCTTCCGTGACGACGAGCATCGTGGCGTCCCCGGTCGACGTATTGCCCGAGACCGTGACGTCGCCCCAATTGAGGTTGATGTCGGCGTTGTCGTTGCCGCTGAAGGAGTTGTCCTCGACAGTCTTCGTCAGCGTGTCGGGGGAGACCGCCCAGAGCTGGTTCGCGTTCCCCGAGGCGTAGTTGTTCCGGAACTGGCTGTGCTCGACGTCGAGCGAGGCCAGGTGGCTGTTCGATGGGTCTTCGAGCCCGAAGAAGCCGTTCTCGAGCACCGAGTCCCGGACCGTCAGTCCGTTGTTCGCCGGTGCGCCCGTGTAAAGAGCCCGAAGTCCGTCGTTGGGGCCTCCCGTCAGGCTTGCGTCGAGGACGAAGCCGTCGACGGTGATGTCGCCCGAGGTCACGTCGAGCTTGGCGATCGATTCGGTCGTGGCATCTCCCGGCCGGCCCGCCGCGCTTCCGTCGACCCCGTACTGTGCGCCCTCGATCGTGACGGTCTTGTCGGCGCCGATCGACTCGTAGCCGTAGTTTCCGGCCGCGACGATCACGGTGCCGCCGTCCGAGACCTGGTTCACGGCCGCCTTGATCGTCTTCTTCGCGAGCGCAGGGGTGTCACCGGCGTTCGAGTCGTTCCCGGTGGCCGCGTTCACATAACACACCGTGGTGCACGGCGGCTCGGGCTCGAAGTCGTACGCTGTCGAGTCTCCGCTGACACCGATGGTGAACGCATCGACGTTTCCGTTGAAGGTGTCGCCCTCCGAGGCATAGCCCACGACAAGCCTGATCGAGCCTGTGCCATCGGACTTGTTCACGATCGTGGCGTCGGGATGCTGGGCCAGGTAGTCGGCAAGTGAGCAGACCCCCGTGCCCGGGGTGCAGCCGGTGGTTCCGGCGCCGCCGCCGCTGTTCGCCCACCAACCGCCGTCGAGTGCGTCCCAGGTTTGCCACTGGTCGAGCACAGAGCCTCCCTGGTCAGGCAGACTCGGATTCCCGCTCGAGGGCGTCTGGTACGGCGGCTCGAAGAAGATGCGATCGTCCGGAGTGGACCCCCCTGTGGTGCTGATCTCGAGCGACAGGTACGGCATCTGCTGGCCGTTGTTCGCGGTCATGTACGTGCTGTAGCTGAGGCTCGTCAGTTCGTCGAGCCGCACGCCTGAGTAGTCGGCGTTGCGAATCCCGGCGGACTCTTCTCCGTGGCCAGGCCCGGTGTATAGATTCAGGCTTCCGGTCCCCAGTGGTGGCGTGGCCGGTCCGGAGACGAAGTCGGCTCCGGCTCCGTACACCGACGGCCCGTACCCGTCGTCGGTCACTGCCAGAGTCCAACCGTCCAAGTGGGACGGTGTCACGACAGTGGTCGAAGCTGTGGCTGACGCCCCGCCGACGACCAGCAGCGCCAACGCGCCGACAGCCGCTGCGAGCAGTGCTCTCTTCATCTCTTTCCCCTTCCTTCCCTCGTTCACCGTGGGGCACCGTTGCCACCGAAGTGACGGGCAACACATCGGATCAAAATCTAACCGTTGTCCACCTGCGATTCAATCTCCGGCAGGCTCGATCTCTCGCAGGAGTGACGGGCGCGCGTACGCGCGGCGGTCCGCCCGGGCGTCCGACCCCCGCGGTACGGTCGCGGCGTTGCGGATCGCCGCCCTCGTTGCGCTCGTCCTGGCGCTCGTTCTCGCGGCCGCGGTCGGGCCGGGGCTCGACGGTGACCGTGACGACGAACGGTCGGGCAGCCGAGCGCGCCGCTCGGCACTCAGGACGTGCGCTACTTCGGCCGGATCGTCTCTGTGCGGAAGGCGGACGCGCGCCGGTACCTGCTGGTCCTGCGGCCGGAGTTCTTCCTCGTCGGCGTGGCTGCCAATGTCGCGTTCGCGGCCTCGCAGCACGAGCGGTGCGCCCCGCTCTCCTGCCCCGGCGTCGAGGACGACCACATCGTCCTCCCGGCCGGGAAGTCCAGCCTCACGTTCGTCCTGCCCGCGGCCACGAGGGGGACGGTCATCACCGTCGGCGGCGGGAAGATGCACACGACCCGGATCAGTGCCGTGCAGCTGGCCGCGCTCGTCGCCGGCGCGAAGACGCCGCACCTGATCGAGCCGCTCCTCTCAGGCGTCTGGCTCCGCGTGCGCGTGGCGACCGTGACGGAGTTCGCGCAGCAGTTCCAGCCCTAGACGAAGTACCGCCGCGCCCGGGCCGATCTTGGCGAGCGCGAAGGGGGAGATGGCCGCCGGGATGATCCCGAGCTTCACCTCCGAGAAGGCGAAGACGGTCTCGGGTGCCGTGATCGCGATGTCGGCCGCGGGACAGCCGTCGATCGCCTCGAGCATCGCCCACGGGGCGTTCGCGCGACGCTCTCCTCCTGGGGCCAGACGGCTCCGGACTCTGGGCTAGAGTGGCGTCGGTGCGACAGAGGAGCGGGTCTTCGATGAGGTGGCTGCAGGGGTCGAAGCGGTACCTGCCTGCACTGCTCGTGCTCGCCTGCCTCGTCGCCGCAGGCGCGAGCGCTGCCGCATCCGCCGCCGGTGCCCAGCACGACCGTCACGCCCGGCACCAGCGCATCCGCTCCACTCCTGCCACGCTCCCGCTGCGGACGGCGATCGACGACCCGGTCCTGATGCCGAGCCCACAGCAGGACGAGGCGTTCCGACGCACCAAGGCCGCGGGCGCCACCTACGTGCGGCTGCTGGTCCACTGGTCGAGCATCGCTCCCGCGACCGTCCCCGCCGGGTTCGATCCCTCCGACCCGAACTCTCCGGGCTACTCGTGGCAAGGCCTCGACGGCACGGTGGCGGCAGCTGAGGCAGCGGGGCTGACGCCTTACCTCGACATCGTCAGCCCGCCTGCGTGGGCGACCGCCGCCGGGGGGGTCAACCCGCAGATCGGGCCGCTGGGACAGTTCGCCACCGCGCTCGCCACGCACTACGACGGGAACCACGGAGCGTCTGCCGAGCACGTCTTCCAGGTCTGGAACGAGCCGAACCTCAGCCTCTTCCTGAACCCGGTCAGCCCGGCGACGTATCGCGCCATGGTCAACGCGGTCGCGGCGTCGGTGCACGCGGTCGACCCGTCGAACCTCGTCGTCGCCGGAGACCTCGACCCGTTCCAGAACAAGACGAAGAAGTTCCACACGATGGCGCCTCTCACCTTCATGCGGCAGATGCTCTGCCTCTCGACGGGAGCCCATCCGCACTCGACCTGCAAGGCGAAGGTCCACTTCGACGTCTGGTCGCACCACCCGTACACGTTCCAGGGCCCGTTCGGCCATGCGAAGCTCAAGAACGACGTCTCGCTCGGCGACCTGCCGAGGATGAACGCGCTGCTGAAAGCGGGAATCAAGCTCCACCGCGTGGTCTCCACCCAGCCCGTCCAGTTCTGGGTGACGGAGTTCAGCTGGGACACGAACCCGCCGCGCGCGCACGCCGTTCCGCTGCAGCTCGAGGCCCGCTGGACGGCCGAGGCCTTCTACCAGATGTGGCGCTCGGGGGTCTCGCTCGTGACCTGGTTCCTCCTGCAGGACCAGCCGTCCCGGAATCCGTGGCAGTGCGGTCTCTACTTCTCCTCGCCGCAGCTGTCGCGTGCAAAGGCCAAGCCGATGCGGACCTCGTTCCGGTTCCCCTTCGTCGCGTATCTCAGCGGCAACGTGGTCAGCATCTGGGGACGCGACGCGACGAGCGACAAGAAGGTCGTCACCATCCAGCGCCGCCACGGCAAGCACGGCAAGTGGACGACCGTCGGGCGCGTTCGAGCCAACCGCTCCGGCATCTTCATCGCCAAGCTCAAGGTCGAGAACGCTGCGAAGAAGGACTGGCTGCGCGCCGTGGCGTCCGGCTCCGGCAACTCGCTGCCGTTCTCGCTCACGCGGCCGTCCCCGAAGCTCAGCTACAACCCCTGGGGGAAGTAGGGTCCCGCCTCGTCTGGTTGCTCGCCGCCGTGTTAGCTCGTGAGCGATGCTCGGTCGACTCGCTCACGGCTTGGACCGACGAAGACCGTTGAGTCATCGGCGCTGCAATTCGAAGACCATCAGTCTCGTGCTGGCGAATATCAGGCTCCCGCTGCGAGGAATCGGGTAGTAGGAACCGTTCTGGAAGGTGCACTGCGGATCGAGCAGGGCGAAGCGGATGTGGTCGTTCTTCTCCAGGGCCTTCGCCTGCCTGCCGCCCGCCAGAATCTCGCGTGCCTGCCGGGCCGGTGCGACCTCGGCGGCCGGGAGGATGAGCGCGGGATCCAGACCGGCGAGAATCGGGCGCTGCAGCAGCCAGGCGGAGAGGAAGCCCCAGCACTGGTCGGTGACGACGGCATCCTGCGGGCGGGCGAGCGAGGCGGTCAGCGCCAATCCCTTCAAGCTCGCGCTGTCCACTTCGGCGTAGAAGCCGCGGAAGCCGCGCGCAAGGGTGAGCCCCTTCACGGTCGTGAGCGCGAGCACGACAGCCAGTAGCGGCAGGAGCAGCGCGGGCGGGAGACGCGAGAAGCCCAGACCGATCGTCAGCGCAATCAGGAGCGGGAGAAAGTACGCCGCACGGTTGTACTGCGCCGGCAAATGCAGAACCCAGGCATACGTGAAGACCAGGATCGAGAGCAGTAGACCGACGAGTGCAACGGTCGCACCATCCCGGCGACGGTGCTGCCTCGCGAGGATGATGGCTCCGGCCAGCCCGGCGGCGGCCAGAACGGGCCAGGTGAGCTCGCGCGGCACCGCCGCCCAGTGCAGACGGGTGGGGAGAAACACTCTGTAGCTCTGCGTGCCCGAGAGCGCAAGGCTTCTGCGTGCAGCGTCGATTGCGGGGCCAAGGCCGAGGAGAACGGCAAACGGCAGCGTGAGTAGGAGATGACGGCCGACTGCCGCGAGCCGGCCACGCGCAGCGAGCACGAAGGTCAGTCCGAGCGTAAGGCCGCCGACGATGAAGCTGATGCGATGCGTGGCGAGGAGGGAGCTGAGGAAGAGCGCCAGCGTGAAACACCAGCTCAAACGCCCGGGGGAACGGACCGCCATCGCACCCGCCAGGAGCGCCAGCGCCAGGAAGCTCAGACCGACGACGTTCGAGAGCCCGTGCCAGCTCAGCATGTCGAGGTTCATGGGAATCACGGCGAATAGCGAGGCCGCCACGACGCCGGCGACACGCCCCCAGAGAACGGTCGCGACAGCGAAGATCGCGAGCACCGCGAGCACCGCAAAGATCCAGATCCCCGACAGCAGCGAGGATGCGTGTGCGCCGCTCAGCGAGAGGTAGGAGCCATAGAGCGCCGGAACGCCCGGATCCTGCGGAAACGTGTGACCACCCAGCATCCAATAGGGGTTTGTGATCAGCAGCGAGTGGTGGTGGCTGATCTGATCGGCAAAGAGAAGGAACTCGCCCCAGTCCTCTCCGGGTAGCGGCCTTGCGCCCAGCACCTGCGCCTGCAACCCGATGCCGAGAGCGACCGCAGCGGCGGCGAGAAGGAGCGTTGGCAGGCTGCCGATTGCCTCCCCGGCGTCGCCGGGGTGGACGCGACCGCCGCGCCGCCATGCCCAGCACAGGCCTCCGAGCGAGACCACGAGCAGACCCACGCGGATCGGTACGGGCGAAAGCGGAATCCCGAACGAGGAGAGCGAGACGAGGAGGACGATTGCAGCTGCCACACCGGCAATCGGTACGACGGCGGGCCAGACCGGCATTCGGCGGAGCTCTCGGGGAAGAAACGGCGTGATCGCCAGTCCCGGTGCCAGGACCAGCGCCAGTGCAGCGAGCGCGGGTTGTGGCGCCACCCCATAGGCCGTGCCGGTCTCGATCGCCAGCAGGACGAGAGCGGCAAGGGGGGAGCGATCGACGACGTACGCGCACTCACGCCCGTCGTCTGCGCTCCCTGACACCAAGAAGCGCAGCGGCCAGAACGAGACCGAGTGCAACTGCGACAGCCCCGAAGATGGACGGCGCGCCCTGGCTCGCCCCCTGTGCGACACCAGCTCGCCGGAAGATAGGTGCTGCCGCACTCGCAGAGATGCGCGGACCCGCGGTCTGCGACTGCTTGTGTGCCCCTCCGTGAGCGCGCTTACCCTGCCGGCCCGCGGCCTTCTTCTTCGCTGCCGGCGATTGCTGCAGCGTGACGCCGGATTGCAGCTCGGAGCTCTGCACCCTCACGCCCGACCCCTCCCGCCGGAGCGTCCGGTTGACGATTGCGGCCGCGCGCTTCTCCGGAGCCGGGACGGGCGCTTCTTGATACGCGGCAGAGGGGATCGGCGGCCCCTTTGCCGGCGCCGGTCCTGCTGCGACTGCGAGGACGGCGGCGCCCAGCACACCGGAGGCGGCCAGCAGCCTCGTTGTAACCCGCAACCGAGCTCTCATGCAGAGCTCCTCTCGAGAGCCTCGTTGTACAAGTGCTCGTACGCGGCGCCGAAGCGCTCGCGCCCGAACTCACGCTCTGCCGCAGCGGCCGCACGCTCGGCCAGCTCTGCGCGCCCCGCCGGGTCAGCGGCAATGCTCTTGAGAGCGCGCCGGATGCTCTCGCCGTCTCGCTCGATCGGGATGACCTCACCGGGTCTCAGGTAGCGCTCGTAGCCGGGGCTCATGGTCGCGAGGACCGGCAGCCCCGCGGTCAGCGCTTCTTGAATCGAGACCGGGAAACCCTCCGCCACCGAGGGGAGAACGAACGCGTCGACGGCGCGCAGCAGGTCGTGGAACCGGTGCACCTCCATGAACGGAACTCCGTACACGTTCTCTTGCTGAGCCACGTCACCATCCGTGACCGCGACGAGGTCGTAGGCGGCATCGCGTGCCGCCAGGAAGTGCTCGAGACCCTTCTTGGGGACGTCTCTGCCCATGAAAAGGGCGAGAAACCGCCCTTCGGGGAGGCCGAGGGAGGCCCGCATGGCGGCTCGATTCTCGCTCCCTGACTCGAGCTTGACTCCCGGTGGGACGATGCGGACGTCGTCGACGTGCCAGCGCTCCCTCACGAAGGTGGCGATCTCCGGAGTGAGAGCAGCGACGATTTCCGCATGCCGTGCCGCCCGTCCGAAGACCCTGATCGCGAGCCCTTCCAGCGCGTCGAGGAGGCGACTCCCCTGCGGAACGAAGGCGACGTGTTGCGTGACGATCGAAGGCTTGCGTTGCCGATGCGCGACTAGCAGCGCCGCGCTCGTCAGCGGATAGGTCGAGTCCTGAACGTGAAGGATGTCCGCCGTCGCCACCAGCCGCTTCAGTGTGCGGAGAAGGCTGACGGGCTCAGGGATCGGGTACGGAATCCGACGCAGACGGTGCAGCACGTAGCTCGCCGGCGTGCGCACCACCCGGACTCCCGCTGCGGTTGTCTCGCTTCGCGGCGCGTCGTCGCGGCGACAGCACACGACCGTCACCTCGTGACCCCGTCCAGCGAGCGTCTCACCGAGCACCTCGGTGAAGCGATCGATGCCGCCGACGGCCGGACGAAAGTTCGAGCTCGCCAGCAGCACCCGCATCCCTAGGGAACCTTGACGGGCAGCTCGAGCCGGAGGCCGCTTCGCTCGAGCAAGTGCTCGATACAGGTGACCACGTCGTGACCATCCTCGGCGCGCATCCCGCGGAGGCGCTCGCGATCCCCCTCGACGGCATCGAGAAAGCGCTGCACGACCTCACCGTTGCCGTAGCTCAAACGGTGACGGGCCAGCTCGAAACTCGACCGAACGAAGCCTGCGGCGTGGCCGGCCAGCAGACGCCCGGAGGTGGCGAGGACATCCCCGGCTCTGTGCCGGCCGTCGTTCGGGAGGACGATCAGCAGGTCGCGAAAGATGTCCCAGACGGCCGTCGCCTTCGAGCCGATCGCCGTGAGTGTCCACTCCGAGACCGAGGCGTCGAAGCTCATGGCGAGAGTGGCCCAGATCGTCTCGTGCTCGAAGGTTGCGCTGATGCCGCGAATCTCCGTCCCGACCACCTTCGCGTCCACCTGGCGGGGCTCCAGACGTCCAAGGACGCGTCGCAAGAGATAGAGCAAGTGCGAGGCCTCGTCGAGAAAGAGCCCGCCCGTCAGGTCGTGGTGCCACGCGGGCAGAAGACCTCGATCGGGGTTCGAGAGCTGAAAGGCGTAGAGCGCGTGCAGTGAACCGAGCGCCTCCGACTCGACCAGGTCGAAGAAGCGCCTCCCGGCGCGGGAGAACTGGAAGTTGTGGACCGCCGCCAAGACGAGGTCGTCTGCATGCGCAACCGTGGTGAGCTCGGCTGCACGCTCCGCGGGTAGCACGAACGGCTTCTCGCAGAGGCAGTGCCAGTTCCGGTCGAGTGCCGCTTCCACGCACACCGCGTGTTCCCACGGCGGAGTGCCTATCGTCGCGCAGTCGATCTGCTTGGTCCACGATCCCGCCAGCGAGTCGGCTGCGACGGGGATGCCGAACCTGCGCGCCACGTCCTGCGCACGTTCGAGATGTCGGTCGACGACGGCGACGACTTCCGCGCGCGGATCGCGCTGCAGCGCCGGCAGGTGACGGTTGCGGGTCGCCCAACCCGCACCGATGCATGCCAGCCTAATCTTGGCCAACCGTCTCGCTCAAGGCCGGCGCGACGGCCGCCTGCAGTGAGCCCCCGGTCACGGGCCGGTAGTCGCTGCGGCCGATGATGCTGATCAAGAACGAGTTGAAGAGCGCTTGGACGCCGAGACCGGCAAGAGTGAAGCCGAGCACGATGGCGTACTCCGTATGCAACTCGCCGAACCCTCCGCGCGCCCACCGGAAGAGCACGACAAGGAGGATTGTCGCGCCCAGCGAGATGCCGGCCGCTCCCAGGGCAATGCCGTGCTTCAGCCAGACGCGGTGCCAGATGCGCTCGAGCAGCGGATCTCGTTCTCCCAGCTCGACCGCCGCAAGCGTGCGCGCGAAGAGTCCGAGCTGCGCAGTCTGGGCGCCGAGCAGGGCCAGCGCAGAGAAGAACATCATCGTGTGCACCTGCCACGTTCTCCCGAGTACGTGAATCGACCCTGCTGCAAAAGCGAGCATCCCCACGCAACCAGGCACGAGAAGCATCGCGGCAGGTACGAAGAACAGGTAGCTGGGGCTGCTGAGCAGGATGAACTTCACACTGCGCCAGCCGTCGCGAACCGAACGAAGCTTCGACTCCCCCACGCGTGGGTGGTAGTCGATTTGCGTCTCCACGACGGTCAGATGGTTGCGGGCCGCCTTGAAGAGCATCTCCAGTGCGAACTCCATCCCCGGCGACTGAAGCGCCAACTGCGACAGGGCCCTCCGCTTCAACGATCGCATCCCGCAGTAGGCATCAGACACTTTCACCTTGAACAAGCGATTGACCATGAAGGTGATCACGGGGTTGCCGATCCAGCGGTGACTCCACGGCATCGCCTTCTTGCGTGTGCTCGGCCGGCGTGAGCCCATGACGAGGTCGGCCCCCTCGGCGAGCGGTCTCAGGAAGCTCTCGAGGTCGCGGAGGTCGTACGTCCCGTCCGCATCGCCCATGACGATGTAGCGACCCCGAGCGGCACGGAAGCCCGCCAGGTAGGCGTGGCCGTACCCTCGGTTCGGCTCCTGCACGACCCGTGCGCCGTGCCGGCTGGCAATCTCGGCCGAGGCGTCGTCCGAGCCGTTGTCGACGACGATGACCTCCCCGGGACGTCCGCTCGCCTGGATGCCCTCGAAGGCCATGTCGACGACCTGCCCGACCGCCTCCTCTTCGTTCAGGCAGGGGATGACGACCGAGGTGTCCACCGGGGCTGGGTCAGACGTGAACGCCGCCGAGTCCGACCGGCGGGTCGACCGGGGCATTGCCGTGTATGTGGCGGTCGCGCGTGTGGCCGACCGCTGCAGCCTGGGGGAGGCGTTGCGTGTCAACGCCCTGGCGGCAAGCTCTCCGGCTGTACGAGCGACGGGATCCAGGAGGACGGTGACAGACCCAGGGCCGTGGAGACGCTGTACGGCGACGTTTGGTACGTGCCGGTGACGTTCGTCTGCTGGCCGGCGGTCAGGGTGACGTTCTGGCAGGCGGGTGCGAGATAGCCGGCCGTCGTTCCGAAGCAGACCTGATGGCTGCCGACCGGCAGGTCCGTCCACAGACCCCAGTCGTTCATCGGGATCCCGTCGACCGAGATCGTCGCCGCCACCGCCGGCGAGGTGATCACGCGCAGCTCGCCGCGCTGGGTGAAGGTGCCGGTGACGGTTGTCGTCTGTCCGGCCGTGATCGTGACCTGCTGCGGCGCCGGCCCGGTGTAGCCCTCGACGTGGGTGAAGCTGAGCGTGTACGTGCCCGGATCGAGCTCCAGCCAGTTCAAGCCCCAGCTGTCCGCGATCACGCCGTCGATCAGGATCTGCGACGCCAGCGCCGGCGACGTCGTCACCCGCAACAACCCCTTGCCGCTCGCCCCCAGCGCACCAGCACTGGGCGTGAAGGTGCCGGTCACCGTCGTCTGCTGACCCGCGACGAGCGTGATGTTCTGGCAGGCGGGCGGAGTGAAGTCGGGGGTGGGCCCGAAGCAGACCTGATGGCTGCCGACCGGCAGGTCCGTCCACAGACCCCAGTCGTTCATCGGGGTCCCGTCCACGGAGATCGTCGCCGGTACGGCCGGCGAGGTGATCACGCGCAGCTCGCCGCGCTGGGTGAAGGTGCCGGTGACGGTTGTCGTCTGTCCGGCCGTGATCGTGACCTGCTGCGGCGCCGGCTCGGTGTAGCCCTCGACGTGGGTGAAGCTGAGCGTGTACGTGCCCGGATCGAGCTCCAGCCAGTTCAAGCCCCAGCTGTCCGTGCTCACGCCGTCGATCAGGATCTGCGACGCCAGCGCCGGCGACGTCGTCACCCGCAGCAGACCCGTCAAGGTGGCCGCCGCGAGACCGGCGAAATTGGGAGACCCCCAGCCGGTGACCTCGTCCCAACCGGTCGCCGCCGAGTGGCCTCCGGAGCTGCCCGTCGTGACGTCGTGGAAGGCGGCGGCGTACGTGACCGCGTTGTTTGCGAGCGAGTAGAGAAGCGGAGCGTCGAAGCCGACGGTCGGCAGCCCGGCGTCCGCACGAGCCTTGTTCCAGTCGGCGGTGAAGCCGGCCCACAGGGGCGCCGACAGGCTCGTTCCGCCGTACTGATTCACGGTGCCGTCCACCTGCACGTACGCCCCGGTGTTCGGATCGGCGTCAGCGGAGATGTCCGGCGTCGCCCGGCCGGAGCAGGTCGCGTGCGCCGTCACGCTCGCCCCGTACTGCCAGGACGGCCGGGCGATGGCCGAGGTGCAGCCGTCGCCGCTGCCGCTCCACGCCGACTCGGACGCGTAGGTGGAGCCGGCGTTGAGCGTCAGGGACGTCCCGCCGACGGCGACGACGTACGGCGAGTCGGAGGGGTAGCTGATCGTGGAGTTGTCGCCGCTCGAGAAGTAGAAGGTCGTCCCGACCGACGCCGCGTACTGCAGGACGGCGTCGATGTTCGTATCCAGGGAGCAGCCGTCGCAGCCCCAGCTGTTCGAGACGACGTGAATCGAGGAGTCGTTCGCCGCCGCGCTCAGGGTGTCCGTCAGCGTCGCGAAGCTGTTGTCGCTGCCGAGGAAGTACTTGATGTGGGAACCGGGCGCGACCCCGTGGCCGTCCTCGATGTCCATCGCGACCTCGGGGTCGGAGCCCGTGATCGAGCTGGAGCCGTCGACCGGGATGAACTCGACATGGTCGTCGCCCGACCCGCCGATGGTCAGCGCCGTCGACCCGGAATTCGAGGCGAACGTGTTCAGATCGGTCTGGAACGTCGTCGTCCCGGAGGTGTTCGGCGGCTTGCCCCAGAGCGTCATCCCGATCGTCACCCCGCTCGCGTTCCAGCCGGAGGGAACGTTGTACGCGGTCCTGAAGTCGGACGGGTAGAAGCACGTGTAGGGGGTGCTGCCGGTGCAGTTGTAGACCTGGAGCGGCGCTGGGTCGGTGCTGCGCCCCTGGTTCTTGGAGCGGGCGCCCGCGATGTGCAGCGCTCGGGATCCCAGGCGGAGCGTGGTCTTGATCACGCCGTAGTCGTCCAGCCCCGTTATCCAGCTGATCGACAGGTTCCCGGGCACCGTCGGAGCCCGGTCGTTCGAGTAGAACACCCGACCGCTCGACGCCCGGTAGTTGCCGATCGTCACGTTGAACGCGCTGTCGATCGCCGCCGTCGTGCCGGTCACCTTGACGTAGAGGTTGTTCTGCGCGGTCCCGATCACGTGCAAGCCCCGGGCTGCGAGCCAGGAGCGGAGTGCCGCAGCACTCGAGTCGAGCGGTGCGTACTCCTGCGTGTACTCCGCCCGGGTCAGGTAGCTGCCCACCATCCCCGGAGTGCTTGCGGCCCTGATCACCCGATCGAGCTGCTGAGAGTTCCGGACCTGCAGACCCACGTTGAGACGGATGACGCTCGTCGGATCGTGCGGACCGATCGGCGTCCGGCCGGCCACGGCCGCCGGGACGTTCCCCTTGATCGGCGCCTCGGCGCTCGTCCCTCCGGCTGCGGCCGCCGACGCCGAGGCTGCCAGCAGCACTGCGACCAGCAGCAAGCGTCTCGCGCGCCTCACGCTATGCGATCCTCCTCTATGACCTGGTCCTCGTGGCAGTTCGCCGGCGAAACCTAGCACTCCCCGATGCGAACTCTGGCGAGTCCGATCTGCCCGCGGGCCGGGGGATCGCCGGGTGGGTGGCGGCTGTCGTCGCGACCGGCCCACGCGCAGACCCCGGCTACTCGCGCCAGCCGGCCGGGCGCTTCTCGAGGAAGGCGCGGAGGCCTTCCTGTCCCTCCTCGCTCGTGCGCCGCTCGGCGATCCAGCGGGCGGTCTCGGGCCCGTCGGGCCGCTCGCGGACGAGCCGCTTCGCCCAGCGGGCGGCGTGCGGGCCGGCCGAGAGGAGCTCGCCGACGATGCGCTCGACCGCCGCGTCGAGATCCCCGGCCACCTCGGAGACGAGCCCGAGTCGTAGCGCGACGTCGGCGCCGAACCGCTCGCCGGTGACGAAGTACCGCCGCGCCGCGCCCGGGCCGATCTTCGCGAGCGCGAAGGGGGAGATGACCGCCGGGATGATCCCGAGCTTCACCTCCGAGAAGGCGAAGACCGTGTCGGGGGACGCGATCGCGATGTCCGCCGCCGCGACGAGCCCCGCACCGCCGCCGAGGGCGTGCCCCTGCACCCGGGCGACGACCGGCGCGGGACAGCCGTCGATCGCCTCGAGCATCGCGCGCAGCGCGTTCGCGTCGGCGACGTTCTCCTCGTAGGAGAGGTCTGCGGAGGAGCGCATCCACTCGACGTCGGCCCCGGCGGAGAAGCTCGGCCCTTCGCCGGCGAGGACGACCGCCCGCGCCCGCCCGACGGCGACGAACGCCTCGGCGAGCTCGGCGATCACGCCGGCGTCGAAGGCGTTGCGCCGGTCGGGGCGCGTGAGCGTGATGCGGAGGACGTCGCCGTCCCGCTCGGTACGAAGGTTCGCCGCCACGACGAGAGAGCTTAAGGCCGGTGGCAGCCACCGTCGCGAAAGCATCACGAACGCGTCGGCGATCGCAATCGCACCGCATCCCCACGCGGCCGCGCTCGTGACAGTTTCGTAAGGGTGGCTGCCACCGGCCGTTGGCACGCGCCGTGCGCGCGGCAGCTCCGTGAACGGCGGAGCACGGCGGCCACGTAGATTGCGCCGATGACCGCGGCGGCGCGCGACCGGTGGGCGGAGTGGCTGGCGGAGCGGCGCTTCGGCGGCGACCCCGAGACTCGGGCTGCGACGCTCGCGAGGCTCGCGGAAGTACGGGGCGAGGTGCTCGACCGCGCCGAGCTCCGCGGGGGAGAGACCCTCCTCGACGTCGGCTGCGGCGAGGGGCTGATCGGCTTCGGCGCGCTCGAGCGTGGCGCCGGACGCGTGGTCTTCTCCGACATCTCCAGCGACCTGCTCGACTTCTGCCGCGAGGCTGCGGCCGAGCTCGGTGTCCTCGATCGCTGCTGCTTCGTGCAGGCGGCGGCCGCAGACCTCGCGCCCGTCGAGGACGCCTCCGCCGACGTCGTCACGACCCGCTCCGTCCTCATCTACCAGCGGGACAAGGCGGGCGCGTTCGCCGAGTTCGCGCGCGTGCTCCGGCCCGGCGGCCGGATCTCGCTCGCCGAGCCGATCAACCGCTTCGGCGCCGATCAGCTCTGGCGGGGACGCTTCTTCGGCTACGAGCTCGACGGGCTGGAGGAGCTCGGAGCGAAGCTGCACGCCGTCTTCGCCGGGCTCCAGCCGCCCGACAGGGACCCGATGCTCGACTTCGACGAGCGCGACCTCCTCCGGCTCGCCGAGGACGCCGCATTCTTCCCCCTCAGGTTGAGGTTGAGGGCTGCGATCGAACCCGTGGCGCCGCGGAGCTGGGACGGCCTTCTCGACACCGCCGGCAACCCGAACATCCCGACCCTGCGCGAGGCGATGGACCAGGCCTTGACGCTGGACGAGCGCGCGCGTTTGACGGCGCAGCTGCGGCCGCTGGTCGAGCGCGGCGAGGGGGAGTGGCGGATGGCGTTCGCGCAGCTGACCGGAGTCCTACCGTGACGCTGCGCGGAGCGCTCGCAGCTGCGGTGACGCCGCTGCGCGACGGCGCCTTCGACGCCGCCGCGGTCGGGCCGTACGTCGACTTCCTCGCCGGGCACGGGCTCGACGGGATCCTCGTCCTCGGCACGACGGGGGAGGGCGTGCTCTTCTCGCCGGACGAGCGGCGCGCCGTGGCCGCCGCATTCCTGGCAGCGGCCCACGACCGCCTCCAGGTCGCCGTCCACTGCGGCGCCCAGACGACCCGCGACACCGCCGAGCTCGCCGCGCACGCGGCCGCGGCCGGGGCCGACGCCGTCGCCGTGATCGGCCCCCCGTACTTCCCGCTCGACCCCGAGGAGTTGCTCGCGCACTTCGAGGCGGCCGCCGCCGCCTGCGCGCCCCTGCCTTTCTATCTGTACGAGTTCCAGGCCCGGAGCGGCTACGCGATCCCGCTGCCCGTGATCGAGCGCCTCCGCGAGCGCGTCCCGAACCTCGCCGGGATGAAGGTCTCGGACAGCCCGTGGGAGCGGCTCGAGCCGTATCTCGGCGCCGGGCTCGACGTCTTCGTCGGCGCCGAGGCGCTGCTCGCCCGGGCGCTGCCGGCCGGCGCCGCCGGTGCCGTCTCGGGTCTCGCCGCGAGCTTCCCGGACGCCGTCGTGCCGCTCGTCCGCGAGCCGACGGCCGAGGCGGGGGAGAGGGCGACCTCGCTCCGCGCGTCCCTCCAGCAGCTCCCGTTCCACGCTGCGGCGAAGGCGGCCCTCGCGCTGCGCGGCGTCCCGCTCGGACCGGAGGTGCGCGCGCCGCTCCGCGGGCCTGACCGCGGCGGAGCACGCGGAGGTCGAGCGGATCGTCGCGGCGTGGCGCCCATGAGCGCGCTGCGCAGCCTCATCCTCGCGGCGGCCGACAGCAAACGGCTGCAGCGCCTCGTGCAGCGATACGGCTTCCGCCTCGGCGCCGCCCGCTTCGTCGCCGGGGAGACCCTCGACGCGGCCGTTCCCGTGCTGCGGCGACTGAACGACTCCGGCCTCCTCACGAACACGACGCTTCTCGGCGAGGGCGTGCCCGACGAGGCCGAGACCCGCGAGGTCGTCGAGGCCTACGCGGCTCCTCGACCGCATCGGCACCGAGGGGCTGAGCACGAACGTTGCGCTGAAGCTCACGCAGCTCGGCCTCGAGATCGACGAGGAGCTCGCGTACGCGAACGCCGCCGCGCTCGCCGAGCAGCGCCGCCGAGCGCGGCAACTTCGTCCGCCTCGACATGGAGGAGTCCGCGCACGTCGACGCGACGCTGCGCATCTACCGCCGGCTCCGCGAGGAGGGCCACGACGAACGTCGGCACCGTGCTGCAGGCGTACCTCTACCGCACGCGGACGACCTCGAGTCCCTGCTCGACCTCGCCCGAACCTTCGCCTCGTCAAGGGTGCGTACCTCGAGCCGCCTGAGGTCGCCTACCCGGAGAAGCGCGACGTCGACGCCGCCTACGCGCGGCTGGTCGAGCGCTCGCTCGGCGCCGGACTTCACCGCGATCGCCACGCACGACGAGTCGCTGATCGAGCACGCGATCTGCTTCGCGCAGCGCGACGACATCCCGCGCGACCGCTTCCAGTTCCAGATGCTCTACGGCGTCCGCCCGCGCCTGCAGCTCGAGCTCGTCGCGCGCGGCTACGACGTCCTCGTCGCGACGCCCTTTGGGCCGGAGTGGTACCGCTATCTCATGCGGCGGCTGGCCGAGCGGCCGGCCAACCTTCTCTTCCTCCTGCGAAATCTCGTTCGCGGCTGAGCTCGAAGAGGAGGACGGCGGCGAGGGCGACGAGCGGCGAGGTCGCGGGCGAGGAGGTACCAGGAGTACGGGGAGGCGTGGTTGTCGGCGAGGAGCCAGTAGGGCACCGGGAACCACAGCTGCGTCAGGCCGAGCGCGAGGAGGAGGAGCACGGTCGCCGCCGCGCCGCCGAGCCCCCGCAGGAGGAGGACGAACGGGACAGCCAGATCAGGTACTGGGGCGAGAGCACCTTGTCGAAGGCGACGGTCGCGGCGGCGGCCGCGGCGCAGGCGAGGAGTGCGGTCTCGGCGCCGGCGGCGCGCCGGCGGGCAAAGGCGATCCAGACGGCGAGGACCGTCGCGCAGCTCGAGCCGCCGTCGAGAGGTCGGCGGCGAGGCCCGCGCCGCGGCCGCTCCAGCGCCTGCCCCGCCGTTCGTGGCGATCGTCGTGAGCGGCCGCATCCCGGAGGTGCTGCGCGGCCCATGAGGATCGCCGCGCCGAGGCTCTCCACCTGCAGCGGGCGGTCGAGCTGCCCCGTGACGCTCGCGTCGGAGCCCCCGCCGGAGGCAATGAGCCCGAAGGGCACGAAGCAGGCGGCCGCCACGGCGACGAACGCGAGAGATCACCGCCCAGCCGCTCGGTTCCCCCCGGCGCCGCCAGAGGTTGCACGACGAGCGATCGGCAGCAGGACGCCCGGCCAGAGCTTCGCTGCGAAGCCGAGCCCGAGCCAGCGCGCCGGTGAACGAGTGGCCGCTCCCGCACGAGCGCCGCGACGGCTCCGATCGCGAGCAGCGTCGGCCAGAGGTCGAAGCGCGTGTCGAAGAGCGAGCCGAGCACGAGCGGCGAGACCCCGAGCAGGAGCAACGCGCCCGTGACCCGTGCCGCCCCGGCGCCGGCCGTCCGCAGCGCCGAGGCGACGAGGGGCGTGCACCGGCGCCGCAGAGGCCCATGAGTACGGCGAACGAGGTCGGGTAGCTCCAGCTCATGTACGAGGGGGACGAGCAGCACGGGCAACGCGGCAGGCGGGTACTCGAACGAGAAGTCGCGGTACGGGACGGCACCGGCGCGCAAAGAGCGCCGCCGTAGTGCTGGTACACCGGGACGTCCGAGAGCTGGCCCCTGCTCGAGCCAGCGGCTGCAGGACGTAGAAGGAGATCGCAGAGCAGGACGCAGGCCGCGACCGCGGCGGGCCACGTGGCCGGGGCTCGCCTCATTCGGGGCCTCCGCAAAGTGCACAGCACTTTGTGGAGTGAGTCACTCGACGTCGAACTCTTCGGCGATGTCCGGGTCGTCTCCCGATGAGCTGCCGGCACGTCCCCGAGGTCGGGCACCTCGTCGCCGAAGCTGATCAGGCCGAGCCGGTCGTGCAACGTCGTTCGAGATCCACGTGTCGCCCTCGGGCAGCGCGGGCAGGTGCGCGCGCAGCTCGTCGAGCGTCGTCTTCGACTCGAACAGGTTCCAGATGAGGATGCGGCAGATCACGCGGACGAGGAGGCGGTCTCCTCGGGCAGCTTCGCGAGGAGTGCCTTCACCCGTTGCACGACGTCCTTCGTGGTCATGGCGTGAGCTTAGAACGGTCCGCGCGGCTCGTAGCTGCCTCGGCGCGCGCCGATCGCGAGGAAGGCCATCCCGTCCGGGCCGGCCACCGGGCAGCGGACGGTCTCGGGGTCGAACCGGAGGAACGTGCCCTCCCGTACCGGGACGTCCTCGCCGTCGATCCGCCAGTGGCCGCCGCCGCGAGAAGACGACGTTCACCTCCTCCTGCCCGGTGGCGGTCTCGTCGTGCTCGTGGCCTTGGTGTCCGGGGGCAGCTCGAACCAGTTGAGTCCGAACGCCTCCCACGCCGAGCTCGCGCCGCACGAACTTCACCATCCCGGTGCGGCCGCCCGGCTCCAGCTCGTGCACGTTCACCAGCGAGTAGCTCATCGTTCTCCTCTCACATGCGGAAGACGCCGAACGTCGTCTCGGGAATCGGGGCGTTGCAGCGCCGCCGCGAGCCCGAGCGCGAGTACCCGCCGCGTGTCGAGCGGGTCGATGATCCCGTCGTCCCAGAGCCGTGCGGTCGAGTAGTAGGGGTTGCCCTCCGCTCGTACTTGGCGCGGATCGCGGCCTCGTCGACGTCGCCGACGAGCGAGAGGACGGTCGCCGCCTGCTCGCCGCCCATGACCGAGATGCGGGCGTTCGGCCACATCCAGAGCTGGCGCGGGGAGTAGGCCCGCCCGCACATCGCGTAGTTGCCCGCGCCGAACGAGCCGCCGGTGACGACCGTGAACTTCGGCACGGCGGCGTTGGCAACGGCCATCACGAGCTTCGCCCCGTCGCGCGCGATCCCGCCGGCCTCGTACTCGGCCCCGACCATGAAGCCGGTGATGTTCTGGAGGAAGACGAGCGGGATCTTCCGCTTGCAGCAGAGCTCGACGAAGTGCGCCCCCTTTTGCGCCGACTCGGCGAAGAGGACGCCGTTGTTCGCGAGGATCCCGACGGGGAAGCCCTCGAGGCGCGCGAAGCCGGTGACGAGCGTCTCGCCGTAGAGCTGCTTGAACTCCTGGAAGCGCGAGCCGTCGACGATGCGTGCGATCAGCTCGCGCGGGTCGACCTGGTGGCGGAAGTCCTCGGGGACGAGGCCGTACAGGTCGGAGGGGTCGAGGGCGGGGGGCTCGGGCTCGGCGACGTCCCACGGCTCGAGTGCGCCGAGGTGGAGGTTGCGCACGATTCCGCGCGCGATCGCGAGTGCGTGCTCGTCGGAGGTCGCGTAGTGGTCGGCGACCCCGGAACGGCGCGTGTGGACGTCGGCGCCGCCGAGCTCCTCCGCGGTAACGTCCTGTCCGGTCGCCGCCTTCACGAGCGGCGGGCCGCCGATGAAGATCGTCCCCGTGCCGCGCACGATCACCGTCTCGTCCGACATCGCCGGCACGTAGGCGCCGCCGGCCGTGCACGAGCCGAGCACGACCGCGATCTGCGGGATGCCCTGCGCGGACATCTGCGCCTGGTTGTAGAAGATCCGCCCGAAGTGGTCGCGGTCGGGGAAGACCTCGGCCTGGAGCGGGAGGAAGGCGCCGCCCGAGTCGACGAGGTAGAGGCAGGGCAGCCGGTTCTGCTCCGCCACCTCCTGGGCGCGCAGGTGCTTCTTCACCGTGAGCGGGAAGTACGAGCCGCCCTTGACGGTCGCGTCGTTGGCGACGAGCACGCACTCGCGTCCCTCGACGATCCCGATGCCGGTCACGATCCCGGCGCTCGGCGCCCCGCCGTCGTACAGGTCCCAGGCGGCGAGCGCACTCAGCTCGAGGAAGGCGGTGCCGGGGTCGACGAGGCGGTCGATCCGCTCCCGGGCCGGCAGCTTGCCGCGTGAGCGGTGGCGCTCCATCGCCTGCTCGCCGCCGCCGCGCGCGACCTGCGCCGTCCGTTCGCGCAGCTCGGCGACGAGCTCCGCCATCCGCTCGCGCCGGCGGGAGAACTCCTCGGCGTCGCGGTCGGCGGTCGACGTGAGCACGGCCACGGCGCGGAGCCTACCCGGGCCCGTGCGCAAGGCCGGTGGCAGCCACCATCACAAAGCACGCGCAGAAGAATCGCGAATACGTCACGGGCCGCTTCGTAGAGCTGAGCGCGTCGTGACGCTTCCGTAACGGTGGCTGCCACCGGCCTGCCCGGGGCGTACGCTTGTTCGCGTGGCCGTCCCGGGGATCGTCGCGCACCTCGACCTCGACGCCTTCTTCGCCGCGGTGGAGGAGCTCGAGAGCCCGGAGCTCCGCACGCAGCCGCTCGTCGTCGGCGGCGACCCGCGCGGCCGCGGCGTCGTCGCGACCGCGAACTACGCCGCGCGCCGCTTCGGCATCCACTCGGCGATGAGCGCCGCCGAGGCGCTGCGCCGCTGCCCGCAGGCCGTCTTCGTCCGCCCGCGCCACGCGCTCTACCGGGAGTACTCGCGAACCGTCTGGGAGACCGTGCGCGGCGTCGTCCCCACGGTCGAGCAGACCGGGCTGGACGAGGGCTACCTCGACGTCGGAGAGGTCGCAAGGGACTTCCTCGCCGCCCGCGTCGTCGCGGAGGCGGTGCAGACCGCGGTGCGCGCCGCGACGAGCCTCACGTGCTCCCTCGGCGTCGCTCCGTGCAAGGTCGTCGCGAAGGTCGCGAGCGACGCGCGCAAGCCGGGCGGCCTCGTCGTCGTGTCGCCGGGACGGGAGGAAGCGTTCCTGGCGCCGCTGCCGGTGCGCCGCCTGCCGGGCGTCGGGCCGAAGGCCGAGCAGCGTCTCCGCACGGCCGGGATCGACGCGATCGGCGGTCTGGCCGCCCTCGCCGACGACGACCTCCGCCGCCTGCTCCCAGGCAGCGTCGGGACGATGCTGCGCGACCGGGCGCGCGGGATCGACCCGCGCGGGCTCGAGCTCGGCGCCGAGCGGATCTCGATCAGCGTCGAGAACACGTTCGAGCGCGACATCGCCGACCGCGAACGGCTGCACGACGAGCTGCGCCGGATGGCCGAGGAGGTCGCGGCGGCGCTGCAGCGCCGCGCCCAGGTCGCGCGGACGGTGACGGCGAAGCTCCGCTACGCCGACTTCTCGATCCGCAGCCGGTCGACCTCGCTCGAGGCGGGGATCGACGGGGCCGAGGCGATCGGCGATCTCGCCTGCCTGCTCCTCGACCGCGGGCTGCGCGACCGGCCCGGCGCGTTGCGTCTCGTCGGCGTCGGCGTCTCCGGTCTCGCCGACTTCAGGCAGCTCGCCCTCGAGCCGGCCGAAAGTCCGCAATTTGCGGGGAACCCTTGATGTAGATGCACGTAAAGACGCAGGAAGGACTCTGGTGTCCGTCCGCGTATTCGTGTACGTTCTTAGTCGGCTCTTAGGCCGTAGTGGCCGGAGTGCGATGGACCGGCAGGCAATGGGACAGAAAGGGAGGCAAGGAGTATGCGGTTGAGAGGGATTTATCTGCTGCTCGCGACAGCCGCCAGCGTCGGTGCGATGCTGGTGCTGGCGGGGCCGGCGGCGGCGGCGAACCTGCATTGTGGGGAGGTGCTCACCTCGAGCGCGACGCTGATCGGCAACCTCGATTGCTCGGGGTACGGCACGATGCGACATTTCATCGGGCACGACGGGGTGACGTTCAACCTGAACGGGTTCACGATCACGGGCTCCGACGGGTACGACGTGGTCGAGAACGATGGCTTTAGCGGCACGCTGGTCAAGAATGGGACGCTCACTTCGGCGGTGACGGCACCGGCTTCGACGTCAGCGACGGCTCCAGCGGCGTTACGCTCGACGTGGTGACCATCATCGGTGACGGCACCAACACCGACTCGACGGGCGTCTACGACTACGAGTCGACTGGGCTGACGGTCCTCGACGGCTCGATCAGCGGCGTCAAGAACGGCGTCTACCTCGACGGGTCGACCGGCGCCCTGATCAAGCACAACACGATCATGCCGTCGTTCAACGACGAGTACGGCTGCGCGGGCGTGTACCAGGACTACGGCACGGTCAACTACATCGTCGGCAACGCGTTCAGCTCGTTCGAGTCGAACGATCCCCAGCAGTGCTACGGCCTGCGCACCGAGTACAGCGCGGGCACGGTCTTCAACCTGAACACCGTGACGGGGATGTACGAGGGTGTCGAGTCGCGGCGGTACGACGCGGGCCTGACGATCACGGAGAACGTGATGGACGGCCAGATCAACGGCATCGACCTCCGGGACTACAACTCGGGCGACTTGATCGCCGGCAACTTCATCAAGAACAGCGTGCATCACGGCGTCAACGACCAGAACTCGTTCAACAACACGTACATCGGCAACATCCTGACGAGTGACGGCAGCGCCTCGGGCGACGCGAGCTACCGGATCGCTCCGAACGGGTACGGCCCGGTGACGATGGTGAACAACTATGCGCGCCTCGGCTACGACGAGGGCTTCTACGTCCGTGAGGCGTACAGCGACAGCGTGTCCGGTCCTCCGTACAGCACGTTCGCGGGTAACAACGCGATCGCGAACGGCACGGACGGGTCGGCCGGCTTCTACGACTACTACTCGGTCGGCTCCACCTGGAGCGCGAACAACGCGTACGCGAACGCGTACGACGGCTTCTACTTCGAGCAGCCGTGGCGGGAGATCGTCACGGGCAACATGGCGAAGCTGAACGGCGACGACGGCTTCCTGTTCATCGACGTGTACGAGGACGCTCAGCCGCTGGCCGTGACGAACAACTCGGCCACCTACAACGGCGGCTTCGGCTTCTCCGGCTGGGACGACGAGTTCGAGTCCCCCGCCTACCCGGTCGCCGGTAGCGGCAACACCGGCGGCGGCACGAACGGGTTCGCCGACTGCTACCTCGTCGCAGGCTGCAGCTAGACCGAACCGGACATACTCGACGAATCCCTGGAGCGGGCCGCGGAGACGCGGCCCGCTCCGTCTTCGGGCCGGGTGTGCAGGACTCTGGTGCCCGTCCGCGTATTCGTGTACGTTCTTAGTCGGCTCTTAGGCCGTAGTGGCCGGAGTGCGATGGACCGGCAAGCAATGGGAGAGAAAAGGGAGGCAAGGAGTATGCGGTTGAGAGGCGTTTACCTACTGCTCGCCACAGCCGCCAGCGTCGGTGCGATGCTGGTGCTGGCGGGGCCGGCGGCGGCGTCGAACCTGCATTGTGGGCAGGTGCTCACCTCGAGCACGACGCTGATCGGCAACCTCGATTGCACGGGCTGGGGCGGTTACGCGCTCAGGTTCGACTCGAGCTACCCGGGCGTCGTGCTGAACCTGAACGGGTTCACGGTCACCGGCGATGTCGGCCATCACGTGATCAACACGGACGGCGCGAGCGGCATCACGATCAAGAACGGGACGCTCGTCGTCCAGGGTGCGGGCATCGGCGTCGACAACGACAACGGCGGCTACAACGTCACCCTCGACGTCGTCAACATCGTCGGCGACAGCACGGGCGGGTCCATCGGCGTCGACTCCGAGTACGCGGACAACCTCACCGTCCTCGACGGCTCGATCAGCGGCGTCGACACCGGCATCTACCTGTACAACGACATCGGCGACGTGATCAAGAACAACACGATCGAGACGTGCGCCACCGGGTCGTGCACCGCGTCGTACGGCGTCTACAGCGAGAACAACGAGACGGCCCTCTCGATCATCGGCAACGCGTTCACGAGCGATGCGGCGCAGACCGGCATCGCCTACGACGCGTCCTACGACGCCGGCACGGTGTTCAGCGGGAACACGGTCACGGCGCTGGACTACGGCGTCTACGACAACGCGTACAGCGCCGGCCTGATGATCACGAGCAACGTATTCGGCGGCGCGGCTCCCGCTGACGGGCTGAACTACGGGATCTACCTGAACGAGTACGGCTCGGGCGACGTCATCGCCGGGAACTTCATCCGGAACAGCTTCGCAGAGGGCGTCTACGACGGCTACTCGTACAACAACACCTACGTCGGCAACATCGGCACCGCGGACGGCCGGTCGACGGACAACTTCACGTTCGACATCTTCAGCGACGGCCACGGGCCGGTGACGATGGTCAACAACATCGCGAGGCTCGGTTACAGCACGGGCTTCAACATCTCCGGGGCCTACAACTCGAGCGTGCCGGGCGGGCCGTACAGCCTGTTCGCGGGCAACAGCGCCATCGCGGACGGCACGGACGGCAGCCCCGGCTTCTACGACTTCTACTCGGTCGGCTCGACCTGGACGGGCAACGTGTCCAAGTACAACGCCACCGACGGGTTCCAGTTCGACCAGCCGTGGCGTCTGACGATCAGCGGCAACATGGCGAGCCTGAACGGTCAGGACGGCTTCTACTTCACGGACGCCTCCGACCAGAATCAGCCGACCGCGGTCGCCAACAACTCGGCCACGTACAACGGCGCCTTCGGGTTCGAGAGCGACACGTACCCGGTCGCCGGCACCGGTAACTCGGGCGGCGGCTCGAACGGCTACGAGGACTGCTACCTCGTGGCGGGCTGCGGCTAGAGCCGAGCAACACTCTCGACCGATCCCTGGAGCGGGCCGCGGAGACGCGGCCCGCTCCGTCTCGCGGTCGCGAATGCCTGGCGGAGGACAGTTGGGTTCGTCCTCGTATTCGTGTACGTTCTTAACTGGCTCTTAGGCGGTAGGTGGCGTGCGCGACCGGGCCGCGGCAGCTCATCGGAGAGACAGGGGAGGCAAGAGAATGCGGTCGAGAGGGATTTATCTGCTGCTCGCGACAGCTGCCAGCGTGGGTGCGATGCTGCTGCTGGCGGGGCCGGCGGCCGCGTCGAATCTGACCTGTGGGGAGACGCTGACCTCGAGCGTGACGTTGATCGGCAATCTCGACTGCTCGGCGACGTCGAACGTGGCGCTGTACATCGGGCACGACGGGGTGACGCTGAACCTGAACGGGTTCTGGGTCAAGGGCGCCACCGGGTACAACATGATCGACAACGAGAGCTCGGTCGGCACGACGATCAAGAACGGGACGGTCTACGGCTCCGGCGGCGCCGACGCGATCAGCAACGACAACGGCGGCGGCGACAACCTGACCGTGGATGTCGTCAACATCGTCGGCGACAAGTCGAGCGCCCTCTACGGCGTCGACTCCAGGAACTCGTCCGGCCTCTCGGTCGTCGACAGCTCGTTCAGCGGGCTCGACGTCGCCGTGTACCTGTCCAAGGAGACTGGCGACCTGATCAAGAACAACACGATCGAGACGTGCTCGACCGGGAACTGCGGCGGGACCGGCGTCGGCGGCGGCTATCTGACCGGCGTCACGATCATGGGCAACGCGTTCACGAGCGACGCCCCGCAGACCGGCTACGCCTACTACGCCGACAAGCGACGCCGGCACGGTGTTCAGCGGCAACACGGTCACGGGGCTGGCACTCGGTGTCTTCGCTTTCGCCTACGACGGCGGGCTGATGATCACGGGCAACGTGTTCGGCGGCGCCGATCCGGCCGACGGGCTCACTGTCCGGGATCTACCTGGACGGCCACGACCACGGCGACGTGATCTCGGGCAACTTCATCCGGAACAGCTTCGGCGCCGGGGTCTACGACTCCGGCTCGTTCAACAACACGTATCTGGGCAACATCGCGACGGCGAACGGCCGGGCGTCGGACGGTTACACGTTCGACATCGAGCCGTACGGCTATGGGCCGGTGACGATGGTGAACAACATCGCCAGGCTGGGGCACAGCACGGGCTTCTACATCTGCGGGGCGTACAGCGACAGCGTGTCCGGTCCTCCGTACAGCCTGTTCGCGGGTAACAGCGCGATCGCGAACGGCACGGACGGGAACCCCGGCTTCTGGGACGCCGCCTGCGAGATACGGGAGCTGGGCGCCCAGCAGGGCGCGCACTACCAGCCTCCGCAGCAGCGCCCGGTGGGCTCGGTGGGAGCGACCTGGACGGGGAACGTGGCGAAGTACAACGCGGCGGACGGGTTCGAGTTCGATGCGCCGTGGCGTGAGATCGTCACGGGCAACAGCGCGAGCCAGAACGGCGACGACGGGTTCCTGTTCCTCTACGCGTACGAGAACGCCCAGCCGTTGGCGGTGACGAACAACTCGGCGACCTACAACGGCGGCTACGGCTTCTCCGGCTGGGACGACGAAGGCCAGGGATCTGTCGCGTATCCGGTCGCCGGGAGCGGCAACAGCGGCGGCGGCACCAACGGCTACGCCGACTGCTACCTCGTCGCAGGCTGCAGCTAGGCCAAGCAACACCTCTCGACCACTCCCAGGGGCGGGCCGCGGAGACGCGGCCCGCTCCGTCTCGCGGTCGCGAATGTTTGGAGGAGGACAGTTGGGTTCGTCCTCGTATTCGTGTACGTTCTTAGCTGGCTCTTAGGCGGAAGTGGCCGAGTGCCATGGACCGGCAAGCAATGGGAGAGACAAGGGGAGGCAAGAGCATGCGGTTGAGAGGGGCATATCTACTTCTCGCGACAGCCGCCAGCGTGGGCGCGATGCTGGTGCTGGCCGGGCCGGCGGCGGCGGCGAACCTGCACTGTGGGCAGGTGCTCGACTCGAGCGTGACGTTGATCGGGAACCTCGACTGCTCGGCGACGTCCGACGCGGCGCTGTACATCGGGGCGGACGACGTGACGTTGAACCTGAACGGGTTCACGGTCACGGGCGCGAGCGGGTACGACGTGATCGCGAACTACAACCCGACCGGGATCGTGTACTCGAACGGGACGCTGGTCAAGAACGGGACGCTCGCGGTGACGGGGGGCGGTACCGGCTTCGACAACTGGGGTGACGCGCATTGCGTGAGCGGCAACGGCGTGACCCTCGATGTCGTGAACATCATGGGCGACAGCACGTCGCCCACCTCCTACGGGATCGGCTCGTACTGCTCGACCGGGCTGACGATGGTCGACGGCTCGATCAGCGGCGTCTACTACGGCGCGTTCCTGTACAGCGAGACGGGCGACCTGATCAAGAACAACACGATCGAGACGTACGACGGCGGGTACGGCGTCTACAGCGACGACTACCTGACGGGCGTGATGATCATGGGCAACGCGTTCACGAGCGACGAGGCCCAGACCGGCACCGCCTATTACGCCGAGTACGACGCCGGCACGGTGTTCAGCGGCAACACGGTCACGGGGCTGGAGTGGGGTGTCTACACCGACGCGTACAACGGCGGGCTGATGATCACGGGCAACGTGTTCGGCGGCGCCGATCCGGCCGACGGGCTCGTGTCCGGGATCTACCTGAACGGGTACGACCACGGCGACGTGATCTCGGGCAACTTCGTCCGGAACAGCTTCGGCGTCGGGATCGGCGACTACGACTCGTTCAACAACACGTACGTCGGCAACATCGCGACGGCGAACGGCCGATCGTCGGACAACGCCACGTTCGACATCGAGCCGTTCGGCTACGGGCCGGTGACGATGGTGAACAACATCGCCCGGCTGGGGTACAGCACGGGCTTCTACATCTGCGGGGCGTACAGCGACAGCGTGTCGGGGCCTCCCTACAGCCTGTTCGCGGGTAACAGCGCGATCGCGAACGGCACGGACGGGAACCCCGGCTTCTGGGACACCGCCTGCGAGATAGAGGTGGGGGGTCAGGGCGTCCAGCAGGGCGCGCATTTCCAGCCCCAGCAGCAAGGCCCCGTGGGCTCGGTGGGAGCGACCTGGACGGGGAACGTGGCGAAGTACAACGCGGCGGACGGGTTCGAGTTCGACTCGCCGTGGCGTGAGATCGTCACGGGCAACAGCGCGAGCCAGAACGGCGACGACGGGTTCCTGTTCCTGTACGTGACGGAGAACGCGCAGCCGTTGGCGGTGACGAACAACTCGGCGACCTACAACGGCGGCTACGGCTTCTCCGGCTGGGACGACGAAGGCCAGGGATCTGTCGCGTATCCGGTCGCCGGGAGCGGCAACACCGGCGGCGGCACCAACGGCTACGCCGACTGCTACCTCGTCGCAGGCTGCAGCTAGACCGAGCAACACTCTCGACCACTCCCAGGGGCGGGCCGCGGAGACGCGGCCCGCCCCGCGCTGTGCGCGGGGAGCAGGAGTCCTGTCTTTCTTCTTGTATTCGTCCACCGTGTCGGATAGCGTTGAGTCGAATGCGACCCTGGTGGCCACAGGTCGCTGGACCGGCATTGACGGGAGGCCAAAGGGAGGCACGGGAATGCGGTTGAGAGGGATTTATTCGCTGCTTGCGGTCGCTGCTGCCGTGGGTGCGATGCTGGTGCTGGCGGGTCCGGCGGCGGCATCGAACCTGCACTGCGGCCAGGTGCTGACATCGAGTACGACGCTGATCGGCAACCTCGACTGCACGGGTACCGACGCTCCGGCGATCTACATCGGGGCCGACAACGTCACGTTCAACCTGAACGGGTTCTCGATCACGGGTGACGAGCATTGGCCCGTGATCGTGAACTACGACGTGCCCGACAGCGCGGGGCCGTGGAGCGGCACTGTGATCAAGAACGGGACGCTCAACGTCGTCGGCAGCCACGCCGTCGGGTTCGCCACGTACGGCGGCTTCTTCGACACCGTCGACGTCGTGAACATCGTGGGCGACCAGGGCCATGAGTCCATCGGCGTCCTCTCGGTCGCCTCCGGCGGCCTCACGGTCGTCGACAGCTCGATCAGCGGTGTCGACACCGCCGTCGGCCTCGGCGCCGAGATCGGGGACGTGATCAGGAACAACACGATCGAGACGTGCTCCACCGGCGGTTGCAGCTGGGGATTCGGCGTCTTCAGCGGCGGCCTCTTCATCGGTCCTGCCGGCCTGACGGACGTCGTGATCACGGGCAACGCGTTCACGAGCGACGCGCCCCAGACCGGCACTGCCTACTTCGCCGGCAACGACGCCGGCACGATCTTCAACGGCAACACGGTCACGGCGCTGGAGACCGGCGTCTTCGCGCCCAACTACGACGGCGGCCTCGTGATCTCGAACAACGTGTTCGGCGGCGCCGCTCCGGCCGACGGGCTCGTGGAGGGCATCTACCTCGCCGGGCACGACCACGGCGACGTGATCTCCGGCAACTTCATCCGGAACAGCTTCGACCACGCCGTCTACGACCACCATTCGTTCAACAACACGTACATCGGGAACATCGCCACCGCGAACGGCCGGGCGACGGACGACTTCACGTTCAGGATCGACCCGGACGGCTACGGCCCGGTGACGATGGTCAACAACATCGCCCGGCTCGGCTACAGCGCCGGCTTCTACATCAACGCGGCGTACACCGACAGCGTGTCCGGTCCTCCGTACAGCATGTTCGCGGGCAACAGCGCGATCGCGAACGGCACCGACGGGAGCCCGGGCTTCTACGACGGCTACTCGGTCGGCTCGACCTGGACGGGCAACGTCGCGAAGTACAACGCCTTCGACGGGTTCGTCTTCGACGCGCCGTGGCGCGAGATCGTCACGGGCAACCTCTCGAGCATGAACGGCGACGACGGCTTCCTCATCGCCGACGCCACCGCGAATGCCCAGCCGCTGGCGGTCACGGCAACTCGGCCACGTACAACGGCGGCTACGGCTTCACGGGCTGGGACGACGAGGGCGGGAGCCAGTACCCGTACTGGAGCTCCGACGCCTACCCGGTCGCCGGTAGCGGCAACAGCGGCGGCGGGACGAACGGCTACGCCGACTGCTATCTCGTCGCGGGCTGCAGCTAGAGCCGAAGCGGAACACTCGACATCACCGGAAGCGGGCCGCGGAGACGCGGCCCGCTTCGTCCTTGCTACGAACGTCCTCCGGACGCCCGACCGGGCTCAGCTTCCGGCCGGAGCTCCGACGAGCCTCTCGAGGAAGCCGGCTGCGCCCGCGGCTCCGGGTGAGGCGCGCAAGGAGGCGCCGATCGCGGCCGCTGCTCGGCGGTAGGACTGCTCCCGGAGAACCGTCTCCACCGCGTCACGCAGCTCGGCGGCCGTCAGTCGCCGCGAGCGGAGCACGATCCCGGCGCCGGAGCGCGCAGCCGTGCGCGCGAGGAACGTGTTGTCGTTGGTCACCGGTGTGAGGACGAGCGGCAGACCGTGCAGGAGTGCTTCGTGCACGGTGAGCACCCCCGCGTGACAGACGACCGCGTCGACCTGCGACATCAGCCTCCGGTTCGGCAACCGCGGCGCCACGATGACGTTCTCCGGGGGCGACGGCGGCGCGACCTCGGGCTCGGCGCCGAGGACGACCTCCAGGTCCGTGCCGCCGAACGCCTCTACCACTCTCTCGTGGATGCGCCGTCCGGCCGACCCGACGACGGTGCCGAGCGTGACGAGGATGCGCGGGCGCCGGCGCAGCCGCTCCCAGGGAAACGACGGCTCGTCGGCGATCCCGGAGGTGACCGGGCCGACGAGGACGCAGTTGGACGGCAGCGGCACGTCGCCGAGAAACGCGCGTGTCGTGTAGAGGACGACGCCGTGCGGCGAGCGGTCCGGAGCATCGATCGGCTCGAGCCCGCAGTCGCGCTGGAGCGCGTCGAGGCGGTCGGCGATGAAGCTGCGAACGAGGTCCAGTGCCGTCAGGTCGATGACCAACTGGAAGCTCGGCGAGGACGTCGCCCAGGGCAGCTCCGCCCGGCGCGCGGCGAAAGCGCCGGCGTACGCGTGCTGGTCGACGAACAGCACGTCCGGCCGGAAGTCGGCGACGGCACGCTCCACTTCGGCCAGCGTCTCGCGGGCGAGCGGACAGAAATAGCCGTCGAAGACCATGAAGCTCGCGCTGCGCGGATCGGCCTCGAGCCGTGCGGCGTGGAGTTCGTTCAGCTCGGCGGCCCGGTCGTCGTCGAGGCCGTACACGGTTGCTCCCGGCGGGAGCAGGTGGCCGACGTGCCGCTCGTGGACGGCCCACGCGACCTCGTGGCCGCGCTCCTCGAGCTCCTGTGCGACGGCCGCGAGCGGGAGGACGTGCCCGACGAGCGGCGGGGCGACGAGCAGGAAGCGGGCCATCAGGCGCCGATCTCCTCGAGCCAGCGTCCGATCCGGCGGGCGACGTGCTCGGTCTCGTGCATCAGCACCAGGTGCCCGCAGCCCGCGAGCACGTCGAGCTCGCAGCGCGGCAGCCTCGCTGCCACGCGCTCGCCCTCGGGCCGTAGCTCCGAGTGCTCGCCGTAGATCGCGAGGACGGGGCAGGCGACCCGGGCGAGCTCGGCGTCCGTGAGCTGCGGCGTCGCCTCGAGGTCCGCGACGAGCGACGTCTCGTGGACGAGCCGGTCGGCGACCCGCTCGAGCGGCTTGCGCCGGCGGGACCGCGTGCGCTCGAACACGGCCTTGAAGTCGACCGCGTCGCGGCCTGCCGTACCGCCGGAGGAGTGGCGTTCGAACCAGTCGCCGAACACCTCCTCGATCTTGCGGTCGCGCTCGTCGCCCTCGAGGCCGAGCGTCTCGCCCATGCGGGGCCCGAACGTGGCGTCGCCGACCTGGGCGTCGATGAGCACGACGCTCGCCGTGCGGTCCGGGTAGGAGAGTGCGTGCCGGAGCGCGACGAGGCCGCCGAAGCTGTTTCCGACGAGGGTGACCGGCCGGTCGCCGTGCCCGACGCCTGCGAGCACTCCGCGCAGGTCGTCGACCATGTCGGTGACGGTGTAGCCGTGCAGCGGCTGCTCGCTGCGTCCGTGGCCGCGAAGGTCGTAGAGGACGAGCGTGGCGTCCGGCAACAGGCGCGGCACGAGGGTGAAGTAGAAGCTCGAGAGGTTGTCGAAGACGAGGCCGTGGATGAAGGCGACAACCGGGCGGCCGGTTCCGAGCACCTGCGCGTTGAAGCGGACTCCGCGGGCGACGACCTCAGCCACCCAGGAACTCCGTCAAGGCGCTCGTCATCTCCGCTGCCGCCTCGAGGGCGATGAAGTGGCCGGCCGCCACGTCGACCGCCCGGGCGTCCGGCAGCACGCGCAGCAGGCGGTCGCGCGCATCCCGGTTGCCGCCCCGCTCGCCGTAGAGCAGCAGGACGGGGCGGTCGATTCGCGCGAGCTCGTCGTCGGCCACGTCGGGATCCGCCTCCAGCTCGGCCACCGCCGTGGTCTCGAGCGCGAGCGACCGCGCGGTGCGAACGATGGCCTTCCGGCGGCGAGAGCCGTCCGGGAAGTGACGGTGGGCGTCGGTCGGGAGCAGGGCCCAGACGTCCGCCTCTTCGGCTTCCGCGAGCCAGCCGAGCTCCGGCCCCGCGAGCGCCGGCAGCGGCGCGTCGACGAGGGCAAGGCGGTCGATACGCTCGGGCCTGTCGGCTGCATAGCGCAGCACGACGGTGCCGCCCAGGCTCGAGCCGACGAGCGAGACCCGCTCGTCCGGGGCGAAGGCCTCGACGTGGGCGGCGAGGTCGGCGGCGAGCGCAGGCACGCCGTAGCCGCTCGTGGCCCACTCGCTGCGGCCGTGCCCCCGGTGGTCGAAGAGGAGCACACGGTGGGTGCGCGCGAGCTCCGGCGCCGCGGTGAAGTACCAGGTCGCCATGTTCTCGAGCAGCCCGTGCACGAGCACGACGGGCGGCCCCTCCTTGCCGAGCTCCTGGACGTGGAAGTGCAGGCCGTTGCGTTCGACTACAGGCACGACGCCACGTAGTCGACGAGCTCGCCGACGCGCAGGGCGATCACCTCGTCGAGCTCCATCGCCGAGAGCCAGGAGGCGAAGTCGACGTTCGGGTACCTGGCCTGGACGCCCTCGCCGAGCGCGACGACCTCGATGCTCTCGAGCTCGAGGTCGGCGAACGAGGTGTCCATGTCGATCGGCACGTCGTCCGCCCACTCCTCACCGATGACGTCGCGGATGATCACGGTCACCGTGCCCAGGATCTCCGCCTTCGAGTCTTCCGCCGCGCTCATGTCTGCTCTCCTTCGGTCCAGGCGATGACGTAGCCGTCCTCGGCGCGCGTGCGGACGACGCTTCCCTCGACCACGAAGGTATCGCTCTCGCGGGCGGTGGCGACGAGATTGCGCGGAGCGCCGGAGAGACCGGTGCCGCGCGCCTTGCCGACCGCCTCCTTCGCGCACCAGAGACGCGTGAGCCACTCGTCCCGCCCCTCGAGCGGGAGGAGGCCGAGCTCCTCGTCCGCGAAGGCGAGGCGTACGAACCCCTCGCCGCGCGGCTCGACACGCTCCAGGTCGATGCCGGCATCGGTGCCGACACGCGCGAGCGCGACGGCCCGCCCGTCCTTGTGCGCGACCGAGACGGAGACCTTCTCTTCGAACGGCCCGGTCACGAGCGGCCGGCCGCGTTCGTCGGTCGAGACTGCGACCTCCACCGGATACAGCGACGGGTGCCCGCGGTTCAGGAGGAGCTCACGCACCGCGTCCTTGATCGCGACGCGCCCGCTGAGCCAGTCCGTGCGTCGCTTCGGCGGCAGCGCGTCGAGCTCGGAGCGCTCGCGCGTCGAGAGGTATCTGCGGGAGAGGTAGTCGGTCGAAGGCACTCGTGCCCGGGCGCGGTCGAATACGACGAAGCCGCTCGGGTCGGGAACCGAGAGTAGTGCCTGGCCGGGACGCATCATCACGTCCCAGGTGCGCTCGTCGGTGCGGAAACGCACGTCCTCCCAGCCGGTCACGCGCGCGTAGACGCGACCTCCGGTCACCAGCTCCATGTCCGCGCGTACTTCCCGCGGGCCGACGTTCGTGACCTCCACCGTGCACTGCACGAGCTCTCCCGGCTCGGGGTCAGGCCCGTAGAGGTCGAGGCGCGCGAGGCGGAGCGGCATCAGCAGCCGGTCCTGCACCGCCTCGAGCATCATCCAGTGTCCGAAGAGCTGGCCCGCGGCATCGAGCAGGGCGCCGGGAGCGGGGAGGGCGCGAAGCGTCCCGCGGATCCCGTTCGAGCCGATCGCCGAGATCTCCGCCACGGCCCGGTACGCGGGACCGTGGAACATGTAGCCGTCCCGGTAGAGCCCCTCTGCCGACACCGGCGCCGCCTTCTCGTCCTGCAGCACGAGCGCGCCGGTCGGCGGGGGCGGCGGAAAGGCGCCAGCGACGACGACGGTCGCCTCGAAGTGGCCGTCGAACGCCACCGCAACCTCATCGGGCCCGTCGTGCCGGCAGCGCAAGGTCGCCTCGAGCGGCGGCTCGACTGCGAGCCACCTGAGGGCGCGCAGGTCGCGCAGGGCGACCGCAGCCCGGCCCGGCGCAATCCGCCGCGCCGCATCGAGGAAGAGGGCGATGCACATGGTCATCGGCACGACGGGATAGCGATCGGCGAGATCCGTCCAGCCGTCCGGCTGCGGAAAGAGACAGTGGTCTACGAGCTCCGGGTAGGCCTCCACCGAGAGGAGCTGCCGCTCGACGAGCTCCCGCGGCTTCGCCGGAGCGGCCGGCGCAGCAACCGCCGCGAAGGCGCGGCGGACGTCGTCCTGCGCCTCGTCGAGCAGCCGGAGCGTCGCGTCGAACTCGGCCGCCAGGGCGCCTGCAGCCGGTGCCGCACGCCGCCCCGGCCGCAGCGCCGGCGCATCGATGCGCACGAGTGGCACGCCGAGCGCGAGTCGCATGGGCGGCCGCTGCGTCCCGCGCGGCTCGAGGCCGACACGCTCCAGGTCCACCTCCGCGCCCTCGACGAAGAGCGCCGCCGCGAGGCGCCGCAGTTGCGCGAGGCCGCTCCGCTGCGCGACGTTGGCCGACAGCGCCAGATGCGGCTTCCGGCCGAGCGTGTCCGAGACGAAGCTCGGCGTGCTCCCGGTGCCGAGCTGCACGAAGACGCGAACACCGTGCTCGTACAGGGCAAGGACGAGCTCGCGGAAGCGGACCGGCTTCAGCAGGTGCTCGAGCGTGAGCTCCCTGATCGCCTCGACGTCCTGCGGATAGGGGGCGCAGGTCGTTGCGGACCAGAGCGGCAGCGACGCCGGCTGCACCGGTAGCCGCTCGAACTCGCGGTGGTGCGCCTTGGCGTAGGGCCCGAAGGCCGGAGAGTGGAAACCCCCGTGCGGGAACGGCAGCACCTCGGCCAGCACGCCCTGCTTGCGCAGCGCCTCGACTGCCCGCTGCACGTGCTCCTCCGGTCCGGAGAGCAGCGACTGGTGCACGCAGTTGTCGTGACTGACGACGACCCCGGGAAAGGTGTCGGCGACGGCTGCCGCACGCTCGGCGCTGGTGCCGGCGAAGGCGAAGATGACGCCTGCGACCTCGAGCGAGCCGGGGGAGAGTGACGCGACGAATGCGTCGACGTCTTCCTCGTCGACCATGCCGGCGGCGATCATCCCGCTCCACTCGCCGATGCTGTGTCCGGCGATCACGTCGGCCTCGAGCCCGAGCTCCGATACGGCGCGGTGCAGGCAGCGGCCGAGCTCGATCACGCCGAGGCCCCGTCGCTCGAGGTCCTCGCTCGTGTCGAGGTCGAGCGCAGCGGCGCCGGGAACGCCGTCGAGCCGTGGCGCGAACTGTGGCTCGATCCCGGGGAAGACGTACGCGACGAGCCCGCCCTCGCTCACGAGCCCCGTATGGGCGAAGGAGATGCCGTCTCGGCCTCGCCGCGGCCGCTCCGCCTCGACGGCGTGGCGCGCCACCACGAGTCGCTCGGGCGTCGGGTCGACGACGGCGAGCCGCCACGAACCCGGCTCGGAGGCCCCGCCGTCGAGGGCCGCGAGCAGGCGCTCCTTGCTCGAGGCCGACAGGAGGAGGACGTCCTCCTCGTGCCCGGCCCGTTCCGCCGGCGGACGCGGGCGCCGCCGCTGCAGCGCGCCGTGGGAGTCGAGCACGGCATGCGCGTTGATGCCGCCGAAGCCGAAGGCGTTGACGCCGGCGCGACGCAGTTCGTCGTCCCAGGGCTCGGCCTCGACCACGAGCCGGAAGCGCGTCTCGGCGAGCGCGTCGAGGGGCTCCTCGCAATGGAGGGTCGGCGGCAGCACGCCCTCGTGCAGCGCGCGCGCGGCCTTGATCAGACCTGCCGCACCCGCCGCAGGCATCGTGTGCCCGATCATCGACTTCACGGAGCCGAGCCCGGCGCGACGGCCGTTCGGCGGCCCGAAGAAGCGGGCCAGGGTCTCGACTTCCGCCTGCGTCGCCGGCCGGCGTCGCCGTGCCGTGGGCCTCGACGAGGCCGATCGACGCCGGATCGAGGCCGGCGCGCTTCCACGCGCGCTCGAGCGCGAGCACCTGGCCGTCGACGCTCGGCGTCATCAGGCTCGCGTCGCGGCCGTCGCTCGCAACGCCGGTGCCCCGCATGACCGCGTAGACGCGGTCGTCGTCGCGCTCTGCGTCCGCGAGCCGCTTGAGCACGACGAGCGCGACCCCTTCGCCGATCAGCAGGCCGTCGGCGCGGCGGTCGAAGGGACGGATCTCGCCTTGCCGCGAGAGCGCGCCGAGCTGGCAGAAGACGCTCCAGAACGAGGCGTCGTGGGTGACGTGCACGCCGCCGGCGATCGCCATGTCTGCACTGCCGTCGTCGAGGTCGCGGCAGGCGTGGTCGAGCGCGATGAGAGAGCTCGCGCAAGCCGCGTCGACCGTGTAGGCGGGCCCGCGCGAGGTCGAGCCGGTTCGAGATCCGGGACGCGGCGAGGTTCGGGACGAGCCCGATCGCCGTGTCGGGGCCGTAGTGGCCCGTGCCGGCCTGGAAGGCCGTCTTGACGCGCGCGAGCTCGTCCTCTTCGAGGTCGGGGAGGAGCGTGCGCAGGAGCGCGACCACCTGCTCCGCCGTGGCGGACGTGCTCGATGAGCCGCGTGATGCCCGCGCCCGAGGTAGTTGCCGCGGCCGAGCATGACGGCCGTGCGCTCGCGGGCGAAGTCCCGCGAGCCGTAGCCCGCGTCGGCGAGCGCGCGCTTCGCGACGTGCGAGCGTCAGGAGCTGGTCGGGCTCGGCGCCCTCCGCCGCTGCGGGCATGATGCCGAACGCGAGCGGGTCGAACGTCGCGTACTCGTCGATGAAGCCGCCGCGCCGGGTGTAGAGACGGTCCGGAGCGGTCGAGCCGGGTCGTAGAAGACCGGGTCCCAGCCGGTCGGGCGGCACGTCGGAGATCGCGTCGACGCCGCCGACGACGTTGGCCCAGAACACGTCGAGGTCGGGCGCGCCGGGGAAGCACGCAGGCCATCCCGACGATTGCGACGCCGCTCACGCCGAGGGCGACGGGGTCCGCCTCGGCGAGGATCACCTGCGGCTCGTCCCCGCCGCCGAGGAGCTCCGTGAGGAAGGCCTCGACGCCGGCGGCAGGTTCGATGAGGCCGATCCCGCGCCGGTTGTACTCGCGCTCGAGCTCGGGCGAGACCATGCCGCCGCTGCGCCAGGGCCCCCACGTCGATGGAGACGACGCGGCCGGCGATGCGCTGGTTGAGCATCGCCGCGAGCTTGTCGAGGAAGTCGTTGGCCGCCGCATAGTCGGCCTGGCCGCGGTTGCCGAAGACGCCCGCCACGCTGGAGAAGAAGACGACGAACCGGACGTCGTCGCGGAGCTTTCGCACCAGCGTCAGCGCGCCGGTGACCTTTGTCTCGAAGACCCGGGCGAAGGAGTCGTCGGTCTTGTCGCGCAGCAGCCTGTCCTCGACGACTCCGGCGCGTGCACGACGCCGTCCAGGCGGCCGTACCGCTCGTAGACCTCGTCGATCAAGGCGCCGAACGCTGCGTCGTCACGGACGTCGACCGTGTGGTACTCGGCCTCGACCCCGGCGGCGGCGAGCTTCGCGAGTGTCGCGCGGATCTCGCGCTCCGCCAGGATCCGCCTGCACTCGGGCTCGATCTCGCGCGGCGCGAGACCGCGGGCCGCGAGCACCCGGCGCAGGGCGGGCGCATCCTCCGCCGCGGCGAGCTCGGGCTCCTCGTCGGCTGCCGGCTCCTGCGAGCGGCCGACGAGCACGAGCCGGCAGCCGAAGCGGGTGCCGAGAGCGAGCGCGGCGGCGGCCGCGATGCCGCGCGCGCCGCCCGTGAGCAGGCAGACGGCACCGGGGTCGAGGTCGAGCTCACCGTCCGCGGTCACCTCGGCGCGGATCGGAGCCAACACGAGTCTCGACGCCTCCTCGTACCCGACCTCGCGGAGCCCGTCGTCTGCGAGCAACTCCGTCACGAGCCGCTCCGCGAGCTCCGCCGCACCGCGCTCCGGTGCCAGGTCGACCACGTGAATCCGCCGGTCGGGCCACTCCTTTGCCGCGCTCTTGACGAGCCCGGCGATGCCGGCCCCCGGAGGCAATGCGTAGCCGTTCGGTCGCACGCCGAGCGAGCCGCCGAGCCCGGTCGCCGCGCAGACCGAGCCGGAGCCTGCGACGAGGGCGTCGCGGACGCGCATGAACACGGTCGGCAGTGCCGGGATCGCGGCATCGACGAGACCGGTGAGATCGACGAGCTCCTCGTCCCCGACCGTGTCGCCGGGTGCGATGAGCCGCGTGTCCGCGCCGAGCGCCTGCAGGCTGTGAAGCAGCTGCTCGGCGACGCCGTCCTCGTCAGGGACGATGGCGAAGCGGCGGCCCGCAAGCGACTCGGCGGTTGCCTCGAGCGCCGGCGCGGGGGTGAGCCGCGGCACGTAGCGGGGGACGGACGCGGGCCGCTCCGGCTCGCTCTTCCCGTCCTCTGCGTGCTGCTCGAACCAGCCGACGATCTCGCGAATCGTCCGCAGCGACGCCAGCTCCTCCGCGAGCTTCTCGTCGCCTCCGCCGGGCCCAGCGGGAAGGCCGAGCCGCTCACCGAGCGTGCCGAGGATCTCGATCCGCTTGATCGAGTCGATGCTCAGATCGGACTCGAGGTCGATGTCGAGGCCGAGCATCTCGATCGGGTAGCCGGTGCGCTCGGCGACGATCTCGAGCAGCAGGTCCCCGACGTTCGCGGGCAGCGACGCGGACGCCGCCGGTGGGGCCGCCTCCTCGACCGGCTCCTCGAGCGGCTTCTCCGCGCCAGGCTCCCGCTCCGGCGGCCCGACCGCGGGCTCGTCGACCGGTGCGCCGAGGTAGCCGAGCATGACCCGCCGCTGCGTCTCGACCATCTCGCGCACGCCTCGCAGGTATTCGAGGACGACGGCCTCGCGGCTCTCGTCGGCGGTTGCAGCGCCGGCTGCGAGCGCGGGCCCTTGCACGACCGGTCCCTCGACCGGGCGGAACGCGTGCGGCGGCAGCTCGCCGGTGACCGGCCGCGCCGTCTGGCCGTTCACCCACCAGGCCGTGGGCGGCACCGCGTCCGGCGAAGGCCCTGCGAGATCGACGAGTCGTGCGCGCCGGCCGAGGAAGAGCGGCTCCGCGTCGACCGGCACGCCGGAGACGGCGAGCTCCGCGACGGCGGCGAGGACGTCCGCGAGCGAGCCCGAGCGTCCGCCGCAGGCGACTGCGCGGTGCGGCTTGCCGGCCAGGATGCGCGAGACGAGCCCCGTCAGCACCCGCCCCGGCCCGACCTCGACGAAGAGGCGTATGCCGTCTGCATGCATCCGCTCGATCTCGGCGCCGAAGCGGACGCGTTCTGCGATCTGGCCTGCCAGCAGGGCACGCGTCGCCGCGTCGTCGGCCGGGTACGGCTCGGCGGTGGTGTTCGCGTACACCGGCAGGACCGGTGCACGCAAACCGGCAGCGCGCACGTCCTCGGCGAAGGTGGCCGCCGCGGGGGCGACCGCCGGGCTGTGGAAGGCGCAGGCGACGGGGATGGGGCTGGCCGCGATGCCGGCCGCCGCGAGTCGCTCGAGCGCCTGCTCGACGGCGGGCGTCGGTCCTGAGAGCACGTGCTGGTCGGGCGCGTTCTCATTCGCGACGACGAGGCCCTCGAGGCCCTCGATGTGTGGCTGCAGGTCCTCGCGGGAGCCGGAGACTGCGGCCATCGTGCCGGGGTCGCCCCCGGCTGCGTCGAACGCCTCGAGGATCCGTTCGGCGCGGGCGCGGCTCAGCTGGACGAGCTGCGCCTCTTCGAGCGCTCCCGCGGCGCAGAGCGCCGGCAGCTCGCCGTAGCTGTGCCCCGCGAGTGCGTCCGGAGTGACGCCGACCCGGTCGAGCAGCTCGACGAGCGCGAGCTCGACCATGCCGAGCGCCGGCTGGGCGACGCGCGTGTCGGTGAGGGCGGCCGCCTGCGCGTCGCGCTCCGCGGCCGTCCAGGCGGTCGGCGGGAAGATGCGCGCCGCGATCTCCGGGTCGAGCTCGAGCAGACGCTGCAGCTCCGGGAAGGCGACGAAGAGCTCGCGCAGCATCCCGACCCGTTGGCTGCCCTGCCCCGGGAAACAGAATGCGAGACGCGGCCGAACCCGCCGTCTCCGTCCTCGTCCGCGACGAAGACGCCTGCGGCGCCACCGTCGAATGAGCGCGCCGCGGCCGTTCGCTCGCGCAGTTCCTCCAGCGACGATGCGACCACCGCCGCCTGCACCGGCCCCTCGTCGCGGGAGAGCGTCCAGGCGAGGTCGCGCAGCCGCCAGCGGTCGTCGCGCTCGAGCGCGGCTGCGAGCGCGTCCATCCGCGCGGCCGCCGCGTCCCTCTCGTCGCCGCGGAAGAGGAAGAGCTCGGCGGAGCGGACTTCCGGCCCCGCCGTCGAGCCGGGGTGCTCGGCCACGATCGCGTGGAAGTTCGTGCCGCCGAAGCCGAAGGCCGAGAGGCCGGCCGTGCGCCCCTCGCCGAGCCACGGGCGCGGCTCGAGCGAGAGGGTGAACGGGCTCGCCTCCGCGTCCCAGCCAGGATTCGGCTGCTCGATGTTGATCGTCGGCGGCAGTGTGCGGTGGTAGAGCGCGAGCGCCACCTTGATCAACCCCGCGAGCCCGGCTGCGCACTTCGTGTGGCCGATCTGCGACTTGACGGAGCCGAGCGCGCACGAGCCGGGCTCGACCCCTGCGCCGCCGAATACGTCCGCGAGCGTCTGCAGCTCGGTCCGGTCGCCGACGATCGTCCCCGTGCCGTGCGCCTCGACGAGGCCGACCTCCGCCGGCGAGATGCCGGTCGCCGCGTACGTGCGCTCGAGCGCGCGCACCTGGCCCTCGCGGCGCGGAGCCGTCAGGCCGAGGCTCTTCCCGTCGCTCGCGCCTGCGACGCCCTTGATCACCGCGTAGATGCGGTCGCCGTCGCGCTCCGCGTCGGCGAGCCGCTTGAGGATGACGGCGGCCACGCCTTCGCCGAGGGCGGTGCCGTCCGCGCTGGCGTCGAACGTGCGGCAGGGGCCGGTCGGGGAGATCGCGTGGACGGCGGAGAACATCAGGTAGTCGACGAGGCCGTTGTGCAGATCGGCGCCGCCGCACACGACGACGTCGCTCGAGCCGGCCGCGAGCTCGCCGATGGCCGCGTCGAGGGCCGCGAGCGAGGATGCGCAGGCCGCGTCCACCGTGTAGTTGACGCCGCCGAGGTCGAGCCGGTTCGCGATCCGGCCGGCGATCACGTTCCCGAGCACACCGGGGAAGGAGTCCTCCGTCAGGACCGGGAGGACGCGGTCGAGCTCGGGCGGTAGCGGGCCTGCATACTGCCGCCAGTACGCGCGGAAGGCGTAGGCGGAGCTGAGGTCGCTGCCCGGCTCGACGCCGAAGACGACGGAGGTGCGCTCCCGGTCGAACGCGCGGTCGAGATAGCCGGCGTCGTCGAGCGCCCGCCGTGCCGCCTCGAGCGCGAGCAGCTGCGCGGGCTCGATCGCCGCGAGCGAGTTCGGCGGGATCCCGTACACGACGGGGTCGAACGGGATGTCGTCGAGGAAGCCGCCCCAGCGGGAGGGCGTCGTGAGGCCGGGGGTGCCCGACGGGTCGAAGAACTCCTCCTGGCTCCAGCGCTCGCGCGGGACCTCGCGGATGGAGTTCACGCCCGCGACGACGTTCGCCCAGAACGTGCCGGGGTCGGTCGCGTCCGGGAAGAGCGCGCTCATGCCGACGATCGCGACGTCGACGGCGGGGCGCGGCGGCGGCCCGGGCTCCTCCGTGGCGGCCGTCTCGGCCGGCGCGGCCGCGGCGACCTCGGCGTGCAGCTCGGCGATCGAGCCGACACGATCGCGCAGCGCCGCGACCTGGCCGAGCATGAACAGCCCCTCCGCGCGCTGGACGTCCTCCTGAACCTCGACGAGCTCCGCCGCCGCGACGCGCGAGGCCCTTCGCTGCGATCCGGAGCCGACCGACGTTGAAGCGCTCGAGCGCCTCCCAGCGCGCCCGCGGCTCCTGCTCCTCGGCCTCCAGCCGTGCGGCCTCGGCTGCGAAGTCCTGCACGAAGGCGGTCTCGGCACACCGGGTCGCATGGCCGGGGCCCGTCTCGAGCAGCGCCGTGTGCCCGCAGGCCAGCGCGGCCTCCTGGAACACGGGCGTGATCGCTCCGCAGGCGACGGCCTCGCGCGTGAAGAGGTACGCGGTGCCCATGAGGACACCGACCTTGGCGCCGCGGCGCGCGAGCGGCGCCGTGAGCGCCTCGACCATCGCCGCCGAGCGGCCGTCGTGGATGCCGCCGGCGAAGAGGAGATGGAGCTCGTCGGCCGCTTCGTGTGTACGCAGGAGGTCGAGTTGCTGCTGCCAGAGGACGAAGCTCGTGCGCGGGCCGACGTGTCCGCCGCACTCGCGGCCCTCGAAGACGAAGCGTCGTGCTCCCTCCTTGAGGAACAGGTCGAGGAGCCCGGCGAGGGCACGTGGAGGTACGTCTCGATCCCGGCCGCCTCGAGCGAGCGCGCCTGCGCCGGTCTCCCACCTGCGATCAACGCGATCGGAGGCTGCACGGTCTCGATCGCCTCGAGCTGCTCCTGCCGGAGCTCTTCCGGGACGAAGCCGAGGACGCCGACGCCCCAGGGCAGCCCGGAGAGCCGCTCCGCCGTCTCCTCCAGGAGGATTCGGACGTCCGGCCCCCGCAGAAGGGCGAGTGCGAGGAACGGGAGGCCTCCGGCCTGCGCGACCGCCTCGGCGAACGCGGCGCGGTCGCTGACGCGCGTCATCGGCCCCTGCACGATGGGGTAGCGGAGTCCGTGGGCGCGGGCGAACGGAGCGTTCTCGGCGAGGGGACGCAGCGTCTGCGCCGCCGCCAGGCCGTCCCGAATCGCGTGGCGAAGTCCTCGGACGAGCCCCTCCGCCGTCGCGAAGCGGTCGGCGAGCGGTCGCGCGAATGCTGCGTCCTGCCCGTAGGGGAGACCGGACAGCTCCGCTCCGAGCCCCGGGCGGACGAGCACCCGGCGCCCCTCGACGAGGGACGTCTCGCTGCCGTCGAGCATCCGGAGCACGTCCCGGAGCCCGCCCGGGAGCCGCGACTCGGCCAGCAGCGCGAGTTGCGCGTCGAGCACGACACCCGCGGCACCGCCGGCGACGGCGGCGGCGGCGGTGTCGAGACCGATGCCTCCCTGGGCGTAGACCGGTACGTCGAGCGTGGCGACGAGGCGCTGCAGAAGCACGAACATCCCTTCGTCGCCGACCCGGCCACCGCTCTCGGTTCCGCGGGCGACGACCCCGTCGGCCCCGCCCGCGACTGCTTCGCGTGCCTCCGCGAGCGACGTCACCTCGACGAGTACGCGGCGGCCGCGCCACGGCTCGAGCGGGGCACCTGCAGGAAGCAAGACCGTCGAGGCAGCGGGGGGCAGGTCGCCCGGCTCGACGACGCCGGGCTCGGCGAGCCGGACGCCGAAGCCGTCGCGCGCCTCTCGCGCGAGCGACCGGAGCGCGCGATCGAGCCCGGGATCGCCGGCAGCGACCTCGAGCACGCCGAGGGCTCCCGCTCGGCACAGCGCGGCTACCAGCCCGGCGTTGCCGGACCCGCCCATGGCGACGCCCAGAACCAACTCTCTCCCCTCTCCCAACTGCGGCTCTCCGCGGAGAACAGTTCAGTACATGATCGACGAGGGCCGCCTCCGTGTCCAGAGTAGACGCGACCGAACCGAGTAGTGTGCCGGGGCGCGGACGTGCTTGCCATTTGGGCCTCCTGCTGCTTGGCTAGGTGAAAGTGTTCTACGTCGGATACATGCTGTCCGAGCTGCGGCGGCGCTGGCCGCGCACGGCGTTGACCGCCCTCGGGCTTGCAGTCGGTGTCGGGCTCGTCGTCGTCGTGAGCGCGCTCTCGACCGGCCTCAGCCGGGCTCAGGATCAGATCCTCAACCCGCTGAGGGGCCTCGGCAGCGACCTGTCGGTGACGCGCCCTGTCAACGTCAGCGGCGCGCAGATCTCCCCGGCGGAGCAGAAGAAGCTCGAACAAGAGAACAAGTCGGCCCAGGTGGCGCTGAAGAATCTCGGCCAGCCCGGCACCCACTTCGTGCGTGAGGTCTTCGCCTCGACCGCGCAGCTCAGCTTCCCCGAGGGCAGGGTCGACCGCATCAGGGGCCTGCACGGGGTCTCGGCTGCCGTGGGCGGGCTCACGCTGTCGGTCGTCCACGTCTCGGGCAAGGTGCCGCAGAGCGTCCCGTCAGCCGGCCAGACCCCGTCCTCCGGCACGCTGGCGGGGCTGGCCCAGCTCAACGTGACCTCCTCGAGCGTGATGGGCGTCGACACCAAGCACCGGGGGCTCGGCCCGATCTCGGCAGCGCAGGTCACGCAGGGCCGCTACTTCGCGCCGAGGAACGCGCCTCGGGAGGCTCTCCTGAACGTCGCCTATGCGACGACTCACGGCTTGCACGTCGGCGACAAGATCAGGCTCGTCAAGCACCCGTTCAAGATCATCGGCTTCGTCGCGCCGCCGCTCGGCGGAGAGGCCGCCGACATCTACGTCCGGCTCCATGTGCTCCAGGGGTTCTCGGGGCGCACGAATCGGGTGAACACGATCTTCGTCCGCGCGACGTCCGGCGGCCTCGTCTCCTCGCTGGCGAAGCAGATCCCCCAGCAGCTCAAGGGGGCCTCGGTGACCACGACCGCCGATCTCGCGAAGCGTGTCGGCGGCTCGCTCGTCGACGCGAAGAACCTCACCGACAAGCTCGGCAAGGCGCTGGAGGCGGTCGGCCTGATCGCGGCGGTTGCGATCGCCGTCCTGCTGACGCTCTCGTCCGTCTCGAAGCGGGTTCGCGAGCTCGGCACGCTGAAGGCGATCGGCTGGCCGCAACGGCGCGTCGTGCGCCAGGTGACCGGTGAGGCCCTCCTCCAGGGACTGCTCGGCGGCGCGGTCGGCGTGGCGATCGGCGTGGCCGCCGCTGCAGTCATCGGAGCTCTGGGGCCAACGCTGCAGGCGACGGTCCCGAGCACCTCCGAGACCAATCCGACGAGCTTCTTCTCGTTCGGAGCTGGAGAGATCACTACCGGCTCGACGCATGTCGTGCTCACTGCGCCGATCGAGGTCACGGTCGTCGTCCTCGCCGTGGCGCTCGCGCTCGCCGGAGGCCTGCTCGCCGGCGCCGTCGGCGGCCTGCGTGCCGCCCGTCTCCGACCCGCGGACGCGCTCCGCTACCTCGAGTGACGGACGATCGGCTCGTCTACGAGCTGGAGGGCGTCTCGCGCAACTACAGCGTGGGCAGTCACCTGGTGCAAGCCGTGCGGGAGGTCGACCTCGTCGTGGAGCGCGGCGACTTCCTCGCGGTCGTCGGGCCGAGCGGCTCCGGCAAGAGCACGCTGCTGCAGCTGCTCGGGGCGCTCGACCGGCCCAGCGAGGGAGAGATCCGGTTCGAGGGGCGGAACCTCCGCAAGCTCGGCGACGCCGAGCTGACCCGGCTGCGCGGCACGGCGTTCGGCTTCGTCTTCCAGCAGTTCAACCTCGTTGCGACGCTGACGGCCGCACAGAACGTCGAGGCGGCGCTCGTCACGAACGGCATGGGCCGGCGCGACCGCCGGGACCACGTGGAGGAGCTGCTCGACCGCGTCGGGCTCGCGACGCGGGCGCATCACCTGCCGAGCCAGCTCTCCGGCGGCGAGCAACAGCGCGTGGCGATCGCCCGCGCGCTCGCGAACGCGCCGCGCGTGATCCTCGCCGACGAGCCGACCGGCAACCTCGATTCGGACACGGGCAAGGAGATCGTCGAGCTGCTCCGCGCGCTCTCGGGCGAGGGGGCCCAGACGATCGTCCTCATCACGCACGATGTCGACATCGCCGCCGGCGCCCACCGGATCGTCCGGATGCAGGACGGATCCCTGACGAACGGCGTACACCCCGGCGAGGGGCGAAGTGGAGAGGGCAGCGCTGCAGCGGTCGCCCCGGCGTCCGGACGATCTCTGGACGCACGACAGGCGCGGAGCGACTCGAACGACGCCGAGCCTGCCTTGCCCGCAGCGGTTGCGATCGCCCCGGCTCTCGAGCCTCCCGGGCCTGACTTCGACGAGGCTCGGCAGGTCGTCCTCGACGCGATCGACTCCGATCCGGAGCTGCTCGAGCGCTGCTATGCGCTCGTCCGCGGGGACCGCACCTGAGCGCCGCAGCAGCGCTGCCGCGACATCGGCCACCTCCGGAGAGCCAGCAGGGGCGGAGGGACTCGAACCCCCGACCTACGGTTTTGGAGACCGCCGCTCTACCAGCTGAGCTACGCCCCTGTGCCGGTACGGGAGTGTAGCCGGGGTCTCCGGCTTCATCGGCTCGGGCGGGAGCGTGGCATGGGCGAGCTGATGGAAGCGCCGGAAAGCATCGAGAACGAGTCCCAGGCCGACGAGATCACGGCACCGCAGCGCGAGCAGGGCGACGGCGAGGACGAGTAGCGGTACGCTCGGCGCATGCAGCGCCGGGCGCTGACCGTCCTTTTTGCGCTGCTCGCGGCAGCACTGGCAGCAATCGCCGTCGACGCGCTCTCGGGCGGGTCGAACGCGCGCCGCCTGCTCGTCGGCTGCGCCGCAGCCGCGGTGGCGCTCTGGCTCGCGACCCTCTCGCTGGCCGCCTTCCGGCGCGGCCGCTGAGGGTTCAGCCGGGAAACGCCGTATTCTCTCGGCGTGGCCCAGGTCGACGAGATGCAGGAGCTCTGGCGCGCGTACCGGCGCACGAGTGACGAGAAGCTGCGGGACCGGCTCATCCTCACGTACGCGCCGCTCGTCAAGTACGTGGCCGGCCGGATCGGCTCGGGGCTGCCGGCCCACGTCGACGACGAGGACCTCGTGTCGTACGGGCTGCTCGGCCTGATCGGAGCGATCGAGCGCTACGACCCGGAGCGTGACGTGAAGTTCGAGACGTACGCGGTGGCGCGGATCAGGGGCCAGATCATCGACGAGCTCCGCGCGATGGACTGGGTCCCGCGCTCCGTTCGCGCCCGCGCCCGCGAGATCGAGCGCGCGATCATCGACATCGAGTCCCGCCTCGGCCGCGCCCCGACCGACGAGGAGATCGCCGCAAAGCTTGGCCTCAGCGAGGAGGAGCTCGAGGAGAGCCTCGACGAGATCGCCCGTTCCTCGATCGCCGCGCTCGACGAGCTCTGGACGATGTCAGGCTCGGGCGACCAGGTCTCCCTCCTCGACACGATCGAGGACGAGAACGCGCCGGACCCGCAGACCAACCTCTCCGCAACGGAGCAGAAGGAGGCTCTCGGCAGCGCGATCGCAGGGCTGCCCGAGCGCGAGAAGCTCGTCGTGACCCTCTACTACTACGAGGAGTTGACGCTGCGCGAGATCGGCGAGGTGCTCGGCGTCACCGAGTCGCGCATCTCACAGCTCCACACGAAGGCAGTCCTCCGTCTGAAGGCGCACCTTGCCGCGGCGGAAGCGGCCGCCTAGGGCACGCGCAGATAGTCGCTCACCCCGAGGTTGCCGCCGCCGCAACGCGCGCTGACCTCGTAGCGGCCGGGAGCGGCGCTCCGGCTCACGCGGCCCTTGATCGTGAACGTGTGGTCGGCGCGGACGCGCCCGGTGAGGGCTCCTTCCCCGTAGGCGTGACCCGGGAAGGCGCTCGAGAGCACGATGACCGTGCTGCCGGCCTTGCACGCGCCGGTCTTGCCCGTCACGCGGATCCTGGTTCCGGCCGCTGCTGTGTGGGGCCGGACGGAGAGCTGCGCCCGGGAGACCGATCCGAGCGCAGAGCCGGCGGCGGCAACGGCCGCGAGCGCTGCGAGGGAAAGCATGAGAGACCGACTCATCGTTACTCCTCGTCGAATGACCAGCCTCTGTACGACGCACGAGCCCGATTCCCTGCGGGGATACGATGCGCGGTAAGCCGACCGAGGAGGACACGTCCCCGATGCCTGCAACCGAGCCCACGAAGATCCGCAACATCGCCGTCGCCGGCCATCGCGGCGTCGGGAAGACATCACTCGTCGAGGCGCTGCTCTTTCAGGCCGGCGAGACGAACCGACTCGGCAGCGTCGACCAGGGGACGACGGTCTCGGACTGGGAGGAGCACGAGCAGAAGCGTGCGATGTCCCTCTCGGGCTCCCTCTGCCACCTCGAGTGGCAGGACCGGAAGATCAACATCGTGGACACACCCGGCGCTGCGGGCTTCCAGGCGGACACGTTCGCAGCGATGCGCATCGTCGAGGGCGTCGTCGTCGTCCTCAGCGGCGTCATGGGTGTCGAGGTCAACACCCTGCGCGTCTGGCAGCGCGCCGAGGAGCGCGAGTTGTCGCGCGTGCTCTTCGTCAACATGCTCGACCGCGAGCGCGCCGACTTCTACCGCGTGCTCGAGGCTGCGCGACAGCAGCTCTCGGGCCGCTGCGTCGCGATCCAGCTTCCGATCGGCAGCGAGCACGAGCTCACGGGCGTCGTCGATCTCCTCCACCTCTGTGCGTACGACGATCCCTCCGGCGAGCGCGAGGGCGGGCCGCAGCCGATTCCCGACTCGATGTCCGAGCTCGTGGAGGAGTACCGGGAGAAGCTCCTCGACGCGGTCGTCGAGACCGACGAGGATCTGATGGCGCGCTACCTCGAGGGGGAGGAGCTCGAGACGGAGGCGGTCGCCGCGGCGCTGAAGCAGGCGGTCACACGCGACGAGCTCTATCCGGTCGCGTGCGGCGTCGCCTCGAAGAACCTCGGCACGACCGCGCTCCTCGACCTGCTCGTCGAAGGCGTCCCCTCGCCGGAGCGGAAGGGTACGACGATCGAGTTCGGCGATGCGAAGCAGGCCGTCTTCGTCTTCAAGACGATCGCCGACCCGTTCACGGGGCGCATCAGCTGCTTCCGCGTCCTCGCCGGGCCGATCTCGGGCGACACCACGCTCGTCGACCCGCGGACGCATGCGAAGGAGCGGCTCGGCCAGGTGCTCGTCGTCCAGGGCAAGGACACCGAGCCGGCCGACGAGCTGACGGTGGGCGACCTCGGCGCGGTCGCGAAGCTCAAGGACGTCGTCACAGGCGACGTCCTCGTCGACCACGAGGTGGCGGTCGAGCCGCCGCACATCGACTTCCCGGAGCCCGTGATGAGCTTTGCCGTCACGCCGCAGGCAAAGGGGGACGAGGAGAAGATGGCCACCGGGCTGCGGCGCCTCAGCGAGGAGGACCCGACGCTTCTTCTCCGCCGCGACCCGCAGACCGGCGAGCAGCTCCTCTCGGGCCTGTCGCAGATGCAGGTCGAGGTCGCGGTCGACCGGCTGAAGACACGCTTCCACGTCGACGTCGAGCTCCATCCGCCGCGCGTCCCGTACAAGGAGACGATCCGCAAGGAGGCGCGGGCGCGACACCGCTACAAGAAGCAGACCGGCGGGCGCGGCCAGTTCGGCGACTGCGAGCTCGTGCTCGAGCCGCTGCCCGCGGAGAACGGCGAGCTGGGCTACGAGTTCGTCGACCAGATCGTCGGCGGCGTCATCTCCCATAGCTTCCGTCCTGCCGTGGACAAGGGCGTCCGCGAGGCGATGGAGCACGGGGAGCTCGCGGGTGCGCCGGTGCAGGGCGTGCGCGTCCGGCTCATCGACGGAATGGAGCACTCCGTCGACTCCTCGGAGATGGCGTTCAAGATCGCCGGCTCGATGGCCTTCAAGGACGCATATCAGAAGGCGGATCCCGTGCTGCTCGAGCCGATCATGCAGCTCGAGGTGACGATCCCGGACGACGTGGTCGGTGCCGTGAACGGCGACCTCAACTCGCGGCGCGGCCGGCTGCAGGGCATGGACGCGGCGGGAGGCATGACGACGATCCAGGCCGAGGTGCCGATGGCCGAGATCCTCACGTACTCGCAGGCGCTGACCTCGATGACCGGCGGGCGCGGCGAATACTCGATGGAGTTCCTCCGCTACGAGGACGTGCCGACGCACGTCGCGCAGAAGATCATCGAGCAGACGAAGCGGGAGCGGGAAGAGGCGAAGGTCTAGTCCTGTCTTCTCCGGACCTGTCCCGGTATCTGTTACCGGGACAAGTCCAGTTTCGACATGTCCACAACCGAGTTCGCCCGGCATGCGGTCTCTTCGCGCCGGCGTGTGTCCCTTCGAGCCACGTCCTGGTAACTGATACCGGGACGTGGCCCCGTGGGACGGGCGGTGCATGTTCACCTCCTCTCCTCGTACCGTGCGAGAAAGCGGGCGGTTCGTCCCTGGGAGCGGCGGAGCGCCTCGACCCTCTGGTCGAGCAGCCGCGCCTCGGCGGGAGTGAGGGCGTAGCGGCGCTTCGCCGGCCCCGGCGAGGAGGCGTCCCACTCCGACGACACGGGCTCCTCTTCCTCGAGCGCGCGCAGCAGCCGGTAGAGGTTTCCCATCTCGAAGGAGTGGGTCTCCCGTCAGCTCGAGCAGGAGGATCTGCACGAACCGCGGCTAGACTCGGCGTGCGTAGGCTCGACGGAGCACGGCAAGGAGCGGAGGCGTTGGCTTAGCCGGCGCGGGAGCGGGGCGAATGCGGGTCACGAAGACATCCGCGATGCAGACCTGCGCGATCTGCGAGCGCACGCTGCTGCTGGGCGAGCGCGCGATACGCTTCGCGCCCGCCGAGGGCGCCGAGCTCGTCGACGTCTGTCCGCTCTGCCAGGAGCTGGCGGTCGAGGCGGGCTGGATCAGGGAGGGCGCACCGACGACGCCGACGCTCGGCGGGGAGAGACGCCGCAAACGCGGCCTCGGCGAGCGGCTCGGCTTCGCCCGCGGCCAGCAGGGCGCGCTCGCCCAGCAGGAGCCGATCCTGCGCCGGCTGTCGGATCAGGAGATCGCGCTGCTCGAAGCTGCCGACCGCTTCAACGGCAGCGCCTATCGTCGCACCGTCGGCGGCATCGCGAAGAGCCTCGGCGAGCCGCGGGCGAGCATCGTGCCGCTCTCCGGCACGTCCGGCGAGCTGGCGGTCACCGTCGCGTGGGCGGCTGGCTCTCCGGCAGTCCGCGTTTGTGTACGCCGTCGATGGCGTCGATTTTGAAATCGCCTCCGGCGAGACTCTCGGTCTGGTCGGCGAATCGGGCTGCGGTAAGACCACTCTGGGGCGGATTGTCCTGCGCTTGCTCGAGCCGACCGCCGGGCAAGTGCTTTTCGATGGGCGTGACCTGACCACACTCAAAGGCGCCGAAATGCGCCAGATGCGCCAGCAGATGCAGGTAGTTTTCCAGAACCCGCTTTCCTCGCTCAGCCCGCGTTTCAAAGTCGAGCAAATCGTGGCCGAGCCGCTGGTTACGCACCATGTGCTGCCCAAATCTGAGGTTCGTCCGCGTGTGATCGAACTGCTCGAACAGGTCGGCCTGGGCAAACAGCACCTGGACCGCTTCCCGCACGAATTATCCGGCGGTCAGTGCCAGCGAGTTTCGCGGTGGCGCGTGCATTGGCGGTCAACCCCAGGCTGATCGTGCTGGACGAGCCCACCTCTGCCCTGGATGTCTCCGTCCAGGCGCAGATCATTAACCTGTTCGAGGACCTGCGCCAGCTGCACGGTCTGACCTATCTCTTCATCTCGCACGACCTGAACGTCGTCCAACATATCAGCGACCGGATCGGCGTGATGTACCTGGGCAAGCTGGTCGAGCTGGGTCCCAGCGAAGCGATCTTCGACGAGCCGCTCCATCCTTACACCCAGGCGCTGCTGGGCGCCATCCCCATGCCGGTGGTCGACCGCCGCGCGAGCTGGTCATCCTGGAGGGAACGTCCCCAGCCCGGTGAACCCACCCTCCGGCTGCCGGTTCCATACCCGCTGTCCAATCTGGCAAGAGATTTGTAAGCACACTGAGCCCGAATTTCGCCAGGTGCGTCCAGGCCGCCTGGTCGCCTGTCACCTGGTTAAATCAGATCCCTGGTAGAGAGAGGTATTATGACACGTTTATTTGGTATCGCAGGAGTTCAAATGGCCGTCGTCCCCTGGGACGCCAGCGCCACGGTGGACAAGATGGTCGATATCACCCACAATATCCGCAAAAGCTTCCCCTGGGTCCAGCTGCTCATGTTCCACGAGCTGGTAGTCCCCGGTCTGGTGCAGTTCGTCACCACCGATAACACCGACACCTGGAAAGCCGGCCGGAGCCGGTCCCCGGCCCGTTGACCGAGCGCCTATGCGCATTGGCGCGCAAGACTGGCATCTGGCTGGTGCCCGGCTCGATGTACGAACAGGATGGCGATAAGCTCTACAACACCGCTATCGTCGTCTCGCCGCGTGGTGAGATCGTAGCGAAATACCGCAAGATGTTCCCCTGGTTGCCCTATGAAAGCGGCACCGCCGAAGGCGACCAGTTCTGTGTCTTCGACATCCCGGATGTCGGGCGCTTCGGCTTGTGTATCTGTTATGACATGTGGTTCCCGGAAGTCCCGCGCACCCTGGCCTGGATGGGGGCCGAGGTGATCCTCCAACCCACCCTCACGCCCACCTCCGACCGCGAGCTGGAATTGATCATGTGCCGGGCCAATGCCCTGTTCAACCAGTGTTATTACATCAGCGTCAACGGCATCGGCGAATGGGGCGGCGGTCGCTCGACCATGATCGACCCGGACGGGCGCGTGCTGCAAGAGGCCAGCGCCAACCAGACCTTCTTGACCGAGATCATCGATCTGGACCACGTCACCCGCACCGCGAATATGGCACGCTCGGTCTGGCCCAAACGCTCAAGCAGCTTCGCGACGCCGGGCACAAGTTTCCGGTTTATAATGATGGTCAGCTGGCTCGGGGCAGCTTCGGTGAGTTGGGCGCCTTGAAATATCACCGCGAGCTAAAGATCCCGGCTGCGCACTAAACCCGATCCGGAGAGCCTCCATGAATATCCGCCACGTACAGGTCGACGACTACTTGCCTATTGTTAGCGTGATGAATGACTGGTGGGGCGGGCGGCAGGTGAGCCATATGCTCCCCAGGCTGTTTTTTGAGCATTTCCGCAACACCAGCTTCGTCATCGAGCAAGACGGTAAGAACCTCCGCCAGGAGGTTCCAATCGTTGCCTTCCTGATCGGCTTCCTCTCCCAATCCCAGCCCGACGAGGCCTACATCCACTTCGTCGGCGTCCACCCCGACTACCGCAAGCAGCGCCTCGGCAAGACTCTCTACGAGCTATTTTTTAAGCCGTGCTCCAGAGCAACCGCACGATCGTCCGTTGCATCACCTCCCCGGTCAACACCGGCTCGATCGCCTACCATACCCGCATGGGCTTCCAGATCGAGCCGCAGGAAGTCCAAAAAGACGGCGTTTCGTATGACCCCAACCACGACGGCCTAGGCGAGCTCGCGTGTCCATTTCATCAAATACATTTAACTCCCAAAATGCGTTCAATCCCCCCATTAACTCATCTATTTCACCGTGGTAAACTCCTGCCCATTATGAATACAGCGCTCTATTCTTTGCCTCGTGCTCGTCGTCCAATTTCATCCCCCCCTCGGAAGGATGGGATTTTGTGTTTGTGAACGACGCAGCTAAATCGCCGCTAAAAACCACCCATCAAGTCAGTCACACACTGCCCTCCTTCCACAAGGATGGCAGTTTTTTTTCAATTTCAATAATAGAAGGAGCTTAACCATGTCTACAACTCAATGTCCCGAATGCGATGCCGAAATCACCCTGGAAGCCGGCACGGAAGCCAACGAGATCATCGTCTGCCCCGATTGCGGCGTTGACCTGGAAGTGCTCTCGGTCGATCCCGCCCAAGTCGGCCTGGCCCTCACGGAGCAAGAAGACTGGGGCGAATAGCGTGTCGTGATGATTCAACCTCGCTTGCATATCGGCGTGCTGTATTCGCGCATGCGCGTGGAAGAGAAATGGATCATCGCCGCCATGGAACGGCGCGGCGTCGATTACGAGCGCCTGGACGACCGGCGGCTGTTCTTCGACCTGGACAACCCCGAGCCCTGGCGCCAGTTCGACGCCATCCTGGAGCGCAGCATTAGCTACACCAACGGCCTGTACGCCCTGCGCATCCTGAACTCGTGGGGCATTCCCACGGTCAACACGGCCGCGGTGGCGGAGGCCTGCGGGGACAAGCTCACCACCAGCAGCGCCCTGGAGCGGGCCGGGCGTTCCCCAGCCGCGCAACCTGATCGCTTTCACCCCCGAATCGGCCCTGCAGGCCATCGAGACATGGGCTATCCGGTGGTGCTCAAGCCGGTGGTGGGCTCCTGGGGTCGCCTGCTGGCCAAGGTCAACGACCGCGACGCCGCCGAAGCCGTGCTGGAGCACAAGGCCATCCTGGGCTCGGTGCAGCATTCGGTCTTCTACATCCAGGAATATATCCAAAAGCCCGGTCGCGACATCCGCGCCTTCGTGGTCGGCGACCAGACCATCTACCGCCATCTACCGCAAATCGCCGCACTGGATCACCAACACGGCGCGCGGCGGCGAGGGCGAAGTCTGCCCGGTCACCCCCGAGCTCGAGGAGATCTGCATGCGCGCGGCCGCACAGCCGTGGGCGGCGGGGTGCTGGCGGTGGACATCATCGAGCACCCCGAGCGCGGCTTGCTGGTCAACGAGATCAACCACACCATGGAGTTCCACACCACCCAGCCCCTGACCGGCGTGGATATCGGCGGGATCATCATCGACTACGTCATTGACGTGGCACAGGGCAAGATCACGCCCGAAGGGAGCCGCAGATGATCCGGGCGGCTATCATCGGCGGCTCTGGCTATACCGGCGGGGAGCTGCTGCGCCTGCTGCTGGCCCACCCGCAGGTGGAGGTCGACCCAGGTCAGCTCGCGCTCGCACCTGGGCGAATACCTGTACCAGGTGCATCCCAACCTGCGCAAAGCAGACCAGCCTCAAGTTCATCGACCCCGATCAGGTCGAAGCCGGCCGACGTGCTCTTCCTGGCCCTGCCGCACGGGCAGGCCCAGCAAAAGATCGAGGCATTACGCCCAGACTGGCGCCCTACCTCATCGACCTCTCGGCCGATTTCCGCCTGCGCAGCGCCGAGGCTCTACCGAGCAGTGGTACGGCCAGGCGCACGCCGCCCCGGAGTGGCTGGAGCGCTTCGTCTACGGCCTGCCCGAGCTGCACCGCGCGCAGCTCAGCGGCGCCCATTACGTCAGCGGCGTGGGCTGCAACGCCACCGCCAGCAACCTGGCCCTGCTGCCCTGGTCCAGGCGGACCTGATCGATCCGCACGAGCCGGTCATCGTCGAGATCAAGGTCGGCTCGTCGGAGGGCGGGGCGCAGGGCAACCCGGCTCGCACCACCCGGAGCGCAGCGGCGTCATCCGCACCTTCTCGCCCTTCGGCCACCGCCATACCGCCGAGGTGATCCAGGAGCTGGGCCTGGCAAACGTCTCGCTGACCATGACCTCGGTCGACCTGGTGCGCGGCGCCCTGGCGACCGCCCACGCCACGGGTCAAGCCGGGCGTGCAGGATAAAGACCTGTGGAAAGCTTACCGCGGCGTGGCCAGCGAAAACCCCTTCCTGCGCGTCGTCAAGGAGCAGCGCGGCATCTACCGCGTGCCGGAGCCCAAGATCCTGGCCGGCTCGAACTACGCCGACCTGGGCTTCGAGCTGGACGAAAGCAGCCGGCACGTGGTCGCCATCTGCGCCATCGATAACCTGATGAAGGGCGCCTCCGGCTCGGCGGTGCAGTGCATGAATCTGATGCTGGGCTTGGAAGAAACCCTGCGGCCTGGAATTCATGGGCTTACACCCAATTTAGGATGGAAAATGAAAATGAGCGCAAAACAGGCCACCCTGGTGGTCAAACTGGGCGGCACCGAAGGGGTAGATTTCTGCGCCATCTGCCAGGACGCGGCCGCCCTGCTGGAGCAGGGCCAGCGCTGGTCCTGGTGCACGGCGGCTCGGCGGAGGCCAACGCAGCTGGGCGAGAGCGCTGGGCTACCCGCCGCGCTTCATCACCTCGCCGTCCGGGTTACACTTCACGCTACACCGACCGCCAGACCCTGGAAATCTTCATGATGGCGGTCAACGGCAAGGTCAACACGCTGCTGGTCGAGCAATTGCAGAGGCCTGGGGGTCAACGCCCTGGGCTTGAGCGGGCTGGACGGGCGCCTGATGCTGGCGACCGCGCAAGGAAGCCATCCAGAGTCGGTCGAAAACGGCAAGCGCAAGGTCATCCGCGACGATTACACCGGCAAGATCGAGGCGGTCAACACCGCGCTGCTGAGACGCTGCTGGAAGGCGGCTATACCTGCCGGTGGTGGCCCCGCTGGCGGTCAGCGCCAGCGGCGAGGCGCTCAATGTGGACGCCGACCGGGCCGCGGCCATGATCGCCGCCGCCTTGCACGCGGCGACGCTGCTGCTGCTGACCGCCGTGCCCGGGCTGATGCGCGCTTTCCCGGACGAGAGCACGCTGATCCACGAGCCTGCCGCGCCAGCGCCCAGAGCGAAGCCATGGCAGTACGCCGAGGGACGCATGAAGAAGAAGGTCCTGGGCGCCGAGGAGGCGCTGCAGGGCGGCGTGGGGCGGGTGATCATCGCCGATGGGCGGGTCGCCAGCCCTATCAGCACGCCCTGGCCGGGCAAGGCACCGTGATCGCCAAGGAGGACGCATGATTGATGCTTATGCCATCGAAGAGCGCCACACGCTTCCGGGCTTTATCACAAACAGCCGCTGACGTTCGTGCGCGGCCAGGGCGCGCCGCTGTGGGACAGACCAGGGCCAGGCTCTATATCGACTGCATGGCCGGGCACGGCGTCGCCAACCTGGGCCACGCCCACCCCAAGGTGGCGGCAGGCCATCGCCGCGCAGGCCGCAGCGGCTGATCACCTTGCCGGAGACTTACTACAACGACCAGCGCGCGCCAGTTGGTGGATGTGCTCGGACAGCGCTAGTCCCGGGGCTGGAGCGGGTCTTCTTCTGCAACTCGGGCACCGAGGCGGTCGAGGCGGCGCTCAAGTTCGCCCGCCTGTCCACCGGCCGCACCGGCATCGTGGCCGCGATGCGCGGCTTTCACGGGCGCACCATGGGGGCGCTGTCGGCCACCTGGAACAAGACCTACCGCGAGCCCTTCGAGCCGCTGGTGCCGGGTTTCAGCCACGTGCCCTACAACAAGCTCGAGGCCCTGGAGCAGGCGGTCGACGAAAGCACCGCCGCGGTGATCCTGGAGGCGGTGCAGGGCGAGGGCGGCGTGCACCCGGCCAATGCCGATACCTGCAGGCCGCCCGGCAGATCTGCGCCAACACGGCGCGCTGCTGATCCTGGACGAGGTGCAGAGCCGGCTTTGGGCGCACCGGCAAGCTGTTCGCCTTCCAGCATTTCGACATCCAACCCGACCTGGTATGCCTGGCCAAATCGATCGCCGGCGGGCTGCCGATGGGCGCGGCCCTGATCGGACCGCCGGGTGCAGAACCTGGGCCCCGGGCTGCACGGCTCGACCTTTGGCGGCAACCCGCTGGCCTGCGCGGCCGCCCTGGCGCCCTGGAGGTCATCGCAGAAGCGAAGCCTGCCCGAGCAGGCCGCCGAAAAAGGCGCGTACCTGATGGAGAGCTGCGCGCACATCGATTCGCCCGCGTGATCCGCGAGGTGCGCGGCCTGGGCCTGATGATCGGCATCGAGCTCAAGCAGAAAGTGGCCCCCTACCTGCGGCTGATGAACGAGCGGCAATGTGGTCGCTCTGCCGCCGGGCTGACCGGTCTCCGCCTGCTGCCGCCGCTGGTGATCACCTACGAGCAGATGGACCAGGTGGTCTCCGCGCTGGAGCAGGTGCTGTGCAGCACCTGCCCGATAGTGGCGCCTCCGAGAATAACCGGATGGTCGCTGCAGTGCGATGCAATGCTACCGCCGACGCGCAGGCTCCCGCTGCCACCCTGATCGGCCTGGTGCAGCGGTACAGCCCTTCGGGGCAGGAGCCGCGGCGGTCGAGTGGCTGGTGCAGCGCATGCAGGCGCTGGGCTTCACACGCGCCCTCGCCGACGCGGCCGGCAACGCGGTGGGCGTGATGGCCAGCGGCCCGCGGCAGTGCTGCTGCTGGGGCATATCGATACCGTCCCCGGGTGAGATCCCGGTGCGCCTGGAGGGCGACCTGCTTACGGGCGCGGCAGGTGGACGCCAAAGGCCCGTTGGCGGCCTTCGTGGATGCGGCGGCCGGCGTGCGCCGCCGGACGGCTGGCAGCTGGTGGTGGTGGGCGCGTGGACGAGGAGCGCGATTCGCTGGGAGCGCGCTCACGCCGTTCGCATTATGCCGCCCGACTACGCCATCATCGGCGAGCCCAGCCGTGGCAGCGCGTGACCCTGGGCTACAAGGGCAGCGCCTGGGCCGGCCTGAGCCTGCGGCGGCCGCCAGCCACAGCGCCAGCGGCAGGCCGAGAGCGCCTGCGAAGCGGCCTTCCAATGCTGGCGCAGTATCCAGGACTGGGCGCAGAATTTCAACGCCGGCCGCGACCGCGCAACTTCGAACAGGTCACGCCCAGCCTGCGGCCTGCCCATCCGCGAGGACGGCTTCAGCCAGGGCCAGCCTGGGGCTGGTGGCATGCGCCTGCCGCCCGGCTTCACCCGGCGGACTGGTATGCCCAACTGAGGCCAGCTGGCCGGGGACGGCGCAGATAGAGCCGCTGGGTTTCCCATCCCGGCCTACCAGGGCGAGAAGAACACCCCCCTGGTGCGGGCTTTCCTGGCCGCCATCCGCGCTGCAGTCGGCCAGCCGGGCTTGGTGCACAAGACCGGCACCGCCGACCTGAACATCCTCGCCCCGCCTGGGGCTGCCCGGCGGTGGTCTACGGCCCCGGCAACTCGAAGCTGGACCACACGCCAGACGAGCACATCTCCCTGGCAGAGTACAGCAAAGCTGTGGCTGTGCTGGCAGCGGTATTACAAGAGGTTAGACAGGACCGCAGCAGACATAGGCATGCAAAAAGCCCTGGTTTCGTCATTAATCGAAACTCAGGGCTTGATGGTCCTGGCGCAGCTGCGGATGGGCAGCGCGCTTAAGGATGGATATTCTGATTGATGTGGAAGAAGTTGTCCGGATCGTACTTGGCTTTCACCGCCGCCAGGCGTGTGTAGTTGTCACGATAAGTGGCTTTCACCCGCTCCTGGCCTTCGTCCATCATGAAGTTCACGTAGGCGCCGCCGGAGGAATAGGGATGCAGCGCCTGCCAGTAATCCTTCACCCAGGTAGCCATTTTCTCGTTCGGAGCAGAATCAGCCGCCACAATCACATTCACGAAATTCGCATCGCGATAACTGAAGGCGGTTTCGTTTTTGCCAACCCGGTGCGCTGCGCCATTGATGGGATAGATGTGCGCGGTAGAGAGAGGCGTTGGCAGCGTTTCTCCGAATTTAACATGCAAAGCAATGGCTTGCGCATCCAGGTCGTTGTGAAAGTCGGCGCGCCAGTACTGGTGCAAGCCAGGTGGAAGCGTAGCGTCGAACATGCCTTGCAAGGCGGGGAATGGCAGCCTGCCCACGAAGTCCAGCGCAGGCGGGCCGAACTGGCGGATGGGCTGGAACACGCTCTCTGCCTGGTCCAGCAAGCCGGTGTAACACCAGACGATGCCGCACATCTTCTTGCCTTGCAGGTCCTCGGGGAAAGGCGCGGCGGGGGGGACTGTCAGGAAGGCAAAGAAACCATTGATCTCCGGGGGCGCTTTAACGAAGAAGTCAAGGAAATAGCGCATCACCTGCGGTGCCTGGTCCATATGCCAGAGCATCGGGCCGCCATAAACCAGAGTCAACCGGATGCAGGCGGAACAGGAATGAAGTGACTACGCCAAAGTTGCCCCCGCCGCCGCGCACCGCCCAGAAAAGATTCGGGTGTTGCTTGGCATTGGCCGTGATAAAGCTGCCATTCGCCAGCACCATATCGACTTCGAGCAAGTTGTCGATCGTGAGCCCGTAGTTACGGGTGAGGTAACCCAGGCCGCCGCCCAGCGTAAGCCCGCCCACGCCGGTGGTGGAAATTACCCCAGCCGGGACGGCAAGGCCAAAGGCGTGCGTGGCATGGTCCAAATCGCTCAGGGTGCAGCCGCCTTCGACGCGGGCGGTTTTGTCGGCCGGATCGATGCGGATGCCTTTCATGGGCGACAGATCGATCACCAGGCCCTTATCAACGGTACCCAACCCGGCGACATTGTGAGCTCCCCCGCGCACCGCGACGGGAAGATTCTGCTGCCGGGCGAAATTGACCGCGGCAATCACGTCGGCCACATTACTACAACTGATTACAATGGCCGGATAACGATCGATGGCGGCATTGTAGACACGGCGGGCAGTATCATAGCCTGCATCGCCGGGGATGAACATCTGACCGCACAGCCTGGTCTTCAGGTCTTGCAAGGCGGCCTGATCGAGAGCCCCCTTGATTTTGCTGATATCATACTCTTTGACTACCATCTCAACCTCCATCAGAAACAACTAAAGTGATCAGGGGCGAAGCAATCTTTCGCATCATCCCCGAACCCGATAAGCGCACATCTCTGAGTAATCGATTGTGCCGTCGTGCTATTCAGGATCGGATGCCATTGACGAGACAGCGAATAGACAAATCTCGCGCATCCGAACCTATCTTGTTCCAATACCGGTAAATATGGATATATATTACCTTAATAATCGTAAATAGGCAATATCTTAATCCAAGGGGGGGTGTGGCACAGGCTAATCATCCTGCTTAAAAAGACCCATTTGCCCCTTGCATAAATAGAATATTTGTGCTAAATTCCAACCAGGATGACCGCCCCGCTGCTGCTTGAACTGCTGTTCCCCGAAACGGCCGAGAGCGTCTTGCCGGTGGCTGCGCCGCGCCTGCTGCAGTGGAGCAGCGCCTTCGACGCCTGGCGGGACGAGCGCCGAATGCGCCGCCCGCCCTGGGACCGGGCATTCGTCATCCGCACCTGGCGCAACTGGCTGGGCGAGTGCGGCAAGCCGCCGTGGGAGATCAGCCAGGCCGATATCCAGCAGCACATCGACCGGATGAAAGCCAACGGTTTTGCTGCCACCACCATCCACCACGCGGTGACCTGCATCTCAGCCTTTTATCGCTGGCGGGCCGAGCAGCAGCCCGATCCCGAATGCCCGCCGTCCTTCAACCCGGCCGCCGGGGTAGACTTTCCGAAATCCCCGCGCTATTCCCAATCACCGCTGTTCAGCCGAGGCGAGCTGGAGGCGCTGCTGGGCTATATGCAGCGCGACACCTCGGCCCTGGGGCGGCGGGATTACGCGTTCGTGCTGGCGCGCCTGGGCCTGGGCGTCCCACTCCGGCGCCTGCAGCGCCTGCGCTGGGAGCAGCTCGAGTGCGATGCAAGCTTCAGCGACGATGGCGGCGCCTGGCTGCGCTTGCGACCCGGCGACACCCGCCTGCCTCTGCCCGCCGATGCCTGGCAGGCCATTCGCCTGTGGCTGGAACAGACCGGCCGCCTGCCACTGATGCAGCCCGGCGATTACATCTTCACCCCGCTGGCCGACCCGCTGCACGAGGCCGATGCAGACCGCCCGCAAGCCTGGACGCCCGGCAGGTTCATTTGTACCTCGCAGTGTTTAAGAAACCTGCGTTTGTATGGGCGGCGGCTGGGCCTGCCCGAGGAAAAGCTCAACTGGATTTCGCTGCGCCAGACCGCCGTGCGCCTGCGCCTGGAGGCAGGCGACAGCCCGGGAGCGCTGCGCGCCTTTCTCGATAGGCAGACCGAAATGAGCAGGATGCCCGCCTATCTGAAGGCCGTGCCCGAGCTGCCACCCTCCAGCGCGCCAGAGGGTCCGGTTCAGGCGCAGCTGCCTGAGCTCCCAAATCGCAAACCCTACGTATACCAACCGTGGTGCAACATCACCCACGGTCTTGAGGCGGCCCAGCTTCCTCCAGAACAGCTCAGCGAGCGTGCTGGCTGAAAATATCCAGGGCCTGGAGGCCGAGATCGAGGCGCAGCGCCGGATCGAGCGCCTGCTGCTCGGGCTGCAGGTGACCACTGCCAGCGCCCCGGAAGCCGCCCGGCTGATCAACGCCTGCACACTGGCGGGCGAGCGCCTGGCGCGCCTGATCGAAGCCGAAGCGCAGCTTTCCAAACCGGACGAATTGGGCAGGTGGCTGGATGAATTCTTCGAGCGCATGGACGGGCTTCCGCTGGAGGACGGGCAGCTGCTGTCGAGCGCCGAATGGCGCCGCGAGCTGGAAGAAGAAGACGACGAACGTCTGGCGCTGGCCGCCAACGCCCGCAGCCTGGAGGAAGAGGTGGCCACCGCCCGGCTGGTGCTGCGCAAAGCCCTGGCCCTGGCCGAGAGCGCCGCCCAGGCGGGACAGGCGGCCGATCTGGTCCGCATGTCCGAGGCCTATGGCGCCGGCAGCCAGCGGCTGGTGAAGCTGCTGCGCCGCAACCGGTCGAGCAACAGCCGGATCGAATTGAAGGTCAAAGCGATGATCGACCAGGTTCTCGCCGAAGTGCAGCAGGAGTGGCCAAAGCTTTGAGCCGAGGCGCCTGGAAATCCACGGCCATTCACCACTGGCTGGATCGCACTGGCGTTGCCCGGCGCTGGTTTACGGCCCCGGCGACTCGAAGCTGGACCACACGCCGGTCGAGCAACAGCCGGATCGAAATGAAGGTCAAAGCGCTGATCGACCGGGCGCTGGCCGAAGCACAGAAGACCTGGACGGTAGATTGAGACGAGCCAACCGGAAATACCCCGATGGGTTAACCTAACAATACTCCCAAGGTCCTTAAATTGACGGGTTAGCGCATGATGAGTGGCAAGAATAAGGGTGGGAGAACCCGGAATTTAAAGATTTTGGTATCGTTATCCGTGAAATTGTCGACGCCACCTCCACTGGGAGCAACATCCAGAATGATCTCGTAGTGATCGCCAACTGAGAGGCTATATGGAAGCTCCTGGACGGCCGTCTGAGTGAGCCAAAAAGAGAAATCGTCGCTGATAGCCGTTCGCCCAAGCAGGGTGTGTGAGTGGTTGGTGGATAACAGGGTGGAGCTGTAGCAGGTGCCAGAAGACAGACACTCCCATCGCTTGACGGTCATGGTAACCCGGTAGGTGGCGGCGGAAACGGAGAAGTTCTGTACCCGGTAGATCATACGATAATGACCCCATGGAAGCTGTTCGCTTGCCGGTGTCACGTTGCTCCAGCTTGTGCGCTCAGCCGGCACTGATTGTAGCACTCCTGGCGAATTCGTCCGAGGCCCCCGCAGGGATGATCTTGGCGCCCACCAGTCCTGCGTCGCTCGCCGGGCAGAAGGTCGATTCAGCCAATCCGCTGGAATTGGTCGGGCAGCCAGGAGCGCGAGCCTGGCGTATCAAATATAAGGCCATGGGTTCGAAGGCATCGTTGATCATATCAACGACAGCGTTGGCCGAAGGGTGAAAGCCGTTTGAGCCGTCGCCCGGCGACTGGATGTACATCGAGGTGGGGTAGATGGCGTCCAAAACGGGAAGTTCCAGCATGATAGTCTGAATTCCTCGCCGTGTGCCGTCGTCCAATTGTTGGTAGGTAGCATTGTGATAATAATCGTATTGCCACAGGCGAGAGGAGGGAATGAACAGGCCGACATCGTCCACCCTATCTACTGGCTCTTCGGTTTCTGGGGCATTGAAATTGCCGGCGACCGGCAGGCCTTCTTCCTTTCCCCATGGCCCGCTAACGTGGTCGGTAGTGCCATTGTGATCCAGGTCATAGTACCACAGCTGGGTGGATGGGCGATACAATGCGAGATCGTCTATTTCGCCATCGCGATCGAAATCGCCCGCCATGGGTAAATCACCTGCCAGCCCCCATGGGCCGACGATGCCATCCGTCGTGCAGTTATGGTCGGTATCGAAATACCATTTCTGATCTGCACTGCAGAAGGCCGCCACATCATCCGCATAACCATCTCCGTCATAATCCAGTGCCACGGGATGCAAGCAAGACGTGCCGCAGGTAGTAACGATTTGGTTGGTGCTTCCATTATGGTTATAATCGTAATACCAGGTATGGTCGTAAGGGAGGAAAACCGCCACATCGTCGATCTCCCCATCGCTATCAAAATCTCCTGAAAATGGCCGGTTGCCAGGTTGCTGCCCCCAGGGTCCATGGGATCTCGTCGGTGTCGCCATCATGGTCGTAGTCATAGTACCAATAATACCGGTCTGCCACGCCGGGAGGAGTGCGATATACGGCCACGTCATCAACCTGACCATCCGAGTCGAAGTCCCCAGCCAGCGGCAGATCGCCGTTGTACGCCCATGGGCTGACTGTTTGATCGATCTCATTCTCCGAGCGATCCGAAGTGGCTGCCAGCCAGGCGGAGAATTGCCCGTTGCCGCCGCCAACAGAATTTCTTCCCAGATCGTAGAGCGCGTGGTCGCTCGCCGTGGACCAGCCTGCTAGACGCCAGGTCAAGGCGGCTTGTTCGATCATGCGATTCCCTGCGATATCACCCCCTCCCCACTGGTTCCAGATCAGCTGCCCATTGGAGTGTGAAGTAACAGCAAATGAGATCATGTGGTTGTTCACAAATTGGCGCAGTGCGTTGGCTTCGCTAGTGGAAAATGGTGCGAAACCTCGGTAGGGCGAGCTGCAAAAGACAAATGCTGCGTGGTCATTAAACCCTCTAGAAAAATTACGTGCCACGTTCACCCCCATATTACACAGGCGTGTATCGGCGGTGTTGCGCCAGCCAGTGGTCCAGGGTGGTGTGTTGTGGAATTGCGTTGGATCACCACCGTGTTGGTCATCCAGTACGCGACCTGATGGATTCGCGATTGGGATAATCCATACATCCGTGTGTTCGAGCAGTTCGGGAACTTCAGTAGAATTGTTGGTACGGTTTCCAACCAGGTATGTAGCCAGGTGCAGGCAGCTTTCAGCGGTAAGCCACTCGCGTGCGTGTACGGCGCAGTCGAACAGGATCGCATTACGATCGTGGCGGTCGCCATCTGCGGGTGGTGTATCAGCCGATATGCGCAGAGCGTAAATCGGGTAGCTGACGGGGCTGCTCGGATTGGTTTGATAATCGATCGACTCGCCGATAATTTCCAGCATCACATACGGGCTGACCGCATCCAACCACTGCAGAGCAGTTTCTGTCTCGGCAAAATCATGATAATTCATTTCGGCGGGCGCCAACGGGACGGAGAGATTTCGTAAATAATCCAGTTTGATCGATGTTGCCCCGGTCAGCAGCAAGCTGGCAAGTAAGAATAGCACATTTAATCGGATGTGACCATGCATGGCGATTCCTCCTGACAGAACACATCAAATGTTGAATATCAAACCCGGGATATGACTGGGGCAAGACGAGGAGAGATTTAGAGCAGCAAAGGATTTATTGAGGTCAAAAAGGTTAACGCCGGGGCTATATTTTTTTATATCTTACCATATTTTGAGGCAACCCCTGTTGTCTGGCCTGTATCTTATCAGGCGTCAATGCCGCTTTTCTCTCAAAAATGCGCCAAAGACCGGCCAAAACGGGGGCCGCCGCGGGTGAATTGTCGCTGTTTGGGGAGCCAGGTCGCAAGCAGCGCCGCCGCCACAGCGCGCACACAGATTCCGATCGATTGGGCGGCGATTTTGGAGCGGGCGACGAGGCGGGTTGGTTTGGCGGGCGGCAGGTTGGCAACCCGCCGTACGGACTGACGTAGAAAGATCTGCAGACCAGGCGTAATGACCTTATTTTCAGGTTTGACAGAGTGACTGTCCCAAAACTGGTGGGTTTTGAAAAAAGTGGCAAGCTCCATGCAAGATGGAAGTTGCTAAAACAGCCATCTTACGGAGCCTGCCATGTCGATTGTTGTCCTGAAACTGCCAGATGTCAAGGGTTATGCCGAAAATCGTCCGCATCATTGTCCGAGTTGTAAAGGAGAAATCTTGCAGCGCTGGGGAGGCTGTGTGCGCAGAATACGAGATCACCAGGTGAAAGAAGCGCTGGTATATCGTTATCGCTGCTGCAGATGCAGGCATACGTTTCGACATTACCCAGAAGGAGTGGATCAGGCGCAGCAAAGCCAGCGGTTGCGTAAGCTGGCGGCAATCTGTTGGACATTGGGATTGAGCTATCGAGGAATGGGGCTGATCCTGGGCATATTCGGGGTGGGGATAAGTCGGATGAGTGGCTGGCGAGATGCGCAGGAAGAGGCCGGGCAGTTGAAGCGCAGCCGGATGTGGAAAGCCGTGCGGGTACTCGGATTAGATGGGGCCTATGTACTGGGCTGGGGAGAGAAACGCCCGGTGTTGGTGGCGGTTGATCTGGGTGCAGAAAAGCCAGTGGCGATTGGTTATGTGGATGAAGCCAATCCACAGGCTGTGAAACGCTGGCTAGAGCCACTGGTCAAACGACTAGGGGTGAGCGTGATCGTCACAGACGACCTGGTTAGCTACAAGGTGGTGGCGCAGAAGCTGGATTTGGAGCACCAGGTCTGCCAATTTCATGTGCGGCGCTGGGTAGGTAAGACCCTGCATGAACTGCAAACAACTGTACCTAAAGAATGGCTGTGGGTGCTGGAAGAAATCAAACAGCTGCTAGCAGAGCTGCCTCCAGAAGGTGGACAGCGCATGTTCGAACTATGGAAGCAAATTCCAGAGCGCAGGTTTGGGCAATCAGGGGCTCGCTCTCCTCTGGAACTGTTGCGTAATTTGTTGATCCGGATGAGCGAACACTGGCCGAATTATCGGGTCTTTGATTATCAGAAAGATGTGCCCTGGACCAATAATGGCACCGAACAAGTCATTGGACGCATGAAAATGCGTAGTAGAACCGTGCGAGGCTATAAGACAAAATCTGGGATGTTGGCAGGATTGATGTTGGCCGGCTCAGGTGTTGGCTAAACCAGACCATATGACCTGAGAGAATTGCGCCGATTGCTCTGCTATGAAATTCACCCACCAATCTTGGGACAAATACAGTTTTTATCTGATATTGACTTTCAGTGGGGAATCATCCATAATAAATATGGGTTATAAAAACTGAAAACACTGGCGTTTTGATAAGTTACCATTTTCCGACCAGAAGCATATTATGAAAGGATCGTACAAATGGCTGTATGGGAGGAGCATAACATAAAAGTTATTTTAGATGCAATTGAAGACAATGACTATGTTCTTCCAGTTATTCAAAGACGCTTGGTCTGGGATGAAGATAAGATGACCTTATTGTTTGATTCATTGCTAAAGAAAATGCATTTGGTGGTGTGATGGTTTTGAAACACCCTCGTGATTTCAAACCACTATTCGAACTGAGAAATTTCTTGAAAGATTTTTCCCGATTGATGCATCGTTATCAAAATCCCGAAAAATGGATGCGCCGCTTGACCGAAGGCATATTTTGTTATTGATGGGCAGCAAAGGATGCAGACGTTTTACATTCGATTAAAAGGTAGCTATGAAGGGAAAATTATGTTCTTTAAATCTTTATAGCGACGGGAAAGACGAATTTGAATTTGCTTTCTCAGATGATGAAAACAAACTCCCCAACAAGAGAAAGATGATGAAGGAAATGAAAAGGAAAAATTATGGTACCCTGTGCCCATACTATATCAAAAGTTTTCCCGTGATAGGTTGGGCCAGAATTCAGTATCAACAGAAATTATTAAGCGTTCAAACATTGATGATTCAGAAAAGATTCGAGAGTGTACAGAATAATATAGAAAAGTTCTATCTATCGGTGTTTGAAAAAGAATGGTATGGGGATTGACCATTGTGTCAAGAGATGGAGATCTTGATGATAATGGCAATCGCCAAAAAATGGTTGAATTATTTCTAGCTACCTGACAGTTTGACAGGAAAAGAGTTGACCGGCACGAGTTATCCAGTAAAATCGGTTTTCCCGAACCATTTTACGAAACGGAGAAACCCAATGCCGATCAACCAACTTTATGATACCTGGAAAATGCGAATTAGGGAATTGCGTCCAAGCCAACGGATCACTCAAATTCGAGCGTTTACATGGCTGATTGTTGGTATTTATCTAAGTCGTTCGGTGTGTATGAGTCGAATTGCTTGCAAGATTCCTGGAGAAGCGAAATTGACGAGTGCGACGCGGCGTCTGAGTAGACTGTTGGATAACCCTGCCATTCGAGTGCGAGAATGGTACGAGCCGATTGCGAAACAATGGTTGGAAGCCCAATTGCGGTGCATCGGGGAAATCCGTCTGATCGTCGATGGAACGAAGATTGGTTTTGGGCATCAATTGCTGATCGTCTGCCTGGCTTATCGAAAGCGGTCCATTCCGATTGCCTGGACCTGGGTCAAATACGTGCGTGGGCATAGTACTGCTGGAAAGCAACTGGCTCTGCTGGCCTATGTCCGCAAGTTGCTTCCTAAAGGGGCTACGATCTTTCTGGTCGGAGACACCGAATTCGGGCCGGTGGAAGTCTTGCGCCAATTGGATAGCTGGAGTTGGTTCTATGTTTTGCGTCAGAAGACCAGTACCCATGTCTGGTTGAATGAACAGCAAGGCTGGCAAGATTTCGGTAACTTCGTCCAAAAGCCCGCCCAAAGTATTTGGTTGGGTCAGGTCTACCTGGCGGAGCAGCATATCTATCCGGTCAACTTGCTGGCACATTGGGGAATTGGTGAAAAAGAAGCCTGGTGTCTGGCAACCAACTTGCCTGACCCGAAAATGACCTTGAGCTTTTATGCTCGCAGAATGTGGATCGAAGAAATGTTCGGCGATTTTAAAGATCATGGCTTCGATCTGGAGAGCACCATGCTTCGTCATTTTTTGCGCCTATCTCGCTTGACCCTGGCCGTTGCTTGGCTCTATGTCTGGCTCATTTCCGTTGGTGGCAGAACCATCCGGGATGGCTTGCGCCATTTGGTCGATCGGATTGATCGCCGTGATTTGAGTATCTTTCAGATTGGCTTGCGTTTTATTGAAAGAAGATTGACCAATGCCTTACCTTTCCATATTCCTTTATTTTCCTACCTGTGACAGCAAACTGTCAGGTGGCTAGAATTGGAAATTTCAACGATTGAATATGGGGGACAATTTTGTCTCCATATGATTTGATAGCGTCGACCCTTAAAGGTTTTGATTGGCGGATGGAAGCTTTTTTGGATCGAGCGAAGGAATTTGGAGAAATTGGATAAACTCAGAACGAATTGATAAAGCTGCTTTTCATCCTTCAAGACACCCCAACTAAGAATTTTGCCAATATTGAACCATTAGATGCTGAATTTGCATTAGAGAATGAAGAGCGAATTCTTCAAAACGCTGGTTGCTTTGCGCAGTTTTCTCTCTTTATCTAATTTGGAAAATTATTATATTGGTCAACAACGCTCAACTGTTCCTCTTTACTTAGCTGCTTATCATATTTTCCATCGCAAAGGCATCCCAACAAATTTACTACCCACCTACTTTGACAATGATGTAACAGGCAATCCTGATTTTTCTAATATGAAACGATGGTTTTACTTATCTTTATTGAATGGTGTGTTCAAAGGCAGGATGGCAGGCTGGGTGTCGGAAAAAACGGGGCTGCATAAGTTGCATAACCTACTGAAGAAATTCAAAGACAGAAAATTCCCTGTTGCCGATATATTTAGTAAGGTGTATCAGGAACACGGGCTAAAATTCAGCGAAGATATTTCATCATCACGAATAAATTCTTGGGATATGGATTTTCTCTTTTATGTCATTTATGACTTTGGGAAACCTACCAGACAATTAGATAAAGATCATATTCATCCAAAGTCAATATTGGAAGGCAAAGTACCACCGGAAGAAATTTATCGTGTTGGAAATTTTCAATTAATCGATGTTTCAACTAATCGAGGGGATAAAAATAGAAAGACTCTTGAAGAGTGGATCGATAATGTTAATCATGTTCCTAACAAAGATGATTATATAAAACGGCATCTGATACCAGATCGAGAATTCTGGACTATAGATAAATATTCGACATTCCTTGAAAAAAGGGCGGAAATGATTGTTAACAAAATAAAACCTGCTGTACCAAGCGCAGAACCAATTCAAGATATTGCACCAATAAACAAAGGAAACCCGCTAAAAAGAAACGCCATATCAAAAAAAGATTGAAGTTGCCGAAAAGAGTAGTGTAGCATATGAGTTTGCCGCATTACATAAAATTACAGGGGAAATCAAGTTATGGCCAACTTATTTGGTGGATGCAATCCAATATCATCACAACAACAGTGGTACGAGAGTATTACTCACCGTGTACATAAGGAATGGGGGCTTTTGGATAAAGTTCTATCGAGATAAATTTCTTGATTATTACAATATTACCAAAGAGGAAATACCGACTTTGTTTGGTGATTGGCGAGATGAATTCTGGTTGGATGCTAAAAGAACATCTGAATTCATTGTAATCCTTGAAAAACTCAAATCGTTTTTGAAATAGTTATTCCTCTTATATGACTTTCCAGTAAAGCAGATTCATTACGCCCGCCGCCGCCGGGACTTAGTTACCGAGACTTATTCTGGCAAGGTTGTCGAGCGTTTTTTGGTTTTCTTCTTTCGTGCCTTCTTTTCTAGGTACGAAGGGAGCGTAGTGGAGCGGGAGCGACCGTCCCTTCCACCAGCTTATTATCGTGGAGGCAGCGAGGAATGACCATCAATAGCTTGACTGTATGCACAAATATGCATATAATAATTGGACAGGACAGCATATGAGCTCAATTGAATGGGATTGGGAAAAAGCACAGGCCAATCTGAAGAAACATGGGGTGGCCTTTGCTGATGCAGTCTCAGCGCTCGAAGATGAATATGCACTAACTATTGAAGATGAAAACCCGCAAGAGAGGCGGTTCATCACGATGGGTCTCGATAGCTCCGGCCGGTTGTTGTTGGTCGTTTATACTTACCGGGCGAACTCATCCGGATCATTTCAGCCCGGCGGGCAACCGCTCGAGAGCGTAAAGATTATGAGGGCAGGATAAAAATGAAAGCGGAATATGATTTCAGCCAGGGAAAGAGGGGAGCCGTCATTCCGCTTCCGGCCGGTAAAGAGCGCATCACCATCCGGCTGGATACGGATATCCTGAATTGGTTCCGGCAACGCCTGCCAACGAACAAGGCGGCGGCAATTACCAGACCATGATCAACCAGGTATTGGCCGACTATGTCTTTGCGCATCAGGTCCCGTTGGAGGAAAAGCTGCTCCGGCGGGTGGTGCGAGTAATTGGCGCAATATCACGCCGAATAAGGCGGCGGGAGGGCAAACTGATTTTTACCCAAAAATCACCCTCCCTAGCCTCGCATTCACCCGCACCACCTCCGTCCCTTCCGCCGGCAGCGGCACCACCGTCCCCTCGACCGCCCTGCCATCCACTTCCAGCCTCACGCCATTCCCCTGGCCTTCCCGCAGCACCTGGATCTCGTAGCGCACGCCCCGGTAGCTGCGGGTGGCCGTGAAGCCCTGCCACTCCGCCGGGATCACCGGCTCGATGCGCAGGCCGTTATAGGTGGGGCGGATGCCCAGGATCCATTGGGTGATGGCCACGTAATTCCAGGCCGCCGTGCCGGTCAGCCAGGATTCTTGGCCTCGCCGTGGGTGGGGGCATCCTTGCCCGGCGATCATCTGGGCATAGACGTACGGTTCGCAGCGGTGCATCTCGCTGATCTCCTCCCGGCGCGGAGGGTTGATGCGCAGGTAATAATCCAAGGCCCGGTCGCCGCGCCCGACCTTGGGTTCGGCAATCATGATCCAGGGATTGGTGTGGCAGAAGATGCCGGCATTCTCCTTGTATCCGGGCGGGTAGGAGGAAATTTCGCCCAGGTTCAGATAATAGTGGGAGTAAGCCGGCTGCTGCAGCACGATGCCGTGCGGGGTCGCCAGGCGTTCGTTGACCGCGTCCAGCGCCTGCTGGCGCTCGCCCATCCTCCAGCCCCATCCCGGCCATGACGCACATGCCCTGCGGCTCGATGAAAATCTGCCCTTCCGGCACTCTTGCGAACCCGACCGGCTGGCCGAAATCGTCATACGCCCGCCGGAACCATTCACCGTCCCAGCCGTGTTCCAGACCGGTTTCTTCCATCTTTTGGGCGGCCTGCTCGGTAGCGCTGCGCCTCGTCTCAGTCGCCCGCGCCGTGCGGCAATCCGGCCAGTCTCGTGGCGGCCAGCACGAACAGCCCGGCGATGAACACGCTTCCGCCACCTTGCCGTCCTTGTTGGTGGTGGTTTGGAAAGACTTGCCCGGGCTCGTCCGAAAAGCAGTTCAGGTTCAGGCAGTCGTTCCAGTCGGCGCGCCCGATCAGCGGCAGCCCGTGCGGGCCGAGCCGTTCGAGGGTGTAATTCAGGCTGCGCAGCAAGTGCTCGTAGAGCGGGGTCTCGCTGCCGGGCTGGTTATCGAAGGGCAGGCTCGTCCAGGATGCTCCAGTCCCCGGTTTCTTTCAAGTAAGCCGCAACCGCCAGGATCAGCCAATGCGGGTCGTCGTTGAAGTTGCTGCCCACCTCGTCGTTGCCGCGCTTGGTCAAGGGCTGGTACTGGTGGTAAACCCCTCCGTCCGGGCAATTGGGTGGAAGCCAGGTCAAGAATGCGTTCACGGGCCCGCTCCGGCACCATGTGCACGAAACCCAGCAGGTCCTGGTTTGAATCGCGGAAACCCATGCCCCGCCCGATCCCCGACTCGAACAGGAGGCCGAGCGAGAGATGTTGAAAGTGACCGCCAGCAATACGATGGTTGAAGGTACGCATAAACATAG
>CAVZHU010000013.1:0-222412 GCA_963775155.1 uncultured Actinomycetes bacterium | reverse complement strand
ATGTTTTTTTTTACTCGACCGTACGTATTGCTGGGAATCATATATGGCGGACAGGGAATAAGAGATGCCTGTGAAACAGGGAGAGGCCGTATAGTGGTAAGAGCAAAGACAGAAATAGAGCTTACCCATTCTGGAAGAGAATGTATTATTGTTAATGAAATTCCATATATGGTCAATAAGGCCGAAATGATCCGTAAAATTGCCGACCTGATAAATGAGAAAAAACTGGAGGGGATATCTTATATCAATGATGAATCGGACCGTAATGGAATGCGTATCGTTATCATACTTAAAAAAGATGCAAGTGCAAATGTTGTACTCAATAATCTCTTTAAGTTTTCTTCGCTGCAGACCTCTTTCAGTGTCAATAATATTGCCCTTGTAAAAGGACGTCCTAAAACATTAAATACCAGGGATTTAATACATTATTTTGTAAATCACCGCCACGATGTTGTCCTTCGCAGAACAAAGTATGATCTTGATCAGGCTGAAAAACGGGCTCATATACTTGAGGGATTAATTATTGCAAGTGATAATATTGATGAGGTAATTGCAATTATAAAAGCATCTCAGACTCCTGACATGGCAAGGGAGAGGCTGATGGACAGATTCGGGTTGTCGGATATCCAGTCGAAGGCAATTGTTGAAATGCGCCTGCGTCAGCTTACCGGTCTTGAACAGGAAAAACTGAGAGCTGAATATAAGGAAGTTATGGAGCTCATTGACTACCTTAAGAGTGTTCTTGCCAGTATTGATCTCCAGATGAAGATAATTAAGGATGAACTTCTTGAAATAAAAGAAAAATATGGCGATAAAAAGGAGAACAGAGATAATACCAAACGCTGAAGAATTTAATCCCGAAGATTTTTATGCAGATGATGAAATGGTGATTACCATATCTCATATGGGTTATATTAAAAGAACGCCTCTGACTGAGTTTCGCAGGCAAAACAGGGGAGGAACAGGCGCCAAAGTCCCCGATGGTCGCCTCCAGGAGCAGGCGGAGTCGCTTCGGAGGCGGCTGCGGCCGGGAGAGCCAGCAGGCCCACTCGAACTGTCGCGGATGTACGATCGCGAGCCTGCCGAGTTCCTCGACCACCTCGGAACGCAGCGACTCCGGTACTCCCGTCGCGGACGTAGAGGATCGTGTTCTGCACGTAGCAACACTCGACCTGCGGATCGGCCCAGACGCGCGGTCGAATCGCATCGACAGCGAGGTAACCGTGATTCCCGAACTTCTGCGCCCAGTAGTCCGGCCACTGCTCGTTGAAGTGGTCGGTGCCGCCCTGTCCCGGGATCGCGGCGCTGAACAGAACGACGGGGGCGTGGCGGACCAGAGACGCGACGAGGTTGTCGGCGGCTCCGGCGGGCAGATGCTCGGCCACCTCCACCGAGATGACAAGAGCAAAGGTTCGGCCGAGGTCGAACCCTTCCCTGAGGTCGAGAGGCACGAAGCGCTTCGACGGAATCTCGAGCAGCGCCCGGTCGACGTAAGGCCCGTCGATGCCCACGACGTCCTCGATGCCGTGCGTCCGCAGTACCGCGAGCCAGGCGCCTGTACCGCAGCCGACATCGAGTGCCGAAGTCACGTCGACGTGCTCGAGAACGAGCGGCAGAATGCGCTCGGCCGATCGGCGGAAGCCTTCGACATGGAGCCGGTACCAATCGGAGGTCCGGTACCAGTCCGACGTGTACGTCGTGGCTTGCTCGTGCAACGCTTCGCGCAGGATACTCCGATGCGCGTCCTGATCGTCAGCGCCTGGGATCCCATGAGCGGGGTCACCACCGTCCACTGGCTTCTGGCCAGGCGGCTGGCGCAGCACGGCGTCCGCTACTCCGCCTATGCGTTCGACGGCTGGCGAGCGGACACGTGGTGGACGTTCTGCGACGAGCTGATCGGCGGCCCGTCGCCGACGCTGGCCGAGGTGCTCATGTCGGGAGACTACGACCTCGTCCACTGCGTCCACACGACCTACAGCCCGCCGTACGGAGTCGAGACCTGGGTCCGGCGGGCACGTTTCCGTGGGCCGGTCGTGCTCATAGCCCACTGGTCCGGCGCGTGCTGAACGGCCCCGCCCATGCCACCCGCTACGTCGCGTGCTCCGCTGACGCCGCCGAGACGCTTGCGCTCGATGCCGACGGCGACGTCGTGGTGATCCCGAACGGCTACGACGAGGATGTCTTCCGCTCCGGCGACGCAGCGCCGCGGCAGCGGCCGCTGCTCGTTTGGGTGGGCCGGTCGGCCGACCCGGAAAAGGACGTCGGGCTCTTCCTCGACGCCCTGTCGCTCCTGCCGGACTACGACGCGGTGATCGTGGACGCGCTGATCGACTCCCGGGAGGCGGACCTCGTGCGCGGATGGGTTCGCCTGCTCGGCTCGCGGGTGACACACGTCGGCCCCCTGAGCCAGCCGGAGCTCGCCGAGTTGCTGACAGTGGCGGCCGGTTCGGGCGGTGCGTTCGTCTGCACGAGTCGATACGAGGGTTTTCTCATCGCTGCGTCGGAGGCGATCGCCTGCGCCTGCCCGGTCGTTGTCCCGAGGCTGGCGGGTCTGCGCCGCCTGCTGGACGGGCGAGACGCCGTCGTCTTCGACAGGTCCCTCGGAGCGCCTGGGCTCGTCGAGGCGATTGAGAAGTCGCGTGAGCCAGCCGTTCGCGCCGCCGTCGTCCGCGGTGGGCTGGAGGACGTTGCTGCGTGGTCGAGCAGCGCGATGGCGGATGCCTATCTCGGCTTGTACGAGGAAGCCCTCGCAGCCATGCCGCCTCCGACGCTCGCGCAGCGGATCGCGGATCCGGTGGCGCGGCGCGCGTGGAAGCTGGCGCTTCGGGTCCGGCCGCGGTGGCACCGGCGGTCCCGGTTCCTCGGTGGGAGAACGGAGAGCATCCGCGGCGGTGACGAGGCCCCGCAGGTGCCGGGCTAGGCTCGCTGGTCGTGTCTGCACCGGCCGTCTCGGTTCTCATGCCTGTCTACAACGGGGAGCGGTGGTTGTCGCGGGCGCTCGAGTCCGCGCTCGCGCAGACGTTCACCGACTTCGAGTTGGTCGTCGTCGACGACGGCTCCACCGACGGTTCCGCGCTCGATCGTGGAGTCGTTCGCGCGGCGTGATCCGCGGGTGCGGCTGGTCCGGACTGGCGCATGCGGCCCGGCGTCGGCCCGGAGTCTCTCGCTGGCGGAGGCGCGCGCGCCGCTTCGTCGCCTTTCTCGACGCGGACGACGAATGGCTTCCGCACCGGCTCGAGGGGCAGCTTCCCCATGTCGACGAGCAGACGGTCGTGTTCTCCGACGCTCTGGTATCGACGAGGACAGGCCGACTCGGCGTCCGCTACAGCGAGCTGATTCCGCTGCCGGAGCTGCAGTACCCGGCGGCGGGCTCTTTCCCCACTTGCTGGAGCCTGTTTCATCCCGATGTCGACGGTGCTGGCTCCGCGGGAGCTGCTGCTCGAGGCCGGAGCCTTTCGCTATGCGGACCTGCACGGGTTACGGAGCTCGGGGGCGTGCGACTGGGAGATGTGGCTGCTCCTGGCCCTGCGCGGCGTGAGGTTCCACTACGTCGACGAGCCGCTGGCGATGTACCGCAGCACGGCGTTCGCTCACGGCCGACGGGCTGTGGGTGACCGACCGCCGGTCGCTGTCTTTCGACAGCCTGTGCCGGAGGTGCGCGGCCGCGACCGCCGCCTGCTGCGCCGAGAGCGGCGACGGTGGCGGTAAGGAGCTCGAGGTCGCGTATCGCAAACGGGGCTGGCGGCAGATCCTCGCACGGTGACGCCGGCGTAGCGCGGCGTGAGCTCGTGCGCTCCCTCCGCTACCGCCCGTACTCGCCGCGGGCCTGGCTGGCACTGTCGCTGACGCTGTGCCCGCCGCTGGCGCGGCGGCTCGTACGAGGACGTGTCTGAGATGGCGCCGCCGGGATCGTTCGTGGCATCGCAAGCTCGCAAGTGGGGCGCACCAGGGAAGGACCTCGTCGCCGGCCTGGTGATCCGAGGGCTGCGAAGGTTCTTCCCGCGGCCCGATTCGGCGCCCTCCTTCCTCGGGCAGTGGGGTCGGCTTGGGAACCAGCTCTTCCAGATTGCAGGTACGTACGCGCTCGCCTCGGACCTGGGCGTGAGGGTCGTACTGCGCAACGACTGGCCCTACCGACGGTACTTCGCCCTGCCGGACTAGTGGTTCACCGGCCGCGTCGGCGTTCTGCGCGCGAAGAAGTCGATCGAATACGCGACCCAAATCCCGGCCGATTACCGTTTCTATCTCCAGGACATCTCCCTTTGGGGCGGCCGAGAGAACGAGATTCGCCGGCTACTTCAGCCTCTTTTGCATGCGCAAGAGGAGGCCGAGGCGAAGTGCGGGGATCTGCTGGCCCTACCGAGCAAGACAGCCGTGCACGTGCGCCGCGGCGACTACCTTCGTCCCGGCATGCCGCCGCCGCTCCGTCCTTGTCCGCTCAGCTACTTCGAAGAGGCGCTCCGGCTCGTCCTCGCCGAGGATCGCGACACGCACTTGCTGGTCTTCTCCGATGACATCGGCTGGTGCCGTCGTAATCTGCGGCTATCGGATGCGATCTACGTCGAAGGCAACCCGGACTGGCTCGACCTGACGCTGATGACTCGTTGCGAGCATCACGTGTGTGCGAACTCGACGTTCTCGTGGTGGGGTGCCTTCCTCTCGGAGGATCCGAGCCCGATCTTCCCGTGGTTCAAGGGGACGGATTCGGAGATCTTCCAGCGGATCCATCCAGCGCACTGGCGGAAGCTGGTTGTGGAGCCGTGACCGTCTTCGCCGCGGCCGATCCCCGTGCGCGATGGCCGAGACTCGCTGCTCCCGGGCTGCTCCAGCCGCCTTGGTCGCCTACCTGCCTACAACGGGGAGCGGGAGCGGTGCTTGTCGCACACGAGTCGGTGCTCGCGCAGGCGACGTTCACGGACTTCGAGCTGTGGTCCCGACAGCTTGCCGCGGGCGACAGCGGCGTCACCCGGCGCGAGCTCACTTGCCGGCGCTCGCCGCGGGCGTGGCTGACGCTGTCGCCGGGGCCCTGCCGGTCGGTTGCGCGGTGGCTCGTGCGGGACGCGCCTGAGATGGCCCCCCTGGTCTCGGTCGTGCTGCCGTTCTACGACGATCGAGAGACCGTCGGCGCGGCCGTGAAGTCCGTCCTCGGGCAGGCGTGGAGCGATCTCGAGCTGATTGCCGTCGACGACGGCTCGCCGGACGGGTCCGTCGAGATCGTGGCCGAGCTCGCCCGCTGCGACGACCGCGTCAAGCTGGTGCGGCAGGCGAACGGTGGAGCGGCGGCGGCACGCAACGCGGGACTCCGCGCCGCCGGCGGTCGCTACTGCGCCTTTCACGACGCCGATGACCTCTGGTTCCCGGGCAAGCTGGAGCGACAGCTGCCGCTCCTGGGCACCCGGACGCTCGTCTTCTCTGACGCGTGGGTCGAGGAGGGCGAGCGCCGTTTCCCCTGGTCCACGATGGTGCACCGAAGCGGCGGCGCCTATCCGCACGGCGACGTCTACGACGAGCTCGTGTCCGCAAATTTCATCCCCATCTCGAGCGTCGTGCTTCCGACACCGCTCGTGCACGAGGTTGGTGGCTTCAACGAAAGCCTGCGCGTCCTGGCGGACTGGGATCTCTGGCTCCGGCTGGCGGCGGCGGGAGTGTCCTTCGACTACGTCTCCGAACCCCTCGTCCTCTACCGCGTACGGCCGGGCAGCCTCTCGAGCGACAAGGTGAGCATGCGTGCGGAAGAGCTTCGGGTGTTTGCTCTTCACGCTCGGCACGCGCCGCCCGCAAGGCGGCGGCTACTGGGTCGTCGGACTCGGACTGCGCGCAAGGGACTCGAGACTTCTCTCAGGGGGCGGGCGTGGACCGCAGTGCTGTCCGGAGAGCCCCGCGCGGCGCGTCGCGATCTTGTCGCCAGTTTCCGCGCGAATCCCATGTCTCCCAAAGCACTGGCCGGCCTGCTGCTCGCCGGAGCGCCACCGATGCTCTCGGCGGTGGCGAGGATGCGCAAGCCAGGCTGAGCGCTCGGGAGACCCAGCCCCGTCAGCCGCTGCGGCCCAGGAGTCGGCGAAGGCGTTCGGTCGCGTCGCGTCCGATGGTCGCCTCGAGGAGCATCCGGCGCCGCCGTGGACGCGGCTGCGACTGCCGCCGCCAGTCGAACAGGCGCGGGTGGACGACCGAGAGCGAACCGAGATCCCGGACCGCGTGTGACTGCAGCGATTCCCGAACGCGGTCTTCGCGCAGATAGAGGATGGCGTTCTGTGCGTACCAGACCTCGACATCGGGATCGGCCCACACCTGGGGACGGATCGCGTCGACGGCCGCGAAGCCGTGCTGTGCGAACTTCTCCGCCCAGTAATCCGGCCATTGCTCGTTGACGTGATCGGTGCCGCCCTGCCCGGGGACGGCGGCACTGAAGAGGATTGCGGGCGCGTGCCTGACGAGCGAGGCGACGAAGCCGTCAGCCGCCTCGGCCGGCAGGTGCTCGGCGGCCTCCATCGAGAGAGCGAGGTCGAAGGGTCTGCCGAGGTCGAACGGCGCCGCCAGGTCGAGCGGCACGAACCTGTCCGCAGGGATCTGGAGCATTCCCCGGTCGACGTAGTCCCCGTCTATGCCGACCACGTCTCTGACGTCCAGGTCTCGCAAGACCGCGAGCCAGGTGCCGATCCCGCAGCCGACGTCGAGAGCCGATGTGGCCGGCACAAGCTCGAGAACGAGCGGAAGCATCCGCTCCGCCGACCGTCGGGAGCCCTCAGTATGCGCTCGGAACCAATCGGGTGTGTAGCTCATCGAGTTGCTACTCGCCATCTAGCTGCGAGCGTCCGAGCCAGGTGCTGCAGGCACACGGGTGTTCGGTCGTCGGGCGTAGCGGAAGCGGCGCCAAAGTGGGCGGAAGGCCAGCGCGGCCTGCCAGCCTGCCCGGACCGCCGAGTCGTGGAGGCGCGCGACCCTCGTCTGCGGCATGCTCATCTTCAGCGCGTCTGCGTAGAGTTCGAGGTACGCGCCCGCCATGGCTCGGCTCGTCCAGTGTTGTTCGGCCCGGCGCCTGCCGCCCTCGGCGACCGCGTGGCGGAAATCCGGTTCTCTCAGTCGCGCCAGTGCTTGCGCCACTGCTTCAACACCGCCGTCCCGGTCGTACAGGACCGCGTTCACTCCGTCCGTGAGGTGTGTGAAACCGCTCGCCCGTGGGGCGACGACCGGGCAGCCGCAGCCCAGGGCCTCCGCCGGTGCGATCGGGAACCCCTCATGCCGGCTCGTGGAGAGGTATGCGCCCCCGGACGCGGCCGCTGAGCGGTATACGTCCGCGAGCTCGCGGGGTGCGAGGCGAGGTAGGTGGCGGACCCTCGGCCGCAGACCTTCGAGGCGATCCTCGATCGTGACAGGGTCAGCCGTCTCGTCGACGATCGCCGCCTCGTAGTCCTCCAGCGCCTCGAGTGCGTCGAGGAAGAGGTCGATCCCCTTCTGTGGGTCCCAGCTGCGCCCCACCCACACGAGGAGCGGGCGCTCGCCCGGAGCCGAGGTGGCGGGCCTGAACACCTCCTCGTCGTAGCCGTTCGGAACGATGCGGACCGGGGCCGAGGCATCGGCTTCGAGGATCGCGGCGGAGTCCGTGGCCGGAGCGACGTAGACCGTCGCATGGGCTGCCTGGGTCAGCTCCCGCTGGGCCATCTGGGACATCAGAACGATCGGCCCGCGAAAGCGCGCGCGCCGCACCCACTTCTCGACGTCGTACGGCGGCGAATAGGTGCTGGCGATGCAATGGAGCAGGTCGTACCTCCCTCGACTGAGAACCTGCGCCAGCGTCGTCTGGCGTCCGTCGATCAGCTCGTCGCAGAACGTCCACCACGTGTCTTCGCCCCAGCCGTCGAACGCGAAAGCAGTGAAGCGCACACTCTGGGGGGCTAAGATGCCGAGCGAGTGAGCGGTAGAAGGAGAGCACGCCGCTCTTCGGATCCCAAGCGCTGACGATGAGGACGCGAATCGTTCTCTGAAGAGCCTGATTGTCCCCAGTCACTGACCGCAAGAATATTCGTCCTGCCGGCTCGGAAACCCGAGATCGCGAACCGAGCCGACTCGGGCGTCATCGGGCTTCTCTGCGACCGTGAGCTGAGGGGAGCTCCCCGCGGCCCGTGGCATGGCCGCCGTGGTGGGAACGCCGCGCCACGGATACGTGACGCACAGTGCTCGGCCGAGATCACCGACCTGCCAGGCGGGAGGATGAAGCGCTGCCTGCGCGGCCATGCCGTCCGAGCGCCCTATCCAAACACCCGAAGCAAAGCGGTCTTTGCGGCGGTCGCAAGGGCGGTGCGGCCACGTAGGCCGGGTGTGTGGCGTACGACGCGGCTGGCACGCACCCTGGAGTCATCCGGATAGTGACCGGTTCCACGCACCGCGGCAAGGAGCGTCCCTTCGACTACGTCGATATCGGCGGGCCAGCCAGCGAAGTCGGCTACCGTCCATAGACTGCGGTGCCGCTCGTACTCGTTCCCGAGGAGTGCGCCCTGCTCAAAGAATCCGGACGGAGTCGCGACGATTACGCAGCCGTCCAAGCGGAGCAGCCGCTCGAGGAGCATGCGGCCCTTCTGCTTTTCGAAGTGCTCGATTACGTCTCCCATGACGACCAGGTCGTAGCCTCCGAGTCGGTCGTCAGGGAGGCTCGATACGTCTGCAATCTCGTGGCTGTCATAAACCCAGTCGATTAGCGGAGAGCAGGTAGGGAAGGCGTCTACGCCGTCGATCTTGACTAGCCAGTCCTCCCGGCGATACCGACCGGCAGAAGTGAAGTCGAGCGCTTCCCGTATCAGATAGCCCCACTTCCCGAAGCCAGTACCGACGTCGAGCACCGAACGCGGACTCAGGCGAACGACGTGATTGAGCGCGAGCGTCAGGATGTGATGGCCGCTCGCAGGCACTCCGTGACCCTAGCTCTGCGAGGACTGCGGAGCTGATCAGGGGCGGGCGACAGTGAGACTGGAGGACCTCTACAGCGCTAGGCGCGACGGCCTGCCGCGTCGGACGCCAAGCAGAGGGCTCTATTCGCTGGCTGCAGCCCGAGGATCGCTAACGAGACTTTTCCCCCCTGCGCCACCGTAAGCTGAAAGGAGATCCCCTCCGCAGGAGGCATGTGACGAGTCGGATAGTCCCCGCCCGCGTTCGGCACTTCATGCGCGACCACCTTCCCGGGGCAGGACGCATGCACCGCGCGTACCTCGGGTGGGCGTACTCCCATCGGCCGGCGGCACGGATGAAGGTGTTCAGGTCGTTCTACCGGGAGACCCGCTGGTGCGACCCGCAAAACTTCGAGCGAACTCAGGCGATTCGTGAAGCGCTCCCGATGCTCTGGGCCGAGCTCGGAATTCGCAGGCTTGCCGACGCAGCCTGCGGCGACTTCTTCTGGATGTCCACGATCGTCGATCACCTGGACTACTACTTCGGAGGCGACATAGTTCCCGAGCTCGTCGAGCTTGCGCGCGAGCGAGCACCGGCGCAGTGCGAGTTCGGCGTCTTCGACTTCCTGACTGACGAATTCCCTCCGGTCGATGCGATCCTGTCTCGTGACGTGCTCATCATGTTGTCCGACCGGGATGTCGAGGCGGCCCTGCGGAACGTCTGCCGGTCGTCGGCTCGCTACTTCATCGCCACGACCTTTCCCGACGCGTCGCCGCAGGACATCACGACCGGCGGCTGGCGCCCCTTGAACCTCAGTGCGCCGCCCCTCTCTCTGCCGGAACCCTTCCGGCTGATCTCCGAGCGCTCCACCCTGCCCGGACTGGAGACGAAGAGCCTCGGGGTCTGGGAGATCGAGGGCGTTCGCGCTCGCCTTGGTGTTCCGGCGCCGTAGCACCGGCGGCTGCAGAGCCTATGTCCGTAGGAATGCGCCTCCCAGATTCGGCGCAAGATGCCGTCGTGCATACCGGGCCAGCAAGGGTGGCACGAGCGCGAGGAGAATCCCGGTGAGCGCCCGGGGCGAACGCGGATTGCTCTTCAGGCTCTTGGCAAGGTCCCGCCGTGCCGACCTCGTATCTCCGGCTGCTGCAGCGAGCCAGGCGCGCTTGCGCAGATAGACCTCGAGCTCTCGCCGCGCCAGCTTGAGCCTGCGCTCAGCCGTACGGCGGCGGACGCCGGATGCCTTCGCGCACAGCAGCCGGAGAACCTGCACTGCATCCGCGCGCAGTGCCTCGTCGTCACTCGAGAGACTGCCGGCCCGGACTTGGTAGACGGCGAGCGGCTCCTGCGCGTACTCGAACGGAACGCCGGCGAGCGAAAGGCGGAGCCACAGATCCCAGTCCTGGCTGATCGCCACGGTCTCGTCGAAACTCCCGATGTCTCGAATGAGGCGCGTCGGCACAACGGTCGTGCTGACGCAGACGAAGTCCTGCCGCACGAGGTCGTCGAATACGTCGCCCCGGGGAAAGACCCCGTCCGGCTGGTTGACGCGTCGGGCCCACCGGAAGCGCCGGCCTTCCTCCTCGACCCAGGCGTCGGAGAAGACGACGGTGCGCTCGTCGAGCAGCGGCAGCTGCCGTTCGAGCTTCCCCGGCAACCAGGCATCGTCGGCATCGAGTAGCGCGCAGTAGCGGCCGCGCGCAGCGGCGATGCCCGCATTGCGTGCTGCGGAGACCCCGCCATGCGGTCGGCGAACCAGCCGGATGCGCGAGTCGCGGAACGCATACCGAGCCACGATCTCGGCGGAGTCGTCCGTCGAGCCGTCGTCGACGGCAAGCAACTCCCAGTCCGCGTACGTCTGCGCCTGAACCGACTCGATCGCAGTGGCGACTCTGTCGCGTTCGTTGAAGAACGCAAGCAGCACCGAGAACGTCGGCTCTTCCTTCGGGTCGCTGCCCATCTCGCGGATCAGTCGTGTGCCGCCGTTGCGACGAAGGCATCGGCTTCGCCGCCGCCCTCCGTGCCGAACAGTTCCGGTGCTGCCGCCGCGACCTCGTCGAACGTACCGGTCTTCTTCTCCCTCCCGGCCTCGAGGCAGAGGATCCGGTCACAGCGGCTGACCGTGCTGATCCGGTGGGCGACGATGACCATCGTCACGCCGCCGGCGAGACGACCGAGCGTCTCGACGATCCGCGCCTCCGTCGCGTGGTCGAGGTTCGACGTCGCCTCGTCGAGCACGAGCACGCTCGGCCGCGTGTACAGCGCGCGCGCGATGCCGACACGCTGGCGCTGTCCGCCGGACAGCCGGATCCCCCGCTCACCCAGCATCGTCTCGAGGCCGTCGGGGAGGTTGGCCACGACCTCGTCGAGCTCGGCGAGGCGGATCGCTTCGAGCACAGCCTCGTCGTCGATGTCGTCGCCGCGCCAGCCGAGCGCGACGTTCGCACGCAGTGTGTCGTCGACGAGGTAGACGTCCTGCGGCACGTAGCCGATCGACAGCTGCCATCCCTGGCGCAGCGTCCGCACCGGCTCCCCGTCGAGGAGAATCTCCCCCGTGTCCGGGTCGAGGATGCCGAGCACGATGTCGAGAAGCGTGCTCTTGCCAGCACCGGTGCTGCCGATGATCCCGACTGCCTCGCCGGGGCGGACGACCAGGTCGACGTCCTCCAGCGCGGGACGCTCGCGGGTCGGATACCTGAACGAGACCCCGTCGAGTCGCAACTCGCGGCGGAGCGGGATTCGAGGCGCCGACAGCTGCGCAGCCGTCGGGACGCCTGCACGCTCGAAGCTCTCGAGCTCGCCCTCGAGCAGGCCGATCGAGGGCAGGTTGTACTGGATCGTGTTCGAGAGCGAGATCAACTGGTTCAGGGCCGGCAGCAGCCGGAACGCGGCGGCCATGACGAGGCCGACAGCGGGCAGCATCGACGCCTCCCCGCCCGTCGCTCCCGCGACGACGACCACGAGCACCGTTCCCGTTACGAGTGCCGTTTGGAGCATGGTCCCGATGCTGCCGCTGAGAACGCCGACGCCACGCATCGCCGAATTGATCTTGCGGGTCGCCGCAATCGCTGTTTCCGCGTAGAAGAGGGCGCGGCCGCGCAGCTGAAGCTCCTTGGCAGATGCGAACCCTTGCATCAGCAGGCGATATCGCTCCTCCTGGAGCTCCTGGACGCTCTCGCCGCGTCGCCTGAAGGCGCCGCGCACGCTCCGCGTCCAGCCGACGCTGAGGAGGGTGAAATAGACGGTAACCGTCAGGGCCACGAGCGGTGAGGAGAGGAAGAGGGCCGCGGCAACGGCGAGTGCGATCGCGAGGTTCGAGACGATGTACACCGTCGCGCCGACGACGCCGAACGTGACCTGGTCGATCGAGAAGGACAGCGTCCGTAGCATCTCCGAGGAGTTGCGCTCGATCCGCAGCAGGTGCGGCGACAGCGCGTGCCCGATCAGGAGCCGTCCGAGCAGCCCGACCTGGCCGCGCTGAATCGCGCCAAGCACGAGCCACTGGTTGAGTATGGAGAGCAGGCTGCGGCCGACGAACAGCACCGCTGTGATCGAGAGGAGGACGAGGGCGCGCTTGTACTGGCTCGAGTGGTCGATCCCGAGGAGGCGGGTGAGCCAGCCGGTGACACCCGCAGTCTCTCCGTGGGCGTTCGACAGGATCGTGATCAGCCCGTAGACGAGCAAAAGCGCGGCCGTGTCGAGAAACGAGATGGCGACCCCGAAGAGCGCGACGGCGCGCAGGCGCTTCCGCGTCTGGGGCTCGACGAGTGACCAGGCCCGGCGGATACCGCCCAGGACCGTGTCCTTGCCGCCGCTATTCACGAGATCAGTCGTCATCAGCTGGAATGTTCGACCCCGAGTTGCGCAGTCCCGCGTCTTGCACGGCGGGACGCTGCTGGCGGAACGCCGAGTCTAGCAATGGTTTTCGGCGATACACCCCCAGGGCATTAGCGCTCGTAGAGGCGTTGGTAGCGCTGTGCGATTGGCTCCCAGCGGAAGTCCGCCGCCCGTCGAAGGCCCGCGCTCGCGAGGTCCTCCGCGAGCTCCGCGTCGGTGAGCACCCGCTCGATTGCACCCGCAAGGGCCGACCCGTCGGTCGGATCCACGACGAGCCCGTCGGTGCCGTCCCGCACGATCTCGGTCGCGCCGCCTCGTGAAGAGACGACGACAGGACAGCCTGCGCGTAACGCCTCGAGGACGACGATCCCGAACGGCTCGACGCGTGACGGGAGGACGAACACGGTCGCCTCGGCCATCGCCCAGGCGACCTGCGCGCGGCTGAGGACGCCGGGCAGGGCGACGCGATCCTGAAGCTGCGCCGCCGCGACTCCCGCCGCGAGGTCGGCTCGCCGCGGCCCGTCGCCGGCGATCACGAGACCGAGGTCGGGCTGCCGTTCGGCGAGTTGTGCGAACGCGTCGAGTAGCAGGTCGAAACCCTTCTTTTCGACGATCCGGCCGAGACCGAGGACGAAGCGCTCGAACGGCAACTCGAGCGGCTCGGGCTCGGTGGCCTCGTCGAGCTCGACGCCGTTCGGGATCACCTCGCCTCTGCCCGGCGGCAGGCCGAAGCGACGTTCCGCGTCGGCGAGCACGAAGCTCGAGCACCCGGTCACGGCCGCAGCGCGCCGCAGGCCGAGGCGAAGGCCGAGGCGGAGCGTGACCGATCGCTCGTAGATGTCGCCGTCGTCCATCACGGTCTCGCCCTGCAGGGTGACGACGAGCGGGATGCCGAGCCGGCGCGCGAGCCATGTCGCGTAGACGCCGTTGGCGCTGAAGCACTGGACGTGGAGAACGTCCGGCCGGAACTCCGTCGCGGCCGCGGCCAGCGAGCGCAGCGCACGGCGGCGCTCGAGCGGGAAGCGGACGAGTGGGCCTGCGCTCAGACGGGGCAGCGGCAGCTCGAAGCGCCGCACCGTCAGTCCTTCGATCGCCTCGCGCGCGGCCAGCTCGACGGGATGGCGGATCGTCCAGACCTCCACCTCGTCGCCCGAGCCGACCAGGCGCTGGGCGAGCCTGGCCGTCAGCTCCTCGACGCCGCCGACGGCGGGGGAGTATGCACTGGGAAGAAGCGCGATCCGCACTGCGATAGCCTCACACCGTGCAGTCCGACGCCAGCACGCACGTGCAGGCGAGCCGGGACAGCGTCGTCGCGTGCTTCCCTCCGATGTCCGAGACGACGAATCCGTACCAGCGTCTGCTGTACGGGGCGCTCGCGGAGGCCGGTGTGCAGCTCGCTCCGGCGGAGCGGCTGCGGTCGAGGTGGCTATGGGAGCACAGGCGGGACGTTGGGATCCTCCACTTCCACTGGTTGTCGCAGTACTACCACCATCCCCGGGCGATCCCTCGGCTCCTCCGGCTCGTCCTGCTCGTTCAGCGGCTGCTTCTCGCGCGCATCCTCGGCTTCCGCGTCGCCTGGACGGTTCACGAGATCCACCCGCACGACCGGCTCGGCTGGGCCGACCGCGTCGCGCCGCAGCTCGTCGCCCGGCTGGCCCATGTGCTCATCGTCAACGACGAAGCGACGGGGACGAAGGTCGTCGACGCCTTCGGGAGGGACCCCGTCCTCATTCCGCACGGGACGTTTGCGGGGGTCTACTCGCCTGCCGGACGCCCTCCGGGCGACGTTCGTTTCGAGCTCGGCATTCCCGAGCAGGCGGTGCTGATCCTCTGCTTTGGTCTGGTCCGCCGCTACAAGCGCATCGAGGACATCGTCGCTGCCCTGACGCTCGTGCCACGGGACGAGCGGGCCCCGGACCTCGTCGTGCTCGTCGCCGGGCAGGTCCTGGATCCCGATCTCGGGGACTCGCTGCGCGACGCGGCCGCCCAGGACGATCGCCTGCGACTCCGTCTCGAGTTCATTCCGGACGAAGCGGTGAGTGAGTTGTTCGACGCGGCCGACGCAGCACTCGTGACCCGGAGTGACGACGGGACGTCCGGTGTCCTCGTGCTCGCCGTCTCGCTCGGGATTCCTCTGCTCGTCGCCGACACGCCCGGTTATCGCAGCGCGACTGCCCGTGGCACACGAAGCTGGTACTTCGCGCCGGAGAGTCCCCCGGCGCTGGCGGAGGCGCTGGCTGCGGCCGCGCACGAGCTGGGCGGCCACCGATCGCCAACTCGAGCCGGGGATGCGGGGCACCTTCCCAGCTGGGCCGAAGTGGCCGAGCGGACGGGTGCGGCCCTCCGCGGCTACCCCGGGGCGGTGTAGGCGTCCAGGGATGTGTCGGCATGCGTCCAGATGCGGCTGGAGTGAAACGCGCGGTCGTCCCGGAACCAGTCGTGCTGCGGGGTGCGCCAGTCTGCGTAGTGCGTGGTCAGCTCGAGGTCTGCGGCTGGCGTGACGCAGCCAGGACGTATGCGGCGTGCGGAGCCTGCCGCGAGGATCACCGCCGGCAGTTCTCCGGAGGACGCCAACGACTCGTCGGCTCGCATCGCAGCGGGAGGCTATCCAGGACTGCGGCTGAGGGTGATGGAGCTGCCGGCCGGGTGGTCCCGGCCGGCAGCTCGTGCGTGCTGTCTAGCTAGGGGCTGACCTGAACGAAGCCGTGGAACTCGTCGAGGGTCCCGCATTCGATGTCTCCCGGGTCGGTGCCGCCGCTGTTGAGGATCTGGCCGGTGTCGTCGATGGTGGTGGCGACGCCGTCGATGGTCAGCGACACGACCGGGATGAGGCCGTCGTTAACGCTGCAGTCGGTTCCGAAGGGAGCCGACTCGGAGGTGTCGAAGTTGAAGTTGCCGGTGAGCGGTTCGCCCGTGATGCACGGGTTGGCGCCTCCGGTCTGGGTGAGTACGAGTGACCCGCCGGCCGGAATGGAGATGTTCAGTCCCGGCCACGGGTTGTAGTCGCAGGTGCCGATGGTGACCGATCCGCCTGTGACGGACATCGGGTCGGCAGAGGTGTTGTCGATCAGGATTGCACCGCTGTCGTACTCGTCGCCTCCCCCGAAGCCGGGGTCCACCTGCGGGCAGACGTCAGTGACCGCGCCGCCGCCGTTCGGATCGGCGCCGCAGCCGATTACATACGTGGGCGTGAAGCCCAGGTAGGACGCATCCCAGGGCAGCCCAGCCGAGGTTCCGTGCGAGGCGTAGTTGTCCGCGTAGCCGAACGAGATCGTCGGCTTCGGCGGCTGCGTGACCGTCACCGCCGTGCAGTTCGTGCTGCCCACGAACTGATGGGACTGGATCGAGTTGTCGCCGTCCTTGGACGGGTTGAAGTCGTTCGACAGCGTGCCGCCCTTGCCCGTGGTCGGCTTGCCCTGCTTGCCGTGCTCGTCGTAGAAGTTGACGCACAGCACGTCGGGTACGTCGCTCGCGTTGGGGTAGGTGGCGGTCGCCGTGTAGGTGCCGTCGAAGGCCGGATTGCTACCACCGGGGCCTGGGCCACCAGCCGGGCCTGGGCCACCAGCCGGGCCGGGGCCGTGCGGGCCCTTCGGGCCATGCGGCTTCGGGCCAGGCGGGCCGGGCGTCGCGGCACTACTCGGCTGTGCCGAGTTGCAGAAGTCCTCGGTGAAGATCTCCGAGCCGTTGTAGTGCGGGCCGACATAGAAGTACTGCCCCGGGTAGTCCGGCGAGTTTTTCGGGAACTGAATCGCGCCGGTTGAGTTCGAGTCTTCCGAGCTGGGCGGTGTGCCGTTCTCGGCGCTCTGATCCGGCGAGGTGATCGCGTCCATGTTCAGCATGGTGAAGTTGTTGGTCGGGGTCTTGGACGAGCCGATCCCCCACCAGCTGACCGCCCAGCCCGTTCCGTACCGGCCCGGGCAGGCCTGTCCGGCCGGCCACTCCCACGTCCCGCTCACTGTCACCGTCACCGTGCCGTCCGTGTTGTTCACGACGGTCACGTTCGTCGTCGTCGCATTCGACGTGTTCGCCAGCGCCGACGCACCCGATACGACAAGCGCCAATACTCCCACGACTGTCGCGATCAGGAACCGGCGAGCCAGACGCGCACCGCCTATCGTCGCGTCCGGTCCACCACCGTAGTTCCGCATGATCGAGCCTCCTCCTTTGAAGCCGCATCCACCTCGGGCGACCCTAACGGACCCGGGGGTCCGTGGCCAGGTTCGCAGAGCCGGCGAGGGCCGCGACCATGAGCTTGAATGGCCTACGACCAGGCATCGTCGCCTTTCTCGTTTTCACCATGAACCACAGAGTGGTCGCAAGGTAGGGAGGCGGGCAGGTTGAGATAAGCGGCAAAGGCGCTGCGAGAACTAGCCTTTCGGGGGGCGCGGCCGGGGGGTTCGGGGACTTGCGATTCACGGCCCATGCTCGGGGCGCACGATGGCCTCGCCTCGGAGTCGGCGCGGACCGAGGCTAGGGCTGCCGGCCGGGTGGTCCCGGCCGGCAGCTCGTGCGTGCTGTCTAGCTAGGTGTCCTACCCACGGACGTTGTGAATGCGACTGATCGGTGGCCGGTCTGCGAGTGAGCTGTGTGGCCGTCGCCGGTTGTAGTCGTTGAGCCAGTGTGGCAGTGCTGCGTTGCGGTGTCGATGTGTTCGGTAGGCGAGCCCGTACGCCCATTCGCGGGCCATCGTTTGGTGGAAGCGCTCGACCTTGCCGTTGGTGCGGGGCCGGTAGGGCTGGGTGGTGAGGTGACGGATGCCGCGGCGGGCGAGCAGCTCGCGCAGCGAGCGGTTCTTGACGTAGCTGAAGCCGTTGTCGGTCATCAGCCGCTTCGCTGTGATCCCGTGGCTCTCGTAGAAGACGAGCGCCCGCTCGACGAAGCCGGTGACCGTCTCGGCTCGCTCATCGTCGTGGAGCTCGACGTAGGCGAGGCGGGAGTGGTCGTCGACGATTGCGTGCGCATAGTCGTAGCCGACCCTGGTCTCGGGTCGCATCCAGTTGCGGGAGCGTTGCGAGCGATCTCCGGTGACACGGTGACCGGGCCGCAGGAAGCGCGCATAGCGGCTCGTGTCCATGTGCAGCAGATCTCCGGGACAGGGCCACTCGTAGCTGTTGGCCGGCTCCTTCGAGGCAGGCGGGCGCCGCGAGAGGCCGTGCCGATGCAGCACCTTCCAGACTGTCGAGTGGGCAAAGCCGGTGGCACCGGCGACAGGGCGCGGACCCCAGCCGGTCTCGCGTCGGCAGTCGCAGATCCGCTCCTGCAGCTCGGCCGCCAGCAGCCGCGGCGACCGCTTCGGTCTACTCGAGCGGTCGAGCAACGAGCTCGCCTCCCGGCCACCATCCAGCCAGCGCTGCCACCACCGATGCGCCGTCGCCGGCGTCATCCCACCATCGATCGCCGAAACCAGCGCGAGCCGACCAGCCAGTCCGAGCTTGGCGTTAGCGTGCAGATACATCCGAGCCCTCCTTTGGGTGTGAGTCCGGGAAGACCCACAGCCTCAAAGGAGGGCCGGATAGAACCTCAGCCGTTCACAACCTCTGTAGGCGGGACACCTAGCTAGGGGCTGACCTGAACGAAGCCGTGGAACTCGTCGAGGGTCCCGCATTCGATGTCTCCCGGGTCGGTGCCGCCGCTGTTGAGGATCTGGCCGGTGTCGTCGATGGTGGTGGCGACGCCGTCGATGGTCAGCGACACGACCGGGATGAGGCCGTCGTTAACGCTGCAGTCGGTTCCGAAGGGAGCCGACTCGGAGGTGTCGAAGTTGAAGTTGCCGGTGAGCGGTTCGCCCGTGATGCACGGGTTGGCGCCTCCGGTCTGGGTGAGTACGAGTGACCCGCCGGCCGGAATGGAGATGTTCAGTCCCGGCCACGGGTTGTAGTCGCAGGTGCCGATGGTGACCGATCCGCCTGTGACGGACATCGGGTCGGCAGAGGTGTTGTCGATCAGGATTGCACCGCTGTCGTACTCGTCGCCTCCCCCGAAGCCGGGGTCCACCTGCGGGCAGACGTCAGTGACCGCGCCGCCGCCGTTCGGATCGGCGCCGCAGCCGATTACATAGGTGGGCGTGAAGCCCAGGTAGGACGCATCCCAGGGCAGCCCAGCCGAGGTTCCGTGCGAGGCGTAGTTGTCCGCGTAGCCGAACGAGATCGTCGGCTTCGGCGGCGACACAGGCCCGTAGCAGCCGTCGCTGATCACGAGATTCGCATGGCCCCTGCCGAGACTGCCGGTGTAGGCCACGGACGCCGAGAGCGTGCTGCCGGTCGGCTGTCCGGAGCCCGAGTACGGCGTATCGAGAGTCCAACTGTGTCCGTGTCGCGACATTGCTCCGCCGCCTGAGGCGTCTCCGGTCACCGTCAACGTCGCCGACGTGACGGAGCTCCTCCCGCCGGTTGTGAAGATCCAGTGCAGGTACGGCGACTGGCCCTTCTTGCAGGCTGCGACGGAATCCGACCCCTGACCGGTCCAGGAGACGGTGCCGTCCGCCCGTGCGGCTGCGGCGTAGAAACTGCTGACCGCGGCGGCGACGAGCACGACGGCGATGGTTGTGAACGCTCTACGACCAGGCATCGTCACAAGCTCCCCCTTACATACGTTCGACCCAACAGAAGCATCGCAACGCTAACAGCTTCGAGTTGGCCCGAGAACGGGGGGAAGGTGTCGCGGGAACCGGCTCTTCGGGGGGTGCGGACGCCCGGAGGCACGTCCGTCGTACGGGGAGCGGACAGGAGGACGGCCTATGCTCGGGCGCACGATGGCGTCGCGTCGCCTTCAGGTTCTCCGCGTCTACCACGCCGGTCGCGATCCTGCACACCGGGCCCGGGAGCGCGCGCTCGTCGCCGCGGGCGTCGAGGTCACGCTCGTCGTGCCGTCCGCGTGGCCCGGCGGCGAGGAGGCTCTCTCACCCGAGGCGTTCGAGATCGTCGAGCTCGACGTCCTGCGGCCCGGCGACGTCAACCGGCACCGCTATCCGAACCCGGCGGCGCTGTCGCAGCTCGTCGAACGGGTCGGCCCCGATCTGCTCGACCTGCACGAGGAGCCGTTCAGCGTCGCCGCGCGCCAGTGGCTGCGGGCTGCTCCTCCGGCGCTGCCCGTCGCGATGTACACGGCTCAGAACGTCGACAAACGGTTGCCGCCGCCGTTCCACCGGTGGGAGCAGGCGGCGCACCGGCGCGTCGCGGCCCTGTACCCGTGCAGCCGCCAGGCCGCGAGCGTCGCGCGCGGCAAGGGTTTCGCCGGGCGGGTCGAGGTGCTCCCGCTCGGCTACGACGACGAGCTCCTGCGGCCGGGTGCCCAGACGCTCGACAACGACGAGCTCGTGCTCGCCTTCGTCGGCCGCCTCGTGCCGGAGAAGGGCGTGGCGGACGCCGTCGGGGTGCTGGCGCGCCTTGTCGAGGAGCGGCCGACGAAGCTCGTCGTCTGCGGCGAAGGCCCGGCCGAAGGGGACGCTCGCTCGCTGGCGGAGTCGCTCGGCGTCGCCGATCGCCTCGAGTCCAGGGGCATGCTTCAGGGAGAGGAGCTCTCGGAGGTCTACCGCGCGGCGCACGTCGTGCTCGTGCCGAGCCGGCCGACGGCTACCTGGACGGAGCAGTTCGGCCGCGTGATCGTCGAGGCGCAGGCGAGCGGCGCCGTTGTCGCCGGCTACGACACGGGATCGATCGCGGAGATCGGAGGAGAGGCCGCTGTGCTTGCTCCGACCGGCGACGTCGAGGCACTCGCGCGCGGCGTGCTCGCGCTCCTGAGCGATCCCGAGGACTTCGCACGCCGTCGCCGCGCCGGCATCGAGCTTGAGGCCGGGCGGACGTGGGCTCGTGTGGGGGAGCGGCAGGCGGCGCTCTACCGCGAGCTGGTGGCTGCCCCGCCCACGCGCCGGTCGCTGTCCGCCTCGCCGCGACGCCGTCGCGAGGACGCCCGCGCCGAGTTCGGACCGACTGCGCCGACGACCGCAGGTAGGAGGCCCTTCGCCCTGCCGCTCCTTCGCCGGGGCGGGCGCCTACCGGCGCTGCTGGCCCGGGCCTGCGACATGGCAGCGGAAGCCTCCGCGTAGCGTCAGCCGGCGCGACGAGCGACGACGACGAGCGATGGCCCCAGCGTCGGCGCGCGTCGAGCCACCGCGTCGATCAGAGCCTTTCCTGCCCGAGCGGAGAGAGATTGGCTTCCGGCGTGCCGGTAGAAGTGCCGGCTCGTTACGAGCACCGGCTCGAGACCTGCGCGCCGCACCAGCGTGTCCAGCTCAGCCAGCGTGTACTCCCGCGCATGGCGTGCGTGCGGCAGGCCGTAGAGCCAGTCCTGGAGCGGGGTGTGGACGCTCCCGCCGAGCGCGAGCTTCACGCGCTTGCGGATGTACGCGGCGTTCGGAGTCGTGAGCACGAGCACTCCACCGGGGCGGAGGATCCGAGCGACTTCCTCGAGTGACCGCAGCGGGTACTCGCGCAGGTGTTCGAGCACTTCGGAGAGGATCGCGACGTCGAACGACCCGTCCGCCAGCGGGTACGGCGGTCGGTCCAGGTCCTGGGAGACGAACTCGATGCGTGCCTCCGCGAGCCGCGCCTCGAGACTCCCCTCCGGGCGGTCGCTCCATTCGGCCACGCCGAGATCGACAGCGGTGACGTCGTATCCGGCTGCCGCGAAGCCGACCGACTGGTCGCCGGGCGCGGCTCCGAGGTCGACGAGCGTCGCCGGCGGCGGGGCGGTCCGCAGCACCGAGCTCGCGCAGGTAGGCATGCCGCTCAGCTGGCTCGGGGTTTGCGTAGGCGTCAACGTCCATCGGTTCGAGGCTACTCCTCCTTTCGGCGCGTATGCAGCGAGGGTTGCTCACGCGGCGGCCACGATCTCGCGCATCCGCGAGCCGAAGGTCTCGAGCGAGAAGCGGGCGGCGTGCGACAGGATCGCTTGAGGGTCGAAGGCGCTCTCGTCGAACTTCCGCATCGCGGCCGCGAGCGACTCCACGTCGAGGTGGTCGAAGAACGAGCCGGTGACGTCGTCGACGACGGACTCGAGATAACCGCCCGCGCGGAGCGCGAGCACGGGCTTCCCGAAGCTCATCGCCTCGACCGGCGTCAGGCCGAAGTCCTCGTGGGCAGCCGCGACCAGGCCGCGGCAGTGCGCGTAGAGCCAGCGAAGCTCGGCGTCCCTGAGCCCGCCCTCGGCGGCGAAGAGACCGACGCGGGCGACGGTCGCCGCCTCCCGGACTACGGCGAGGTTCTTGTAGCCGCGCGGCCGTCCCACCGTGAGGAGGAACGGCTCTTCGACCGCCACCGGCTCCTGCGGCCCGTCCGGGCCGAGCGTCGCCGGTGGATGGACGATTTCTGCCTGCCGGCCGTACGCGCGCGCGATTCGCTCCTGCACGACGGTGGAGTTGGCGACGTAGACGGAGGCGCTCGCCGCCGCGCGCACGTCCCAGCGCCGCAGGGGAGCCCTCGCGGCCGCCGCCACCGTCCGCACCCCAACACCGTGGCCGGCGACGTAGTCCTCCGTCACGTACAGCCAGCGGGCCGGGGTGTGGCAGTAGACGACCTTCGGCGCGGGCGTCGAGATCCCGTGCGCCCAGCCGCTGCTACTGCAGACGACGACATCGGCGTCGCGGACGACGTGCCGCGAGAAGGCGGGCGCGAGGAGGGGGAAGGCGAGCCGGGCGTCGCGGCCGAGCAGCGGGCGCGCCGGCAGCAGCGTCTCGACCTCGACGTCCCGGAACTCCGGGAAGGTGCGCCCGGGCGCGTAGATGCTCGTCACGACGCGCGCACCGGGAAACGTCTCGAGCAGCGCGAGCACGACGCGCTCCGCTCCTCCGCGCTGGGTGAGGTAGTCATGGGCGATCACGACCTCGGCCATGGACGGAGGGTTGCACGCGGCCGCCGGCTCCGGCAATTCCGACGTACGCTCTGCCAATCGTCGAGCCGCCTCACACAGGAACCCCGCGGATCATCGGCTGCACGATCGTGACGGCCTGTTACGCGGCGTATGCACGTGTTCTCGCCGCACACTGGCTCGAGTTCCATCCGCAGCTGCCGTTCTGCGTGCTGCTGCTCGACGGCGACACGGCGGCGCTCGCCGCAGACGGCCTACGCGTGGTAGGGGCCGAGGAACTCGGCCTGTCACCTCTCGAGCTGCAGATCCGGCGCGGGATCTACGGCCCGGGGGAGCTCCGAACTCGCTCAAGGCCGAGCTACTGCGCATGCTGCTCGCCGAAGGCTACGACGCCGCCGTGTACGTCGATCCCGACACCGGGGTCTACGCAGACCTCGAGGACGTTGGCGTCGCCGCGGCGGAGCACGGCGTGGCTCTCTCTCCGCACCTGCTTCGCCCGCCGCCCCGCGACGGCCAGTACCCGAGCGACCTCGACATCCTCACGCACGGCGTCTTCAACGGCGGGCTGATCGCCGTCGGTCGCGGCGCGGTGCCGTTCCTCGACTGGTGGTCGGAGCACGTCCGCCGGGACTGCCTCCACGACACCGAGAGCGGGCTGCACGCGGATCAGCGCTGGCTCCAGTCCGTCCCGCTGTATTTCCCGCACACCGTCCTTCTGGATCCGACGCTGCACGTGGCGCACTGGAACGTCCATGAGCGAGACCTCGAATGCACCGAGGAGGAGCAGTACACGGTCGACGGTCGGCCACTCCGCACCTTTCACTTCAGTCAGTTCGACCCCGAGCACCCGGATCAGCTCTGGCGCTGGCCGACGCCGACCCAGCCGCACCGCGTCACCCCCGGTGCGAACCCGGCCGTCTTCCGGCTCCTGCGCGAGTACGCAGCGGAACTCATGGAGGCCGGACATCTGGAATGACCAGGCGCTCGGCTACGCCTACGCGGAGAGCGCGTCGGGCATGCGGCTCGGGAGATGGGAGCGGGCCGTCTACCGCGAAGTCGTCCTCGCCTGGGAGGCGGACGCTCAGTGCAAGCTCCCGAACCCCTTCGATCCGGCGGATTCGCTTGCGTTCACGCGGCTCGTCGCCCGTTCGGCAGCGGACTATCCACTGTCCGCACAGGCTGTCTGGCGCCTTCGCAACGCCCGGAGGGCGTGGCGCGTGCCCAGCGGGTGGCCAAGTTCCCTGGCCGCTCGTGCGCGCAGTTTTCTCAGATACCGGTTCGTCGGCCGCGAGCAGGGCTTCAGGGTTCCGAGCGACCGGACCACGCTCGAGTACGAGCACCCCGGCCCGGCTTCATAGGGGGTGGCACGTGTGCGTGACTGCGCGCGACCGGGCTCTCAGGAGCGCGGGCGCGCAGCCGCGAGGTGAAGCTCCTCCAGGCTCTCTGCCCAGCGGTCGACGGTCAGCGCGGCCGCAGTACGGAGACCACCGGCGACCAGCCTGCGCCTGAGATCCGCGTCCTGGCTCAACCTCTGCAGCGCCGAGACGAGCCCGTCGACGTCGCCGGGATCGAACAGGAGGCAGTTCTCGCCGTCGGCGAGGTACTCCTCGGAGCCGCCTCCCGTGGTCGCGACGATGGGAGTCGTACAGGCCATCGCCTCGAGCGGGACGAGGCCGAACGCCTCGCTTCCCGTGCTCGGGAAGACGACGACGTCTCCGGCGCGGTACATCGGCGCGAGCTCGTTTCGCGCGCAGTGGGTCCAGGCGATCCGGTCTCGCGTGCCGTCGGACTCGATGACTCGCTCCAACTCGGCGTGGTACCAGGCAGGGCCACTCTCGCCGACCACGGTCAGCCTCGCCTCCGGAATCTGGGCGATGGCGCGGATCGCAACGTCGAGTCCCTTTTCGGGGGCGAGCCGGCCGACGAAGAGGATCTGCCACCCCCATCGCCTGGACTCGTCCGGTTCGGCGATGGGAAAGTCCGCGGTGTCGATGCCGGCGTGAACGACGCTGCTCGACGTCGGGTCGATGCCCGCGACTCCATCGCACGAGTGCGCGTGAACCCGCTGACGAAGCAAAACGTGCTCGTGCTCACGAACGATTCGGGGCCGCCTGGAGCCCCGAGTGCGGTGGCGATGCGGCGAACGAGCGACGGGCGCCTGTCGAGCCTCGTGGTCCAGCAGTCCGCCCGCGCCCGTAGACGAGCCGTCGTCGATGACGACATAGAGGACAGGGAGTCCCGAGGTTTCCGCGCTTGCGAGCAGCCCGAGCGACCAGGCGCCCATCGCCCAGACCGAGATCACGTCGGGTGCGAAGTCATTCAGGAGCCGCCTGAAGGCATGAGCGTTGGCCCGCTCCGAACGGAAGAGCTCCAACCGTGGCGGGCAGACGAGATCACCGCCGTCCCAGTGGATCGGCACGAGACGGTGAACATCCGGGTCGGCGTCGTCATGCAGGCCGCCGAAGGTGCTTGTCAGCACCGCGACCTCGTGCCCCCAGCGGCGGAACCGCTCGACCGCATCCCTGCACAGGCGCTCGTAGCCTCCGACGGCTGCCGGCGGATAGAGAGCGACAGGACCAGGATCTTCATCGCGCCGCTAGCTCTCGCGCCGGCGCAGCCGCCGACGCGCCTCGACGAGGATGGGAAGGGCGTGGAGCGCGTTCAGCGGCCGCCATACGCCGGCGGGTAGGCGCAGTTGCCGCCTGATGTGCGGGTCGGAGAGAAGCGTCGGCACGCCGAGCTCGACCACGAAGACCTCCTGGCGCAGCAGATAGCCGAGGGCCGGCCGCGTCTCACGCAGGAAGTCGAAGATTGCGCTCGAGACCATCGGGAAGTCGTGGAAGGCGATGACGCCCCTGCCGCACATGACCTCCCGGCAGAAGCGCGCGTCCCTCAGGGTCGCGCAACGCGTGTGCTCGCCGTCGATGAAGCAGAGGTCGGGTCGCTCGAGACTCGCAGCGTGGATCTGCTCGGTGCTGAGCTCGATCGTCTCCAGCTTGGAAACGTCGGCGCCGGGCACGGCCGCCAACGAGGCCAGCATCTCGTCGGCGCTGTTCCCCGGATATTCGAAGCCTTCCTCCCACTGCCCTTCCCCCCGCGTCCACTTCAGGCGCGGATCGATCGAGACGATTCCGCGGCAGCGTTCGTCCGCGACGAGAGCCTGCAGCGAACCGCCCCTGTACGAGCCGATCTCGAGGTACGTGAACTCTCCGAGCCGATCGGCGAGCGCCGCGTGGAGGGCGAGCAGGCTGCGCCTATCTTCGTCCCACATCTGGCTCTCGACATGGCCGAAAAGGGTGACGTCGAGTCTATCCAGGCGGTCGCGGAACATCGGCGATCCATCTTTGCCGATGCGGCGAGTGCCATGCTCGTCGGCCCGATGCCGCGACCCAGGAGCCGAACTCGTCCGCGGTCGGATTCACGGGCTAGCCTGACCAGGTGCTCGCGCTGGCCCTCGCCGTCGCCCTTGCGGTCGCCCCCCGCCCGCACATCGTCTGGAAGCCGATCCCGTACGGGGCGACGCGGAAGGCCGAGATGGCCGCCTACGCGGAGAGGCACTACGGCATCCACTCGTGGCGCCTCCACCCGAAGGTGGTCGTCGAGCATTTCACCGGCAGCGACAGCTTCTCGTCCGCCTGGAACACGTTCGCCGCGAACACGCCCGACCCGGAGCTCGGCGAGCTGCCCGGGACGTGTGCCCACTTCATCGTCGACCGGGACGGGACGATCTACCAGCTCGTGCCCCTCACGATCATGTGCCGCCACACGGTCGGCCTGAACTACGTCGCGATCGGGATCGAGAATGTCGGGACGTCCGACGCCGAGATCCTCCACGACCGTGCCCAGCTCCGCGCCTCGCTCGCGCTCACGGCGTGGCTCGTCGGCCGCTTCCACCTCCTGATCCGCAACGTGATCGGTCACAACGAGAGCCTCTCGAGCCCTTACCACAAGGAGCTGTACGCGCCCTGGGCGCACCAGACGCACGGCGACTGGAGCCACGGCGACATGCGGGTCTACCGGCGCAAGCTGCGGGCGCTGCTGCGTACCGACCGGCGCCGAGCCGGTCGGTAGGGGAACGGCAACCTGGCGAAGGCTGCCGGGGCGAGCAACCTGCTCGCGAACTGCAGCAAGATCGGGCAGACGAAGTTCGCGCCCAGGGCGGCGACGAGCGCCCGGCTATATGTGTCGTCAGGTCCAGGGATCCTCGACCCACGGATAGCGCTTCTCCGTCAGGGCCGAGGAGTAGGTGACCTCGCGTGGATCCATCGTGAGCGCGCCCGGGGGGCTCGTGTAGACGATCTCGCTTGCGATCGGCCTGTAGCGCAGCGTTGAAGTGGTTGATCGACTTGACGACGAGGAGTCGGTCGGCGGAAGGTCGACGCCGAAGGCGGTGAAGAGCTCGGTGCCGAACGCCTGGTGGCGAATGCTGATGACGAAGATGTCGACGCCGTCGCAGTGGAGCAGCGCGCTCTCGCCGCAATGCACCTCTGCGTGCCCGTTCCCCTGAGGCCAGTGCTGGACGAGGTCGTCGTACCACCCCCTTCACCTGCACGGTCAGGTCGAGCGGGTCGCCGGAGCTCGGCCCCATCTTCCCGCCCAGGCGCAGGGTCAGCGTCGCACCCACCCCCGCCGACATCGCGAGCTGCACGGCCATCGGATCCCAGATCGGGGCGAGGCCCGCGTTCTCCACGCCGCGCTGAAGCAGCGCGCGGAGGACGAAGGTGGAGTCTCCGGGGGCGCCGCCGCCGGCGTTGTCGGACATGTCCGCGACGACGACCGGCTTGCCGGTGAGCGGGAGGGAGAGGGCATGGTCGAGGCCGTCCTCGAGCGTCAGCGGGGCGAGCGTCACCTCGCTCGCGCAGGGCGGAGAACTCCCGGCCCAGCTCCTCGGCCAGGGACGAGGCGCGTCCGGGGTCGCCGTCGGTGACGACGAGCATGTTCGCGCCGAGCGCCGGCACGTCGGAGAAGGGGAATCCGTGCGCGAGCGAGACCGAGAGCACGCCGGGCAGGCGCTCGCTCGCGTGGAGGCGCTCGTCGACGAAGTCCCGCATCGGCTGCTGCGTCGTCGGGTAGGCGCCGACCATGCGGCAGTCGAAGCTCGCCATCGTGGGCCGGATGTCGGCCCTCGGCTGACGCTATGACGAGCTCCGCGACCTCCCGGGCGCGGTCCTCCGTGTCGGTGTGCGGGTACTCCTTGAAGGTCACGAGCACGTCGGCGAGCTCGAGCAGCTCGTCCGGGAGATCGCAGTGGCAGTCGAGCAGCGCGCCGACCGCGACTTCGCTGCCGACCACGCTCGCGGACCCGCTTGCAGGAGGTCCGTCTCGCAGTCGGGCACGCCGTCGGCGGCCATCGCCCCGTGCAGCGTCAGGAGCACGCCGTCTACCGGTGCGGCTGCAGCGAGCTCGCCGAGTAGGCGGTCGCGCAGCGTGATGTACGCCTGCCGTGAGGTCAGGCCGGCGGGGAGAGCGTACGCGTAGTCCCCTGGACGAGCTCGTAGTCGTGAGCCGAAGCGACCTCCGCGTAGGAGCGGAAGCTCGGGCCGAAGGTGACGGCGTCGCGGCGCTCGGCCGGCTCGTTGTCGGCGACGACCGTGTAGTCGGCGAGGCCGGTCGGGATCGGCGAGAAGACGTTCGTCTCCGTGCCGAGCCCCGCTGCGAAAAGCCGGCCGCGCAGCGCTACACCTCGCCGAGCAGCGTCTTCGCGAGCCGGGCGTGAACCCCGACGGTCCCGTTCACCGCCTGCGTGACCTCGAGATCCACGCACATCGAGCAGAGCGCGTAGGCGTCCAGCTCGGACAGGCTCGTCAGCTCGACGACGAGATCGATCATCGAGGAGGTGGCCTGGCGGGCGGCGTTGTCGAGCTCGGAGCCGAACCCGAGGGTGATCCAGGCGGCCGGCGTCTCGGCCCGGGGCAGCTCGAGCGGCGGGCGGTCGACGACGGTGAGCCGCAGGCGCGCCTCTGCCATCCCCACCTCGAGCGCGCTGACGTCGACCTCGCCGTTGCCCTGCAGGGCATGGCCGTCGCCCGCGTAGAAGAGGGCGCCGTCGTTCCAGATCGGCAGATACAGCGTCGAGCCCTCGACGAGGTCCTTGAGGTCGATGTTGCCGCCGTGACGGCCCGGCGGGATGCTGTTGTGCGGGCCGTCGTCGGGCGGTGCGACGGCCATGAAGCCGAGGAACGGCTCGAGCGGCGCCCGTAGACCGGGGAACAGCTCGACGCTCATCGCCTCCAGGTCGAGGGTGTAGTGGCGAAGCGCCCCTTCCGCGAAGCGCTCGGGGAGCAGGCCGACGCCGACCTCGCCCGGAACGACGAGGTTCGTCGCGTGCTGCTCGGGCTTCAGCTCGAGCACGTCGACGCGCAGCACCTGGCCTCGTCGGGCGCCGGCGATCGCGATCGGTCCGGTGAGGTCGTGCGGGCCTCGTTCGCCAAGAGTGGCAGCGTGGCGGAGCACGTCGTCGAGGGTGCTCGCCTCGCCGATCGCGTTCCCCCAGCCGCTCCAGGTCTCGAGGCTGACCTCGTCGCCCGACTCGATCGTGAGCACGGCCGGATCGCTGCGGTCGATCACGCCGAGCTTGACGGTCTCGTCGGTCGCCTTCAGCAAGTGGTGCCGCATCGGAGGGGCTACCAGTTGCGGAGCGGCGTCGTCGTCAGCTGCTCGCAGCCGTTCTCGGTGACGAGAATCATGTCCTCCGGACAGGCCGTGCCGATCTCGCTCGGGACGATCATCGGCTCGAGATAGAAGCACATGCCCGCCTCGAGCGGCTCCTCGTTCTGCGGGACGAACATCGGGTCCTCGGCGATGTCGAGGCCGAAGCCGTGGCCCGTCGACCAGTCCCACTCCCCCCAACCGCCGGCGGTAACGACATCGGTCATCGCCTTCATGACCTCGTTGACGGTCGCTCCCGGCTTCGTCGCCTCGAGACCTGCCCGGTGTGCCTCGAGCGAGAGGTCGAGGATCGCCTTCACGTCTCCCGAGGCCCGGCCCGCCACCGTGTTGCGGGCGTGGTCGGCGACGTAGCCGGCGAGGTGGAGGTTCATGTCGAACTCGACGAGCTCGTCCGGTCGCACCTGCTTGCCCGGCAGAGGAGGAATGTTCTTCATGAAGCTGCGCCGGCCGGCGATCGCGAAGAAGGCGATGACCGCCTCGGCGCCCGCGCGGTGCGCCGCCTCGTGGGCGGCGGCGGCGATCTCGTTCTCCGTCACGCCGGGTTCGGTCGCGGCGATGGCGGCCTCCATCGTCACCGTGGCGATGGAGGCGAGCTCGCGGATCTTCGCGATCTCGGCGTCGCTCTTGATTCGTCGCAGCCGGCGGAGGATGTGCGACGCGGGCGTCAGGCGCTCGCCGAGCTTCGCCTGCAGGTCGAGAAACACGGGCGCCGGGAGTTGAGGTCCAAGAGCCCGATCCGGCCGCCGTCGCTGAGCTCGGCCGACGGCCTCGAGCGCGAAGTCGACGAGCGTGAGCCGTGTACCGGTGGAGGTCGGATGCGGCAGCGGGCGCACATCGCGCAGCCATGTGGTCTGGATGTTCGAGTGCATCGGCTCGCCGTGCAGGACCGCGTTCGTGACGAGCATCGGCGCGCCCTCCCGCCCGACGATCACCCACGACTGGCCGAGCAGGCCCACGAAGCCGCTGAGATAACGGACGTTGCTCTTGAGGAATTGATCGCCGTAGACGAGGAGCGCGTCGAGCTCTTGCTCCTCGAGCGCCGCCTGGAGAGCGGAAACGCGACGCTCGAACTCGGCGACGGGAAAGTCGAGCTCGAGCCACGGCTCGCGGTCCGAGTACGCGTAGGGCACACGCGCCGGCACGTCGACCGTCAGCTTCCCCGTCCGTGTTGGGCTCCCCACGAGAGGTTTCGAGGTTAAACCTTTTGCGGCGGAGTGGTCAAGAGCGGCGACCGCGACGCCGGCGTCCGGTCTTGGCCCCGAGTCGGAGAAGTCGCCTATGTGTCGCTGCATGCGCTCGCGGGCGGTCTGCGGGTCACGGGCGGCGATCGGCTCGAACACCCAGGCGAGCGGCGCCGAAGCAGCGAGCATCTGCTCTCGTGGGTCCGGATAGTCGATCAGGATCCGGTCGAGGCTGCCGAGAATCCCGCGGACGAAGGCGGCTGCGGCGGCATTGCCCGACGCATCGGCGACGAGCGTGTGGAACCGCACGTCCTCGGTCAGTGCCTGCTGCCAGTGCTCGGTCGAGGGTTGAGCGGCCAACCACTCCCAGTGGGCTACGACCTGCTCGATTGCCTTCAGCTCTCTCTTCGTCGCGCGTTCGGCAGTCCAGGCGGCCGTCTGTCCCTCGATCAGCCGTCGGATCTCGACCATGTCACCGACGGGGACATCCGTCTCCATGAGCAGGTGCAGCGGCTCGGTCAACTCGTCGCCGCTGAGCGCCCGTACGAACGCCCCGCCGCGGGAGCCGCGGCGAAGGGAAACGAGCCCCGACCGCTCCAGTACCCGCAGCGCTTCGAGCACCGCGTTGCGGCTGACTTCGAACTCGCCTGCGAGGTCGACCGCCGAGGGCAGCCGATCGCCCGGCTTGAGTCGTCCTTCGGCGATCGCCGAGCGGACCTGGCTCACCACCGCGTCGTACGTGCGGACGGTGCGCGCCGGCCGGAAGAGCGGCTGCGCCGGAGCGACGTGGCCCGGGCCGCCGGTCGGCGCGTCGGTGGAGGACTTGCTCACGGAGCGAGCGCCGAGTTCCAACCGGCGGTGTCGAGGAACTGACGAAAGCGGAGCGCTCGTCCGTCACGGATCGACCAGACGTGGACGAAGGGGACGTCGAGGGGCCGCCGACTCTGCTTGGCGGTTCCGCGGTATCTGCCGAGCACGACGACATCGTCGCCGGCGTGGATGAACTCCTCCGGTCGGGCCGTGAAGCCCTCCCACCAGTCCCGATCGAGCGGATCGAAGATGTTGCGGCGTACCTCGTCGATCCCGTGATAGGTGCCACCGTGCGGAAGCCCCTGCGCCTGCTCCCAGACGATCGAGGGAGCCAGATCCGCGAGCACCGCGTCCATGTCGTGGCGCTCGAACGCTGCGTAGGAGTCGCGGGTGATCTGGAGAGGGGATCGCCGCTCGGGCTGCTCCTGGCTCATCGCGAACCTCCGTTAGCGGTCGATTGGACAAAGCGAGGGAGCGTGGGCATGAGGCTAGCCACTCCCTGGGTCGGCGGGCGTAAAGGTCATACGTTTCTACCATCAACGCCGCGAGACCTTAGCCTCAAGCCCCCACGCCCATGGTGTGGCGGGCCTTGACCTTGCAATGGTGGAAAGGTAGAACCTTCCCGTGGTGCGTCGGTTTGCCTGCTTCCCACGTCGTCCGGATCCAAGACCGGTGCGGCGGATGCTGGGCAGGACGCGCTGTGCCATCCGGCCCGAGGAGGTAGAGAGGTGAACCTGTTCACACGACGTCGCCGCAGCATCGTGCTGACGGCTGCACTTCTGTTGTGCGTGTCGCTCGGTGCGGCCAAGGCGGCAAGCGCGCACTCCGGTACGCGCGCGCTGGCCGCGTCGCCGACATCCGTTACCTGGGATCTGCCGGAGGGCGAGCCCGGCTCGCTCGACCCGGCGCTGTCGGGTACGAGCTCGTCGACGGTGCCGCTCTCGAACATGTGCGAGTCGCTGACGCGCTACACGCCCGCCGGCAAGCTCGTGCCGTGGCTCGCCTCCTCCTACAAGCAGCCGAACTCGAAGACGCTCGTCTTCAAGATTCGCTCGGGCATCAAGTTCTGGAACGGCAAGCCGCTGACGCCTGCGGACGTCGTCTACAGCCTGAAGCGCCAGTTGAACCCGAAGCTCGGCGGCGCGTGGTCGGCCCCGTGGTTCCTCGACGTCGCGTCGATCAAGCAGACGGGCGCCCACAACGTGACGATCCGCTTCAAGTCCCCCGACGCGGTCTTCGTCGAGATCATGTCCACGACCGCGGGCCAGATCAGTGAAGCCTCCTACGTCAAGGCGAAGGGGAAGCAGTACGGCACCTCCAAGGGCGGGCTCATGTGTACCGGCCCGTTCGAGTTCTCCTCGTGGACGTCCGGGCAGAGCATCGTCATGAAGGCGAACCCGCACTACTGGAAGAAGGCGCAGGCGGCGAAGGTCGGCACCCTCACCTTCGACTTCATCACCGACCCGAACACGCTGACGAACGCACTCAGATCAGGACAGATCGACGGCACGTATGAGGTCCCCGTCAGCTCCGTCGCGACCCTGAAGTCCGGTGGCGTCGGCACCGTCCACCTGAGCCGCAGCGTGCAGATGGAGATCCTGACGTTCACCCACAAGGCCGGGCCGATTCGAAACGCGAAGGTGCGCAAGGCGCTGACGATCGCGATCAACCGCAGCGAGATCGCCAAGTCCGTCTACCACGGTGCGGCGACGCCGGTCTGGTCGATCGTGATGCCGACGCTCTGGAGCTACGGCAAGAGCATCTTCAGCAAGACCTACCGCTCTCTCCCCGGCTCCCGTGTCGACCCCGCAGGCGCGAAGGCGCTCGTCACGTCCGCCGGCGCAGGGGCAAAGAAGACGATCACCCTGCTGGTCAGTTCGGCGAACTCCACGGACCAGGAGATCGCGGCCTACATCCAGTCCGTTGCCGGACAGGTCGGGCTACACGTCAAGATCGTGACCACGCCGCCAGGCCGCTTCATCCAGGTGCTCTTCGACCCGAAGCAGTTGAACCACTACGACATGCTCCTCGACGAGGGCGCGTGGGACATCCTCGATCCGATCGAGCCGCTGATGTTCGTCGCGATGCCCGGCTCCATCCTCGACACGAGCGGGTTCAACAACCCCAAGGTGACGAAGCTGATCACCAAGGCACAGGGCACGAGGAACCTGACCAAGCGCGCTCGGCTGCTCGACAACGCGACGAAGATCTACCAGGGCAAGTTCTTCGGCGAGATGCTCGTCGCGAACCCGTCCGAGCGGTTGTTCGAGAACAAGCGGATCACGGGCGCACCGACGTCACCGCTCGGATATCTCTACACACCATGGGCGGCCTCGCTGCGAGTCAAGTAGCAATGCAGAGCTGACGTGGTAGCGCTCCGGGTTTTCGCGCGCCACATCGCCGGACTAGCGGTGACCGCGTGGGCGTCGACGATCATCATCTTCGGCGCCCTCGCGCTCGCCCCCGGCAGTCCGATCGCCTTCCTGAGCGGCGGGCGGACGCTTTCGCCTGCCGAGAAGGCCGCGCTCAACTCCTACTACCACCTCAACGACCCGCTCTGGCAGCGCTACTGGGACTGGCTCAAGGCACTACTGCAGGGCAACCTCGGCACGTCGATCGCCTTCCACGAGCCGGTCAGCGCCGTGCTGATGCCGAGGCTCGAGACCACCCTGTTCCTCGTCGCCTATGCGGGCTTCGTCATCGTCGTCGTCGGCATCGGGCTCGGGGTAGTCGCGGCGAAGTCGCGTCGCCTGGTCGACAGCACGATCACCGCCCTCACCACCATCGGGTTGGCCACCCCCGCCTTCGTTGCGGCCGTCGGCTTGACGCTCCTGTTCGCAGTCCACCTCACCTGGTTTCCGGTCTTCGGCTCGGGCAGCGGCTTCGGCGATCGCCTCCTCCACCTGACCCTGCCGGCGGTCTCGCTCGCGATCGGAGGAGTCGCCCTGATCGCCCGCATCACGCGCGCCGCCGTCCGCAAGGAGCTCGCCTCCGAGCATGTCGAGACGGCACGCAGCCGCGGCCTGTCCGAACTGCGGGTGCTGCGCCGTCACGCCGTCCGCAACGCGCTCATTCCCGTTACCACCGCGAGCGGGCTGACGATCGGCGCTCTCCTCGCCGGCACCACCGTCGTCGAAACCGCCTTCGGCGTCAACGGCGGCGGCTCGCTGCTCGTCCAGTCCGTACAGAACAAGGACATCCCGGTCGTCCAGGCAGCCTGTCTTCTCCTCGTGGTCGCCTTCGCGGTGATCAACAGCGGAGTCGACCTCCTCTACAGCGTGATCGACCCGCGCATCCGACGAACCCAGACGTGACCCGACAAGACAACACTCGAGGAGCGGACGCGCGATGAGCATGCCGGTGAGCGAGGGTTTCGACGAGATCCGAGGCCGGCGGGCGGGGTCGCGGATCGTGCGGGCCATGACGTCGGAGCCGGCACTCACCATTCCGATCGCGGTCGTCGTGCTCGTTGTCGGCTGCTGTCTGCTAGCGCGCTGGGTTGCGCCCCACGACCCGAACGCCGTCGACCTCGCCAACGTCAACAGCGGCTCCTCGAGCGCACACCTGCTCGGCACCGACGCCGTCGGGCGTGACCTTCTCTCGCGACTGATCTACGGTGGCCGGACGACGCTGCTCGTGCCGCTGCTCGTGACGCTGGGCGCCGGTCTCGCCGGAACGGCGCTCGCACTCAGTTCCGCCTGGTTCGGACGCTGGTTCGACTACCTGGTGGCCCGCGGCTTCGACATTCTCTTCGCCTTCCCCGGCATCCTGCTCGCGATCCTCGCGACCGCGGTCATGGGTCCCGGCCTGTCGACGATGACCGTCGCGCTCGTGATCGCGTACACGCCGTATGTCGGACGGATCATCCGTTCCGAGGCGATCCGGCAGCGAAACATGCCGTACATCTCCGCGGCCTCGCTCCAGGGTGGCTCGAGTATCGGCATCTGGGGTCGCCACCTGCTGCCCAACGTCGCTCCCATCGTCAACGCGCAGCTCACCCTCTGCTACGCGTACTCGCTGCTCGACGCGGCTGCCCTCTCGTTTCTCGGTCTCGGCATTCAGCCGCCGACTCCCGACTGGGGAGTGATGGTCTCCGAAGGCGAGCCCGGACTCACCAGCGGGCACGCTCAGGAGTCGCTCTACGCCGGGGCGCTGATCGTGATCGTCGTCGTCGCGATCTCGATCATCGGCAACCGTCTGGCAGACCGGGCGGAGGCACGGCTCTGAGCGCCGAGCCGGTAGCGGTCGATCCGGCGCCCGAGCCTCTGCTCAGGGTCGACGGGCTCAGCCTCACGCTGCCAGGCCCCGCGGGGCCGAGGCGGATCCTCGCCGATGTGAGCTTCGCAATCGAGCGCGGTGAGGCGCTCGGCCTCGTCGGTGAGTCGGGCAGCGGAAAGTCGATGACGGCACGCAGCCTGATCAGGCTGCTCCCGGTCGGTGCGGAGCTGAGCGGCGCGGTTCAGCTCGGAGCGACAAGCATCCTCGGCCTCTCCGACCCCGAGCTCCGGCGGCTGCGGGCGACCCGCGTCGCCATGGTCTTCCAGGACCCGCACGCCCACATCAACCCGGTTCGCACGATCGGCGACTTCCTCACCGAAGGGCTGGTTGCGATCCAGGGGCTCGGTCGCCGCGCGGCGAACGCGCGCGCGCTCGAGCTGCTCGAGCTCGTCAACATCGACACCGGCCCCGCACGGCTGCGCCAGTTCCCGCACGAACTCTCCGGGGGGATGCTGCAGCGCGTGATGATCGCTGCTGCGATCGCCGGTGAGCCGGAGCTCCTGATCGCCGACGAGCCGACGACCGCGCTGGACGTCACCACGCAGTCGGATCTGATGGCAACGCTGCTCGAACTGCGCGCGGAACGGGAACTGGCGCTGCTCTTCATCACTCACGATCTCGAGCTCGCCGCCGCCACCTGCGATCGCACTGCCGTGATCTATGCAGGCAGGATCGTCGAGGAGCGTCCTTCGGGGACCCTTCATCGCGATCCGCGCCACCCCTACACGATCGGACTGTTGCGCGCCCGACCGCAGCTCGTGGGGCTCGGTGAAGAGCTCGTCCAACTGCCGGGACTGCCGGCCGACTCCGCCCTCGAGGTCGGCTGCGCCTTCGCGCCGCGCTGCCGGTTCGCCGCGCCTATCTGCGCAAGTGAGACCCCGGCCGAAACAGCGCTTCCCGACGGCCGCGCCTTCTGTCACCGGCTCGACGTCGTGGTGGATGCCCGGAGCGAAGGTGGTCTGGCGCGCGCGCCGAACGATCCTGGCGGCGGCAGCTGCGCCGGACCACGACGGGCGCGACGTCGTGCTGGAAGCGCGGCAGCTGCGAAAGGTCTACACCTCGCGCCGCAGAGGCCGCGACCGGCTCGCGGTCGAGGACATCTCGTTCACGCTCGAGCGGGCAGGGGCGATCGGAATCGTCGGCGAGTCCGGTTCCGGCAAGACCACCGTCGCGAAGATGCTGGTCGGCCTGGAGCGACCGACAGCAGGAGCCATCTCCTTCCCGGGCACCACGCTCGACCACGGCGCCAGGAGAGAGCAGCGACGGCGCAGGGCCCGGCAGATCCAGCTCGTCTTCCAGAATCCGTACGTTTCGCTCGACCCGCGCCAGAGGATCGGTGCGGCCCTCGCCGAGGTGCTCCGTATTCACTTCACGCTGAGCGGAAGCGAGCAGGAAGAGCGGGTCGCAAGCCTGCTCGAGGCCGTCGGGCTCGACCCGGCCCTCGCCGCTCGCCGGCCGCGCAACCTCTCCGGCGGCCAGCGCCAGCGCGTTGCGATCGCTCGCGCGCTCGCCTGCGAACCGGCAACCCTCGTCCTCGACGAGGCCGTGTCCGCACTTGACATCTCCGTGCAAGCCCAGGTGCTGAACCTCCTCAACCGGCTTCGTCGCGAGACCAACACGGCGCTCATCTTCATCTCGCACGACCTTGCCGCTGTTGCCCAGGCCACCGACTACATCTACGTCATGCACCGCGCACGTGTCGTCGAGCACGGCGAGACCGAACAGGTGCTGACACGTCCACGCGCAGCCGAGACACAGGCGCTGATCGACTCGATCCCACGCGACGGCTGGGCCCCCCGCCACCTACCCCAGAGCGAGCCGCCGCAAGAGTCGCCCTCGACAACCCTCGCCGCAGAGGCATAGCGGCCGCGGCAACTGTCCGGCAACACGAACGCAGAGAGGAGAACCCGTGACGTACAGGCACACCTTTCGCTCCCAGCTCGTCGAGATCGAAGACGCCACACTCGAGGTCTGGGAGGCAGGCGACGGGCCGGTCACGTTCGTCGCGAGCCATCCCTACCGGGCGAACAGCAGCCCAAACCCTGCCGGCCACCTCACGGACGCGCTCGCCAGCATCGGTCGCACCTTCTGGATCTGCGGCCGCGACGTCGGAGGCTCGTCTCCCGAGCCGGACGACGACAAACTCACGATGCATCAACTCGCCGACGACACCGAGCAGGTCCGGCAGGCACTGGGAATCGAACGCTGGATCCCCGCCGGCACCTCCACGGGAGGCGTCACCGCCTTGTTCGTCGGCCTCAACCATCCGCAGTCGGCTCAGGCGCTCGTCCTGATCGGCTGCGGACCGTCCTGGCGCTTCAGCCAGGAGCCGTACTCGATCTACAACCCGAAAAATCCTGTCTTTCAGCGTCTTGCCCGGCTCGAGGAGGAAGACGGCGGCGGCGAGGTATGGCGGCGGGCGATGCTCGAAGCCAGCGTCCACAATCAGGCGATCGTCGACACGCTCATGCAGGACATCGCCATCCATCGGCGTCGCCTCGACGCGATCGGGCGGGAGATCATCGACGCCCAGTGGGACGACACGGGCAGGCTCGGCGAGATCAGGGTGCCGACGCTCGTGGTCAACGGACGCTACGACTGGCAGTCCGGCTCGCTCCATCCGGCGTTCGAGCTCGTCGAAGGGATCACGACCTCGCAGCTCGCTCTCCTCAACCAGAGCGGCCACATGCCGTACACGGAAGAGCCGGACGAGTTCGAGTACGCCGTCCGGCACTGGGTCGAGCGCTGGGTGCTTCGGGCGGAGTAGACGCGCAAGGCCGTCGAGCGAGGGGCCGCAGTGGCTGCAGCTCCTCGCTCGTGTCCGTCGGCGGACCTACCTACGACGCCACTGCTGCTACCGCTGCTACGAGCAGCCGGTGTTCGTGCCGCAGTCGCGGCACGTGTAGCACGAGCCCGTCCGCACCATGCGGCCGCCGCAGCGGGCGCACTCGACCGCGTCCTCCCAGCTGTTGAAGAGCGCGGTCTGGCCCGGCGGCGGCGTGGAGGCCGGCTCGGCGGAGGTCGCCGTCTCGTCGCTCGCGTACCGCTCCGCGAGCCGCGCCTTCACCTCGGGCGAGAGGATCCCCGCCTCCTCCTGCTGCTCGGGCGTGAGGAACCGCTTGCCGAACCAGCGGAAGATGTAGTCGACGATCGACTTCGCGACGCGGATGTCGGCGTCGTTCGTCAGCCCGCTCGGCTCGAAGCGCTGGTGCGAGAGCTTCGAGACGTAGACCTCCGGCGGCACGCCGTACTGGAGGCCCATCGAGACGGCGATGCAGAGCGAGCGCATCAGGCCGGCCATCGTCGTGCCGTCCTTCGCGATGTCGACGAAGATGTCGCCCGGGCTGCCGTCGTCGTAGAGGCCGACGTGGATGTAGCCCTCGTGGTCGCCGACCTCGAACTTGCGGCCGATCTCGGTGCGGTCGACCGGTAGACGCTTCCGTTCGCGCACTTGCACCGGCGGCGTCGCCACCGTCTGCTGGCCGTTCGAGCTCGAGAGCGGTTGTGCGACCTTGCAGTTGTCGCGGTAGATCGCGATCGCCTTGACGCCGAGCTTCCAGGCGTCGAGGTAGAGGGCGGCGACGTCCTCGACGGTCGCCTCCTCCGGCAGGTTCACCGTCTTCGAGATCGCGCCGGAGATGAACGGCTGGACGGCGCCCATCATCTTCACGTGCCCGCTGTAGTGGATGGCCCGCTCGCCGACCGCGCAGTCGAACACCGGGTAGTGCTCGGTCTTCACGTACGGCGCGCCGATCATGCTGTTGCGCTCGTCGACGAAGGCGACGATCTCCTCGACCTCGCGCGGCGCGTAACCCATCCGCTCGAGCGCCATCGGCACCGTCTTGTTCACGATCGTGATCTCGCCGCCGCCGACGAGCTTCTTCGACTTGACGAGCGAGAAGTCGGGCTCGACGCCGGTCGTGTCGCAATCCATCATGAAGCTGATCGTGTTGTGGCTGACGAAGCCGTTGGCGACGTACGTCACGTTCTCCGGAACGGACAGGTCGTACGTCGGCTGGTCGTCGAGCACCTCGACCGTCGCCACCGTGTCGTAGTAGAAGCCGAGCAGCTGCTCGAGCTCGGGGCTCGGCGGTGCGCTCGAGCAGCTCGGTGGCCGCGCGCCGCGAGACGTCGCCGCGGCGGGAGAGCGACATGAGCATGCTCTTGCGGAGCGCGTCGTTCTCGGGCGCCAGCTCGTCGACGAGCCCGCGGCCGACCGGGACGTGATCGTGCCGGGACGCCTGGGGATGCTCGCCCGTCCAGAGCGACGCGGCCTTGCGGACGGAGATGAAGTCGATCTCCTCCAGGTAGCGCTGCGACGACGCGACGTTGAGCAGGCGCAGGACGAAGCGGTCGTTCGCGCCCCAGTTCGAGCCGGCGCCGTCGACCTTCCGCGTGGTGACGAAGCCGAGCGCGAGGAGCAGGGTCTGGACGTCGCGGCTGAACGTCTCCGTGACGGTCGTCCAGCTCACGTAGCCGTTGCTCGTCGTGCCGTCGGCCTCGAACAGGCCGCGTACGAAGGCGGCATAGATCTCGCGGTCGTTCGTGTGCAGGACGGCATCCGGCACGTGCGCGTGCCAGCCCTTGCCGGAGTGCTCGGCCGAGGGCGGGAGCTTCGCGAAGCCGCATGCCTCCCACCAGAGGGCGAGAGGGACGGAGTTGAGCGCGACCTCCGTGTAGCCGCGCCTCTCGCTCACGTCGGCGTCGAGCCCGAACAGCGCGGCCGCGAGATCGACGAGATGCTCGACGACGTCGCGATCCTCGCGGGCGACGCACAGGCGCAGGCCCTTCGCGTGCAGCGAGCCGTCGCCCATGAAGTAGCCGACGAACTCGGCCAGCTCCGGGCTCATCTCGCGCGGGACGCGCGTGCGGAAGTCCGCCGTCCAGTAGAGCTCGCCGAGCGGCGGCAGCTCCACGCGCTGCGGCTCGCCGACGAGGCCGCCCCGCATGAGCGGGACACGATCGCCGGCGCCGATCTCGCCGAAGCGCTTCCAGACCCACTCGCCGTGCTCGTCGACGACCTTGATCCGGTGCGTGGGCGTTCCCTGGATCCGGTAGCCACGCGCCGTCTCGATCGAGACCACCTGCTCGAAGCCGTTGACGTAGAACTGGGTCGCCCGGCGTGCTCCCTCGTCGGTGGCCACGTCGAGCTCGAGCGGCTGCCACTTCGGCCCGACGGGGTCGCCGAGGCTCCGCAGGCGAACGAGCCCGCGGCTCGTCGAGACGAGGCTGTCGCCGACGAGGCAGCCGGTCGGCGCGAGCACGGTCGCCTGCGCGTTGCGGTAGCCGTGGATCTCGCCGAGGTCGAGCGCGTCGTCCCACGCCTTGCGGCAGGAGCCGAGCAGGTCGGCCGGGACGGAGTCGGCGTGCTCGATGTTGCCGACCGCCGCCCGGTGCTTCGCGATCACGCCGATGAACGGCGCCCGGTTCACCTGGTAGCCGTCGAACGGACCCATCCGGGCCGCGATCTCGGCCGACTTGCGGTAGGCGCGGCCCGTCATCAGCCCGGTGATCGCCGCCGCGTACGCGCGCCCCTCGTCGGAGTCGTACGGGAGGCCGCGCGCCATGAGCAGCGCGCCGAGGTTCGCGTAGCCGAGGCCGAGCTGGCGGAACCGCTTCGCGTTCCGCCCGATCTCGGGCGTCGGATACGACGAGTAGCCGACGAGGATCTCCTGGGCGAGGAAGACGACGTCGACGGCATGCTCGAACGCCTCGACGTCGAACTCGCCGTCCTCCCGCCGGAACTTCATGAGATTGAGCGAGGCGAGGTTGCAGGCCGAGTCGTCGATCGACATGTACTCCGAGCATGGGTTCGAGGCGTTGATCCGGCTCGTGTTCGGGAGCGTGTGCCACGAGTTGATCGTCGTGTCGTACTGGACGCCCGGGTCGGCGCACTCCCACGCCGCCGCCGCGATCTGGCGCAGCAGCTCGCGCGCCTCGACCGTCTCGAGCACCGTGCCGTCGGTGCGGGCCGTGAGGTTGAACTCCTCGCCCTTCGCCGCCGCCTCCATGAAGGCGTCGCTGACGCGGACGGAGTTGTTCGCGTTCTGGTACTGGATCGAGGCCCAGTCGGCCGAGTCGAGCGACATGTCGTAGCCGGCCTGCTCGAGGACGCGCGCCTTCCGCTCCTCCTTGGCCTTGCACCAGATGAACTCCTCGATGTCGGGATGGTCGACGTCGAGGACGACCATCTTCGCCGCGCGCCGCGTCTTGCCGCCCGACTTGATCGTGCCGGCGGAGGCGTCGGCGCCGCGCATGAACGAGACGGGGCCGGAGGCGTAGCCGCCCTTCGACAGCTGCTCCTTCGACGAGCGCAGGTGGGAGAGGTTGACGCCCGAGCCGGAGCCGCCGCGGAAGATGACGCCCTCCCGCCGGATCCAGTCGAGGATCGACTCCATCGAGTCGTCGATCGAGAGGATGAAGCACGCCGACTGCACTGCGGCGTCTCCTCGAAGCCGACGTTGAACCAGACGGGGCTGTTGAAGGAGGCGTACTGGTTGACGAGGATCGTCTTCAGCTCGGCCTCGAACGTGTCGGCCTCGTCGGTGTCGGCGAAGTAGCCGCCCTGCTTGCCCCAGGCGACGATCGTGTCGACGACGCGGCCGATCATCTGCTTCACGCCCGACTCGCGCTCGGGGGAGGAGAGGCGGCCGCGGAAGTACTTCTGGGCGACGATGTTCGTCGCCGTCTGCGACCAGAACTTCGGGAACTCGACGCCGCGCTGCTCGAAGGCCGGCCCGTCGCGGCCCGGGATCAGGGCGTCGCGCGTCTCCCATTCGATCTCGTCGAACGGGTCGCGGCCCGGGATGGTGAAGTAGCGCTTGACGCCGAGGCGTGCACCTTCCTCCACGACGGTGTTGACGACCTCTACGGCCGCCTCTTCGGTGCCCGGAATCCGCTCGACGCTTGCCATCTTCCCCTCCCGAAACTGTAGTGGCCCCTCGCCCCTCCGGGGCAGGCCGCCGGCACGCGATCGGTCCGACGGGGGACCGCACGCTAGACCCCGGATCGGACGGCATGGCCGGCCGCTCGGGGACGCTAGTTCCCGCCGAGGATCACGATGAGCCGGTAGCCCGCGTCGGCGCTCGGCAGGCTGCCGTCGAGCGGCGCAACGGTGCGGATCCCGGCGTCGTGGGCGAGCCGCTTCGCCTCGCCGTCCCAGCCCGGGCGGAAGAGGACGAGCGAGGTCGCGTACCCGGCCGTCGCGTCCGCGGCGCTTGCGCGGCGGTAGCCCTTCGCGAGCAGCCGTGACGCCTCGTCGCCGGCGGAGCCGGTCGTCCCGTCGCCGTTGAGGACGAGCACCGAGATCCGGGAGCGCGGCCGCAGTGGAACCGCAGCCTGGCTCTGCGGGACCTGTCCGGCACCAGGTACCGGACGTGTCCCCTCGAGACGCTGAAGGAGCACGAGCCCGCCGACGACTGCGAGCGCCATCGCGAGGACGAGCGCCACGGCGAGGACGGCTCCGCGCCAGGAGAACGTGCGGTCGGGCTGGGCGTGCTCCACGGGCGGTCCCGCTTCGCCGGCCTGCCCGCGGCTCCTCCTACCGGCGGTGAATCGCGTGCGTTTCGTCACCTATCATCGCGACATGGCGTCACGCGAGGACGGCTCTGCGCGGATCTCCGGCGTCGAGCTCTTCCCGTACCCCTCGCACCGAGACGCCAGGGGCTTCGTCTGCGAGGTCTTCCGTAACGACAGGTTGAGCGCGGCATTCCCCCAGTGGCACGTGCTTGCGACACAGGCCGGCGCGTTCCGTGGCATGCACGTCCACGCGCGTCACGACGACTACAAGATCGTCGTCGAAGGCCGCACCGTTCTGGCGCTCAAGGACCTGAGGCCCGGGTCGCCGACCAGCGGACACGTCGAGGCGTTCGAACTCGGTGCCGAAGATCTGCAAGGAGTCTTCATACCGCGAGGTGTCGCCCACGGAGTCCTGGCGCTCACGTGGTCGGTGGTCCTCGTCGGCGTCACGCAGCTCTACGACCCGAGCGACGAGTTCGAGTTCCGGTGGGACGACGCCGAGGCCGGCATCGCTCTCCCCAGCGCTCCGACGGTCTTGTCCGATCGCGACGAGCACAGTCCGACGCTGGCAGGTCTCCTGGGCGAGTCGGACTTTCTCACCCGGCTGGAGAAGTCGCCTCCGCTCTAGGACGTGCGCCGCTTCTCGAGCCTGCGCTTGAGGGCAAGTGCCGGCCGCATGGGCAGACGCAGGTAGGCGAAGAGCCAGTGGATCCGTGCGCGCTGTCCGAGGGCGCGGGCGGCGGCGAGATCGGCGCGCGCCTCGGCGTAACGACGTGTGCGCAGGCGCCCACCGGCACGGCTGACGAGGGCGCGCGCGAGGTGATCGAGGCGCATCCGCTCGGCTCCCGGGTCGTCGAGCTCGAAGCTCGACCAGAGCGAGACCATGAGATCTCGCATCCGGAGGCTGCTGGAGACCGTTCCGTCATTGAGGCTCCACACGAGCAGCGGCTCGTCGAGATACGAGATCACGACGCCCATGACCGCTGCGCGGAACATGATGTAGGCATCTCCCATCGTGTCGGGTGGGATCGGGTGCGCACGCTCGCCCTCCTCCCAGACCGCCCGCCGCATCAGCGCGGTACTCCCGCCCACCCAGAACGCGCGCAGGAATGTGGGCAGGATAGTCGTCGTACGTGCCGTCGGCGACAGGCGTCTCGCGTACCCGGCGCCGGCCGTCTTCCTCCCAGAACAGGTTCGTGAAGACGATCCCGGCGCGCGGCACCTCGGCGAAGCGTTCGAGTGTCCGCTCCGCGAACGTGGGGAGCAGGCGGTCGTCGTCGTTGAGGAGAAACAGGAACTCGCCGCGCCCGAGGTTGAGCGCCTCCCGGGCGTTCCAGGACGGCCCGAGGCGCTCGGCGTTGCGGTGATAGCGGACCCGCGGATCGTCGAAGGATCGGACGGCCGGCTCGAGATCGCCCTTGTCGTCCGCGACGACGACCTCGATCCGGTCGATCGTCTGTGCGAGCGCGCTCTCGATCGCTCCTCCGACCGTCGAGGCGCGCCAGCCCCGGATGCAGAACGAGACCAGCGGGTCAACGGCGGGAGCGTCCCCCAGTGCGTTCACCCGGTCCGGGTCAGCGCGAGCCCATCGGCGAGGGCCGTCTTCGCCCGCCAGCCGAGCTCACGCTCCGTCCGGGCCGGGTCGAGGACGCTGTGGCGGAGGTCTCCCGGTCGCGGCGCCGACAGGCGCGGCTCCTGCTGCCGGCCGGCCGTCTCCGCGCAGAGCCGGTGCAGCTCGAGGATGCTCGTCTGGATGCCGCTGCCGACGTTGAAGACGCCGCCGTCCCCGGCCCCAGCGGCTGCGAGGAGCGCCTCGGCCACGTCCCCGACGTAGACGAAGTCCCGCGTCTGCTCGCCGTCGCCGAAGATCTCGGTCTCGCGCCCGTCCCGCAGCCGGTCGAGGAAGATCGCCACGACCCCGCCCTCGAGCTCCGGAAGCTGGCGCGGCCCGTAGACGTTCGCGAGCCGGCAGACGACATGGCGCGTGCCGTGCAGCCGATTCCAGGTCGCGAGGTACTCCTCGCCGGCGAGCTTCGACGTCGCGTAGGGCGAGAGGGGGCGCCGGTCGTCCTCCTCGCGGGCGGGCCGCTCGCACTCGCCGTAGATCGCGCCGCCGGTCGAGGTGAAGACGACGCGGGCGCCGGCGGCGCGCGCCGCCTCGAGCACGTTCACCGTGCCGACGACGTTGACGTCGGCGTCGTAGCCGGGCCGCTCGACCGACGTACCGACGTCCGCCTGGGCGGCGAGATGGAAGACGACCTCGGGGCGCAGCCGCGCCGCGAGCTCTGCGACCACCTCGTCCCGGATGTCGAGCTCGTGCAGCTCTGCGGCGGCCGGGACGTTCTCGCGCGAGCCGGTCGTGAGGTTGTCGACGACGTGCACCTCGCCGCCGCGCGCGAGGAGCGCCTCGGCCAGATGCGAGCCGATGAACCCCGCGCCGCCCGTCACTATGGCCCGCATGCGGACGTATGGTAGGCCGCGGTGTTCGTGACCTTCGAGGGAGCCGACGGCTCGGGCAAGTCGACGCAGGCGGAGCTCCTCCGCGCCGCTCTCGTGGCCGAGGGGCGCGACGTCGTCCTCACCCGCGAGCCGGGCGGGACGGAGCTCGGGGAGCGGATCCGCGCGCTCCTCCTCGACGGCCCCGAGATGACCGCGTGGGCCGAGGCCGCCCTCTTCGCCGCCTCGCGCGCCCAGCACGCGGAAGAGGTGATCCGGCCGGCGCTCGCCCGCGGGGCGGTCGTCGTCTGCGACCGCTACGTCGACTCCTCGCTCGCCTACCAGGGCATCGCGCGCGGCCTCGGCGTCGACGAGGTGCTCGAGCTCAACCTGCGCGCGACGCGCGGGCTGCTCCCGGACGTGACGTTCGTCCTGCTGCTCGACCCGGAGGTCGCGCGCAGCCGCTGGACGGATGCCGACCGGCTCGAGCGCGAGGGCGAGGAGCTCCAGGTGAAGGTGGACGCCGCCTACCGCGGGCTGGCCGAGCGGTTCCCCGCGAGAATCGTGGCGGTGGACGGGAGCGGCGAGCCGAACGAGATCGCGAGGGAGGTGCGTGACCGGCTTCGAGACCGTTCCTGAGCAGCACGAGGCGAAGCGGCTGCTCGCGGCGGCCCTGCAGGAGGGGCCGGTCCACGCCTACCTCTTCCACGGGCCGGCGGGCGTGGGCAAGCGCGAGCTCGCCCGCGCGTTTCGCGGCCGAGCTGCTCGGCGAGCATGCGCGCGTCGAGCGCGGCAGCCATCCCGACCTCTACCTCCTCGAGCCGCTCGGGGAGCAGATCCGGATCGACGACATCCGCGAGCTCCGGCGCGACCTCCACATGCGGCCGTTCGAGGCTCAGCGGCGGGTCTATCTCATCCTCGGCGCCGACTCGATGAACGAGGACGCCGCCGACGCGCTGCTCAAGGATCTCGAGGAGCCGCCGCCGTACGCCGTCATCGTGCTCGTCGCGGAGCGGCTCGGCCCGCTGCCGGAGACGATCCGCTCCCGCTGCCAGCTCGTCCCCTTCCGGCGCCTGTCGGAGTCGGCCGTGTGCCAGGCGATCCGCGAGCACGCGCCGGAGCTCGGCGAGGAGGAGGTGACCTCGCTCGCGCGCGTCGCGGGCGGACGCCTCGGCCGCGCGCTGCAGCTGCTCGACCCGGCCGCTGCGCGGCGGCGCGGGGAGGTGATCCGCGTGGCGCGCGCCGTCTACTCCGACCCCGGCTTCGAGCCGGCCGACGGCGTCGAGTCGCTGCTCGCGGGGATCTCGGAGCGGGGCGCCGAGGCGAAGGAGGCGGCCGAGGCGCAGGTCGCGGGGCTGGAGCTGACGGGGCGCGAGGCGGAGCAGCGCGTGCGCCGTGCCCAGCGGGGAGCGGAGCGGGAGGAGCTGCTCGCGCAGCTCGAGGAGCTCGAGTCCTGGTACCGCGACCTCGTCGTGGTCGCGGCCGGCGCGGAGGCCGCCGCCGCGCACGTCGACCGCCTGCACGACCTCCGGGCCGACGCGACGCGCGAGCGGATGCAGGCGGCCGAACGCGCGTGCGAGCGCGTCCGGGCGGCCTGGCGGGAGGCGGAGGAGCTGCAGGTCTCGACGCCGCTCGCGCTCGACGCGCTCCTCATCCGCCTGCGCGGCGAGCTCGCCGGTAGCGCTGCGCTCCCGTAGGCGCGGCATGCGCGTGACGGCAGGTCACGGATAGCGAAGGGCCGGGATCGCTCCCGGCCCTCCACTGGTGTCTCTCACTCGCCTTCTAGGCTGCGAAGACGAGCTCGTCGCCCAGCGCGAGCTGCAGCCGCGCCAGGGCATCGCTCTCGAGCTGCCGGACGCGCTCGCGCGTCAGCCCGAGCTCCTTGCCGATCGTCTCGAGCGAGGCGGGCTCAGACTCGAAGCCGAAGCGGAGCTCGATGATCCTGCGCTGCCGCTCGGGCAGCTCGGACACCGCGCGCTGGACGCTCTGCCGGCGTACCGACTCGACTGCCTCTTCGGCCGGGTCGACGGACGACTCGTCGGCGAACAGGTCGCCGAGCTCCGAGTCGCCGTCCGAGCCGAGGCCCTGGTTCAGCGAGACCGAGTCGACCGCGTCGAGCGCTTCCTCGACGTGCTCGAGCTTGAGCCGGGTCGCGTGGGCGAGCTCTTCGGCCGTCGCCTCGCGCCCGAGCTTCGCCTGCAGCTCGGCCGAGGCGCGGTTGAGCTTGATCCGGCGCTCCTGGACGTGCACCGGAATCCGGATCGTCTTGGACTGGTTCGCGACCGCGCGCTGGCAGGCCTGGCGGATCCACCAGGTCGCGTAGGTCGAGAACTTGTAGCCCTTGCGCCAGTCGAACTTCTCCGCGGCGCGGTTGAGGCCGATCACGCCCTCCTGGATCAGGTCGAGGAGGGGCACGTCGTGGCCCTGGTAGCGCTTCGCGATCGAGACGACGAGGCGGAGGTTGGAGTTGATCATCTTCTCCTTCGCCGCCAGGTCGCCGCGCTCGATCCGCTTGGCGAGGGCCACCTCGTCGGCCGCTGTCAGGAGCTTGTGGCGTCCTGCCGCGTCCATGAAGAGCTGGAGCGGGTCGAGGGTGCCCGTGACCGCAGCGGCGGCCACGGGCCGCGTCTCCTCCTGGGTCTCCGCGCGCACGACCACGTCGCGCTCCTCGAGCGCGACGCGAAGCGCGGAGAGGTCGTCCTCGCTCAACTCGTGCTCGTCGGCCAGCGCCTGGACGTCCTTCTCCTCGACGAAGCCGCGCTCGGCGGCCTCCTCGAGCAGGCGCTCGGCAGGCGAGAGATCGTTCAGGTGAATCGTGTCGCTCAGTTGAGTTCCTTTCGCTCGTGGGGAGCAGCCGGTTCCGGCGCCCGCCCGGGCGGCAGCCGCGCGGGAAACCCGCAATCGTGCTGACCACCCGCTACGAGTTATAGAACGGCATTGCCCCGAAGTCCATTCCCAAACACAGGGATTTTCGATTTCCGTACAAACTCTCATTCCCTGCTCACGCAGAGAGAACTCAACGCTCCACGGCGCGGCCTGAGAGCTCGTGCAGGCGGACGCGGAGGACGACGACGCCGGGGCCGAGCGCGCGCCGTTCCGCGGCGCGGCCGGCGGTCCGCGCGAAGCGCTCGCGCAGGAGGGAGAGCGCGGACTCGATCTGCTCGCCCGAAAGCTCCTCGCAGACGCCCTGCGCGATCACGCTGCGCCAGCTGCCGCGGCCGTCGGCGTCGTAGGAGTCCACCTCGACGCAGACGTTCGGGTTCTCGCGGACCATCGCGATCTTCCGCCCCTCGGTCGTGACCGCGACCACGGCCGCGTCCTCGTACGCGTAGATGAGCGGTACGACGTACGTCTCGCCGCCGGCGTGGCAGCCGAGGCGCGCGATCCGCTGCCCGCGCAGGAACTCCTCGATCTCGTCCCGCGTCAGCTCGCGCGGAACGCCACGGCCCGGTTGCGTGCTCATGGCCCTGGAGGGTACGACCGAATCGTGGGGAACGTTGCGCATACTGGAGAGTGGTGGTCTCGCGCCTCTGGATCCTGACGGCGACCGCCGTCGTGCTGCTCGCCGCAGGCGTGGCCGCGGCGGCGCTGCTCGCCTGGCCCCAGGGCGCGGTCGGCGCCTCGAGCAGCGGCCTCGCCGAGGTCTCGCTCCCCGGCTTCGCGGGAGAGGTCGGAAGCCTCGAGGTGACGGATCCGGCGGGGAAGTCGCTGCCGGTCTCCCTCCGGCACGGCACGATCCTGCCGAGCGACCGCGTCCCTCCCGGCGAGCGCCTGACCGTCAAGGTGGGCTTCCGGCGTCCGGGCTGGATCGGCTGGCTCGTCGGCCACACCGTCGAGCAGACCTTCACCGTCGTCACGCCGGTCGCGCACGTCGACTCGACGCTCCTGCGACCGAAGCGCGGCTCGCAGGTCGCGGTCAGCTTCGACGTCCCGGTCAGCCGGATCGCGATCGGGGGCGGGCGCGGGCGCTCGGTCGGGGCGCCGCGCAGCGTCGTCCCGCTCGGGGTCGTCGCCACCGGCTCGAAGAGCGAGGGCACGACGACGATCGCGGCCGCCGTCCGGTCGTGGGAGAAGCTCCCGAGCCCGGTGCGAGTCTCCTGGTTCGTCGCCGGGCCGCGGACCCGCGTCGTCGCCGCTCCCGCCGGCGGCGGCAGGCTGTCGCCCGGCGGGACGCTGACCCTGACGTTCTCGCAGCCGGTCGGCGACGTCCTCGGCTCCCGCCGGCCGCGGGTCGAGCCGGCGACGCCCGGCCGCTGGACGCTCGTCGACGAGCACACGCTCTCCTTCCAGCCGTCCGGGCTCGGCTTCCCGCTCGGCGGCACGGTGCACGTGCGCCTGCCGCGGAACTCGTTCCTCGCGCAGGGAACAGCCGGCCACCTCACCTGGCACGTGCCCGCGGGGTCGACGCTCCGGCTGCAGGAGATCCTCGCGCGGCTCGGCTACCTCCCGCTGCGCTGGCACGGCGACACGAGCCCGCCGCCGACGGCGGCCGCCGAGCTCGCCGCGGCGGTGTCGCCGCCCTCCGGCCACTTCTCGTGGCGCTTCCCGCACACGCCCGCTCCGCTGCGGGCGCTCTGGAAGCAGGGCGCGCCGAACGAGGTGACCCGCGCCGCGGTGATGCGGTTCGAGGACGTGCACGGCCTCGCCGCCGACGGCATCGCCGGCCCCGACGTCTGGCGCGCGCTCCTGCAGGACGACCTCGCCGGCCGACGCAGCACGGCGGGTTACAGCTACGTCCTCGTCCACGAGACGATTCCGCAGTCGCTCAACCTCTGGCACAACGGGCAAGTTCATCCTCAGCTCGCCCGGCAACACCGGCATCGCGCAGGCGCCGACCGCGCAGGGGACGTGGCCGGTCTTCGAGCACATCCCGGTCGGGACGATGAGCGGCACGAACCCCGACGGCAGCCACTACAACGACCCGGGCATCCAGTGGATCAGCTACTTCCACGGCGGCGACGCGATCCACGCCTTCCCGCGGGCCACGTTCGGCACGCCGCAGAGCCTCGGCTGCGTCGAGCTGCCCCTGGACGCGGCGGCGCAGGTCTGGCCGTACACGCCGATCGGCACGCTCGTCACGATCGAGTCCTGAGCCGGCGCTAGCGGATCTCGAAGCGGTGGAGGCCCTCCGGCTCTTCTTCGGCGACCTCGACGTGCTCGACGAACGCTCCCCGCGGGCCTTCGCGCAGGTAGGCCACGAGCGCCTCGACGGGCTCCGGATCGCCCTCGAAGACGGCCTCGACCGTGCCGTCGGGCCGGTTCCGCACCACGCCGGCGACGCCGCGGCCCCGCGCGCGCGAGGCGACGGAGACGCGGAAGCCGACGCCCTGCACCCGGCCGCGCACGATCACCCGCCGCCGAACCATCGCCACAGGGTATGGCTGCTCGGAGGGTGCGGCCGGACCGGGGCTAGAATGCGCCTTCTCCGCCGACGTAGCTCAGCTGGTAGAGCACATCACTCGTAATGATGGGGTCGGGAGTTCGAGTCTCCCCGTCGGCTTTCGAGGAAGCGCGTGCCGCGTCGGCTGGTTGACACGACTTCGTGGCGGTGGCGCCGCAGATCAGTGGAATCGCGGATGTTGCGCCCGGCTGACCACGCCCGATGGCTCTTGGATATGCCTATCGGTGAGAGAAACGGGGGCAGCCCCGATCGAGAGACGGGGGTGTCTGAGCCAAGCGCGGATCTGAGCCGGCCGCCGCCGTCTTCCGGAGAGGTCGACGAACGGGACGAGGCCCCCTGGATGAGCTCGGCCACCGCGCGCAGGCTGGCTGCCGCCGTCGGGGCGTATTTCGCCCTGTACCTGGCGTGGCGCTTCTCATCGTGGGGGTCTGCGTCGACTCGCGCCTGGGTGGCCGATGTGTTCCTGGTGCTGCCCGGTCTGCCGACCGTTGCCTTCTTCTGGACGGCCTCGCGCCGTTGCGGCGAGCGGCGTACGGCGTCCGCCTGGCGTTGGCTCACCGCCTCGGCCGTGTTCCTGACGGCGACCTTCGCGACGACCCTGGGCTATCAGGCGGCGACGGGCGCCGTGCCGTTTCCCTCTCCGATCGACGGCTGCGAGATCGCGTTCTTCGTGGTGTTCCTGGTGGGACTGTTGCGGTTTCCCAGGCGCGCCGAGACCCGGGCGGGGAATCTTCGCCTCTGGGTCGACGTAGCGACGGTGGTGGTCGCCGGCGGCGCCGTGATCTGGTATCTCGTGCTCGGCCCGACCGTCTCCGCCGGCGGGCAACAGGTTCTCGATCGCGCAGTCGCGGGCGCGTATCCGGTCGGCGATCTGCTGCAGATCTTCGGTTTGACGTACGCGATCAGCCGCGTCGCGAGCCGATCGACGCAGCGGGCGCTGCGTTACCTCGCCGTCGGGACGCTCGTGGCGATCGTCGGCGACGTCACGAACAGCTGGGCGCTCCTGCATTCGAACGACTCGCTGAGGGTCGTGGTCGATCTCGCCTTCGTCGGTGGCTGGTCGCTCTTTGTCCTCGCCGGTCCGGCCCAGGGCAGTCCGGATCCGGGCGAGTGGCGTATCGGCGGCCGTCTTCTCCGTAGCAGGTGGGCAGCGTGGGGAAACCGGGTCGGCTGGTTGCCGTACTTCGCGCCTGCGGTCGTGTTCGGGTTGATGCTCTACGCGCAGTTCGATCACTCGCTCGCTGGGTCGCCTCGGCATGGTGGTCGCCGCCGCCGCCACTGCCGTTCTCGTCCTCCTGCGCCAGTTCATCGCCCGCCGCGATCTGCTCACCGCCCGGAACGACCTCAGCTACCTGGCCCTCCACGACGGCTTGACCGGGCTCCCGAATCGGACGCTGGTGCTCGACCGCGCGGAGCAGATGCTCGCCCGCGCGCGACGCCGACAGACCCCGGCCGCCGCCCTGTACATCGACATCGACGACTTCAAGCGGTTCAACGACTCTCTCGGCCACGCCGCGGGCGATCAGCTCCTGCAGATCGTCGGCGCCCGGCTGGCGAGTGTCATCCGGGAGGCCGACACGGCCGGCCGGATCAGCGGCGACGAGTTCATCGTCCTGCTCGACTCGCCCGGCCCGGACGCGAGCCCCGAGCTCGTCGCCGAGCGGATCCTGGAGGTGCTCAGACAGCCGGTCGACCTCGACCGCGCCGACGCGCAGCCCTTCTCGATCGACGCCAGCATCGGCATCTCCGTCAGCGAAGAGGGAGCGGACGCCGAAGGGCTCCTGCACGCCGCCGACCTCGCCCTCTACGAGGCGAAGAACATCGGCAAGAACCGCTACGTCCTCTTCGAGTCGAACATGCAGACCGTCGCTCGCGACCGGGTCATGCTCGAGCAGGACCTGCGGTGCGCGGTCGCCCGCGAACAACTCTTCCTGCTCTACCAGCCCACCTTCGACCTGCGCGACCGATCCGTCACCGGCGTCGAAGCACTTCTCCGCTGGCGTCATCCGGTTCGCGGCATCATCGAGCCGGACCAGTTCGTCCCGATCGCCGAGCGGGCGGGAACGATCGTCCCGATCGGCCGCTGGGTGCTCCACCGGGCCTGCGCGCAAGCGGCCGCATGGCGCCGCCGCGGCTACGGGGTCGGCATCTCCGTCAACATCTCCGCGCGCCAGCTCGACGACGCCTCGCTCGTCGCCGACGTCCGGGACGCTCTGGACGAGAGCGGCCTCGATCCAGCGGAGCTCACTCTCGAAGTTGCCGAGACGACGCTCATGCGCGATCCGGACAGCATCGCCGAGCGGCTCGCCGCGATCAAGACGCTCGGCGTCCGGGTCGCGATGGACGACTTCGGCACCGGCTACAGCTCGCTGGCGTATCTCCGGCGGTTCAAGGTCGACGCCCTCAAGATCGACCGCTCCTTCATCTCCGGCATCGCCGCGACCGACGAATCGGCGGCCCTCATCCGCACGCTCGTACAGCTCGGGAAGTCCCTCGGCCTGGAGACACTCGCCGAAGGCATCGAAGACCACGCCCAACTCGAGCAACTCCAGCGCGAGCAGTGCGACTACGGCCAGGGATTCTTCCTCGCCCGCCCGCTCGCCCCGGACGCCATCGAGTCGTTCCTCTCTCGCACGCCCACCCGCACGCGCCAGCTCGTGCCGTCCGGGTAGCGGGCGCGGCCCGGCCGGGAGCCACATGTAGAGGAGTGCCATGGCGCCGTGTGGGACGTGGACGCAGCCGTGGCTCGCAAGAGCCCTCGCCTCCACCGGCGGAGCCGAACCGGGGCTGAGCGTTCACACAAGCGGGAAACGCCGGGCCTTTCCGGCGCGCGTCCTTCGGGCCTCACCGAACCTCTGCTAGGGCGCAACTCCCCCTTTGGAAGTCGGAAGCCCCTTTCGGGGCTTCCGACGTTCGTCTCCGTGCTGCGCTTCCGCGTGGTCGCTCTACGGCATCACGGCGTGCAGATCGCGTACGCGTCAATGGCATGGCTCCCGTCCGCGTTCTGCGAATAGGCGACTCTCCAGCCGGTGGCCTGCGAGCCGTCGGTGGCCTTGACATAGGGGCCGCTGCCCGTGAGCGGATAGGAACCGACCAAGGTGTACGTGCCCCCCGGGCCGCTGCCGCCGCCGCCGACCGCGTGCGTGCCGCTCGGGCAAATCGCCTGGACGACGTTGGTCGCTGTCGTGACCTCGACCACCTTCACGGTCTCGGCTGCGCCTGCTGCCGGTCCGCTGGGACCAGTCGGGCCGGACGCTCCGCTGGGACCGGACGGTCCGCTGGGGCCGCTGGGACCAGTCGGGCCGGAGGGTCCGTTCGGGCCGCTGGGGCCGCTGGGGCCGCTGGGGCCGGACGGGCCGCTCGGTCCGCTGCGGCCCACCCACACGACCTCCGTCTCGTTGCGATCGCAGGAATGGCTCTCGAAGCTGCCCGAGCCCCACACCTTGGCGATCTGCACGTCGCCGTTGTGGTTGTTCACGCAGAAGACGATCCCGTGCGCGTAGATCTTGTTGCCGGAAGCACCCGCCGGCCCCACGGCGAGCAGCGCGCCCGCCAGCACGGCGACGAGGACGAGCGGCAGCCACACCCCGTTCCCCCTTCCGAAGCCTCTTCTTGAGCCTCTTCTTGCTCGTTCAGCAAACCGCACCATCCCTCGCCTCCAGTCGTAGACCTGGACCATCCAGTCAGCGCTGGCAGAGAGACCCGGAGCGGGCCACCGAACCCTCGCCCGGATTCTGCTCCTGCCGCGACTGCGATGCAAGGAGATGCCGGGCAGCCGTGACCACTGCGAGCCGCCGACAAGCCCTTGGACGACCGGTGGCAGCCACCGTCAAGAAACCGTCGCATCAACGTCACGCCCCGCGTGACCGACAGCCGAATCTCGTTACGAAGGCGTATGGGTGGCTGCCACCGGCCGGTCCGCCGGCCGCTCGGGCCTCGTGGAGCGGCGTCGGCGACGCGAGCCCATCCTGCGGAACGTCCTGCAACTCCCCCGTGAGCGCGGCGCCGAGGTCTTCCTGCAGCGGCTCGACCGTGCTCGCGCAGTACGGGCAGACCTGCCAGAGCCGCGCCGGGAAGAGCGGGAAACCGACCACTGTCGGGAACCATCGTCCCCAGCTTGAGACACTGCAGACGCGCAGGCTGCGTACGATCGAAGCGTGGCCCAACTCACGACGGAACGGCTGCTCCTGCGCCGGTGGCGCGACGCCGACCTCGAGCCGTTCGCCGCGCTCAACGCCGACCCCGGGACGATGCGGTTCTTCCCGGCGACGCTGACGCGCGAGGAGAGCGACGGCTATGCGGAACGGATCAGCCGGCAGATCGAGGAGCAGGGGTGGGGGCTCTGGGCCGTCGAGGTGCCGGGCGACGCCGCCTTCGCCGGCTTCGTCGGGCTTGCGCGCCCGAGCTTCGAGGCGCACTTCACCCCCGCGGTGGAGGTCGGCTGGAGGCTCGCCCGGGCGCACTGGGGAAAGGGCTACGCGACCGAGGCGGGACGGGCCGCCCTCGCGTTCGGCTTCGCCGAGCTCGGACTCGAGGAGATCGTCTCGTTCACCTCGCCTGCGAACGAGCCGTCGTGGCGCGTGATGGAACGGCTCGGGATGAGCCGCGATCCCGCCGACGACTTCGAGCATCCACGCCTGCCGCAGGGGCATCCGCTGCGGCCGCACGTTCTCTACCGCTCCCGCGCCGACTGACTCCCGCGCAATGTCGTTCGACGCCGAGACCGCCGTTCTGCTCGCGTTGCTCGGCGTCGGGGTCGGCGCCTTCGGGACGATCGTCGGGGCCGGCGGGGGCTTCATCCTCACGCCGATCCTCCTCCTCGTCTACCCGCACGACTCCCCGCGCACGATCACCGCGATCAGCCTCGTCGTCGTCTTCTTCAACGCCGGCTCGGGGTCGACCGCCTACCTCCGGCAGCGGCGCGTCGACGTCCGCAGCGGCACGCTCTTCGCCGTGGCCACGCTGCCGGGCGCCGTCGGCGGCGCGCTTCTGACGGGCGTCGTCTCGCGGCACGTGTTCGACGCGTTGATGGGCGGCGTGCTGGCGCTCCTCGCCGTGTGGCTCTTCGCCGGCGACCGGTGGCGGCCCCCGCCGCCGCATTACGGCGTCCGGAGGCGCCGGCTCGTCGACCGCGAGGGCGCCGTGTACGAGTACGAGGTCCCGATCTGGCGCGGGATCGCCTACAGCCTCGGCGTCGGCTTCGTCTCGAGCTTCCTCGGCATCGGCGGCGGCGTGATCCACGTGCCTCTCCTCGTGCGTGCGCTCGGCTTCCCGACCCACATCGCGACGGCGACGTCCCACTACGTGCTCGCGTGGATGGCCGCCGCCGGCTCGCTGACGCACGTGGTGTACGGGAGCTTCGCCGGCGGCACGGGCATCCGCAGGGCGCTCGTGATCTCCGCCGGCGTCGTCGTCGGCGCGCAGGCCGGAGCGCGCCTCTCGCAGCGCATCCGCGGGCGCTACATCGAGTGGATGCTCGCGGTCGCGCTGCTCGGGCTCGCCGCCCGCCTGCTCGCCGGGGTCTGAGCCCGGCCCGGCTCCCGGTCCCGCCGATCGGCACAATGGCGGAGACGTGGCAGGCGATCAGGGTCGGTACGGCAGAGGCTCCGGGAACCGGCGGCCGTCGCAATCGGGGCGCGACCGCGGGCTCGAGCAGCTGCTCGCCGTGCGACGGATGCGCCTGCACCGCGACCGGCGGCGCCGGCGCAGCGCGCTCCTGATGGTCACGCTCCTCGTCGCCGCGCTCGTCGCGCTCGCGCTCGCGACGGTGGCGTTCACCGGGCAGCGGATCCTCCTGGAGACCTGCAGCACCTCGGACCTCCGCCCGCTCTCCCTCGGCGAGAACTCGTTCCTCTACGCCGCCAACGGCAGCCTCCTGGGCGTCGTCCCGTCGGCGACGAACCGGCAGACCCTGCCGCTCGACAAGATGTCGGCGTGGCTGCCGGAGGCGACGGTGGCGATCGAGGACGCCCGCTTCTGGCAGCACGGCGCGCTCGACTTCCAGGGCATCATCCGGGCCGTCTTCCAGGACGTCTCGCAGGGGCAGATCGTCCAGGGCGGCTCGACGATCACGCAGGAGCTCGCCCGCAACCTCTACATCGGCAACCCGCAGCGGACGTTCTCGCGCAAGATCACGGAGGCCTGTCTCGCCGAGAAGCTCTTCCAGCGCCTGTCGAGGAAGCAGATCCTCGCCGCCTACCTCAACGAGGTCTTCTACGGCCACCATGCGTACGGCGCGCAGGCTGCGGCCCAGACGTACTTCTCCGAAAGCGCCTCGCAGCTCACGCTCGGCCAGGCGGCGCTGCTCGCCGGGCTGCCGCAGGCGCCGACGACGTACAACCCGTTCGTCAACCCGGAGTTCGCGCTCGCGCGGCGGAACCAGGTGCTCCAGGCGATGTGGAAGAACGGCTACATCACGAGCAAGAGGCTCCGTAAGGAGGAGAAGAAGCCGCTCGGGCTGAAGCTCGGCAATCTCTACACGCAGCTCAAGCAGCCGAACTTCTTCGGCTGGGCGACGCAGCAGCTCGTCGGCCGCTTCGGGCAGCGCCAGGTGGAGCGGGGCGGGCTCAAGGTCACGACGACGCTCAAGCCGAGGCTGCAGGCACTCGCCGTCCACGCTGTATCGGGCGTGCTGAAGACGCCGACCGACCCGGCCGCCGCGCTCGTCGCCATCGACCCGCGCACCGGCGCCGTGCGGGCGATGGTCGACTATTCCCCCAACGGCCAGCAGATGCAGTTCAACTTCGCGACGCAGGCGCACCGCTCGACCGGGAGCGCCTTCAAGCCGATCACCCTCGCGACTGCGCTCGCCGAGGGCGCCTCTCTCTACTCGAGCTTCTACGGGCCGCCGGAGCTCCTGATCACCGATCCGCAGTGCAGCACGAACGGCGGCCCCTGGGACGTCCACAACTACGCCGACGAGTCCGCCGGGACGATGAACCTGCTCGACGCGACCGCCAACTCCGTCAACACGATCTTCGCCCAGCTCGTCGCCAAGGTCGGCGTCAAGAACGTCATGAAGATGGCCCACCAGCTCGGGATCACGAGCAGCGGCCGCAACTTCCGGCCGGTCTGCGCGATCACGCTCGGGGCGGTCGGGTTCACGCCGCTCGAGCTGACCGATGTCTACGCGACGTTCGCGTCGGGCGGCGTCCACCATGCGCCGCAGGCGTTCGAGACGGTGCGTGGCCCGAACGGCAAGCTGCTCGGGAAGCTCACGACCAAGGGGCAGCGGATCCTCAGCCCGAGCGTCAACGCGCAGCTCGAGTACACGCTCCAGGGCGTGATCGACCACGGCACCGGCACCACCGCCAACATCGGCCGCCCGGCGGCCGGAAAGACCGGGACGGCAGAGAACTACGTCGACGCCTGGTTCTGCGGCTTCGTGCCGCAGCTCGCGACGTGCGTCTGGGTCGGCTACCCGCGGGGGGAGATCCCGCTCTACAACATCGAGGGCTACTACCAGATCTTCGGCGGCTCGCTGCCGGCGCAGATCTGGCACGACTTCATGTCGGCCGCCGTGGCGAACCTGCCGGTCCAGGACTTCCCGCCGGCGACGATCACCGGCACGATCATCAGCGGCTCGGGCACGTACGTGCAGCCGTACACCGCCCCGACCACGACGAGCTCGACGACGGCCGGCACGACCACCGGCCGGTAGCTCCGGCTACGCCAGGCCCGTCTTCGAGCGCCGCGACGACGAGCTCGAGGTTCCCGCGCCAGACGTCGTCCGGCGTCGGCGGCAGCAGGTCGTCCCAGATTGCCGCGAAGCTGCTGCGCAGCTGCTCCAGCCGGGCGGGCCGGGCCATGAACCAGATGTGGAGATGCTCTCCGCCCTCTCCGTAGCGAAGGATGTGAACGCGGCCGACGCCGTCGACGCTGCGGACGGCCCGCTCGATTCGGCCGGTGAGGACGCCGAACTCGGCGGCGAGCTCCTCCGGCAGGTCGCCGGGCGAAGAGAAGTGCGCGCGCGGCTCGAGCAGGACGACCACCGGGAGACCGCTCGGACGCCCGAGCGCGCGCAGCCGCCAGCGCTCGTTCGTCCAGGCGTAGGCATCGTCCTGCGCCGCGCAGGCCCCGCAGTCGACACCGCCCTCGCCGAACCGCGGCTTCTCGTGCTCGACCGGCGGCTGCAGCGGCCGCACCGTCACGTCGCCGTCGAACGGCCACGTGTCCCACTCCTCGAGGGGCGGCACGCGAAGCTGCTCGTGCACCCGCTCCCAGAGCTGCTCCGGCGTCTCCGGCATGGCCTATGTATAGCTCGCGAAGCCTGCGGCTTCGCTCGCTGGCCGAGCGAAGAGCTCGCTCTTCGCTCGGGTACAAGGAACTCCGCCGGCCGGAGAGCGTGGTCTCCGGCCGGCTCCGTGCTGTTTTTGCTTGGGATGCTGTGGATGGGTTGCCTCTGGGGTGCGCTCGCGCGCGGCTGAGGCCGGCGCGAGCGCGGTTCGGCCGGAGCGTACGCTGGCGCGTACGCTGCGGCCCTGGACCGCAGCTGGGGTTGAAGCGCTGGAACCCCCGGCTGCGTTGGGCGGCGGCGTAACGGTGCGTTACGACGCCGCCGAAGCTGTCGTGGGCGGGCGCGTCGCCTTAGGCGGCCTGCCCCCACGCGACCCCAGGCACGGCGCTCGAACCTCCCGCGCCCCAAGCAAGCCCGACAGCACGAGGGCCGGGGAGACCGCGGTCTCCCCGGCCCTCGTTCCTTCACCCCCCCGGGCGAAGAGCGCAGCTCTTCGCCCGGATCCAGCTAGATCTGCCAGACGCCGTCGCGAATCAGCGCGATCCGGCGACCGCGCCCGTCGATGCCGGTCGCCTCGAGCTCGGGGCTCCCGATCATCACGTCGAGGTGCGTCTTCGAGCGGTTGACGCCGCGGGCGGGAGTCTCGGAGCGGGTTCCGCCGAAGCCGCTGCCGAAAGCGATGTGCGCGGCCGCGTTCTCGTCGAGCAGCGTGTTGTAGTAGACGCGGCCCGTCTGCCCGATCCGTGACGACGAGTCGACGAGCGCGACCTCGCCGAGGCGCCTCCCCGCCTTGTCGGTGTCGATGTACGCGGCGACGAAGTCCCGGTCCTCGTCGGAGTCGGCCTCGAGCCGGACGAGGCGGCCACCGGCGAACTCGCCCTCGAGCCCCTCGATCAGGCGGCCCCGGAAGGAGAGCGGGAACGTGCAGCGGAGGTCCCGTTCGTCGCGCGCGGGTCGGGGCTCGTGAAGACCTCCTCGGTGGGGATGTTCGGGGCGAGCTGCCTTCCGTCCACGAGGGTCTCCGGCCCGCCGAGCCAGCGGGTGCCGGAGACGAGGCCGAGGTCGAGCCTGGTGCCCGGCCCGCGCAGCTCGAGGCGCGTGAGGCCGAGCTTGGTCAGCTTCTCCGACCGGCGCCGCAGGGTCCGCAGGTGCTCGAGCCAGCCGGTCGTGCCCCTGCCGTCCTCGTCGGCGAGCCTGCAGAAGCGGAGCAGGTCCAGGCGAGCCGGCGTCTTCCCTCGAGCGGTGTGAGGTCGGGATAGACCTGCCCCGCCCAGTAGTCGGTCGGCCAGCCGGCGATCGTCCAGCGGGCGCGCATGTTGAGCTGCGCGCGCTGGAGAAAGGCCGTCTGCTTCGCGAGTCGGCTGTAGTCGGTCGCGATCCGCTCCGGCGGAATCCCGTCGAGGTAGCCCGCCTCGCCCTCGCCCGTGATCGCGGCGAGCGCGCCGCCGGGACCGGCGACCTCGCGCAGCCGGCGGCGCGACCAGGGAGAGAGCGCGCCGATCGCGTCGTCGCTTCCGTGGAGCAGCCGCGCGCGCGTGACGAGCGGGTCGGTGGTCACGACGTCGACGAAGCGCGCTCCGGCACGGTAGGCGGACTCCGCGATCGCCACGAGGAGCTCCCGGTGCTCGTGTTGCCCCTGGACGAGCAGGGTGTCGCCGTCCCCGATGCCGAGCGACGCGTTGACGATCGCGTCCGCGTACCGCAGGAGCGATTCGGGCGGCATGAGGGGTTCGGGTGCCATGCGTAGCGGGTCTCCGGCCGGCCGGCGCGCCGGATCAGCGGGCCGCCGCGAGCGCCTCCGCGACGGTGTCGTAGACGAGGAAGTGCCGGTCGAGACCGGAGATCTCGAGCGCGCGGCGAGGCTCCAGCCCCGGTGACGCGAGCCTGAAGCCGTCTTGGTCGGCGAGCTTCGAGCGGGCCTCGATCAGGACGCCGAGAACGGTCGAGTCGATGAACCGCACGTGCTCGAGGTCGACGACCACGGGCTCGGAGTCCTCGGCACAGGCTTCGAGCAGCGCCTCGCGCACTTCATCCGCGTTGTAGAGGTCGACCTCGCCTGCGAGGGAGACGACGACGCCGCCGTCGCGCCGGGCGACGCCGGCGACCGCGGGCTCGCGTCCGCCGGACGCTCCCGAGCTCGATGCTGGCGCGTCGGTCAAGTGATCTCTCCTTGTCCCGTGTCCCCGGTCCGCGTGGCGTTCGCCGTCGGCGACGGCATTCAAGCAAGAATGCCGCCATGGAGCTCGCGGAGATCGCCGCCCGTGCGGCCGGGGAGAACTTCCCGGTCGGCTCGGTGCTCTTCCCGCGCCCGCTGCGGCCGCACATCCGGGCGCTCTACTGCTACGCCAGGCTCGTCGACGAGCTCGGCGACGCGTACGAGGGCGACCGGCTCGCGGCGCTCGACGAGCTCGAGCAGGAGGTCGATGCCGCCTTCGCGGGGCAGGCGACGTGGCCCGTGCTGCGGAACGTCGAGCCGACGATCGCCGAGTTCGGCCTGCCGCGAGAGCCGTTCTTGCGGCTGATCGAGGCGAACCGGATGGACCAGCGCGTCGGCGAGTACGAGACGTGGGACGAGCTGCAGCACTACTGCGTCCACTCGGCCGACCCCTGCGGCCGTCTCGTCCTCGGCGTGCTCGGCCGCCTGGAGGAACCGGAGGTGGTGGCGGCGAGCGACTCCGTCTGCACGGGACTCCAGCTCGTCAATTTCCTCCAGGACGTGCCGCGGGACCTCGAGCTCGGCCGCGTCTATCTCCCCGCCGAGGACCGTCGCCGCTTCGGCGAGCCGGCGCTCGACCGGCCGAGCGAGGAGCTGCGCGATCTGCTCCGCTTCGAGGCGGCGCGGGCGGCGGAGCTGCTGGCCGCGGGGGACGTGCTCCGCGCTCGGATCGGCGGCCGGCTCGGACGGGCGGTCGCGCTCTTCGCCCGCGGCGGGCTCGCGGCGCTCGACGCGCTCGACTCCGCCGGCTGGGACGTCTTCAGCAGCCGGCCGCGGCCTTCTCGCGCGCGGCTCGCGCGCGAGGCCGCGCTCGTGCTCGTGCGATGAGCAACGTTCCGGTCGAGGCGGCATACGCGGAGGTGGAACGCATCACGCGCCGCGAGGCGAAGAACTTCGCCTACGGGATCATGGTCCTGCCGCGGCCGAAGCGGCACGCGATCGCCGCTATCTACGCCTTCGCGCGCGAGGTCGACGACGTCGCCGACGGCGACCTGCCCGCGGACGAGAAGCGCGCCCACCTCGAGGAGCTCCGCACCGAGCTCGGCGGAAGCAGCCGCCCCGTCATGGTCGCGCTCGCCGACGCCCGCAGCCGCTTCGGGATCCCGGACGAGCCGCTCCACGCCCTCGTCGCCGGCGGCCTCCAGGACACCGAGCAGAGCCGGTACGCGGACTTCGACGAGCTCCGCGGCTACTGCGAGAAGGTGGCCGGGGCGGTCGGCCTCGCCTGCCTGCCCGTCTATCGCGCCGACGGCTACGGCGAGATCGAGGCCGAGCAGGCCCGGACGCTCGGCCTCGCGCTGCAGCTGATCAACATCGTCCGCGACGTCGCCGAGGACTGGCAGCTCGGCCGCGTCTACCTCCCCCAGGACGAGCTCGCCCGCTTCGGCGTCGGCGAGGAGGACATCGCGCAGGGACGGCTGACGCCGGAGTGGCGCTCGCTGCTCGCCTTCCAGGCGGCCCGCGCGCGGGCACAGCTCGCAGAAGGGCTGCGCCTGCTCGACTCGCTCGACCGTCGCAGCGCGCTCTGCGTCGGCACGTTCGCCGGGCTCTACCGGGCGACGCTCGAACGGATCGAGGCGAAGGATTTCGACGTCTTCTCGGCCAGGATGCGGCTCTCGGCGCCACGCAAGGTCGCCGTCGTGGCGCGAGGGCTCCTGCGGTGAGGGTCGCCGTCGTCGGAGGCGGGCTGGCCGGCCTGGCCGCCGCGCTCGACCTCGTCGACGCCGGGCAGGAGGTGACCGTGCTCGAGGCGAGGCCGACGCTCGGCGGCGCCGTCCAGACGCTGCCGAGTCGTGAGGGCGACCCGGAGCCGCCGCCCGACAACGGCCAGCACGTCGCGCTCGGCTGCTTCACCGAGTACCTCCGCTTCCTCGAGCGCATCGGCGAGCGAGGCTCGATCTCGAGACAGCGCCTCGCCCTCCCGGTGATCGACGAGCAGAGGCGGGTGGCTTCCATCTCGCGAACGCCGGCTTCGCTGCTGCGCTACCGGCACATCCCGCTGGCGGACCGCCTCGCGCTGCCGCTCGTTCTCGCCCGGATGCGCGTGACGCGGCCGCGGCATGAGACGTTCGGCGCACTCCTGCGCCGGCTCGGGACGAGCGACACGGCGATCGAGCGCTTCTGGGACGTGTTCGTCCGGCCGGCGCTCAACCTGCCGGCCGACGAGGCCGACGCGGCGGCAGGCCTGTTCACGGTGCGCACGGCTCTGCTCGGGCCGCGCGAGAGCTCGGATCTCGTCCTGCCGCTGAAACCGCTCGGCTGGATGCACGGCGATGCAGCGGGCCGGATCCTCGGCGACCGGGCCCGGCTCGAGGAGCGGGTCGAGTCGCTCGACGACGTCGACGCGGACGCGATCGTCGTCGCGGTGCCGCCGCGCGAGAGCGCGCGCCTGCTCGGGGAGCCGGAGCCCGAGATCGAGGACTCGCCGATCGTGAGCGTCCACCTCTGGTTCGACCGCGAGCTTCTCGGCACGCCGCTTGCGGCGCTGCTCGGCTCCGACGCGCACTGGGTCTTCGACCGCGGTGCGCTCACGGGCGAGCGGCCGGAGCGCGGGCAGTACCTGACCGTCGTCGCGAGCGGAGTCCCCGAGCTGCTCGACGTGCGCGGCCGGGCGCTCGTGGAGCAGGTGGCCGGGCAGCTCACCGACCGGCTCGGCGGCGCGGAGCTGCTCTGGTCGCGGGTCAGCCGCGAGCCGTACGCGACGGTCGCCCTCCGGCCCGGTGTGCTGCGTCCGGGCGTGGCGACGTCGCGACCGAACGTCGCCCGCGCGGGGGCGTGGACGGACACGGGCTGGCCGGCGACGATGGAGAGCGCGATCCGCAGCGGCCGGCGGGCGGCTCAGCACATCCTGAGCAGCGCATCCGCGAGAGTAACGACATGACGGCCGGTGGCAGCCACCGATACGGAAGCGCAACGACTTCCTCGCAGACCGCTGCCTCGTCCCGTGGATCGTGTGACGAAGACGTGACGGTGGCTGCCACCGGCCGGAGGTGCGCGTGAGCGTTGCGCACGAGCTGACGCGCCTCGACGACGCGATCGAGCGCGGTACCCGGCGGCTGCTCGAGCTGCAGCGGCCCGACGGTGTCTGGGTCGGCGAGCTCGAGTCGAACGTGACGATGACCGCGCAGCACCTGTTCTGGAACCACTACCTCGGCCTGCGCACGCCCGAGCTCGACCGCGGCATCTCGAACGAGCTGCTCGCCCGGATGCGCGACGACGGGACGTGGTCGATCTGGTTCGAGGGGCCTCCCGACCTCTCCACGTCGATCGAGGCGTATGTCGCCTGCCGGCTCGCCGGAGCAGATCCAGGCCCGAAGGCGCTCGCCTATATCCAGCGGGAGGGCGGGATCCCCAAGGCGCGCCTGTTCACCAAGTGCTTTCTCGCGCTGCTCGGCCAGTGGCCCTGGCAGAGGATGGTCCCGATCCCGCCGGAGCTCGTTCTCCTGCCGCCGTCCGCCCCTGTCTCGATCTACAACTTCTCGTGCTGGGCGCGGCAGACGTTCGTCGCGCTCGCGGTGGCGCAGTCGCTGCGGCCGGTGCGGCCGGCCGACGTCGACCTGCGCGACATCGGCGCGATCCCGGGCCGGACGCGCCCGGCGCGGCGCCCGAACCGGCTGCGCCGCCACGCCCTCGCCGTCGCCGAGCGCTGGATTCGGGAACGGCAGGAGGCGGACGGCTCGTGGGGCGGCATCCAGCCGCCGTGGGTCTGGGGGATCGTCGCCCTCGCCGCGCTCGGCCACGGCTTCGAGGACGAGACCCTCCGGAAGGCCGTCGAGGGCTGGAACGGCTTCATGGTCTCCGACGGCGAGCGGCTGCGGCCGGAGGCGTGCCAGTCGCCCATCTGGGACACGGCCCTCGCCGTGCTCGGCTTGCGTGCGTGCGGCGTCCCCGCGGACCACGACGCGCTGCGGAAGGCCGGCGAGTACCTGCTGCGCGAGGAGGTGACCGTCAAGGGGGACTGGGCGGTCCGCGCGCCCGACCTCGCTCCCGGCGGCTGGGCCTTCGAGTTCGAGAACGACCTCTATCCCGACGTCGACGACACCGCCGTCGTCGCGCTCGCGCTCCACCAGCTCGGGCGCGGCGAGGACGCGATCCGCCGCGGCGCCGACTGGCTCGTCGGCATGCAGTCGCGCGACGGCGGCTGGGGCGCCTTCGACGTCGACAACAAGGCGATGTGGCTCTACAAGATCCCGTTCTGCGACTTCGGCAAGGTGACGGACGAGCCGAGCGCCGACGTGACGGCGCACTCGCTCGAGACGCTCGGCACGCTCGGCGTCCACCACGAGGCGGCGGGGCGCGGCCTCGAGTGGCTCCTCTCGGAGCAGGAGGCGGACGGCTCCTGGTTCGGCCGCTGGGGGGTCAACCACATCTACGGCACGGGCGCCGCGCTGCCCGGCCTCGAGGCGTGCGGCATCCCGTCCGACCACCCCTCGATGCGCCGTGCTGTGGCCTGGCTCGACTCGGTGCAGCAGGAGGACGGAGGCTTCGGCGAGGACATCCGCTCCTACGCGGATCCGGCCCGGCGCGGGCGGGCGGAGTTCACGACCCCTTCGCAGACGGCGTGGGCGCTACTCGCCTATGTGGCCGCAGGAAACGCTGAAGATTCGAGCAGCCGCAGAGCGGCAGACTATCTGTGTGCGGCGCAGCGCGCGGACGGCGACTGGCAGGAGGAGCACTTCACCGGCACGGGGTTCCCGCTCGACTTCATGATCCGTTACCACCTCTACCGCATCACGTTTCCTCTATTGGCACTCGGACGTTTGAGAGAAAGGTTGGCTGGATGAAGTTCCCCCTCGCATCGACCGTCCAGATCGGCAGGTACGTCGCGTCGCAGCAGCGCAAGGGCGAGCGCTACCCGCTCGTGCTCATGCTCGAGCCGACGCTCGCGTGCAACATCGCCTGCATCGGCTGCGGGAAGATCCGCGAGTACGAGTCGAACCGGGCGCGCCTGTCGGTCGAGGAGTGCGTCGACGCGGCCGTCCAGTGTCCGGCGCCGGTCGTCTCGATCTGCGGCGGCGAGCCGCTCGTCTACAAGGGGATCGACGAGGTCGTCGAGGGCGTCCTCGACCTGGGCAAGACGATCGAGCTCTGCACGAACGCGCTGCGGCTCGAGCAATGCCTCGACTGGTTCGAGCCGTCCAGCCGGCTCAGCTTCGTCATCCACCTCGACGGGATGCGCGAGATCCACGACTACGTCTGCGACTACCCGGGCCTCTGGGACATCGCCGTCGACGCGATCCGCCTCGCCCGCGAGCGCGGCTTCCGCGTCACGACGAACACGACGATCTTCAAGGAGACCGAGGTCGGCGACGTGATCGAGATGATGCGCTACCTCACCGACGAGGTCGGCATCGACGGGATGCTGGTCGCCCCCGGCTACCAGTACTCGCAGATCGACCCGGCGCTGACGATGACGCGGGACGAGCACGAGGAGAAGTTCCGGGCCATCCGCAAGGCGACGCGCGAGGGCGGCTACCGCTGGATCGCCACGCCGATCTACCAGGACTTCCTCACCGGCGACCGCGAGCTCGAGTGCGCGCCGTGGGGCTCGATCACGCGCAACCCCTACGGCTGGAAGGGCCCGTGCTACCTGCTCACGGACGGGATCTTCCCGACGTACGAGGCGCTGCTCGAGGGCATGGAATGGGAGGCGTACGGCCCCGGCAACGACCCGCGGTGCGAGCACTGCGGCATCCACTGCGGCTTCGAGCCGTCGGCGGCGTACGAGGCCTCGAAGAGCCTGAAGGAGACCGTGCGGAGCCTCGCATGGACGCTGACGGGCTGACCTACTGCTGCGCCACGAGCGCCGAGGAGCGGCTCGCGCGGCGGGCGGGCCTGCCGGCGGCGCGCGTCGGCGTGTGCGTGGCGAGCGGCGTCCCGGAAGGGCGCCTCGTCTCGTTCGGTCTCGCCGGCTCGCTCGGCGAGCTGCGCGTCGGCGACGTGCTGGACGCGACCCGGGTCGTCGACGAGACCGGCGTCACGCTCTGGGAGGGGCCGGGCCTCGGGGTCCGCGGCGCGCGCGGCGGCGTCGTCCTCGGCGGCGACGTCCTCGTCCACGACGCGGACGAACGGGCACGCCTGCGTGCGGCGAGCGGTGCCGACGCCGTGGACATGGAGAGCGGCGTCCTCGCCCGCAGCGGCCGGCTCGCCGGCGTCGTCCGCGCGATCTCCGACGACGCGGGCAGTGCGGTCGAAGGCGTGGACGGGACCGTGCACCCGGACGGCAGCACCGACGTGCTCGGGCTCCTCCGCTGGATCGCGACCCGGCGCCTCGGCGCGCTCCGCTCGATGCGTGACGCACTGCGGGCGCTGCGCGCCCTCGAGGAGGCGATCGCCGCGTGACCGGCCGCGTCCTCCTCGCTGCGCCGCGCTCGTTCTGCGCCGGCGTCGACCGTGCGATCGAGATCGTGGAGCGGCTGCTCGAGCAGTACGGGCCGCCCGTCTACGTCCGCCACCAGATCGTCCACAACGAGCACGTCGTGCGCCGGCTCGAGCAGCTCGGCGCCGTCTTCGTCGAGGACGAGCAGGAGGTTCCGGAGGGCGAGATCTGCGTCCTCTCGGCCCACGGCGTCGCTCCGGCGGTGAAGGAGAACGCACGGCGGCGCGGGCTCCGGGTCGTCGACGCGACCTGCCCGCTCGTGAACAAGGTGCACGCCGAGGCGCGCCGCTACGCCGACAGCGGCCACCTCGTCGCGCTCGTCGGGCACGAGAACCACGTCGAGGTGATCGGCACGCTCGGCGAGCGGCCGGACTCGACGGTCGTGATCGAGTCGCCCGAGCAGGCGCGCGAGCTCAAGACCGACAAGCCGGTGGCGGTGATCACGCAGACGACGCTCTCCCTCGACGACGTCGCGCCGATCGTCGATGCGCTCGAGGACCACCTCGGCGGTTTGCGGCGGCCCCACGCAGACGACATCTGCTACGCGACCCAGAACCGCCAGGACGCCGTCAAGGCCATGGTCTCCCAGGGCGCGACGCTCGTGCTCGTGATCGGGTCGGAGACGAGCTCGAATGCGCAGCGGCTCGTCGAGGTCGCGCAGGCGGCCGGAGCGCAGGCGACCCTCGTGGACGGAGAGAGCGAGCTCGACCCGAAGCTGCTGAGCGGGCACACGACGATCGGCCTCACCGCCGGTGCGTCCACGCCCGAGGAGCTCGTGCGCGCGACCGCAGCGCGGCTCGCCGAGGCCGGGTATGCGCTGCCGGAGGAGATCGAGGTCGCGAAGGAGGACGTTCACTTCAGGCTCCCCAAGGAGGTCGCACAGGCATGACGAGCATCGAAGTCCCCTATTCGATTGCTGCGGCCCTTCCCTCGCTGTCGGTGATGGACATCACGAACGAGGTCGCCCGCGAGGTGGCGTCCTCCAGCACGGAGTCCGGGATCGCCTTCCTCCACGCCGGGAACGAACTGACGCTCGTGCGGGTGCAGGAGCGGGAGACGGGCTTCTTCGAGGACCTCGAGCAGCTGCTCGAGCGCGTCGCTCCCGGCACGCTGCGCTCTCGGGAGCGGTTGCTCGCCTTCCTGCTCGGCCCGCGCTCGGAGCAGATCCCCTTCGCGGACGGAGCCCTCTGCCTCGGCCAGTGGCAGCGGATCCTCCTCTTCTCGCTCGACGCGCAGCACCGTCCCGAGTGGACGGTCACGCTGCTCGGCTGAGCAGGCGAGATGCTCGTCCTGAGCCGCCGAGAGGTGGAGGAGCTGCTCGACCTCGACGCGCTCCTCGAGGCGCTCGCCGCCGCCCACGCCGAGCTGTCGGCGGGACAGGCGACGCTCGTGCCGCGCGTCGGCGCGTTCGCGGGCGAGGCGGGCGTGCTCGGCGCGATGCCCGCCTATGCACCGTCCACCGGCCTCGGCTGCAAGCTCGTCACGCTCTTCCCCGGCAACCGCGACCGGCCGACGCACCAGGCGCTGATCGCCCTCTTCGACCCGGACACGGGCACACCGCTCGCGCTCATGGACGGGACGTACATCACGGCGATGCGCACGGCGGCGGCCGCTGCGCTCGCCACCCGGCTGCTCTCGCGGCCCGATTCTCGCGTGCTCGCGATCCTCGGCACGGGCGTGCAGTCCGGCGCGGCCCGTGAGATGTTCCCGCGGGTGCGCGACTTCTCGGAGATCCGCGTTGCGGGCCGCGGCGAGGTCGAGGAGGCCGTCCGCGGCGCCGACGTCGTGCACGCGACGACCGCGTCGCCCGATCCGGTCGTCCGCTGCGAATGGCTCGGCTCCGGCGTCCACGTCAGCTCCGTCGGGTACGGAGCGGGCGGCTCCGAGCTCGACCCGGAGATCGTGGCGCGCGCGGACGTCGTCGCAGTCGAGCAGCGAGACTCGGCCTTCGCGCCGCTGCCGGCCGGAGCGCCGGAGCTCGAGGCGCGGGGTCGCGACGGCGTGGTCGAGCTCGGCGAGATCATCGCCGGCACGGCCGAGGGCCGCTCCTCGCGCGACGACCTGACCCTGTACAAGTCGGTTGGCGTCGCCGTGCAGGACCTCGCTGCGGCGGCACTCGTGCTTGCGGCAGCGCGCGAGCGCGGCGCCGGGCAGGAGATCGAGCTCGAGGAGATCGGCGCGTGAGCAGCACGGAGTTCTCTCCTGGTCTCGAGGGCGTCGTCGCCGTCGAGACCGAGATCATGGAGCCCGACCGTGAAGGCGGGATGCTCCGCTACCGCGGCGTCGACGTCGAGCCGCTGATCGGGAAGTACCCCTACGAGAACGTCTGGGGCCTGCTCGTCGACGACGACCTCTCCTCGCGCATGCCGCTCCCGGGGCCCTTCGACCCGGTCGGTCTGACCGGCGCGGCCCCGGCCGACCTCGAGGCGCAGACGGCGCGCCTGCCCGGCCTGTGGGGGCTCGGCAAGCTGAGCGAGATCTCCGACGAGCAGGCGCGCGAGGATCTCGGCCGGATCTCGGCGCAGATGATGTCGATCGTCGCCCGCTCGGCGCGGCTGGCCGACGGGCACTCCGACGAGGTGCCGGCCGACGTCGTCGCACAGGGGCAGACGGCTGCGGAGAGGTTCCTGCTCCAGTGGCGCGGCCGGGCCGACCCGAAGGCCGTGCGAGCCCTCGACACGTACTGGATCTGCACGGCGGAGCACGGCCTCAGCGCCTCGACCTTTACCGCTCGGGTCGTCGCCTCGACGGGCGCGGATTGCGCCGCCGCCCTCTCTGCCGCCGTCGGTGCGCTGTCCGGGCCGCTGCACGGCGGCGCTCCCGCCTACGTGAAGCCGATGCTGGCCGAGGTCGCGGAGCTCGGCGATCCGGAGCAGTGGGTGCGGGACACGCTCGACGCCGGCCGGCGGATCATGGGCTTCGGGCACCGCGTCTACCGCGCGGAGGACCCGCGCTCGAGGATCCTGAAGCGGACCGCGCGGGAGCTCGGCTCGCCGCAGATCGAGATCGCCGAGCGGCTCGAGGCGGCGGCGCTGGCGGAGCTCGAGCGCCGGAAGCCGGACCGCCCCCTGAAGACCAACGTCGAGTACTACTCGGCCCTCGTCCTCGACATCGCCGAGGTGCCGCCGCCGCTCGCGCCCGCGATGTTCGCCTGCTCGCGCGTCGCCGGCTGGTCGGCGCACATCCTCGAGCAGAAGCGCACCGGACGGCTCTTCCGGCCGTCCTCCCGCTACGTGGGCCCCGCCACCCGCTCGCTACAGGAGGTGCAGTCGTGACGACTCGTATCCCACTCGCCGTGCTCGCGGTCGTCCTCGCCGGAACGCTCGCTGCGTGCGGCGGCTCGGGCGGGAAGAAGACCGCCGGCACGTCGACGACGATGAGCCCGGCGGCCGAGAAGGCCGCGATCAAGAGCGCGTACGAGAAGTTCTTCTCGAGCAAGACGCCGACCTCGACGCGCCTGACGCTGCTCCAGAACGGGCAGCAGTTCGAGCCGGCCGTCAAGGCTCTCGCGGACAACCCGCTCGCGGGCAACACGAGCGCCACGGTGGCGTCCGTGACGCTCGAGGGGCCGAGCAAGGCGAAGGTCGTCTACACCGTCAACATCGCGGGCGTCGCGATTCCCGGCCTGAAGAACCGAGCCGGGACCGCCGTCCGCGAGAACGGGGCCTGGCAGGTCGGCGCCGCGGACTTCTGCGCCCTCGTCTCGCTCGGGGGAAGCTCGCCGAAGCCCTGCAAGAACCTCGGCGGGTAAGGCGGTGCTCACGGTCAGGGGAATCCGCGAGCGACACGCCCGCGAGGCGGCACTCGCCGCCGTTTGCGCGGTGCTGTTCCTCACCTTCCTCGACAACACGATCGTCAGCGTCGCGCTCGCGGACATCCAGACCTCGTTCAGCGCCAGCGTCAGCGGCCTGCAGTGGATCGTCGACGGGTACATGCTCGCCTTCGCGGCGCTCATGCTCACCGGCGGCACGCTCGGCGACCTGCTCGGACGGAAGAAGGTCATGCTCGCCGGCGTGGCGGTCTTCTGCGCCGGCTCGCTCGTGGCCGCGCTCGCCACCACGACGGGCATCCTCATCGCCGGCCGGATCGTGATGGGCGTCGGTGCGGCAGCGTCCGAGCCGGGGACGCTCTCGCTCATCCGTCACATCTACCCGGATCGCCAGGAGCGCGCGGTCGCGCTCGGCGTCTGGGCGGCGGTGTCGGGTCTCGCGCTCTCGCTCGGGCCGGTGCTCGGCGGCGTGCTCGACGCCGGCCTCGGCTGGCGGAGCATCTTCTGGTTCGGCGTCGCGTTCGCAGCGGTCAGCTTCGCGGGGGCGGCCGTGACCCTGACCGAGAGCAGCGACCCAACCGCGCGGAGGCTCGACGTGCCCGGCCTCGCCGTGGGCGCGTCGGCGATCATGGCCGCGACCTTCGCGGTGATCGAGGGTGAGAACAGGGGGTACTCGACGTGGTGGATCGAGCTCCTGTTCGGGGCCGCTCTCGTGCTCGTCGTCGTCTTCGTCCTCGTCGAGCAGCGCGTGCCGGATCCGGTCTTGAGGCTCGAGTTCCTCCGCAACCCGACGTTCACGGCCGCGAACATCGTCGCCTTCTCGGTGAACCTGTCGGTCTTCTCCGTCTTCTTCTTCACGGCGCTCTACCTGCAGCTGATCTCGCACTTCTCCGGCTTCCAGATCGCGCTCGTGTTCGCCTCGCTCGCCGCGGCGATGATCATCGCCGGCCCCTTCGCCGGACGCTGGACGGCCCGGGCCGGACCGAGGGTGCCGATGGTGCTCGGCTGCTTCCTCGCCGGCTTCGGACTCCTGCTCGTCGACTGGCAGCTGACCGCGACGACGACCGTCGCTGCGCTCGCCTGGCCGCTCGCGATCGCCGGGTTCGGCTTCGGCATCGCGCTCGTGACGATGACTGCCGCCGTCCTCACGCTTGTTCCGCCCGAGCAGTCCGGGATGGCGGCCTCGACCGTGAACACGAGCCGGGAGCTCGGCGGCGTGTTCGGCGTCGCCGTCCTCGGTGCCGTCGTCAACGCGCAGCTCACGAACGGTCTGACGGATAAGCTCGTCAGGCTCGGGATTCCGAAGAGCTTCCGTGAGATCGTGATCCGGATCGTGACCACAGGCGGTAGCACGAACCCATCCGACTATCCCATTGCGAAGGGAAATGCGAAGACCGTCGCCAGGGTGCTCGCCGCGGCCGAGGACTCGGCCGCGCGCGGCATCCATCTCACGCTCGAGATCGCAGGCGCGATCGTGCTGCTCGCAGCCGTCGTCGCACTCTTCCTCGCGCGCCACAGCACCGCGGACGACGTGGAGCTCTAGGCCGTGCCGCGCGCTCTCCTGATCGGCGGCACCGGCCAGATCGGCCGGGCTGCGGCGCGCGCACTCGCCGTGGACGGGTGGGAGGTCGTCGCCGTCTCGCGCTCCGGGACGCTGCCCGACGGACTCGCCGAGCTCGGCGTTCGGGCGGCTCGCGCCGACCGCGAGGAGCACGCGGCGCTGCGGGTGACGCTCGGCGAGGGGGTGGACGTCGTCGTCGACACGGTCGCCTACACGCTCGCGCACGGTGACCAGCTGAACGGGCTCGTGGGGCTCGCGGGCTCGCTCATCGTCATCTCGAGCGCCTCGGTCTACGCCGACGACGACGGTCGCACGCTCGACGAGGCGAAGGATCGCGAGTCGTTCCCGCGGCTGCCGGTGCCGATCCCGGAGACGCAACGGACGGCGGAACCCGGCGACGAGTCGTACTCGCGGCGGAAGGTCGCGCTCGAGCAGGCCGTGCTCGCCGGGCCGATGCTGGCGACCGTGCTGCGGCCGTGCGCGATCCACGGACCGGGCGCGCCGCTGCCGCGCGAGCTCCACTTCGTCAAGCGGGCGCTCGACGGACGCCGCCGCGTCGCGCTTGCCTCGAACGGCGAGAGCCGCTTCCACACGACCTCCGTCGCGAATCTCGCCGAGGTGATCCGGCTCGCCTCCGCTTCGCCCGGCGACCGCATCCTCAACGCGGGCGACCCCGACCCGCCGACGACGCTCGAGATCTGCCGCGCGATCGGCGCTGCGCTCGACCACGAGTTCGAGCCGGTGCTCTTCCCCGAGGACAGTCACGAGCTGGCCGGGATCGACAGCCCGTGGGCCGTGCCGCGGCCGCTCGTCGTCGACATGAGCGCGGCCGAGCGTGAGCTCGGCTACCAGCCGCTCACGACCTATCCCGTGGCCGTGCGCGAGACGTGCGCGTGGCTCGTCGGGGAGCTCGAGCGCGGCCGCGACTGGAGTGGCACGTACCTCGAGGCGTCGCTCGACTACGCCGCCGAGGACGCCGCCCTGGCCTCGCGCGCCTGAGCGACGGCAGCCACCTGTCCGGGCTCCGCTCTAGGCTGGTCCGTCCCATGGCGGCGGCGGAGGCGACAACGGTTCCGGTCGAGCGGTTCACGGAGGAGGAGCGGGCGCGGCTCGCGCCCCACTTCACGAACCTCGACCGGCCGGTGTTCGCGCTCGTCAACCTGCCCGAGACGGTCAAGGGGGCGCTGTTCGCGCGCTACTCCCGCTACGCGGGCACGCTGCGCCGGCTCTTCCTCGACGAGTTCGCCGACTCCCTGCCGGAGCTGCCCGCCTGGGAGGTCGGCGAGGGCGAGCGGGCGGCGAGGCTGTACGAGACGATCTTCCTCGGCTACGGCGACGACTCGGTCGCGCAGCTCGGCGGCGCGCACGTCGCTTGCGAGTGGACGTCGAACCTGCTCACGAAGATCCTGCAACGGCCGCGACTCGCCGCCTATCTCGAGCAGTCGACGCGCTACATCGCCTATGACGCGCAGGTCGAGGGGTTCGGCTATCGCTTCCACCGCGACGTGCGCTTCGGGCCGGCCTACGAGGCGGCGATGGACGAGCTCTTCGCGACGTACTCGCAGCTCCTCGCCGGCGTCTCGGCATGGGCGGAGGAGCGGTTCCCGGCGGCCGAGGGGGAGTCGCCGGCGGCGCACCGGCGCGCCGTGCGGGCGAAGGCGCTCGACCTCGTCCGCGGCTCCCTTCCCGCCTCGTCGCTCTCGCACGTCGGCATCTACGCGAGCGGTCAGGCGTACGAGCAGCTCGTCCTCCACCTCCTTGCCCACCCGCTGGCCGAGGCGCGCGCCTACGGCGGGATGCTGCTCGAGGAGCTGCAGGCGGTGATCCCGAGCTTCGTCGTGCGGGTGCCGCGTCCGGAGCGCGGCGGCCGCTGGATCGAGTACCTCCGCGAGCGGAACGAGGCTGCGGCGGCCGTCGCCGCGAGACTGGGGCTCGACGAGGCCGGGGACGGCGCCGCGGGACCGTCGGTGCGCCTGCTCCGTGCCCACGGAAGCGAGGAGGAGCTGCTCGCGGCGCTCCTCTGCGAGGCGGCCGCGGTGGGGGAGGAGCAGGTTCTCGGGCGCGTACGGGAGCTGGCACCCGGCGAGCGGGCGGGGCTCGTACGCGAGCTCTGCGGCACGCGCGAGAACCGGCGTCACCGGCCCGGACGCGGCCTCGAGACGCTCTCCTACCGCTTCGAGATCGTCTCCGACTACGGCGCGTTCCGCGATCTCCAGCGCCATCGCCTCCTCACGTGCCAGTGGCAGCGGCTCTCGCCCGGCCTCGGCGCCGACGTCCCCCACGAGGTCGTGGAGGCCGGGCTCGGCGACGAGTACGCGCGCAGCCTCGAGGTCTCCCGCGGCGAGTACGAGCGGCTGCGCGGCGAGGGCTTCGTCGAGGAGGCGCCGTACGCCCTCTGCCTCGCCTATCGCATCCGCTACGTGCTCGAGCTCGACGCGCGCGAGGCGCTGCACCTGATCGAGCTGCGCTCGGGCCGCGAGGGCCATCCCTCCTATCGCGCGATCGCGCTCCAGATGCGCGACGCGATCGCCGCGGTGCACCCGAGCGTGGGAGCCGCGATGACCTTCGTCGACTCCTCGACGGAGCCGCGGCTCGAGCGGCTGCTCAGCGAGATGCGCAATGAAGCTCGAGCCGGACGCTGAGCTCGAGAACGAGGTCTTCGAGGAGGAGAGCTTCCGCGGAGCCGACCTCTCCGGCATCCGTACGCGCGGCTGCACGTTCAGCTCGTGCGACTTCACCCTCGCGCGGCTCAACGGCTCGGAGCACGAGGGCTCGGACTTCTCGGCGAGCGTCTTCGAGGGCGCGAACCTGTTCGGCGCCCGGTTCGCGGGCTGCAGGCTGGCGGGCGCCTCGTTCGCCGGTGCGACGCTCACCGGGCTGGCGGTCGAAGCGGGGGACTGGTCCTACGTGTCGCTGCGCAGCCAGGATCTCTCCGGGCTCGACCTCCAGCGCGTCCGGCTGTGCGAGGCGGACCTCTCCGAGGCCGACCTCTCCGACTGCCGACCTGCGCGGCGCCGACCTGACGCGGGCGCTCGTGCACAACACGACGCTGGCGGGCGCCGACCTCCGCGAGGCGACGCTCGACGGCGTCGACCTCGCGGCGGCACGCGTCGCGGGAGCGAGGCTCGACCTCGCGGGTGCGGTCCAGCTCGCCCGCGCGCTCGGTGCCGAGATCGAATGAGCTGCTACACGGGTCGCAGCACGGTCGGCCCGGGTCGTGAGGAATCGGGCCGCTCGCGCGTCACGACCCACCTGTCCCCGTGGCGCAGCGGGTACGGCGCGTTGAGCGTGACGGAGAGCGTCTCGGCGCCGCCGACCGCGAACGTGCCGCACGATGCCCAAGGCCTGCCGTTGCGCACGAGGTAGACCTCGTACTGCGCGTGCCCCGGCAGGCCCGTGACGTAGAGCTTCATGGGCCAGTTGCCGGAGTGGCCCGGCAGGATCTCGAGGGTTGCCTGCGCAGCAGGAGCCACCGCCGTCCCCTTCAGCGCGACGGTCCAGGCGACCCGCGAGGCGGTGGCGCCGCCCCCGCTGTGCCCGAGGCCGTAGCCGCCGACGAAGAGGGCGCCGGCGGCGACCGCCGCAGCGAGCAGGAGCGCGACGCGGCGCCCCGTCCGCTGCGGTGCCCGGAACGGAAGCATGGGCGGGCCCGGCGCGCGCTCGAGGCGCGGCGGCAGCTCCGGCGGCGGCCCCGCGGCGGCGAGCGCGTCGTGGGCGCGGCGCAGCCGCTCGCGCTCGGCGCCCGGCGGCTCGTCGCCGAACAGCTCGTCGAACCGCGGATCCCGGGTCACTGCAGCTCCCCCTCGAGCAGCGACGCGAGGCGGGAGAGGGCGGCCCGCGTCCGAGTCTTGACCGTTCCCAGCGGGAGCCCGAGGTACTCGGCGACCTCGCTCTGGGACATGCCGCTCCAGTAGGCGAGCTCGATCACCTCGCGCTCGCGCGGCTCGAGCTCTTCGAGCGCACGGTGCACGCGCCAGGCGAGGAACGAGTGCTCCGCCGCCTCGGCCGGCCCGGCCTCCGCGGAGACCTGCTCCGGTATCTCGACGTTCGCGGCCGGCCCTTTCCGGCGAAAGCGGTCGACGATCGCGTTCCTCGCCACGGCGTACAGCCAGCCGGCCGCAGGGCCCCGCTCGGGACGGTACGTGGACGCCGAGCGCCAGACGGCCGCGAACGCCTCCTGCACGGCGTCCTCGGCATGACCGCGGTCGCCGAGCCGCCGCAGGGCGAGAGCGAAGACCGGACGCGCGTACCGACGGTAGAGGACCTCGAACGCGGCACGATCGTGCGCGCCGACTCCGGCGAGCAGCTCGGCGTCGGTCGCCGCGTCCGGCGGCTGCACGGGCGCAACGGTCTGCAGATGCGGCACTTCGAGCGCGATCTCCATTTCGCTCTCGTTCTTACGCATGCCGCCCTCCGGCGGATTTCGGTTACGAGGTCAACGCCTCCGCGTAGCGGCGCTCCACCTCCGGCCAGTTGACGACGTTCCACCACGCCTCGAGGTAGGCGGGACGCTTGTTCTGGTACTTGAGGTAGTAGGCGTGCTCCCAGACGTCGATGCCGAGCAGCGGCACGTCGCTCTGGATCAGCGGCGAGTCCTGGTTCGGGGTCGAGTAGACGGCGAGACCGGTGCCGTCCCAGACGAGCCACGTCCAGCCGCTGCCGAAGCGCTTGGCGCCCCCGTCGTTGACCGCGCTTCTCAGCGCGTCGAACGAGCCGAAGGTGTCGTCGATAGCCGAGCGGAGGGCGCCGCCGGGCTCGCCGCCGCCGTCCGGGCTCATGATCTGCCAGAACACGGAGTGGTTGGCGTGGCCGCCGGCGTTGTTGCGCACGGCCGTCCGCTTTTCCTCCGGGATGGCGTCGAGGCTCGCGAGGACGCTCTCGATCGAGGCGTCGGCCCACTCCGTCCCCTCGAGGGCGGCGTTGGCGTTGTTCACGTACGCCGCGTGGTGGGCGTCGTGGTGGACGCGCATTGTCGCCTCGTCGATGTGAGGCTCGAGCGCGTCGTACGGGTAAGGCAGATCCGGTACTTCGAAAGCCATGTCCTGGGCTCCTTTCGCTGCTCCGCGTTCCTGCCACGGAGGATATGCTCAACGCTCGTGTCCACGCTCGCGTACAAGTTCGAGGAGATCGCCCCCCGCCCGTTGCGGCCGGAGGTGCTCGAGCTGGACGGCATCTCGCGGGCCACGGTCGAGGCGCACTACAAGCTCTACGAGGGCTACGTGGCGAAGCGGAACGAGATCCTCGGCCGGCTCGCGGACGTCGACCTCGCGCCGGCGAACCAGACGTTCTCGGAGCTGCGGGCGCTCAAGGTCGACCTCACGTTCGCGATCGGCGGAATCAAGAACCACGAGCTCTACTTCGCCCATCTCGGCGGCGGCGGCGGCGATCCGGACGGCCGCTTCGGCCAGCTCGTCGCCCGCGACTTCGGCTCGGCCGACACGTGGCGGGCCGACCTCCGGGCGACCGGAATGGCCGGCCGCGGCTGGGCCTGGACGGCGTACGACTGGGACGAGGGGCGCCTGTTCAACTACGTCGGCGATGCCCAGAACACGTTCCCGGTCTGGAACGCGACGCCGCTCGTCGCGCTCGACGTCTACGAGCACGCGTACTTCCTCGACTACCAGACCGACCGCGCCTCCTACATCGAGGCGTTCTTCGCCAACCTCGACTGGGACGTCGTGAACGGCTGGGTCGAGCAGTACGGCATCACCCCGTAGGGACGTTCGTCCGTGCTCATCGCCGCGCTCGTCGCCGCCGGCTACCTGTCCGGCTCGCTGACGTGGGGCTACTGGCTCGTGCGGATCTTCCGCGGCGAGGACGTGCGGACGCGCGGGAGCGGCAACCTCGGCGCCACGAACGTGTGGCGCGTCTACGGGCTGCGGCTCGGGCTGCCGGCCGTCTTCCTCGACACGGCGAAGGGCTTCGCGCCGGCGCTCGTCGCGACGCTCGTGGTCGGGCACGGCACGGGCGTCCTTGCGGGTGCGGCGGCGATGCTCGGCCACTGGCGGCCGCTCTTCCTCGGCTTCCGGAAGGGCGGGAAGATGGTGGCGACGGCCGGCGGGGCCTTCCTCGGTGTCGCGCCGCTCGTCGGCCTGGCGGGTGCCGGCGTGTGGCTCCTCGTCTTCGGCGTCACGCGTTACGCCTCCGTCGCCTCGATGACAGGTGGGGCGTCGCTCGCGCTGTGGGCCTGGCTGTTCGGCTATCCGTGGCCGGTGATCGCATTCGGCGGAGCGGCCGGCGCCGGCGTCGCGTTCCTCCACCGCGCGAACATCGGACGGCTCTGGCGCGGCGAGGAGAACCGCTTCGAACTGCGGCGGCGCGGCCGCTCGAGCTCAGCGCCTCGTTCCTGAAGCCCGGCTTCGAACCATAACGAAAAATTCGTTAAGATCCGCGGGGTGAAGGACGCCCCCGCCGAGAGAGTGATCCGCCGGTTCGGTGGGCAGAGCGCGCTGGCGCGGCTTCTGGGCAAGCGTCAGAGCACCGTCGAGCACTGGGCGCGGACCGGCCGGATCCCGGCGCAGTGGCATCAACCCCTGCTCGCGCTGGCGCGTCAGCGCGGCATCGTCCTGGAGGCGAGAGATTTCGTGGAGACATCGATGCATCACATCGAGCCTGCCGCCGGCAGGGTGGGCGTCCTGACGGTGGGGCTCGGCGCCGTGGCGTCGACCCTCGTCGCCGGCGTCGAGCTGATCAGGCGCGGCCTCGCCGAGCCGATCGGCTCGCTCACCCAGATGGGCACCATCCGACTCGGCAAGCGGACCGAGGACCGGGTGCCGCTCATTCGCGACTTCGTACCTCTCGCCGGCATCGACCAGCTGGTCTTCGGCGCCTGGGATCCCATCGCGGACACGGCCTACGAGGCCGCGCTCGAGTGCGGCGTGCTCGACCGGTTCGTCCACATCGAGCCGATCGCTGCCGAGCTGCGCGGGATCGAGCCCATGCCGGCCGTCTTCGACCAGAGCTACGTGCGGCGGCTCGCGGGCACCAACGTCAAGTCCGGAGCGAGCAAGCGAGACCTCGCCGAGGCGCTCCGCAAGGACATCCGCGACTTCAGGGCCGAGCACTCCTGCGACCGGATGGTCGTGATCTGGTGCGCATCGACCGAGATCTTCCTCGAGCCCGGCCCGGCCCACCAGGACGTTGCCGCGCTCGAAGCCGCGATGGATGCGAACGACGAGAGCATCCCGCCCTCCATGCTCTACGCGTACGCGGCTCTCAAGGAGGGCGTGCCCTTCATCAACGGAGCGCCGAATCTCACGGTCGACGTGCCGGCGATGGTGGGGCTCGCCGAGAGCGCCGGCGTCCCCATCGGCGGCAAGGACTTCAAGTCGGGGCAGACCCTCTTGAAGACCGTGCTGGCGCCGATGCTGAAGGCCCGCATGCTGGGGCTCCAGGGCTGGTACTCGACCAACATCCTCGGCAACCGCGACGGCGAGGTCCTGGACGACCCCGACAGCTTCCGCACCAAGGAGGAGACCAAGCTCGGCGTGCTCGAGGACATCCTCCAGCCGAGCCTCTATCCGCGGCTCTACGGCGACGTCTACCACAAGGTGCGCATCAACTACTACCCGCCGCGCGGTGACAGCAAGGAAGGCTGGGACAACATCGACATCTTCGGCTGGCTCGGCTATCCGATGCAGATCAAGGTCGACTTTCTCTGCCGTGACTCGATCCTGGCGGCGCCCCTGGCGCTCGACCTCGTGCTGTTCATGGACATGGCCCAGCGGGCCGGGCTCAGTGGCGTGCAGGAATGGCTGTCGTTCTACTTCAAGAGCCCGCAGCACGCTCCCAGCGTGTATCCCGAGCACGATCTGTTCATCCAGCAGACGAAGCTGAAGAACACGCTTCGCTGGCTGATGGGCGAGGAGCAGATCACCCACCTGGGGATGGAGTACTACCAGGATTGAGTCGTCGGGGCCTGCCGGCTCCTAGGAGCGGAGCCAGTCCCGGAGCGTCGTGTGTGCCGCAGGCCCGTGGCTCGCGCCGTTGTCGAGCTCCGCGCGGAGCTCGCCGATCGTTCCGTGGCGCTCGGCGACGACCTCGTGCGCGTGGATCGTCTCGAAGTTGACCTGGCGCGAGAAGACGAAGTCGTCGTCGCCGAGCTGCGGCAGATCGTCGAGGACGCTCTTCAGGGCCACCCGCACCGAGTCCTCGGCGAAACGCGGTTGGAGGTGGGCGTGCTCGACGACGAACAGCTCGTCCGGCCGCTTCAGGAGCTCGTAGATCGGAGAGCTCATCGAGCCCTCGACGATCTCGACGAGACGCTCGGCGTTGAGCCTTGCGGAGCTGCCGACGAGCAGCGTGCCGCGGCCGCGCTGGTTGTGCGTGGCGAGCGGGACGAGCTCGAGGATCCGCTCGACGTCCCCGCCGTCGAAGCCTGCCTCGAGCAGCCGGTCGGCGGCGGCGCCGCGGACGAGCCCCTGGGCGCAGGGGCAGGCGTTGATCCCGGTCGCCTCGACACCGACGACATGCCGGACGTGCTCGCGCGACGCGGCCGCGATGCCGATCAGCGAGACCATCTCCTGCGTCGTCAGCTTCGTCACGGGCGTCTGCCGCTCGTACGGGTACCGCGCCGTGATGCGCACCTCGGCGAGGAGCGCCTCCTGCCGGGAGACGATGTGGCGCGCGACGTGCTCGGCGAGGTCCTCGACGAGGAACGCCTCGTCGTCGACGACGCCCTCGATCGCCTCCTCGAACAGTTCCGGGAAGCGCGACATGTGGACGCCCTTCCGGCGCGGGTCGAGATCCACGGTGCAGTCGATCGTGGCCGCGATGAGCTTCTCGCCGGCGCCCCGCCCGATCCGGACGGCCTTCTGCACTCCGGTGACGCCGACGTGGGAGAGTCCGAGCGCGATCTCGGGCACGGTGGCCTGCAGGTCGGGCAGCTCCATGCGTTCCATACGGCTAGGTTAGACGCATGAGTGACGAAGACGGCTTCGCGCGCCTCGTCTCCCTCGCCTGCCACGACCTGCGGACGCCGCTCGCCACCGTGCACGGCTTCGCCCGGACGCTCACGCGCGAGCCGGGGCTCGAGCCGCCCGCCGACCGCTACGTCGAGATGATCGACGCGGCCTCGGCGCAGATGGCCGAGCTGCTCGAGGAGCTGTCGCTCGCGGCGCGGATCGAAGCGGGCCGCTACGAGCCCGTGCGGCGCGAGGTGGACACGCTGGAGCTCGTGCGCGCCGCCGCCGCACGGCTCGGCGAGGACAGGGTCTCCGTCTCGGGGGAGGGCGCCGCGGTCGAGACCGACGTCCCCGCCGTCGAGCGGGGGCTCGCCGCGCTGATCCAGTCGGCGCTGCGCCACGGGGGTCTCGACAACGTCGCGGTCGAGGTCGCCGGCGAGGTCGTACGCGTGACGCCGGTCACGGCGGCATCGGCCCCGGTCGTGCTCGGGGAGGATCTGCGCGACCTCGGCGCGGCGGTGGCGGCCCTCCTCGTGACGCGGCTCGGCGGCTCGCTCGCCGTCGAGGACGAGACGCTCGTCGTGCGGCTCGGCTGAAGCCCCTCAGCCCGTCGCGAGCGCGGGAGCCACGAGCTCGTGGCAGCTGCGGCAGCGGGCCTCGTACTGCTCGAGAGCTCCGACGACGATCGTCGCCCCGTCCGCCGGAGCGGGTGCGCCGTCGACGAGCCGCTGCGTCATCGTCGCCGGGCCGCCGCACCGGTGGCAGACGGCCTGCAGCTTGTCGACGAGCTCGGCGCGGCAGAGGAGCTCGGGCATCGCGCCGAACGGGAAGCCCCGGAAGTCCTGGTCGAGCCCGCACGCGACGACGCGAAGCCCCTGCTCGACGAGCCCGTCGAGGACGAGCACGATCTCGGGCGAGAAGAACTGCACCTCGTCGACGCCGACGACGTCGTAGTCCGCGACGAGCGGCGGGATGTCCGCCGGTGCGTCGACCGCGACGGCGCGCATCTTGGCCCCGGCGTGGCTGACGACGTGGCCGATGTCGTAGCGGTTGTCGAGTCGCGGCTTGACGATCAGCGCGCGCTGGCCCGCGATCTCGGCCCGGCGCAGCCGCCGGATCAGCTCCTCGCTCTTGCCGCTGAACATCGGGCCGCAGACGACCTCGAGCCAGCCGCCGCGTTCGGGAAAGAGCCGGATCACGGGTACCGACCCTAGTGGGCGGACCCGACGGCACTACTTCCCGTGCTCGAACTCCCACTGCGACAGGCGGCGGAGGCTGACGATGCCGAGCAGGCGTCCGTCCTTCAGGACGGGAAGGTGCCGGAAGTTGCGCTCGAACATCATCTTCGCCGCGTCCTCGACGCCCGTCTCCGGATCGATCGTGATCACGCTCTCGGTCATCCACTGGCGCACGCGCGCCTCGGCTGCCCGCGCGCGTTGGGCGACCGCGCGGAGGAGGTCGCGCTCGGTGATGATGCCGACGAGCCGGACCATGTCCTCCATCACGACCACCGCGCCGACGCCGGCGTCCATCATCTTCTCGGCCGCCTCGCCGATCGAGTCGGTCGGGTCGACCGTGAGAACGTCGGCGGTCATGACCTCGGCCACGGTTGCCATGACGTGAGCCTAACGGGTCTCGGGTGCGGACGGTGGGCGCCCGCTTTGGGTCGGCTGGCGATATGTGTGCGTTCTGCTACAGCTCGGCGCTCATGCCGGAATAGCTGTGACGTGGTGCTGACACGCGGTCTTCGCTGGACAGTGCTGCGCTGCTTCACTGCGATCGGCGTGGGTGCCGGGTGCGCGGGGTTGCTCGTTGCGAGCGGCTCAGCCCGGCCGGCGGCCGCAGATTCGGCCGTCGACCCAGATGCAGGCGACGGGCGCCGGAACCTCCGCTCCCGGACCGAGCCACTTGACGAACTCGTCGTCCCTTCCGGAGACGAGCAGCCGTGCGTCGCCGGGTCGCGGAGCCGGCAGCCTCACCACGCCGTCCGTTGCGATCGGCTGATCGGATGCGGCCGTCACTTGAGCAGCCGCGAGAGCCGCCGGTCCTTGAGGATGCGCCCGCCGGTCTGGCAGTTCGGGCAGTAGTAGATCGTGTGCTCCTCGAAGTCGACCTGCGCGAGCGGCGTGCCGCACACGTGGCACGGCTCGCCGAGCCGGCGGTGGACGCGGTAGGTCTGCGGGTCGGAGGCTCCCTGCTCCCGCAGCACGAGCCCGCGCTCGAGCTCGAAGTCGATCGCGGCCGCGAGTTGGGTCGTCTTGTCTTCGTCGAGCTCGGTCGAGAGGGCGTAGGGCGAGAGCTTCGCCGCGTGGAGGATCTCGTTCGCCCACGCGCGGCCGATCCCCGCTATCAGCCGCTGGTCGCGCAGGAGTGCGTGGAGGCGGCGCGGGTTGCCGTGCAGGATCTCGCGGAGATGCTCCGGTCCGAGGCCGAGCGCGTCCGGACCGAGATGGGCGAGCTCCGCCTCCGCCGCTTCCGGCGTGAGCAGCCAGACGCCGGCTCGCTTCTTCTTCCCTGCCTCGGTGAGGACGAGCTGGCCGCCGCCCTCGAACTCGAGCCGGAAGGCCGGCGACTTGGGCGCAGCCGCGTCCGCGGCGACGTGCTTGAGCCGGCCGGCGGTCATGAGGTGGACGAGGAGGACGAGCTCGTCGTCGTCGGTCGGGAAGAGGAGGCGTTTGCCGCGCCGCTCGACGCCGCTGAAGCGCCGTCCCTCGAGCGCGGTCAGCGGCGGGTCGAACGTCTTCAGCGTCGCGATGTGCGCCGGCCCCGCCGTCGCCACGGGGAAGGCGGCGACGGGTTGGTCGAGCTGCCGCCGCCACGCCTCCATCTCCGGCAGCTCGGGCATGCACGCAACGGTACCCCTGCCCTACGGCCGGTGCCCCACGGCCGGTGGCAGCCACCGTTACGTCTCTGTCAGGACTCTTCAACGGCGCGCCGGAGCGCGACGAGTGGATCGAGCTCGCGGCGGAAACAGCCGACGATCGGACCGTCGTCGACGAACGAGCTGCGTGCGCCCAGGCCGAGCGTGTCACGGAAGCTACTCCACTGCCGGCGGCTCGCTTTTGAGCAGAGGCTTGCGTCCACCGGGTTGTTCATCACGTATGCGTACGTCTCGATCAGATCCTCGACGCCGACGATCCGGCGCGAGCCGTAGCGGCGCGACTGGACGTGACCGCGCAGCCCGTGCCGGCGATTGAACTGACAGGCGTAGCCGTGATTCAGGGACTGCATCGCCGGCGGACTCCAGACGATCGTGATCGTCCCCGTAGTACGCCTGGGCCGCCCAGACCCCGTGTGTCCAAACATGGAAGATGCCGGAGGAGGTGTCTCGCAACTGGTGGGGCATCGCACGCGAACTCTGGCGCGCAAGGGCTTGCGGCGGAGTTGCAGCTTCGTGGCGGTTTCGTGACGGTGGCTGCCACCGGCCGTACCGCCGCCTGCGTACGCTCCCGTCGTGGCGGGGGCGATCGAGGTGGAGGTGCGCCGTAGCGGCGTCGTCGAGGCGGTGCATCGCGTCCACGCCGTCGCCGTCCGCGACGGCGCGGTCGTCGCGGCAGCCGGCGATCCCTCGCTCGCCTGCTTCATGCGCTCGAGCTCGAAGCCGCTACAGGCGCTGCCGCTCGTTCAGGCTCGCGACGACCTGCCCGACGAGGAGCTCGCCATCGCCTGCGCCTCCCATCACGACACGCCGCAGCAGGTCGCCGCGGTGCGAGCGCTGCTCGCGCGGGCCGAGGCGGGCGAGGACGATCTCGAGCTCGGGTGGCAGGTGGGACGGCCCCAGCAGCGGGTCCACAACAACTGCGCCGGCAACCATGCCGGAATGCTCGCCCTCTGCCGCGCCCGCGGCTGGCCCACGCGCGGCTACCGCCTGCCGGATCATCCCGTCCAGCAGGCGTGCCTCGCCGTCCACGCCGAGGCCGCGGGGGTCGATCCGGCCACGATCGCGACCGGCACCGACGGCTGCGGGATCGTGACCTTCGAGCTCACGCTGGAGCGCATGGCGCACGCCTACTCGCGCCTCGAGACGCTGCCCGGCGGCCCGCGGGTCGCGGGGGCGATGCGCGCTCGCCCCGATCTCGTCGGCGGCCCCGACGGCACCGACTTCCTCCTCATGCGCGCGGTCCCGGGCTGGCTCGGGAAGGGCGGCGCCGAGGGACTCTTCTGCGCGGCCGGCCCAGGGGGGATCGGCCTCGCGCTCAAGACGGAGGACGGAGCGAGCCGGCCACACGCGCCGGCGCTCGCGGCGTTCCTCGGCCGGCTCGGGATCGACGCCGGCCTCTCGGAGCTCGCCTCGGTGCCCGTTCGCGACACGCGTGGCGAGCGCGTCGGCGAGCTCGCCGCCCGCGCCTGAACGCGATCCTCACGAGTTCTTTACGAATTGGCGACCCGGGACTAGTATCCGCCACGCGGGAAGGGAGGACCGGGGTGCCGGCGTCGGCCGGACGCGGTCACCGGGTTGTTGGCAGCGCCGTCGTGCAAAAGCTAGAGCGGGGAGGTTCGAGGACGTGCTCACCGTCGAGATCGCGCTTCCCGAGGTCGAGGAGCTCCACAAGCTCGTCGCCGAGGGCAAGGAGAAAGGCTTCCTCACTTACGACGAGATCGTCGGGGGGCTCGAGGAAGTCGAGCTGACGAAGGAGCAGGTCGAGGACTTCTACACGTATCTCATCGAGCACGGGGTCGACCTCGTGGCGGGCGAGCAGCACAAGGCGCCCCCGCACGAGCAGCCGCCGCCGGAGGACGAGAAGGCGGCCGCCTCGCCGAAGCTCGACCTCACGGTCGAGCCGTCACTCGACTCGCTGCGGCTCTACCTGCGCGAGATCGGCAAGGTGCCGCTCCTGACCGCCGACCAGGAGGTCACGCTCGCGAAGCGGATCGAGCGCGGCGACATGGGGGCGAAGACGGCGATGACCGAGGCGAACCTGCGCCTCGTCGTCTCGATCGCCAAGGGATACCTCGGCCGCGGGCTGTCCTTCCTCGACCTGATCCAGGAAGGCTCCCTCGGCCTCATCCGCGCGGTCGAGAAGTTCGACTACCGCAAGGGCTACAAGTTCTCGACCTACGCGACCTGGTGGATCCGCCAGGCGGTGACACGCGCGATCGCGGACAAGGCGCGGACGATCCGGATCCCCGTCCACATGGTCGAGAAGCTGAACAAGGTCGTGCACATCGAGCGCCAGCTCGTGCAGCGGCTCGGGCGCGAGCCGAGCCCGGAGGAGATCGGCGAGGAGCTCGAGATGACGACCGACGAGGTGCGGGAGATCCTCCGCATGTCGCAGCTGCCCATCTCGCTCGAGAAGCCGATCGGTGAGGAGGAGGACTCCGCGCTCGGCGACTTCGTCGAGGACGAGGCGGCGGAATCGCCCTACGACACCGCCCAGCTCTCGCTCCGGCGCGAGGACGTCGAGAACGCGCTCAACGCGCTGCCGCGGCGCGAGCGGCAGGTGATCGAGCTCCGCTACGGGCTGCTCGGCGGCGAGCCGCGCACGCTCGAGGAGGTCGGGCGCGCCTTCGGCGTCACGCGCGAGCGGATCCGCCAGATCGAGAACAACACGCTCAAGAAGCTCGAGCACCTGCCGGAGGCGCAGGCGCTCCGCGACGCCGTCAGCTGACAGCTCGCGAGTGCTGCGCACTCGCTCGCTCTTGAAGGTACTCGGGCCGGGAGAGTGTGGTCTCCCGGCCCTCGTGCTGCCAGGGCTTGCTTGGGCTGGGGAGGATCGAGCGCCGCGTCTGGGTCGCGTGGGGATCTAGCGCCTCTCATGTGCTCCTCCGTCCCGCCGCGACCGGTCGCCACTCTCGCCGAGTTAGAATCACTCCACTGGTTGAGGCGCTCCGGCGCATCAGCGACGTCGGCTCCGCGGTCGGCTCCGCGCCGTGCCTCGTGCCGGTCGACGGCAAGGGCTTCGAGATCGACGAGGCCGAGGTCATCTACTGGGGGCGCTGCCCCGACTGCCGGCACTGAGAGAGGAGACCATGGACGACACGAGCACACGCCCGGTCACGGGCACGAACGGCAACGGACACGTGCCTGCCACCGGCCGGACGAACCGGGACTGGTGGCCCAACGCCCTCGACCTGAAGCTGCTCCAGCCGCCGAACCCGTTCCGCGATCCCATGGGCGAGGACTTCGACTACGCGGCCGAGTTCGCGACCCTCGACCTCGACGCCCTGAAGAAGGACGTGATCGAGGTCCTGACGACCTCGCAGGACTGGTGGCCCGCCGACTGGGGCCACTACGGCCCGCTCGTCATCCGCATGGCCTGGCACTCGGCCGGCACGTACCGGATCAGCGACGGCCGCGGCGGTGCGGGCGCCGGGCAGCAGCGCTTCGCCCCCCTCAACAGCTGGCCGGACAACGTCAACCTCGACAAGGCGCGCCGGCTCCTCTGGCCCGTCAAGCAGCGTTACGGCCGCAAGATCTCGTGGGCCGACCTGCTCATCCTCGCCGGCAACTGCGCGCTCGAGTCGATGGGCTTCGAGACCTTCGGCTTTGCGGGCGGTCGGGAGGACACTGGGAGCCGGACAACGTCGACTGGGGTGCCGAGGCCGAGTGGCTCGGCGACGAGCGCTACAGCGGCGACCGGGAGCTCGCGAATCCCCTCGCCGCCGTCCAGATGGGGCTGATCTACGTCAACCCCGAGGGCCCGAACGGCGAGCCGGACCCGCTCAAGGCGGCCCGCGACGTCAGGGAGACCTTCGCCCGGATGGCGATGAACGACGAGGAGACCGTCGCGCTCATCGCCGGCGGCCACACGTTCGGCAAGACGCACGGCGCCGCGCCGCCCGAGCACCTCGGCCCGGATCCCGAGGCTGCCCCGCTCGAGCAGATGGGGCTCGGCTGGCCGAACGACTACGGCACCGGCAAGGGCAACGACACGATCACGAGCGGGCTCGACGGCCCGTGGACGCCGACGCCGACCGCCTGGGACAACAGCTTCTTCGAGACGCTGTTCGGCTACGAGTGGGAGCTGACGAAGAGCCCCGCCGGCGCGTGGCAGTGGGAGCCGACCGATCCCGAGGCGAAGCAGGCCGTCCCGGATCCGCACGACCCCGCCAAGCGGCGCCCGCCCGTGATGCTCACGACCGACCTCGCGCTCCGCATGGACCCGGTCTACGAGCCGATCTCCCGGCGCTTCCGCGAGAACCCGGAGGAGCTCGCCGACGCGTTCGCGAAGGCGTGGTTCAAGCTGACGCACCGCGACATGGGCCCGGCCACGCGCTACCTCGGCCCGCTCGTCCCGGCCGAGCCTCAGATCTGGCAGGACCCCGTGCCGCCCGTCGACCACGAGCTGATCGGCCCGGAGGAGATCGCCTCGCTCAAGGAGACGCTCCTCGGCTCGGGCCTGGAGATCGCGCAGCTCGTCAAGACGGCGTGGGCGTCGGCGTCGACCTTCCGCGGCAGCGACAAGCGCGGGGGTGCCAACGGCGCGCGCATCCGGCTCGAGCCGCAGAAGGGCTGGGACGTGAACGAGCCGGACGAGCTCGCGACGGTGCTGGCCACGCTCGAGCGCGTCCAGGGGGACTTCAACGCCGCCCAGAACGGCGGCGGCAAGCGCGTCTCGCTCGCCGACCTGATCGTGCTCGGCGGCTGCGCGGCGGTCGAGCAGGCGGCGAGGAACGCCGGCCACGAGGTCGAGGTTCCGTTCGCTCCGGGCCGCACCGACGCGACGCAGGAGTGGACGGACGCGGATTCGTTCGCCGTGCTCGAGCCGAAGGCGGACGGGTTCCGGAACTACCTCGGCGACGGCCGGGCGCAGCCGGCGGAGCGCCTGTTCGTCCACCGCGCGAGCCTGCTCTCCCTGACTGCGCCGGAGACGACGGTGCTCGCCGGAGGGCTTCGTGTCCTCGGCGCGAACCACGGCGGCTCCGACGTCGGCGTGCTCACGGAGCGGCCGGGCTCGTTGACGAACGACTTCTTCGTCAACCTGCTCGACCCGAACCTCGACTGGGAGCCGGTCTCGGCGGAGGAGCAGACGTTCGAGGGCCGCGACCGCCGCAGCGGCGACGCGATGTGGGCGGGCAGCCGGGTCGACCTCGTCTTCGGATCGAACTCGCAGCTGCGCGCGATCGCAGAGGTCTACGCCTGCGACGACGCGGAGGAAACGTTCGTACGCGACTTCGTCGCCGCCTGGGCCAAGGTCATGAGCCTCGACCGCTTCGACTTGTAGCTCGCGAAGCTGCGGCGTCGCTCGCTGGAGTGCGTGGAACGAGGGCCGGGAGAGTGGGGTCTCCCGGCCCTCGCGCTGTTCCTCGAGGCCGGTGGCAGCCACCATCACGAAACAGTCACGCAACACAGAGAAACGGCGTCGGCAGGCGAGGGCGGTCGTTACGAAGACGTGCAGTGGCTGCCACCGGCCGTTCGATCGGCCGCCCGCGCGGCGGGCGCGCTCCGCTGCGAGCCCTTCCTACGGGAGGAAGTCGACGTAGCGCTCGACGGGCTCCCGCTCGCGCGGGGCCGGCTCGCGGGCGGCCGGGCCGAAGTGGAGGAGGCCGAGGAACCGCTCGCCGCGGAGGATTCCGGCCGCCTCGCGCCCCGGCTTCGTGCGGAGCACCTTCGGGGTGCGCCAGTACGTCGCGATCCCGCGCTCGGTCGCCGCGAGGAGCACGAGCTCGATCGCCGCCGCGGTCGCGCAGACGTCCTCCTCGTCCTGCTCGAGGTCGCCCGTGAGCGCGGCGGTGGCGACGACGAGCGTGGGAGCACGGTCGAGCTTCGCCGCCTCCTTCTCGCCGGCGACGCGCTTCAGCTCGGCGAGCGTCTCCGGGCCGAGCACACGGAAACGCCACGGCTGGTTCAGGTGGTGCGTCGGCGCGAAGCGCGCCACGGCGAGCAACTCGAGGAGCGTCTCGCGCGGGACGGGCTCCGGCCCGAATGCCTTGTGCGTTCGCCGGGCCTCTGCGAGCTCGCTCAGCCTCACGCGAGCCGGGCGGAGACCTGCACGTCCGCTCCTGCCCGCCTCAGCAGGGCCGAGAACGGGCAGCCCTCGTCCGCCCGCGCGAGAGCGGCCTGAAGCGCGTCCTCCTCCAGCCCGTCGACGTGCACGACGATCTCGACCCGCGAGCCGACGATCTGATGGCCCTGCCCCTCGATCTCGTCCATGACGATCGTGCACGTCACGTCGAGCCGGCCGGGCGGAGTTCCCGCGGCCGTGAGCTCTCCCGCCAGCGACATCGTCAGGCAGCCGCCGTGCGCCGCCGCGAGCAGCTCCTCGGGGCTCGTCTTGCCGCCCGGCTCGCCGATCCGCGACGGGAGCGAGAAGGGCAGGCGGGCGAAGGTGCCGCTGGCGGCGTCGAGCGTGCCCGTACCGCGGGCGACGTTCCCGTCCCAGCCGACCCTGGCGGTGCGCTCGATCCGCGGCATCAGGAACTGGACTCTAGGCCACCGCGGCGGCCGCGCCGTCGGGGTAGTAGGCCTCCGCCGGGGAGCCGGCGGGGCGAAAGACGCCGAGCACGCGCATCTCGCCGGGGCCGAAGTTCTCGAGGCAGTGGACGAGGCGGGCCGGCAGGTGGACCGCGGTTCCCGGCCGCAGCGATGCGCTCTCTCCGCCGATGTGGAGCGCTCCTTCGCCGGCGAGCACGTAGACGACCTCGTCGTAGCGGTGGAAGTGATCCGGGGCACGACCCGTCGGGATGTGCCCGACGAACTGGGTCACCGAGGCGCAGCCGTGCTCCGGTCGCGCGAGCAGCTCGAACTCGCGTCCCGCGGTCGCGCTGCCCCGCTCGCCGCTCGCGACGAACGCCTGCGCGGCGCCTGCGGGCAGCGGCTCCGCGACGAGGACGGAGAGCAGCCGCAGGTCCGTGGAGGACTCCACGCGCCAGGGCGTTCCGCGCGCCACGAAAGCGGCCGCTCCCGGCTCGAGAGCATGGGTCTCGCCGCCGATGGTCGCCCGCCCCCGACCCTCGAGGACGTAGAGCACCTCGTCGCGCTCGCCGTCGAGTCGGTCTTCCGTCGTGTCGGCGAAGTGCAGCAGGCGCTGCTCGAAGACTTCGCAGCCGCGAGCAGGTCCGAACAGGGTGCGCGTCTCGATGCCGCCGGCAGCCGTGGGCTGCGCGTCCGCGCTGTCCAGGTGATAGTGATCCACGCAATGCGCAGCCTAACCGACCGATGCGGCTTGCTATTCGCGGGTACGTCCGCGTACGATCGTTTTCCCTATTACCGCGTGCCTGGCGTTGAGGGCAACGACAGGAACGCCGTACTCGACACCCCCCGAGACGAAGGAGAGGCTGGATGCGTAGGAGGGTTGTAATCGGTGCCCCGCTCGTCGTGGCGCTGGCTGTCTTCGCTGCCGGATGCGGCGGTGGCGGCGGCGGTGGCTCAAGCACGGCGACGACCGCCGCGAGTGGTTGCGGCACCGTCACGATCGGCTTCATGGGACCGATCACGGGGCCTGCGGCCTCGATCGGCGGCGATCAGCTGCACTGGGCGCAGTACTTCGTCGACCAGTGGAACAAGTCGCACACGCCGAAGCTGAAGCTCACGCAGGGCGACACGCAGCTCGATCCCAAGCAGGGCTCGACCGTCGCGCAGCAGTTCGCGTCGGACAAGTCCATCGTGGCTGTGATCGGGCCGGCAGGCAGCGACGTGGTCGAGGCGGTGGCGCCGATCCTGAAGAAGGCGGGTCTCGCCTTCATCTCGGGTTCGGCTACGCGTGTCTCGCTGACGGACGGGAGCCTGAAGGGCTACTTCTTCCGCGACGTCCCGAACGACGGCGTGCAGGGCCCGACGGACGCCGCGTACATGATGTCGAACCTCGGTGTGAAGAAGGGCGACTCGGTCATGGTCGTGGACGACCAGGAGTCGTACTCGACCGGGCTCGCCGACATCGTCCAGAAGAGCCTGAAGGCGAAGGGCGTCAACGTCGACCGCGAGTCGGTGAGCCAGAAGGCAACCGACTTCTCGTCGCTGATCGCGAAGATCGGCTCGAGCACGAAGGTCGTGTTCCTGCCGTTCCAGCTCTCCTCGGAGGCGCAGCTCTTCGCGCAGCAGATGAAGTCGCAGGGCAAGTCGGCCGTCGTGTTCGGGTCGGACGGCACGTTCGACTCGAAGAACTTCAACGTGAGCGGGAGCTACATCTCGTTCTTCGCCCCGGACGTGACGACGATCGCGTCGAAGAAGGCGATCGTGGACGGGTTCCACAAGGAGTTCCCCGGCGCGACGAGTCCGTTCGGCGCTCCGAACTACGAGATCGCGAACATTCTCGCGGAGGCGATCACCGCGGCCTGCCAGAACGGGAGCGCGACGCGCGCGACCGTCCGGGCCCAGATCCCGAAGGTGGACATCATGAACGCGCTGCTCGGCGGGACGATGCAGTTCACGCCCAACGGCGACGTGAAGGGTGCGAAGTTCCACATCTTCAAGATCGAGAACGGAAAGTACGTCACGGTCTCCTAGCTCCATCCGGGCAGGGCGGGGCCGCCGTGTGAGGCGGTCCCGCCCCGTCCGTTCGCTGGCATGAACTGGAACCTGTTCCTCACCGAGCTCGTGTCCGGCATCACGCACGGCGCGGTGTACGCCCTGATCGCGCTCGGGTACTCGATGGTGTACGGGATCCTGAAGCTCCTGAACTTCGCGCACGGCGACATCTACATGGTCGGCGCGTTCATCGGCTTCGGGATTCTGACGGTGCTCGGCGGCGCCCAGTCACTGTCCGTCAACGTCTGGGTGCTTCTGATCCTGATGTTCCTCGCCGCGATGCTCGGCGGCGGCCTGCTCGGCGTGATGATCGAGCGCTTCGCGTACCGGAGGTTGCGCAACGCTCCCCGAATCGCGCCCCTCATCACGGCGCTTGGGGTGTCGTTCTTCCTCGAGAATGCGGCTCTGCTGCTGCTCGGCGCCCAGTACCAGAGCTATAACAGCTTCGCCTGGGACGGCGGCTCGCTCTGGTCGGAGGGCTTTGCCCTGCCGGCCGGCGTTCACGTCGGCGTCGCCCAGATCGTCGTCGTCGTAGGCGCTGTCGTGCTCATGGTCGGGCTGACGCTGTTCGTGCAGCGGACGCAGCTCGGCAAGGCGATGCGTGCGACGTCGTTCGACCGCGAGGCGGCGGCGATGATGGGCATCGACGTCGACCGGGTCATCGTGGCGACGTTCTTCATCGGCTCGGCGCTCGCGGGCGCGGCGGGTGTCTTCAACGGGCTCGCGTACCAGCAGGTCTGGCCGTACATGGGCTTCACGGCGGGCCTGTACGCGTTCATCGCGGCCGTCGTCGGAGGGATCGGGAACCTGCCCGGCTCGGTGCTCGGCGGGCTCGTGATCGGGCTGGCGCAGTCGTTCTCGATCGGCTACATCTCCTCGACGTTCAGCGACGCGATCGTCTTCGCGATCCTGATTGCCGTCCTCATCGTCCGACCCAGCGGCCTGCTCGGGCGCGCGGTGACGCAGAAGGTATGAGCGTCGCTCGCCTCCGGCTCGCTGGGGACCGTCCCGGCTCTCCCACGCCCCCTCCACCCGCTCATCGGGCCGAGGCTTCCCGATGAGCGGCGGCGGCAACGAGATCCCGCCCGTACCGGCTGGCACGGACGGCCCGGACGACGCGCAGACGCCGCGGATCGGCGCCGACGAGTGGGTGGCGACGCATGCCGGGCGCACGCAGCTCGGCCGGCTCGCGCACGAGTTCCAACGGCTGCCGCCCCTCGGCTTCTATCTCGGCTTCGGCGTCGTCGCGGCGCTTCTGCCGGCGCTGACGAGCAACGGCTACTTCATCCGCGTCGGCTTCGACACGCTGATCTACATGCTTCTCGCCCTCGGCCTGAACGTGGCCGTCGGCTACGCGGGGCTGCTGGACCTCGGCTACGTCGCCTTCTTCGGCTTCGCGGCCTACGGCTACGCGATGCTCGCCTCGCCGAAGTTCGGCCTGCACTGGAGCGCGCTCGCAGTCGTCCCGCTCGTCGTGGTCGCGACCGCGCTCCTCGGGCTGCTCGTGGCCCTGCCGTCGCGACGGCTCGTCGGCGACTACCTCGCGATCGTGACCCTTTTCTTCGGGCAGCTCTTCGTCGCCGTCTACACGAACGGGGAGCGGATCTCGTTCCTCGGGCTCACTCGGCCCTACGACCTCACCGGCGGCCCGAACGGGATCCCGAACGTCGACCCCTGGCACGTCTTCGGGCAGAGCATCCAGTCGCTCCAGGGCTACTACTACCTCGCGCTGATCGTGTTCATGGGCGCGCTCGTCGCCATGTATCTCGTCGACCGGTCCCGTACCGGCCGAGCCTGGCGCTCGCTGCGCGAGGACTCGCTCGCCGCCGAGCTGATGGGGATCCCGGTCAACCGGCTGAAGCTCGTCGCCTTCGTCGTCGGTGCGGCGGTCGCGGGGATCGCCGGCACGGTCTTCGTCGCGTTGAACACGGCCGCCTTTGCGACCGACTTCGACGTGCCGACGCTGATCATCGTCTACTCGATGCTCATCCTCGGCGGCGCGGGAAGCCTGGGCGGCGTGATCGTCGGCGCGCTCGTCGTCAACATCTCACTCGAGGTGTTGCGCACGCCTGACCATGCGACCTGGGTCTTCTACACGGTGGTCGCACTCGGGCTCGTCCTGCGGATGCGCCCGTGGCAGCGGCTCGCGGCCGTGGTCGGAGGGACGATCGCGTTCGGCTTCGTCGTCCACGCGATCGTGTCCGCGATCTCCTCGTCGGCCGTCACGGGGCAGGCCGCCGTCGGCGGCGTTCTCGGCAGCGGGCTCGGCAGCTGGGTCGTGCTCCCGTCCGACCCGAAGCAGATCGGCAACATGATGTTCGTCGTCCTCATCCTCGCGGTGCTCGGGCTGACGCTTCTCCACGGCTGGCAGCGCGACCTCGCGCTCGTGCCGACGCTCTACCTCGCGGCGTTCGTCTGGGAGAACCGGCTCGTCGTCGAGCCGAGCATCACGCGCCTGATCCTCATCGGCGCGATCCTGATCGTGCTGATGAACGCACGGCCGCAGGGTCTGCTCGGCACCGCGAAGGTGGAGATCGTCTAGTGGCGCTGCTCGAGCTGCAGCAGGTCTCGAAGCGCTTCGGCGGGCTGACCGTGATCTCCGAGCTCGACCTCCACGTCGACCCGGGCGAGATCGTGAGCGTGATCGGTCCGAACGGCGCCGGCAAGACGACGCTGTTCAACCTCATCACCGGCATCTACCCCCCGACGCCGGCGACATCGTCTTCGAGGGCACCTCGATCGTCGGCCTCGAGCCGCACCGGATCACGGCGCGTGGGATCGCGCGGACGTTCCAGACGCTCCGGCTGTTCCTGAACATGACGGTCAAGGAGAACGTCATGGCCGCGGCTCACTCGCACACGCGAGCGGGGATCTGGCGCTCGATCCTCCGCACCCCCGGCATGCGGCGGGAGGAGGCGGAGATCGCGCAGCTCGCCGAGGAGCGGCTCGGGTTCTTCGGCCAGCGCCTGATGGGCTACCGCTGGGACCAGCCGGCGTACAGCCTCTCGTACGCGAACCGGCGCCGGCTCGAGATCGCGCGGGCGACGGCGACGAAGCCACGGCTGCTGCTGCTCGACGAGCCGGCCGCGGGGATGAACCCCGTCGAGACGCACGAGATCACCGAGCTGATCGGGAGGCTGCGCGAAGAGGGCGGCTACACGATCCTCGTGATCGAGCACGACATGCACGTCGTCGAGGGCATCTCCGACCGTGTCATCGCCCTCGACCACGGCGTGAAGATCGCGGAGGGATCGTTCGCGCACGTGGCGACCGCCCCGCGCGTGGTCGAGGCGTACCTCGGCACGAAGGCGACGGCGACGAAGTGAGCGGCGGCAACGGAGCGGAGCCCGAGCCCCTGCTGCGGCTGGAGGCCGTCGACACGTACTACGGGCCGATCCACATCCTCCAGGGGCTGAGCCTGGAGGTCGGTCCGGGCGAGCTCGTCTGCCTTCTCGGCGGCAACGCCTCGGGCAAGTCGACGACGCTGAAGACGATCCTCGGCATCGTCGAGCCGCGCAACGGGGCCGTCCACTTCCGGGGTGAGGACGTGACGCGGCGCACGACGAGCTACCGGATCCGCAAGGGGATGGCGATCGTCCCGGAGAATCGGCGCCTGTTCGCGCCGATGACCGTGCTCGAGAACCTCGAGATGGGCGCCTACCTCTACGGCGGCGGCTCGAAGGAGGACTTCGACCGCGTCTACGACCTGTTCCCGCTCCTCCACGAGCGGCGCTCGCAGCTCGCGGGCACGCTCTCCGGCGGCGAGCAGCAGATGGTCGCGATGGGCCGGGCGCTGATGGCGAAGCCGAAGCTGCTCCTGATGGACGAGCCGTCGATGGGCCTCGCGCCGATCCTCGTCGAGCGGAGCTTCGAGATCATCGGGCAGGTGCACGAGTCGGGCGTCGCGATGCTCGTCGTCGAGCAGAACGCGAACGTCTCGCTCTCGATTGCCGACCGCGGCTACGTCCTCTCGACCGGACGGCTCGTCCTCGAGGGCAAGGCCGGCGAGCTTCGCGAGCACGAGGATCTCCGCAAGGCCTACCTCGGCCGCTAGTCGACGGCCGGTGGCGGTCAGCCCATTCGACGGCCGACGGTCAGCATCAGCAGTTGGTGCTTCGTGACGGTGCCGCCGGGGCGCGCGGCGATGCGCTCGTGGATGCGGCGGAAGAGCTCCTCCCGCTGCTCCGCGGGCAGGACGAGATTGTCCGAGAACGTGCCGAGCACGGCGACGTACTCGTCGGCGGTGTACGCGAGCGCGTCGATGCGACGCAGCTCCTCGACGCGATCGAAGAGCTCCGAGGCGCGGAACTCGTCTCCCCACTCGCTGCCGACCTCCTCCGGATGCTCGGGCGCGCGGTTGTCCGGATGCGGAACGACCGCGTCGTAGTCCTCCTGTACCTCGGCAAAGAACGGATCACCGTCGTCCGGAAGGACGTGGTGACCGTGCACCACCGCGAGCGCGCCGCCCGGGCGGAGGAGTCGTGCGGGCTTGGTGTAGCGCAGCTCCGGGGCGATCCAGTGGAAGGCAGCGAACGCGGTCACCGCATCGAACCCAGCTTCCCAGGGCTCCCATTCCTCGAAGTTCGCGACCTCGATCGTGGCCTTCGGGACGTTGCGTCTTGGCGATCTCCGCAAGGTCCGGCGAGAGCTCGACTGCGGTGACGGCGTAGCCCCTCCGCGCGAGCTCCACCGTTGCCTTGCCCGTCCCCGGTCCGATCTCGAGGACGCGCGAGCCGGGCTTGAGTGCGGCGAGCTCGGCGAGGTCGTCGAACACGGCGGCGGGATACCCGGGCCGCGCCCGGTCGTACAGATCCGGGACCGAGCCGAAGGTCGTTCGCAGGCGCTCACGGTCGCGATGCTCCGGCACGGCTAGATTGAACCTCATGGACGAGGCGCTCTCGCAGGCGGCACGCTGGCTCGCGCAAGGCGGCCGTGTCGCGCTGGCCACGGTCGTCGCCACCCGCCGCTCGGCGCCGCGCCCCGTCGGCGCGAAGCTCGCGGTGGGCGAGCGGGGCGAGCTCGCCGGCTCCGTCTCGGGCGGCTGCGTCGAGACCGACGTCGTGCTCGCGGCGCAGGAGGTGCTCGCCGGCGGCGCTCCCCGGCTCCTCACGTACGGGATCACCGACGAGATGGCCTTCGGCGTGGGCCTCCCCTGCGGCGGCGAGATCGACGTCTTCGTCGAGGAGCTGGAGGATGCGGAGCGGCCCGAAGTGACCCTCACCGTCGTCGCCGGCCCGGGGATCGGCGAGCGGCTCCACGACCCCGAGCTCGAGCGGGACGCGCGCCGCCGCGGCCGTAGCCATGTGCTCGAGCTCGACGAGCGCACGGTCTTCGCCGACGTGCTCGCCCCGCCGCCGCGGCTCTTCGTCTACGGCGCCGTCGACACGGCGGAGGCCCTCTGCCGCGCGGCGAAGCTGCTCGGCTGGCGCACCGTCGTCGCCGACGCGCGGGCGAGCTTCGCGACCCGGGAGCGGATCCCGAGCGCCGACGAGCTGCTCCTCCTCTGGCCGGAGGAGGCCCTCGCGCAGGTGCGGCCGGACGCCGACACCGCCCTCCTCGTCCTCACGCACGACGACAAGTTCGACCTGCCGCTGCTCGAGGCCGCCCTGCGCACCGACGCCTTCTACGTGGGCGCCCTCGGCTCGCGGCGCAACCAGGAGCGGCGGCGCGGCCTCCTGGTCGAGCGCGGCGTGACCGAGGCCGACCTCGACCGGATCGCCGGGCCGAGCGGGCTCGACATCGGGGCGGGCACGCCCGCCGAGACCGCGCTCTCGATGCTCGCGGAGATCCTCGCCGTTCGAGCGGGCCGCGCCGGCGGACGGCTGAAGGAAGCCAAGGCCCGGATTCACGCGTCTCTGTAGGATCGACGCGTGCTCCTGCGCGAGGTCGAGTACGCGAAACCGAGATCGGTCGGCGAGGCGCTGGAGCTCCTCGCCGCCAACGACGGCGCCCGGGCGCTCGCCGGCGGCCAGACGCTGATCAACGTGATGAAGGCGCGGGCCGCGTCGCCCGACCAGCTCGTCGACCTGAACGGGCTGGACGAGCTGCGCGGGATCGAGCTCGCCGGGGACGGGACGCTGACGATCGGGGCGATGACGACGTACACGCAGATCGTCGCCTCGGCAGAGGCGAAGGCGCGCCCGATCCTCGCGGAGGTCTGCGCCCAGATCGCCGACGTGCAGGTGCGGAACCGCGGCACGATCGGCGGCAACGTCTGCTCGAACGACCCGACGAACCATCTCCCGCCGCTCATGGTCGCGACCGGCGCCCGAATGACCATCGTCGGTGCGAACGGCGAGCGCGAGGTGCCGGCGGAGGAGTTCTTCCTCGGCGTCTACATGACGGCGGTCGGGCTGGGCGAACTGCTGACGCGAATCACGATTCCCGCGGGCCGCCACGACGGCTTTGCCGCCGTCACGCTCGGCGCCGACGGGACGTGCATCGTCAACGCGGCCGCAAGTGTCAACGGCGCCGTCCGCGTCGTGCTCGGCTGCGTCGACGCGGTACCGGTCCTCGTCACGGCCGAGTCGCCGGACGCGGTGGCCGACGCAGTCCGCGCCGCCGGCCTGAACCCGCCCTCCGACGTTCACGCCTCCTCCGGGTACCGGGCGCACCTCGCCGCGGTGCTCGCCGCTCGAGCCGCCCAGGAGGCGGCAGCGCGCTGATGGACGTCTCGGTCACCGTCAACGGGACGACGTACGAGCGCGACGTCGAGCCGCGCAAGCTCCTCATCCACTTCCTCCGCGACGACCTCGACCTGACCGGCAGCCACGTCGGCTGCGACACCGGCAACTGCGGCGCCTGCTCGGTCATCTTCGACGGCGTGCTCGTGAAGAGCTGCATGCTCCTCGCCGTCCAGGCCGACGGCGCGAGCATCGAGACGGTCGAGGGACTCGCCGAGGGCGACGAGTTGACGCCGCTCCAGCAGGCGTTCAACGAGCACCACGCGCTCCAGTGCGGCTACTGCACACCCGGGATGCTGATGAGCGCGACGGCGCTGCTGCGCGAGAATCCAAGCCCGTCCGAGGACGAGATCCGCAAGGCGCTGCAGGGGAACATCTGCCGCTGCACGGGCTACTGGAACATCGTCGATGCCGTCAAGGCGGTGGCAGATGCGTAGGCTCGACGGAGCATCTAGAGGCGGAGGCGTCGGCTTTGCCGACGTCGGAGCCAGCGACACAGTGACCGAAGGCTCCACCACGACGGTCGCGCCGGCTCCGACCGAGGTGCAGAAGGGCTGGGGCGGCCAGAGCGTCCCGCGCAAGGAGGACAAGCGGCTCCTGCAGGGCGAGGGCGTCTTCGTCGACGACGTCAAGCGGCACGGGATGGGCTACCTCCATTTCGTGCGCAGCCCGTACGCGCACGCCCACATCACCCGGGTCGACGTCTCGGCCGCCGAGGCGGTGGAGGGCGTCTACGGCACCCTCACGGGCGAGGAGGCCGCGGCGCTGACCGAGCCGTTCTTCCAGATCTCGAGCGTTCCGGGCGCGAACATCAAGGACTACTCGCTCGCGGTCGGCAAGGTGCGGTACGTCGGCGAGCCGGTCGTCGCGGTCGTGGCCGAGACGCGCGAGCTCGCCCGCGACGCCTCCGAGCTCGTCGAGGTCGACTACGAGCCGTTGCCTGCGCTCGTCGACGCTCGCCGAGCGCAAGACGCCGACGCGCCGGTCCTCCACGACGACGCCGGCGGGAACCTCATGTGGAGCGGCCTCTACTCGTGGGGCGACCTCGACGCCGCCTTCGCCGAGGCCGACCGGGTCGTACAGATCCCGGAGCTCCACTTCCACCGCTTCAACTCGACGCCCCTCGAGTGCGACGGGGCGCTCGTCGAGTTCAACCGCGGCATCGGCCAGTGGACGATCCACACGAACAACCAGTTCCCCGGCTTCGCGGCGATCATGATGGGTCCGGCGATGGGGGTCGGGCTCGACAAGCTCCGCTTCGTCACCCAGGACATCGGCGGCGGCTTCGGCAACAAGATCACCTCGCATCCGCAGCTCGTCGTCTGCTGCCTGCTCTCGCGCAAGCTCAACCGGCCGATCCAGTGGACGGAGTGGCGGACGGACTTCCACCTGTCCATGTCCCACGGGAACGAGCGCTGGTTCCAGGACACCGAGGTCGCCGTGAAGGACGACGGGACGTTGCTCGGCTTCCGGACGAAGGCGCTCGACGACGCCGGCGCCTGGCTCCGCTACGAGCCGCTCGGCGGCGTGATCTGGGCGCAGGTCACGCCCGGCATGTACCGCTGGCGCCACGTCGAGGTCGACTTCACGCAGGTGGCGACGAACAAGGCGCCCGTCTCGCCGAACCGCGGCTACTCGCGCATGCAGCACCTCTGGTTCACCGAGCGCGTGATCGACATCGTCGCCCGCGAGCTCGGCCTCGATCCGGTCGAGGTGCGGAAGCGAAACTACGTCCGTGCCGACGAGATGCCGTACGAGACGCCGAACGGCTGCGTCTACGACTCCGGCGACTACGCCGCGATGCTCGACCTCGCGCTCGAGCTGATCGACTGGGACTCGATGCCCGCGCGGCGCGCCGAGGCCCAGGAGCGCGGCAAGCTGCTCGGCGTCGGGATCGGCTCCACCCTCGACTCCGGGACGAACAACTTCGGCCAGTCCCGGATGATCAACCCGGAGCTCCAGTTCTCGGGCAACAACGAGGTCGCGACGGTCAAGCTCGACATCTTCGGCGAGATCGTCGTCACGCTCGGCACGACGCCGCAGGGCCAGGGCCACGAGACGACGGCGGCGCAGGTCGTCGCCGACATCCTCAACTGCTCCGTCGACGACGTCCGCGTCCGAGCGGGCCACGACAGCTACTGGAACTCGCACGCGGGCTTCTCCGGCACGTACGCGAGCCAGTTCGCGGTCACCGGGCTCGGGGCGGTGAAGGGCGCGACCGAGATGCTCGCGAGCGAGATCAAGCAGCTCGCCGGCGCGGTGTTCGGCGGCGTGCCCGCGGAGCAGCTCGAGCTCGCCGGCGGCGGCGTCCGGATCAAGGACAACCCGGACGCGTTCCTCCCCTTCATGGCGTGCGGCGCGATCATCAACGCGAACAACGCGGGCCTGCCGGAGGACCTCGACGTCACGCTCAACTGCCGCTACGTCTACCGGCCGCCGTTCGAGGTTCCCGACCTCGAGCGGAAGTTCGGCAACCTCACCCTCACCTACGCGGCGCAGGTGCACGTCGCGGTCGTCGAGATCGACCCCGAGACCGGCTGGTACGAGCTCGTCGACTACGCGGCGGTGGACGACTGCGGCAAGCGGATCAATCCGCAGATCGTCGAGGGCCAGGTGATGGGCGCGACAGCGCACGCGATCGGCGCGGCGATGCACGAGGTCTACGCCTACGACGAGGACGGGAACCTGCTCACGCCCAACTTCTACGACTACCACGTGCCGCACGCGCTCGACCTGCCGCCCCTCGCCACCGGCGCGATCGAGAGCCCGTCGCCGTTCACGCCGCTCGGCACGAAGGGGATGGGTGAGGGTGGCGGTGCGGGCATCCACGCGATCTGCGCGGCGATCCAGGACGCGACCGGCACCGTTGTCACGGACAGCCACAACCCGTACGAGCGCGTCTGGCAGATGCTGCAGGAGTCACGGGCATGAACCTCTCCGGCGAGCGGACGTTCGCGGCTCCGCGCGAGACGGTCTGGCAGGTGCTCAACGACCCGGCCTCGATGGCGAAGACGATGCCCGGCGTGGAGAGCTTCGACATCCACGACGACCGGCGCTGGACGGCGAACGTGAAGATCCCGCTCGGCCTCGGCGGCCTGAAGATGAAGGTCGACATGGAGAAGGTCTCCGAGCGCGCACCGGAGTTCGCGCAGCTCGCGATCAAGGGCAACGGCGTCGGCGCGATGATGAGCATGCAGACGTCCTTCACGCTCGGCGACGCGTCCGACGGCGGCACGGCGATGGCGTGGACGGCGGACGTGAAGATCGCGGGACCGGTCGGCTCGATGGGACAGCGCGTGCTCCAGCCGATCGTCAACCAGCAGGTGCAGCACGTGCTCGGCGCGCTCGAAGCGCAGGTGCAGGAGGCGCTGGGCAGGGAGCCCGCCCCGGAATGAGCGTTGTGCCGCCTGGCCGCGCTGGGCGGCGCGCCGCGGCGTCCTCGGTCGCCCCGATAGAGACACCGCTATCGGGGCTTCCTGCGTCCTTGCATCGCACTCGCCCATCGCGCCCAGATCAGCGAACGTCATCCCGGGACGGGCTCCCCAGCTGATGGCGCCTCCGTTCCGGATCGGCGTCATGCAGCTGACGATGGAGCCGCTCGACGAGATGCTCGGCTCGGCGCGCGCGATGGACGAGGCGGGGCTGGACACGATCTGGCTCGCCGAGGCCTATCCGTGGTGGCGCAAGCACGGGATGGAGGCGCGCTCCTCCTCGGGCGTCGGCGCGCTGATGGCGCGGGAGACGAAGCGGCTGACGATCGGCTGGGGGATCATCGCCGCCTCGACGCGCCATCCGGTGCAGGCGGCGATGGACGCGCGGGTCGTGCAGGAGGCTGCGGGGCCCGGCCGGTTCATCCTCGGCTTCGGGACCTCGAAGATCTTCCTCAACAACACGAAGACGCAGACGAGGAAGACCCTCGGCCCGATGCGCGACGCCGTCACGATCGTCCGCGGCGTTCTCTCGGGGGAGCGCTTCTCCTACGACGGCGACACGTGGAGCGCCGACGTGCCGGCGCTCGCCGCCGACGCGCACGCTCCGCGCGAGGTGCCGCCGGTCTACGTCGCGGCGACGGCGCCGAAGATGCAGCAGCTCGCAGGCGAGATCGCCGACGGCTGCCTGACGCCGTCGATCACGACTCCCGCCTTCGTCCGCTACTCGCGCGGCAACGTCGGCTCCGAGATCGACCTCGGCTGCACGGTCGTCGCCTCGATCCACGAGACCGACCGGGACGCGGGCCGCGACGGCGCCCGCGAGATCGCCGGCATGTACCTGGCGAACAAGGTGCAGAACATCCAGGGCTCGGCCGACACGCTGCTCGACCTCGCCGGCATCGAGCAGGACGAGATCCGCCCCGTCGCCGAGGCGATGGAGCAGGGCGGCCGGCTCGCCGCGAAGGCGCAGGTCTCCGACGCGCTCCTCGACAAGTGCCGCCCGATCGCCGGCACGCCCGCCGACTGCATCGAGGCGATCGAGGAGTACCGTGAGGCCGGCTGCTCGCATGTGATGCTCGAGCTGTGGGGCGAGGACCGGCGGGAGCAGATCCGCCTCTTCGGCGAGAAGGTCCTGCCGCACGTGCGATGAGCAGGGTCGACGAGATGCTGGCCGAGGCGCGGTCGCGGATCGTGCGCTACACGCCGCAGGAGGCGTTCACGGCGCCGGAGGTGCTGCTCGTCGACCTCCGCTCCGAGGACGAGCGCACGCGGACGGGAGTCATCCCGGGGTCGGTGCACGTCCCGCGCTCCGTGCTCGAGTGGCGGGCCGATCCGACGTCGGAGTGGCACGAGCCGGCACTGGCGGGGAGGCGGCTCGTGCTCGTCTGCGGGCAGGGCTACTCCTCGAGCCTCGCCGCCGCCTCGCTCGCCTCGCTCGGCGTGGACGCCGGCGACCTCGTCGGCGGCTACGAGGGCTGGGTCGAAGCGGGGCTTGCCGTCGAGTGAGCTCGAATCCGATGAGCGCGTTCGAGTCCGACGTCTCGCAGTGGGAGCCCTGGCGGCCGGAGCGGGTCGCCGAGCTGCTCGCAGGCGTCGAGCTGCCGTGGTACGTCGCGGCCGGATGGGCGATCGACCTCTTCCTCGGCGGCGAGCACCGCGACCACGAGGACCTCGAGGTTGCGGTGCCCAAGACGCGCTTCGACGAGCTCTCTGACGCCCTCGCCGGGTTTGAGATCTTCGTCGTCACCCCACCCGAGGTAACGCCGCTGGCAGCGGCCCGAGACCGGCTCATGGACACGCACCAGACGTGGATTCGCGAGCCGTCCAGCGGGAAGTGGCGCTTCGACCTGTTCCGCGAGCCCTCGGACGGCGGGACGTGGATCTGCCGCCGCGAGCCTGCGATCCGGCTGCCGTACGGGCAGGTCGTCGAGTGGACGGCGGACGGGATCCCGTACGGTCGCCCGGAGATCGTGCTGCTCTTCAAGGCGAAGCACGTCGGCCAGCCGAAGAATCGGGCCGACTTCGAGGCCGCGCTGCCGCGGCTCGATGCGCCGCGTCGCGACTGGCTGCGCACCGCGCTCGAGCGCGTGCACCCTGGACACGAATGGCTCGCTCGGCTCGAGAGGGCCGCCGCTTGACCGGCGTTCGGATCGACCGCGACCGGCTCGTCGAGACCGCTTCGCGGCTGATCGGCGTGCCGAGCTTCACCGGCGACGAGGAGCCGCTCGCGCGCCTCGTGGCGGAGCTGATGGAGCAGCTCGGGCTGCGCATCCAGTGGCAGCAGGTGGAGGAGGGCCGCGCGAACGTGCTCGGGATCCGCCCGGGAGCAGGGGGCGGCCGCTCGCTCATGTTCAACGGGCACATGGACACGTCGTACTCGGGACGGGAGCCGTGGCTGCGCGGCGTCCCCGGCTTCCAGCCGCAGGCGTTCGAGCGCGACGGCCGGCTCTACGGGCTCGGCGTCTCGAACATGAAGGGCGCGCTCGCCTGCTACCTCGAGGCGGCGCGGGCGTTGCAGGACGCCGGCGTGCGCCTGCAGGGCGACCTGCTCATCGCAGCCGTCTGCGGCGAGATCGAGAAGACCGCGCAGGGCGAGGCGCAGGGGGCGGAGTACCGCGGCTATGCCGCCGGCACGCGCTATCTCGTCTCGCACGGCGGGGTCGCCGACATGTGCCTGCTCGGCGAGCCGACCGAGGGCAAGGTCGTGCTCGGCCACTTCGGCGCGCTCTGGCTGCGGATCCGCGTCCGCGGCGACTTCATCCACACGGCGTTCAGCGAGGGGCGGCGCGCGTCCAACTCGATCCTGCGGGCGCGTGAGGTGCTCGACGCGGTGCTCGAGTGGATCCCCCAGTGGGAGGGCGACCCCGCGAACAGCTACCGCGGCGCGAAGGCGATCGTCAATGTCGGTGCGATCGAAGGAGGCTTCGGCTGGCGTGTCTCCCGCACGCCGCACCACACGGACCTCTTCCTCGACGTGCGCGTGCCGCCGACGAAGCCGATGGCGGCGGCGCGGCGCGAGGTGCTGGAGATGGTGCGCGGGCTGGCGGAGCGGTTCCCCGCCTACGGGGTGGAGGGCGAGGTCTACGTGACCGCGCCGGGCGCCGAGATCGAGGAGGGGCACGAGCTCGTCGCCGCGATCGACGCCGCGCACGAGGAGGTCTGGGGCGAGGCGCCGGGCCGCGACGTCACGCGTTGGTTCAGCGATGCGTCAGCCCTCACCCGGTACGGCGTCCCGACCGTCAACTACGGCGCCTCGACCGGGCTGATGGACGTCGAGCTCGGCGAGAACCTCGAGATCGACGCGCTCGTCAAGACGGCCGAGGTCTACGCGCGCGTCGCGACGGCCGTCTGCGGGGTCGCCTCGTGAAGCTCGTCACGTACGACGGCGGGAAGGTGGGGAGGGTCGACGGCGAGGAGATCGTCGAGCTCAATGTGCGCTCGATGCTCGAGTACTTCCAGCTCGGGGGGGCGCACGAGAGCGACCGGCGGACGCCGCTCGCGGAGGCGAAGCTCGAGGCGCCGATCGTGCCGAAGAAGTTCTTCCACACGGCCGGCAACTTCCGGGAGCACGAGGAGGAGTCGAAGAACGTCGACTGGTCGCACCGGATCGCGCCGTGGATCAACTTCTTCCAGAACGTCGACGCGATCGTCGGCCCCGACGAGCCGGTGATCTACCCCGAGCACCTGACCGAGGAGCTCGACTACGAGCTCGAGCTCGCCGTCGTGCTGCGGAAGGCGGGCAAGTGGTTCGGGCCGGAGGAGGCCGAGGACTACATCGGCGGCTACGTGATCTTCAACGACATCACGGCCCGCGACATCCAGCGGGGCGAGATGCGCTCGGGCGTGTTCAGCTTCTGCAAGGCGATCGACACCTTCTGCCCGCTCGGCCCCTGGATCGTGACGCCGGACGAGATCCCCGACCCGCACGACCTCGCGATGGAGCTCCGCGTCAACGGCGAGAAGCGCCAGGAGTCGCACTCGAGCCGCATGAGCGTGACGATCCCGGAGATCCTGAGCAACTTCTCCGCGCTCGGCTACAGCGCGGGAGACGTCCTCTCGACGGGCACGGTCGCCGGGGTCGCCGGCTTCAAGTCGGAGGAGGAGCGCCGCCGCCTCTACCTCAAGCCGGGCGACGTGATCGAGGCCGAGATCGAGCGGATCGGCGTGCTCCGGAATCCCGTCGTCTCGTGGCGGGAGGGTCACGGCAGGCCGGCACCGCCCCGCATCCGCCCCTGGGGCGATGACGTGTGACATGGGCCCGCGACGACGCGAAGCTGAACCGCGTCCGCGCCCTGATGGCCGAGCAGGAGCTCGACGCGCTCGTCGTCCGCGCGCCCGACGACGTCGTCTACCTGACGAACTTCTGGGGGATGAAGGGCTACGACGCCTGCGTCTTCCCGCGCGAGGGCGAGCCGGCGCTGATCACGATCGAGGCGTCGGAGGAGGACGCCGCGCGCACGGCCTGGACCGAGGACGTGCGGCTGATCCGCGGCTACCACCCCGAGGATCCGCGGCCGCCGTTCGCGCGGACGCTCGACGCGGCACTCGAGGCGGCCCGGCCCTACCGCCGCGTCGGCATCGAGCTCTCGCTCGGGACGCAGGCCTCCGACCGCATGGTCGGGGAGCCGACGACGTTCACCCGGGCGTGGTTCGACGCCTTCCCGGAGGCGGTTGACGCGACGCCGCTCCTCGTCCGGGCGCGCTCGGTCAAGACCGACCAGGAGATCGAGCGCCTCCGGCTCGCGAACGAGATCGCCGCCGCGGCGATGGAGCACGTCCGGGGCGAGCTGCGGGCCGGGATGAGAGAAGCCGAGGCAGCGGCGCTCTGGCAGGGCTTCGTCCACGGCGAGGGAACCGGCTGGGGCGGCAAGGTCGAGCTCGCGCTGCCCTTCTCGCTCGTCTGGGCCGGGCGGGGGATCAAGACCTTCACCGCGACCGGCGCCCTGCCGGTGGTCGAGGGCGAGCCCGTCCTGTTCGAGATCTGGGTCTGCGCCGACGGCTACTGGGCCGACCACACGAAGAACCTCGTCCTCTCACAGCTGCGCGACGACTACGAGGAGCTGGAGCAGCAACTGACGGCCGTCTACGAGTGGGCGCTCGACTTCATCCGGCCGGGAGCCTCGATGGCCGAGCTCGACCGCGGCGTGCGGGAGCGGATCGCCTCCCTCGGCCATGCGGGGCAGCCGACGCACCCGATCTGCCACGGCGTCGGCGCTCGGGCGCACGAGCCGCCGTACCCGCACCAGGCGGGCGGGGGCGAGTTCGAGGCCGGGATGGTGCTCGCGGTCGAGCCCGGCGTCTACTGGCCGGGCGGCGGCGGGCTGCGCGTCGAGGACAACTTCCTCGTCACCGCGGACGGCCTCGAGAAGCTGTCGTCCTTCCCCGACGGTGTGGTGAGGTGCGATGCCTGAAGACCTGATCTGGACCGGCTCGCTCAACGACGACTACCGGATCGGCGGCCGCGTCGGGCTCTACGACACGACGTTGCGCGACGGGGAGCAGACGGTCGGCGTCGTCCTCGGCCCGGAGGAGAAGCTCGAGATCGCGCGACTCCTCGACGGGCTCGGGATCGAGCGGATCGAGGCAGGGTTCCCGCGCGTGTCCGACGACGACCGGCGCGCGGTCGAGCTCATCGCCGGCGCAGGGCTCTCAGCCGAGGTGTGGGGCTTCTCCCGGGCCGTGCCGGCCGACCTCGAGCTCCTCGTCGAGCTGGGCGTCGAGGCGTCGGTGATCGAGTCGCCGATCTCCGACCTCAAGCTCGAGGCCATCCGGGTCGACCGCGAGACGATGCTCGGCCGGATCACGAGCGCGATGCGCTACGCGGCCGAGCACGGCATCCGCGCTGCCTTCTTCGGGGTCGACTCGACGCGCGCGGCGCCGGACTTCTACGAGCGCGTCTATGCGAGCGCGGTCGAGGCGGGGGCGCGCGAGGTCGTCGTCGTCGACACGCTCGGGATCGCTTCCCCCGAGGCCGTCGCGGAGCTCGTCGGGCGGACGCTCGAGGCGGTCGGCGGCGAGGTGCCCGTCCATTTCCACGGCCACGACGACTTCGGCGTGGCCACGGCGTCGGCGGTCGCCGCGGTGCGTGCCGGCGCGACGTGGATCCACGGCACGATCAACGGGATGGGCGAGCGCGCCGGCAACGCCGATCTCGGCGAGATCGCACTCGCGCTGCGCGGGCTCTACGGCGTCGAGACCGGCCTCCGCCTCGACCGGATCCGCGCGGCGGCCGCGCGTGTGCAGGAGCTGGCCGGCTACGCCCTGCCGCCGTGGAAGCCTCTCACCGGCGAGACGCTCTTCCGCCGCGAGTCGGGCGCCGTCGCCTCGCAGTTCCACGACCCGCCGTCGATCGAGCCGTACTCCTCGGAGCTCGTCGCCGCCGAGCGGGCGATCGTCCTCGGCAAGAAGAGCGGCCTCGACTCGATCCGGATCAAGGCGGAGGAGCTCGGCCTCGACGTTCCCGAGGAGCGGCGCGCGGAGCTGCTCGCGCGGGTGAAGGAGCTCGGCACCCGCAAGCGTGGGCTCGTCACCGACGACGAGTTCCGGGGGCTGTGCGACGAGTCGTAGTCGTGGGGCCCGGCGGCGCCGGCAAGACCGTCTTCGCGGAGCGCCTGTCGCGGCGGATCGGTAGCCCGGTCGTCCACCTCGACCGGATCTTCTACGGAGAGGGCTGGACGCCGCGGTCGCGTGGAGAGGCGGTCGCCGAGCTGGAGCGCCTGATCGAGGGCGAGCGGTGGATCGTCGACGGCAACTTCCTCGACGCCGGCGACTCGCGGTTCGAGCGCGCTGACACGGTCGTCTTCCTCGATCTGCCCCGCCTGCTCTGCGTCTGGCGGATCCTGTGGAGGCGAGTGCGCGACCGGGGGAGGCGCCGGCCCGACCTGCCTGCGCCGGAGGGATTCGACTGGAAGTTCCTGCAGTGGACGTGGCGCTACCCGCACGAGCTCGACCTGCCCAACCTCGTGCGGCTGCGCTCGCGCCGCGCCGTGACTGAGATGATCCGGCGCAGTGGCTGACTACGACGCAGTGCTCGTCGGCAGCGGGATCAACTCGCTCGCGTGCGCTGCGCTGCTTTCGCGGGCCGGCTGGAGCGTCTGCGTGCTCGAGCGCAACGACTGGTTCGGCGGCGCGATCAAGACCGAGGAGCTGACGGAGCCGGGCTTCCTCCACGATGTCTTCAGCGCCTGGCACCCGCTCTGGGTCGGCGGCGCCGCTCACGCCCAGCTCGGCGACGAGCTCGGGTTGCGCGGCCTCGAGTACGTGAACACGGGCCTGCCGACGGCGACCGCCTTCCCCGACGGTTCCTCGGCCTTTCTCCTGCGCACGCCGGAGGCGAACGTCGAGGAGCTGGGGCCGGAGTGGCAGGCCGTGCTCGACCGCTTCCTCCCGAATGCCGACCTCGCCTTCGGCGCCCTCGGCACGGAGCTGTGGTCGCCCTCCGGGCTCGCGCTCGCGGCGAGGGCCGTGCGCAGGCTCGGCCGCGCCGGAGCGCTCGCCTTCCTCGGCGAGGTGCTGCAGTCGAGCCGCGACTGGCTGGAGACGGCCTTCGCCTCCGAGCGTGCGCACGGCGTGCTCGCGCCCTGGGTCCTGCACACCGGTCTCGGCCCCGATCAGGCCGTGTCGGGCTTCATGACGCAGGTGATCGCGGTGGCGGTGCAGGAAGGCGGGATTCCGGTGCCGCGCGGCGGCGGGGCCAAGCTCGCCGAGGCGCTCGTGCAGCTGATCCGCGATCGCGCCGGCGTCTGCGAGCTCGACCGCGACGTCGAGCGCGTCCTCGTCCGCTCGGGCCGTGCCGTCGGCGTCCGTCTGGCGGACGGCGAGACGATCACCGCCGAGCGCGCGGTCGTCGCCGGGGTCACGCCGACCCAGCTCTACGAGCGGTTGCTCACCGACGAGGACCTGCCTGCTGCGGTCGCCGAAGGCGCGCGACGCTTCCGGTACGGACGCGCCGAGATGCAGATCCACTATGCGCTGTCCGAGCCCCCTCGCTGGGAGGGAGACGAGCGGCTCGCCGGGACGGCGATCGTCCATGTCACGCCGGGCCTCGACGGCGTCTCGCGCGCCGTCAACGAGGCCGACCGCGGTCTGCTGCCGGCCGAGGCGACGATCGTCGTCGGCCAGCCGCTCACGCTCGACGCTTCCCGTGTGCCCGAGGGCCGCGGCCTCCTCTGGATCCAGCTGCAGGAGCTGCCGGGGCGGATCAAGGGCGACGCGGCGGGCGAGCTCGACGCCGGCGACGGCCGGTGGACGGACGAGCTGCGCGAGCGCTATGCCGACCGGATCCAGACGAGGCTCGCGCGTCACATGCCGAATCTCGAGTCGTCGATCCTGCAGCGGGTCTCGCTCGGGCCGCACGACCTGGAGCGGGCGAACGTGAACCTCCGCCACGGCGACCCGTACGGCGGCGCCCTCGCCCTCGACCAGAACCTCCTCTGGCGGCCGTTCCCGCGCAGCCCGGGGCACGCGACGTCCGTCGAGCGCCTCTGGCACGTCGGGGCGAGCACCTGGCCCGGGCCCGGCCTCGGTGCAGGATCCGGCACGCTCGTCGCGCAGAAGCTGCTCGAGCCGCCGCTCTCGCAGCGCACGGTCGCGAAGGTCCGCGGGCTGCTCGCCCGCTGAGCTAGAAGGCGAAGACGGAGCGGCCGGCGAGCTCGACGGAGAAGATGCCCGTCGCGAGCTCGAGGTGGGCGCGGAAAGCTGCGGCCGCACGGTCGGGGTCGTGCGCGACACAGGCGTCGAGCAGCTCGTCGTCGAGCTGCCGGTGGCGGGTCTGGAGGTCGCCCTTCTTGACGAGCAGCACGGGCCGGTAGCGCTCGCAGCTGTCCCACGCCGGCCGGATCAGTCGCAGCAGCCACGCCGAGCGGGCCGCCTCGTAGAGCGCGAAGTGGAACCCGGTGTGAGCGTGCACGGACGCACGGACGTCGCTGCCGCGCCGGGCGACGTCGAGCTCCTCGAGCCGGGTGCGTGCCGCCTCCTCGTCGGCGCTGTCGAACAGCTCGGCCGCGCGCCGGAGCGCGAGCGTCTCGAGCGCGAGGCGGACGGAGAAGAGCTCCCGCAGCTCCTCGACGTCGAGCGCCATCACCTTCGCCCCATGGTGCGGGACGTGCTCCGCGAGCCCGAGCGCCTCGAGTTGCCGCACGGCCTCGCGAATCGGCGAGATGCTCATCCCGAGCGACCGGGCGAGGTCCTCGAGGCGCAGCGGAGCGCCCGGTGTGAGCTCGCCGAGGATGATCGCCTCGCGCAGCCGCTCGAGCGCGGCTTCGGCCATCGTGCGATACGGGACGGCGGGGCCGCCACGCGGGAGGGTCGGCTCCACGATGGTCGAGCGTGAACCAGACTTGATCAGATGTCAAATCCGTGGCACCATCGCTCTTCCAGGTGGAGAGGCCGAGCCAGCGGATGCCGAGCTTGTCGATCTCGCAGGTGAGTACGCTCACCGCGAGCTTCGCCGACGACGTGCGCGCGTACGCGGCCGCCGGCGTCGAGGGGATCGGCGTCTGGGAGCTCAAGCTCGGCGACGGGCCGGACGATGAGCCGCTCGAGCAGCTGGCCGCGAGCGGGCTCGGCTCGGCGTCGGCGGTTCCGGCTGTTCCCTCCATCCTCCCGCTCCCGCTCCTGCCGGGCCCGAACGACCCGGACGAGCGAACCGAAGCGCTCTGCGCCTCCGTCCAGCGGCTCGCTGCCTTCGAGCCGGCCGCGATCGTCTGCATCACCGGGCCGGCCGGCGGTCGCGATCCCGACGACGCTCGTGCACTCGTCGTCCGCGGGCTGCGCGCCGTCGCGCGCGAGGCGGAGGCGGCCGGCGTCCGCCTGGCCCTCGAGCCGTTCCAGCGGGAGGGGATCGAGGACTGGTCGCTCGTGAACACGCTCGACGAGGCGGCGGAGCTGCTCGAGGAGATCGGCAGCGATGCCGTCGGGATCCAGTTCGACGTCTGGCATCTCTGGAACACGCCCGACGTGCTGGACGGAATCGCGCGCCACGCACATCTCCTCGCCGGCGTGCACGTGAACGACTGGCGCGAGCCGACGCGCGGCTGGGCGGACCGCGCTCTTCCCGGGGACGGCGCAGCCGACCTGCCGGCGATCCTCGGCGCTCTCGAGGCGGCCGGCTGGGACGGCTTCTACGATCTCGAGATCTTCTCCGACAACGGCACCTTCGGCAGCGCGTATCCCGACTCGCTCTGGGATCTCGACGTCGCCGAGCTTGCACGCCGCGGCCGGGACGCTTTCTTCAACTGCTGGTCAGAACGGAGGGTCACGGCCACGGCCGCTGGCCAGAGAGGAGACACATGACGACAAGCAAGCGAGCGCGCTGGGCGCTCCTCATGGTGGCCGCCGGGGCACTCGTCCTCGCGGCGACTGCGGCCGCGCGTGTTCACCACACGCACGCGAAGAAGAAGCCGATCGTGATCGGCTGGGCCTATGACGGCAGCAACGGCGGCCCGATGGCCCCCTTCGACGGTCCGGCTCTCGCGGCGGCCAAGATCCGCGTCGCCCAGATCGACAAGAGGGGCGGCGTCAAGGGCCGGAAGCTCGTGATCAAGACCTGCAACACGCAGGGCGACAACGCGACCGTGTCCAAGACGTGTGCCGACAAGCTCATCTCGCAGGGCGCGAACGTGATCTTCACGACGTGCGACGTCGACCTCGCGGCACCGGTCGTGACGGAGTCGCTCAAGCACCACCTGCTCACGATCGCACCGTGCATCGGCACCGACCAGATGGGCCCGAAGCGCTTCGGCAAGGCCGGCAAGCTCGCCTTCAGCTTCGGCAACGTCGCGCAGGACGAGGGCTCGGCGATGGCCCAGCTCGCCTGGAACAAGGGCTGGCGAACGGCAGACCTCGCCAAGGACACGGTGATCGTCTACTTCAAGGCGGTCGTCTCCGCGTTCAAGGCGCGGTTCACGCAGCTCGGCGGCAAGATCAACTACGAGACGACGTACCAGGACGCTGCGTTCGGGGGCAACAACGTCCAGAACGCGGTGACCGGGATCATCGCGCACCCGGCCGACGTGGTCGTGACGAGCACGGCCGGCGCGTACCAGTCGCTCGCTCCGCTCATCACGGGGTTGCGTACCGCGGGCGTCAAGACCCCGGTGCTCAACTCGTGGGCCGGCGACGGCACCTACTGGCTGCCCTCGAGCCCGAAGGTCACGAACTACTGGTTCGTGACGTACGCGAACTCGTTCGGGCACGACCCGAAGCCGGCGGTGAACACGCTCGCGAAGAAGGTCAACGCTGCGACCGGGGGCTTCGTCGCAGGTCCGGCCGCGATCGACGGGCTCGTGACGGCCATCAAGCGGGCGAACGGCTCGCTCAAGGGCGCGAAGCTCGCCGCCGTGATGCAGAAGTTCCACAATGTCAAGACGCTCTCGGGCAACGTCAGCTTCTCGAAGAAGCTCCATACGGTGTTCGGTCGCCAGTACCGCGTGATCGAGATCCAGAACAACGTGCCGCTCGCGAAGGGCACGATCAAGGCGAAGGTCGTCCCCAACAGCCCAGACTCGTAGGGCTTGGCGGCGGTCTCCCAGACCGAGACGCTCGGGAGGCCCGGAGGATCGCTCCGGGCCTCCTCCGTCTCGCGCTCCTTCGCGGGTGTGCAGGCGCTGCGCGACGTGACGCTCGAGCTGCGGCACGGCGAGGTCGCCGGCCTGATCGGGCCGAACGGCGCAGGCAAGTCGACGCTCGTGAACGTCCTCAGCGGCTTCGACCGCCCGACGAGCGGGCGCGTCCTGCTCGAGGAGAGAGACGTGACCCGCTGGCCTGCGCACCGGCGCGGCCGGCACGGACTCGCCCGCACCTTCCAGCACAGCCACGCCTTCGGCTCGCTCACGGTGCGCGAGAACGTCGAGGTGTCGGCGCTCGGCGTGGGCGCGCCGGGCCGGGTGGCGGCGCGGCGCGCGGACGAGCTCCTCGAGCTGCTCGGCCTGGCGGCGTACGCTGAGCAGCCGGCGTCGGCGCTCGCCCACGGCGACGAGCGGCGGCTCGGGGTTGCCCGCGCACTCGCGACCGAGCCGCGCTTCGTGCTCATGGACGAGCCGGCGGCCGGCTTGTCGGAGGCCGAGGTGCCGCGTTTCGCGGCCGCCGTGCGCACGGTGCGCGACCACGGCGCCGGCGTGCTCCTCGTCGACCACAACATCGCTCTCGTGCTCGAGGTCTGCGAGCGCATCCACGTTCTCGACCAGGGCAAGACCCTGGCGGAGGGGACGCCCGAGGAGATCCGGGCCGACCTCGGCGTGGCCGCCGCCTATCTCGGCGAGAGCGCCGAAGTGGAGGCGGAGTGAGCGCGACGCTGGTCGTCGAGCAGTTGGCCGTGCGGTACGGCGCCGTTGATGCCGTCCGCGACCTCTCGCTCGAGGTGCGCCCGGGCGAGATCGTGGGGCTGATCGGCCCGAACGGAGCCGGCAAGTCCTCGACGCTGCACGCGATCATGGGCGCAGCGCCGATCGTCGGCGGCGACGTTCGGCTCGACGGCGAGTCGCTCCACGGCCGTTCTCCCGAAGACGTCGCCCGCAGCGGCGTCGCGCTCGTCCCGGAGGGACGCCGTATCTTCGGCGAGCTGACGGTCGAGGAGAATCTCCGCCTCGGGCTCGCCGCTCGCCGCTCGCGCGCGAACGGCTCGCCTCTCGCGCATGCTTTCGAGCTCTTCCCGATGCTGCACGACTTCCGCCGGCGCCAGGCGGGCGTGCTCTCGGGCGGCCAGCAGCAGCAACTGGCGATCGGGCGTGCTCTCGTCGCCGAGCCGAGCGTCCTGCTCCTCGACGAGCCGTCCCTCGGCCTCGCGCCGAAGATCGTCGACGCCGTCTTCGACGCGCTCGTCGTGATCCGCGACTCCGGCCTCGCCGTCCTCCTCGTCGAGCAGCGGGCGCAGCGGACGGTGGCGCTCGCGGACCGCACGCACGTGCTCGCGAACGCGGAGCTTCGCCTCACCCTCGGCCCGGAGGACGCGGGCGACACCGAGCGCCTCGTGGCCGCCTATCTCGCATGATCCTCGGCTTCCTCAACCTCACGTGGGGAACGTTCGCGGACGGGCTCGCGCTCGGCGGGGTCTACGCGCTGATGGCCGTCGGGATCGGTCTCGTCTTCGGGGTCCTGCGCCTCGTCAACTTCGCGTACGGCCAGCTGGTCATGGCCGGCGGCTTCGCGCTCGCCTTCGGGGCGCAGTGGAATCTGCCCCTGTGGGTCTCGATCCTCTTCTGCTTCGCGGTCGTGTTCGCGCTCTCGATGGTCATGGACAGGCTCGTCTTCCGTCCGCTGCGGACGCACTCGCCGGCCGTGATGCTCGTGGCGACGTTCGCCGTCGCCTTCCTGCTCCAGAGCGTGGCGCAGCTCGCATTCGGGGCCTACGGCAAGAGCGCAGGCTCGCTCGCGCTGCTGCAACAGCCCTGGGACATCGGGGGAGTCCCGATCCGAAAGATCGCCGTCATCTCCGTCGCGACCGCGGCCGGCTGCCTCGTCCTGCTCCAGCTCCTGCTCAACCGCACTTCGGTCGGCCTGCACATGCGCGCCGCGGCAATGGACTTCGAGACGGCGCGGCTGCTCGGCGTGCGCGCGAACCGGGTCATCGGCGGAGCCGTCGTCATCTCGGGACTGCTGGCCGCGGTCGCCGCCGTCATGCTCAGCGTGCGGTACATCCAGATCACGTCCACCTTCGGGCTCCAGGACACGATCGTCGTCCTCGCCGGCGTCGTGCTCGGCGGCCTGAACCGTCCGATCCCCGCCACGCTCGGTGGCTTCACCATCGGCTTCGCGAGCGGGATCCTCGGCGGGACGCTGCCGACGAACCAGAGCCAGTACCTGCCCGCGTTCCTGTTCGCGGCCGTGATCATCGTCCTGCTCGTCCGGCCGAACGGGCTCTTCACCCGCAGCAGCGGCGTCGTGGAGCGGGTATGACCCTCCTTCGCCGGCTGCCTGAGCTGCTCGGACCGGCGGCCCTCGTGCTCGCGACGGCGCTGCTCGGGCTGGAGATCTCGAGCTCGCTCCAGACGTACTTCCTCGACACGCTCGTCAAGGTCTCGATCGTCGTCGCCCTCTACCTGTTCATCGGCAACTCCGGCGTCCTCTCGTTCGGACACATCAGCTTCGTCGCGCTCGGCGCGTGGACGGCCGGGGTACTGACGACGGCCCGGTCGGCGAAGCCGGCGATCATGCCGGGGCTCGCCCACTTCCTCCTCGTCACGAACGTCGGCAACGTCGCCTCCCTCGCTCTCGCGGCGGCGGTGGGCGTAGCCGCCGCGCTTGTCGTCGGCCTGCCGCTGATGCGCCTCTCGGGCCTCGCGGCCGGAATCGCGACCTTCGGCGTGCTCGCGATCACGAACAACGTTCTCACGTACGAGCAGTCGCTCGGCCCGGGGCTGAACTCGTTCTCCTCGGTGCCGCAGACGACGGGGATGTGGCAGGCGGCGATCGGCGCGCTGATCTGTATCGCCGTCGCGTTCGCCTACGGGCGCAGCCGCTTCGGCAGGATGTTGCGGGCCACGCGCGAGGATCGTGCCGCGGCCGCGGCGGCGGGGATCTCCGTCTACCGGCAGCGGCTGCTCGCGTTCGCGCTCTCCGGCGGTCTCGCAGGCTTCGCCGGCGGCCTCTACGTCCATTTGCTGCCGCTGCAGGTCAACGGGCTCTACCTCAATCTCACGTTCATCACGCTCGCGATGCTCGTCGTCGGCGGCTCCGGCAGCCTGCTCGGCGCGGTCGTCGGCGCTCTCGCCGTGAACGGGCTCCTTTCGTTCCTCTCCGCGGCCGTGAACACCGTCGACCTGTTCGGCTGGAGGCTGACCGTGCCCTCCGGAACCCCCGAGATCGTCGCGGGCGTCCTGATGGCGCTCGTTCTCGTCCTCCGGCCGAGCGGCCTCACCGGCGGCCGCGAGCTCTCCCTGCCGCGGCGGCGCGCGCGAGAGACGGAGCCGGCTGCCGCCGGATGACGAAAGTGGTCGTAGCCGGCGCCGGCTCGATCGGCTCCCTCCTCGCCGCCCACCTCGCGCAGGTGGTCGACGTGACGGTGCTGACGCGGCGGGAGGAGCACGCGCGCGCTCTCGAGGCGGACGGCCTGCGCGTCTCGGGGCGCAGCGACCTCACGGCGCGGTTGCGCGCGACCGCCGATCCTGCTGCGCTTCCCGGCGACGCCGAGCTCGCGATCCTCGCCTGCAAAGGGACCGACCTCGAGGCTCTTGCGACGAGCCTCGACGGGCGCCTCGCCGGCGCAACGTTGATGACGATGCAGAACGGCCTCGGGGCGGAGGAGGTCGTCGCCGCGCACGGCGACTGGCCGCTCCTCTCGGCCGTCACGTTCATGAGCGGCACCCGCCACTCCGACACGCACGTCGAGTACGTCCTCGACACGGCGACCTGGATCGGCCCCTACCGGAGCACGACGGAGGACGATGCCCGGCGCGTGGCGGAGCTCGTCGAGTCGGGGGGCCTGAAGGCGCAGGCCTTCGCCGACCTGCGGCCCGCCCAGTGGTCGAAGCTCATCTTCAACGCGACGGTGAACGGGGTCGCGGCGCTCACGGGGCTCCCGCACGACTTCCACTTCGCCCAGACGGAGGAGCTGCCTCAACTCGGCCACCTCGTCCACGACCTCGTCGACGAGGGCGAGGCCGTCGCCGCGGCCGCCGGCGTGACGCTCCACGACGACCCGTGGGAGATGAACGTCCTCGCCACGCAGCGCGGACACCGGCACTTCCCGTCGATGCTCGAGGACGTCGAGGCGCGGCGGCCGACCGAGCTCGAGCCGATCAACGGCGCCCTCGTTCGCGAGGCTCGCCGGCTCGGGGTACCGGTGCCGCTCCACACCGCGCTCTATAGGCTCGTCAAGGCGAGGGAGGCGAGCTACTCGGAGTGAGGATCTGTGTTGTGGGCTGCGGTGCCGTGGGGTCGCTGTTCGCGGCGAACCTGTCGCTGCTCGACGACGTCGAGGTCTGGGCCTACGACCTCGCCCGCGAGCACGTCGACGCCGTCAATCGCGACGGGCTGCGGCTTTCCGGTGCAGGCGAGATCGTGGGCCGCCCGCGTGCGACGAGCGACGCCGGCGAGTTGCCGCCCTGCGACTTCGGGATCGTCGCGACGAAGGCGATGCACACGGAGTCGGCGATCGCGGCCACCGCGCATGCCTTCGGGAACGGCTGCGTCGCCACGGTCCAGAACGGGCTCGGCAACGAGGAGGCGATCGCGCGCCATGTCGAGCGCGTGATCCGCGGCACGACCTTCCCCGCCGGCAAGCTGCTCGAGCCTGGTCACGTGCAATGGGACGTGAAGGGGGACACGACGTTCGGCCCCTACGACGAGCAGACGCCGCCGGCGGAGGTCGAGCGCCTCGCCGCTGCGTGCACGCGGGCGGGGATGCCGGCGCGGGCGGTCGAGGATGCGCGCGGCCCACAGTGGCGGAAGGTCATCTTCAACGCGGCGACGAATCCGATCGGCGCGCTCACGGGCCTCACCCACGGGCGCGTCTGCGAGCGTCCGGACCTGCGTGCCCTCGTCTCGCGCCTCGTCGACGAGGGCAAGGCGGTGGCCGCGGCGCAGGGGATCGAGCTCGACGCCGATCCCGAGGAGCTGATCGACCACGCGGCGCGCAGGGATGTCGCGTACGACCACAGGGCGTCGATGCTTCAGGACGTCGAGGCGCGGCGGCCGACCGAGGTCGACTACCTCAACGGAGGCATCGCCCGGTTCGGCCGCGAGCACGGCGTGCCGACGCCGCTCAACGAGGCGATTCAGGCGCTCGTCAAGGGATTGGAGGCGTCGTGGACGTAGCAGCCGAGCTCGCGCGGAGGCACGCGAACGTGCGGGAGGCGCTCGCGCGGGACGGGCTCGACGCCGCACTCGTCTGCGGTTCCGAGTACACGGGCTTCGAGGGGGCGGTCACGTATCTCTCCGGCTTCACGATCGTCCACCGCTACGCGTACGTCCTCCTCCCGCGCGACGGCGAGCCGGCCGTCGTCTTCCCGGCCGAGGCGCGCTACGTCGGCGAGCACGGCGACTCCCTCGTCGCGGAGCAGGTGTTCGCCGACCGGCCGGGGGAGTGGCTCGCCGACCGGCTGCGCGGGCAGCGAGTCGGCGTCCACGGGCTGGACTACGTCATGACGGTGCGCGACCACACCGCGCTTGCGGGCGCGTGCGAGCTCGTCCCGTGGGACGAGGAGTTCGACCTCGCCCGTGCCGTCAAGTCGGAGGCCGAGCTCGCCTCGGTGCGGGAGAGCGTCGAGATCAACGTCGCCGGCTTCCACGCCTTCCGCGAGGCCTGGGCGCCCGGCCGCAACTCGGCGGAGGTGCTCGCGCCTGCGGAGCGGCTGTTCGTCGAGCGCGGCTGCGGCCGGCTGACGATGAACATGGTCCTCGTCGGCGCGGAGTTCGCGCTCGCGCGGCAGGACACCGTCTTCGGCGGGTTCACGATCCCCTCGCTCGAGATCGCCGGGCCGGGCGGTCACTGGGTCGAGGTCTCGCGCGCGCTCGGCACGCCGAGCCCGGAGGTGCGGCGGATGCTCGAGGCGTACGAGGAGTACTTCGAGGTCGCGCGGTCCGCCCTTCGGCCGGGCGCGACGGCCCACGACGTCCACCGAGCGGTCTCCGTGGGCTTCACGCAGCGCGGCTACCACCTCGGCCATGTCACCGGCCACTCGATCGGGATGACGATGATCGAGCATCCACGGATCGGGGAGGGCGTCGAGACCGAGCTCGCGGCGAACATGGTCTTCTCCATGCATCCGCACGCCATCTCCGCCGACGGGAGGGAGTGCCTCTACATGCAGGACACGTGGCTCGTCACCGAGGACGGCGGCGTGCCGCTCGCCGGTCTCCCCATGCGGATCTTCGATTAGGGTCCGCGCCGTGGAAGCCCCTCACGGTGACGAGGACGAGTTCAAGCCGATCCTCGCCGGCCCCGGCGAGAGCGACTACGAGCGGTATCTCCGCACCGACGAGCTCCTCTCGTTGCAGAAGCGCCCGGACGAGTGGGTGCATCGGGACGAGCTCCTCTTCCAGACCGTTCACCAGTCGTCGGAGCTCTGGCTCAAGCATGCGTGGATGGAGGTCGAAGAGGCGACGCGGCTGATCGAGGCCCGCGACCTCGCCGGCGCGCTGCGGCTGCTGCGCCGCGCGTGCGTGGCGGTGAAGTACGTCGAGGGGTTCCTCGAGCATCTCGAGCAGATGTCGCCGTGGGAGTACCAGGAGGTGCGCCGTGTGCTCGGTCACGGCTCGGGCTTCGACTCGCCCGGCTTCCGCGAGATCAGGCGCGTCTCGCCCGGTGCGCTCGCCGCCTTCGACGCGCTGCGGCGCGAGCGCGGCCTCACGCTGCTCGACGTCTACACGCAGGGTCGCGAGCACGAGGAGCTCTACCAGCTCGCGGAGGCGCTGATCGAGTGGGACGAGCGGGTCGGCGTCTGGCGGTTCCGCCACTTCAAGGTCGTGGCGCGGATCATCGGCGAGGAGGTCGTCGGTACCCAGGGCACGCCCGTGGAGCTGCTGGCCGGGCTGATCAAGCACAAGATGTATCCCGAGCTCTGGACGGTGCGCACCGACCTCACCGAGCTTGCCAAAGAGTCCGACTGACGACCGGTGGCAGCCACCGTTTCGAAAGCGTGTCTACTTCCTCACGGAAGGCACCGCCGCCGCTCGAGGAACGGCGCCGTGCGTCACACTCTCGTGACGGTGGCTGCCACCGGTCGATGATCAGCCGCCGGTGATCGCGCTCGAGGAGATCCGCCGCGCGCGTGAGCGGCTCGGCGGCGACGTCCTCCGTACGCCGCTCGTCCCGTTGGGCGGAGACGCGCGGATCGTGCTCAAGCTCGAGTGCCTGCAGCCGGTCGGGTCCTTCAAGCTCCGCGGCGCGCTCTCGGCGATCCGCGCCGCGTCACCCGCCGAGCTCGCGGCCGGGGTGGTCACGGCGAGTGCCGGGAACATGGCGCAGGGAGTCGCCTGGGCAGCGCGCGAGGCAGGCGTGCCTGCACGCGTGATCGCTCCCGCCGACGCGCCCCGAGCGAAGCTCGACCGGGTCGAGGCGCTCGGAGCCGAGCTCGTCCTCGTACCGCACGAGGAATGGTGGCGGGCGATGGTCGAGCGCGGGCGCCCGGGCGTGGACGGGCTGTTCGTCCACCCGGTCGACGACGAGGCGGTGATGGCGGGGAACGGCACGATCGGGCTCGAGCTCGCGGAGGACGCGCCGGAGTTCGACACGGTGATCGTGCCCTGGGGCGGCGGCGGGCTGACGATGGGGATCGCGAGCGCTCTCGCGGCGCTGCGGCCGGAGGTGCGCGTCGTCTCGGCGGAGCCGGAGACGGCGGCGCCGGCCGCGGCCTCTCTCGCCGCCGGAGAGCCGCAGGAGATCGAGTTCCGGCCCTCGTGGGTCGACGGCGCGGGCGGCCCGTCGCTCCTGCCCGGCATGTGGGAGCGCGCGCGCGGGCTCGTGGACGAAGCGGTGGCCGTCCCGCTCGACGAGGTCGCGGAGGCGGTGCGCCTGCTGGCGGCCCGTGCGCATGTCGTCGCGGAGGGGGCGGGCGCGCTCGCGCTCGCCGTCGCCCTCCGGCGTGACGATCGTTGCGTCTGCATCGTCAGCGGCGGCAACGTCGACGCCGCCGTGCTGGCCCGCATCCTCGCCGGCAACGACCCTCTCTAGTAACAGACTGTTACTTGCGAAGTCGTGCCCGGGTTCGACCTGCCTCGATGGAGAACAGCGGCCTCGAGCCGCACCTTGTAACAGTCTGTTACTTGCCGAGCGCGCCGAGCTCGCGCACGAAGCCGTCGACCTCTTCCACCGTGTTGTAGTGGATGAAGCCGACCCGCACCGCCTCGTTCGGGTACGGCAGCCTCTCGCGCAGCCCGAGCGAGTACCAGTTGTCGTGTGCCCAGACGCCGTAGCCACGCTCGGCCATCTCGACGGCGACGTCCGCAGCCTCGACTCCCTCGACGTTGATGAGGAACGTCGGCACGCGCCCCTCCATCGTCGGCAGGCCGTAGACCGTCACGCTCTCCGGCAACGTCTCGAGGAAGCGGGCGCCCAGCATCCGCTCGTACTCGCGGAGGCCGCCGACGCCGCCGAGCGAGTCGAGGTAGGCGATCGTCGCCGAGAAGCCGGCGAGCAGCTCGTAGGGCGCCGTCCCGGTCTCGAACTTCCGCCCGACGGGCGTGGAGCCGGCCGGCCGCGCCTTGTAGGCGCGCCACGACTCGAGCAGCTCGTGCCGGCCGTAGGCGAGGCCGAGATGCGGTCCGCAGAACTTGTACGGCGAGCAGAGGAGGACGTCGGCGCCGAGCGCCTGCGCGTCGAGCGGCTCGTGGGCGGCGTAGTGGACGGCGTCCACCCAACAGAGGGCGCCGGCCGCGTGCGCGAGCTCGGCCACCCGCGGCACGTCGACGATCGTCCCGACCGCGTTCGAAGCGGCGACGCAGGCGACGACGCGGACGCGCTCGTCGAGCTTGCGCGCGAGGTCGTCGAGATCGAGCCGGAGGTCGCCGGTCACGTCCACCCACTCCACCTCGAAACCGCGGTCGGCGGCGACCTCGACCCACGGCGCGACGCCGCCGTCGTGGTCGAGGCGCGAGACGAGGATCCGGTCACCCGCCTGCCAGTCCCGCGAAGCGGTGCGCGAGAGGGCGAAGTCGAGCGTCGTCATGTTCGTCCCGAAGACGACGTCGTCCGCCGAACAGCCGAGGAACCGACCGGCGTCGGTGCGGGCGCGCTCGAGGATCTCCTCGATGCGGCTGCCGGTCTCGTACGGTGCGCCGAGGTTCCCGCTCGCCTCGCGGAGCGCCCGTGCGATCGCCTCGCCGACCTCGTCCGGCACCTGCGAGCCGCCGGGCGCGTCGAGGAACGCGAAGCCGCCGCCGCGGAGGGAGGAGTAGCGGGCCCGGACCGCGTCGACGTCGATGAGCGTCCCCTGAGGCCCCGTCATCCGAGCCTCCGGCGCAGCGGCACCCCTGAGGACGCTACGGTCGCAGCCATGAAACGAGCCTACCCGCGACTGATCCTCGGTTGCGGCAACTTCGGCGGCATCGGCTCAGCGCCCGCGTTCTTCGGCCGGGGCGACACGCTCGAGCAGGCGTTCGAGCTCATGGATGCCGCCTGGGCCGCGGGCATCACGTGGTTCGACACCGCGGACGCCTACGGCGGCGGGCGCAGCGAGGCCTTCATCGGGGATTGGATCCGCTCGCGTCGCCCACGGGGGCTGCGCGTAACGACGAAGACGTTCAACCCGATGGCGGACGGCGGCGACGAGGGGCTTGCGCCCGCCCGCATCCGTCGCCAGCTCGAGTCGAGCCTGCAGCGTCTCGGCGTGGAGCGCGTCGATCTCTATCTGACGCACGAGTGGGATCCCGACGTGCCGATCTCCGAGACGGCGGCCACGTTCGACGAGCTCGCCGCGGCCGGGAAGATCGGCGCCTACGGGCTCAGCAACCTCGACGGCGCGCAGCTTCGGCAAGCGCTCGACTGCGGCTCGTTCACCGTCGTCCAGAACTCGTACTCCCTGCTCGACCGGGAGCCCGAGCACGAGGTGCTGCCCGCCTGCGCGGAGGCGGGCCTCGGCTTCCAGGCCTTTGGCCCGCTCGCAGGCGGCTGGTTGACGGGCAAGTACCGGCGCGGCGAGCCGCTGCCGGAGGGCTCCCGCATGACGCAGCGCCCCGGGCCGTACGAGCACCTCCGCACCGACGAGACCTTCGACCGCCTCGAACGGCTGGAACAGATGGGGGATCGATGGCTGCGAGCGGCGCCGGCGAAGCCGCCGCCGCGCGGCCGGACGACCTCGCCGCCTGCGGCGGCGATGGCCACGCTCGCCCTCGCCTGGCTGCTCGCCGACCCGAGCGTCAGTGTCGTCGTAGGGCCGCGCCGGCCCGAGCACCTGCAGCCGGCGCTCGCCGCGCTCGAGCGACCGCTCTCGCCGCACGAGCGGGAGACGCTGTCCGGGCTCTTCCTCTGAGCGCGTCGTAGCCGAAGGCGGCGAGCACGCCGCCCAACAGCTCCGCCGGCGCGTAGGCGCCGGCGAGTTGGAGCCAGTTGTGCACGCCGGAGCCGTCGAGCGTCTGGACGAGCAGCGGGCCGAAGACACGGGCGGGGTTCGTCGCTGCGCAGGTGACCGGGCCGATCACGAGGACGATCCCCGCGAGCGCGAGACCGATGACGATTCCGGCGACCGCCTGCGGGGCGTGGCGGTCGATCGCGCCGAGGACGACGAAGACGAGGATCCCCGCGGCGAGCGCCTCGGCGAGGAAGGCCGAGCCCCAACTCGTCGTCGACTGGTCGAAGAACGCCATGCCGAAGCCCGTCCCGAGGTTCGTGCCGCGTGAGCCGAAGATGCCCCATATGAGCAGCGCCCCGACGGTGCCACCGCAGATCTGCGCAGCGACGTACGCGGGGACGTCGCGCCACGGGAAGCGCCGCGTCGCGGCGAACGCGATCGTCACGGCCGGGTTGACGTGTGAGCCGGAGATCGGCCCGACGACGTAGACGAGCGCGGCGACGACGAAGCCGAAGGCGAGTGCGACGAAGCCGAGATCCGGACCGCTGAAGGGCTTCCCGGGGTCGAGGAGGAGCAGCGCCGGCACCGAGCCCGCGCCGACGAAGACGAGGAGCGCCGTGCCGACGACCTCGGCGGCGGCGCGCCGCGCGAGCGATTGCCCGTCCATGCGCCGAGCGTCGCTGCAACCGGTGGCCCCCGCATCCGGAGCGGCCACGGATTCGCCCCGCGTCTTAGCCGCTAATCCGGCGCAACGCCCGCCGAGCTTCCTAGCGCTTCCCGACCGGGACGAACTCGCGCTCGTCGTAGCCCGTGTAGATCTGGCGCGGGCGGGCGATCTTCTGCTCGGAGTCGGCGAGGCTCTCCTCCCACTGCGCGATCCAGCCCGGCAGCCGGCCGAGGGCGAAGAGCACGGTGAAGTAGTCGGTCGGGTAGCCCATCGCCCGGTAGATGATTCCGGAGTAGAAGTCGACGTTCGGGTAGAGCTTGCGCTCCACGAAGAAGTCGTCCTCGAGCGCAATCCGCTCCAGCTCGAGCGCGATCTCGAGCTTCGGGTCGGTTCCCGTCTGGGAGAAGACGTCGGCCGCGACCTGCTTGATCAGCTTCGCGCGCGGGTCGTAGTTCTTGTACACGCGGTGGCCGAAGCCCATGAGCAGGCGCTCCCGCTTCTTCACGTCCTCGATGAAGGCCGGGACGTTCTTCACGTCACCGATCTCGTCGAGCATCCGCAGCACCGCCTCGTTCGCGCCGCCGTGGAGCGGGCCGTACAGCGCCGCGACTCCCGCCGAGACGGCCGAGAACGGGTCGACGTGCGACGAGCCGACGCCGCGCACGGCGTTGGCGGAGCAGTTCTGCTCGTGGTCGGCGTGAAGGATGAGCAGGATCTCGAGCGCTCGCTGCAGCACCGGGTTCGGCTCGTGGCCGCCGCCGATCTCGAAGGTCATGTTGACGAAGTTGCCGATGTAGTCGAGGTTGTTCCGAGGGAAGACGTACGGCAGCCCGCGCGTGTGGCGGAAGGCCCAGGCGGCGAGCGTGGGGAACTTCGCGATCAGCCGTACCCGCTGCAGGCGGCGGCTCTCCGGGTCGGAGATGTTCTTCGCGTCGGGGTAGAAGGTCGAGAGCGCGCCGACGGCGCCGAGCATCATCCCCATCGGGTGCGCGTCGTAGCGGAAGCCGTCGAGGAAGCGGCTCAGGTTCGTGTGCACGTAGGTGTGCGACCGCACCTCCTCCTCCCAGGCGTGCAGCTGGCCGGCGGTCGGCAGCTCGCCCTCGAGCAGGAGCCAGGCCGTCTCGAGGAAGCTCGCCTGTCCGGCGATCTGCTCGATGGGATAGCCGCGGTAGCGGAGGATGCCGGCCTCGCCGTCGATGTAGGTGATCGCGCTGCGGCAGGAAGCCGTGTTGAGGAATGCCGGATCGTACGACCGGAGCCCGAGCCGGCCGAGGTCGGTGGCGTGGATCGTGCCGTCCGTGATCGGGATCTCGACCTCTTCTCCGCTCCGGTTGTCGCGGATCGTCAGCGTCTCGTCGGCCACGACGTGACCTTATCGCGCGTGCCAGTACGATCGAGCGCATATGGAGCCGCAGGTCGTCTGGACGCCCACCCCGGAACGGGTCGCGTCCGCGACGATCACGCGCTACCGCGAGTGGCTGAACGAGACGCGCGGCCTGCAGCTCGACGGCTACCACGACCTCTGGCAGTGGTCGGTGGACGAGCTCGACGCCTTCTGGGGCTCGATCTGGGAGTTCTTCGAGGTCGAGGCGAGCGAGCCGTACGAGCGCGTCCTCGGCCGGCGCGAGATGCCGGGCGCAGAATGGTTCCCGGGGGCCCGGCTCAGCTACGTTCAGCACGTCTTCCGCGGCCGCGACGACTCGGAGGTGGCGATCCGTCACGCCTCCGAGCTGCGCCCGCTCGGCGAGTGGACGTGGGGCGAGCTGCGGACGCGCGCCGGCGCCGTCGCGGCGGCGTTGCGCGAGGCGGGCGTCGTGGCCGGGGATCGCGTCGCCGCGTACCTCCCGAACATCCCCGAGACGGTCGCCGCCTTCCTCGGCTGCGCGAGCATCGGCGCGACGTGGTCGAGCTGCGCGCCGGAGTTCGGCGTCCGCAGCGTCGTCGACCGCTTCGCCCAGATCGAGCCCAAGGTGCTCCTCGCCGCCGACGGCTATCGCTACGGCGGCAAGGACTTCGACCGCGGAGAAGCGGTCGCGCAGCTGCAGCGGCAGTTGCCGACGCTCGAGCGCACGTTCGTGCTCCCGTACCTGGCCGGCGGCGACTGGGAGCTGCCGCCCGCCGAGCTCGCGTTCGCCCAGCTCCCCTTCGACCACCCGCTCTGGGTGCTCTACAGCTCGGGCACGACGGGGCTGCCGAAGGCGATCGTGCACGGACAGGGCGGCATCCTGCTCGAGCACCTGAAGAAGCTCCGGCTCCACCTCGACGCGCGGGCCGGCGACCGGCTGTTCTGGTTCACGACGACCGGCTGGATGATGTGGAACTTCCTCGTCGGCGGCCTGCTCTCGGAGGCCTCGATCGTCCTCTTCGACGGGAACCCCGCCCACCCCGACCTCGGGACGCTCTGGGATCTCGCGGACGCCGCCGGGGTCACCTCCTTCGGCACGAGCGCCGGCTTCATCGCGGCGTGCCACAAGGAGGGAGTAGAGCCGCGCGCGGGCCGCGACCTCTCTCGGCTCGAGAGCGTCGGCTCGACCGGCTCGCCGCTTGCGCCCGAGGGCTTCGACTGGGTGCGGGAGGCGCTCGGCGAGGAGATCTGGCTCTACTCCACCTCCGGCGGCACCGACGTCTGCACCGCCTTCGTCGGCGGCGTCCCGACGCTCCCGGTCTACAGGGGCCAGCTGCAGGCCCGCTCGCTCGGCGCGAAGGTCGAGGCCTGGAGCGAGGACGGCCGCCCGCTCGTCGACGAGGTGGGGGAGCTCGTGATCACCGAGCCGATGCCGTCCATGCCTCTCTACCTGTGGGGCGACGAGGACGGCTCCCGCTACCGCGAGAGCTACTTCTCGACCTTTCCCGGCGTCTGGCGGCACGGCGACTGGATCGAGATCACGCACGTCGGCACGGCGATCATCACCGGCCGCTCCGACGCGACGATCAACCGCGGCGGCGTCCGGATGGGCACGAGCGAGCTCTACCGCAGCGTGCTCGCGCTCGAGCAGGTGATCGACGCCCTCGTCGTCGACGTGCCCGGCCGGCGTCGAAGACGTCGGCGGTCTACCGGCCGGGCGGCGCCGGCTTTGCCGGAGCCGCTTCCAGCCCGACGGGCGGCGGCAGCCGCCTGACGCTGTTCGTCGTCCTCCGGGACGCCGTCGAGCTCGACGAGGCGCTCGAAGGAGAGATTCGGCGCCGGATCCGGGAGGAGTGCTCCCCGCGGCACGTGCCCGACGAGGTGATCGCGGCACCCGAGATCCCGCGCACGCTCTCGGGGAAGATCCTCGAGGTCCCGGTCAAGCGGCTCCTGGCCGGAGCAGCGGCGGGCGCCGTCGCGAGCCGCGACTCGCTCGCGAATCCGGAAGCGCTCGACTGGTTCGCGCGGCTTGCGGCCCGCCGAAGCTCGACTGTCTAGCGCGGACCTGTCCTGGGACCAGGCCCAGGGACAGGGCCAGAGGGGGCATGTCCCTTAGGACTGGAGTGGGCTGCGGAGACTCGAGCGCCGCCGCCTCGCTGCGCCGGCTGCGGCCGAAGCTCGGCGTTGCGGCCGGGTACCAGTCCGCCTAACTTCCTGCCGTCCGGCGCGTCCAAGAGTGGTGATGTGTAGCAATGGTGTCGTCTTTGCGGTACGTTCCCCGCGGCCGTGAGCGTCAGCGCAGACCCCACCCTCACCGTAGACGTCCCCCCCGCCCCTGCCGAAGAGGTGGGGGCGGTAAAGGCACGCGGCTACTGGGATCTCGTGTGGACCCGCTTCAGGCGGGACCGGCTCGCGGTCGTCAGCATCGGCTTCATCGTCTTTCTCTTCCTGGCCGCTTTTGCCGGCGGGCCGATAGCGGCCAAGCTGCTCGGTCACGGGCCGAACACCATCTTTCTCACCGCCGTGACCCGGATCAGCAACGTCCCGGTTCCGCCGTGGACGCACGTCTCGCTCGCGGATTATCCGGGCCAGCCGGGGCATTTCGGCCACACGCTGTTCATCCTCGGCGGGGCCGACCAGACCGGACACGACATGTTCCTCCGTCTCCTCTACGGTGCGCAGACCTCACTCGAGGTCGGCGTCTTCGCGACGCTCTGCTCCGTCGCCCTCGGCGTCTTCATGGGGCTGATCGCCGGCTACTTCCGCAACTGGGTCGACACCGTCGTCTCACGGCTGATCGAGATCGTGATGGTCTTCCCCGGCCTCCTGTTCATCATCGCGCTGCGGATCGTGGCCGGCGCGACGCTGAACAACATCACGCTCGGCTTCCTCGAGCCCGGCGTCTTCACGCTCGTCCTCATCTTCAGCATCTTCGGCTGGTTCTATCCCGCGAGGATCATGCGCGGCGTCGTGCTCTCGCTGCGGGAGAAGGAGTTCGTGGAGGCCGCCCGGATGACGGGTGCGAGCGACTGGCGGATCATGCGCTCGCACCTGCTGCCGCACCTCGTCGCGCCGATCATCGTCTACTCGACCATCCTCGTCGCCGCGAACATCCTCGGCGAGGCCGGTCTGTCGTTCATCGGGCTCGGGATCGTGCCGCCGACGGCGAGTTGGGGCAACCTGCTCGCGAACGCGCCGACCTACTACCAGACCGACGTCTGGATCCTGCTGCTTCCGGGTGCCGCGATTCTGCTCACGACGATCGCCTTCAACCTTTTGGGCGACGGCCTGCGCGACGCCTTCGACCCCCGCTCCCAACTCTAGACCCCCCTTGACCTAACTCTTCGAACGCGAATTCGTCTCTACTAACGCTGGTGTCTCTCACTCACCTCAACCGGACCGCTCGTGAGGGCGTGCGGCTCCGAGACGGAAGGAGTCATATGCGCAGGAAGCATCTGCTCTCCATGCTCATGTTGAGCATGGGGGTAGCGCTGCTCGCAGCCACCATGTTCGTAGGCATGGCTGCGGCGAAGTCACACCACAGCGCCACGCGAATGCCAATCCGGGGGCAACCTGATCGTCACGCAGGTCGGCGCGTTCGACACGCTCGACCCGCAGCTGGCGTACGTCAGCAACGACTGGGGCCTGCTCTACAACACCCAGCTGCTGCTGCTGAACTTCCCGACTAAGGGAGGGCAGGCCGGCCTCCAGCTCATCCCCCAGGCGGCGAAGGCGTATCCGACCATCTCGAAGAACGGGAAGGTCTACACGTTCCATCTCCGCTCGGGCATGAGGTTCAGCAACGGCTCGAAGGTCACCGCGGCAGCGTTCCAGCGGTCCTTCGAGCGGAACCTGAGCCCGAAGATGTTCGCGCAGTACGGCATCTACGACGGGATGGACGTCTTCCTCAAGGGCGGCAAGGCGTTCGCCGCGGGCAAGGCCCAGCACATCTCCGGCATCAAGGCCAAGGGGCTGACGCTCACGATCCACCTGACCGAGCGCGTGCCGCAGTTCGAGTCGATCATGGGGATGCAGTGGTTCTCGGCGATCCCGCCGAACATGCCGTACTCGAACAGTGACGCCGGCATCCTCAAGTACGCGTCGGCCGGTCCGTACTACATCGCCAGCAACAACCTCACCTCGCTGACGGTGCTGAACCGGAACAAGTACTTCCCGAAGAGCAAGTACTTCAGCTCGAACTGGCCGGCGAACCCGGACAAGATCATCGTTCACAGCTACCCGAGCTCGAACGGTGACCCGCAGCTTCTCCAGGCCGAGAAGAACCAGGTCGACATCGCGGGTGTCCCCTCGCAGGACGTCGCGAAGACGATCTCCAAGTACGGCGTGAACAAGGGCCGTTTCCACGTCGGGCCGACGACGTGCATCACGTGGAACGCGCTCAACAACAAGGCCCAGAACGGCACGACGCAAAGCCTCGCGGTCCGCAAGGCGCTCAACTACGCGCTCAGCCGCAAGGCGATCATCAACTTCGCCGGGCCGCTCTCCGGAGCCCCGTCGGACCAGGTCCTCGTGCCTGCCATCCCGGGCTACAAGAAGTTCACGGCGTACCCCTCGAACGGGGACTTCAGCAAGGCGCAGGCGTTGGGTAAGGATCAGCTCAAGGGCGCTCCGCTGGTCATCTACTACCGCCAGGCGAGCGTCTACCAGACGAACGTGGCCGAGTACATCATGTCGCAGGCCACGAAGCTCGGTATGAACCCGAGCCTGCAGGCGTCCGATCCGACGAACTTCTACGGGGCGCTCATGTCGAAGTCGACCGCCACCGGGCCGAACGGCTACAACATCACCGCCTACGGCGGCTGGTGCGCGGACTACGCCGACGGGTACGACTACTTCAACGTCAACTTCGACGGTCGTACGATCGGCGACACGGGCAACACCGACTACATGTACTTCAACAACGCTCACTTCAACAAGCTGATGGACAAGGCCGGAGCAGCGTCCGGTGCGTCGAGGGCTCAGCAGTACGGGAATCTCGACAAGATCTTCATGAAGAACTACGCGCCGATCATTCCGACGCAGATCGGGAACACCCGGATCATGACGTCGAACCGGGTGACCAACTGGATCTACAGCAAGTGGTGGGGGCAGGCCTTCTGGAACGCGATCGTTCTCAAGTAGGGACCCACTAGAAACAAGGACAATCCGGAGGGGCGCCCGAGGGCGCCCCTCCGGAACACTCCAGCGAATCAAACTCTCCGACTAATCCGAATCGCATAGGCAAACAGTGACTCAGTACCTCATCCGGCGCACGTTCTGGGCCTTCTTCCTCTTCGTCGTGGCGACGATGATCACGTACGTCATCTTCTACGTCGTTCCGTCGGACCCGGCCACGCTCGCGGCCGGCAAGGCGGCCACGCCGGAGATCGTGAACCACATCCGGCACATGATGCACCTCGACCTGCCCATCTATCAGCAGTACTGGCTCTTCGTCTGGAACCTGGTCCGGCACGGCTCGTTCGGTTACTCCTTCGTCAACGGCCTGCCGGTCCGCTCGATGCTCGGGCAGGAGATCCCCGTCACCGCCTCGATCGTCGGCGGCGGCGTCCTCATGTGGCTCGCGCTCTCGATCCCGACCGGCATCATGTCCGCCCTGCGGCCCCGCTCGATCCTCGACCGCGCCGGCATGGTTTTCATCCTGATCGGGATCTCGGCCCCGTCGGTCTGGATCGGCCTGATCCTCATCTACCTGATCGGCTTCAAGCTGGGCTGGACGCCGATCGGCGACTACTGCAACCTCATCCCGACCCACCAGGTCGGAGTCTGCTCAGGCCCCGGGCAGTGGGCCTACCACCTGATCCTGCCCTGGTTCACGCTCGGTTTCGGCGGCGCTGCGCTCTACACGCGCCTCATCCGCGCCACCGTAATGGAGACGATGACGGAGGACTATGTCCGTACGGCGCAGGCGAAGGGGTCGTCTCCCGCGCGCGTCCTCGTCCAGCACGTGCTGCGCAACAGCATGCTCCCGGTCGTGACGATCCTCGGGATGGACCTCGGTCTCGCGCTCGGCGGCGTCGTGTTCGTCGAGATCGTCTTCGGTATGCCGGGGCTCGGCCAGCAGATCGTCCTCGCCGCACCGCGGTACGACCTGCCGGTGATCGTCGGAATCGTCATGTTTGCGACCCTCTCGGTCATCGTCTTCAACTTCCTCGTGGACGTCCTCTACGCTTGGCTCGACCCGCGGATCCGGTTGACGTAGCCGATGGCGCTGCTCGAAGTCCAAGACCTCCACACGCGCTTCCGGACCGAGGACGGACTCGTCAAGGCCGTCAGCGGCGTGTCCTTCACGCTCGACCGCGGCCAGACGCTCGGGATCGTCGGCGAGTCCGGCTCCGGCAAGAGCGTCACGTTCCTCACGGTGATGGGCCTCGTCGACCGCAAGATCGCGCAGATCGAGGGCTCCGTCCGTTACGACGGCGAGGAGATCCTCGGTGTGTCGAACTCGCAGCTGCAGCACATCCGCGGCCGGCGGATCGGGATGATCTTCCAGGACCCGATGACCTCACTGAACCCGGTCAAGAAGATCGGGTGGCAGCTCGAGGAGGCGGTGCTGCTCCATAACGACGTGAACCGCGCCGAGGCCCGCAAGCGCGCGATCGAGATCCTCGAGGAGGTCGAGATCCCGCGCGCCGATTCGCGCATCGACGACTACCCGCACCAGTTCTCGGGCGGCATGCGCCAGCGCGTGATGATCGCGATGGCGCTGATCAACCAGCCCGACGTCCTGATCGCCGACGAGCCGACGACCGCGCTCGACGTGACGACCCAGGCGCAGATTCTGCGGCTGATGGAGAAGTTGCAGGAAGAGTTCGGCATGGCCATCGTGATGATCACCCATGATCTCGGCGTCGTCGCCGAGCTCGCCGACGACGTGGCCGTGATGTACGGCGGCCGGATCGTCGAGGAGGCGACCGTCGACGACCTGTTCGCGAAGCCGGAGATGCCCTACACGTGGGGCCTGCTCGGCTCGCTGCCGCGCGTGAACGTGGACGTCGAGCGGCTCGAGCAGATCCCCGGCCAGCCGCCTTCGCTGCTGCGGCCGCCGCGCGGCTGCGCCTTCAACCCGCGCTGCGCTTATGCCTTCGACAAGTGCCGCGAGGAGCTGCCCGAGCTTCAACTCGCTCCGGGGAAGGAGCAGCATCGCTTCCGCTGCCATCTCGAGGCCGCCGAGCGCGACCGGATCTGGGCCGCGAAGAAGGCGGCGCTGGCCGCAGAGGAAGGGAGCGCTGCATGAGCGAGCTGCTCGTCGTCGAGGATCTCCAGAAGTACTTCCCCGTGACTCGCGGCCTCGTGTTCCAGAAGGAGGTCGCCCAGGTCAAGGCGGTCGACGGCGTCAGCTTCACGCTCGAGGCCGGCGAGACGCTCGGCGTCGTCGGCGAGTCCGGCTGCGGCAAGTCGACGATGGCTCGCTGCATCGCGCGCCTGCTCGAGCCGACGGGCGGGAAGATCGTCTTCGAGGGCCGTGACATCACGCACCTCAACCGGAGCTCGATGCGGCCCATCCGGCGCGACATGATGATGGTCTTCCAAGATCCCTACGCGTCCCTGAACGCGCGCAAGCGCGTCGGGGCGATCGTCGGCGAGCCGCTCGAGGTGCACCGGATCGGAAGTAGCCAGGACCGGAAGCGCCGTGTCCAGGAGCTGCTCGAGATCGTCGGCCTCAACTCCGAGCACTACAACCGCTTCCCGCACGAGTTCTCCGGCGGTCAGCGGCAGCGGATCGGCATCGCCCGCGCACTCGCGATCAACCCGAAGCTGATCATCTGCGACGAGCCCGTCTCGGCGCTCGACGTTTCGGTGCAGGCGCAGATCCTCAACCTGCTCAAGGACCTGCAGCGCGACTTCGATCTCACGTACATCTTCATCGCCCACGACCTGAACGTCGTGCGGCACGTCTCCGACCGCGTCATGGTCATGTACCTCGGCCAGCCGGTCGAGTTCGGCTCGAGGCAGGAGCTGTACTCGGCGCCGAAGCATCCGTACAGCGGTGCGCTTCTCTCGGCGGTCCCGATTGCCGATCCCAAGCTGGGACGGGAGCGCAAGCAGATCGTGCTCGAGGGCGACGTCCCGAGTCCGCTCAACCCGCCCGAGGCCTGCCGCTTCCATCCTCGCTGCCCGCGGTTCGTCGAGGGCAAGTGCAACGTCGACAGCCCGGAACTGCAGCCCGTCTCGGGAGCCGACGACCACCGGTTCGCCTGCCACTTCCCGCTCGAATCCTGGCCGATGGGCGAGGACGAGCTCCGCCGCCTCCCGGCGTCCGCCGAGCCGGCCGCATCCGCCGCTTCGCCCGAGTAACCTCGACGAGTGGTTCGCGCAGGACTGCGGCGCCTCTTCGTGATCCTCGCGGTCGTCCTGGGAGGGACCGCGGCGATCTCGGGCGCGCTCGGCGCACTCGCCGGCACGAGCATCCTGCACGCACTCGCAGTCGGCTTCTACCTCGTCGGTGCCGGCATCCTCTTCGGCAGCCTCGCGCTCGGCAGCCGCGGGCCGACCCGCGCCGACCGGAGTGCTGAGGGAGACCCCCCGTTCCTCCCGCTCGGCCCGATCCCGATCCTCCCGCGCGGGCGCCGCAGCCGCCGGAAGGCGACGCCGGAGGAGCGGAGAGAGTCGCGGCGGATCTCGCTGGGCCTGTTCGTGTTCGGGCTCCTGCTCGTCCTGGTCGGCGCCGCGCTCGACCCGACGCGACGCCTCTTCTGATCCTCGTGTCGTCAGCGGAAATCCGCCCCGCGACCGCGGGGATCCTCTGGTACCTTGCTTGGTCCCCGTGACGTCGACGACCTCATCGCCGAGCGGCTTCTTCTCGTCGCCCCGCAGGCAGCAGCTTCTGCTGTGGGTCAGCGGCGCTGTACTCGTGATCGGAGTCGCCGTCTTCCTTGCGGTCTTCTTCACCCGCGGCACCAGCCAGCCGGCGGCCGTCGATCTCTCGACCGTGTCGTCGCCGTCGGCCTCGACCACGCCGGCTCCGAAGAGAGTGTCACCGTCGCCGGCTGCGCTCGAGGCCGCGCGCACGTTCCTGCTGACGGCGGTCGCGCGGAAGAACCTCGCCGCCTCGTATGGGCTCGTCGGTCCCAACCTGAAGGGCGGGATGACCCTCGCGCAGTGGCGCAAGGGCAACATCCCCGTCACGCCGTACCCCGCGCGCAACGCGAAGACGGCGCAGTTCGTCGTGAAGTCGTCTCACGCGAACCAGCTGCTGCTCCAGGTCGTGCTCACCAGACGGCCGGGATCGCACGTGCGGCCGTCGCTCGCCTTCGACCTCCGCCTCGACCGCATCGGCGGCAAGAACGGCAAGCCCGCCCGGTGGCTCGTGAACTACTGGATGCCGAACTACTCCATCGCGGTCCAGGCCAACCCGTACAACAACTAGCACACGCGGGGACGGCTCGAGACGCGGCTGAGGCTAACTTCCTCGCCTTCGAGTCGTCTGTAACGGTGTGACGACCGACGATCGCTGCAGCAAGTGGCGCGCTCTCGCCTCGTGTCGCCTGGATGGGGAGCTCGACGAGTTCCAAACCGCGAGCCTCGAGCGTCACCTCCACACGTGCGGCCCGTGCAGATCATGGACGCACGAGGTCGCCGCGTTGACGGGACTGCTCCAGGAGTCGGAGCCGGTGCGGCCGACGTGGTCGTTCGAGTTCCGGACGCGGGCGCTGGGGCGGCGGCTCGTGCGAGCGGCCACGGTCGGCGCTACGGCCGCCTCGGCTGCTGCGGTCGCTGCCTTCGCGTTCGGCCTGCAGGGCGGCGGGATCTCGTTCTTCTCGCCCGCCCAGACGCGGGCCGCGCAGACGGCTCCGTGCGCCTCGTGCATGAAGAAGAAAGAGGTCGTGCTCGCGGCCGCGTCTCGCGTGGTGGCGGCCGGGCCGATCCACGTGGCGAACCCGCTCGTCGTTCCCGAAGTGACGGTCGATACGCCGTAGTGACCGCCGAGACGCCGTAGGGACTGCGGCGTCGCCGACCGTCCGAGGCAGCGCCGCTCGAGCGGCGCGGGCTCCTACGCCCGGTCCTCGGCCGCGACCAGGGCGGCCTCGGGATCGAACTCGTCGGAGTTCTGCGTACGCTCCGACTCCTTCGCCGCCCGCGCGAGAAGCTCGTGCTCGACGCAGTACGTACTGAGAGTGAGCGTCGTGCACTCCGGAAATGCGCAGCCGTGCAACATTGGCATTCACAGAACCCTAACACTCCGTGCGGCAAATGCCAGGAGCGCGGTGGCGGGAGTGACCGCAGCGGCAGTCCTGGCCGGCGGCGGGCCGGGGCCGGCGCCGGCCCACGAACTCCCGGGCACGCACGGTCGGCCCCGCCTTCGAGCGGCACGACCGCCGCCGAGCAGGCACACGAGCCGGCCCGCTTGCTCAAGCACTACGCGCGACGACGCGCTGCTCGCTCGGGCTGTCCACACCCTGCGCCGCTGCCGTGCGCCGCCCGGCACCAGCCGTGCTCGAGCAGCTCGCGCGTCTCCTCGACCCCGGTGGCCCAGACGCGAAGGACGTCCTCGTCCGGCAGCGCGTAGAAGCCGCCGTACTGGCCGTCCCCCGCGGCCTCCCGCATCGGGCGCGGGGCGGCCGGGAGCGGCTCCGACAACGGCTCCTTCCGCTCCGCCGGCAGTTCGACTCCGTCGAGGCGCGTCCAGGGGAAGTTCTCCATCCACGAGGCATGGCTCGCGCCCGGATCGAGCTCCTGCACGAGCTGCCGGACGCGCGGGCCGATCCACCAGTTGTGGAACAGCACCTCCGCGTCGTCGTGCTCGGCGGCCCACTCCCGCCGCGCGCCGTCGGCCGGGATGTTGCCGCCGTGGCCGTTCACGATCAGGATCCGGTGGAACCCCTGGGCGTGGAGCGAGTCGAGCAAGTCGCGCACGACTGCGAGCAGCGTCTTCACCCGCAGCGTCGGAGAGCCGGGATAGGCGCCGAAGCTCGGTGTCAGGCCGTAGGCGAGCGCCGGCAGGACTGGAACGCCGACGGGCTCCGCCGCCTCCGCCGCGACGCGCTCGGCGAGGATGCTGTCCGTCTCGAGCGAGAGGTAGCCGTGCTGCTCGGTCGAGCCGATCGGCAGCACGATCCGGTCGTCGCGTTTCAGGAACTCCTCGAGCCGGAACCAGTTGAGGTCGCGCACCCGCACGGCATCCAGTATCGGTCATCGGCGCTGGGCAGACTGGCCGGAAGCTGCGATGATCGGCGCGAGTGAGCGCCGTTCTCCCACACGAGTCGCCGGAAGAGGAGCTTCCGGCCTGGAGCCTGCCCGCAGAAGCCGTCGGGCGGATCCGCGTCCCGGTGACGCTGCCCGAGCAGGTTACGCGGGAGTGGGCCTGGGGCGGCTCCACCGGCGCGGGCGTCCGGGTCTGCATCCTCGATAGCGGCATCGAGCTCGACCACCCGCTCGTGGGGCACGTCGAGCGGTCGGTCGCCGTCCTCCGCGACGAGGAGGGGGAGCTGCAGGTCTCCGACGACGGCGAGGGCGACCTCTGCGGCCACGGCACCGCCTGCGCCGGCGTCGTTCGCGCCCTCGCGCCCGACGTCGAGCTGACGAGCGTCCGTGTCCTCGGCGAGGGCTACACCGGCGGCGGCGAGATCATGCTGCGCGGCCTCGCCTGGGCGATCGAGGAGGGCTTCCAGGTCGTCAACATGAGCCTCTCGACGACGCGGACGAAGTACGTCGAGCGGTTGCACGAGCTCGCCGACCACGCCTATTTCCGGCGGGTTCTCCTTGTCGCCTCGGCCCACAACATGCCGGTCGAGAGCTTCCCGTGGCGGTTTGCGAGCGTCATCTCGGTCGGCAGCCACGAGGAGCCCGACCCGCTGACCTTCTACTACAACCCCTCGCCGCCCGTGGAGTTCTTCGGGCGCGGGCTCGACATCGACGTCGCGTGGCTCGGCGGTGGAACCCTCCGCTGCACCGGCAACAGCTTCGCCACGCCGCACATCGCGGGCATCTGCGCCCTCATCATCGCCAAGCATCCCGGGCTGACGCCGTTCCAGCTCAAGACGGTGCTCCACCAGACGGCATCGAACGCGGGAGGAGGGCAATGAGCGATCTCGAGGCCGCGGTCGCCGCCGGCGTGCTCGGTGCGGACGAGGCGCACCGCGCGCTGCTACAGGCGACCGTGGAGGTGGCGCGGGCGATCTTCCGTGCGAAGGCTGCGTCGGTCTTCCTCCTCGACGAGGAGACGGACGAGCTCGTCTTCGAGGCGGTCGCCGGCGAGGGAGAGGGCGAGCTGATCGGCATGCGCTTCCCCGCGGGCAACGGGATGTCCGGCTGGGTGCTCACGACACGGCAGCCGCTCGTCGTGGACGACCTGAGCTCGGATACCCGCTGGTCACGCACCCAGGCGGAGTCGACCGGGTACGTCCCCAAGAGCATGATGTCCGTGCCGCTGCTCGTGGAGGAGCGCGCGCTCGGCGTGCTCTCGGTGCTCGACCGCTCGGCCGAGTCGCGCCTCAAGCTCTCGGAGGTCGACCTGCTCGGGCTGTTCGCGAACCAGGCGGCGATCGCGCTCGACCTGCTGCAGCGGGCGCGGCGGGCGCGCGAGGCGCTGGCCGGCGAGGGGAGGCTCGCTCCGCTCGCCAAGATCGCCGCCCGCCTCGAGGAGGGCGAGCGCGAGACCGCGTTCGAGTTCCTGCAGACGCTCGAGAAGCTGCTCAGGGCGACCTCCTGATGCAGTCCTAGGGGTGGCTGCCACCGGCCTCTAGCCGAGCAGCGCGCCGGCGGGGAGCTGCGAGACGACGATGCTCTCCGCCGCCTCGTGCGTCGGTGCGTGGCCGGTGACCGCGGCGACGAAGGCGTTGCGCGCGACCGTGTAGAGGCGCAATTCGTCGACGGCACGCACCGTCGCCGTTCGCGGGACGTCTCGCAGCAGCGCGATCTCGCCGAAGGAGTCTCCCGGACCGAGCTCCCGCGACTCGCCGCCGTCCAGCTCGACGGTCGCCCTGCCGGATGCGATGGCGTAGAAGTGGTGACCGGCCTCGCCGCGGGAGACGACCGCTGTCCCGGGCGCGGCTGTGACCGCCGCAGCCCCGGCGGCGAGGCGCTCCAGCACCGGTCCCGGCAACTGGGCGAAGATCTCGATCCCCCTCAGCAGCTCGAGCGGCTCGTCCGGGCTCACGGCTTCCGCGTCGATCCGCCGCAACGCCGGCCAGAGCGGCACGAGCAGGACCGGCAGGAAGACTCCCGTGACCACGAGCGCGGTGCGTGGGCCTACCGAAGACACGAGCAGCCCCGCCACGAGGGCGCCGATGGCCGTCGCTGCGAGCGCCAGGCTCTCGAGGACGGCGAAGACGCGGCCGAGCACGTCGTTCGGGGCCGAGCGCTGCACGAGCGTGATGCTGTTCACCTGGACGAGGGTCGCGGCCATCCCGACGAAGACGAAGAGGACGAGTGCCGGCGCCAGCGTCGACACGGCGGCGGCGACTCCGACGATCCCCCAGAGAAGGATCCCGAGCGCGAAGCCGCCGGCGAGCCTGCGGCGCGCGGCGACCACGGCGACGACGGCCGCGCCCAGGACGCTGCCGATGCCCATGGCGGTGTTCAGCCAGCCGACGCCCGCGTTGCCGGCGTGCAGCAGGCTGATCGCGAGGACAACGAGTAGCACCTCGACCGCGCCGAACACGATCTCCTGCGCCGTCGTCAGGCCGATCACCACCCGCAGCGCGGGTGTGCGCACCGTCGTCGTGAAGCCTGCGGTGAGCTCCGGGAGGAAGCGCGGCCGCTCCGTTCGCTCCGGTGGGGCGTCGCGCGGCACCCGGCTGACGAACAGCGCCGACCAGACGAAGAACGCGCCGTTGAGCGCGAACACCGCCGACGGGCCGCTCAGCGCGAGCAGGATCCCGCCGAGCGCCGGGCCGGCGAACATGCCGACGCTCGCGATCGTGTTGCCGACGAGGTTGGCCGCGGTCAGCTCCTCCGGCGACTCGACGAGGGAAGGCATGAGAGCTGCCTGCGCCGGCGAGAAAGCTCCGGACACGACCGTCGACGTGACGGCGAGCACGTAGACGACGTACGCGCTGCCGCCGGTGGTCGCCACGGCCGTCATGCCGGCGAAGATCCCGCAGCGGATGAGGTCGGCGCTCAGCATCAGCCGCTGCCGTGACCAGCGGTCGGCGACGACGCCGAGCCACGGCGCCGCGAGGGCCGAGAGCATGAAGCGCGCGAAGAAGAGGAGCCCGACGGCGCGCGGGCCGCCGGCGTGGTAGGCGTAGACGGGGAGCGCGACGCCGTACGCCCACGTGCCGAGCGTCGAGCCCATTCCGGCCAGCTGGACGTTGCGAACACGCGAGTTCGCGAAGACCCTGGCGAAGGCACGCAGCGACCCGGCGACACTCACCTTGCGCAGGATTGCAGGCTTCCTTGCCAATTTGAAGGCCCGATGGGAAGATTGTTCGTGCGACGCACGTCTAGAGCTGTGACAGCGCCGAAACAGGGCGCGAGGATTCCCGAAGGAGGAGCCGCAATGTCGGACGAGCAGAACAAGCAGGACGAGCCGGAGGTCGAGGGCCACATGAAGCGGGCCGCGAACGACGAGCCCACCGACGAGGCCGAGGGCGAGGTCGAAGCCCACGTGAAGAGGGCCAACGTCCGCCTCGACTCGCCGAAGATGAGCTAGGCGAGAGGCAACTGTTCTCGAAGGGCCCGGCCGACGGCCGGGCCCTTCTTCTTGGTCCCGACTCCCTTCGCGACGGTGCGTCAGGCAGGGGAGCGGACGGAGCGCGCCGCCGCCTCGGCGGCGGCAGCATGGCTCTCGGCCTCCACGACCCGCCGGTCGCCGGGCAGGGCCGTGAGGTTCACGGCCACGAGCTCGCAGGCGCCGCGGGCGACGCCGGCCGCCAGCGCAGCCGCTGCGGCTACGTCAGCGTGGACGCGCGACTCGACCTTCCCGCCGGCAGCCGCGCACAGCTGCGCGAGGTCGGCGGCCAGGGCAGCGAGTGCGAGTGGAGGCTCCGCCGCAGCCGCCACGGCACGGCCGAACGCGAAGTCGCGCCGCTCCGGCGACGGATCCGCCGCCGGAGCGGCCTGCGCCTCCACCGCGCGGCGGTAGGCCTCGGCGTCCTCGTCGACGAGCGCTACCGCCCGCTCGCGCAGCGACTCCGCCTGCGCGGCGATACCGACGGCGTCCGGCCACGCGTCGGCCGAGAGGCGCGCCGCCATCTGGACGACGGCGGCAGCGGCGGCGAGCGCCGCCGCGAGAGCCGAGCCCGAGCCCGGGACGGCACGGGGCGCTGCCAGCTCCTCGAGCAGCGCGGGGAGGGAAAGGTCGGCGAGCACAGGAGCAGTGTCTCACCGGCGCTCGTCCCGCGGTGTTCAGACCTCCTCGAGGAGCCGGCGCAGCCGAGAGACGACAAACGGCGAGGGCTCGAATCCGGCTGCTGCGACCGCCCGCTCCAGATCGGCCTCGAGCTGACGCCGGAAGGCTGCGTCACGCTCTGCCCGGATGACGAGCTCATCGAGCGCCGCACGGGCGGCAGGCAACTCCTGGGCGGCCTGTACCCATCCCGTCGGTGCGGGCGGGAGGAGGCGTAGCAACCGGCCGATCTGTTCCTCGTCGTATCTGTTCATCTCAACCATCAAGACGCGCGGGACCCCCTTCTCCTTCCATCAGTTGGGAACGAACCTTCGCGAGGCAGCGGGAGATGCGACTGGCGATCGTTCCCGCCGGGAGGTCGAGCGCCTCGCCGATCGCCCGATAGCTCTCGTCGCGGCAGAAGAAGCGGTCGAGGATCTCGCGACACGGGTCGCCGACCAAGTCGAGGGCCGCGCGCACGGTCATCGCGTCATCGAGCTCCGCGAGCACGTCGTCCGCCTCTTGCTCGTCCGGCTCGCCGGCGGACGGGGCGTCGCGGGTGAGCAGGCGCAGGCGGTCGATGCACAGGCGACGCGTGAGCTGCGCGAGCCACGGACGGACGGCATCGTCGCTGCGCAGGTCGCCGAGCCGCTCGAAGGCCCGCGCGAAGACCTCCTGGAAGACGTCCTCTGTGTCCTCGGAGCCGAGCCGGAAGCCTCGGCTGCAGATCGCGTACACGTAACGGGAAAACCGCTCGACGAGCTCGTTCCACGCCGCGGAGTCGCCGTTTCGGCAACGAGAGACGAGCTGCGCATCGCTCTCCTCTACAGCCATGACGGGACCATACGGCCTCGAGCCCTCAATCGACTAGTCGTCAGGCCAGGATGCGGTCGAGCGCCGTCACGAGCAGGTTCGCGTGCTCGTCGGCGAAGACGAGCGGCGGCCGGATCTTGAGCACGTCGCCGCGCCGGCCCGGTGACGCCGACCAGGACCCCCGCCTCGCGCAGCTCGTCGGCGGCCCGCCGCGGCGAGCCCGGCGCTTGCCAGCTCGACGCCGGCGAGCAGCCCGGTTCCCCGCACCTCGACGACGTCCGGCTTTCCGAGCGCCGCGAGTGCGGCGCGCAGCCGCTCTCCGACCGCGACCGCGCGGGCCGAGCAGCCGCTCGTCCTCGAGGACGTCGAGGACGGCGAGGGCGGCGCTCGCAGCGACGGGGTTGCCGCCGAAGGTGCTGAACGTGGCGCCGGCCTGCGGGAATCGCTCGGCCAGCTCGCGCCGCGTGACGAGGGCGGCGACCGGATAGCCGTTCCCCATCGGCTTGCCGAGGGTGACGATGTCCGGAGCGACGTCGTGGCGCACGAACGACCAGAGCTCCGGCCCCGTTCGGCCGTGGCCTGCCTGCACCTCGTCCGCGACGTAGAGGCCGCCGGCGGCGTGCGTCTGCTCGACGAGGAGCCGCAGCTCCCCTTCGTGCGGCGTGCGGATCCCGTCGCTCATCAGGCAGCCGTCGAGGAAGGTCGCGGCGAGGCCGCCGTCGAGCCCGGCGAGAGCGTCGGCGACGGCCGCGTCGAGGTCGGCACCCGTGCCGGGCGGCGGGATGCGTGCGACGTGCGGCGGCCGGGCGCCGGCGGCCCATTCCTCCGGCGAGAGGTCGTTCGCCGCGGTCGTGACGCCGTGGTAGGCGTGCTCGGTGACGAGGGCGCCGCGCCGGCCCGTCACGGCTGACGCGAGCCGCCAGGCGAGATCGTTCGCCTCGCTGCCGGAGTTGAGGAGGAGCACCGTGTCGAGCCTCGCCTCCGGCGGGAAGGTCGCGAGCAGCCGCTCGGCGAGCTCCACGAGCGGCTCGTAGAGGTAGCGCGCGTGCGTGGCGAGCAGCCGCGTCTGGCGCACGACCGCCTCGGTCACGCGCGGGTGGCAGTGGCCGACCACCGGCACGTTGTTGTAGGCGTCGAGCAGCCGGCTGCCGTCGGCCTCGTGGATCCAGACCCCCTCCGCCCGGACGGCGTGCACCGGTCGCGCGTACGTCAGCGGCGTGAGCAGCGCGCCGGTCGCACGCTCGCGCCGGTGGGCGAGCGCGCGAGTTGCGACGGGCGGGTGCGCCGCCCGCAGCTCGCGGGCGACCGCATCGGGCCCGAGCGCATCGAGGAGCTCGAGCAGTGCCCAGGAGTCGTCGTCCCACGACTGGATGTAGGCCGCGTTCTCGGGAAAGCGGCGCACGCGCCAGTTGCTGATCGCGACGATGGCGGTCAGCCGGGCCGCGACGAGGCTGCCGAGCAGCTCGAGCTCGAGCGGCTCGAGGCGTAGCGGCGCGTAGCCGTCGAGCGCGAGCCGCGCGACGCGGAACACGTCCTCCGGAGGCCGGCCGCGCAGGAGGGACGCGACCGCGACTGCGACGTCGGCGGCGAGCGCGCTGTGGCAGCAGTCGCCGAGGTCGAAGATGCCGCTGATCCGGTCCCGGTCGTCGAGCAGGAGGTTGTCGAGGTTGAAGTCACCGTGCACGACCTGGGCTCGCAGTCGCGGCCAGACGGGCAGGACGCGCTCCTCGAACCGGTCGAGCGAGCGCGCCGCGAGCGCCCGACGCGTCGGGTCCTCGATCTCCTCGAGCAGCGGGCGCAGCCGCGGAGCGCGGCGGACGTCCCAGAGCAACTCGCGTCCGGCCGCCGGATGGAAGAACGAGCGCAGCGCGAGGCAGAGGCGGGCATGGGCGGCGGCGAGCTCGCTCACGGCCCCGTCTCCCAGCCCGGAGTCGCCCTTGCGGCCGCGCAGCCGCTCGAGCAGCCGCACGTGATGCCCGCCGAAGGCCGCCCGCGGCGCGAGCGGACGCGCGAGCGGCAGCTCGGGATCGACGGCATGGACGTGTGCGACCGCCGCCTCCTCGAGGTCGAGCACGGCCGCATCCTCGCCGCTGTTCGAGACCTTGAGCACCGCCCCGGCGCCTCCGTCGTCGAGGAGGAACGCCTGGTCGCGCTCGCTCCCGAGCTCGACGGCGCGGGCGTCGAGGCCGAAGAGCTCCGCAGCGATGCGCGCTGCGTCCTCGGCCGTGAAGCGCGGCGGCGCGGATTCGAGCACCGACATGCCACGATCGTAGGACGTCGAAGCCGGGCCTGGAAGGAGAAAGCGGCGGGCCGGGCCCGCCGCTCAAACAACCTCCGCCGCAGAGTGATTGCCGTCAGCCCCGAGCGGGAGTCGATCTCATCGTCGCGGCTCTTCCGTTGCCCGCCCTCCCCCTTCCGGGGGATATGCATCTCGGAGGCGGCTCGGCGCAGCGTGGCCGAACGGCAGCCGATGTTTCCAGGAGTCGCTCGGGCCAGGCGAAGGGGAGGCGGTCAGCCTCAACGGCGGGCCGCGCCGAAGTGCACGCCGAGCTCGGCGGCGACCACCACCATGCCCCGATCGTCGCCGTGACCATGCTGCATGGCATCCGCGCCGGCGCTTAGGGCGGCTGCGGATGAAGCACAGACGGCGGCCGCTGCGGAAAATCCCCGATTCGCACGCCCCCGCTGCACTGGTATTTCGGTCGCATGGCTCCTATCGGGACGTTCGCGATCGCCGGCAGCGCGACCAACGGGCTTGCCGACCTGACGGCGGAGATCGTCTCCGTGCTCGAGGCGCGGGGCTTCCTTCGCGTGGAGACCGGCGCGGAGGCGGGCATCGTGCTCAACCTCGTCGACGCGGAGCAGCCGCGGCCCTTCCGCCGGCGGGCGAAGGGCACGTTCGTCGCAGCTCTCTGGAGCGCACCGCAGCCGCTCGAGGACGACCTGCGCGACACGTACCCGATGCTCGTCCGCGCGCTCGCCAACATCAGCCTCTGCCGCATCCCGGGCCGCGGGGTGCTGTTCACGACGATGGAGCGCGGCCACTACCTCGTCCCGGAGGGGCCGGGCCTCGCCGCTGGGGTCGTCGACCGCCTCGAGCCGCTCGCGACCTCGCACCTCGTGATCGACAACGAGTTCCGGCGCGACCTCGAGCCCGAGCTGTGGCAAGGCGACGACCTGACGCGGGAGATCGGCGCCGCCGGACGCCGCCTCGACGGGCTCGGCCTGCTGCCGTCGCCGTTTCCCGTGGAGGAGCTCGTCAGCCCCGCCGACCTGCGCCGGATCAAGCGGTTGTATGCGATCGGCGGCCTCTCCTACGGCAACCTCTCCGCCCGCAAGGACGCCGACCGCTTCTGGATGAGCGCGAGCGGTGTCGACAAGTCGAAGCTCTCCGAGCCGGGCCGCGACATCCTCCTCGTCACCGGCTACGAGCCAGGGAAGCGCCAGATCGTGCTCAGCGTCCCGCCCGAGGTCGAGCCGCGCCGCGTCTCGGTCGACGCGATCGAGCACTGGATGATCTACCGCGAGAATCCCGAGGTCGGCGCCATTCTCCACGTCCACGCCTGGGTCTCCGGAATCGAGGCGACCGACATCAACTTCCCCTGCGGCACAGAGGAGCTCGCGACGAACGTCGCGCGGCTCGTCGCGACCGCTCCCGACCCGGCGCACGCCATCGTCGGGCTGCGCAACCACGGCATCACCGCCACGGGCGAGAGCCTGACCGAGATCCTCGACCGGATCGAGCCGTCGCTCCTGCCCCAGGTGCCGATGACCTAGCCCGTCCGAGGAACGCTGTGCAGAGCGAGCACGCCGAGGCCGAGCGTCGTCTCGGGGAGCCCAGCCGCAGGCCGATGCGGTCGAGCCGGCCGGCGAATACCGAGCCGGGCTCTCAGGGAGCCGGATCGGGCGGGGCTCCGGAGTCGAGCTCGCCGTCCGCCGCCTCGGCGGCCTCCGAGGCTCCAAAGCCGCCCCCGCGCACATAGCCGCCGCCGCCGCCCCCGGTCTCGGCCATCCGCTCGACGTCGGCCTCGCCTGCGTCCGGAGTGCCGTACTCCTCGTGCAGGTCGGCGGCCGCCTCTGAATCGCCTCCGTCCGCCACGTGGGGTGGGCCCGAGAGCATGTTGCGCAGCCGGTCGAAAAGGCTCACGGGCGGAGCATACGCGATCATGGGGCGCGTGATCGTCTCGCTCCATGTCGCCACGGGCGCCGCCGCCGGTGCTCTCGTACGCTCTCGTGCGCTCGCGCTCGTGCTCGGCCCGCCCCTCCATCTCGCAGGCGACCAGGTCCCGCACGAGGACATCCCGCAGCTCGGCTTCGAGGTCGGCAGCGGGCTCCTTTCGCTCGCGCTTCTCGCGATGCGGCGCGGACCGCTCGACCCGGCCGTGCTCGGAGGAGCGGCGGCCGCGTTCCCGGACGTCGAGCATGTCGTGCCGTGGCTCCGCTTCCGCGGCGGCAAGCTCTTCCACCGCGGCGGCGGCCGGCACGGCGAAGGGCTGACGACCGACGTCCAGCTCCTGCTCGCGGGAGCGATCCTCGGCTTGCTGCTCGCGCGTCGTCTGCGATGAAGGTCGGGATCGTCCAGCGTCGGGGAACCCATGGTTCCCCCACGAGCCCCCTCCTTCGGGCAGGGCGATGAAGGTCGGGATCGTCCGGCGTGGGGGAACCCATGGTTCCCCCACGAGCCCCCTCCTTCGGGCAGGGCGATGAAGGTCGGGATCGTCCGGCGTGGGGGAACCCATGGTTCCCCCACGAGCCCCCTCCTTCGGGCAGGGCGATGAAGGTCGGGATCGTCGTTCCGTACTCGTGGTCGTTCGGCGGCGGCGTCGTCGACCACGCCGAGGCGCAGGCACGCGCGCTCGAGGTACGCGGGATCGAGACGCGCCTGCTGATCGGCAACGATCCCCCCGGCTCGTTCAGCCGCGTCCTCCACCCGCGCCAGGGGCGGCACGGGGAGCCGCCGCCGGGAGTGATCCCGCTCGGCCGGTCCGTGATCGTGCCGGGAAACGGTGCCCTCTCGAACCTCGTCCTCAGCCCCTCGGCGGTGCCGCGGCTGCGGCGCACGCTCGCGCGGGAGGGCTTCGACCTGCTGCACGTGCACGAGCCGTTGGCGCCGATCCTCAGCCCGGCTGCCCTCGCCCTCTGGGACGGCCCCGTCGTTGCGACGTTCCACGCGGCGGGCGACTCCGCCTGGCGTGTGGGGGCGCAGGCTCTGTTCGGCTTCCTCGCCGCGCGGATCGACCTGCGGATCGCGGTCTCGGAACAGGCCCGCCGGACCGCCGTGGCGTACGTCGCCGGTGAGTACGAGGTGATCCCGAACGGGGTCGACCTGCCCGAGCCCGTCGATCCGGCGGAGCGAGACGACCGGGTCGTCTTCCTCGGCCGCCATGACCCGCGCAAGGGGCTCCCGGTGCTGCTGCGCGCGTGGCCGCGCCTCCGCCGCAGTGGGCTCCGCCTGCGCCTGATCGGCGCCGATCCGCTCGCCGCACGCCTGCTGCTGACCCGCCTGCGCGTCTCCGACGACGGGATCGACGTGCTCGGCTACCTCTCCGACGCGAGGCTGACGGAGGAGCTCTCGGCGGCGAAGCTGCTCGTCGCACCCTCGCTCGGCAACGAGAGCTTCGGCATGGTCATCACCCGCGCCCTCGCCTGCGCCACACCGGTCGTCGCCTCGGACATCCCCGGCTACCGCGAGGTCGTCACGCCGCAGACCGGCGTCCTCACGCCGCCGGGTGACGCGGAGGCGCTGGCGGACTCGATCGAGGGACTCCTCGCCGACGAGCCCGTGCGGGTCGAGATGGGCCGTGCGGCACGCGAGCTCGCGGAGAGCACGTACGCCTGGCCGCTCCTGGCCGAGCGGCTCGCGGACTGCTACGAGCGCGCCCTCTCATAGCTCGCGAGTGCTGCGCACTCGCTCGCTCGACGATGAAGGAACGCGGGCCGGGGAGAGCGCGGTCTCCCCGGCCCGCGTGTCGCAAGGGCTTGCTTGGGCTGGTGCAGGGTTTCGGGGGCCGCGCTCGGGGTCGCATGAGGCGCCAAGGGCCGCGCGCTAACGGCGCAGCCGTCAGGGCCCGGCCGGACCAGCACGCGGACCTCGGCCCGCAGGGCCATCGTCCGCGTGCGCCGGGGCAGCGTCGTGCTCGAGTCAGCTTGCGAGCCGGGCGGTTCCGGCGAAGCGGAGCATCCTCGGGCCGACGAGCCGCAGCAGCCGGCTTGGCTCCTCCACGATCGGCTCGCCGTGCTCGTCGCTCAGCTCGGCGATCGCGGCGTCGACGCGCCGCCTCACCTCGAGCACGCCCTCGCGCAGGCCGAGCTCGTCGAGCCGCACCGCGAGCCGCTTCATGTTCATCACGTAGTAGTAGAGCGAGTCGACGTCGGGCCCGTACGACTCGGCGAGGTGCGCGTCGATGAGGCCGTGGGAGGCCTTCGCCTTGCGCACCATCCGGTCGGCGAGATCCAGGTAGTCGGTGCAGATGCCGAGCAGGCGCTCGGCGGCGCCGGGGAACTCGCGGAGGAACCGGCGCATGGCGAGGACGGCGATGCGGACGTGCCGGCCCTCGTCGCGCCGGACCTTCGTCTGACCGTGCTTCATCCCCGGCAGCTCGTATGCGTCGTAGAGGGCCCGACCCTTGGCCCGGCGGATGACCACGTCGCTGTTGGCGGCGACGTCCTCGCTGAGCACGCCGTAGATGAAGATCGCGGCGTAGACGTCCTCGAGCGGCCGGCCCGGCCGGAGGAGGTGGCTCATCTCGTTCTCGAAGCGGGCGAAGAGGAGCTCGGCGACGAAGTTGTTGTACTTCTTCGCCACCCGCTCGACGTCGTCCGCTGCGATCCCGAGCACCTCGGTCGCGATCCGCATCAGGCTGCCGCGGTGCATCCGCTCGTCGTGCTCCTGCGTCATGAGGGCTGCGCGCATCGAGTCGTACTCGGGCTCGCGCGGCATGGCGGCCACGATCCGGTCCATCCAGTCGTCGACGATCGACTCGGCCCGGTAGATCGTCCCGAAGACGCGCTTGATCGCCTCCTGCTGGCGGTGGTCGAGCCCGCGATAGCTCGCGGCGTCGGTCGTGAGGTCGACGCTGTAGGCGTCCCAGGTGTGGACGTTGGCTGCGGCGCAGATGTCCTCGAAGGTCTGCCAGCCGCCGGTGATCTCGCGGTCGGTAGCCTCGTCTTCGGCGATCAGCGCGTCGATCTCTCGCAGCAGGCGAGCGATCTTGCCGCTTCCCGCGCGGTTCGAAGCCGCCGGCGCAGCGCCGGCGGCGGTGCTCTCCGGGACACTCACGGCGGCAACTCTACGCCGGTCGGCCGAACGAGACCAGGCCAAGAGGAGCCTTGCCGGTGCTCGTAAGCTTCTGCGCGAGGGGCGAGTGGCCGGGATCGACGAGCGAGGCAGGAGCACCCAGGCAGCCGCTGGTCCGGGCGCGATGGCCGACGGCGCCGACCGAGGCCGCGCTCGGGCGGCTCGCCCGGGCTCTGGGCTCTCGTCGCCGAGATCCCGCACTGGTAAGTGCGGCAGGCGTCAGTGGGGGTCGAGCGGCGAGATCTCGACCTCCAGCTCGACCGGCAGGTCGAGAGAGACCGTGACGAGGCAGCTCTCCTCCGCCTGCTCGGCGAGCCTGCGCGCCTCGTCTGCGTCGGCGGGATCGGTCTGGAGTGCGAGCCGCAGCGTGATCCGTGTGAACCCGAAACGGCCGTCGGGACGCCTGCCGCAGACGCCGTCGGCGTCGACCCGCAGGCCCGCGTAGTGCAGGCCGGCGCGCTGCGCGAGCCCGGTGAACGTGACGGCGAGGCACGCCGCGTCGGACGCGACGAAGAGGTCCTCCGGGCTCCAGACGGTCGGGTCGGTGCCCCTGAAGACCGGCGGCGGCGTGACCTCGATGGCCGGTTTCCCTTCGACCTCCACCGCCACCAGCCGCTCACCCAGCCATTCGACCGAGAGCGGGAAGTGGAACTCCTTCGCGCGCACCGTGGGGGTCTTCGTGGAGTCGGGTGCCTGTTGCGACATGGCGGCAATGGTCGCTGGGCTGGACCGGAGCTGCATCCGGGTAGCCGCGGACCCACGGTGTGGGAACCCCCGGAGGCGCCGGTAGTCTCCGCCACGGCGTGGCGAGGGCACCCGACCGTATCCGGGTCCGGCGCGCCCCCGAGTGGGGGCGCTACGACCGTGCGGCGATCGAGTCGATCCTCGACCGCGGGCTCGTCGCCCACGTCGCGTTCGTCGACCGCGGCGAGCCCGTCTGCATCCCGCTGCTCCACGCTCGGGTCGGAGAGAAGCTCTACGTTCACGGCTCGACCGCCAGCCGCGCCATGCGGGTGCTCGCCGCCGGGGAGCCCGCCTGCGTGACGGTGACCCTCGTCCACGGGCTCGTGCTCGCCCGGTCGGCCTTCGAGCACAGCGCGAACTACGAGTCGGTCGTCGTCTTCGGCCCCTTCGAGCAGGTCTCCGACGAGGCGGAGCGCCTGACCGCGTTTCGGGTCTTCACCGACAAGATCCTGCCGGGACGCTGGGACGAGGTGCGGCCGCCGCACGCGAAGGAGTTGAAGGCGACCGTGATCCTCGCGCTGTCGATCGAGGAGGCCTCGGCCAAGGTCCGCATCGGCCCGCCCGAGGACGACGAGACCGAGGACGCGGAGCTGGAGACCTGGGCGGGAGAGCTTCCCCTCCTCACCGCCTACGGCGAGCCGGTTCCCTCGCCGGGCCTGCGCGCGGGCATTCCCGTTCCGGCCAGCGTCCGTGCTCTGCTCGAGTCGGACGCGACCGGGATCGCGTAGCGGGCGCGCAGGCTCGCGAGCAGGTGCTCGTCGCCGCCCGCGACGACGATCTCGTCGCCGCCGAAGGTGCGGAGAGCGTCGTCGATCGCGGCGAAGAGATCGCCGTCACCGACGACGCCGGCGGCGTCGACGCCCGCTTCGCGCAGACGGGAGACCGCGTCTTCCATCCGCTCGCTCGCCTGCCCGCGCGCGGGGTCGACGTCCGAAACCCAGCGCCGAAACGGCGATGCGGCGGCGGGGGAGACGACGAGCACCCGGTCGGCGCGGCCGCGGAGCCCGGTCAGGCTCGCCTCGTCCGCCGGGTCTTCCACGACGAGCAGGAGCCGCCGCTCGGCGGCGCCGCCGTGGTGGGCCGGCGCGGCCGGGATCCGCGAGCGCTGCGGGCCGCCGACGAGGTAGACGGCGACGACCGCCGCGGCCGCGAGGAGCGAGACGGTGACGGCGACGGCGGTGGGTGCCCAGACGGCCGCGATCGCGCCCGCGGCGGCCGCCGCGGCCACGACGAGCACGAAGCGGAACGCCTGCGCTTCGCTCCGGAACGGGCTACGCATCGCCGGCCCCCTGCTCGAGTGCCCTGCCGACGCGGTCGACGAGTTCCGCAGGCTCCGCGCCGGGCTCGAGGCGCTCGTCCTCGCGCACGAGTTCCGGCCAGCGGGCGCTCGCCTCGGCGTCCGCCTCGACGAGAACGGGTAGGTGTGGCAGGTGCGTGCGCAGCGCGACGAGCGGCTCGCGGCCCTCCGGCGTGTCGAGGCCGAGCGCCGAGACGACGACGTCGGCGCCGTGCGCCGCCGCGCACCCCTCGTCGCCGGCGAGAGGGCAGTGCCCAGCCGCCGTCGGCCCGGGGCAGACGGCGATCGAGTAGCCGGCCCGGCGCAGGGCGTCGATGCGCGCCTCGCGATCCTCGCGCTCCGGCAGCTCGAGCAGGACGCGCGGTCTCGGCCATTCCCACGGCTGCGGCTGCAACGAGCGGCCGTCCTTCATGGAACCATCAAGGCCCCGACGGTGGGCCCCAGCATCGGTAGAAATCCGCGCCCGTCAAAGAGGGCTTCGCGGATGTTCGCCGTCGGGCGCGGCTGGGAAGGTTGGCGCCGTGGCGGTGATCGCGTCCACGGCCCTCGATCTGGCGCGCTGGCAGTTCGCGGTCACGACCGTCTACCACTTTCTGTTCGTCCCCGTGACGATCGGCATGGCCTGGTTCGTCGCCGGCATGCAGACGCTGTGGCACGTCTCCGGGAAGGAGCGCTACCTCCGCATGACGCGCTTCTTCGGGAAGCTCTTCCTGATCAACTTCGCGCTCGGCGTCGTGACCGGGATCGTGCAGGAGTTCCAGTTCGGCATGAACTGGTCCGCGTACTCCCGCTATGTCGGCGACGTGTTCGGGGCGCCCCTCGCGATCGAGGGACTCGCCGCCTTCTTCCTCGAGTCGACGTTCCTCGGCCTCTGGATCTTCGGCTGGGACCGGCTGCGGCGAGGCGTGCACCTGGCCACGATCTGGATCGTCGCGCTCGGGACGACCGCCTCGGCCTACTTCATCCTCGCCGCGAACTCCTGGATGCAGCACCCGGTCGGCTACGAGAAGGTCGGCAACCACGCCGAGATGACGTCGCTGGAGCAGGTCTTCTTCCAGTCGCTGCAGATCACCCACTTCTTCCACACGATCGCCGCCGCCCTGCTCACCGCCGGCGCCCTCGTCCTCGCCGTCTCGGCCTACTGGCTGCGCCGCGGCCGCGACACGGAGCTGTTCCGCAGCGCCGCCCGCGGCGCGCTCATGGTCACGCTCGCAGCCTCGCTGCTCGTGATCGTGGTCGGCCACTTCCAGGGGCAGATCCTCACCCGCGAGCAGCCGATGAAGATGGCCGCCGCCGAGGCGCTCTACCAGACGTCCCAGCCGGCGCCGCTGTCGCTGTTCGCAGTCGGGCCGTGGTCCAAGCACCCGAACCGCACGAACGTCGACATCGTCGTGCCGCACGGGCTGTCGCTGCTCGCCACGAGCTCCTGGAACGGGAAGGTGGAGGGAATCGACCAGATCCAGGCCGCCTACGTGAAGAAGTACGGGCCGGGCGACTACACGCCGATCATCGGCACCGAGTACTGGACGTGGCGGATCATGATCGGGATCGGCTTCCTCGCCTTCTTCTTCAGCGCCGCCGGCCTCTGGCTCGTCCGCGGCGGGCGCGGGCTCGACCGCTCGCCCCGTTTCCTGCGCTGGACGTACGCCTTCCTCGCCCTGCCCTTCCTCGCCAACACCGCGGGCTGGCTGTTCACCGAGATGGGTCGTCAGCCCTGGATCGTGCAGGGGCTCCTCCTGACCCGCAACGCGGTCACGCCGACGAACAGCGCCTTCGCCGTCGGGCTCACGCTCGGCGTGTTCGCCGCCCTCTACGGGGTGCTCGCGGGCGTCGAGGGCTGGCTGATGGTGCGCGCCGTGAAGACCGGGCCGGACGAGGAGTACGGAGTCGAGATCCCGGAGGACGCGGCGCTGCCGCCGCTCGTGTACTGATGACGATGGTGGCGACAGCGGGATACTTCAACCTCGAGAGCCTCTGGTTCCTGCTCATCGCGGTGCTCTGGATGGGCTACTTCCTCCTCGAGGGCTTCGACTTCGGCGTCGGCCTCCTCTACCCGTTCCTCGGCCGCGACGACCCCGAGCGGCGGGCGCTGCTGGGGACGATCCTGCCGGTCTGGGACGGCTACGAGGTCTGGGTGATCACGGCCGGCGGCGCCACCTTCGCCGCCTTCCCCGGCTGGTACGCATCCCTCTTCTCCGGCTTCTACCTCGCGCTGTTCCTGATCCTCCTCTCGCTGATCGTGCGCGGCGTGGGGATCGAGTACCGCAACAAGCACGCCGGCGAGCGCTGGCGGCGCCGCTGGGACTTCCTGGTGCCGCTCGCGAGCGGGCTGACCGCGTTCCTCTGGGGCGTCGCCTTCGCGAACATCGTCCACGGCGTGCCCTTGAACGCGAAGGGCGACTTCACCGGCAACCTCGGCACGCTGCTCAACGGCTACGCGATCCTCGGCGGTCTCACCCTGCTCGCCGTCGTCGCGCTGCACGGGGCGCTCTTCCTCGCGCTGCGCACGCGAGGAGGCCTCGAGGAGCGGGCGCGTGCGCTCGCGCTGCGGCTGTGGCCGCCGGCGGCCGTGCTGCTGATCGCCTTCCTCGCCTGGAGCATGGCGGATGCCGCTTCGACCTCGCCGCGACGGATCGCCGTCGTCCTCCTGGCGGGCGCGACCGTCCTCGCCGCGGCCGCGTCGCTCCCGCTCGCCCTGCGGCGGAGGATGGGCCTCGCCTTCGCGGCGACCTCGGCCGGGATCGTCCTCTTCGTCGCCACGCTGTTCCTCTGGCTCTATCCGCGCGTCTTCGTCTCCGACGTGCGCGGCGTGCCGAGCCTGACGATCTTCTCGACCGCCTCCAACCACTACTCGCTCGTGGCGATGACGATCGTGGCCGTCCTGTTCGTGCCCATCGTGCTCGCCTACCAGGCGTGGGCGTTCTGGGTCTTCCGCGCGCGGCTCGGCAGGGAGGACTACGAGCAGGCGCGGACGCCGCTCGACTACCTCGCCCGCACGCCGCTCGGCCGCAAGCCCGAGACGGAGGGTTAGGTAGTGCACTAGTGCGGCCGCTCGACCCGCGCCTGCTGCGTGAGGCGCCGATCGTCCGGCGCTTTCTGCTCGGCGCCGCACTCGCCGGACTCCTCGACGCCGTCGCGGCCGTGGCGCAGGCGGTCGCGCTCGGCCTGCTCGTCAGTCGCGTCTTCGGAGACCACCGCTCGCTCACGGCCGTCCGGGCGGAGCTCGCCGTCCTGCTCGCCGCCGCGGTCGTCCGCGGGCTCGTCGCCTGGGCGCTCGAGGCGGGAGGACGCCTGACGGCGCTCCGGGTCGCCGCCGAGCTCCGCGACAAGCTGCTCCGCCACCTGCTCGCGGCCCGGCCGGGGGGCATCGCCGACGAGCCTGCCGGCGAGCTCGCTGCCGCCGCCGTGACGGGGCTCGACACGCTCGATCCGTACTTCGCGCGCTTCCTGCCGCAGATCGTGCTCTCGGCGGTCGTGCCGGCGGTGATCTTCGCCTGGGTCGCCTGGCACGACCTCACCTCCGCGGTCGTGATGGCGCTGACCCTGCCGCTGATCCCCATCTTCGGGATCCTCATCGGCAAGGCGACGGAGGCCCGGACGCTGCGGCGCTTCCGCACGCTGACCCTGCTCTCGGGCTACTTCCTCGACGTCGTGCGCGGCCTGACGACGCTGCGCGCGTTCGGCCGCGGCAGCAGGCAGGCGCAGACGATCGCCGCCGTCTCGGACGCCTACCGGCGCGAGACGATGGGCACGTTGCGGATCGGCTTCCTCTCCGCGCTCGTGCTCGAGCTCGCCGCCACGCTGTCGACTGCCGTGATCGCCGTCGAGATCGGCCTGCGCCTGGACTCGGGCGGGATCGGGCTCGCCTCGGCGCTCGCGATCCTCGTCCTCGCGCCCGAGTACTACGGGCCGCTGCGCGCCGCGGCCGCGCAGTTCCACGCGAGCGCCGACGGGCTCGCCGCCGCCGGGCGCGTGTTCGCGCTGCTCGATCTCGCGCCGGACGTGCGCGTGCCCGCCGAGCCGGTCCCGGCGCCGGAGCTGGCCCGCGTACCGCTCCGGCTCGAGCGGCTGGCGCTCCGCTACCCGGGGCGCAGCGAGCCTGCCCTGGACGGCCTCTCCGCCCTGATCGAGCCGGGCGAGCGGGTCGCGCTCGCCGGCCCGAGCGGAGCAGGCAAGACGAGCCTGCTCGCACTCCTCCTCCGTCTGCGCGACCCGAGCGGCGGCCGGATCCTCGCGGGCGACCTCGACGCCGCGCTGATCGACCCGGAGTCGTGGCGGGCGCAGCTCGCCTGGCTGCCGCAACGGCCCCGGCTCGCGGCCGGCTCGCTCCGCGACGCGCTCGACCCCGAGCAGGAGCTGGACGACGCGCAGCTCTGGCGCGCGCTCGAGCAGGCGTCCGCCCTGCCGATCGTCGCAGCGCTGCCGCAGGGTCTCGGCACCGGGCTCGGCGAGCAGACACCGCTCTCCGCCGGCGAGATCCGCCGCCTCGCGCTCGCGCGCGCCCTCGCAACCGAGCGGCCGCTGCTGCTCCTCGACGAGCCCACGACTCACCTCGACCACGAGAGCGCGACGGCTGTCGTGCAGGCGCTCGCCGCCCTGCCGCGCGACCGGACGGTGATCGTCGCGACCCATGACGCACGGGTGCTGGCGCTCTCCGACCACGTGATCGTGCTCGACCGGCGGTCCGCCCTGGAGGAGGTCGCATGAGCGGCGGCCGGCCGCTGCTGCGCGTGCTCCGGGCGGCGCGTCCGCTGCGGCGCCGGCTCGCGCTCGGCGTGGTGCTCGGTGCGCTCGCGATCGGCGCGGGCGTCGCGCTGATGGCCACGTCCGGCTACCTGATCTCGAAGGCGGCGCTGCGCCCGCCCATCCTCTCCCTGGCCGTCGCGATCGTCGCCGTTCGCTTCTTCGGCACCTCACGCGGCGTCTTCCGCTACCTCGAACGGCTCGCGTCCCACGACGCCGCCCTGCGCCTGCTCACCCGCCTCCGCGTCCGCTTCTTCGAGCGCCTGGAGCCGCTCGTGCCGGACGGGCTGCCGGAAGGCTCGCGCAGCGGCGATCTCCTCAGCCGCTTCGTCGCCGACGTCGACGCCCTCCAGCACCTCTACGTTCGCGCCCTCGGGCCGCCGCTCGTCGCGTTGCTCGTCGGCGTCGGTGCCGTCGCCACGGCCGCCTTCTTCGCGCCCGTCGCCGCCGTGGCTCTCGCGGTCGCGCTCACCGCGGGCGGCCTGCTGGTCCCGCTCCTCTCCGCGCGGATCGTGCGCACGAGCGGTCGCCGCGAGGCGCCGGCCCGGGCCGCTCTCCTGGGAGAGGTGCTCGACCTCGCCGAGTCGGCGCCCGAGCTCGTCGTCGCCGGCCGCCAGCGTCAGGCGCTCGCCCGCACCGCGGCGCGCGAGCAGGAGCTGCACTGCGTCCGCCGCCGTTCGGCCCTCGCCGAGGCCCTCGGCGACGGTCTCGTCACCCTCCTCGCCGGGCTCACGCTCGCGGTCGTCGCGCTCCTGGCCGCTTCCGTGGTGCACGCGGGAACGCTGGACGGCGTTCTGCTCGGCATGCTCGCCCTGCTCGCGCTGTCCTCTTTCGAGGCGATCCGCCCACTGCCGGTCGCTGCACAGCACCTCGGCGCAACCGCTGCGGCAGCCGAGCGCCTCTACGAGCTCGTCGACCGCGACCCGCCGGTCGCCGACCCCGGGACGCCGGCCGTACCTCCGGCGGGCCGCGAGTTGCGTCTCGACTCGGTCACCGTCCGCCGCCCGGGGCGCGCGGAGCCGGTGCTCGACCGTGTCAGCCTCACGCTCGGCGCCGGCCGCACCGTTGCGCTCGTCGGCCCGAGCGGCGCCGGCAAGACGACGCTCGCCCACCTCGCCGTCCGCTTCCGCGACCCGGACGAGGGCCGGGTTCTGCTCGACGGGCGCGACCTGCGCGCCTACCGGCAGGAGGACGTCCGCGCCGCCGTGCTCCTCTCCGGCCAGGACGCGCACCTGTTCGCGACGAGCATCCGCGAGAACCTCCGCCTCGCCCGCCCGGACGCCGGCGAGGAGGAGCTGCGCGACGCGCTCCGCCGGGCCCGCGCCCTCGACTGGGTCGACACCCTCCCCGACGGCCTCGACGCCCAGGTCGGCGAGCAGGGACTGCTCGTGTCCGGCGGCCAGCGGCAGCGGATCGCGCTCGCCCGCGCCTTCCTCTCCCGCGCACGCCTGCTCGTCTTCGACGAGCCCACCGCCCACCTCGACGCGGAGACCGCCGAGGAGATCGTCGACACGATCCTCGAGCTCGCCGGCGACGGGCGGGGCGTCCTCCTCGTCAGCCACTCGCCCTACGGGCTCGACCGCGTCGACGAGATCGTCCGGCTCGACCGGGGCAGAATGGCGGAGACCGATGCGAGCTGAGTCCGCAATCGACTTCGAGCGCAGGCCGATCCTCGTCTTCTGGGAGACGACGCGTGCCTGCCTCCTCGCCTGCCGCCACTGCCGTGCCGGCGCGATCCGGGAGCGGCTCCCCGGCGAGCTCACGACCGCGGAGGGACTGCAGTTCCTCGACTCGCTGGCGGAGTTCGGGCGGCCGCTGCCGGTGCTCGTGCTCACCGGCGGCGACGTCCTCCTGCGCCCCGACCTGCTCGAGCTCGTCGCCCACGCCCGCCGGCTGGGGCTGCCGGTCGCGATCTCCCCCGCCGTCACCGAACAGCTCCGGCCGGCGCTCCTGCGCGAGCTCCGCGCGGCGGGTGTCGGCATGGCCTCGATCTCGCTCGACGGCGCGAGCGCCGCGACACACGACGGGCTGCGCGGCGTCGAGGGCCATCTCGAGGCGACGCTCGACGCGATCCGGCTCCTGCGGGCCGAGCGCTTCACCGTGCAGGTGAACACGGTCGTCCGGCCGGAGAACGTCGAGGAGCTGCCCGAGGTCGCCGCTCTCGTCGCAGCTTCGGGCGCCCGCATCTGGGAGGTCTTCTTCCTCGTGCGCACCGGGCGCGGCAGCGACCTGGCCGAGCTGACGCCGGAGCAGAACGAGGACGTCTGCCACTTCCTCGTCGACGCCTCCCGCTACGGCTTCGTCGTCCGCACCGTCGAGGCCCCGTTCTTCCGCCGCGTCCTCGCCTGGCGCGCGAGCGGCGAGGAGTGCGAGACGGGCGCGCTCTACGAGCGGCTCTCCGGTCGGCTGCGAGATCTGCTCGGCGCCCCGCAGGAGCGGCTGCGCGCGCAGTCGAAGGCGACCCGGGACGGCAAGGGCATCGTCTTCGTGTCGCACGACGGCGACGTCTATCCGGCCGGCTTCCTCCCGCTCGCGCTCGGCAACGTCCGGGAGCAGAGCCTCCCCGAGCTGTACCGCGGGAACCCGCTGCTGCGGCAGATCCGCGCCGCCCGCTTCCACGGCCGTTGCGGGTCGTGCCCGTACGCCGACCTGTGCGGCGGCTCCCGCGCCCGGGCCTTCGCCGCGTCGGGCGATCCGCTCGGCGAGGACCCTGCCTGCGCCTACCGGCCCTAGCCGTCCCGGCGTGGCCCCGGCGGGTGTACGTACGCTTGCAGCATGCCGAGCGTCTCCATTCCCACCTACAACAGCTGAGCGATCGATCACGCCGAGCGTGTCTCGGTGGCGCTGGGAAAGCAGGAACTGTGGAGACAGCTGCGTGACGCCGAGGCGGTGTCGCCTTCGCCGCGCCCGCCGCAGCGGCGCCGGCCGTGGTTCCTCCGTGGAGCAGCAAGCGCCGAACTCTGAACCGGCTCCTCAAACCGGACCGCAGAGCATCTGGGTGAGCACTGTGCTTTGCGCCGGCGCCCCGCAGTGACCCTGACGGCGGAGCAGTTCAGAGAGGATGGTCCCGATGAGTCGGGTTCCCCGGAAGCAGATTCGGGCTGTGGCGATCGGTGTCATTCGCCGAGGTGAAGAGATCCTCGTGTTCGAAGGCTCTGACCCGTCGAAGAAAGAGACGTTCTACCGTCCGCTGGGTGGCGGGATCGAGTTCGGAGAGACCGCTGCGGAGGCGCTGGCGCGAGAGTTTCGCGAAGAGATCGCAACTGAGCTCGAAGATGTGCGCGACCTTGGAACCATCGAGAACATCTTCGTGTACAACGGTCGATCTGGACACGAGATCTTGCGCGTCTTCGAAGCTCGCCTAGCAGCGCCCGAACTCTATGGCCGCGATCAGTGGGACGTTCATCTGGACGGCTCTCTCTGCCGTGTCCTCTGGAAGGACCTGGGGTCCTTCAGCGACGTGCCGCTCTACCCGGACGGGCTACTCGACCTTCTCGCGGGCGGGATAGCGGCCTCGGCCTCGGAGCGGCCGTCGGACTAGCCGACCGTCGCCTCGGAGGAAGATTCCGCTGCCGCCGTGTCCTCCGAGACGCGGCCGTCGCGCATCGAGATCCGGCGGGGCGCGCGGGCGGCGAGGCTGGCGTCGTGCGTCGCGACGACGACCGTCGTGCCGCGGCGGGCGGCGAGGTCGGCGAGCAGCTCGATCACGTCCGCCCCGGTCTTCGAGTCGAGGTTCCCGGTCGGCTCGTCGGCGAGGATCACCCGCGGCTGGTTCGCTAGCGCGCGGGCGATCGCGACCCGCTGCTGCTCGCCGCCGGAGAGGTGCGACGGCAAGTGCTCGGCCCGCGGCCCGAGCCCGACCTCCTCCAGCAGCTCCCGCGAGCGCCTGGGCAGCTCGGCATCAGGCACGCCGGCAGGCGCGAGCACGACCTCGACATTCTCGAGTGCCGAGAGCGTCGGGATGAGGTTGAACTGCTGGAAGACGAAGCCGAAGGCGTGCAGTCGGAGGTCGGCGAGCCCGTTGTCGCCGAGGCTCGTCAGGTCGCGGCCCTCGAAGAAGAGCTCGCCCTCGTCGGGCCGGTCGAGGGCGCCGAGAAGCTGGAGCAGCGTCGTCTTGCCGGAGCCGCTCGGACCTTCGATGGCGAGGAACTCTCCGGGGTCGATCGCCAGATCGACTCCGTCGACGGCGGCGACGACGGAGTCGCCGCGCCTGAAGCGCTTCGCCACGCCGCGCAGCTCGAAGAGCGGCCCGGATGCGCTCATTCGACGTTCCGCATCGCGTCGGCGGGGCGCAGGCGTCCGGCCCGCAGGCCGCCGGCGACGCCGGCGACCAGGCCGCCTGCGATCGCGAGCAGGCTGCCGAGCAGGACGAGTCCGATCGTGAGCGGGGCGTGCAGCGAGATCGTGTCGTTTGCGGTGCGCAGGGTCGCGCTGCCGAGACCGAGCAGGTCCGAGCCGCTGCCGCCGGAAGTGGAGGTGGCGGTGAGCTTCGGGCCGAAGGCGTCGAACACGGCGGCGGCCGCGACGCCGAGGCCGATTCCGACGAGCCCGCCGAGGATTCCCTGGGCGAGCGACTCGCCGACGACCTGGCGCACGACGAGCCTCTGCGTCCAGCCGACCGCCTTGAGCGTGCCGAGCTCGCGCACGCGCTTGCCGACGGAGGAGAGCGTGAGCAGGGCGGCGAGGAGGAAGGCGGCGGCCGCGACGATGATCTCGAGTGCGAACCCGAGGTCGTGGGAGAGGTTCGACGCGTTCACGAGCGAGCCGGTGATCTTGTCGGCGACGTCGCTCGCGGTCGCTACCTGCGCGTCCGAGCCGAGCTGGTCCCCGATCTCCTTCTTCACGCTCGCGACCGAGCTGCTCTTGTCGGCGCGGACGAGGACGACGTTCGCGAGGCCCTTCTCGCCGGCGAGCGTCTGCAGCTGCTTCAGGGGGAGGTAGACGTCCGCCGTCTGGCCGCCGAGGGGCGGTGAGACGAGTCCGACGACGGTGAACGACGTCCCGTTGAGGTCGAGCTTCGAGCCGACGTTCAGCTTCTGCTTCGCCGCGTACGTCGCGGCGACGAGCGCCTCGTGCCCGCCGGCGCTGGAGAGGTAGCGGCCCTTGGTGACCTGGCTCGGCGTGACGAGCGCGATGTCGGGCTGCGTCTGGTCGACGCCGCCGATCGTGTAGGGGGTCGTCTTGATATTCGTCTGCGGCGGGTCCAGCACCTGCTTGAGGGTCTGCGTCGGCGTCGTGAACGTCGTGCGGAGCTGCTGGAACCGCTTCGGCATGCACTTCGCGAACGCGCCACCCCTCGGCCCGGTGGAAAAACCTCCCCGTCCCCGTCCACTGCCGCTGCCCTGGAAGCCGCCGGGGCCGCTGCCGCCGCCGCCGCCGTTCTGGCCGCTGCCGGGGGCCGGGATGGTGACGCCGTTCTTCTGCAGGCAGGCCTGCACCTGCTGCTGCTCGGCCGCCGTGAGCGGCTTGATGCTGCGGCGGATGTTGTACGTCTGGCCGCCCGTCTTCAGCTTCGCCACGACCTTCGGCACCGTTCCCGACTGGTGCTCGGCGATGAGCACCAACCCGGTCGAGACGGCGGACACGCCGTTCATCGACTTCAGCTGCGCCGCCTGCTTCGCCGGGAAGGTGAGCTGCGTACCGGGCAGGAAGAAGTCGTGCACGAAGTGCGTCCCGGGCTTGCCGAGCTTCGAGAGGTCGGTGATCACCGACTGGTTCGCCTGGATCAAGGCACGGTCGCCGCCGAAGCCGCCACCGCCGCTGTTCGTCTGGGCGCTTCGCGTGACGGTGATGTCCGTGCCGATGCTCGAGAGCGGGTTCAGCGTCTTCTTCTGCGCGTGGTCGAGGCCGCTCGACAGGCCGGAGATGACGATCACGAGGCCGACGCCGAGGGCAAGGCCGAGGACGGTGAGGATCGTCCGTGCCCGCCGGCGTGTCAGCTCACGCCGCAAATACCGCAGGTAGAACATCCGCTGGGAGTCAAGCAAGCAGGCCTTGGAGACCACTGAGAGAGCACTGAGACTCGGATGAGTAGGCGTTCCCGGCGCGATCGGGGAAGCCGCTGATGTGCCCCCGGAGCGCGTCCGGGACGATTCGCTCGCATGCGGATCCTCCAGTGCGTTCCGAACTTCAGCGAAGGGCGCGACCCCCGGTTCCTCGACGAGCTCCGGGCGGTGCTCGAGCGGTACCCGGTGAGGGTGCTCGACCTTTCGCTCGATCCCGACCACAACCGGGCCGACTGCACGTTCCTCGGGGCGCCGGACGCGGTCGAGGAGTGCGCGGCCGCCCTGACCGCGCGCGCCGTCGAGCTGATCGACATGCGGCAGCACACCGGCAGCCATCCGCGGATGGGCGCCGTCGACGTCGTCCCGTTCGTCCCGATCCGCGGCCTGACGATGGACGACGCGGTCGAGATCGCACGCCGCTTCGGCCGTGACTTCGCCGAGCGCCACGGCATCCCGGTCTTCTTCTACGAGGAGGCGTGCACGAGCGAGGGGCGCCGCAACCTCGCCGACGTGCGCCGGGGCGAGTACGAGGGCATGGCCGCGAAGCTGCAGGAGCCGGAGTGGGAGGTGGACGCGGGCCCGCAGGAGCTCAACGAGCGCTCCGGCGTGACGGCGGTCGGCGCCCGTATGCCGCTCATCGCCTTCAACGTGAATCTCGCGACGGACGATCTCGCGGTGGCGAAGGCGATCGCGACCGCCGTCCGGCACTCGAGCGGCGGCCTCCGCTACGTGAAGGCGATGGGGCTCGAGGTGGCCGAGACCGGGCTCGTCCAGGTCTCGATGAACCTCGTCGACTACCGCCGGACGCCGATCCACCGGGCGCTCGAGCTCGTCCGGGTCGAGGCGGCGCGCTACGGCGTCGCGGTCCGGGAGTGCGAGCTCGTCGGCCTGGTGCCCCTGGAGGCCCTCGGCGACGTGGCCGGCTACTACCTGCAGATCCCCGGCTTCGACGAGTCGAAGGTGATCGAGTACCACCTGCTGCCCGGGGACGGAGAGGAGGAGACATGACCGACCTGCGCGATCTCAGCCTGGCCGAGTTCACCGAGGCGCTGGCCTCGGGCGCGCCGACGCCCGGCGGCGGGTCGGCGTCCGCGCTCGCGGGCTCGCTCGCCGCGGGTCTCGTCGCGATGGTGGCGCGCAACACGGCTGCGAACCCGAGCTTCGCCGACCGCGCCGAGGCGTTGCGGGAGATCGAGACGGAGGCCGAGCGGCACCGCCGGGAGCTCGTCGGCCTCGTGGACGAGGACGCCGCGGCCTTCGACGGGGTCATGGCGGCGTTCCGCCTGCCGAAGGAGACGGACGAGCTCAAGGCGGCGCGCAGCCGCGAGATCCAGGCGAGCTACCGGGGAGCGGCCGAGCCGCCCCTGCAGGTCTGCCGGCACGCGCTCGACGTCCTCGCGCTCGCCGCCCGGGTCGCCGAGCTCGGCAACCCGAATGCGGTCTCCGACGCCGGCGTGGCGGCGCTCCTCGCCGGGAGCGCGCTCGAGGGCGCTGCCCTGAACGTCGAGATCAACCTCGGCTCGATCAAGGACGAGGACTACCGCGCGGCGAGCACCGAGACGGTGCAGAGGGCGCGTGCAGAGGCCGAGGCGCTGCGCGAGCAGGCGCTGGCGAGGGTTCGTGAGGCGCTCGGATGACGGGGCTGCTCGCCGAGGGCGGTCTCGGGGCGACCTCGCTGACCGCGTTCGCCGAGGCGCTGGCCTCGGCGGCGCCTACGCCCGGCGGCAGCTGCGCGGCGGCGCTTCCGGCAGGACTGGCAGCAGGCCTCGTGGCGATGGTCGCCCGGCTGAGCGCGGAGAGCGATCCCTTCAGCGACCTCTCCTTCGAGCTCGAAGCGGTAGCGAGCGAGGCGGACCGGCTGCGGGAGGAGCTGCTCGCCCTGCTGGAGGAGGACGCGACCGCCTTCGACCGGGTCATGGCCGCGCGGCGGCTCCCGGACGAGAAGGCCGTCCAGGACGCCTATCGGGCAGCCGTGGAGCCTCCCCTGGAGGTGTGCCGGCGCTCCCTGCGCGTCCTCGAGCTCGCGGTGCAGGTGACGGAGCAGGGCAATCCGAATGCTGCGGCCGACGCCGGAGTGGCCGTCCTGCTCGCAGCTGCGTCCGTCGAGGCTGAGGCCCTGAACGCCCGGGTCGACCTGTCCGCCCTCGAGGACGACGCCTTTCGCTCCGCCTGCGCGGACGAGTTGCGGACCATCCGCGGGCGGGCGGAGCGGCTGCGCGAGTCCGCACTGGCGGGCGTGCTCCCGCCACGAGCGACAGACTGACACCGAGTTCGGGAACATCCGCCGAGCCGGCACTACGATCCTGCGGCGACCGCGTACAGGTTCTGTCGGCCTGTCATGTGCCCGTAGAAGCGGGGTTCCTCGACGATCGCCCCGACGCGAGCGAACGCCTTGTCGCGCTCTGCCGGCACCGGGCGTCCCAGGAGGGTCATGTGCCCTTCGCTGGCCTCGGTCAGGCCGAGCAGCATCCTGATCAGTGTCGTCTTGCCGGCACCGTTCGGCCCGAGATAACCGAAGGCGGACCCGTGCGGCACACGCAAGTGGACATGGTCGACGGCGGTGACGTCGCCGAAGCGCTTGGTCAGCCCATCCGTCTCGACGACGAACTCGTCTTTGGGAGCAAGGGCCACGTCTCCAGGCTAGGTGTGCGGACAAGAGCGCCACCTCCGACGGAAGTCGGATCATCGCTCCGACAAACAGCGCTGTGGGCGTGCCTGCGTCGAGCCGCTACGACCGGTCCGCATGCGCAGCGGGACGAACCAAGCCGACGTCGTAGGCCGCGATCACGGCCTGGACGCGATCCCGCACTCCGAGCTTGCGGAAGACGTGGGTCAAATGGGTCTTCACCGTTGCTTCGCTGACGAAGAAGTGGGCGGCGAGTTCGGCGTTCGAGAAGCCGCTTGCCAGCAGCCGCAGAATCTCAAGCTCGCGCGGGCTGAGCGATTCGATCGCGGCCGCGAGCCTTCGGTCGACGGACGGAAGCTCCGGCGTGAACCGCTCGAGCAGCCGCCGCGTGACCGTCGGCGCGAGCAGAGCCTCGCCGCCGGCGATCACACGAACGCCGTCGACGAGCTGGGCGGCGCTGACGTCCTTGAGCAGGAAGCCGCTGGCGCCAGCGCGGAGCGCCTCGTACACGTACTCGTCGACGTCGAAGGTGGTCAGGATGAGCACGCACGTCTCGACGCCGCTCTGCATGACCCGCCGCGTCGCCTCGAGCCCGTCCATCACATCCATGCGGACGTCCATCAAGACGACGTGCGGCAGAAGCCGCTTCGCTAGGTCGACGGCCTGCCGCCCGTCGCCCGCTTCCCCGACGACCTCGATGTCGTCCTCGTGATTGAGGATCATGCGGAAGCCGTCGCGGACAAGCTCCTGGTCGTCGACGAGCAGGACGCGGATCGTCCGCATCGGGAATAGACCGGCACTCACTTCGCCAAGGCTACGCCGCGAGCGGAGCGACGTCATCCGACCAAAGGATGAGTGCGGCCGCGCAGCCGCAGGACGGCGATCTCATCCATTCGCATGAGGTCACCGGGCTTGGCGAGGAGTACTTTCCATCCCGTGACCCTCCGTGCCGGCCTTGTCAGAGCGGCTCGCGTGCATCCGTTGACCCTGGACGCCCTGCTCGCCGCCGCGGTCGCGGTCGCCGGCTTCACCGCGGCTTCGACGTATAGCGGCCCGCGCCCGTGGCTGATCGTCGTCTTTGCCGCGACCGCCACTCTGCCGCTGGCGCTCAGGCGTCTCTATCCGATTCCGGTCCTCGTCGTCGTTGTCGCGATGGCGACGGTCGTCGGCGTCGGCTACGTGAACGGCTGGTGGCCATTCGCGGTCATCGTCGCCCTCTACACGGTTGCCGCCCACTGCCCGAGGCGCACCGCGATCATCGCCGGCGGCCTGGCCTTGCTCGTCCTTGCCGTACCGATCAGCTACCGCGTCCATTGGAGCCCGCTCAATTGGCATGCCTTCGCCCTCGTCGCCGGACGGTACGCGCTCCTGATTGCAGCCTGGCTCCTCGGAGATAACATCGGCACCCGTCGCGCGTACGTCCGGGCGGTCGAGGAACGGGCAGAGCAGCTCGAACGCGAACATGAGGCGAACGCGCGCCGCGCGGCTGCCGAAGAGCAGGCGCGGATCGCGCGCGAGGTGCACGACGTCGTCGCGCACAACCTGAGCGTCATCATCGTGCAAGCAACCGCCGGCGAGAGAGTCTTCGCCGACGATCCAGCCGACGCAGAAACCGCCTTGCGCACGATTGGGCGCACGGCCCGCACGGCGCTTGACGAGCTGCGGCTCGTGCTCGGGCGGATCGGCGAGCAGGAGCATGATCTGGCGCCGCAGCCGACCCTTCAACGCCTCGACATACTGCTCGAGCAGGTGAGGGCCGCTGGCCTCGCAGTCGATCTCGAGGTCAAGGGCGAACGCGTCGAGCTTGCCCCCGGGCTCGAGCTCTCCGCGTACCGCATCGTTCAGGAAGCCCTGACGAATACCCTGCGGCACGCCGACGCACAGCACGCGACGTCACGCTTGGAGTTCGGCGCGGAGACGCTGACGGTTGAGGTGACAGACGACGGTCACACTTCCGCCGAGGTCAACGGCAACGACCAAGGGCGCGGCTTGATCGGGATGCGCGAGCGTGCCGCCGCATATGGCGGCGACGTCGAGGTCGGTCGCAACGGCAGCGGCGGTTTTCGCGTGGCAGTCAAACTTCCGCTCCTGCGCAGCGAGTAGCCCGCTCCCGAACCGGTCGACCGTACCGTTCTCGACGTGCGATCTGCGTGTCTCGCTGCCTGTCATCTGTCGCCGAACCCGCCTATCGGATGACGCCATGCGACATCCACGACGCTTCGTCCGAGGCGGGTGAGTAACGGCGGCGCCTAGCCTCGATGCATGGCAGAGATCGATCCAGCAACTCCGACGTCAAGTTCAGCCTCTCCCGCGCTGCGCGGCGCCGTTGCTCGCCAGCGGTCGCGAGCGGCTTGTGTCATTCGTCGTGGCCTGCCTGATGGATTGCTGCGGACGTCCACGTCGTACCCGTCTTCGAGCCGTTCTGTACACTCGGCGTGTCATTCTCGGCGAAGCCGGCGAACGCCGCTTACGCTTGCTGGCTGAGAAGCTCGTCGCTGGCAGCGGTCTCCTCGCCTTGCTCGCTGCCGTGCTGTGGTTACTCGCGCGCTTGCCTACTTTCTTCCGCTCGCTCGCAACCGCGGGCGCGCTTGCCCTCACCATGGAAGAGATCATCACGAGGTCGGTGCGCGCCTCTCTCGTCTGTTCACGGCTTCCGGCTCGCCGCCGACGCGAGCCTCCTTCGCGCCATGGACTGCCTGGTCGCCATCGTCTGCCGTCCGTCGGCGCCTTCCCTAGCCGTCTCGCTTTACGCCGTTGCCGATTGTCTGCGCCTTGAGCCGATCACGTCCCGGACCGCATCCGAGGTGCGGTGATGATCAGTGGACGCTCAACTACTCGCGACCGCTCCGGTGCGATCACGGCGATCGCTCGCTGGAGCATCCGTCATCCCCGGTGGGCACTCGTCTGTTGGCTGGCGTTCGTCGCCGCCTGCGTCGCCGCCCTGTCGATGACCGGCTCGAAGAGCCTCTCGAGCGGCGCGACCGGTAACTCGGCGCAGGCCGAGCAGATGCTCGAGCTCCACGAGTCACGTCCGGCCCAGAGCGAGAGCGCCTACCTCCACAGCAATTCGTTGCGCGGCGGGCGATCCGGCTTTCCGCTGCCGCCATCGCCTCTGTCGAGCAGAACATGGCGCGAGCCGCTGGGCGGACGGCTGAGCCACGCGCCTCGCCGATAGCGGGCACTCGGTTCTCGTCTCCGGGCCGATCGGCCAGGGCATTCTCGACCGACGCCCTCGCCGCCGCCGTCGTCAAAGCGTCGAGCCCGCTGATCACTGCCGTGCTCGACGACAACAGCCGCGACGGCGGCAACAACGACCTCTCCCGGGCCGAGCGGCTCTCGATCCCGGTCACGCTGCTCGTGCTGCTGTTCGCCTTCGGCGCCCTCGTCGCCGCGCTCGTGCCGGTGCTGCTCGCCGCCACCGCCGTCGTTGCCGCCTTCGGGCTGCATGGGGCCGATCAGTCAGGTCTTCCCGCTCGACAGCAGCGTCAAGACGGTCGTGCTGCTGATCGGGATGGCGGTCGGCGTCGACTACGCCCTCTTCTACGTCGTCCGCTCACGCGAGGAACGCGGCCGCGGACTGCGGCTCCCACCAGGCGCTCGAGCGGACCGCCCGCACCTCCGGACGCACCGTGCTCGTCGCCGGCGCCACTGTCGCGATGGCGATGGCCGGCCAGTTCGCGATCGGCTCGAGCATCTTCAACGGCATCGCCAGCGGCACGATCGCCGTGATCGCCTGCGCGGTCGCCGGCTCGATCACTGTCCTTCCCGCACTGCTCGAGCTTCTCGGCCCGCGCATCGACCGCGGCGAGATCCCCTTCCTGCCGCATCTGCACGCGAACACCTCCGAGTCGCGCTTCTGGCCGGCCGCTGATCGACCGCGTCCTGCGCCGCCCCGTCCTCTGGGCCGCCGGCTCCGTGGCGCTGCTCGTCGCGCTGGCGGTCCCTGCGCTCGGCCTGCACGCCGCCTATCCGAGCTCGAACGCGATGAACCCACAAGTTCCCGCCGCTCTGCAGTCGCAGATCAACCGCGACTTCCCCGGCACCTCGGTGCCGGCGCTCGTCGTCTTCTCCTTTCCCGCGCGAACGAGCGTCGCGCGGTCGAAGCAGGCGGCCGCTCAGCCTGGAGACGCTCGCGGCGGCGCGGGGTGTCGCCCATCCGCCCTTCAGCTCGGCGGCAGCCGCGACGGACAGGTCGGCACGATCGAGCTGCCGCTGACGGGTCTCGGCGACAACACCGCCAGCAAGCATTCCGTCGAGACGCTGCGCTCGATCTTGATCCCGCAGACGCTCGGCCGCGTGCCCGGCGTTCAGGCCGCGGTCACCGGCGACACCGCACGCGACCTCGACTTCACCCGCCAGATGACGCACGGCCTGCCCTACGTGATCGGCTTCGTGCTCGCGCTCGGCCTTCCTGATCCTGCTCGTCACCTTCCGCTCGCTCGTCATCCCGATCAAGGCGATCGTGCTCAACCTCCTCTCCGTCGCCGCCTCCTACGGCGTGCTCGTGCTTGTCTTCCAGCGCCACTGGGCCGAAGGCATCCTCGGCTTCCACTCCGTCGGCTCGATCATCTCCTGGCTGCCGGTCTTCCTCTTCGTCGTCCTCTTCGGGCTCTCGATGGACTACCACGTCTTTATCCTCAGCCGCGTCCGCGAAGGGGTCGACGCCGGGATGAGCACCGACGAGGCGCTCCGCCACGGCGTCACCAAGACCGCCGGCGTCGTCACCGCGCAGCCCTGGTCATGGTCGGTGTGTTCTCGCTCTTCGGAACGGCCAGCGCGCTCGACCTGAAGCAGGCCGGCGTCGGCCTGGCCGTCGCGGTGCTGCTCGATGCGACCGTCATCCGCGGCGTGCTGCTGCCCGCATCGATGAAGCTGCTCGGCGACTGGAACTGGTACCTGCCACGCTGGTTGAAGTGGTTGCCCTCGACGGGCCGCCATCACCTCCGCGACCGCGACGTCGATGACGCGCTACTCTCCCGGCAACCGACTGAGAGACGATGGGAAGAAGCCTCCCGAGGTGGGCATGAAACCGGAACTCCAGCGCACACCACCCGATGTCGACACGCTGCTTGCGCTTCTCGACGAGCATGGTGTCTGCTTTGTGGTCACCGGATCAGCAGCGGCGCTCCTGCACGGTGCAACCGTCACGCCCGGCGACCTCGACATCACGCCCGCGCTCGACCGCGACAACCTCGTACGTCTCGCACGCGTGCTCGAAGCGATCGTAGCGCAGCCGAACCCGACGGCCGCACCGGGGCACTGGGAAACGGACCCCCGGCGAACGCATCTCGATCGAGACCGAGCCGGCGGCGCAAGACCTGGCCGAACGAGAGAACTGGCGACCACAACCCGCAGATCAGCGAGCTTCGACATGCTGCTCGAGTCGAGCCACGGAGCGATCGACATCGTCCCCGAGCTCTGCGGCAGCTACGCCGAGCTCCACGAGCACGCCGTCGCAGTCGAGCATCAGGGTCACAGCGTCCTTACTCAGCCGCTCGACCAACTCCTCGCCACACTCACCGTCCCGCGGCGCCGCAAGGACCACGTGCGGATGGAGCAGCTGCGCGCCCTGCAACAGCAACCGCCTGTGCGCCCCGAGGTGCACGCCTTCCTGCTCCGCTTCCGCGAAGCAGGCGATCGACTCGACACCGACACGATCCGCGACTGCTTCCTCGAGACGTACCTCGACCCCAAGCGGCGCGAGATGTTCGAGTCGATCGGCGCCGGAAGCGCCGAACTCGTCCAGGCAAGCGAGGCCCCTCTCGACGAGACCCACACACTCGTGCGCACGCTCTGGACGATGCCACTCAGTCCGAGCAGCGGCGGCAAGCGTGAGCTGCCGCTGCATTCGACGTTCCTGCTGCGGCGCACCGGCGACGGCTGGAAGATCGCTACCTACTACCTCAACCACCAAGACATCGCCGCCGTAACGGCCCGCTCAATTCAAACTGGAGGTAATGACGCGTGATCATGCGCTACTGGAGAGGTTGGACAACCCCGGGCAACGCCGACGCCTACCAGGCGCTCGTCAGCGGCACGGTTCTTCCGGGGATCGCCGCACGAGCGCTGGCCGGCTACCACGGCGCCTATCTGCTGCGCCGCGATCTTGGCGACGAGGTCGAGTTCGCGACGGTCATGCTCTTCGACTCGATCGAGGACGTCCAAGCCTTCGCAGGTGAGGACTACGAGACGGCGTACGTCCCTCCGGCCGCACGCGAGCTACTTGCACGCTTCGACGCGCGGTCGGCTCATTACCAGACCCTTCGCCTTCCCGAGGAAACGCGGCCGGGACCGGCCATGGCACGGGACCGACGTTCCGCGTGACCGAGTACCGCGACAGCTACCTGAGCGGCGACAACGTTGCGTTGCGCGCACGACACCCCGGGGATGTCCCGATCCTGCAGGAGCAGCGCTCTACAACGACGTTGCCACCCGCTCGCGCGCCGACATACGTCCCTGGCGTCCGTTGCCGCCAGATCCTTCCGCCTCCCCTTACGCCCCCGCGGCAGAAGGCGAGGATGCCGCCTTCTTTTCGGTGGTTGCTGCCATCGAGGGCGATCTCGTCGGGGAAGCACTGATCTGGGGGATCGACTCGCACAACCGCCTGGGCAACGTCGGCCTTGCGCTCCTTCCGGGCTTCCGCGGTCGTGGCTGGAGCGCGGAGGTGCTGCGTCTGCTCTGCCGCTATGGCTTCGCCATCCGCGGGCTCAATCGACTGCAGCTCGAGGCGACGACGACCAACCAGCCGATGATCCGCGCCGCGCTCCGCGCCGGCTTCCGTGAGGAAGGCGTGCTCCGGCAAGCAAGCTGGGTGCTCGGGGCGTTCGCCGATACCGCGGTGCTCGGCCTGCTCGTCGCCGACTGGCACGACGAGGACCGCGCTTAGGACGGCTCGCGCGGTGTCCATGCTCGAGATCACTCCGCTCGGCCCCCGGACGGCCCCGACAGCCCTCCTGGCACGCGTACACGAGATCGGCGCGCGCTGCCATGCCGAAGTGAACCGGCTCGAGCCGTACCGCTCGCTCGCGGACACGGTCGCGTACGTACGCCACCCGCCTGCCTCGGAGCCGAGGCAGTACTGGACGGCCGGGCTCGGAGACGCAGCAGTCGGCTTTCCGCAACTCGCGCTTGTCGCCGGCTCTCCGGTGGGCGAGGCAGCGGTCTCTCGTACTGCCCGACTTCCGTGGGCGCGGGCTCGGGCGCGCACTTGGTGCTGTGGTCCTGGAGCAGGCGACGACCGCGGGATACACAACGGTGCTCGGTCAGCAGCGCCGATCGAGATGTGCAACGACGACGAGATCACCCACCGGCTCGACCAGATGCCGCAGCCTTCCACCCTGGACCCGTCGAAGGCGTCCTCCGCATCCGCGGCGAACGCCTTCGGGTCGGCGAGACGCGGAGCGAGCTTCACAAGCTCGTAGAAGGAACTCGGCCAGCCGCGGCGAGCCCGATCTGGGGTGACGAAGGACGTCAACTCAGCGTTCTACGGCGACCCGGATCTCTACCGGTAGCTGCGCGACCGAGGCATCGAGTCGCTGGCGATCTGCGGCATCACGGCGAACTAACTGCTGCGAGACCACGGCGCGCATGGCCGGCAACCTCGGCTACCGCGTGATGTTCGTCGGGGATGCGACACACACGTTCGACCTAGTCGCGCCCGACGGGTCGGTCATCCCGGCCGCAAGCGTCCAACGCATGACGGAAGCGAACCTCGAGGGGTGAGTTCGCGACGATCGTCAGCGCGGCGAAGCTGCTCGCATAGGTCGCGATGCGATCTCCGACCTTTGGCTGAGCGACTCGCCGCTAGCTTGCGGGGAGTGAGCCACACTCGTCCGGAGATCGCGTACGCAGAGGTACTCGTCGACACTTGTCTCGGCGTGCAGCCCGGCTGGGAGGTTCTGGTGTTCGGCTCCCCCGAAGGTCGCCCTCTGCTCGACGCGATCGGCCGACTACTTGCTCGTCGCGAGGCCTTCGCGGTCTTTCAGGTCTCGACGTCCGGGAGTGTCGGAGGCATCGCCGGGTCATGGTTGGCCTCGGCCTCGCCGGATCTCGCATCGAGGCCCTCCCGGTTGCTGTCGCATCTGTTCGAGAACTGCGACGCCGTGATCGACGTCTACGCGCCCGAGAACACGCGCGACATCGCAGCGGTCGACTCCGCGCTGATCAGATCCGCTCGAGGGGCGTATATGCCGGCGTTTCAGCGGATCATCACGCACGAAGTGCCGTGGGTCTCTTGCCAGTTCCCAACGCCGGCACTCGCCCAGGACGCGGGCCTCCCGACCGCGGAGTTCGCCGATCTGCTCTTCGCCGCATGTCTCCTCGACTGGAGCGAGCAGCGGAGCCGGATGGAGCGCCATGCAGAGCTCTTCGACGCGGCCGAGTCGGTTCGGATCACCGGCGACCGGACCGACTTGAACCTGCACATCGCCGGCCGGCGAGTCAAGATCGACGCCGGCGGAACGAATATGCCTGGCGGCGAGTTCTTCTGTAGCCCAGTGGAAGACTCGGCAGAAGGAGAGATCCTCTTTGCGGAGTTTCCGTGTGTCTACGACGGTCGCGAGTTGAGCGGCGTACGCCTTCGCTTCAATGACGGCCGGATCGTCGACGCCGACGCCGAGAGCGGCGAGCAGTTCTTGCTCGAGATCCTCGATAGCGACGCCGGGGCGCGCCGGATCGGGGAGCTAGGCGTCGGCTGCAATCCTGGCATCACGCGCTACATGAAGAACATCCTCTTCGACGAGAAGATCGACGGCACGATCCACATCGCGCTCGGTCACGGCTTTCCAGATTCGGCGGCACGAATGAGTCGGCCGTCCATTGGGATCTTGTCAAAGTCCTGCGCAACGGAGGCCGAATCACACTTGACGGCCGAGTCGTACAAGAGAACGGCCGCTGGCTCACGTAGCCGCAGTCGGTCTGCGCTAATGAAGTCGCCTGCGTCGGCTTTGGGTCGCGCCTGCTCAGCCGAGCACGGAGCGCCGCACCAATTGCGTGACCCTGGGGGCGCGGGGTGCAAGAACTCGATCGTCCTGCTGTGCCGAGTTCGTATTCGTGGCTGAGGCCGCCGATCGAACGTGCGATCGTGGCGCAGTTATGGAGCAGAGCGACCCAACCGACGGCGACCACTGGCAAACACACCAGTCGTGCATCCCGCACAGCTACTTGCTGTCGTCTGCTATTGGCTGTATCCAATTGCGGCGGATGCTGCATTCCCGGGAAGGTTCTTCGGCGACCGGACCCTGACCGCCGCCCTCTCCTCTATCTCGACAACGGAGCAACCGAGCTCGCGCTCGACAGCCACGACAACACCGCGGTAGTCCGCTGGTCGCTTCGGGAGCACGGCGTGGTTCTTGCAGGGCCGGATCCACGCGAATTGGTCGACCCGATCGCAGCCGACGAGCTACGCGCCGATGTGCGCTGGGCGTTGGGCCACTGGCAGGCGTGGTTCCGGTCGATCGGGTCGATCCATCGCCGTGCACTCGCGGTGGCGGTGCTCTCGCACGCCCGGATCCTGCACACGCTGGCAATCGGCGAGGTCAGCTCGAAACGAACCGCGGGCGACTGGGCCCTCCGTGCGCTCGACCCAGAGTGGGCACGCCTGATCCGCTGGGCTCTCGAAGACCGCCCCGACCCGTGGACGAAGGTGCGTGAGCCCGCTGATCCCGTCCTTCTCCGCCGCACGCGGCAGTTCATCGACTACGCCGCTGCGTGGGCCGCCGAGCACTGACGCTCGTCTGAGCCAGTTCGGGAACGGCCCTGACGCTACGCTCGTCGAGTGCGCCGAGACACGATCGACGGGCTGGTCTCATGGCGATAACTCTGCGGACGTTCGCAGACGGCGATCTCGACGCACTCTTTACCTGGGAGAGCGATCCTCGTGCGGTACAGATGGCAGCGTTTACGCGGGCGAACCCGTCCGACCGTAGCGCGTTCGAGGCCCACTACGAGCGCGTCCGCAGCGACCCTTCAAACACCCTGCTAGCGATCGAGGACGACGGAGAGTTCGTGGGGACGATCGGCAGCTTCACGATCGAGGGAGAACGAGAGGTCACATACTGGATTGCACCGGCGCGATGGGGTCAAGGGCTCGCGTCGCAGGCCCTCCGTGCGTTCCTTGCGATCGAATCGACCAGACCACTTCATGGTCGCGTGGCCAGTCACAATGCGGGCTCGGCGAAGGTGCTTGCTCGGGCTGGCTTTGTCGAGGTGGGCTCCGAAACGGCGTTCGCGCCAGGAGTCGGCACCAAGGTCGTCGAGCACATCTATCGACTCGATCGATAGTCGATCGGTTCCCCGCCGTCGCGCTCGACGGATGCCGCCGGGCCTCCACCAGCGGTTCTAGGATGGGAACACGAGTCGCCCAACTCCCAGCAGCGTCGAGGTCGACTGGCGGGTCGGCAAGGCCGCGATCTACGGAACGCTCCTCCGTCCGCTCCCGCAGGGCATCGGAGCGGGCGTGGTGTTCGCCGCGGGGAGCGGCCCGACCGACCGCGACTGGAACTCGCCGCTGCTTGCAGGCACCAACGGCAGCGGGAAGCTGCTCGCGGAGGTTCTGGCAGCCGCCGGGGTCGCTTCGCTCCGCTACGACAAGAGCGTCTCGGGGCCCCAGGCGGTCGAGAACATCGCGGCGCTAGGCGGCCTGACGATGCAGCACCACACCGACGAGTTCGCCGGAGCGGTCCCGGCTGCTCGCCCAGGAACCGTCGATCAGCCACATCTTCGGCCTCGGCAACAGCGAAGGCACCCTCCACGTCCTCCACTACCAGCTCGGCGACCCGGACATCCCGCTCGCGGGGTTGGTGCTGATCGCCCCGCCTGGCCGCTCGGTCGGTGAGGTCGGGCGCGCGCAACTCGCAGCGCAAGCCGCGCTGCTCCCAAACGGCGCAAGCGCTGCTCGCTCTGTACGACGAAGCGGTTGCGCGCTTCGTGCGCGGCGAGCCGACAGCGCCCGATCCGGCCCTTCCGGAAGGTGTGCAGACCCTGCTGCACGGTCTCGAGAGCCCGATGAATCTTCCCTTCGCGCGCGAACTCTGGCTCGCCGATGCCGCCTCCTTGCTCGGCCGCGTCGATGCGCCCGCGCTCGTCGTGATCGGAAAGAAAGACATCCAGGTCAACTGGAAGGATGACGGCGAGCTCCTCCAGCGTGCAGCGGTCGGACGCCCCGACATCACCTTCGTCTTCCCGGACGACGCCAACCATGTCCTCAAACACGAGCCGCATCCGTTGGGAGAACTGACGGCCGACGTCCTGTTCGCCGCGTACAACGCCGACGACTCCGTTCTCGACGCTGGTGCAACCTCAGTGGTCATCGACTGGCTGAGTCAGCACGCGGAACTCGGCCGTCTGCAACCGGCTGAGCCGTAAGCCAGACCTCTCTGTCGGGTCTCGGCGCAGACCCCCACCCTCGTCGCTCCGCTCCTCGGCGATTTGGGCTTCCCTGCGGCAACCGAGGACCAACACGAACACCCGTCCAGGCGACGAGGTCCTTCCCGAAGCGGCTCAGCCCTCGTCCGACTTCTGATCCTCGGGTCGATCGTCGCTGAATATCTCGACGATCACTCCGAGCTCGTGCTCGGTGGGGAGGTAGGCGACCCTGAAGCCGCTGAACGTGCCGCTGAGGACCGCCTCGCGCCCTCTCTTCGCTTGCTCGGCCAATGCGCGGTCGTAGTTCGTTGGTGCAACTGCGATGTGGTGGACACCTTCGCCCTTCTCGGCGAGGAAGCGTGCGTAGTCGCTCTCGGCGTCACGCGGCTCGATCAACTCCCACTGCACCTGTCCGACCATCGTGGTTGCGAGTCGCCAGGCACGGTCGACCGGCCGACCGTGCTCGCGTAGGTCTTCCGCATTGCCGGCTGCGAATTCGTGGATCTCCCATGGGCCGATCCCGTACTCGTCGACGTATCTCCGCATCGTCGTTTCGAGATCGCGGACGACGATCCCGATCTGAACCGTTTCACTGAAGGAGGGCTCAGACATCGGCTGGGCGCATCTTGACGCAGAAGCGAGCATCCTCGCTTGGGCCGGTGTGCTCACGCCTGACCGCTCGCTGAGCCCTCCTACCGCCTCGCGAGCCAGACGCCGCTGCCGGCGGCGCCGACTGCGGCGGCTGCTCCTACGGCCGTCCACGCGAGCCCGTGACCGCCCGCCCCGGCGCCGGCCACGACGACGAGCGTCGCCGCTGCGAGCCCGGCGAGCGCGAGCGCGCCGACGGCTGCGCCTCGCCGCCAGGCGAGCGAATTCTCCGAGCGGATCCGCCAGCGCTCGTCGAGCGACCACGCCGACAGCTCGCCGCAGAGCAGGAGCAGGACGGCGACGAGAGGCGCAGTCGCGTCGATCTTGCCGCCGGCGGCCACAGCTGCGCCGACGTACGTCGCACCGGCGACCGCGAGCGCCGCACCGAGGATCACGCCGCCGCGCACGAGCGCGATCGCGAGCAGCAGCGTGCCGAGCCCGGCGCCGACGCCGAGCTCCGGTGCGTAGGAGTCCCCGCGGAGGAGCGCGTAGGCGAGGACGCCGCCGTACGCGGCGGCCGCGCCGACGGCCGGGGCTACGCGGGCCGTGCGAGGTGCCTGAATGCGTTCACCTCCTCGAGCGGGGCAGCGAGCGGGAGGTCCTCGCGCCAGGTCACGACCGGAGCCCCCACCTGCTCGTAGCGCCAGCGCAGCGCCTCTCGCGACAGCTGCCAGAGGCGGTAGGCGAGCTCCAGCGGCGAGCCCGGCTCGGGCGCGAGCAGCTCGAGCGGGGAGACCTCCACGACGATCAGGTCGTAGCCGCGGGCCCGCAGGTCGAGCAGCACAGCGGCGGTCCGGTCGTCGAGCAGCGGTGTCAGCGCGAGCACGAGGGCCTTCGGAGGGAGGGTCCGGGGCGGCAGCACGTCGACGTCCCGCAGGGCGAAGCTGTGGACGACGCCGCTGGCGATCAGCGTGTCGACGATCGCGTAGAGCTGGCGCTGGCCCGACTGGGGCAGCAGCCACGAGAGGCTCCCGCCGAAGCCGACGAGGCCGACCCTGTCCTTCCGCTGCAGGTACATGTGCGCGAGGGTCGCGGCGGCACGCACCGCGCGGTCGAGCGTGCTGCGGCCCTGGGCGCGCACCTCGGCGAAGGTGTCGAGGAAGAGGACGACGTCGGTGTTGCGCTCCGGATGCTGCTCGTTCACCCAGAGCTCGCCGCGGAGAGCGCTCGCCCGCCAGTTGACGCGCCGCACGCGGTCGCCCGGCTGCCAGACGCGGAGATCGGCGAACTCGATCCCCTCGCCCCGGGTGCGCGAGACCTGGTTGCCCGTGAACACCTGCGTCTCGAGCGGCGGCACGAGAGAGCGGAGCGTCTCCTCGCCCGGATAGACGCGCAGCGGCTGCGGCTCGCCCAGCTCACCCTCCCAGGAGCGGAAGCCGAGGACGTCGTGGGTGCGGACGAGCAGCGGCCCGAGCGAGAACGCCCCCCAGCGCTCGCAGCGGAGCGGCAGCTCGACCGTCCGCTCGTCGCCGGCGTGGAGCAGGACTGCGCGCGCGTTCCCGCTGTCGGCGCGCAGCTCCTGGGGTAGCGGCAGGATCAGCTCGAACCGGTCCGCCCGCTCGGCGGAGGTGAGGGAGACCGAGGCGGCGACCTCGTCCCCTTCGATCGCCCGCTCGCGGTCGAGCGAGAGCCGCGCCGAGATCCGCGGCTCACGGCCGAGCGCGGCCCCGGCAAGCACGGCCAGCGCGAACGGCGCAGCGAGTGCCACCGGCTCCACGCGCCCCAGGACGAGGCCTGCGACTAGCCCCGTCGCGGCCAGTGCCGCGTACGCGGACACGCGCGGAGAGGTGAAGCGGGTCAAGCCTCCGCGGCGCGCACCGCGTCCTCCGCGGGCGGCGTCGGCACCGTCTCGAGCACCTCTGCCACGACGTCCTCCCCGCGCAGCCGCTGCACCCAGAGCTCCGGCTTGACGGTGAGCCGGTGCGCGAGCGCGGGGATCGCGATCGCCTTCACGTCCTCGGGCGTGACGAAGTCGCGTCCGGCGAGCGCCGCCTTGGCGCGCGAGAGCTTGAGCAGCGCGATGCTGCCGCGCGGGCTGGCTCCGACCGCGAGCCGTCTCGACTCGCGCGTCGCCCCCACGAGATCGACGCAGTAACCCTCGATCGCGTCCGAGACGTGCACCTGCTCGAGCGCCCGCTGCATGCCGACGAGGGTGGCCGCGTCGACCACGGGCTCGAGCTCGACCTCGTCCTGCCCGCGCTCGAGGCGCCGCGCGAGCATCTCGATCTCGTCCGCGCGCGCGGGGTAGCCGATCGAGATCCGGACGAGGAAGCGGTCGAGCTGCGCCTCGGGCAGCGGATACGTCCCCTCGTACTCGATCGGGTTCTGCGTCGCGAGCACGAGGAACGGCGGCTCGAGGAGGTGCGTCGTGTTCTCGATCGTGACCTGACGCTCCTGCATCGCCTCGAGCAGCGCCGCCTGCGTCTTCGGCGGGGCGCGGTTGATCTCGTCGGCGAGGAGGAGGTTGGCGAAGACGGGACCGGGCCGGAAGACGAAGTCGGTCGTCCGCTGGTCGAAGATCTGCGAGCCCGTGACGTCGCCCGGCATCAGGTCGGGCGTGAACTGGATGCGCGCGAACCGGAGCGACGTCGCCTGCGCGAAGGAGCGGGCGATCAGCGTCTTGGCGAGACCCGGGAAGTCCTCGAGCAGCACGTGCCCGTCGCTCAGGAGCGCGATGAGGACCAGCTCGAGGGGTCCGCGCTTGCCGACGATCGCCTTCTCGACCTCGGCCAGGACACGCTCGGCGTGCTCACGCAACTCGGCGAGGGCCGTCATCTCCCGCTCCGGCGCCGCACATGTCGGCGCCTCCGCTCATTCGTGAGCTCCGTCGAGCCTACGCTCACAGGGACTCCACCCGCTCGATCGCTGCGGCGACGCGGCGGCGGGGCACGCCGGGCCCGTGCCGGTCCGCCGGCGCCGGCCGGTCCGGACGCAACAGCTCCCAGACGTCGTCGCCGAGCACGCGCCGCGCGGCGTCGGGCTGGCGCTCGAGATCGAACCCGTGCCGGGTGCCGATCCTTGCCGCGGCCGCCGCGCGCAGGAGCGGCAGGAGCCGCCGGTGGGCGTGGAGAGCGCTCGAGACCCCGAGCTCGAGCTCGCGCTGCATCCGCACGAGCTCGACCGGCGGGGAGGGCGCCGGCGGCCGCCTGCGCAGGACCGCCTCGAAGCGTCGGGCGCGCGGCGGCCCGTCGCCTCTCCGCACGTCGCGGACGAGCGCGCCGAGGGCGACGGCGGCGGCGAGCAGGATGAAGATCGTGAGCGCGCGCGCCGTCGAGACCTGCGGCAGCGACCACGGGACGACGAAGCCGACGACCAGGAGGAGAAGCGCGAACGCCGACGGGCGCGGCACTCTCACGCGACGACCCGCTCCGCGGCTCGTAGCTCGTCGCGCACGGCGACGAGCGCGTCCACCGCCTCGTCCCTCATCGCCGGCTCCGGTTCATGCTGGCTGAACCTAGCCCATTCGAACAGGTCCGTCAGCCTGCTGACGGCGCCGGCGCTCGTGTCCAGGGCGAGCAGCGCGCGCTCGAGGTACTCGAGCGGCGCCTCGGCCGGCCGGCGCGGGAGCCCTGCCGCGGCCAGGGCAGCCTCCATCCGGGCGTACGCGGCGACGATCGCCCGGCGCAGGTCGGGATCGGCGCGCAGGTCTTCGAGCGACTCGTCGAGCGCGGCGGCGAGTCTCTCCGGTGCCGTCCGCCAGCGCGGCGCCGGTCCGCGCAGCCGTGACCGCGTGACGAAGCCGACCGCGCCGAGCGCGAGCAGGACACCCAGCACGACGGCGAGCTCCTCCCACTGGAAGTGCACGGGCCGGCTGCCCGGCTTCCCTGCGCCCGGCAGCGACGGGATCGTGATCGTCGGAGTCGTGGCGGTCGACGTCTTCGGATGGAAGAGGTGGGCCAGGTCGATGCGGTGCGCGACGAGCGTCAGGAGCGCGGCGAGCGTGATCAGGATGGCGAGAGCGCGGGCGGTGCGCACCTGGAACGGCTTCACCTGGGCCGGGTGGCCCTGGCGGCGGTGTACGGCGAAGAACGCGGCGACCCCGACGATCCCCGAGAGGACGAGGAGGATGACGACCGACGTGAACAGGTAGTTCCAGAAGGTCTGAGGCAGTCCGCCGTTCCTCCCGCCGCTCGTGCCGAGCGGACGCCCGTGCGCCGCAAACGCGACGATCACCAGGAGCCCGGTGACGAGGAGGACGAGTGGGACGAGGCGACGCCGGCTCACGGCCGCAGTCTCGCAGCAGCCGCGGCGATTTAAGGGACTCGTAATGTCGCGCTAACCCGCGCGCAATCCCGCTGCCGGATCCTTGCGGCAGGAGTTTCCTCGACCCTCAAGGAGGACGGATGCGCTCGAAGATGCTGGTCGCGGTCGCCGCTCTCGCGGCAACGCTCGCAGCGGCGTCGGTGGCGGCCGCCGGGATGATGCACCCGGTGCTCGGCGCGCGGCTGTCGGGCATGGGCCACCACGGGATCGTCAACTTCCACTCATACGAGAAGAAGGGCAGGCTCTGCTGGAAGTTCGAGGTGCACCTGATGGGCATCAAGAGCGCGACGATCCGCGACGCGCACGGGATGGTCGTCGCCCACCTCGGCGAGAAGTACAAGGCGAAGAGCTGCGCGATGGTGCCGAAGCAGGCGCTGCGCCTGATCGAGTCCAAGCCGAAGCAGTACCGTGTATGGATTGCCACGAAGGGTCATCCGGGCGAGCTGCGCGGGAAGCTGTTCGTCGGCATGGCGCACATGTGATGGAGAAGCCGCTCGACACCGGCAACCCCGAGCCGCGGCGCTACGGCCGCGGGCTGTTCCTCGCCACGGTGGCGGGAGGTGCCTCCTCGCTCTTCTGGGGGAAGGCGGCGTGGGACCGCGTCACAGGAGTCGTCTCGCCGATCGCGGCGGACATCGTGCCGATCCTGCCGACGAGCGGCTGGCGGATCTACACGGTCGCGGGACACATGCCCGTCTTCGACCCGGCGACCTGGCGGTTGACGGTCGGAGGCCTCGTCGAGCAGCCGGTCTCGCTGACGTACGACCAGCTGCGCTCGCTGCCGCGCGTCGAGCAGGTCTCGACCTTCCACTGCGTCACGGGCTGGACGGTCAAGGACGTCCACTGGGCGGGTGTGCGGATGCACGACGTGCTCTCCCGGGCGCGGCCGCAGCAGTCGGCGCACGCCCTCCGCTTCGTGTCGATGGAGCGGCCGTACGTCGACTACCTGACGCTCGACCAGGCCTCCCTCCGCGACGTGATGCTCGCCTACGAGATGGACGGCAAGCCGCTCGCCCGCGAGCACGGCGCGCCGCTGCGGCTCGTCATCCCCCAGATGTACGGCTACAAGAACGTCAAGTGGCTGGAGACGATCGAGCTCGTGCCGCACGCGGAGAGCGGCTACTGGGAGCAGCTCGGCTACGACCGCAACGCCTGGGTCGGCCGCTCGAACGGGTACGGGGCATGAAGCCGGGCTACGTGCGGCGGTTCTCGCGCGTCGAGCGCCTGCTGCACTGGGTCAACGCGCTCGGCTTCTTCGCGCTGCTCGCGACCGGGCTCATCCTCTACCTGCCGAGCCTCTCCGTCGTCGTCTCCCGCCGCCAGCTGATCCAGAGCCTCCACTTCTGGACGGGGGTCGGCTGGCTGGCGGTGCTCGCCGCCGTCCTGGCGCTCGGCGGGCGCCGGCTGCTCGCGACGGCGCGGGAGGTGGAGTCCTTCGACCGCGACGACCTGCGCTGGCTGCGCGGCCGCAAGGTGCCGCAGGGCCGGTTCAACGCCGGCCAGAAGGTGAACGCCGCGCTCACCGCCGCGTTCACCATCCTGTTCGGGGTCTCGGGGTTGCTGCTCTGGTTCGGCGAGCAGGACACGCGCCTCCGCTTCGCGAGCACGGTGATCCTCCACGACGGGGTGATGTACGTCTCGCTCGTCCTGCTCGCGGGCCATCTCTACCTCGCGCTCGTCCATCCGGCGACCCGGCACGCGCTGCGCGGCATGACCCTCGGGACGGTCAGCGCGGAGTGGGCGGCCCGGCACCACGCGAAGTGGAAGCCACAATAGGAAGATGCAGACCGTTCTCGTCGTCGACGACGAGCCGATCGTCCGGGACGTCGTCGTGCGCTACCTCGAGCGGGACGGGTTCGAGACGCTCGTGGCAGCCGACGGCGACGCCGCGCGCGCGCTGATCGAGCAGCGCGAGCCGAGCCTCGTCGTGCTCGACGTGATGCTGCCCGGGATGGACGGGCTCTCGCTCTGCCGCTGGATCCGCGGGCGTTCCGCCCTGCCGGTCATCCTGCTCACGGCGCGCGGCGAGGAGGCCGACCGCATCGTCGGGCTCGAGCTCGGCGCCGACGACTACGTGACGAAGCCGTTCTCGCCGCGGGAGCTCGCGGCACGGGTGCGCACGGTGCTCCGCCGCAGCGACGGTAGCGCGACGCCGCGGCAGACGATCGCCTTCGGCGAGATCGAGCTCGACGGCGGGAGCCGTGAGGCGCGCCGCGCCGGCGTGCTCCTCCAGCTGACGGCGAAGGAGTTCGAGCTCCTCTGGTTCCTCGCCTCCCATCCGCGTCGCGTCTTCTCCCGCGACCAGCTGATGGCGCGCGTCTGGGGGTACGAGTCCGTCGTCGACACCGGCACGGTCACCGTCCACGTGCGGCGGCTGCGCGAGAAGGTCGAGCCCGACCCGGGGGAGCCGCGCCACCTCCGCACGGTCTGGGGCGTCGGCTACCGCCTCGACCCGTGATCCAGCTCGCCCTCGTCGTCGCGTCCGGCAGCCTCGTCGCGGGGCTCGGCGTCGCGCTGCTGCTGCGGCGTGCGCCGACCGTCTGGAGCCAGCTGCCGGCCTCGCCCTGACCGCGGTCTGCGTGCCGCTCGTCGCCGTGCTGCTCTCGGGCTGGGTCATGTTCCACATGGGCGCCGACGTGAAGATCCTCGCCGTCGCCGCCGGCTCCGCCACCGCGGCCGTGTTCGCCGCTCTCGTCCTGGCCCGCTCGATCACCGGCTCCCTGCGCCGGGTGGGCGCCGCCTCGCAGGAGCTCGCGGCGGGCGAGCTCTCGACGCGGGCGCCGGTCGGAGGCCCGCGGGAGATCGCCGCGCTCGCCACCTCCTTCAACGTGATGGCCGCCGGCCTCGAGCAGCTCTTCGACGCGCGCCGCGAGCTCGTGGCGTGGGCGAGTCACGACCTGCGCGCGCCGATCGCGTCGCTGCAGGCGATGCTCGAGGCGATCGAGGACGGCCTCGCCTCGCCGGAGGACTACCTGCCGACGCTGCGTGAGCAGGTGCGCACGCTGTCGATGCTCGTCGACGACCTGTTCGAGCTGGCGCGGATCGACGCCGGCGTGCTCACGCTCGAGCTGCGCCGGACCCGGGTCGCGCCGCTCGTCGACTCGGCGCTGCGGCTCCTGCGGCCGGAGGCGGAGGCCCGCCGGGTCGTTCTCAGCGCCGAGGTGGACGAGCTGGCCGAGGCGGAGCTCGCTCCGGACAAGATCGAGCGTGTTCTCTTCAACCTCCTCACGAACGCGCTCCGCCACACGCCGGTGGACGGCTCCGTCGCCGTGCGGGTGGAGCGGCGCGCCTCGGACCTCCTCCTTTGCGTCGAGGACAGCGGGGAGGGGTTGCCGGCCGACGCGCCCGAGCGGATGTTCGACCGCTTCTGGCGCGCCGACCGGGCGCGCAGCGGCGGCGGCGCCGGTCTCGGGCTCGCCATCGCCCGCGGCCTCGTCGAGGCGCACGGCGGGCGCATCTGGGCCGAGAACAGGCCCCTCGGCGGCGCCTCCGTCTCGTTCACGCTGCCGGCGGCCTGAGCGGCCCGCGCCCGCGCGGACGATCGATCGGCGCGCGAGGCCGCCGAGCCTCTGAGCGGCGACGACTTGAGCGGGGTGGCTCCGGGTCCTGGGCCTTGCCTCGCGCGGCGCTTCGGGCTCAGGCCAGGTCGGGGAAGGGGTCCTCGCCGGCGAGCATGGCCCGTGCCTCGTCGAGGCTGAGATCGGCGGGCGGGATCACTGCGTCCGACGCTCCGAGGTGGGCGTGGGCGAGCTTCTCTCCCGCGCCGCGAACGGCCTCGTGCAGCGCGCGCAGCGCGGTGTGGAGCGCCTCCTCGTCGCCCGCCTCGACCGCCCGCTCGGTCTCGGCGTCGAGCTCCTCGAGACGCGCCCGCAGCGAGTCGTCCACCTGCCACTGCCCTTCTCCCATCAACCGGACGATCACTTCTGGCCTCCTTCCGGCAGCGCTCCCTGGTCCCCGCCGGAGCCCTGCCCGAGCTCGGCCTTCAGCTGCGCGAGCTCGTCGTCGACCTGGCTGCTCTGCGAGACCTGGGCGAGCTGACGGTCGAGGTCGTCTCCCTGCGCCGTGTAGTCCTCGAGCGCGCCCGAGGCGGTCAGCTCGTCGACCGCGGCGGCGCGGGCCTGCATCTGCTCGGTCTTGTCCTGCGCCCGCTGGATGGCGAGCCCGACGTCGGCCATGTGCTCCCCGATCCCGGTCGCAGCCTCGCCGATCTTCACCTGCGCCTGGGCGGCGGAGTACTGGGCCTTGATGACCTCCTTCTGCGTGCGGAAAGCCTCGACCTTCGCCTGCAGCGCCTGCTCCCCGGAGATCAGCTTCTGCTCCTGCGCGGCGAGCTGCTCCTCCTGCTGGTCGAGGCTCGCGACCTGCGCCTGGAGCGACGCCTTCCGCGTCAGCGCCTCGCGGGCGAGATCCTCCCGGCCCGCCTGGAGCGCCTCCTTCGCCTGGCCGTCGAGCTTCGCGAGCTGCTGCTTCAGCCCGCTCTCCTCCAGCTCGAGCCGCTTCTTCGCCGTCGTCACGTCGGCGATGCCCCGTTTCACGTTCTGCAGCTGCACGAGCTGCTGCTCGTACGAGTAGTCGAGGGTCTCCTCCGGGTTCTCGGCCCGGTCCAGCAGCTTCGAGACCTTCGCCTGCGTGATCTCGGACGCACGGCTCATCAGCCCAGCCATCAAGTCCTCCTTGCGACGCGGACTACCGGGCGCAGCGTAGCTCAGCCGTGCAGCGCGGCCCGCAGGCTCTCGAGCTGGCGCTCGACGGAGCCGCAGACGTCCTCGCAGAGCTGCCAGATGCTGTCGTCGACGACGCGGTAGCGGGTCGAGCCGCCCTCCTTGCGGCGGGCGAGGATGCCGGCCCCGGTCAGGAGGCCGAGGTGCTTGGAGACGTTCTGCTGCGTCGAGCCGACGGCGTCGACGAGCTCCTGCACCGTTGCCTCGCCGTCGCGCAGGTCGTCGAGGAGCTTGATCCGGGTGGGATCGGCCAGGAGGTGGAACCGTCTCGCGATCAGCTCGACGGCTTCATCTGGGAGTGGGTGTTGGAGAGTCATGTCGTTCGCAGTAGGCGGGGAGGCGGGCGAGCCCGGCCTCCCCGCCTACGGGGTCATGCTGCTGGATGAGGCCTGTGGAGGTGGAGATGGAACGCGCCCGCGGTGTAGAGACCGCCGCCGGCGAGCAGGACGAGCAGGACGCCCGGGATCATGAAGAACCAGGTGAAGAGGTTGAAGTTCGGCAGGCTGTCGACCGAGGCGTAGTCGGAGACGTTGCCCTGCATCGTCGTGACGAGCGGCTTGTACCAGGCCAGACCGGCCGGCACCTGCTTGAAGATCGGAATGACGGGCTGCAGCATCGGCATGAGCGGCTTCAGCTGGGCCTGCATCTGCGGGTCCGTCGACGCAGCGGTGAACTGCTGCGAGACCCCGCCGAGCGGGACGAAGACGTTGTTGTAGTAGTCGGCCGTCTTCTGCACGCTCGCCGCCTGCATCAGCGGGTGAAAGTCGTTCAGCATCCGCTGTCCGGCGGCTGCCTTGCCGGGCATGCCCATGGCGAGCGGCGCGATGATCAACGCGGCGCCGATCACGAGGACTGCCCACCAGAGTGTCTTGCGGTTCATGCAGAACCTCCCTCGAGTGTCGGCCCGAAGCCTCCGCCCGCGGCACGTCGCGCGCGTCCGGCGCCTCCCCGATCCTGGCCGCACAAAGTACGTAGTTGAAAGGCTTGAAACAGCGAAACCCGCTGTTACAAGCGCGTAGTTGTTCCGGATGCCCGGCCCTTCTCTCGCGCGCACGATGGAGACCAGTACAGAGGAGGTTCCAGGAATGCTCGAAGAGCAACATCTACTAGGGACGCAGGGGCTGAGCGAGGAGGACGTCCGCACCATCGTGCGGGCGGAACTGGGGCGGGACAAGGCGAGCCGGACGGCGACGATCATCGCCTCGAAGGGAACGCTCGACTGGGCCTACGTGCCGCTCATCCTCGCCACGACGGCCGCCGCGTCCGGGATGGACGCATCCATCTTCTTCACCTTCTACGGCCTCAACGTCATCCACAAGGACTTCGAGCACCTGCTCAAAGTCTCCCCGGTCGGGAACCCGGACATGCCGATGCCGGTGCCGATGCCGACGTTCGTCACGGCGCTGCCGGGAATGGGCCCGCTGGCGACCCGGATGATGAAGGCGAAGTTCCGCAGCAAGCACGTCGCCGGTATCCGCGAGTTGCTCGAGTCGGCTCAGGACCTCGGCGTACGGCTGATCGCCTGCCAGATGACGATGGACGTGTTCGGCTACGGGCCGGACGACTTCCTCGACGGCGTCGAGTTCGCCGGGGCGGCCGCCTTCCTGGCCGAGGCACGGCAAGCGCACGTGACCCTGTTCGTCTAGGAGGCGTGATGAGCCAGACAGAGATCGAGACGGCCGTGGAGCTCGACGCACGCGGACTGCTCTGCCCGATGCCGATCGTGAAGACGGCGAAGGCGATGAAGGAGCTCGAGCCCGGACAGGTACTGAAGGTGATGGCGACCGATCGCGGTTCCCTCGCCGACATCCCGGCCTGGGCGCAAACCACGGGAAACGAGTTGCTCGAGCAGCGGGAGGACGGCGACACGTTCGTCTTCTTCGTGCGCAAGGGCGAGAAGGTCTAGCGATGGCCGAGCCCGAGAAGCTCGTCATCATGGTCACGCACGGCCCGGAGGACCCGGAGCTCGCGGCGATTCCCTTCGCGATGGCCGGGGCGGCCGTCGCCTCCGACGTCGACGTCGTCATGGGCTTCCAGGGCGACGCCGTCGAGCTCGTCACGAAGGGGGGCGCCGACACGGTCCAGGTGGACGAGTTCGCCCCGCTCGGGGAGCTGCTGGACACGATCAAGGAGATGGGCGCACAGCTTCTCGTCTGCTCGCCCAGCGTCAAGAACCGACACCTGGACGAGGAAGACCTCGTCGAGGGCGTAGAGGTCGTGGCCGCCGGACGCTTTGTCGCCGAGATCACGTCCGCAACCAACACCCTCGTCTACTAGGAGGAGAGATGACCGAAACCCTGACCGAGATCCCCGTCGCGAAGGTTGTCGACGCGCGTGGCGCGGCCTGCCCGGGCCCGCTGCTCGAGGCGAAGAAGGCAATGGCCGGCGTGGCCGTCGGCGAGGTGCTCGAGCTCTGGTCGAGCGACTCGCAGACGAAGAACGACGTGGAGGCCTGGGCCGGCAAGGTCGGTCACGAGTTCCTCGGCGTCGAGACGGCCGACGGCTACGAACGCGTCCTCGTGCGCCGGGCGAAGTAAGGAGACTGCGACGGCCGCCACGGCACCCGCACTCCCTTCGCTCCAGCCGGGAACGGAGACGGAGTTCGTCCCGAAGATCCTCGTCTTCTCGACGAACGCCATCTCCGATCCCGGCATCGATCTCGCCGGCAGCTCGCACCTGCACTATCCGCCGAGCGTGCTGACGATCGCCCTGCCCTGCACGAGCGGGATCCGGCCGGCCTGGATCCTGCACGCGCTCGAGCGCGGCTTCGACGGTGTCTTCGTCGCCTCCGACGGCGACGAATGCGCCTACCTCCAGGACTGCTCCGAGCGCTCCTCGCGGATCGTCGCCGAGGCGCAGGCGCTCCTGGGCGAGCACGGGTACGAACCGCGGCGGCTGAAGATGGCGGCCATCTGCTCGGTCTGCGCGGCGCCGTTCGCGAAGCACGTGCGCGAGTTCGCGGAGGCCCTCACGGAGCTCGGCCCCGTGGAGCGCGCATGAGCGGCACGAACGGCAACGGCGCGCGGCCCGCCTACGACGCGCTCGTCGTCGGCAGCGGCATCGGCGGCATGGAGTCGGCGCTCAAGCTCGGCGCGATGGGCTATCGCGTGCTCGTCGTCGAGAAGGAGCCGAGCGTCGGCGGGAAGATGATCCTGCTCAGCAAGGTCTTCCCGACCCTCGACTGCGCGAGCTGCATCTCGACGCCGAAGATGGGGGAGACGACGCACCACCCGAACCTCACCGTCCTCACCGACGCGGAGGTCGCAGGCATCGTCCGCGACGGCGACGGTCGCTTCACCGTGCGGGTGCAGCAGAAGCCGCGCTTCGTCGACGTGAGCGCCTGCACGGGCTGCCGCCAGTGCGAGCTCGCCTGCACCGTCTCGGTCCCCGACCAGTTCAACGGCGAGCTCGTCGCCCGCCGCGCCGCCTACATCCCCTTCCCGCAGGCGGTGCCGCAGAAGGCGCTGGTCGAGCGCCCCGGCACGTCGCCCTGCACGTTCGCGTGCCCCGCCGGGATCAAGGCGCACGGCTACGTCTCGCTCGTCCGCAGCGGCGAGTACGAGAAGGCGTTCCAGCTCGTGCTCGAGACGACGCCGCTCGTCGGCAGCCTCGGCCGCGCCTGCTACGCGCCCTGCGAGGAGCAGTGCACGCGCGGCGAGCTCGAGGGGCCGCTGCCGATCCGCCGCATCAAGCGGTTCGTCGGCGATCGCCACGAGGGGGGCCCGGGCGTGGAGGCGGGCGAGCCGTCCGGCAAGCGCGTCGCGATCGTGGGCTCCGGCCCGGCCGGGCTGACCGCGGCCTGGCAGCTGCGCCTGCGCGGTCACGGCGTGAAGATCTTCGAGGCGGAGCCCGAGCCGGGCGGGGCGATGCGCCTCTCGATTCCGAGCTACCGCCTGCCCGCCGAGGTCGTCGAGCGGGACGTCGCCAATGTCACGGCGATCGGCGTGGAGATCGAGACGAACCGGCGCATCGAGGATCTCGCCGCGCTGAAGGCCGACGGCTACGACGCCGTTCTCCTCGCGACCGGGACGCCGGTCTCGGCCCGCCTCGGCGTGCCGGGAGAGGAGCGCGACGAGGTCTGGCCGGCGCTCGACTTCCTGCGCCGGATCAAGCTCGCCGACGCGCCCGACCTCACCGGCAAGCGGGTCGTCGTCATCGGCGGCGGCAACGTCGCGATCGACGCCGCCCGCAGCGCCCTGCGGCTCGGTGCCGCCGACGTGCACGAGGTCTGCCTCGAGTCCCGCCCCGAGATGCCCGCCCACGAGTTCGAGGTCGCCGAGGCGCTCGCCGAGGGTGTGATCCTCCACGACTCCTGGGGCATCCGCGGCTTCCGCGCCGACGCGCTCGAGCTGAAGCGCTGCGTCGCCGTCTTCGACGACGAGGGGCGGTTCTCGCCCCGCTACGACGAGGACGAGCAGAGCGAGCTGCCGTTCGACGTCGCGATCGTCGCGATCGGCATGCGGCGCGAGCGCGACATCGCCGCCGACCCGGTCACGCTCCAGACCGCCGAGCCCTGGACCTTCGCCGCCGGCGACGTGGTCGTCGGGCCGTCGAAGATCGTCGACGCCGTCGGTGCCGGCCGCCGCGCCGCCTTCATGATCGACCGCTTCCTCCGCGGCGAGAGCCTCAGCGAGCTTCCCTTCGACGAGCGGCTGCCGGTCGTCGAGCACCCCGACGTCCTCGCGCGCCAGCGCAGCCACAGCCACCGCGAGCCGCTGCCGGCGCTCTCGCTCGCCGGCGCCCCGACCGACTTCGCCGAGCTCGAGCCCGGCCTGACCGAGGAGGAGGCGCGCGCCTACGCCGGCGGCTGCCTCGACTGCGGCGTCTGCTCCGAGTGCCACGAGTGCGTCGCGGCCTGCCCCGCCGACGCGATCGACCTCGACCAGCGCGAGCAGGAGCTCGAGGTCGCCGTCGACTCGGTGATCGTCTCGACCGGCTACAGGCTCTTCCCGGCCGACGCGAAGCCGCAGTACGGCTACGGCCGCTTCCAGAACGTGATCACGGGCGTCCAGATGGAGCGGCTGCTGGCGCCGACCCGGCCCTACAACACGGTGCTGCGGCCGAGCGACGGCAAGGTGCCCGAGCGGATCGCCTACGTGATGTGCACGGGCTCGCGCGACGAGACCGTCGGCAACCCGCTCTGCTCGAAGTTCTGCTGCATGTACTCGATCAAGCAGAACCAGCTGATCATGGGCGCGCTGCCGCTGGCCGACGTGACCGTCCACTACATCGACATCCGCACGCCGGGCAAGGGCTACGACGAGTTCTTCGAGCAGGCGAAGGCGATGGGCGCGCAGTTCGTCAAGGGGCGCGTCGCCTCGATCGCCGAGGCGGAGGGCGGCAACCTCCTCCTCCGCTACGAGGATGTCGAGAACGGCGTGATCGCCGAGGCGGAGTACGACCTGGTGGTGCTCGCGGTCGGCGTCCAGCCGAACCTCGACACGAAGTCGCTCTTCTCGGAGGAGGAGCTCGCGCTCGACGAGTTCCAGTACGTCGACGAGCCCGACGAGGACGTGAACCCGGCCGCGACGAGCATCCCCGGCGTCTTCGTCGCCGGTGCCGCCGCGGGCGCGAAGGACATCCCCGAGTCGATCCTCCACGCCGGCGCGGCCGTCGCGCAGGCGGCCGCCTACATCGACCGGGAGAAGGTGACGGCGTGAGCGCGCTGCCGGAGCGGAAGATCGGCGTGTACGTGTGCCAGTGCGGAGGAAACATCTCGGACTACGTCGACGTCGACAGCGTCGTCGCGGCGGTCGAGAGCGAGCCCGGCGTGAAGGTCGCGCGCACCGCGATGTTCACGTGCTCGGACGCGACCCAGTCGGAGATCGTCGCCGACATCGAGGGGCAGGAGCTCGACGGCCTCGTCGTCGCTTCCTGCTCGCCGAAGCTCCACACCTTCACCTTCCGCAACGCGGCCAAGCGGGCCGGGCTGAACCCGTACCAGTACACGCAGGTCAACATCCGCGAGCAGTGCTCGTGGGCTCACACCGACGACCACGAGGGCGCGACCGAGAAGGCGATCCGGCTCGTGCGCGCCGGTATCAACCGGACACGCCTCACCTCTCCGCTCGAGCCTCTCGTCGTCGAGACGTCTCAGCGCGTCCTCGTGGTCGGCGGCGGCATCGCCGGCCTGCGCGCCGCGCTCGGTCTGGCCGAGATCGGGCTCGGCGTCTTCCTCGTCGAGCGGGAGCAGGAGCTCGGCGGCTGGGTCGGCCGGCTCGGCGAGCTGTACCCGCGCGGCAAGAACGGGCGCGAGCTCGTCGGCAAGCTGATCGAGCAGGTGCGCGCCCGCCCCGACGTGACCGTGCTCACGAACGCCGAGGTCGTCGGCAAGGCCGGCAGCTACGGCAACTACACGGCCTCGATCCGCGTCCAGGGCGAGCAGGGACCCGAGACGATCGAGGTCGAGGTCGGCTCGATCATCGTCACGACAGGCTTCGACGTCTACGAGCCGGAGGCCGGCGAGTTCGGCTACGGGATCGAGGGCGTCATCACGCTGCCGCAGTTCAAGGAGCTGCTCGACGGCGGCGACGGCCCGCTCACCTTCGGCGGCAGGCCCGTGCGCAGCATCGGCTATGTCTACTGCGTCGGCAGCCGCCAGGCCGACGGCCACACGTACTGCTCCCGCTACTGCTGCCCGGCGGCGATCCACTCGTCTCTCCAGGTCGCCGCGCGCGATCCGGAGGTGCGCCAGTACCACCTCTACCGTGAGATCCGCGCCTACGGCGAGCACGAGCTCGCGTTCACCGAGTCCCGCAAGCAGGGCTCGCTCTACCTGCGCTTCCCCGACGACGACCCGCCCGAGGTGGCGCGGGACGACGACGGCCTGAGGGTGACGCTGCGCGACCTGCTCACGGCGGGCGAGGAGGTCACCATCCCCGTCGACCTGCTCGTCCTCGTCACCGGCATGGTGCCGCGCGAGAACGACGGAGCTCGTCACTGCGCTGAAGCTGCCCGTCGGCAACGACGGCTTCTTCAACGAGATCCACCCGAAGCTGCGCCCGGTCGAGACCGTCGTGGACGGCGTGCTGATCGCGGGCGCCTGCCAGGGGCCGAAGACCGCGAGCGAGAGCGTCTCCTCCGGGCTCGCGGCCGTGACGCAGAGCGCCGCGATGCTCAAGCTCGGCCACGCGGAGCTCGAGCCCCAGGTCGCGCTCGTGCACGCCGAGGGGTGCACCGGCTGCGGCGACTGCGTCGCCGCCTGCCCGTTCGGCGCCATCGCGCTCTCGGACGGCGTCGCGCTCGTCGACGGCGCCGGCTGCAAGGGCTGCGGTGCGTGCACGCCGGTCTGCCCCGAGGCCGCGATCGACCTGCTCGGCTACACCGACATGCAGGTGCGCTCGATGATCGACGGGATGGTAGAGGCGGTGCCGGTATGAGCCGGGACACCAGGGAGATCATCCGCGAGGAGCCGCTGATGCGCAGTCGGATCCTCGAGGCGGTCGCGGACGGCCCGCACACGGTGCCGGAGATCGCCGCCGCGATCGGCGCCCCCGAGAACGAGGCGATGTTCTGGGTGATGGGGATGCGGAAGTACGGCCTGCTCGCCGAGCTTCCCCAGCCCGACGGCGACTACTACCGCTTCCAGGCGGCTGCCCGATGAGCGCTCTCGTCAGCTCCGATCTCGCCGAGCGCCTCCGCGAGGCCGGCCCCTTCGACGCCGGGGCGTGCATGAACTGCGGCGTCTGCACCGCGACCTGCCCGCTCGGCCTCGACGTCCTCCCGCGCCGGCTCTTCCGCTACGTCGAGCTCGGGCTCTCCGAGCGCGTCGAGGCGGAGGCGGAGACCGTCTGGTCCTGCCTGCTCTGCCGGCTCTGCGAGGAGAGCTGCCCTGCGGGCGTCCACATCACCGAGAACGTGCGCACGCTGAGGCATCACCTGAATCGCTCGCTCCACGGAATGGAGGTTGCGGTCTGATGGCCCTGCCGACGAAAGACGTGATCGGGATCCTCGCCGACAACCTGCGCCTGCGCGGCTCGGTCCTGCCGCTGCCCGCGCGGCGCGCGACCCGGTGGACGAACGGCCTCGACCTGCCGCGCGGCGGCGAGACCGTCCTCTACACGGGCCAGATGTACCAGCTCGTCCCCTATATCGAGCGGCTAGTGCGGGCCGAGCGGCGACTGGGAGACTCGCCGCTCGCCCGCCTCGCCGGAATCGGCCGCCGGGCCAACCGGCTCGTCAACGTGTCCGCGTTCATGGCCCGCCCCTCGCGGCGGGAGCGGGAGGAGTTCGACCGGGTGCCGCGCGCCGTCACGCAGCTCCTTCGCGACGCAGGCGTCGAGTTCGGCTGTCTCTACGAGGACGACCTCTACTCGGGCGCGCTCGCCCACGACCTCGGGCTCGACGAGCTCGTCGCCGCCCATGCGCGGCGCGTGCACGAGATCTTCCGCAAGTACGGCGTCCGCACGGTGATCACGATCGACCCGCACACGACGAACATGCTCCGCAGCGTCTATCCGGAGCTGCTCGAGGGCTACGACGTGGAGGTCAGGAGCTACCTCGAGGTGCTCGCAGAGCGCAACGGGCGCCGCGGCCACGCCGCCGTTCCGGCAGTGCCGTCCTCCACGACTCGTGCGTCTTCGCCCGCTACGAGGGCGTCGTCGACGAGCCGCGGACGCTGCTCGAGCGGGCCGGGGTGACCGTGGTCGAGCCGGAGCACGCGGGCAAGCTGACGTGGTGCTGCGGCGGCCCCGTCGAGGCGCTCTATCCCGACAAGGCGCTCGCCCAGGCGCAGCGACGCGTCGAGCAGCTGAGCGCAGCCGGCGTGCAGTGCGTGACCATGTGCCCGCTCTGCCTCGTCAACCTCTCGAAGGCCGCCGACGGGAAGGTCACCTTCCGCGACATCTCCGAGGTGCTGCTCGACAGCCGGCAGCTCTCCTCCTCCGCCTGAGGTCGCTCAGCAGCCGGTGCGGGGCGGCAGGTCGTCGGGCACGCCGTCGAGGTCGACGAGCTCGCGGGCGAAGGCTGCGAACCGCTCGAGGTCGGCGCGGTTGGAGGCCAGGCCGAGCGACGCCCTGACGGCGCCGCCCGAGGGCAGGCCGATGGCCTCGACGTAGTCGTCGAGCGTCATCCCGGGGCCGAACTCGCCGCCGAGCAGCGTCTCGCGCGCGATGCTGAAGGCGATCTCGCCGGCGCCGGGATTGCAGAAGCAGCCGGTGCGGAGCGAGATCCCGTGCCGGCGCGCCAGGCGGTCGACGTAGCGCTCGTCGACGATGCGTCCGTCGGGGTGGAGGAAGTTGAAGGCGACGGTCGCGCCGCGGGCCCTGACTCCGGGCGGCCCGTAGAGGCGTGCGGCCGGCTCCCCGTTCGAGTGGCGGAGCGCAGCGACGATCTCGAGGAGGTCGGCGGCGAGTTCCTGCACGTGCTCGTGGACGCGCTCCAGCCCCACGGCGCCGAGGAACCTCAGCCCGATCTCGACGGCGGGCAGGTTGAGGAAGTCGACTGTTCCGTCCTCGAAGTGGGCGGCGCCGGGGGCGGACTGGTACCAGGCGCGCTGCACGAACGCGGCGAGGATCGTGCCGCCCGAGAACCACGGCCGCTCGAGCCTCGCGAGCGCGTCGCGGCGCGCGAGCAGCGCGCCGACGCCCGTGGGCCAGCCGAACATCTTGTAGAAGGAGAGCGCGACGAAGTCGGGCCGGACGCGGGAGAGGTCGAGCCGGTTCGTCGGCACGAACGCGGCCGCGTCGAGGAGAACGTCCCAGCCGGCGGTGTGTGCGTGCTCGATCCACTCGAGCGGGTGCTGCACGCCGGAGAAGTTCGACTGCGCGGGGTAGGCGAAGAGGTTGTGGTGCTCGCCGGCGGTCGCGGTCAGATAGCGGGCGAGCTCGTCCTCGTCCACCCGCAGCTCGGGCGGGATGCTCGGGACGTACGTCGTCTCGGCGCCGCGGCTGTGGGCGAACTCGCGGATCCCGTTGACGGAGTTGTGGTTGTCGAAGGTGAGCAGGAACCGGTCGCCGGGCCGGAACGGATAGGCCTCGCCGACGAGCCGCAGCGCGCCCGTCGCGTTCGGCGTGAAGATGCAGACGTACTCGTCCTCGGCTGCCCGGAAGAAGCGCAGGACGGCCGCACGCGCCTGCTCGGCGAGCCCGGTCGCGGCCGCCGAGGTCGGGTTGTCGGAGTGGGGGTTGCCGAGGACGCTCGTACGGAGCAGCTCGAGGTGCTCCGCGAGCTGTGACTCCGCGTAGAGGCCGGAGCCCGTGTAGTCGAGGTAGGCCTGGCCGGTCTCGTCGAGGCGCGCGAACTCGTCGCGGCGGAGCTGCTCGAACGCGACGTCGGACAGGGGATGTGCGAGCGGTTGCTGCGTCAGACGACTCGAATCATCTCAGGGGCGTACCCGAACCGTATCTGCTACTCTACAACTGTGCAACTGTTCAATGGAGAAAGGAGAGGTTGATGGCGCTGCCTCATCCCATCCCCGTCGACCTCGTCGAGCTGATCGCCCGCCGCTTCCAGCTGCTCGGGGAGCCGAGCCGGATCCGGCTGCTCGACCAGCTGCGTGACGGGGAGGCGAGCGTGCGGGAGCTCGCCGAGGGGCTGGAGATGAACCAGCAGAACGTCTCCAAGCACCTGGCCCTGCTCGCCGACGGTGGCGTGCTCACCCGCCGCAAGGACGGAACGCACGTCTACTACCGCATCGCCGACGACGGCGTTCTCGCCCTCTGCGAGCAGGTCTGCGGCTCGCTCGAACAGCAGCTGCGCGGCCTGGCCGCCCTTGTCGACGGCTTCGCCTCCACACCTCTCGAAAGGAGTACTCGATGAGTATCAACCTGGGCATCCTCGACCGCGGCCTCCGCCTGGTCGTCGCCGCGGCGGCGGTCGGGGCTGCGTTCGCGATCGGCGCCGGCTCGCCCGGCGGCATCGTCCTCTTTGTCGTCGCAGGCGTGCTGGTGGCGACGAGCGCGGTGGGTTTCTGCCCGCTGTACGCGCTCGGCCGCTTCGACACGCACGGCCAGACTCCGGTGGTTCGCTGACATGGACGTGACAACGGACACCTTCGAGCGCGACGTGATCGAGCGGTCGCGCGACCTGCCGGTCGTCGTCGACTTCTGGGCCGAGTGGTGCGGCCCCTGCCGCGCCCTCGGGCCGGCGATCGAGCAGGAGGTCGAGAAGCGCTCGGGCCGGCTCGAGCTGGCCAAGCTGAACGTCGACGCCGAGCCGGTGATCGCCGGCCGGTACGGCATCCAGTCGATCCCGACGGTCGCCGTCTTCCGGGACGGCCAGCCGGTGACCGGCTTCATCGGCGCCTACCCGGCCGGCACGATCGGCAAGTTCTTCGACGAGCAGGTGCTCGCGGAGGCGGCCGACGACGAGCCGGCGGCGGTCTGACGATGGGTCGCGTCCCCGGCACGACCGCCGCAGGGTTCGCCGAGGTCGAGCGGCTGCGCAAGCCTCGCGTGCTCGTCTTCACCACGCGGACGTGCCCCTGGTGCGTCCGCGTGAAGAAGTACCTGCGCGAGCAGCAGGTCACGTTCCACGAGGTCGACGTCTCACGCAATCCCTCTGCCGCACGCGACCTCGTGCGCAAGACGGGCCAGACGGGAGTGCCCGTCGTCGAGATCGACGGCAAGCCCGTCGTCGGGTTCGATCGCGGCAAGATCGACCGGCTGCTCGGGCTGGACAACCACAAGCGCGGCCTCTTGCGCCGCTGAGAGAAGGAGACCGGGAAGATGGAAGACCAGATTCAGCCGCTCGGTGGCCGAGTGCTCGTGCGCGTGCTGGCCGAGCCGGAGACGACCGCCAGCGGCATCGTCCTGCCCGACACGGCCAAGGAGGCGCCGCAGCGCGGCGAGGTGGTCGCGGTCGGCGACGAGGAGGACCTGATCAAGGTCGCGCCCGGAGATCTCGTCCTCTACCCGAAGTACACCGGCAGCGAGGTCGCGGTCGACGGCGAGGACCACCTGATCGTGGAGGCGACCGACCTGCTCGCCGTCGTCCGCACGGCTGCGGTGGCGGCGTAACCTGGCCTCGATGAGCAGCGCCGACTGGGATCGCCGCTACGCCGGCAGCGAGCTGCTCTGGACGGCGCAGCCGAATCGCTTCCTCGTCGCCGAGACGGCCGAGCTCGCGTCGGGACGCGCGCTCGACCTCGCGTGCGGCGAGGGGCGGAACGCCGTCTGGCTCGCCGAGCGGGGCTGGCAGGTGACGGGCGTCGACTTCTCCGCGGCCGGGCTGGCCAAGGCGGAGGAGCTGGCGCGCGCCCGGGGAGTCGACGTCGAGCTCGTGCGGGCCGACCTCGCCGGCTGGGAGCCCGAGGGCGAAGCCTTCGACCTCGTCGTCGTCCTCTATCTCCAGCTTCCGGCAGCGGAACGGCGGCCGATCCTGCGCAAGGCGGCGGCCGCCGTCGCGCCGGGCGGGCTGCTGCTCGTCGTCGCCCACGACAGCAGCAACATCGAGCACGGCTGGGGCGGGCCGCAGGACCCGTCCGTTCTCTACAGCCCCACCGATGTCGCGGCCGACGTCGAGTCGGAGGGGCTGGAGATCGAGCGGGCCGAGGTCGTCGAGCGGCCGGTGGAGACCGAGGACGGAGAGCGGACGGCCCTCGACCTCCTCGTCCGGGCCCGGCGCTGAGAGCTCAGCGAACGGGGCCGGGAGACGTGGTCTCCCGGCCCCGTTCCGTCAGGACTCGTTCTCGGGCCGCTACGAGGAGGGCGGGCTGGTGAGGCCCATGCATTCACCGGTCGCCGCGCCGCCGACCGTGTTGGGCCCGTTGCCGATCGTCGGATCGTACGCATCGCCGTACTGGGCGAGTGGGGCGTTCGACTGGCAGTCGAGGTTGTTGCCGACCGTGTTCCCGTCGACCTCCATGGCGTCCGGATCCGGGAGGATCACGTTGTTCGCATAGAACGCCAAGTTGCCGCCGACGTTGTTGCGCAACGCTCCGATCCAGGATCCTGGGCCGCCGCTCCAGCCGATGATCGTGAGATCACCCTTGATGTTCATGTCCTTCACCGGGAAATTCAGGGCGGGCATCCCCAGGCCGCCGCCGAAGGAGGACACGCTACCGCCCACGCTGACGGCGGTCAGATACATCGTCCGCGGCTGCAGAGCCAGGATGTTGCCGCCCACCGTGTCGGGCGGGACCGAGAAGCAGGGCGGGATCCCGGGAGGGCCGTTCGCGCCGGGCGCACAGCCGAGGGCGAGGGTCGCGCCGAAGCCGACCCACACGCTGCCGCCCACCTGCACGGTCCCGGTGCTGAACGCGTCGAGGCACGACCCTGGCAGGAGGTTCAGGTCGCCGGTCACCGTCACCGTCGCGTCGCTGGCGACGTAGGCGACCCCGCTGATCGTGAGATTCTGATACGTGCCGGACAACGCAGTCCCGGCGGTCCCTTCCGTACTACCGCAGATCGGTGCGGCCACAGGATCGGCGTTCGCGACACCTGTGGCACCGAGCAGCAGAGCAACGCTCGCCGCACAGGCGATCAGTACAGCCACACCAATCGAGGTGCGAATCCTCATCCTCTCCCTCTTTTCCTCGTTGCCGTTGGAGCCTCCTAGAGCAGGCGACCGAGGAGCCTACCAAGCGTGTCTGTACGGCCTCGACAGGAGGGGGCCCGCCTGCGCAGCGTGCTCCTGCGAGCTCCTCCGCAGTCGGGCAGCGAGGCAGCGCTGTGTAAGGAGTACCTTACAAGCGAGGCAAGGCACCCCCAGGACGAAGGAGGAACCATGGCGACCCGGAGCGTGATCGCCCGCGACATCCTCTCGGATGAGCTGGCGGACAAGCGGGAGGAGATCGTCGAGCTCCTGACCCGCGCCTACTGGATGGAGATCGAGACGGTGATGAGCTACATCGCCGGCTCGATCAACCTCGACGGAGTCCGCGCGCAGGCGATCCGCGAGTCGCTTGCGGCGGACATCGAGGAGGAGCTCGGGCACGCGCAGGAGTTCGGCAAGCGGATCAAGGAGCTCTACGGCGTCGTCCCCGGCTCGCTCGAGTTCCACGCCGAGCAGCACGAGCTGCAGCCGCCCGACGAGCAGACCGACCTCGTGCACGTGATCAAGGGCGTGATCGCGGCCGAGACCGGAGCGATCGAGCACTACAACCGGATGATCGAGGCGACCGACGGCGTCGACTGGGTCACCCAGGACATGGTGATCACGATCCTCCACGACGAGCAGCGCCACAAGCGGCTGTTCGAGGGCTACCTGCGCGAGTTCGAAGTCGCGCCGTAGAAAGCCGCAGCGGTCCCGAGCGCCCGGGCCGATGCCGGTCCCGCAGTCCGGCCGCACGATGCGAGTGCTGACGACGAGCTCCTCGCTGCGGCGTGTGCTGTGGGTCGTCGGCCCGGGCTTGATGGTGATGCTGGCCGATACGGACGCAGGCAGCGTCATCACGGCTGCCCAGTCGGGCGCGCGCTGGGGCTTTCATCTCCTGCTCCTGCAGATCTTGCTCGTCCCCGTCCTCTATCTCGTGATGGAGCTGACGGTGCGGCTCGGGGTCACGACCGGCAAGGGCCACGCCGCGCTGATCCGCGAGCGCTTCGGGCCGGGGTGGGCCTACGTGTCGGTGGGTGCGCTGCTCGTCAGCGTCGTCGGCGCCCTCGTCACCGAGTTCGCCGGCATCGCCGGCGCGGGGGAGCTGTACGGCCTCCCGCGCGGGCTCACGGTCACGGCTGCCGCCGTCCTGCTCCTGGGGCTCGTGGTGACCGGCGGCTACCGGCGCGTCGAGGTGGTCGGGATCGTGCTCGGCCTGCTCGAGCTCTCCTTCGTCGCCGCCGCGCTGTTCGCGCACCCGAGCGCGCACGAGCTCGCCCACGGCGTGCTGGGGAGCCAGCCGCTCGGCGACCACGCCTACCTCGGTCTCGTGGCGGCGAACGTCGGGGCGGTGATCATGCCCTGGATGCTCTTCTACCAGCAGGGCGCCGTCGTCGACAAAGGCCTGCGCGCGAGACATCTGCGCCTGGCCCGGATCGACACGGCCGTGGGTGCCGTGCTGACGCAGGTCGTGATGGCCGCGGTCCTCGTCGCGACCGCCGTCTCCCTCGGCGGCAGGGCGGGTACGCGGTCCCTGCACAGCATCGGGGAGATCTCGACCGCGCTCACCCCGCTGCTGGGCGGCACGGCGGCCCGCGCGATCCTCGCGCTCGGGATGGTCGGCGCGGCGTTCGTGGCCGGGATCGTCGTCTCGCTCGCAGCCGCCTGGGCGGTGGCCGAGGCGGCGGGCCGTCCCAGCAGCCTCGACTCGCGGGTTCGCAACGCGCCGCTCTTCTACGGGATCTACATCGGGGCGGTCGCACTCGGCGCGGGCGCCGTGCTCGCGAGCGGCTCGCTCGTCCGCCTCGCCGTCGGCGTGGAGATCCTCAATGCTCTGCTCCTGCCGCTCGTGCTCGGCATGCTCGTCCTGTTGGCCCGCAGCGCGCTGGTCAACCCGTACCGGCTCGGCCGCCGCCGGCAGGCCACCGTGGCGGCGGTCACCGGCGGCGCGATCGTCCTCGGCATCCTCTGGGTCGGCTTCGCCCTCGGCCTGTAGAGGGGAGGTGCGCCCCCGGCGGCCGGTCCGCTTCGTGCCGGCCGTTGCTACGGTCTGCGCAGGGGGAAGCGGCTCCTGTGGCGAAGGAGTAGCCGACAATGATGGCCCGCGCTGAAGTTCTTGCTCGCAGGAGTCGGTTCGCGCTCTCCCTCGACGCGCGGCGGAGGGTGCCGCGGCGGCTCCTCGTCCTCGGCGGCACCCTGGCCGTCGTCGCCGCCGCCGTTGTCGGTTCCCTGGTCCCACGACCGCGGCGTACGCCGCTCCCTGCCCATGTCCAACGCTGACGTCTCTCTCCTCGCCGCCGGATGCCTGCTCCTCGTCGTCGGTGTTACCTGGCTCCTGCGCGGCCGGCGGAAGCACGCCCGTGAGAAGGGGCTGAACGCTGCTCTGCAGGCCGCCGATCCGCCGGCCAGGATCGCCGGCTCGATCCTCGCCGCCGAGCGCGACCTGAACGAGAACGCTCCCGCTCTGCTCGCAGTCGCGCGGAGCGAGGAGGACGAGGACGTCCTCGAGGCCCTCGCGAAGGTAGTCGCGCAGCATGGGTTGGAAGGCATCTCCCGGTCGGAGGCGATCGAGCTGCGGCTTTGGGCGCACGACTGGCTGAGGACCCGGAGCCTCCCTGCCTCGCCGCCGGCGCCGGATGGTCCTCCGGCGCCGGCGGGACAGACGGCCGGGCCTGCCTCGGATGCCGGTTTCAGATCCGCCGTGGCCGAGCCGGTCACCGCCGCGGCGGAGCCGGCGCCCGGCGCGGCAGAGCCGGCGACCGTCGTGACGGAGCCCCTCCCCCCTCCGGTCGAGCCGGCGTCGCTGCCGACCGTCCTCGTGACCGGAGCAGGAGGTCCGGCCGGCGTCTGCGTGATCCGGGCCCTGCGGGAGATGTGCGTTCGCGTCGTGGCTGCGGACCCCGACGACACCGCCGTCGGGCTGCAGCTTGCCGACACGGCAGGGCAGATTCCCCGGGCCGGCGACGCCGGATTCCTCGCAGCCGTCTGCGAGCTGGCGCGCACCGCGGGGGCCGGAGCGCTCATCAGCACCGTCTCCGAAGAACTTCCGGTGCTCGCCGCAGGACGGGACGAGCTCGCCCGCGCCGGTCTCGCGACGTGGCTGCCCGACGCGCACGCCGCGAGGACCTGTCTGGACAGGTGGGAGCTCGCCCAGGCGCTCGCGGCTGCAGGGATTCCCCACCCGGCGACGGGCAACGGCGAGCGGGACGGCGTGCCCGGCCCCTGGATCGTGCAGCCGCGCTTCGGGCGGGGATCGCGTGACGTGTATGCGATCGACGACGCGGCCGACATGGAGTGGGCGCTGCGGCGCACGCCGCCGCCCGTCGTCCAGAGCCGGCTCGAGGGCGTCGAGTTCACGATCGATGCACTCGTCGACTTCGACGGGACCCTGGCCGGCGCGGTGCCGCGCTGGCGTCTCGAGACGAAGGCAGGGGTCTCGACGAAGGGCCGGACGTTCGAGGATCCGGAGCTCCTCGAACTGACGGAGGCACTCGTCGCGGCGATCGGCGTGGAAGGCCCGGTCAACGTCCAGGGTTTCTTGCTCTCGTCCAACGGCGAGTACTCGTTCACCGCGGTTCACCCGCGATTCTCGGGCGGGCTCTCGCTGTCCCTCGCAGCCGGGGCCGATCTCGTCGGCGAGTATCTGCACGGAATCCTGGGGCTTCCCCTTCGCCGCGAGCGGCTCGCGTACGAGACGGGCGTGATGATGGAGCGCTTCTACGAGGATGTGATCCTGCGGTGAGACTCCACGGGCCTCTGCTCTGGCGGCGAGCAGTTGACGGCGGCGAAGCGACGGAACTCCTTCGCTCGCCGCTCCCGCTCGCAGGCCAGGCACGAATGGAGGTGAGCGCATGAGCTCGAGTCCCAGCATCGACTGGGTCCTGGACAAGGTCGCCGGCCTCGCGACCCGTCCGAGCGAGGACGATGCCGCCCTCGGCGTGCTGCTGACCCTCGTCGGATCCCTCGATCCGCCGCTGCAGGCGGTCCGGCTGCAGCCGGTGGCGAGCCGGATCGGCAGGCTGCGGCTCGCCGAGGTTCTCGACCATCCCAGCGATCTTCGTCTCGGCGCCGTCAGGCTCCTGGCTGCGCTCGACGTCCCGTCCCTCCCGACGACCGTGGTGCATACCCACTCGGCCGAGGCGCCTGCCTCGGGGCCGGCGGTCGTGAGCCCTCCGGCTCCGGAGACGACGGTTGTGAGTGTCGAGCCTGTCCCGGAGCCGCTGGTCAGCCCCGAGCCCATCCCGGCGCCGCCGGTCAGCCCCGAGCCTGCCCCGGCACCGCCGGTCGCGAGCCCCGAGCCTGTCCCGGCACCGCCGGTCGCGAGCCCCGAGCCGGCCGAGGAGCCGGTCGCAAGCAGCGAGCCTGCCTCGGCTCCCCTCCCGGAGGCGCCGCCGGATCCGGCTCCGGAGGCTCCCTCCGAAGAGGCCGGGGTGACCCCGCCGCGGGAGTTCCGGCGCGCCAGCGGACGCGTCATCCTCTCGTTCCCGCATCCCGGCGAGGAGATGGACGTCGGACGGGGGAACGGCGCGTCCTGAGCTCGCCGACGACGAAGCGGGCCTGAAGGCGCTGCGCCGGCGCCCGATCGGGTTCGACTCGCTCGTCCGGAGTGGGAGAGGCCGCGAGCCCCCGCCTCACGACGCTGTTCAGCCGGCCGTGGGGGCGGCTACCGGCGGCGGCTGGCCCTCCGCGACCGGCTCCTCGGGCGGCTCGAGCGCGAACCGCGGCAGGCGCCGGTCGAGCCAGGCCGGGAACCACCAGGTCCGCTCGCCGAGAAGCTGGAGCGTCGCCGGCAGGAGCAGGACGCGGATGACGAGGGCGTCGAGGAAGACGGCGCTTGCGAGTGCGAGTCCGAACATCTCGATCACGCGCTGCCCGCCGCCGATGAAGCTGGCGAAGACGACGACCATCACGCCCGCGGCCGCCGTGATCACGCGTCCTGTCCGGATCATCCCCTCGCGCACCGACTCGGACGTGTCGGCGCCGTGCGTCCACTCCTCGTGGATCCGGCTGACGAGGAACACCTCGTAGTCCATCGAGAGCCCGAACACGATCGCGAAGGCCATCACCGGCAGGAAGGCGAGGATCGGCCCGCCGGCGATCCCGAACAGGGAGCCGAACCACCCCCACTGGAAGACGGCGACGACGATTCCCAGCGAGGCGCCGATCGAGAGGAGGTTCATCACCGAGGCCTGCAACGGGATCAGGAGCGAGCGGAAGACGACGAGCAGGAGCAGCGCCGAGAGGAGCACGACGACGCCGATGAAGTAGGGGAGCCGGCCGCCGAGCACGCTCGAGAAGTCGATCTGCGCGGCGGTCGTGCCGCCGATGTAGGCGGTCATCCCGGTGCGCTGCTCGAGGGGGGGAATCACGTCGCGGCGCAGGTGCCGCACGAGCTGCTCGGTCTGCGTGCTCTGCGGCGAGGTCGTGGGATAGGCGGAGACGGTTGCGACGTCGCGGCCGGGGCTGACGCGCGACGGCGCGACGGCGGCGACTCCCGGCGTCCGCCGCAGCGCGGACTCGAGCGGCGCCAGCACCGCCGTGTCGCCGGGACGAGGCAACTTGACGGCGACGAGCAGCGGGCCGCTGAAGCCCTGGCCGAACCCCTGCGCGAGCAGGTCGTAGGCGCGGCGCGTCGTCTGGTTCCGCGGGTCGTTCCCCGCGTCGGTGTTGCCGAGGTGGATGCTGAACACCGGCACCGTGAGAGCGACGAGCAGGGCGGCCGACGCGACGAGAGCCGTCCAGGGATGCCGCTGGATCACGCCGATCCAGCGTGTCCAGAAGGTGCTGCGATCCGGTTGCGGAGTGCGGCGGCGGCGCGCGAGCAGCGACGGGCGCCCGATCCGGTGGCCGAAGAGGGAGAGCAGCGCGGGCAGCAGAGTCAGCGACGCGGCGAGGACGAGCAGCACGACGAGCGCTGCGGAGATCGCGACGCCGTCGAGGAGCGCGACGCCGAGCGCCAGCATCCCGAGCAACGCGATCACCACGGTCACTCCGGCGAAGATCACCGCTCGTCCGGCGGTGTTGATCGCCTCCCCGATCGCCGCGGACACGTCACCTCCGTTGCGCCGGTACGCCTCTCGGTAGCGGGTGACGATGAAGAGCGCGTAGTCGACGCCGACGCCGAGCCCGATCATGAGCGCGAGCTCCGTCGCGAAGTCGGGCATCGAGACGATCCGGCTGAAGAGGCCGATCAGCCCGAACCCGGTGCCGAGCCCGAGGAGCGCCGTACCGACCGGCAGGCCCATGGCGAGCACCGAGCCGAAGCTGATCAGCAGCACGGCGACGGCGGCCCCGATCCCGACGAGGAACGCATAGCCGATCGAGAAGCCGATCGCCTGCTCGATCGCATGGCCCTCCAGCTCCACCTGGAGTGCCGGCGAGCGCGCACTCTCGGCCGTCGTGATCACCCGCTCGATCGCCCGCCCTGGCAGGGCGTTCGCATACTCGTCGAAGACGACGGTCGCGAAGCCGATCGTTCCGTCGCGGGAGATCGCCTGGCCGTGCGTCGCATAGGGACTGATGACGGAGACGACGTGCGGCAGCCGGTCGACCTGCCCGAGCATCCTCTCCACGCGTGCGCGCACGGCGGGCGCCGTGAGCCTGCGCGTGTGGAAGACGATCTGGTCGACGTCCCCCGCCTCCGCCGGGAAGCCGCTCGCCAGGAGGTCGGACGCCCGCTGCGCGCCTGTCCCCGGCAGTCGGAAGGAGTTGCCGTAGTGCGAGCCGACGGCGGACGAGATCCCCATTGCAGCGACGAGTGCGGCGACCCACAGCACGACGACGGCGCTGCGATGGCGGGTCGACCAGGCGGCCAGGGTCAGCATGGATCCATTCGCTCCTGGGCTCTCACGCGGTGGCGGCGACGGGCGGGACGCGCCCGACTAGCGACCAGGGTAGCCCCGTTAGCCACGGGCGCCGTTCAGGCGTAGGATCGGGGGCGTGGAAGCGACCATTCGCGAGGGCCAGGCACCGGCGGTCATCGTCTCGCTCCAGGAGGGCGAGCACTTCACCGCCGAGGCGGGGGCGATGACGTTCGTGTCCGGCAACATCTCGATGGAGGTCGAGATGCCGGGCGGCCTCGCGGGCGGGTTGAAGCGCAAGCTGCTCGCCGGCGAGAGCCTGTTCGTGACGCACTACGTCGCGAAGGGGCCGGGCACGGTCGGGATCACGGGCCCGTTCCCCGGGCTCGATCCGGCAGCACGAGCTCGACGGCGAGATCATCTGCGAGCGGCACGCGTACCTCGGCCACCACGGCGAGGTCGAGATCGAGGGCGCATTCTCCCAGCGGCTCGGCATGGGCATCCACGGGGGAGGCGAAGGCTTCACCCTGCAGCGGCTGAAGGGGAAGGGAACCGTCTGGCTGCACGGGGGCGGCGACTTCCTCGACTTCGATCTCGCGGACGGCCAGCGCCTGGTCGTCGACACCGGCTGCATGGTCATGGTCGACCCGACCGTGAAGTACGAGGTCAAGCTCCAGGGCGGTGTCGCCAAGAGCCTGTTCGGCGGCGAGGGCCTGTTCCTCGTCCACATGACCGGCCCCGGCCACGTCACCCTGCAGACCCTGCCCTTCACGCGCACGGCCCGGCGCGTGCTCGCAGCCGCCGGCGGCGGCGGCGACGAGTCGGGCGTGGGAGGGTTTCTCGGCAAGATCCTCGAGTAGGAGGTAGAGCGATGAGTTTGCTCGACAAGGCGAAGAAGGCGGCCGAGCAGGCCGCGACGAAGGCGAAGGAAGGCGTCGAGGACGTCCAGCAGAAGCGGGAGCTCGGCCAGGCCTACAACGCGCTCGGCGAGACGGCTTTCGAGCTGCTCGAGGCGGGGGAGATCGCACACTCGAAGCTCGAGGAGACGGCGGGGAAGATCCGTGAGCTGAAGGAGAAGCTCGCCGCCTCGCCCGGCGGATCCGAGGCGAGTGGGGAGACTGCCCACGATCCGGACCAGCCGCCGGCGATGCCGACCTAGAGGCTTGATGTGAAATAGCCCGCGGCGCCGGATGCCGTCCCGGGCGCGGCGCGGGGCCGTCTCGTCGGCCTTGCGCAGGCCACCGGCCTGCGCTGCGACCGCCGGGCCTCCCTCGCTTGGCCTGGAACGGCCCCTGCGGGCGTCGATCTCACAATCAAGCCTCTAGCTCGAGATCCCGCGGCGCAGCGACGCGTAGAGCACGACGGCGACGGCGACGGGTAGGAGCCACCACGCCGTGACACCCTCGGCGGCGAGAATCGCCGTGCCGCCGATCGCGACCGCGACTCCGACCGCGGCCCGCCAGTCGTCGCCGATGACGAAGCTCCACCAGAAGCGGCCGAAGGCCGCGACGTGCCTCATGCCTCGGCCCCTGCCGTGGCGAGCGAGCGTCTGCGCCCGCGCAGGTGCGCGACGAGCGCCGCCGAGGTCACGCAGACGAAGGCGAGCACGCCGAGGAGCGCGACATCGGAGCCGGGCCAGTGGGCGCCTGCGCCCTCCGCCGACCAGAAGATGCCGAAGGTCGTGAGCATGATCCCGACGGCGAACTTCATGCTGTTCTCCGGTACGCGCGAGAGCGGCGCCCGGACGGCGATGCCGACGCTTGCGACGAGCACGAGGGCGCCGGCCGCGCCGGCGGCGGCGAGCGGGATGCTCCCCTGCGTGCTGCCGAAGGTGAGGACGATGAACGCGACCTCGAGCCCCTCGAGCAGCACGCCCTTGAAGGAGAGGGTGAAGCCGTACCAGTCGACCCCCGCCCGCTCGACGCTTGCGGCACCTCGGGCTGAGTCGAGCTCGGTTGCGAAGATCGCGTCCTCGTCGTGGAGGGCCTTGAAGCCGCTGGCCCGCAGGATCGCCTTGCGCAGCCACTGCAGCCCGAACACGAGCAGCAGGGCGCCGACGACGAGGCGAAGCCCCCGGAGCGGGATCACCGTCAGCGCGGGGCCGAGGGCGGCGACGACGGCCGCGAGCACGACGGTCGCTGCGGCGAGGCCCGCGAGCGAGGAGCGCCAGCCGCGGGCGACTCCGGCGGCGAGCACGATCGTCAGCGCCTCGACCATCTCGACCGCACTCGCCAGGAAGGCCGAGAGGACGAGGAAGGTCTGGCTCACGCCTCCACTCTAGTGGCGCCTGTGCACGCCACCCGGCCGAGCGGCCGTCTCTCCCGGAGCCATCCGCGGATCCCGCAGCCGGGCCGGGCGAGTTGCGATTTCAGCGAAGCCCCGGATGCAGCGGGGTCCGCGGCTTGCTGTCCTGCCGGAATGGCCTTTCAGACGATCATCGAGCCGTTCAGGATCCATTCCGTCGAGCCGCTGCGGCTGACGAGCGACGAGGAGCGGCGGGCGGCGATCCGAGACGCCGGCTTCAACCTCTTCAACCTGCACGCCACGGACGTGCTGATCGATCTCCTCACCGACTCGGGGACGGGCGCGATGTCGCGCGACCAGTGGGCGGCGATCCAGCACGGGGACGAGAGCTACGCCGGCTCGCCGTCCTGGTACGTCTTCCTCGACGCTGTGCGAGAGCTCTTCCCGTTCGAGCACGTGATCCCGACCCATCAGGGCAGGGCGGCCGAGAAGATCCTGTTCACGGCGATCGCGGGTCCGGGCCAGGTCGTCCCGAACAACACGCACTTCGACACGACGCGCGCGAACGTCGAGTTCACGGGCGCCGAGGCGGTCGACCTGCCGATTCCCGAGGCGCTCGTGCCCTCGCTCGAGCATCCGTTCAAGGGGAACATGGACGTCGCCGCGCTCGAGCGCCTGCTCTCGGAGCGGGGCCGCGATGCCGTTCCTGCCGTCTTCGTCACGGTCACGAACAACTCGGGCGGCGGACAGCCCGTCTCGCTCGAGAACCTGCACGCGGTGCGCGCGGTCTGCGACGCCTTCGGCGTCCCGCTCTTCCTCGACGCGTGCAGGTTCGCCGAGAATGCCTGGTTCATCCGCGAGCGGGAGCCGGGACAGAGCGGCCGGCCGGTCGCCGAGATCGTGCGCGAGATGGCCTCGCTCGCGGACGGGATGACGATGAGCGCGAAGAAGGACCCGATCGCGAACATCGGCGGCTGGCTTGCGCTGAACGACGACGCCGTCGCGGAGCGCTGCCGCAACCTGCTCGTCCTGACCGAGGGCTTTCCGACCTACGGCGGTCTCGCCGGCCGTGACCTCGAGGCGATCGCCCAGGGCCTGAAGGAGGCGATCGACCACGACTACCTCCACTACCGCGTCCGCTCGACCGAGTACCTCGGTGACGCCCTCGGTCGGGCGGGCGTGCCGATCGTACGGCCGACCGGCGGCCACGCCGTCTATCTCGACGCGCGGGAGCTCCTGCCGCACATTCCGTCGCTCGAGTATCCGGGACAGGTGCTCGCCGTGGCGCTGTACGAGGCCGGCGGCGTGCGCGGCTGCGAGATCGGCACCGTGATGTTCGGGCGCCGCCCCGACGGCACGGAGGAGCCGGCCCCCCTCGACCTCGTCCGCCTCGCGATCCCGCGCCGGACGTACACGCAGAGCCACATCGACTACGTCGCGGAGGTCTGTGCCTACGTCGGCGAGCAGCGGAGCGAGCTACGGGGGCTGCGAATGACCTACGAGCCCCCGACGTTGCGGCACTTCACGGCACGCTTCGAGCCCGTCGACGACTAGGCATCGGCCGCGACGGCAGCTCGCCGAGCTCACTAGCTCGTTTCGAGCACCGCCTCGGGCGCCGGTTCCCGTTCGATGAAGAGGGCACGCCTCGCCCAGTGCGGCAACCACCAGTTCGCATCCCCGAGCAGCCGCATGAGCGCGGGGACGAGGAGCGCACGGATCACGGTCGCGTCGAAGATGATCCCGGCGGCGAGCCCGATCGCGAACTCCTTGATCTCGAAGCCGGGGCTGGAGGAGAGGACGAGGAAGGCGAACATCAGGATCAGGGCCGCGCTCGTCACGAGCTTCCCGGTGCGGGCCAGGCCCAGCTCGATCGCGCGTTCCGTCGAGCCGGTCTCGTCGTACGCCTCCCGCATCCGCGTGAGCATGAAGACCTCGTAGTCCATCGAGAGGCCGAACAGGAAGGCGAAGATCATCAGCGGGATCCACGCGGTGATCGCCTGCGTCGCAGTGATGCTCCAGAGCGAGGAGCCGTGGCCCATCTGGAAGACGAAGACGACGATCCCGAACGCGGCCCCGAGCGAGACGAGATTGAGGACCGCCGCCTTGATCGGCAGCACGATCGACCGGAAGGCCCGCGTCAGCAGCACGAGCGTCAGCACGAGCACGAAGGCGAGGACATAGGGGAAGTTGCCGTACACCGCATGGACGAAGTCGCGGTCGACCGCGGGCACGCCTCCGAGCGTTCCATCCGTTCCACGCAGGACGCCGTCGACTCGGTCGATGATCCCCTGGATCCCGGGTGCGGCGCCGTCGACGGCGGGGAATGCCTCGACGAGCGCGTCCTGGCCGCGCTGCCAGCCGGAGCCGGGCGGGGCCGTCGCGCCGACGATGCCCGGCACCGCGCGCTCCTTCGCGGCGATCGCCTGCGCGTTGCCGCCGTGCTCGACGAGCGTGACGAACGGCTTCATCACGCCGGGCGAGAGCCCGGCGCTCGCGAGCAGCTGCCGGCCTGCGATCGCGGTGCCGGTTCCGGGGAAGTTCTTCAGCTGCGACTCGTTCGGGTTCAGCTGGACGCCCAGCGCGACGAGGACGGCGACGATCGCCGTGCCCGTCGTCGCCACGACCCAGGGCCGGCGCAGGACGAAACGCGCCCAGCGCCCCCAGGCGCCGTCTTCCGGATGGCCGTGGTCGACCAGCCGCTTCGGCATCACCCGCACGCTGTTGATCCGCTCGCCGAGGACCGCGAGCAGTGCGGGCATCAGCGTGATCGCCGCGAGCACCGAGACCGCCGGGATCAGCATCCCGCCGATCCCGATCGAGCGGATGAACGGCAGCGGCAGGATGAGCATGGACAGTAGGCCGACGGCGACCGTGGAACCGGAGACGACGACCGACCGCCCGGCGTGCGTCATCGTCTCGACGAGCGCCGTCTCGACGTCCTCGCCCTCCCGCAGCTCGTCGCGGAAGCGGAAGATCATCAGCAGCGCATAGTCGATTGCGACACCGAGGCCGACGAGCGCGATGAGGAACTCGACGATGATCGAGACGCTCGTGACGTACGTCAGCGCCCAGACGAGCGTGAACGTGTTGAGGATCGCGGCCGCGGCGACCGCGACCGGCACGAGGATCGCGGGCAGCGTGCCGAAGACGAAGAGGAGGATCACGATCGCGCCGAGGCCGCCGATCATCGCCTCGACGAGGACGTTGCCGCCGCCGCCGCCGTGCGAGCTCGCCTCCTCGAGTGGGTCGTGGCCGGTCACCTCGACCTGGATCCCGGCCGGCAGCCCGCGTGCCGCGGCTGCGCGCAGCGCGGCGGCGTCGCTCTTCGACGAGAACGTCGCCGGCCCCGGCGGATAGACCTCCTCGAAGGTCGTGTGCCGGTCACGTGAGACGTACATCCGGTCGTGCGTCGTGAAGTACGAGCTCGTCCGCGCCCCCGGCATCGCGGCCGCCGCCCGCCGCATCGCAGCCGCTACCGCTGCGCTCTTCGTCACGTCACCCGAGCTGTGGAAGACGACGACGTCCGGGGGTCGCACGCCGGTGCCGAAGGTCTTCAGGGTGCGCTGGTTCGCCTCGTAGGCCGACTTGCCGGGGATCGAGAAGCTCTGGTACCAGCGCTTCGAGACCTGTCCGGCGGCGAAGGCGCCGAACAGGGTCAGCACGATCCAGGCTCCGATCACCTTCCAGCGATGGCGTGCGATGACGTGGGCCAGGCGGGCAAGCACTTGCGACTCCTTCCGTCGTCCTCCGTGGTGGGCGTATTCTTACAGAGGCCGCAAGATTGCTGCAACTGTAAACCAAACGTTACAATCGCCGCGTGGGACTGCGGGAGACGAAGAAGGCGAGCACGCACCACGCGATCGCCGGCGCCGCGATGGGCCTCTTCGTCGAGCGCGGGTTCGACCACGTTACCGTCGCCGAGATCGCCCGAGCCGCGAACGTCTCCGAGAAGACGGTCTTCAATTACTTCCCGACGAAGGAGGACATCTTCTTCGACGAGGTGCCGGCCCAGCTCGAGGAGCTCGTCGGAGCGATTCGCGGGCGGGAGCAGGGCGAGTCGGTCGTCGGCGCGCTCCACCGGCTCCAGCACGAGAAGGCGGCCCGGATGACGGCGCCCTCGTTCGCGCACTTCGCGCGCGTGCTCGAGGAGTCTCCCGCGCTACGGGCGAAGGAGCTCGAGGTCATGGCGGGCTTCACGGACGCGCTCGCGGCGGCGATCCGCGACGAGCTCGGCGTGGACGGGGTCGAGGCGCAGGTCGCCGCGAACATCCTCTTCAGCGTGCAGTGGCAGCATTTCCGCAACGCGCGGGCGCTCGCGCTCGCCGGCGAGTCGGGGGCGGCAGCGACGCGTCACCTGCGGTCCGAGCTCGACCGGGCCTACCGGCTGCTCGAGCACGGCCTCGGCGGGCTGGGACGCGCGTGACCGCGCCCTGTTATAGTGAACCAGATGGTTCACTATGATGCGAGAGTCGACCACGCCTTCGCCGCCCTCGGCGACCCGATCCGCCGCGCCGTGCTCGAGCGGCTCGGCGCCGGCAGCGCGACGATCAGCGAGCTCGCCGAGCCTTTCGGCATGTCGTTGACCGGCATGAAGAAGCACATCCGGCGGCTCGAGGAGGCGGAGCTGGTCACGACACAGAAGGTCGGCCGCGTACGCAGGTGCACGCTGGCGCCCTACGCCTTCGAGGGCATCACCACGTGGCTGCGGCGGCTCGACCGCTTCGCGCAGGTCGTCGAACGTACGAAGGGAGCCTCATGAACGAGACGACGGTCACCACTCCGAGCGAGCTCGAGATCCGGGTCGAGCGGGTCTTCGACGCGCCGCGAGCGCATGTCTTCTCCGTCTGGACGAATCCGGAGCTGATCCCCGGGTGGTGGGGCGACGGCACGGTCGTCGAGGAGATGGACGTCCGGCCGGGTGGGAAGTGGCGCTTCCGCACGCAGTTCGGCCTCGTCGAGGGCGAGTTCCGCGAGGTCGAGCCGCCGGCGCGGCTCGTGCAGACGTTCCAGAACCATCTGCAGACGCTGGAGTTCGAGGACCTCGGCGAGCGGACGAAGCTGACGCAGACGATGCGCTTCGCGACGACCGAGGAGCGGGACACGGCGATGCAGTACGGCGTCGAGGAGGGCGCGAAGGGCGGCTTCGCGCGCATCGACGCTGTGCTGGAGAGGCTCGCGGCATGACGCCCGAGCAGGACTGGCGCGAGCAGGCGCTTTCCCGCGTGCGCGAGTTGATCCGCGAGGCCGACCCGGAGATCGTGGAGGAGCGGAAGTGGGCGAAGCCCTCGTCGCCGGGCGGCGTGCCTGTCTGGTCGCACGGCGGCATCGTCTGCACGGGCGAGACCTACAAGAGTGCCGTCAAGCTCACCTTCGCCAGGGGAGCCTCGCTCCCGGATCCCGCCGGTCTCTTCAACTCCGGCCTCGAAGGCAGGGTGAGGCGCGCCATCGACATCCACGAGGGCGAGGCGGTCGACGAGCAGGCGTTCAAGGCGCTCGTCCGCGCCGCGGTGGCGCTGAACGCGTCTTAGCTAGGTGCTCGGCGCCGGGACCGGCCCGCCCTCCTTGCCTTTGCGCGTCGCCCACGCGTGGTGCGCAAGGTAGCCCGAGAGCCCGAGCAGCAGCAGCGCGTTGACCGGGTGCAGCATCCCGACGCCCCAGTGGTTGTACCCCACCGTCGCGAGGATCGACTGCACGAAGGCGAGCACGGCAAGCAGGATCCACATCCCGAGCAGGCGGCGCGCCGGCCACGCGAGGAGCACGAGGATCAGCAGCAGGCCGGCGCCGACGTCCGACAGGATGAAGCCGAACGCGCGATGGGCGTCCAGCGACTTCGCGTTGTCGATCGTCGCGCCGTGCTTCATGTCGAAGAGGCCGTAGCCGACGAGGAAGAACTGGACGATCACGCCCAGGAAGAAGAGTCCGGTCACGTACTTCAACGTCACCCAAGCCCCCCGGCGAACAGCGGTCATTCCGTCTCCTTTCCGAACCGTCGCGGAGCCTCCAGCCTAGGAGGCGAGCGTCCCGGGAACGTTACGGTCGCACCCAGACGGTGACGTGGGCGGGCTCGAGGCTGCGGCCGGCGGCGGCGGCGAGCTCGTCGAGGACGGTGTCGACGTCGACGGCGTCGCGGAGGCGGGCCGCGAGCGCGGCGACGGTGGCCTCGGCGTCGTAGCGGGCGCGGTTGAAGCGGCGGTCGACGAGCCGCTGCAGGCGGCTGCGCAGCGGGCTGAACAGTGCCGGCCGCCACGAGCGTCGAGGCGGCGACGCCGACCGGCGAGGAGAACGGCAGCACCCGCGTCGTCAGCAGCACGAGCCCGGCGAAGACGCCGACGAGCAACCCGGTCAGCGAGCGCGTACGAGAGCGTGCGGCTGATCATCCGGTCGATCTCGTACAGGCGGTACCGGAGGATCCCGACCCCGATCCCGATCGGCAGCGCGAGGATCCCGACGAAGCCCAGCCCGAAGTCGCGGCGATGGTGAGCGACGAAGCCCCCGAGGCAGACCGTGCCGCCGGCCAGCAGCCACTTCAGCTGCTGGCGGTGGTCGCCGCTCGAGCGGCGGTAGCCGAGCAGCTGCCGGAGCACCCACACCAGGCAGAAGCCGAAGAAGAGCCCGTAGAAGATGGCGGCGACGCCGGCTGCGCCGCCGGCCGACACGAGCTCGCCGGTGGAGTCGATGCGGATGCGCCGGGCGCCGATACCGGCCACGTCCCGCCACGTGAGCCCGCCACGAGGCCTAGCACACCGCGAGATACGCCGACGAGAACCAGGCGCCAGCGCCTCGAGAGCCGACCGTCCGGGAAGAGCCCGACGGGCAGAGGCAGCAGCAGCGCAGCCAGATCCACCAGCCGCGAGGAAGACCGCGACTCGGGCGAGAGGCAGGTGGTAGCCCTGCCGGTACGCCATGACCGCGTACTGGCCGGCGTCCGACGCGAGCAGGAACAGCGAAGCGCCAGCGCGAGCAGGATCCAGCCGATCGGATTGCGCGGCTGCCGTCAGGCGACGACGTAGCCGACGATCCCGAACGGCACGCGGGTAACCCGGAGGACTGCCCTTGGCCCATCACCGCCAGCGGCACCGCTGCGATCGTCAAGGCGAGCGTGACGGCCGCGGCGGCCGAGCGCCAGCGGCTGCTGCGCGGCGGTGGCGGAGCGCGCCGGCGGCGGCCGCGGAGCTCACGTCTTCACCCAGACGGTGACGTGGGCGGGCTCGAGGCTGCGGCCTGCGGCGGCGGTGAGCTCGTCGAGGACGGTGTCGACGTCGACGGCGTCGCGGAGGCGGGCCGCGAAGGCGGCGACGGTGGCCTCGGCGTCGTAGCGGGCGCGGTTGAAGCGGCGGTCGACGAGCCGCTGCAGGCGGCTGCGCAAGGGGGTGAACAGTCCGGCGGCCACGAGCGTGGAGGCGGCGACGCCCACCGGCGACGAGAAGGGCAGCACGCGGGTCGTCAAGAGCACGAGCCCGGCGAAGACGCCGACGAGCAGCCCGGTCAGCAGCGCGTAGGAGAGCGTCCGCGAGATCAGCCGGTCGATCTCGTACAGGCGGTAGCGGAGGATGCCGACCCCGATCCCGATCGGAAGGCCGAGCAGCGCAACGGTGCCGGCGAATCCGACGACCGCGAGGATGCCCGAGCTGGACGAGAGCGTGATCGTGAGGAAACCGCCCACCAGCGACATGGCGGCACCGCTGAGAAGCCACTTCAGCTGCGCGCGTCGCACGCCCGCAGCGCGCCGGTAGGCCGGGACGCGTCCGACCAGCCACGCCAAGGAGACGACCCCCAGGAGGCCGAAGAAGATGTTCTGCGAGATCCCCCACCACGCCCAGGCGCCGGTCGGGTGGTTCGTCTGTAGCAGGTTGCCGGTCGAGTCCACACGGATGTCGTGGGAGACGATGGCGTCGGCCGCGATCGCGTACGCGCCGCCGAGCCAGACGCAGGCCGAGGCGAGGAAGGCTCCGACCGGCAGCCGCCACCATCCCGCCGGGAACTCTCCGTCGGGGAAGAGCAGGATGGAGAGTGCGAGCAGGACGATTCCGGGCGCCCAGGAAGGCTGGAGAAGAACCGCGACCGGCCCGAGCGGCAAGCTGCCGTGGTGGAGGTGGTAGACGAGGACGGAGTAGCTCGACGCCGCGTCGTCGACGGCGAGGAATGCAGCGACGCCGAGCAAGCACCAGCCGATCGGGTTCCACGGCTGCCGCCGCGCAACGACGAGGCCGATGAGGCAGAACCCGGGATCAGGAACACGGAGCCTCCGTCTCCCGCCTGGAAGCTGTGGGCGTCCACGGTCAGCACGGTCGCGACCACCGTCAGCGCGAGCGCGAGCACGGCGAGCGACGAGCGCGGTCCGCGGCGTCGCGAGACGCCGAGCAAGGCGAGCCGGCTGCGCCGCCGCGGCGAACGTGGCGCTCATGCGCGGAAACCTAGTCCGCGTCCCGTCCCGGGATCGTTACGGCGCGTAACGATCCCGTAGCGCCGCAGGCGTAGATTCGGCCTGTGGTCCGAGGCCACGAACGCATCCGGGGCACGGCGGCCGCTCGATCGCGGTCATCCTCGCTGCCGGCGTCGCGCTCAGCGCGCTGACGCGTGACCCCTGTGGCGACGAACGACGGGATCGCCCTCGTGGTGCTGACCGCGTTACGCCGCAGTCGGTTACGTGATCGCGCGGGCGGAGCCGCGGAACCCCATCGGCTGGATCTTCCTCGGGCTCGGGATCTTCACGGTCTTCGACTACGCTGTCGGCTCTACGTCGTCCTCGACTACCGGCAGCACGGCGGCCGGCTGCCACTCGGCCCGCAGCCGTCTTCTGGCAGGGGAGCTGGTCGCTCTTCCCGCTCATCTTCGCCCTGCCCGGCGATCGTCCTGTTCCCCGACGGACGCCTCTCGCCGCGCTGGCGGCGGTTCATATGGGTTCTACGCCGTTGCTGGGGTCGTCTACATGACGCTGCAACTCACCGGCCAGATCGTCGCCGGTGTCCCCGGTCGAGTCGCCGTCGACGTCCGCGGGGATCTCACCAACCAGGACGGAGGTGGCTGGCGGCTGTGAGCTGGTTCTCTCGGCGCTACTTTCCCCTCGCCTGGTGCTCCTTCGTCTGGAGGCAGATCCTCGCGTGGCGCTCCTCGTCGGGCATCCGCAGAGCGCAGCTGAAATGGCTGGCGGCCGGGAGTGTCGTGCTCGTGGTGTCATGCGTGCTGCTCGTGACCTTCGGCGACGGGTCTTCGGTCCGTTCTCGGGTCATCGCCGACCTCGCGACGACAGGAATCGGCATCCTGCCGATTGCGGTCGGGGTGGCCATCCTGCGCTTCCGCCTCTACGAGATCGACCGCCTGATCAGCCGCACGCTCTCCGTACGCGATCCTGACGGGGCTGCTCGTCGGCCTGTTCGGCCGGTCGTCGGTGCTCGCCGACGACGCGGGTGCTGCCCTTCTCGTCGCCGGTCGCCGTGGCGGCGTCGACGCTCGCGGCCGCGGCCCTGTTCAACCCGCTGCGGCGCCGAGTGCAGCGGCTCGTCGACCACCGCTTCAACCGGGCGCGCTACGACCGCCGACGCGCTCGTGGCGCGCTTTGCGGCACGCCTGCGCGACGCGTCGACTCCGACACGGTCGTCACCGAGCTCGCGGCGCCGCGGCGAGCTCCGCGTCGAGCCGGCCACATCTCCGTCTGGTGCGTTTCCTGCTACCACTCCGACAGCTTCCAGATCTCCGGCTCCATCAGCACCTGCTCGCCGATCTCGGCGAAGATCGCGACCGCGGACTTCAGGCGCGTCATCGCCTCCTCCCGGCGCCCGACAGCGTTGAGGAGATCGGCGCTGTTGTTCATCAACGCGGCCTCACGGTGGCGGTCGCCGACGGCGGCGCAGAGCGTGAGCGCCTCCCCGGTCAGCTCGAGGGCGCGGTCGAGCTCTCTCCCTCCGCTCGCAGGGCGAGCGCGAGGTTGTTGAGCGCAGCCGCCCGCGCGGAGGGGTCGGCCTCTTCGGTCGAGAGCGCGAGGCTGCGCTCGAGCTGAGTCCGGGCCTCGTGGTGCTCGCCACGGCCTGAGGCGAGGATGCCGAGGATGTTGTGGGCCTGAGCGAGAGCGCGCCGGTCACCGGCGACGCCCGCGAGCTGGAGCGCCTGCTCGGCGAGGCTCCTGCGCGTCCGCGTCCCGGCAGCGACGGTGGGCGGCGAGGCTCCGATCGGCGAGGATCCGCGCCTCGAGCGCGATCGCGTTCTCGGGCAGCGCGGCGAGCGCCTCGGCGAACAGCTCTCGGCCAGCTCCCACTCGCCGCGCCGGTGGTGCACGAGACCGATGCGGTGCGCGAGCGACGCCGAGCCGCTCCGGCGCGCGAGCGCTGCCGGCCGCCTCGTAGCTGTCGAGGGCCCGGCCGTAGTCGCCCGCGAGCGTGAGCAGGTCGCCGATCTCCTCGTGCAGCCCGGCCGCGTCGTCGTGCGCCGAGCGCGAGCGCGTCGCGGAAGCAGGCGAGCGCCTCGGCGTTCGCGTAGAGGCTCACGGCGCGCCCCCGGCCAGCCGGAACCACTCGGCCGCCTCGGCCTCGCGCCCGCCCAGGCGGAGGTGCTGCGCGATCGCGCCGGCGGTGGCGCCCCCGCGGGTCACGTGCCGCGAGCGCATCACCCGCGCGCCGGTGCAGCAGCCGGCGGCGGCCTGCGCTCGCCAGGTCGTAGGCGACTCGCCGCGCCTGCTCGTGGCGGAAGGCGTGCGTCGCGCCGTCCGCCTCGAAGAGGAGGCCCCGCCGGGTCAGCTCCTCGAGCGCGGTCACGGTCTCCTCGTCACTGCCGGCCACTCACCTCCGCGCACGAGGTCGGCGTCGAAGGGGCGCGCGAGGACCGGCGGCGGCCGCGAGCACCTGACCGGAGACCTCACTCGCGCGCGGCGATCCGCGTCTCGAGCAGGCCGCGCACCCCGGGCGGCAGTGTCTCGTGGTCCTCGCCGTTCGGGGCCGCCAGATACTCGACGACGAAGAACGGCACGCCTCCGGTCTCCTCGTAGAGCCGCTCGGTGAGCAGCTCGCCGGATGCGCCGGCCGCCAGGGCCGCCAGCTGGCGCCGACGTCGCTCGGGCCGAACCGGGCCGAGGCGATCGTCCCACCCAGCCCTTCGTGCGTCGGCTAGCGCGAGGATGCGCCGTCCCGGATGCCGGGCGGCGTCTCCTCCGGCCGCCAGGGAGCACGAGCAGCGCCGCACGACCGCGCAGCCGCCGGGCCACGAAGGCGAGCAACTCGAGCGACGAGGCGTCGAGCCAATGCGCGTCGTCCACGACGATCACCGTCCGGGGCCGCAACCCGGCGATCGCCTCGAGCAGAGGCCAGTGCGAGCCGTCGAAGAAGCGCGCCTGCGCGCCGGGTCGTCGAGCGACGGCGTGGGCGGAGTTCCCAGCTGCGGCACGAGCCGCGCGAGGCCTCGGCCGCAGCATCGGGTGACCGCCGTCGCAGCCCCGCTCGCGCAGGGCGCCGCGCAGAGCTCGATCCCGCGGCGCCGAGGCGAGCCCGGTTCCTCCTCGACGGAGCGGACGGCGGCGACGGCCGCCCCGCTGGGCGGCGCCCAGCTCGACGAGCTCGGTGGCGAGGCCGTGTCTTGCCGATCCCGGCTTCGCCTTCGAGGACGACGACAGGCGGCCGTCCGGGCCGACTCCCGATAGGCCGTCGACGAGCGCCTCCCACTGCCATTCTCGCGGCCGGCGAGGGTGTGCCCGGCGGCATCGGCTCGGGCGGCGCCTGCTTCCCGGCCGACTCCGGCGTGCGCCTCCGCACCCTTCCCGGATCGGCGCGGTACGCGGCCGTCGTCGCCTCGGTTGGCGCGACCCCGAGCTCGCGGTGCAGGGTGCGGACGCATTCGCGGTACTGCGGAGCGCCGCGTTCCGCTCGCCGCTCCCGCCGTACAGCTTGCATCAGCCGCCGGTGCGCCGATTCGTTGAGCGGATCGAGGGCGAGCCGGCGCTGCGCCGTGCTCGATTGCGCGCGCGGCCGCTCACCGCGAGCCGGCGCAACCTGCTCCGCGATCCGGTCGAGGACCGCCGCGAGCTCGCGGGCGTAAGCGTCCTCCGCCTGGAAGCGACTGCCAGTCGTCGAAGGCGGACGCTGTCGCGGAGGCCGAACCGGCGAGGAGGACGCCGCGTGGAGGCCGGCGGCTCCAGCTCGAGCGAGGCCGTCCGCGGCGGCCAGGCGGCGGAACTCGTCCACGTCGAGCTGGAGCCCGTCCCGATCAGCGAGACGGCGTCGCGCGTGACGCGAGCCAGCGGCCGCCGAGGCCGGAGCGGAGCGTCGAGAGCGTTCGCCGCAGCGCGGCCCGGGCGCGGTCGGGCGCGTAGTCCGGCCAGAGCAGCCCCGCGAGCGAGTCGCGGCTGTGCCGCCCCGGCTCGAGCGCGAGGTAGGCGAGAAGCGCCGTCGCCTTACGGGTGTCGACCGCGATCGGGGCGCCGTCGCAGAGCGCCTCCGGCTGGACCCGAGGAGCGACAGCCGCAGCGTCGAGTCGCCCACCCGCCGATCGTAGACGAACGACGTGCAGGGCATAGCGTTGCGCCGTAACGATCCCGAGACGGTCGTGCACTAGAACATGAGCGGAATGAGCGCCTGGCCACAGTCGATCGCGAGAGTGATCCGCCGGACTGAGCGCGCCGCGGCCCCGGCTGCGCGACGCTTCCGCCCGGAGAGCTCGCCGGCAGCACAGCCCGACGTGCGCCCGATCGAGATCTCTGCGAATCGATCCGATCGTCGCCTACTTCCAGAGCGCTCCCGGCGCCGTCGACC
>CAVZHU010000012.1:0-44660 GCA_963775155.1 uncultured Actinomycetes bacterium | reverse complement strand
TATCGCGAGCCCGAGTGGGTGCGGCTCGCGATCGAGGCGCGCGCCGGCTGGCTCGAGCTCGAGCACGAGAGCGGCACCGCGCTGCTCGAGCTGACCGGCCTGGTCGAGATCGCCGCGCGGCCGGAGCTGACCTCCGCCGCCGGTCTCGCGGCCGAGGGCGTCGAGCACCGCTTCCTCTCGCCCGGCGAGGCCGCGGCTCACGGCGTCGCGCTCACGGAGGGCTGGAGCGCCGTCTACGAGCCGGGCGGCGGGTTCGTGCGCGCCGATCTCGCTCTGCAGACGTTCCTGCGGCGGGCCGCGGTGCGGGGTGCGAGGGTCGAGCCCGGCTCGCGCGTGGAAGACCTCGACGCGGTCGACGCCGACGTGGTCGTCGTCACCGCAGGCGCGTGGCTGCCGCGCTTCTTCGGAGATCTGCCGCTGCGCGTGACGCGAGAGACGGTCGCCTACTTCGGGCCACGGGACAGGTTGCTCAACGGCGACAAGTCGGCAACCCGTCCCTCGTCGGTGGTCGAGCTGGACGAGGGCAGCTCGCACGCGTTCTTCGCGCTCCACGATCCGGTGCACGGCTTGAAGGCGGGTCCCACCACGCCGGCGCGGAGGCGGATCCCGACGAGCCGGGCGCGCCGGACGAGGCCATCGTGGAGCGGATCGCGGCCTGGGTCGGCGAGCGGCTGCCGCGCGTAGACCCGGAGCCGGTCGGGGCCGAGACGTGCTTCTACACGACGACACCGGACGAGCGCTTCGTCCTCGAGCGGCGCGGGCGGGTCGTGATCGGCTCCGCCTGCTCGGGCCACGGCTTCAAGTTCGCGCCGGCCGTCGGGGCGCGGCTCGCCGAGCTTGCCCTGGCCTAGGCGTTACGCTCTCTCCATGCCCTTCTACCAGCGCCTCGGCGAGCTGCCGCGCAAGCGCCACATCCAGTTCCGCGAGAACGAGACGCTGCTGACCGAGGAGGTCATGGGGCTCGAGGGCTTCACCGGCAACGAGTCGATCCTGTACCACCTCCACTCGCCCTGCCGCGTGATGGAGCTCGCCGGCTTCGAGCCGATCGAGCGCGAGGAGTGGGTGCCCGAGCAGCACGCGCACCGCCACTTCAAGACCTTCGACACCGAGCCGTCCGGCGACGAGATCACCGGCCGCCGCCTTTTGATGTGGAACAACGACGTCGAGATCTCCCTCTGCCGCCCGAAGGGCTCGATGGACTACTTCTTCCGCAACGGCGAGGGGGACGAGGTGATCTTCGTCCACGAGGGCACGGGAACGCTCGAGACGATCTTCGGCGAGCTTCCGTACTCCGAGGGCGACTACGTCGTCATCCCGCGCGGAACGACGTACCGGTTCAGGCCGGACGGCGACCAGCGCTATCTCGTCTTCGAGACACCGGGGCTGATCGAGATCCCGCGCCGCTACCGCAACCAGTACGGGCAGCTGATGGAGGGCGCGCCGTACTACCACCGCGACATCCACCCTCCGACCGAGCTGCACACCGTCCGCGAGCGCGGCGAGTTCCAGGTCAAGGTACGCGTGCGGGACGGCTACCAGACGTACGTCGTCGACTACCACCCGTTCGACGTCGTCGGCTGGGACGGCTACCTCTACCCGTGGACCTTCTCCATCCACGACTTCGAGCCGATCACCGGCCGGATCCACCAGCCGCCGCCCTCGCACGAGACGTTCGCCGGCCCGAACTTCGTCATCTGCTCCTTCTGCCCGCGCAAGCTCGACTTCGACCCGCTCGCGGTGCCGATCCCGTACCACCACTCGAACCTGCAGTCGGAGGAGATGATCTATTACGTCTCCGGGAACTTCGGCTCGCGCAAGGGCGTCGAAGTCGGCTCGATCACCCTCCACCCGTCCGGCCTGCCGCACGGTCCCCAGCCGGGGCTCGCGGAGAAGTCGATCGGCGTGAGCGAGACGCACGAGCTCGCCGTCATGTGCGACACCTTCCACCCGTTGCGGCTGTCGACGTTCGCCCGCGACCTCGACGACGGCCGCTACGCGTACTCGTGGTACGAGAACGCGGAGAACGGCGAGGCCCCGGGCGAGGGCGCCGACGCCTCAGGCGCCGGTCTCACCTCGCACTTCTAGCTGCGAAGGAAGCAGTGACCGGCGTCGGCCTCGAGCAGCCGCACCCACGACGGCTCGGAGCGGGCAGGATTTCGACCGCTGCCCGCTCTCTCGTGCCTGCGGCGTGACCGCTACGGCCTTACCGCAAAGACGATCAGAAAACGCGCCGATGTGCCGGATTCGAGGGCGCAGGAGCCTCCTGTCGAGGGTGCGTTCCTTAAGGAGGGAGAGATATGAGAAGGCTTGTTTCGCGATCGCGCGTTCTCGCGATCGCGGTCGTAGCGGTTGCCGCGGTCGCCGCGCTCGCGGTGGCCGGGTCCGTCAGCGCCAAGAGCACTTCGCCGACTGCGGCCAAGGCGGGGCCGCTCGTGGCCGTGCTCTGGCCGGAGAACGTGACACCTCGCTGGGAGCAGAGCGACAAACCGCTCTTCATCAAGTCGCTCAAGAAGCTCGTTCCCGGCGTCCAGGTCGACAGCCTGAACGCAACGAACAGCGCGGCGACGCAGCAGACCCAGGCGGAGGCCGAGCTGGCCAAGGGCGCCAAGGTGCTCGTGGTCGCGGCGGTCGACGGCAAGGCCTTCGCCAAGGTCGTGAACGAGGCGGCCCAGGAGGGCGTGACCGTGATCGCCTACGATCGGCTGATCAACAGCAAGAATCTTGGCTACTACGTCTCGTTCAACAGCGTGACCGTGGGCAAGGTCGAGGCGAGCTGGATGGCGAAGCACCTGAAGAACAAGAAGGGCGCCCGCGTTGCGATCATCAACGGATCGCCGACCGACGAGAACGCGCACTTCGTCAACACGGGCATCCACAAGGTGCTCAACCCGCTGTTCAAGAAGCACAAGCTCGTCAAGGTGGGCGAGCAGTGGACGCCCGGCTGGGATCCGCCCACGGCTCAGCGTGAGATGGAGCAGATCCTGACCAAGGCGAACAACCGCATCAACGGCGTCGTCTCGGCGAACGACGGGATGGCCGGCGGCATCATCGCGGCCCTGAAGGCGCAGCATCTCCAGGGCAAGGTGCCGACCACCGGTCAGGACGCCTCGCTCGAGGGGATCCAGAACGTCATCCTCGGCTACCAGGGCGTGACCGCGTTCAAGGACTTCCGCCTCCAGGCGCCGGCCGCGGCGAAGATCGCTGCCGCCGTCCTCAACGGCACGAAGCCCACGAACCTCAACGGCACGGCCAAGGCCGGCTCGAAGAAGATCCCGTCCGTCTATCTGCCCGTCGTGGCGATCGACAAGAAGCACGTGGTCAAGCTCGTGAAGAACGGCTGGATCAAGAGCCAGTTCGGCAGCGTTGCGAAGGTCTGCAAGGGCCTGCCGAAGACGAGCATCTGCAAGTAGGAGCAGACGCTGGCGGCTGAGCTCAGCGGCGAAGGGGGCGGCGGCACCGCCGCCCCCGCGCCTGCCGGGACGCCGCTGCTCGAGCTACGCGGTGTCTCGAAGAGCTTCGGCGCCGTGCAGGCGCTCACCGACGTCGACTTCGAGGTCCACGCCGGCGAGGTGGTGGCGCTCGTCGGGGACAACGGCGCCGGCAAGTCCACGCTGATCAAGTGCATCTCGGGGGCGCACGTCCCCGACACGGGGACGATCTTCGTCGAGGGCCGAGAGGCGAAGATCCATGTGCCGAGCGATTCGACGCGGCTCGGGATCGAGACGGTCTACCAGGATCTCGCCCTCTGCGACAACCTCGACGTCGTCGCGAACATGTTCCTCGGCCGTGAGGGCGCGACCCCGGCGCTGCTCGGGCCGCTGCCCGAGCTGATGATGGAGAAGCGCTCGCTCGAGGTGCTCGAGACCCTCCGCGTCACGACCATCACGAGCGTGCGGCAACGGGTCGCCTCGCTTTCCGGCGGCCAGCGCCAGTCGGTCGCGATCTCGCGCGCCGTGATGTGGAGCGCGAAGGTCGTCATCCTCGACGAGCCGACGGCCGCGCTCGGCGTGGCGCAGACGGAGCAGGTGCTCGCGCTCATCCGGCGCCTCCGCGAGCGGGGCCTCGGCGTCGTCGTCATCACCCACAACCTGCACGAGGTCTTCGAGGTCGCCGACCGGATCATCGTGCTGCGCCTCGGCCGCCGCGTCGCGACCTTCTCGCACGAGGGAACGAGCCCGGAGGAGGTCGTCTCCGCGATCACCGGCGCGCGACGGGAGGAGGTCGCATGAGCGAGCTCAGCGCGCCCCCGCCCGGAAGTTCCGCCGGCGGTCTCCGTACGGTCGCGGGCTACGCGCGGACGCGACTGCGCCAGGGCGAGCTGGGGCACGTCCCGGCGCTGCTCGGTCTGGCGGCGATCTGGATCTACTTCGAGAGCAAGCAGCCGAACTTCCTCTCAGCCCGGAACATCTCCAACCTCGTGCTCCAGATCGGGGTCACGGGCACGCTCGCGGTCGGGATCGTGCTCGTGCTGCTGATGAGCGAGATCGACCTCTCCGTGGGCTCCGTCTCCATCCTCGCCTCGGCCGTGCTCGGCAACGTGGTGGTCAACCAGGGCTGGTCGTGGTACTGGGGCATCGTGCTCATGCTCGCCGTGGGAGCCGCGATCGGTGCCTTCCAGGGCTTCTGGTTCGCGGCCATCGGCGTCCCCTCGTTCGTCGTCACCCTCGCCGGTCTCCTCGGCTGGCAGGGCGTGCAGCAATGGGTGCTCGGCTCGACCGGGACGATCAACGTCTTCGACCCGCACATCGACGCGATCGCGACGGCGACGCTGCCGGCGGCGTGGGGCTGGCTGCTCGCGGGTGGCGGGTCTGCCCTCTATGCGGCGACGCGCATCGCGGAGCAGGTGCGGCGGCAGCGGGCCGGCCTCCCGGCCAAGCCCCTCGCCCTCGTCGGCATCCGCACCGCGCTCGTCGCGGCCGGATCCCTGCTCGTCGTCGCGATCCTCAACGGCGACCTGAACGGCTTCTGGGTCCTGGGGAGGGCGGTCTTCATCAACCGCGGCGTCCCCACCACCGGTGTGATCCTGCTCGGACTCGTCATCGGCTTCGCCTGGATCAGCACGCGGACTCAGCTCGGCCGCTACATCTACGCGATCGGGGGGAACCCCGAAGCCGCGCGTCGCGCCGGCGTCAATGTGACGGCCATCCGCGTCGCGGTCTTCTCGCTCTGTGCCCTGCTCGCGTCGGTCGCGGGCCTGATCCAGACGTCGCGGCTCGCGGCTGCGAGCCAGGCGATCGATCCGGGCCAGGTGACACTCGAGGCGATCGCCGCCGCCGTGATCGGCGGCACGAGCCTGTTCGGGGGGCGAGGCAACGTCTGGTCGGCCCTGCTCGGCGCGCTCGTGATCGGCAGCGTCTCGAACGGTCTCGACCTGGACGGGCAGCAGCCGTACATGAAGCTGATCGTCGAGGGTGCGATCCTGCTGCTCTTCGTCACGATCGACGCTCTCGCGCGTCGCGGGCGCGCCGCCGCCGGAAGCTGACCCGATCAGGGAGGTGTCATGAAGACGAGTCTCGGCATCTGGGCGTTCGGCCCGATGGTGACGCGGTTCGTGCCCGGTGGATATCAACCCGAGCACGCAGAGGAGGCGACCGGGCAGCGCGTGCGGCGGGCCGTAGAGGGCCTCGGCGACCTGATCGACGACTACGAGTTTCACTATCCGCAGGAGCTCTCGCCCGCAAATCTGGACGACGTGCGCGCGGCGCTCGACGGGCACGGCATCTACTGCATCGCGAGCGGCCTCCACCTCGACCCTCGCTTCGGCAAGGGTGGGCTCTCCGCGCTCGACGACGACGTCCGCGGCGAGGCGCTGCGGCTGACGCTCGCAGCGGCCGACTTCGCCGGCGAGCTGGGCGCGAACTTCATCGTCTGGCCCGGGATCGAGGGCTACAACTACCCGTTCCAGACGCCCTACGCCGAGAGCTGGTCGCGCTTCCTCGACGGCGTCGGCCAGGCGGCGCAGCGCTGCAGGGAGCACGGGGTGCTGCTCTTCCTCGAGCACAAGAACTCCGAGCCCGCCATGAAGATCCTCATGCGCAACGTCGGCATGACCCTTCACGTGATCCACACGCTGCGCGCGCAGGGGGTCGACAACGTCAAGGTCAACATGGACTGGCAGCACCTGCTGATGAACGGCGAGAACCTCGCGGAATACGCTGCGCTGCTCGCCGCCGAGGGCCTGCTCGGCCATCAGCACGCGAACTCCGGCTGGGGCACCTTCGACGACGACAACATGGTCGGCACGACGGCGTTCATGGAGACGCTCGAGCTCGCGGTCGAGCTCCGGCGCGCCGGCTACGGCGAGAAGGGCGAGCGGCTCGGCTTCGACCTTTACCCGTACACGGAGGACGCGGTCGCGGCCGTGCGGAGGTCGGTGCTGCAGTGGCGCTTCATCTGGGACGTCGCCGGCCGCATCGACGACGCCGCGCTGCGCGAGGCGCAGCAGGCGAAGGATGCGGTGCGCGCGTACGAGCTCGTCTACGCGGCGCTCGGCGCCTGAGCGATGGAGGTACTCGTCGGTCTCGACGTCGGCACGACCGGCGTCAAGGCGCTCGCCGTCTCGCCGGCCGGCGACGTCCTCACCCGCGCCGAGGAGGCGTATCCGCTCTCGACGCCGCGGCCGGGCTGGAGCGAGCAGGATCCGGCGGCGTGGACGCGGGCGGCCGACGCTGCGCTGGCACGGCTCGGCGTCGAGCCGACCTCGATCGGGGTCTCCGGCCAGATGCACGGGCTCGTCTGCCTCGACGGCGGCGGCCGGGTCCTCCGCCCGGCGATCCTCTGGAACGACCAGCGGACCGCCGCCGAGTGCGCCGAGATCGAGGAGCGGGTCGGACGCGAGCGGCTCGTCGCTCTGACCGGGAATGCGGCCCTCCCGGGCTTCACCGCGCCGAAGCTGCTCTGGCTCCGCGCGCACGAGCCGGCCGTCTATGCGCGAATCGCGCACGTGCTCTTGCCGAAGGACTACGTTCGCCTGCACCTCACCGGCGAGCTCGTGACCGACGTCTCCGACGCTTCCGGCACGCTCCTCTTCGACGTTCCCGGCAGGCGCTGGAGCGAGGAGGTGCTCGCCGCACTGGAGCTCGATCCGGCGTGGCTTCCGCCGGCGCTCGAGTCGCCGCGTGTCTCCGGGCAGACGAGGGAAGGCGTCCCCGTCGCGGCCGGCGCGGGCGACCAGGCTGCGGGCGCGCTGGGAGTAGGCGTCGACCGCGAAGGTCCTCTCTCCGTCGTGCTCGGCACGTCGGGCGTGGTCTTCTCCGCCCTGCCGGAGTTCGCGCACGACTCCGCCGGCCGCGTGCACGCCTTCTGCCACGCCGTGCCGGGAGCGTGGCATGCGATGGGCGTGATGCTGTCGGCGGCAGGGTCGCTCGCGTGGCTTCGCTACGCGCTCGCGCCCGGTTCCTCGTACGAGCAGCTGCTCGACGAGGCGGCGCGCTGGGAGCCCGGGACGGAGGGTCTGGGCTTCGCTCCCTACCTCGCCGGCGAGCGAACGCCGTACGCGGACCCGGACGCTCGCGCAGCCTTCGTCGGCCTGTCGTTGCGTCACGATCGCGGCGCGCTCGTGCGCGCAGTGCTCGAAGGGGTCGCCTACGGCATGCGGGACTCGCTCGAGCTGCTCCGGCAGCTCGGGGTTCGCGCCGAGAGCGGCCGGATCTCCGGCGGCGGTGCGCGGAGCGGGCTCTGGGTGCGCATCCTCGCATCCGTGCTCGGCCTGCCCCTCGAGAGGACGGCGGTACAGGAGGGTGCCGCGTTCGGCGCCGCGCTCCTCGGCGGCGTCGCCGCCGGCGTCTTCGCCGACGTGCACGAGGCGGTGGAAGCCTGCGTGCACGTCCGCGACACCGTCGTGCCGGACCCGGCGCTGGGCGGCGGCGTACGGGGCCGGCTACCAAAGGTTCCGCAGCTTCTATCCCGCACTGCGACCACTGGAGGAGACATGAGCACCCTGGCAGGCAGAGTCGCCCTCGTCACGGGGGCGAGCCGCGGCATCGGCGCGGCTGTCGCGCGTGCGCTGCACGAGCGCGGCGCCCGGCTCGCGCTCGCGTCGCGCAGCGGCGACGATCTCGGGATCGCCGGCGCTGTCGCGATGTCGTGTGACGTGCGCGAGCCCGCGCAACTGGAGGCGATCGTGGCGGCGGCCGTCGAGAGCCACGGCTCGCTCGACGTTCTCGTCGTCAATGCAGGTGTCGGTGCTTACGGGCCGTTCCTCGGCCTGCGCCCCGAGCATCTCGAGGAGATGATCGACGTCAACGTGAAGGGCATGCTCTACGCAGTGCGGGCAGCGCTGCCACACCTGCTCTCCAGCGACGCCGCGGACATCGTCACGGTCGCCTCGGAGGCCGGACGGCGGGGTCTCCCGTTCGAGGCGGTCTACTCCGGGTCGAAGTTCGCACAGGTGGGCTTCACGCGTGCGCTCGACCACGAGCTGCGCGAGCACGGGATCCGCTGCACGAACGTCTGCCCCGGCGGCGTCGCGACCGACTTCGCCCTCGACGAGGGCCGCGGCCGGACACCCGACGTGCTGCCCGGGATGATGACCGCGGAGGACATCGCGGAGGTGGTCGTCTTCGCGCTCGAGCGGCCGCGCCGCCTGCGCATCCTCGAGGCCGCGCTGCGGCCGATGACGGAAGGCTCGTGGGGATGATCCGGCTCGGTCTCCTCTCCACCGCGGACATCCACCGCGCCCATCTCGCGGCGGTCACCGAGACGAGCCCCGTCGTCGCGGTCGCCTCGCGCGCCCGGGCGAAGGCGGCGGCGTTCGCGCGCGAGCACGGGATCGAGCGCATCCACGGCTCCTACGAGGAGCTGCTCGCCGACCCGGAGCTCGACGCCGTCGTGATCGCGCTGCCCAACGCGCTCCACCACGAGTGGACGATGCGCGCGCTCGCCGCAGGCAAGCACGTCCTCTGCGAGAAGCCGTACTCGCGGCATCCGAACGAGGCGGAGGCGGCCTGGGACGAGGCGGGGCGGCGCGGGCTCGTGCTGATGGAGGCGTTCATGTGGCGCCACGCTCCCCAGACCGCGCTCATGCTCGAGCTCCTGCCGCAGCTCGGCCGACTGCACTCGGCGCACGCGACGTTCTCGTTCAGCTTCGGGCGCCCGGACGACGACGTCCGTCTCGTGCCCGAGCTCGGCGGCGGATCGCTGCTCGACGTCGGCTGCTACTGCGTGAGCGGGCTCCGGCTGGTCGCGGGCGAGCCGGCCGAGGCCTACGGCACGCAGGTGCTCGGCCGCGGCGGCGTCGACTGGGGCTTCGCCGGCGTGCTGCGCAGCGACGAGGTGCTCTGCACCTTCCAGTGCGGCTTCCGGCACGACGAGCGCTCGCTCCTCGTCCGCGGCGAGGGCGGCGAGCTGCGCGTGCCGGACCCGTGGCACGCGTCGGAGTCGCGCGTCTATCTCAACGGCGAGGAGCACCGCGTCGAGCCGGAGGACCCCTATCGGCGGCAGCTGGCGAACTTCGTCGCGGCGATCGAGGGGGACGCCGTGCCGCTGCTCGGACGCGACGACGCCGTCGGCCAGGCGCGGGCGCTCGACGCACTCCTGCGCGCGGCGACGCGTGAGTAGCGCCCGGCGCGACGCGCTGGGGGTGAGTGGACCGGTCCTCGCCCGCCACCTCGGGCGCGCAAATGCGTGGCCGCCAGGCGATCTCGCCCTCCGCAAGGCTCTCGTCTCGCTCTATGGTGAGGTCGACGTCCGCGTCGCGGGCGAGCGCTTCGCCCCCTTCCGGAACCTGACCGCTCACTCCCTCCTGGCCTGCCACCCGACACCGTGATCCGCGCCGCCACGCCCGACGACGTCCCGGCCCTGCAGGAGCTCTGGCGCGGGTTCGCAGAGGAGATCCCGGACCTCGCGCACCGCGACGACGACCTCGACGAAGAGCTGCAGGAGATCGCCGACCTCGTCAACGGCGACGGGATCGTGCTCGTCGCGGAGGACGACGGAGTTGCCGTCGGTCTCGCCCTCGGGCGCAGGCTCGGCACGAAGGCGTTCGAGCTGCGCGACCTCTACGTCGAGCCCGCCGCGCGGCGCGCGGGTCTCGCCGCCGCGCTGACGCTCGAGTTCGTGGCCCGGGCGAGGGAGCGCGGCGCGGAGGTCGTCGAGCTCGAGGTGCTCGCCTCGAACGCTGTTGCGCGCGCCGTCTACGACCGGTGGGGATTCGCCCCGGTCGAGCTGCGCCTGGCCGCACCCGTCGCGGAGCTCGAGCGGCGGCTCGCGCCGAGTACAGGCCCGACCTTCGGGGCGGTGCACGTACAGACCGACGACGTGGAGAGGGTGCGCCGGGACGCGGCGAAGGCGCTCCGCTCCGAGCCCGACGTCGAGGTCGGCGAGGGCTGGGTGCGCGTGCGCTCGGATGCCACCGACGCGGACCCGGAGCGGCTGAAGGCCCTCGCGAAGGAGCTCTCGTACACGACCGGCGGCGTCGTCCTCTCGCTCGGCGTCGAGCGCGGATCCGTCGTCCGCTACGACCTCTTCGACCGCGGCGCCGACATCGACGAGTACCTGTCCGTGCCCGAGTTCTACGGTCCGCTGCCGCCGGGCGACGTGTACGCGATGGGATCGAATCCGACCGTCGTCGCCCGCCTCACGGGCGCCGATGCGAGGCGCGTACGCGAGGTGGCGAGGACAGCGACCTCTCCCGCCGGCCTGCCGCCCGCGCAGGAGCTGTACGAGCAGATCGCCGCCGTGATGGGGGTCCGGCCCTGACACTCGTCCTCTACGATGCGCCGCGCTGCCCGTACTGCGCGCGGGTTCGCATCGTCCTCGCCGAGAAGGACGTCGAGGTGGAGGTCGTCGAGGTCGACCTCCGCAACCGGCCGGAGTGGCTGTACGAGAAGAACCCCAGCGGACTCGTGCCCGTGCTCGAGGAGGACGGAGAGCCGCTGCCCGAGTCCGTCGTGATCATGGAGTTCCTCGAGGAGCGCTACCCGGAGCCGCCGCTGCTGCCGCCGGACCCCGCCGACCGCGCCTTCGCGCGCCTGCAGATCCACCGCGCCGGCGAGCTCACCGACCCCTACTACGCATTCCGGCGCGGCGAGGACGGGGCGCGCGAGCAGCTCGACGGGGCGCTCGGCCGGCTCGACCGCGCGTTCGCCGACCGGCCGTGGCTCGGCGGGATCGAGTACGGGCTCGCGGACATCGCCTACGTCCCGTGGCTCCTGCGCGCCCGCGACCTGCTCGGCGTAGAGCTCGGCGGGTTTCCGGCGCTCGGCGGCTGGCTCGAGCGGCTCGAGCAGCGGCCGGCGGTCGTTGCCGAAGCAGGTATCGTCGCGGCGCTGTGAATCCCGTCGTCGACGCCGCGTGGCTGGCCGAGCATCTGGACGACGCGGATCTCGTGGTCGGCGACGTCCGCGGGCCGAACGCGCACATGCGCGGCCACATCCCGGGCTCGCGGCCGCTCGTGCTCGGCTCGCCGCCGCCGGCGGCGGACGAGGAATCGGCCCGCGCTCTCGCGCAGGAGATCGCGCTGCGCCTCCGCCGGCACGGGATCACGGGCCGCGAGCGGCTCGTTCTCGTCGACCGCGGCGACGGTGTCGGCGCGATGCCGGCGGCGCAGATGGCGGAGCTCGCCGGCCACCCCCGGGTCGCGGTGCTCCTCGGGGGCATGGCCGGATGGCAGGGCGAGCTCCACGAGGGAGCGGTCGAGCTCGAGCCGGTGCGGGAAGCGGAGTTCGAGCCGAACCCGCGCGCCCTGCCGACGCGGCAGGAGCTCGCGGCGCGGCTCGGCGGCGGGCTCGCGCTCCTCGACGTTCGCACGCCGGACGAGTACACGGGCCGTCGCGGTAGTCAGTGCGATCCCCGTCAGGGGCACATCCCCGGGGCGCGGAACCTCGAGGTCGGGGAGCTGTTCGAGGCGCCCGGCCGGCCGGCCGCTCCCGAGCGGGTCCGCGAGCTCGTGGGCCTCCCGGAGGGGACCGAGGTCGTCGCGTACTGCCACGTCGGCTCCCGCTCCGCGCTCGCGACGCTGGCACTCCGCGCCGCAGGCTACGACGCACGCAACTACGCCGGCTCCTGGCACGAGTGGAGCCGGCACGACGAGCTTCCGCTCGAGCGCTGAGCCTGCTCGGCTACTCCTCGGCAGCGTCCAGGCCGGACTCCGGCTGCGACTCGGGCGCGGGCTCCGGCTCCGACGGTGACGATGGCGCCGGGGCCGGCCCCGGCGCCCCACCCGTCGGTCTCATCTCCGGCAGTTGCACTCCCTCACCGAGCGCGCGAACCACCGCGGCGGCCGCGATCGCGAGCGAGATGATCAACCCGATCCATGCGGGCCAGTGCCGCGCTGTGCCGTGCGTGAGGAAGGTGATCACCGTGAGCAGGGCGAGCAGCACGGCGATGCCGACCGAGACGAGGCCCTCGCTCAGCCCGCCGAGCGGCAGCTTGACCGTGAGCAACCGCCCCGCCTCCCACACGAGCAGCGCGATCGCGACCAGACCGGCGAAGATGCCGATGCCGCTCCACTCCGAGCGCCCGACGGTGATGCCGAACCCCGAGACCTGCTGCCAGTCGAAGAACGAGAAGATGACGTAGAGCACTCCGCCGCCGAGGACGACCTGCACCTCACGCGAGAGTTTCTTCAAAGAATCGACGTCCATACTCTCCACCCCCAGTAGCCGAAGTCTTGCCTTGCCGCGATCCTCCCCCAGCATGTGGCCGGGAGTCAAGCCGCCGCGCGAGCGCCCTCCTCGGCAAGTAGCAGAACGGAGATCGCGTCGGCGGGCCGAGGACGTGCGTAGAGGTAGCCCTGTGCCGCAGGGCAGCCGAGACGGCGGAGGTAGTCGGCCTGGCCTCGGTTTCGACGCCTTCCGCGATCACCGTGGCGGCGAGCGCCTTGCCGAGGCCGACGATGGCGGTGGAGATGGGGGCCGGGTCGGTGGGCTGCCGGATCGCCTGGATGAAGTAGCGGTCGATCTTGATGGCCGTGAAGGGGAGACGCTTGAGGGTGGCGAGGGAGGAGTACCCGGTACCGAAGTCGTCGAGGCTGAGGTGGACGCCCAGTGCAGTCAGGCTGCCGAGGTTTGCGGCCGCGTGCGTGCCGCGGACTTCGAGAAAGCTCCGCTCCGTGATCTCGAGGCCGAGCGCCGCCGGCGGCAGCCCCACCTCGCTCAGCGTGGCTTCGACGAAGGCGGAGTAGTCCGGCATGTCGAGCTCCTGCGGCGAGACGTTGACGAAGACGCCGAGCGGGAGCCCGTCACGGTGTCGGTCGTGCCAGCGTGCGGCCTGGCGGGCCGCCTCGGCTACCACGAACCGGCCGAGCGGGACGATCAGGCCGTTCCCCTCGGCGACGGGAATGAACTCGCTCGGCCGCACCCAGCCCCGCTCGGGATGCCGCCAGCGGACGAGCGCCTCGAGCCCGAGCATCCGGCGATCGTCGAGCGAGACGATCGGCTGGTAGTGGACCTCCAGCTGCCCGCGCTCGAGCGCGACGCCGAGTGCGTCCTTGATCGCGATCTCGCGAAGAAGGAGCTGCCGCATGGCGTCGTCGAAGACCTCGAAGCTCCCCTGGTTGTTCGCCTTGGCCGAGTACATGGCCGTGTCGGCGTTCCGGAGGACCGTTTCGGGGTCGTCTCCACGGTGGACGAAGGCGATGCCGAGACTGGCGGTGATCTGCTGCGAGTTGTCGCCGACGGTGAACGGCGCCGCGAGCGCGGAGACGATCCGTTCTGCGGCGGGGAGGGCGTCCCGCTCCTCCCCCAGCGCCTCGATCACGAACGCGAATTCGTCGCCGCCCAGCCGGGCGACCGTGTCGCCCTCTCGGACCGCCTGTACGAGCCGAGGGGCGACCGCGCGGAGGAGCTCGTCGCCGGCGCGGTGGCCGAGGCTGTCGTTCACGAGCTTGAAGTCGTCGAGGTCGAGGAGGATCACGGCAACCGGAGCGTGGACCCGATCTGCTCGTGCCAGCGCCTGGCTCAGTCGGTCGAAGAACAGCACCCTGTTCGGCAGGCCCGTCAACGGATCGTGGAACGCCTGGTGCGCCAACTGCTCCTGGAGCTCGTGCTGCTTGGTCACGTCCCTCGCGATCCCCTCGAAGTGGATGGGCCGACCGTCCTTCTGGACGACGCGGCCCGTCACGTCCGTGTACACGTGGTGGCCGTCCTTCGCGACGAGGCGAAGCGTGATCCGAGCCTCGTCCACCCCGGACAAGCTCCGCTCCATCGCTGCCCGTCCGGCGCCGAGGTCGTCCGGAGCGATCAGGCTGAGGAAGTTCATCCCGAGTAGCTCGTCCCGGCTGTACCCCGTCAGCCCTTCGGCGGCGTGGTTCACGGATAGGAGATTCCCGCTCAGGTCGGCCACGTAGATGGCGTCCCGCGCATGCTCGATGAAATCCTGAAAGCGGTCCTCGCTCAGCTTCCTCCGGGTCACGTCGACGCAAGCACCCGCCCAGCCCGCCAGGTCACCGTGCCCGTCGCGGATCGGGACAGCCTTCATCTCGACCCAGGCGATGCTCCCATCCGGACGGATGAACCGCTGATCGTGCGACAAGTCCGTTACGTCCCGAATCGCCTCCTCCCACGCGCGCGCCACCCGCTCCGCGTCGTCCGGATGCAGTGCCTCTCTCCAGCCGAAGTCGAGCTGCTGCTCGAGTCCGAGGCCCGTCAGGTCGCACAGGGACGAGTTCGCGTACAGGCACGCTCCCCGGTGGTCGGTGACGAACACCCCCGTCGGAGCGTGGTTGATCAAGGCGTCGAACAGTCGCGGGTTGCCCGGCTTCAGCCCCAGACGGGCCAGGCCGCCCGTCGGGTCGTTGTTCGGCGAAGGCGGGGGTTTGTCGTCGACGAAGCCGTGGGGCCAGATGTCGTGGGTCGCCGACAGCACAGTGCAGTTATCGGGGCCAGGGCGTACGAGCTTGAGGCGGTTGTTGCTAGTGCGGGTGATCCCCGGCGCCTTCGGCCGCGGCGAGGAAGGCGCGGCAAAGGCTGCTGCCGAGCTCGCTCCAGGCGCCGATTCGCGCGCGCGTCTCCGCGAGCAGGCGCTCTGGGTCGGTGGGCGGATCGGCCTTGTCCGCGATCCAGCCTTCGAGCTGCGGCGCCGTCACCTCCGGGTGGAACTGCACGCCCCAGCACGTCTCGCCGAGCCGGAATGCCTGCAGCGCGGCCGCGTTCCGGGCCAGAGCCACCGCTCCCTCGGGCAGCCCGTGGCCGTAGTGGTGCCACTCGAGTGCGTCGAAGCGCGGCGGCAGCGTCGACAGGACGGGATCGGCGGAGCCCTCCTCCGTCAGCTCGACCGGGTGCCAGCCGATCTCCGGCTCCGTGAGCGGCCCGATCCACCCGCCGGCGGCGCGGGCGAGGAGCTGCGAGCCGAGGCAGATCCCCAGCGTGGGCACCCGCCTCTCCAGTAGGCCCTGCAGCCAGTGGAGCTCGTCGTGCAGCCACCGGTGCAGGCTCTCCTGGTCGGGGTGTATCGCGCCGCCGAAGACGAGCACGGCGTCGTAGTCGTCGAGCGGCCGAGGGGGCGGGGTGCCCCAGCCGAAGCTCCACTCCTCGAGCCGGTGTCCTGCCTCGGCGGCGACCGGGCCGAACAGCTCCGTGCGCGCGTCCTCGCCGTGGACGATGGAGAGGAGGTTCACGGCCGCACCCTACGCGCCGCCGCCGGCAGCGACCCCGTGCGCGTCGAGCAGGAGGCGCAGCTGGCGTGCGTTCGTCGCCGCCTGGGCGATGCGCAGCAGCGGGTTCTCCGGATCTTCGGACGAGGAGTTGTTGTTGAAGAAGGCGAACGCCTGCTCCGCCTGCCCGGCGAGCTCGCGCAGCGGCCCGACCCACTCGCCGAGCTCCTCGTCGGAGTAGAGGTAGTCGAAGCGCTCGGCGGCCGAGCCGCCGCGCTTGTTCCACGTCCCGAGGTTGCGGCCGTGGAAGCGGACGTACGCCGTCGGCGACGTCGTGGCGACGACGGTCGGGACGAGGTTCCGCGCCGTCTCCGAGCGCGGGGCGTCGACCGTCACGTAGCCGGCACCGATCCGCTCGAGGAAGGCGAGGGACTCGGCCCGGTGCTCGTCGTCGAGCCACGAGCGGTGGCGGAACTCCACGAGCATCTCGTCGCCGCCGAGCTGCTCGCGCGCCCACTCGACGTAGTCGAGGGACGCCTCCTTGAAGACCACGTACGGCGGGAGCTGGAAGAGGATTCCGCCGAGCTTCCCCGCCGCCCGCAGCGGCTCGAGCGCGGCGAGGAAGCGGCGGAAGACCTCGCCTCGCAGCTCGCGCGGAGGCCGGTCGACGCGGCCGCGCTCGTCCACGGGCATCTCGTCGCGGAGGTCGGCCGGGATCGCCTCGGTCTTGACCGGATGCCGCGTCATGAGGCCGAACGCCTTCACGTGCATGGTGAAGCCGGGCGGCGTCCGCTCGGCCCAGCCCTGCACCATCGACTCACCCGGCAGGCGGTAGAAGGTCGAGTCGACCTCCACGGTGTCGAAGTGCTCCGCGTACCAGCCGAGCCGCTCCTTCGCCGGCAGCTTCGGCGGGTAGAACCACTTCGAGAGCGCCTCGTCGGCCCAAGAGCAGGTGCCGATCCGCACGGTGGCGGCCATGGCGCGAGGCTAGCGCGAGACGGCCAGCCGCAGCACGGAGAGCCTGAGCGTGACGCGGCCGATCGTGATCCTCGCTCCCGTGGGAACTCCGTCCGTGAAGACGTCGCCCTGCGAGGTTCCGCCGAGCGCGACGACGACGGGCTTGCCGCGCGGCAGGAGGACGGCTTCGTCCAGGAGCGGGATCCGCAGCACGCCGGCAGCCTTCGTCACCGGTGCCGCGCCGACGGTCACCGGAGCCTTCTGGCCCTTGACCCGCACCGTGACCGCAAGATGCGTCCAGCCGCTCGCGCCGGCGTAGCGGACGGTCACGCTGCCGCCGCCGAACGTCTCGAGCGGCCCGCCCGTCAGGCGCGCCTTCCGGCGCGTGAGCTTCGTCGGGGCGAGCGTGCTCGTGCCCGGGAAGTTGACGCTCACGCTGCGGGTGGGCGGCAGGCCCTGGTAGGACGTCGTCCTCCCGTCCCACGGATCGTGCGCCAGCAGGACCGTCCCCTCCGGCCCGGGCCCGGCGCCCGGCATCCCCTTCAGGTACTCGTCGAACAGCTCCGCCGCGAGCTTCAGGTAGACGGGCTGCTCGGCGGCCGGGTTCGTCGCCGGTGCGTGGCCGAGGTCGCCGAGATAGAGCCAGTGCGGTCCCTTCAGCAGCCGGTAGGCGGTGAGCGCCTGGTCGAGGTCGACGAGGAAGTCGTGGCGTCCCTGGAGCAGCAGGGCCGGCACGGTCAGCGAGTGGAGCTTCGGGCGCGAGGACCTGATCGCCTCGATGTTCTCGACGGCCGGCGTGACCGAGCCGGCGAGCAGGTCGTCGCGCGCCTGCGCGAGCGTCGGATCCCAGTTCGCGCTCGGAGCCTCTGCGGCGAGCTCGTCCACCAGGCCCGCCTTCGGGACGCCGTCCTGCGCGAGCGCGGGGCCGAGGCTCGTCCACGTCGCCGCCGGGACGATCGCCTTGAACGGGACGCCGGCAACTGCCGCGTTCCAGACCTCGCCGCCGCCGAGCGAGACGCCGAAGGCTCCGATCTCGTCGTTCCCGAGCCGGCCGGAGAGCCACGTGAGCTCCTCCCGCGCGTCCTGCACGTCGCGGGGGCCGTCGAGGCCGAACTCGCCGTCGGAGGTGCCGGTGCCGCGCGCGTCGCACTCGAGCGTCTCGTAGCCGTCCCCGGCGAAGAACCTGCCGACCGGCTCCATCGCCGCGTGGGTCTGCCCGAGCCCGTGGAAGAGGATCACGCCCGCGTGGCCGCCGCCCGGAAGCGTCCCGCCGGGGACGTTGTCCGGATAGGTCACGGAGCAGGCGAGCCTGGCGCCGTCCGACATCGTGAGCTGCAGCTGCTCGGTCGAGCCGGGAGCGGGCGAGGGGGCTCCGCCGGCGCCGCCGGCGCAGGCGAGAGAGGCGACGGCGACGATTGCAGCGGCGAAGACGACCCGGCCTCGACCCACGGGCCCAAGCTAGCGCGCAACTACGATCCCTGTCATGGATTCTCGCCCCGTCGGCGTCTTCGACTCGGGGGTCGGCGGCCTGACCGTCCTCCACGAGTGCCTCGTCACGATGCCGCACGAGGACTTCGTCTACCTCGGCGACCACGCGCGCCTGCCCTACGGGCCTCGCCCGCTCCAGGAGATCCGCCGCTTCGCCCGCGAGATCGGCGCCTATCTCGAGCGGCAGGACGTCAAGCTCATCCTCGTCGCCTGCAACGCCGCCACCTCGGCCGCGCTGCCGCGGCTGCAGGAGGAGCTGGCCGTGCCCGTCGTCGGCGTGATCACGCCCGAGGCGCACGCCGCCGTGCAGGCGACGCGAAACCGGTGCGTCGGCCTCCTCGCCACCGAGGCGACGGTCGAGGCGGGGCGCTACGCGGAGCTCGTGCACGCGCTCGACGCCGGCATCTCCTTCCATCCCGTCGCCTGCCCGCGGCTCGTGCCGCTGATCGAGGGCGACGACCCGTACGGGGAGGAGACGGAGCGGGCGGTGCGCGAGTACGCGGCGCCGCTGCGCGAGGCCGGCGTCGACACCGTCATCCTCGGCTGCACCCACTATCCGCTGATCCGCCGCATCTTCGAGCGCGTCTTCGGCCGGAACGTGACGCTCGTCTTCTCCGCGGAGGAGACGGCGCGCGAGGTGGCCGAGACGCTCGCCCGCAAGGGGGCCGAGAACGACGAGGCACGCGAGGGGGCGTACCGCTTCCTCACGACGGGCGACCCGGACGCCTTCCGCGAGCTCGGCCGCCGCTTCCTCCAGCTGCCGATCCGAGAGGTCGAGCACGTGACCGTCGCGACGCTGGAGGCGGCTGCGTGAGCGCGCGCGAGGACGGCAGGAAGCCGGACGCGCTTCGCCCGATCTCCTTCGAGCCGGACTACCTCGAGAACCCGCACGGCTCGGTCGTCGTGACGCAGGGGCGGACGAAGGTGCTGTGCACCGCGATGATCGAGGAGGACGTGCCGCGCTGGCTGCGCAAGCAGGGGCGCGGCTGGATCACGGCCGAGTACTCGCTCCTGCCCGCTTCGACAGGCGAGCGCGTGCAGCGGGAGGCTTCGCGCGGCAAGCAGCAGGGCCGGACGGTCGAGATCCAGCGCCTGATCGGGCGCGCCGTCCGCGCCGTCGCCGACTTCGAGGCGCTCGGCGAGCGGACGCTCTGGCTCGACTGCGACGTCCTCCAGGCCGACGGCGGCACGCGCTGTGCCGCGATCTCCGGCGCCTACGTCGCCGCGATGCGGGCGCTCGAGCGGTTCGGCCTCTCGAAGACGTTCCGCGACTCGGTCGCCGCCGTCTCGGTCGGGGTCGTCGACGGCGTCCCGCTGCTCGACCTCGACTACTCCGAGGACTCGAGCGCCGACACCGACATGAACGTCGTCATGACCGGCGACGGCCGGCTCGTCGAGGTGCAGGCGACGGCCGAGCGCGACCCGTTCGCGCGCGAGACCCTCGACGAGCTGCTCGAGCTGGCGGCGGCGGGCATCGGCGAGATCGGCCTCGCTGCAGGCGGAGGCCGTCGCCCGTGAGCTTCCCTAGCCGGCACGCCGTCCTCGCCTCGCGGAACGCGAACAAGGCGCGCGAGCTCGAGAGGCTCCTGCCCGGCTGGACGATCGAGCCGCTCGACCGCGACGACTATCCGCCCGAGACGGGCGAGACCTACTACGAGAACGCCGCGATCAAGGCTGCGTTCGGTCGCGGGCACGCGGACGGCTGGGTGCTCGCGGAGGACTCCGGCCTCGAGGTGGACGCGCTCGGCGGCCGCCCCGGCGTCCTCTCGGCCCGCTACGCGCCGGAGGGGCCGCTCGCGAACGAGAAGCTCCTCGCCGAGCTCGAGGGCGTCGAGGGCCGCGCGCGCGCATTACGTCTGCGAGCTCGTCCTCCTCTCGCCGGACGATCGCGAGCTGCGCGGCACCGGGACGCTCGAGGGCCGGATCGCACGCGAGGCGCGCGGCAGCGAGGGATTCGGTTACGACCCGGTCTTCGTTCCCGGCGGCGAGGAGCGGACGGTCGCCGAGCTCGGCAACGCCTGGAAAGCGGAGAACTCCCACCGTGCCCGCGCGGCGCGGGCGCTGCTGAAGGCCCTGGGCGGCCGATAGCGCGTGTGGACGACTCCTCGCCGCCGGGCGATACTTCCCGCCGTGGTGAGCGCCCGATGAATCCGTCCCCCGACACGCCTGCCGAGCTGGCGCGCGCCGCGAAGGTGCAGGACGCGCTCTACCGGATCGCCGAGCTCGCGAGCGCCGCGCAGGACATGCAGGAGTTCTACGCGGCGGTTCACGGCGTCGTCGGCGAGCTCATGGACGCCGGCAACTTCTTCATCGCACTCTACGACGAAGAGCGGCGCATGATCAGCTGGCCGTATTACGTCGACGAGGTCGAGCCCGAGAGTGGCCCTGATCCGAACCAGTGGGTGGAGTTCGGCCAGGGAGACGCGCGCGGCGTCACCGCCTACGTGATTCGAACGGGCGAGCCACAGCGCATTCCGGCCGCGCGGATGGCGGAGCTCGTCGACCGGGGCGAAGTCGAGTTGATCGGAACGCAGGGCTCCGAAGACTGGCTGGGCGTTCCGCTCCATTCGACCGCGGGGAGGACGGTCGGCGTCCTCGTGGTTGCCTCGTACGCGGAAGGCTTTCGGTACACCAAGCAGGACGAGGAGTTGCTCGCCTTTGTCGGCCGGCACGTCGGCGTCGCGCTCTCGCGCGCCCGCGCGATCGAGGAGACGCGACAGAGGAACGCGGAGCTGGCGCTGATCAACAGCGTGCAGGAGGCGATTGCCGGCGAGCTCGACCAGCAGGCGATCTACGACGCGGTCGGCGACCGGATCCGGGAGATCTTCGACGCGCAGGTCGTCGACATTTGGATCTCGACCGCACGATGGACGTGGTCCATCTCCATACTCGATCGAGCGGGGCGAGCGGCTGTACGTAGGGCTCGTACGCCCTGCACGAGCTGGGCTTCATGACGCTCGTGCTCGAGACCGGTGAGCCCTGCTGATCACCGAGACCTCACCGGGATGCGTGAAAGGTTGGACCTTCCGCTCGTGACCGAGGCGCCGAAGTCCGCGCTCTTGGTCCCTCTCGTCACCGGCGGCACTACCGACGGGCGTGATCCAGCTCCAGAACATCGACCGCGAGCATGCGTTCGACGAAGCAGACCAGCGTTGCTCGACGACGTTCGCCGGCAGCCTGAGTGCGGCGCTGGAGAACGCGCGCCTCGTGCACGAGACGCGGCAGCGGAACGCGGAGCTCGCACTGATCAACAGCGTGCAGGAGGCGATCGCGGGGGAGCTGGACCAGCAGGCGATCTACGACGCGGTCGGCGACCGGATCCAGGAGATCTTCGACGCCCAGGGCGTGTCGATCGCAACCCTCGACGAGGCGACCGGCCTCGTGCACCACCCGTACATCATCGAGCGGGGCGAGCGGCTAGAGGCGGAGCCCGTCCCGGCGGCCGGGTTCACGGGGCACGTGCTGGAGACGCGCAACTCGGTGCTGATCGTCGAGGACCTCCTGGCAGAGGCCGAGCGGTACGGAAGCGTGGTCGACGTCGGCGAGGCGCCGAAGTCGGTCCTGTTCGTGCCGCTCATGACGGGCGGCAGGGCGACGGGCGTGATCTCCCTCCAGAACGTCGATCGCGAGCACGCGTTCGGCGAGTCGGACCGGCAGCTGCTCGAGACGCTGGCGGGGAGCTTGAGCGTCGCTCTGGAGAACGCGCGGCTCGTGCACGAGACGCGGCAGCGGAACGCGGAGCTGGCGTTGATCAACAGCGTCCAGGAGGCGATCGCGGGAGAGCTGGACCAGCAGGCGATCTACGACGCCGTCGGCGACAAGATCCAGGAGATCTTCGACGCCCAGGTCGTCGACATCGGCATCTACGACTTCGCCGCCGGTCTCACCCGTTACCCGTACGCGATCGAGCGTGGCGTCCGCTTCCCCGACGCACCGAGCCCCATCGACCGGTCGCCGTTCATGGCGGTACTCCTCGAGACCAAGGCGCCGCTCGTCGTGAACGACGTGACGCCTGGTTCGCTGCACGTGGTGACAGACAGCAGGTCTTCCAGGGCGTAGCCGTCGCGCTCGGTGCTGGCCGTACCGCTGACCTCTGGCAACGAGATCCGGGCCGCATCTCGTTGCAGAACCTCGATCGGACGGATGCGTTCTCCGAGAACGACGTCCGCCTGCTGGAGACGCTGGCGGGGAGCTTGTCGGTGGCGTTGGAGAACGCGCGGCTCGGTGCACGAGACGCGGCAGCGGAACGCGGAGCTGGCGGTGATCAACACCGTTCAGGCGGCGATCGCGGGCGAGCTGGACGAGCAGGCGATCTACGACGCGGTCGGCGACCAGATCCAGGAGATCTTCGACGCGCAGGTGGTCACGATCTCGACGGTCAACGAGGTGACGGGGCTCGTGCACACCCCGTACGCGATCGAGAGGCGGGAGCGGCTGCAGGTGGGGCCGCGGTCGGCGGTCGGCTTCTCGAGGCACGTGCTGGAGACGCGCGAGCCGCTGCTGATCGCCGAGAACATGGAGGCGGAGGCGGAGCGGTACGGCAGCGCCGTCGTGGTCGGCGAGGAAGTGAAGTCCGTCCTGTTCGTCCCGCTCGTGACGGGCGGCAAGGCGACGGGCGTGATCTCGCTCCAAAACGCCGACCGCGAGCACGCCTTCAGCGCTTCCGATCAACAGCTGCTGGAGACGCTGGCGGGGAGCTTGAGCGTCGCGCTGGAGAACGCTCGCCTCGTCCACGAGACGCGGCAGAGGAACGCGGAGCTGGCGTTGATCAACGATGTCCAGGAGGCGATCGCGGGCGAGCTCGAGCTGCAGGCGATCTATGACGCGGTCGGTGACCGGATCCGGGACGTCTTCGATGCACAGGGCGTGCAGATCGCGACGCTCGACGAGGTGACAGGGCTCACGCACTACCCCTACATCATCGAACGCGGCGTGAGGTTGCAGGCGGAGTCGGTCCCACCGGACGGCTTCGAGAAGCACGTGCTGGAGACGCGCGAGCCGCTGCTGGTCGCCGAGAACCTCGACGTCGAGGGCGAGCGGTACGGGAGCGAGATCACGGCCGGCGAGTCGCCGAAGTCGGCCCTGTTCGTTCCGCTCATTGCGGGAGGCAAGGCGACGGGCGTGATCTCGCTGCAGAACATCGATCGCGAGCACGCGTTCGGCGCCTCGGACCAGCAGCTGCTGGAGACGCTCGCCGGCAGCTTGAGTGTGGCGCTGGAGAACGCGCGCCTCGTGCACGAGACGCGGCAGCGGAACGCGGAGCTGGCGGTGATCAACACCGTGCAGGCGGCGATCGCGGGCGAGTTGGACGAGCAGGCGATCTACGAGGCGGTCGGCGACCGGATCCGGAAGATCTTCGACGCCCAGGTCGTCGCAATCTCGATGCTCGATGAGGCGACGGGGCTCGTACAGACGCCGTACGCGATCGAACGCGGCGAGCGGCTGGAGGAGGAGCCGGGCCCGCCGGGCGGCTTCACGGGGCACGTGCTGAAGACGCGGGAGTCGGTGCTGATCGTCGAGAACCTGGAGGCGGAGAGCAAGCGGTACGGGGCGACGGTCACGTCCGGCGAGATGACGAGATCGGTCCTGTTCGTCCCGCTCGTCAGCGGCGGCAAGGCGACCGGCGTGATCTCGCTGCAGAACGTCGACCGCGAGCACGCGTTCGCCGAGTCCGACCGGCAGCTGCTGGAGACGCTGCGCCGGGAGCCTGAGCGTGGCGCTGGAGAACGCGCGGCTGGTGCACGAGACGCGGCAGAGGAACGCGGAGCTGGCGCTGATCAACAGCGTGCAGGAGGCGCTCGCGGGCGAGCTCGACCATGCAGGCGATCTACGACGCGGTCGGCGACAAGATCCGGGAGATCTTCGACGCGCAGGTCGTCGTCGATCTCGGCGCTCGACGAGGCGACGCCGGGCTGGTGCACACCCGTACACGATCGAGCGCGGCGAGCGTCCTGACAGGGATGCCCTTCTCGCCGTCCGGACTTCACGGGGTCATCGAGGCGGAGACGCGCGACTCGGTGCTGAACGTCGAGGATGCCTGGTTCGAGGCCGAGCGGGACGAGAAGCACGGGTCGACGTCGGCGAGCCGTCGCGAAGTCGGTCCTCTTCGTCCCGCTCGTCAGCGGCGGCAAGGCGACGTGGCGTGATCTCGCTGCAGAACATCGACCGGAGCACGCGTTCGCGGAGTCCGACCGGCCGCTGCTGAAGACGCTGGCGGGCAGCCTCGCGGTGGCGCTGGAGAACGCGCGGCTGGTGCACGAGACGCGGCAGCGGAACGCGGAGCTGGCGCTGATCAACGACATGCAGGACGCGATCGCGGGCGAGCTGGACCCGCAGGCGATCTACGACGCGGTCGGCGACCGGATCCGGGAGATCTTCGACTCACAGGTCGTCTCGATCTCGACCCTCGACGAGGTGACCGGCCTCGAGCACTTCCCGTACATCATCGAGCGGGGCGAGCGGCTGCAGGCGGAGCCGGACCGGCCGGTGGGTTTCGGGAAGCATGTGCTGGAGACCAGGGACTCGCTGCTGATCGTCGAGGACGTCCAGGCCGCGTCCGAGCGGTACGGGAGCGTGGTTGACGCCGGCGAGGCGCCGAGGTCGGTCCTGTTCGTTCCGCTCATCAGCGGCGGTCGAGCGGCGGGAACGATCTCGCTCCAGAACGTCGACCGCGAGCATGCGTTCGCGGAGTCCGACCGGCAGCTGCTGGAGACGCTGGCGGGCAGCCTCTCGGTGGCGCTGGAGAACGCGCGGCTGGTGCACGAGACGCGGCAGCGGAACGCCGAGCTGGCGTTCATCAACAGCGTGCAGGAGGCCGTCGCCGGGGAGCTCGACCAGCAGGCGATCTACGACGTCGTCGGCGACCGGATCCGGGAGATCTTCGACGCGCAGGTCGTCTCGATCTCGGCGCTCGACGAGGCGACGGCGCTCCTGCAGTACCCGTACATCATCGAGCGTGGCAAGCGGCTGCAGGAGGAGCCGGGCCCGCCGGGCGGCTTCGCGAAGCGCGTGCTCGAGACACGGACGCCGCTGCTGATCGTCGAGAACGTCGAAGTCGAGCGGAAGCGGTACGGGAGCGCCATCCTCGCGGGCGGCGAGCCGGCCAAGTCGGTCCTGTTCGTCCCGCTCGTCAGCGGCGGCAAGGCGACGGGAACGATCTCGCTCCAGAACGTCGATCGCGAGCATGCGTTCGACGAGGACGACCAGCGGCTCCTGACGACGCTGGCCGGCAGCGTCAGCGTCGCGCTCGAGAACGCGCGTCTCGTGCAGGAGACGCGCCAGCGCGTCGCCGAGCTCGCGACGGTGAACAGTGTCGGCCGGGCCCTCTCGTCGCAGCTCGACCTCGACGCGTTGATCGAGCTCGTCGGCGAGCACGTGCGCGAGACGTTCGACGCCGACATCGCCTATGTGGCGCTGCACGACGAGGCCGCCGCCCGGATCGACTTCGCCTACTACTACGAGGACGGGCAGCGCCGCGAAGAACCCTCGTTCGCCTACGGCGAGGGGCTGACGTCCCAGATCCTCGACACGCGCGAGCCGCTCCTCCTCAACCGGGAGGAGCAGTACGCGGGGCAGTCCAGCATCGGGACGCCCTCCCGCTCGTACCTCGGCGTCCCGATCGTCGTCGGCGACCGGGCGATCGGCGCGATCAGCGTTCAGAGCATCGACGAGGAGGGGCGGTTCGGCGAATCCGACTCCCGCCTGCTCGCCACGATCGCCTCGAACGTCGGCATCGCGATCCAGAACGCACGCCTCTTCAGCGAGGTCGAGCGGCAGCGCGGCTACCTCGAGTCGCTCGTCTCCATCACGCCCGCCGCGGTCGTCGTCCTCGACGCCGACGAGCGGGTGACCGACTGGAACCCGGCGGCAGCGGCGCTCTTCGGCTACTCGGCGGAGGAGGCGCTCGGCCGGCCCATCGACGACCTCGTCTTCGGCGAGACCGGCAGTGCAGAAGGTCGCGAGACCATCGAGGAGGCGCGTCGTGACGGCCGTGCGCAGCGGATCACCCGGCGCCGGCGCAGGGACGGAACGCTCGTCGATGTCGAGCTGATGCTCGTGCCGCTCACCGTCGACGGTGCCCACGCCGGCTTCCTCGGCGTCTACCACGACGTCACCGAGCTCCAGCGCGCGCGCCAGGAGGCGGAGGCGGCGACCCAGGCGAAGAGCGCCTTCCTCGCGACGATGAGCCACGAGATCCGGACGCCGATGAATGCCGTGATCGGCATGACCGACCTCCTGCTCGGCACCGAGCTGACGGGCGAGCAGCGCGAGTTCGGAGAGATCGTCCGATCGAGCGGCGACGCGCTCCTGCACGTGATCGACGACATCCTCGACTACTCGAAGATCGAGGCCGGCAAGCTCGACCTCGAGCGGGAGCCGTTCGGCCTGCGCGAGTGCGTCGAGGGAGCCCTGGACATCGTCGCGCCGCGCGGGTGGGAGAAGGGGATCGAGCTCGGCTGCCTCATCGACGAAGCCGCTCCCGCCGGGATCCTCGGCGACCAGGCCCGCCTCCGCCAGGTGCTGCTCAACCTGCTCGTCGAACGGCGTCAAGTTCACGGAGGTGGGCGAGGTCGTCGTCCTCGTCGGGGCCGAGGAGACGGGAAAGGACTCGTACCGGCTCGAGCTGTCGGTGCGCGACACCGGGATCGGCATCCCCGCGGACCGGATGGACCAGCTCTTCATGTCGTTCAGCCAGGTGGACGCGTCGACGACTCGCCGCTTCGGCGGCACCGGGCTCGGCCTCGCCATCTCCAAGCGCCTCGTCGAGCTGATGGGCGGCACGATCGACGTCGAGAGCGAGCAGGGGAAGGGATCGACCTTCCGCATCACGCTTCCCGTCACTGCGGCGGACGTGCCGAGTCCGATCCCGCTCGAGGAGGGTCTGCCGCAGCTCGCCGGCAAGCGGATCCTGATCGTCGACGACAACGCGACGAACCGCGAGATCGTGCTGCGGCACGCGCGCTCGTGGGACATGGAGCCGGTCGCGGTCGAGCTCCCCGCCGAGGCGCTCGCGCTCGTGGAGGCCGGGGAGCCGTTCGACGTGGCCGTGCTCGACATGATGATGCCGGTGATGGACGGGCTCGCCCTGGCGGGAGAGATCCGGGCCAGGCGCACGGCGGACGAGCTCCCGCTCCTGCTCCTGACCTCCCTCGGCCGCATTCCGCAGGCGGAGTCGGGCAGCGTCTTCTCGGCCCAGCTCTCGAAGCCGCTCAAGGCCTCGCAGCTCTACAACACGCTCCTCCATCTGCTGACGGCGGGCGAGGCGGTGCAGGAGGCGGCCGAGGCGGTGACGGCCGGAAAGGAGGCGACGATGTCGTCCCTGCGCATCCTGCTCGCGGAGGACAACCCGATGAACCAGAAGGTCGCACTCCGCCTGCTCCAGCGGCTCGGCTACACGGCCGACGTCGCGACGAACGGCCTCGAGGCGATCGAGGCGCTCGAGCGGCAGCCCTACGACGTCGTCCTCATGGACGTCCAGATGCCGCAGCTCGACGGCCTCGACGCCACGCGCCGGATCTGCGAGCAGTGGCCGCCGGAGAGCCGTCCCCACATCATCGCCATGACCGCGAACGCGCTCCCCGAGGATCGCGAGGCCTGCTTCGCGGCCGGGATGAACGACTACGTCGCGAAGCCGATCCGGGCGGAGGAGCTCGCGGCGGCGCTAAAGCGGGTGAAGCCGCTGGCGAGAGCCGATGGGTCGTCGGAGGCGGTCGACGTGAGCCTCGGCGCCGACGCGCTGCAGAGTCTGAGGGAGCTCGGCGGGGACGACTTTCTCACCGAGGTGATCGATGCGTTCCTCGCGGATGCGCCGGGGCTGGTCGCGAGTCTCCGCAGCGCGCTCGAGCAGGAGAACAGCGAGGAGCTTCGCCGCGCCGCGCACACGCTGAAGTCGAACGGTGCGACGCTCGGCGCCGGGGCGTTCTCCGAGCTCTGCCGCACCCTCGAGCAGCACGCCAAGCACGGCGAATTCGCAGACGCCTCCCCGCTCGTGAGCGAGATCGAGCAGGTGTACCCGCGGCTCGAGCACGCCCTCGCCGCCCTGCGTCCGGAACCCGCCCGGTGAGTGGTGCCGGCTCCCCGACCGGCACGATCCTGATCGCCGACGACAACCGCGTGAACCGGCTCCTGCTTGGGCGCGGGCTGGAGGGCGAGGGACACACGGTCGTCTTCGCCGAGCACGGCGGCGAGGCGCTCGACCTCCTGCGGCAGCAGCGCTTCGACCTCGTCCTGCTCGACGTCCTCATGCCCGAGCTCGACGGCTACGGCGTGCTGGAGCAACTCCAGGACGACCCCCATCTCCGCGACATCCCGGTGGTCATGACCTCGGCGCTCGACGAGCTGGACAGCGTCGTCAAGTGCCTCGAGATGGGCGCGGAGGACTACCTGACGAAGCCCATCAACCCGGTCCTCCTCAACGCGCGGATCAACGCGAGCCTCGAGAAGAAGCGCCTGCGCGACCAGCAGCGCGAGCTGATCAGCAAGTTCGCCACGAAGGAGGTCGCCGAGGACCTGCTCACCTCTGGATTCTCGCTCGGCGGCAAGTACGTCGACGCTTCCGCGATGTTCTGCGACATCCGCTCGTTCACGACGATCGCCGAGGCCCGGGACCCGGCCGAGACGATCGAGCTGCTGAACGACTACTACACGCTGATGATGGACGCGATCACCGGCGAGAACGGGATCGTGAACCAGATGGTCGGCGACGGCCTGATGGCGATCTTCGGGGCACCCGTTCCCCATGAGGACCATCGCCGGGAGGCGGTGCTCGCGGCCCGCCAGATGATCGACATGGTTCGCCTGTTCAACGAGGAGCAGGCGGCGCGCGACAAGGTGCAGATCCAGATCGGCGTGGGCGTCGCGTCCGGGCCGGTCATCGCCGGGTATACCGGGACGCAGCAGCGCGCGACCTACACGTGCGTCGGCGACACGGTCAACGTGGCCGCACGCCTCGAGTCGCACACCAAGGTCGTCGACCGGCCGATCCTCATCGACGAGGAGACACGGCAAGGCCTCGGCGACGGGATCGCGGTCGAGCCGCAGGGCGACCTGCTGATGAAGGGCAAGATGGAGCCGATCAAGGTCTACGCCGTGCTCGTCGACTCCCCGGTCACGGGTCCGGCCGGTGCCGCTCGCGCCACCACCAGTTGAGCTCGCCGCCGAAGACGATCACGTTCGCCATCACGTAGAGCCAGAGCAGCAGGATCGCCGGGCCGCCGAGCGTCCGCAGGGTCACGTTCACGTCGGCGAAGCGGATGAAGAGCGGCAGCGCCTGGAACGAGGCCTCGAGGACGAGGGCGCCCAGGACGGCACCCGGCAGCGCCTCTTCGAGCCCGATGTGCGTGTTCGGCAGCCAGTAGTAGATGGTGAGGAGGAAGAGGAAGACGCCGACCAACGACGCACTCACGGAGATGACGTAGGCGAGCACCGAGTTGTCCGCGAACGGGCCGAGGTTGTGCTTGAGGAACTCGACGCCGAGCGAGCCGACGACGAGGCTCGCGAACAGCGTCACGAGCATGCTCGTCATGAGCGCGGCCGCGAGCCCCTTGCCGTGCAGGAAGCGCCGGTTCGGCAGCCCGTAGACGATGTTGAGTGCCGACTCGAGGGCGCTGAAGAACGAGACGGACGACCAGAGGAGGCCGACGGCGCCGATGATCCCGAGCGTCGTCGCGTTCGCCTGGACGCGGCGGACGAGGCGGATGATGCTGTCGAGCGACGTGCCCGGGAAGGCGTGCTTCAACTCGTGGACGAAGAAGTCCGAGGCCTGCGCGCGGTGGGCGAAGCCGAAGAACGAGAGCGCGAGGAAGACGAGCGGCACGAAGGACAGCAGCGCGAAGTAGGCGACCATCGCGGCGAGATGGGTGCCGCGGTCGGCGAAGAACTTGCGGGCGAGCTGACGCCGGCGAATGCGCACGAACGAGAGTCTGCACCCCCGAGGCCGGTGGCAGCCACCGTTACGAGGGAGTGACGACGAACCGATGTACGGCTCGCTCAAGCGGCGCAGGCCGTTACGAAGACGTGATGGTGGCTGCCACCGGCCTTCGCCTTGCTAGCGTCAGCGCCGTGGACGCGGAGCCTGCGCTCGCCGATCTCGTCGAGGTCTCGCCCCAGATCGAGGCTGCGCTGGTGTTCGAGGCCGGTGGTCCGGTGCTGGGCTCTGTCGGCGTTTCCGAGGGACAGGAGTCTCTCCTCGCCGGTGCCGCGCGGGAGCTTGTGCAGGGTGCGAGCGAGTCTCTCCAGGGCGGCGGCCTCGTGACGCAGCTCCGTGCCTCGCTCGGCGGGAACGAGGTCTTCGTCGTCGGCGGAACGAGCGGCGAGCGGGGGATCGTCGCGGTCACGTCGGGGCGGCCGGCGCCGGGTCTCGTCTTCTACGACCTCAAGCGCTGCCTAGCCGCGCTCGCCGGCGGCGAGCAGGAGCCGGCCGGAGAGGCGGACGATGCGGCGTAGGCGGCTCGCGCTCGCCGGTGTCGCGGGCGGCGCACTCACCGGCGCCCTCCTCCTCCGGCGCCTCGCCGAGCTGCGCCGCGGGAGGCTCGACGTCTACTTCGTCGACGGCTCCTTCATCACCTTCGTCGAGGGATCGCAGGAGGCGGACCGGCTGCTCCCGCTCGCTCGCCAGATCCTCGCGGTCACGCGCGGCACATGAACGACGCCGAGTTCCGGGAGGCGCTCGTCGCCGCGGCCTACCTCGAGGGCGACTTCGTCCTGCGCTCGGGGAAGCGCTCGCGCTACTACCTCGACAAGTACCGCTTCGAGACGCGCCCGGACCTCCTCGCCGCCCTCGGCGAGCGCATCGCGGCCGCCGTTCGCGAGCACGAGCCCGAGGCCGTCCGGCTGGCGGCACCGGTGCTGGGCGGCGTCGTCCTCGCCGCCTCCGCCTCGCTCGTCTCCGGCCTCCCGTTCCTCATGGTCCGTGACGCCGCGAAGGAGTACGGCACCGCGAACCGGATCGAAGGTGGCTTCGAGGCGGGGGAGTCCGTCTGCTTCGTCGAGGACATCGTCACGTCCGGCGGGGCGCTGCTCGAGGCCATCGGAGCGGCCCGCGAGGCGGGTCTCGTGGTGCGGACGGCGGTCTGCGTCGTCGATCGCGAGGAGGGTGGAACCGACGCGCTCGCGCGTCACGCGGTGCGCCTCAGACCGCTTTTCCGGGCAGGAGAGCTGCTGCGCGGCGAGAAAACCCCCGCTAAGCCGCATGGTTGAGCCGCAAACCTGGACTTGGTAGTGTCGGTTCGGCTTGCAAGCGATTTACGACTGGAGGAGAGAGTGACGAAACAGGAGTTCGTAGCGGAGGTGGCACGCCGGTCGCAGCTGTCGAATCGTGAGGCAGGAAAGGCCGTCGACGCGTTCCTCGAGGCGATCACCGACACGCTCAAGGGCGGCGGTGAGGTCACATTCACCGGATTCGGCAAGTTCTCGACAGCCCAGCGGGCCGCGCGGACCGGGGTCAATCCGCGCAACCCGACCGAGAAGGTGCACATCCCGGCGGCGCGGGTCCCGAAGTTCTCTGCCGGCAGCACTCTGAAGACGGCCGTCAAGCAGCAGTCGTCGTACTAGGTTTTCCACCACGTCTCCTCCGAGGATCGAGAGGCCGCCCTCGGGCGGCCCTTCGTTTCCGGGGCGTCTCCTATGCTGGGGGCGATGAGCGGGGCGGGCCACTTCGCGGACAGGCTCGCCGCGGCCGTGGAGCGCGCGGGGGCGCCCCTCTGCGTCGGCCTCGACCCGATGCTCGATCGGCTCCCTCGGGAGCTGCAGCGGCTCGAGCCGGCCGAGGCGTGCGACGTGTTCTGCCGCGGCATCGTCGACGCCGTCGCGGAGATTGCCGTCGCGGTCAAGCCCCAGTCCGCCTTCTTCGAGGCGCACGGCTCGGCGGGCGTCGCCGCGTTCGAGCGCGTCTGCGACCATGCTCGCGCGGCGGGCCTCCTCGTGCTCGCCGACGTCAAGCGGGGCGACATCGCCTCGACCGCCGACGGCTACGCGGCGGCCTATCTCGAGCCGCGGGGGGAGCGGCTGCCCGTCGCCGACGCGATGACCGTGAGCGCGTATCTCGGCGGCGACTCCGTCGAGCCCTTCCTCGGCGCTTGCCGGGAGCACGGAGCGGGGATCTTCTGCCTCGTCAAGACCTCGAACGCCGGCAGCGGCGACGTCCAGGATCTCCCGCTGGCGGACGGGCGGCCGCTCTGGCAGCACGTGGCCGGCCTCGTCGACGGGTGGGGCTCCGGTCTCGTCGGCGCCTCGGGTCTCTCCTCGGTGGGCGCCATCGTCGGCGCCACGCATGCCGGCGTGGTGGAGACGGCGAGGCGTTTGCTGCCGCGCTCGGTTCTGCTCATCCTCGGCATCGGCGCGCAGGGGGCGCGGCCGGTCGACGCTGCGCCGGCGTTCGCCGGCGGCCCCGCTGGTGGGCTCGTCTCGATCTCGCGGCCGATCCTCTACGCGCACGAGTCGGCCGGCGGCGACTGGCGGTCGGCTGCCGCGGACGAGGCGTCGCGCTTCGCGGACACGTTGCGCGCCGTCGCTCGAGGCTGAGCGGTGGAGCGCCGCCGCGTCACGCGGTTCGCTGCCCCCGTCGCCTTCCTCGCCGCGATCACCGCCGCCGCCCTCCTCGTCCGAGCAGGGCTCGAGCAGGGGAGTGTGCAGCACAAGACGCCGCCTCCGGCCGGAACGACGGCCGTGACGACGACGACGACGTCCTCGACGACGGGCAAGCAGCAGCACGGCGGCCGCACGTACACGGTCCAGTCCGGCGACACGCTCGAGTCGATCGCGCACAAGACCGGGACGACCGTCGCGCTGCTCGAGCAGCTCAATCCGGGAGTCGACCCGACGGCCCTGCAGGTGGGCCAGAAGATCCGGGTCCAGTAACCTCCGCCGAAGCCGCCCGTGATCGTCACCGTCACCCTCAACGCAGCCGTCGACCGTACGCTCACCGTGCCGAACTTCCAGCTGGGGCACCGCCACCGCGCGAGCGCCAGCCTCACGAGCGCGGGAGGCAAGGGCATCAACGTCTCGCGGGCGCTCAAGCGGCTCGAGACCCCGGTCGTCGCGACGGGGCTCGCGGGCGGGCGCACCGGCGACCGCATCGTCGAGGAACTCGCACTCGAGGGCATCCTCGGCGACTTCGTCCGGATCTCGGACGAGTCGCGCACCTCGATCGCGGTCGTCGACCCGACCGCCGGCTCGCTGACGGAGGTGTACGAGTGGGGCCCGGCGGTGCGGCCCGAAGAGCTGGAGATGCTGGTCGAGAAGCTTCACTACCTCTCGCGCGTCGCGAGCTACGTCGTCTTCTGCGGCTCGCTGCCGCGCGACGTCGAGAACGACGTCTACGCCCAGGCGATCCGCGACCTCAGCCGGCGAGGCATCCAGTGTGTGCTCGACTGCGAGGGGGAGCCGCTGCGGCTCGGCGTCGAGGCCGAGCCGTACCTCGTCTCGCCGAACCAGCAGGAGGCGGAGAGCCTCGTCGGACAGGAGTTCATGGACGAGGAGGACTTCGTGATGGCGCTCGAGACGATCGCCGACCTAGGGGCGCGCAACGTGCTCATCACGCAGGAGACGGCGTGCTTCGCGCTCGTCCGCGAAGAGCGTGAGGTGCGCCGCTTCCGCGCCTCCGTCCCTCGGATCGAGCCGGTCGCAGCGGTCGGAGCCGGCGACGTCCTGTTGGGCGGCTACCTCTCGGAGCGTTTCAACGGTCACTCCGTCGACGACGCCCTGCGGACGGCCGTGGCCTGCGCCGCCGCCTCCGTGCTGGAGCTCGGTGCGGGGCGGTTCGACCGGGGCGAGGCGTCCCGGCTGGCCTCGGGCGTCGAGATCGTCGAGCTCGACGCCGTCTCCGCATAGCCCGGGGTAGCTCGCGAGACCTTCGGTCTCGCTCGCTGGGTGAAGGAACGAGGGCCGGGGAGAGCGTGGTCTCCCCGGCCCTCGTGCTGTCGGGCTTGTTTGGGCTGGGGTGGTTCGAGCGTTGTGCCCGGTGTCGCGTGGGGGCAGGCCGCCTGTCGGCGGCGTGCCCGCCCGCGACGGTCTCGGCGGTGTCGTAAGGCTTCGCTTCGCTCTCCTTACGCCGCCGCCCGAACGCCGGCAGGGTCTAGCGCTTCGAGCCTTCTCGGCGCCCAGGGCCGGAGCGTAGGCGGAACGCCTACGCGGAGGCCGGACTGTGCTCGCGCCGGCCTCTGCCGCGCGCGAGCACACCGGGCACCGGTTCCATCCGGACAACCTCAAAGACAGACAGCACGGAGCCGACGGGGGACCGCGCTCTCCCGGCGGCGCAGTTCCGCTTGCCCGGCTGCTAGTGGACCGTGAGCGTGCGGATCCGGCCCGTCCCGCCGTTGTCCTCGGCCCACGCAAGGCGGTTGCCCTGGAGCGAGAGGCCGGCGAGAACGCCCGAGGTGTGCGCGAGCTTGCGGATGCGGCCGGAGTCGACGGCGATGCCGCGCAGCCAGCGGCCGATGCGGTACACGACGACGCGGTTGCTCGCAGCGAGCTGCGGAGCGGCGCGGTGCAAGAGTCTGATGCTGCCGACCATCGTCCCGTTACGCGGGTCGTACCACGAGATGCGGTCGTGGCGGTTGCGGTACGTGAGGACGGCGAGCACCCGCGGAGAGAGTGCGATCGCGAGCGGGACGCCATCGGGCTGCACGTCGGACACCGCTGCGCCGGTCGTCGCGCTCACGACCTCGATCGGGGCAGAGCCGTTGGCGGCCGGTGCGCCGTGGCGCACCCTCGACGCCTGCACGTAGGCGAGGCGGCCGGCGGCTGCGGCGAGCTCGAGCGCCGGTCCGGCGCCCGGGAGCGGATCGGCCTCTCCTTCGCTCACGAGCTGGATTCCGCCGTCCGAGATCTGGCGCCCGCATGACCCGCCCGCCAGGCACGAGAGTTTGTCGACGTACTCGACGTCGACGAAGGAGTAGGCGAGCGTCCTCCCGGCGCCGGCGACGCCTCCGAGCCACAAGCCGATGCCGTCCTCGGTATGGGCGAGGCGGTCGACGCGCTGCTCAGGACCTCCGATCCGGCCGGTGAGGACGTAGTCGAAGGGCGAGGCGCCGTCCTCGTGCAGCGTCCACAGAACGGCGGAGGCGCGGGCCGCGAGCGCGAGTTGCGGTTGGTTCTCGGACAGGTTCCAGTGGCACGTCATGCTCTCGGCAGACGGTTGCGGAACGGTGCGCAGTCCGTCGAGCCCCGAGACGTGCACGCCGTTGCACTTGCCGCCGCCGGAGGCGAGCCAGGCCATCAGGTGACCGTCCTGGGCCAGCGCATAGACAGGCTCGCCCGTGCTCTTGTGCCGCGCATGAATGCTCGCCGCTTGCGCCGCGCCCGTGCCGGCGACGGCGAGGAGTCCGGCGGTCGCAAGCAGCGCCCTCACTGCCCGTCAAGGTAGCCGCGACGTGTTAGCTCCTTGTCAGGATCGAGGTGGGGTGCCCCATCCTTGTCCGCTGATACCCTTGCCGCTCCTTGAGGGATCCCGCAGTAGCCGAGCTGAGCGCCGATGACGTGCAGCGGCTGCTGGAGCTCGACCGGAAGTTCGGGCGGGAGGGTCTCACCTTCGACGACGTGCTGCTCGTCCCGGCCGAGTCGCACGTTCTGCCCAACGACGTCTCGACACGCGCCCGCCTGACCCGCTCGATCGAGCTCGCGATCCCGCTCGTCTCGGCGGCGATGGACACCGTGACCGAGGCGCGCCTCGCGATCGCGCTCGCGCGCGAGGGCGGCATCGGGATCCTGCACCGCAACCTCCCGATCGAGGCGCAGGCCGCCGAGGTCGACAAGGTGAAGCGCTCCGAGGCGGGAATGATCGTCGAGCCGGTCACGCTGCCGCCCGACGCGCTCGTCCGCGAGGCGCTCGAGCTGATGGCGCACTACAAGGTCTCTGGAGTCCCGATCACCGACGGCAACGGCGTCCTCGTGGGGATCCTCACCAACCGCGACCTGCGCTTCGAGAGCGACGTCGAGCAGCCGGTCTCGGCGCTGATGACGTCTCGCGACCTCGTCACGGCCCCCGTCGGGACGACGCTCGCGGAGGCGGAGGAGATCCTCCACCGCAACAAGATCGAGAAGCTGCCGGTCGTCGACGCGGAGGGCATCTCCGCGGGCTGATCACGGTCAAGGACATCCAGAAGAAGATCGAGTTCCCGCAGGCGACGAAGGACGAGCAGGGCCGGCTTCGGGTAGGCGCCGCGGTCGGCGTCGGGCCCGACGCGCTCGAGCGCGCACAGGCCCTGGTGGCGGCGGGCGCCGACGTGATCGTCGTCGACACCGCACACGGGCATTCCGCAGGCGTGATCGAGATGGTGCGGAAGGTGAAGGGCGCCGTTCTGGTCGACGTGATGGCCGGCAACATCGCGACGGAGGAGGCGGCCCGGGCGCTCATCGACGCGGGCGCCGACGCGGTCAAGGTCGGGATCGGACCCTCCGGAATCTGCACGACGCGGGTCGTCGCCGGCGTCGGCGTCCCACAGGTGAGCGCTGTCCACGACGTCGCGTCCGTGACGCTGGATGAGGGCATCCCCGTGATCGCCGACGGGGGCATCACGTCCTCCGGCGACATCGCCAAGGCGATCGGGGCCGGCGCGGACGCGGTCATGCTCGGAGGCGTGCTCGCCGGTACCGACGAGACGCCCGGGGACGTGATCCTCGTCCAGGGCGAGCGGTTCAAGGAGTACCGCGGCATGGGCTCCCTCGGCGCGATGAAGGCGCGCGGCTTCTCGAAGGACCGCTACTTCCAGGGGGACGTCGAGGACGTCGAGAAGCTCATCCCCGAGGGGATCGAGGGTCGCGTCGGCTACAAGGGCCCCCTCGCAGCACGTCGTCCACCAGCTCGTCGGCGGGCTGCGCCAGGCGATGGGCTACTGCGGGGCCGCGACGATCGAGGAGATGAAGCAGGCGCGCTTCGTCCGCATCACCGCAGCGGGGCTGCGGGAGTCGCACCCGCACGACGTGACGATCACGAAGGAGGCGCCGAACTATCGGCGTTGAGGGGGCCGCGAGCGTCATCCCGTTCCCGGGGCCCGAGGAGCGGCCGGTGCTGGTGGTCGATCTCGGCGGGCAGTACTCGCAGCTGATCGCGCGGCGCGTCCGTGAGTGCCGCGTCTACTCGGAGCTCGTCGGGCACACGATCACGCCCGAGGCCGTGCGGGCCAGGAACCCGTATGCGCTCGTGCTCAGCGGCGGGCCGGCGTCGGTCTACTCCGACGACGCGCCGCGGATCGACCCTGCCCTGTTCGAGCTCGGGATCCCGACCCTCGGCATCTGCTACGGCGCGCAGCTCATGGCGCTCGAGCTCGGCGGCCGCGTCGACCGCACCGGCGTCTCGGAGTTCGGGCGCACGCCGATGCGCGTCGAGACCTCGAACCTGCTCGCCGACACGCCCGCCGAGCAGACGGTCTGGATGTCGCACCGGGACACGGTGGCGGCGGCCCCGGAGGGGGCACGCGTCGTCGCGAGCTCGCCCGCGACGCCGGTGGCCGCGTTCGAGGCGCCCTCGCGCGGACTGTACGGCGTCCAGTTCCACCCGGAGGTCGTGCACACGCCGCACGGGATGGACGTGCTGAAGAACTTCCTCTACCGGGTCGCGGACGCTCCGCCCGCGTGGACACCGGCTGCGGTGATCGAGGAGCAGGTCGAGCGGATCCGGGCCGAGGTCGGCTCCGAGCGCGTCCTCTGCGCGCTCTCGGGCGGCGTCGACTCGGCGGTCGCCGCGCTCCTCGTCCACAAGGCGGTCGGCGAGCAGCTCACGTGTGTCTTCGTCGACCACGGCCTGCTGCGCCGGGACGAGGCGGAACAGGTCGTCGAGACCTTCGGCGAGCACTTCCAAGTGCCGCTCGTCCACGTGCAGGCGCAGCAGCGGTTCCTCGAGCTGCTCGAGGGAGTCTCCGAGCCGGAGCAGAAGCGGAAGATCATCGGCCGCGAGTTCATCCGCGTCTTCGAGGAGGAGGCGCGGAGGCTCGGCGACGTACGCTGGCTCGTGCAGGGGACGCTCTACTCCGACGTGATCGAGTCGGGAGGCACGGAGGGCGTCGCGGCGACGATCAAGTCCCACCACAACGTCGGCGGCCTGCCGGAGGACATGCGGATGCAGCTCGTCGAGCCCCTGCGGCTTCTGTTCAAGGACGAGGTGCGGCGCGTCGGCGAGGAGCTCGGGATGCCCGAGCGGATGGTCTGGCGCCAGCCGTTCCCCGGGCCCGGCCTCGCGATCCGGATCATCGGAGCCGTCACGGCGGAGCGGCTCGAGATCCTCCGCGCTGCCGACGCGGTGCTCCAGGAGGAGGTGCGGCGGGCGGGGCTCTACGGCGAGCTGTGGCAGTCGTTCGCCGTTCTGCCCGCGATCCGCTCGGTCGGCGTGCAGGGGGACGAGCGCACGTACGGCTATCCGCTCGTGATTCGCGCGGTGACGAGCGACGACGCGATGACCGCCGACTGGGCGCGGCTCCCGTACGACCTCGTCGAGACGATCTCCGCGCGGATCGTGAACGAGATTCCCGGGATCAACCGGGTGGTGCTCGACGTGACCTCGAAGCCGCCCGCGACGATCGAGTGGGAATAGCTGGTCCAGACCTGAGGACGGCCGCTACTGGTCCATCGAAGGGCCTCCGCGGGCCCCGCCGGTTCTTGACTTTGCCTCAACGTCGTAACGGGCCTGGCCGGGAGTGTGCTCCGGCCCGTGGGCGAAGCGAGGAGCATGCGGAGATGACGTCTACCGGTGCGGGCTCGAGCTCACTGCTCGCCGATCGGGCTGTCCACGAGGCCGTTCTGGTAGGCGAGCCTGGCAGCTTCGGTGCGGTTCGACACGCCGAGCTTCCGGTAGATGTTGGTGAGGTGGAACTTGACCGTCTGTTCCGCCACCCAGAGTTCCTTGCCGATCGCCTCGTTCGAGAGCCCGCGCGCGACCGCGGCGAGGATCGCGGTCTCGAGGCGTGCGGCGGAGGCGAGCACGATCGCGGCGCGCATGAGCGCGTCGTTCCGCAGACTCGGGCGGCGGGCGGCGCGCAGCATCGTCCAGATCGCGGCGAGGCAGAGGGGATAGGCGAGGTTCTCGCTCATCTCGAAGCCGCTGTAGAGCATCAGCGGCGCGACGAGCGAGAGCGCCGCGACGCCGACCGCGCGCTTCCGTGAGAGCACGGAGCGGGCGATCGCGTAGACGGGAAAGGCTGACAGCGAGATGAGCGCCGCGTTCTCGACCTTCACCCACTCGTAGGCGGTGTGCGTGGACGATGTCAGCGCGTAGACGGGGGAGAGCACGATCGGGTAGAGCGGCGAGTACGCGAGGCCGCCCTTGCCAAAGAGCGAGAAGTGGCCCGTGTGCGCGAAGCTCAGCCCCATCCGCTCGTAGCCGAGCTCATCCATGAAGACGAACGGGCCGTGCACCCAGCCCACGAGGACGGCTCGCAGGGCTGTCGAGGCTACGGCGAGGGCGACGAGGGCTACTGCCGTGGCGGCCACCGGGTGTGCGCGCGCGGCGGCGATGCTCAGGCGGCGCGAGCGCGCGGGACCGACCTGCCCCGCGACTCCGTTCTCGACCAGCACCGAGCCGACCTCCCGATCCACGAACGGAGTGTGACGAGGGCGTCGGAGCGGATACTTCCCCGTGCGAGTAGTCCTGGCCGGTCACACGGCTGGCGCTGGCGACCTCCTCGCGGAGCACACTGCGGACGTGGCTCGGTTGACGGCCGCAGCGCAGCCTACTCTCCGGGAATCGAGATGAGCGCTGCGCCTGTTGCCCCTGCACCGGGGGTCCTTCCGCGCCCGCTGACCGGCGGCGCCGTCATGTCTGCGGCCAGTCAGATGTGGGTTGCGCTTGCAGGCGGCGTCACCACGATCGTTCTCGCGCGGTGCTCGGTCCACACGACTGGGCGGCTACTCGATCGCCGCATCACTGGTGTTGATCCTCAGTGCTCTCGCCTCTCTCGGCGTCAATCAGGGCATCTTCTACTTCGTCGGCTCCCGAACGTGGGCGCCGCGCGCCGCCTTCGCCGGTTCGCTGAAAGTGGCCGTCGCCGCGGGGGGCTCGGAGCTGGTGCCGGCCTCCTCGCCGCCCGGGCGCTGTTCCGTTCGGCGTTCGCCGGCCTTCCCCTCTGGCTGACAGGTGTGGCCGTGGCGGGACTCCCCTTCTCGCTCGCGCTCCTCTACGTGGCGGCGGTCGCGGTCGCCACGGACCGCTACGAGGCCTCGATGTCGATGCCGGCCGTGTCCGCGGGACTCGGACTCGCCATTGCCATCCCGGCCGGCGTGCTGTTCGGCCAGGCGGGAGCTGTGGCTGCGCTGACGATTTCCACGGCCGCCACAGGTATCGGCGCAATCGGTGGGCGTTCCGAGCGCTGCCGCGGGGCGGGGCCGGTGACCCGAGGCAGCTTCGCCGGGCCATCGGCTTCGGAATCAAGAGCTACAGCGCGAATGCCCTGCAGCTCGTGAACTACCAGCTCGATCTGTTCATCCTCGCCGCCGTCGCACCCGCTGCGGCGGTGGGCCGGTACGCACTGGCCGTTAGCGCGACGACACTCCTGCTTCTGCTGCCGAGGGCACTCTCGACCGTTCTCTACCCCCGCATTGCCCGGCTGAGCGCGGGCGAGATCGCGGATCGCGAGATGGTCGAGACGAAGAGCCTGCGGCACGTCAGCCTGATCGTCGGCGTCACCACATTAGGGCTGGCGGCTGCACTCGAGCTCCTCGTGGTGCCGGTATTCGGTGCGGCTTACCGGTCCACGACGGACCTGGGTCTAATCCTCCTTCCGGGGGCAGCGGCGATGGGTCTCTCGCAAGTTCTTGGCGCGACAATCATTGGCAGGGGAAAGCCGGTCACTCGCTCTACCGCGCACTCATCATCACGCCGCCGACGATCGTGATGTATGCCGCGATGATCCCCTCGCTACACGCGACCGGCGCCGCGCTCGCTTCGACGGTCTCCTACCTCGCCAGCTTCACGGTTGCGTCTGGCTTCTACCGGCGTGTGACCGGGCGACGCGTCCTTCCGTTTCTCATCCCGACGCGCTCCGAATTCGCCGACCTACGCGCGCTCCCACGCGCCGTCCTGGCGTGGGCAGGTGGTCGCCGATGAGCAGGCTACATGTGCTGCTCATGCCCGCGTACTACCCGTCTCCCGAGCGTCCGGTTGCGGGTCTGTTCATGCGCGATCTGGCCCGTGCGATCTCCATCCACAACGACGTCACCGTCATGGCGCCGGCGGTGGCCGCCGGGATCCGGCCGACTACGACGGGACGATCCGGATGATGTACCTCCCGAAGCCGTGGCGAAGCGGGCGGGTCGAGACTCTTCAGAGGCTCTGGGTGCTCAACAGGGCGGTCGCGCGACTTCGACGCGACGGCACCCCGGTCGACGTCATCCAGGGCCATTTCCTAGGAACCGGTCCGGTCGCCGTGCTCGTCGGACGTCTGCATCGGATCCCCGCGGTGATTACCGAGAACTACTCGGGAAACCTGACGGGTCTGCTCTCGCCATACGCTGTTTGGGTGGCCCGATTCACGTACCGGCGAGCGGCGGCCGTTTGTCCGGTGAGCCCACTGCTCGAGCGACAGCTTCGTCTCATGGTGCCCCAGGCACGCTATGCCGTGGTGCCGGATGTCGTCGACATCGACGCCTTCGATCAGTCGTCGCGGCGACCTCGGCTCGACCGGGGCCGACACATACTGACGGTGTCGAACCTCACCGCGAGGAAGGGACTCGATCACCTGATCGAGGCCGTGAGACTGCTGGTTGCCGAGGGCAGGCGCGTAGAGCTGACTGTGGTGGGCGAAGGCCCAGAACGGGCCGCGCTCACCGCACAGGCCGCAGGCCTTCCAGTGGCCCTCGTCGGTCCGCGTTCCCGTGACGAGATCGTGACGCTCCTCGCCGATGCCGACGTATTCGCGATGCCCACGCTCGCGGATCCATTCGCGATCGCAGCGGTCGAAGCCGTGGCGGCGGGCGTCCCTGTCGTGGTGACGAGCGCCGCCGGATGCGCAGAGCTGATCGGCCCGCAGGGGGCGCGCATCGTTCCGCCCGCAGATCCGGCGGCCCTGCGCGATGCCCTGGCCGACGCCCTGGAGGATCCTCGAGCTATCGCGCCGGGGGCGACGGATGCCTTGCGTGCCTACTGCAGCCCGGTCGCGGTGGGGAAGCGGCTTGATTCGATCTACAGATCGGTGGTCGATGGCACCCCGTTCTGACGCCACGGTCATGGTCCCGGTCCGTTGCCCCGATTGGCGTCTACGTGCTCGGCATGCACCGCAGCGGCACGTCCCTCGTCACGCGGCTGGTGAACCTACTCGGTGTTCCGGTTAGCGTCCCCACCGACTGGTATCCGGTGGGCCCTCACAACCCGACCGGCTACTGGGAGAGCAGCGCGCTGATTGACGTGAACGACCGCCTGCTCTCTCTTCTCGGCGGGAGCGCCCGGTTCCCACCACAACTCGAAACCGGCTGGCAGTCATCTCCGGCCCTCGACCACTTTCGGTCGGAGGCGTTGACCATCTTCGACTCCGTCTATCGGAGCGAGCAATGGGTCTGGAAGGACCCGCGGACGTGCATCACGTTTCCCTTCTGGAAAGACCTCTTGCCGGTGCGCTCCATCGTGTTGCTTGTCTACCGCAACCCGATTCCAGTCGCGCGGTCCCTTGGCTTCCGTGACGCGCTCTCTCGGGAGCACGCGTTCTCCCTCTGGGAGCGATACACGACGTCTGCAATTGGTGCAGCAGCCGGTCTGCCGGTTTTCGTCCTTGGGTACGACGAGAAGTCCTGGAGGACCCAGTCGGTGGGGCGAGCAAGTGGGCGAATTCCTCGGCGGCTGGTCGGTTGCCCTTAAGCCAAAGGAGGAGTGGCGCGCGGAGGTCGAAGCGTTCGTGGACAAGAGGCTGCGCCACGGGAGCGGAGACGCAGATGTGGTGGCCCATCGTTGGGGGAGGGAGATCGCTCCTCTGTACGAGTGGGCTCCTTATGACCGTTGGACCGCATCCTCGCTTCGCTGCGCCGGAATGGGTTGTCGAGAGCGCGCAGACGCGCGACTTCTTCGCGCATCCGCGCTCGGCCCGGCGACGGCTTGAGCGTCTTCGGCTTCAGGTCGACTACCAGCTGCGAGAGCTTCGAAGCCGCGCCTCCTGATATCGCGGACACGATGCCGCGGCGGGACGTGACCGTGCGCAACGCATACACCCACTAGCCTGACCGCGTGCCTGGATCTGTTGAACCGCCATCGACCACCGCGAGCTACGTGTCCGGCTTGTGCCGGAGCATGTCGAGCATCTCGTTTCTGGTCGGGGCGTCGTCATGCCTCGCGACCACAATGGGAGCGCAATGCTTTCTGCCGCTCATCCTCGTCGTTCCGCCTCCTCGTCTGCGCCTCGGCCATGAGCGCCCGTCACGTGCTCGTCGTCTCCTATGAGCATCCGCCGTGGCCGGGCATCGGCGGGGCCCGCCCCGGCTGTCGATGGCGCGGTACCTCAGGGATTTCGGCTATTCCGTCACGGTTGTCACCAGCAATGCTTGGGGAGAACTGCTCGGACGACGCAGAGCTCGGTGTCGTTCGCGTTGGCGACCTTCGGTCAGTCGGTGCGCTCCGCGTCTTTCTCAGACGCGGGAAATTGTCGGAGAGAGGAGATGGGCCCTGACGTACTCGAGCGGCCTCCCGGCAGGCTGCTGACTCAAGTCTTCGTTCCCGAGTTGAACGTGGCGACGTGGCTGCCGCAGGCAGCCTTGGCAGTGCGTCGGCTGGTGTCACGGGGCAACCACGATTGCATCGTCACGAGCTCGCCGCCCGAGTCGTCACATCTCGTCGGACTCCTGCTCGGGGGCAAGCGGCCGGCGTGGGTCGCGGACTTCCGCGACGGCTGGACATTCGAGCCGTACCGGGTCCCTTTCCCGACAGGTGTCCAGCGGCGACTGGACCTGCATCTCGAGCGGCGCGTCGTCCGCTCCGCGGAGGTCGTAGTCGGCGCGACTCGGCCGCTCGCCGATGACCTGTCGCGGCGACTCGGCGCATTTGCCACCTGCGTGATGAACGGCTGGGACCGCGCGAACATCCCCCACCGGAGCCGGACGCTCGAAATTCGGGTGATCGTCGGACCAGGCTCGTCTACACGGGGGGACTCTTCCGGCGAGTGGGGTCGCGATCCGGCGCCGTTGCTCCAGGCGCTCCGCGCCGTGTCCGCAGAGACGGAGGGGCCACAGCTCGGCTGCTCACGCAGGGCGCCTCACGACCGAGGAGCGGGCGCTGATCGACCGCAGCGGCGCCGCTGACGTCCTGGAACACCTCGGCATGGTCAGCCGAGCTGAAGCGCTCGCGCTCCAGCGATCGGCCGACGCGCTCGTCCTGCTCACGTCGCGAAACAGCTCGGAAGCAACCGGGAAGCTCTTCGAGTACCTCTTCTCCGGACGACCGATCGTCGCACTGGCGGAGAACAACGAGGCTGCGCGGATCATCCGCGAGACGAACACCGGCGTGACCGTCCCGCCTGACGACGTTGACGCGATCGCTGCCGCATTGAGACAAGCGGCCTCCGGAGAGCTCGCGCGGGCGTACTCGCCACGGAACCTCGAGTGGTACGAGTATCCGAAAACTGCGGAGCAGATGGCCGAGCTAATCGAGGAGGCGATCCGGCGGCACTCCGAGCGGCGGTGATCGTGCGCCGCGGACTGGCGGTGATGCGAACATGTCGGGCAGTGCGCGATTTGCACCAGTGATGATGTCGTCATACCCACCTATGGCGGGTGGGAG
>CAVZHU010000011.1:0-26971 GCA_963775155.1 uncultured Actinomycetes bacterium | reverse complement strand
GTCGAGACCGGCCTGCTCTTCCCGGGTCTGCTGAGACGCCGCTTCTCCGCGGCGCGATTCCGTAGACAACCCGATGTGCGCGACCCGGCCGCCGCAGATACTCACGGTGTCGATGACGGTCGCCCCGACACCCGTCCACCCCGGAAGCGGACGGCACGGCCCGTTGTGGATACCCGTGCTGCTCGCGTTTCTCCTCGGCGGGCTCGGCGTCGCGCTCCTCTACCACTTCGACGTGATCGGCTCGTCGACCCCGACCACCGGCGGCTCGGGCCGGCAGGCGACGCAGGTCCGCCGGCTGCCGGCGTTCACGGGCGTCGAGCTCTCGGGCAGCAACAACGTCGTGATCGGCCTCGGGACGAAGCAGTCGGTCGTCGTCCGGGGCGACGACAACCTGCTCGACCGCGTCACCACCAGGGTGCGGTCGGGCGCGCTGCGTGATCGAGGAAACCCTGCCGGCGGCTTCACAACGAGGAGCCCGATGAGCGTCCGGATCACCGTTCCGGCACTCGACGCCGTGACGCTGCTCGGCAGCGGCGACGTCGTCGTCGCCGACGTCCGGGGGGAGAGTACTTCGAGGTCGGCCTGCCGGGCAGCGGCACGCTGACGGGAAGCGGGAGGATGTGAGCCGCCTCTCCGTCACGGTGAGCGGCACCGGAACCGCGCAGTTCACCCCGGCTGGCGGCGAAGGACGTGCGCGCGGTCGTCAGCAGCCAAGGAACATCTTCGTCACCGCGACCTCGAGTCTCAGCGCCTCCGTGTCTGCAGGTGTCGACTAATGTACCTCTTCTTGGGCAACCCCCACCACGTCGCGAAGCGCGTGACCGGAACGGGGACGATAACGTCGGGGGCTACCATTGAGGTACTCGAGCACGGCGAGGACGCGCCGGTGGTCGCTCTCCGACGGGGGCAGCTCGAGCTTGGAGAGGATGTTCGCGACGTGCTTCTCGACCGCGCCGACGGTGAGGACGAGCACCTTGGCGATGGCGGCGTTCGAGCGCCCTTCCGCCATCAGCCCGAGCACCTCGCGCTCGCGCAGCGACAGCCGCGTGAGCGGCCCGCGGCGGCGCGGACCCAACAGCTGGGCGACGACCTCGGGGTCGAGCGCCGTCCCGCCGGCGGCCACGCGGCGACGGCCTCGACGAACTCGTCGACGTCCATGATCCGGTCATTCAAGAGATAGCCGACGCCGCCTCGGCCGTCTGCGAGGAGCTCGTCGCGTACGCGTGCTCGACGTACTGCGAGACGATGAGGATCGCCGTCCTCGGCCGGAGCCTGCGCGCCTCGAGCGCCGCCCGCACCCCCTCGTCCCGGAACGTCGGCGGCAGCCGGACGTCGACGATCGCGAGGTCCGGCTCCTCGAGGAGCACGCGTGCACGAGCGCGTCGCCGTCGGCCACTGCTGCGACGACCTCGAAGCCGTTGTCGCGCAGCAGGCGCATCAGCCCGTCGCGCAGCAGGGCAAGATCCTCGGCGATCACGACGCGCAGGGCAGCACCGCCTCGACGATCGTGGGCCCGCCGGGTGGGCTCTCGACGCGGAACGTCCCGTCGAGCGCCTCGACGCGGCCGCGGAGCCCGCGCAGGCCGGCCCCGTCGGGTCGGCGCCGCCGCGGCCGTCGTCGAGCACCGTGACGATGACGAGTCGCCCATCCGGACGACCCGGATGTCGATGCGTGACGCGCCGGCGTGCTTGGTCGCGTTCGCGAGCGCCTCGGCGACGACGAAGTAGGCCGCGGACTCGACCTGCTCCGGCGGCCGCTCCGCGAGGTCGACGTGCAGGTCGACCGCGAGCGGCACCTGCCCGACGAGCGCGGCGAGCGCCGCTTCGAGGCCGCGGTCGGCCAGGATCGGCGGATGGATGCCGCGGGCGAGGTCGCGCAGGTCGCGAAGCGCCTCCCCGGCCCCGGCACGCGCTTCCGCGAGCAGCTGCCGCGCCGCGCGAGGGTCGCTCTCGAGCTTCTGCTCGGCGAGGCCGAGGCTCATCCCGACCGCGACGAGCCGCGCCTGCGCGCCGTCGTGGAGATCGCGCTCGATGCGGCGGAGCTCCGCCTCCGCCGCCCCGACCGCTCCCGCCCGCGTCGTCGTGAGGACGTCGATGCGCGTACCCATCGTGCTCAGGGCATGGATCCCGACGACGACGGCGAGGCCCAGACCGGGCCACACCGGCCAGAAGTACCCGCGGCGGGTCACCGCCCACACCCCGACGAGGAAGAGGAACAGCGTCGCCGCCGCCCCGAGATCGACGGCGAGCGCCCGCGTGCGCGCGATCCGGCGCGGGTCGCCGCTGTCGACGAACACCGTCCAGGCGTGGATCGCGAGCGGCATCGCGAGGGGCATGAGCGTCCAGACGGGCCAGAAGTACGCCCGCGTCGTCAGGGCCCAGACGATCACGAGGACGACGTTCAGGCCGCCGTAAAACGCCGCGTGCGCCGGCAGGAAGCGGCGGAGGAGCGCCTGCATCTCCGTCCGTGGCGCGGTCGTCTCGAGCGGCGCCGCGAGCATCCCCGCCAGCCTCGCCCACAGCGTGCCGAGCCCGCGGACGAGCCAGGCCGAGAGCACGATGCCGGCGAGCCCGAGCGGCACGAACGCGAACGCGGGGCCGGCGCTGCCGACGTGCACGCCGAACGCGTCCTCGTGCACGAAGCCGTACGTCGCCGGCAGCGAGACGAGCCACAGCGAGGAGCCGACGACGGACACGACGGCGACGCCGAGCCCGAAGCCGAGCACGGTGCGCAGCGCGAGATACAAGCTGTTGGGCCCAGAACGTCGGGTCGGAGAGGCCGGAGCGGACCCGGCCCCAGTAGCCGCGCCCGCCGAGCGGCGGCCGCGGCACGCGAACGTCGACGCCGAGCAGCGAGCGCGCGGTCGCCGCCTCCGCCTCGGCGGCGAGCCACGTCGCCCAGCGCAGGCCGAGGAACGCGGGGACGAGCAGCGGCGTCACCGCGAGCAGCCCGACGGCGAGCCAGCCGGCGAGGAGCAAAGCGAACCAGGCGGCGGCGAACGGCACGCCGGAGAGCAGGTAGAGGAGCTCCCGGTACGTGCGGCGCTCGACGAGCGGACGGAACACGGCGCCCATGACCCTAGACCTCCGTCGCCGGCTCGGGCATCCGTGCAAGCACGCGAGGCAGATACCAGTTCCGCTCGCCGAGCACGGTCATCACGGCGGGCAGGAGCACGCCGCGGATGACGGTCGCGTCGAGGAGGACGGCGACCGCGAACCGACGCCGAGCTCCTTCATCACGATCGTGCGCGTGAACGCGAAGATCGCGAAGATCGCGATCATCGCGGCCGCCGCGCTCGTCACGGTCGAGGCGGTAGTGCGGTTTCCGTGCGCGACCGCGTCCCTCGTCGTGCTCCCGCGCAGGACGAGCTCGCGGATGCGGCTGACGATGAACACGTGGTAGTCCATCGACAGGCCGAAGAGCACGGTGAACAGGAACAGCGGCATCCACGTCACAATCGACCCCGTCGGAGTGGAACCCGAGCACGCCTTCGAAGGTGTCCTTCCTGGAAGATCCAGACGAGCAGGCCGTAGGCGGCGCCGACCGAGAGCAGGTTGAGCGCGACCGCGATCAGCGGCACGACGACCGACCGGAAGGTGACGAGCAGGAGCCCGAAGGCGACGAGGAGGACGAAGCCGAACACGTACGGCATCCGAGCGTCCATCGTGTGCAGGAAGTCGTCCCGTCCGCCGTCTGTCCCGTGACGGCGACCTCGGTCCCCCGACGCGGCGCCGATCGTCGCCGGGATGACCTTCGCCCGCAGCGTCTGCAGCGCGCGACCGAGGCGGGGTCGTCGCCGGTGCCGGCGAGCGGCACCTCCACGCGGGCGATCGTGTGCGCCGGGTTCACCGTCTCGCGGATCGGCGCGTGCATCTCGCCGGTCGCGAGCGCCCGCCCGCCGCCGCCGGGCGAGGCCCTCGCGGACCGCGGGCGCGGTGACGTCGTGGGCGCCGACGACGACGACCGCCGGGCGCAGGCGTCCCCGGGAACGCCTGCTGGACGGCATGGAACACCTTCACGACGGGCAGGCTCCGCGGGAAGGAGTCGAAGCCGGTTTCGCGGTGCGCATCCCGAAGGCGGGGATCGCGAGCACGGCGAGCCCGGCGGCGGCGGCGAGCGCCGCGGTACGCGGGAAGCGCAGGGCCGGGCGGAGGACGAAGCCCCAGAGGCGCGACTCGCCGTCCGCCGCGCTTCAGCCGTTGCAGGAGGGTGCGGCGGTCGCGCAGGCGCACGAGCCACCGGGGCTCGCGGCGGACGACCCGGATGATCCCCGCGGCGAGCACGGCGACGATGCCACGGTCGACGCGGTCGCCGAGCCGGCCGAGCAGGGCCGGCAGCACGGTGAGGGAGCCGGCCATCGCGACGAGCACGACGAGGATCGCGCCGACGCCCATCGAGACGAAGTCGCCCGAGCCGGAGACCACCATGCCCGTGCAGGCGACCGCGACCGTGAGCCCGGAGACGAGCACGGCCCGCCCGGAGGTCGCTGCCGCCGCGCGCAGAGCCTCACGCGGCGAGCGTCCGCAGGCCCGCTCCTCGCGCTCGCGGCGCAGGTAGAAGAGCGAGTAGTCGACGCCGACCGCCATCCCCATGAGGACGACGACGCTCGACGTCGTCGTGTCCGAGGCATGGACGGCGTGGCTGACGAGCGCACCGAGCCCCACGGTGGCCAGCACGGCCGAGAGCGCGAGCAGCACCGGCAGCCCCGCGGCGACAAACGCGCCGAACGCGAACAGGAGGATCGCGAACGTCACGGGCACCGACGTGATCTCCGCCTTGCGGAGGTCCTGCTCGATGACGGTCTGCGCCGCATGGTTCGCGCTCGCGTCGCCGACCTCGGCGAGCGTGAAGCCCGGGATGTGCGCGCTGCACGGCGGCGACGCGGTCGAGCACCGGCTGGATCCGCGAGTCGGCCGTGTCCGCCTTGCCCGCGACGCTCGAAGGTGACGAGCTCCGAGCGTCCGTCCTTCGACACCGCGGTGCCGCGGAGCGTCCGACCTCCGGCAGCCGCCGTAGCGACGCGACGAGGTGGACGGACGGTTCCGTCGAAGGCGGGCGAGCCCGGCCGTGACACGCTCGAGCGGGACGGAACTCCCTCGGAGGCGGGCGGCTCGAAGCCCGCCCGTGCGAGCATCGTCTCCGCGCGGGCCGAGCCGTTCTGCGCCTGCTCGGCGCTCGTCAGCCGCTGCGTGCCGACGGTCTGCCCGATGACGAGGGCGACCGCGACGAACGCCAGCCACCCCGAAGGTGGCGGTCTTCCAGTGCTTCGCGCTCCAGCTTCCCGCGCGTCCGGCGATGTTCATGTGCGCCTCCTCGGCCCGATTCCTCTCTCGAGCCGAGCCTCGCGCGGTGCGCCCCGGCCGCCAATGGCGCTTCCCGGCGGACGGCACTGGTGCCAGCACCCGTCCCCCGCCGCCGAGGCCGGCCGCGGCGGGGAGTGCCGGACGCGTCTAGCCGCGTACCGATGAGCTCGATCCGGTAGCCGTCCGGGTCGCGGACGAAGCAGATCAGCGACCCGCCGTCGCGGACGCGGTACGGCTCCCGCTCGGGCTCGATTCCCTGCTCCTTCAGCTCGGCGAGCGTCGCCGCGAGGTCGTCAACGCCGACCGCGATGTGCCCGTAGCCGGTGCCGAGGTCGTAGGTGCGCCCGTCGTGGTTGAAGGTCAGCTCGAGCACCGACTCCTGGTCGCCGAGCGAGAAGAAGTAGTTGGTCGCCTCGAGCTCTCCGTTCCCGGCGTGTCCCCCCTGGTGCTCGAACCGGAAGCCGAGCGCCTCGTAGAAGGCGCGGCTCAGCTCCGGGTCGGTGATCCGCACCATCGTGTGGAGAAAGCGAGGCCATGCCGCGGATCGTACGCGGGGCAGCCGCGTGCCCGCCGGGCTGGTCCGGTACTCAGGCGCAGGGGCGGTCGCCCGCCGCGTGAGCGGGAGAGTGGGGTGGCGAGCGCCTTCAGGTGGCCCGGCGGGTGGTCCATAACGCGTACAGGCTGTAGCCGAGCGGGGCGCACTCGGAGACGGCGGCCATGAATCCGGCGGTCGCCCGGCTGCCCATCGCCCCGCTGAGCCCCCCGCCGATCAGGTGGATCAGGTGTCCCGCTAGCCCGTGCCGCTGCGGACGGCGGCGACGGTGGCGGAGAGGTAGGCGAGGGTGGCCTTGCGGCCGCGCACACCCCTCATCGTGGAGTAGGCCATCGGCAGGAACACGTCGTAGAGGCGGGCGAGCCTCCGGTAGGGCGTAGAGGACCAGTAGGAAGGCGACATACCGACGGGCGAAGGGACGATCGCCCCGAGCGCATAATGGGGCCCCACCGCCGAGCGCAGCCGCGCCGAGAGCTGCGGCCGACGCCGGTTTGCGCAACCGTTGCGGCCGGACGACGGTCGCCTCGATGTCGAGGGCGAACCCGTCGAAGCTCCCGCCGCTCGCGCTGCGGAAGCGGATGGCCGCCAGCGACCGCCGCTCGTCCTGCCCCGGGCGGGCGAACGAGGGCAGGTACCAGGCCACGACCCGCATTCCGGCCGCGTGGGCGGCATCGACGAAGCGTCCAACGGCCTGCGGCCGCGCGAGACGTCGACCCGCTGCCGGTAGTTGCCGGTCTCCAGATAGAGCGTCCGGGCGCCGTCCTGCGCCATGGCCGCCACCTGCCGCTCGGGATGACGCCAGGCGGCCTTCTGCGCGTAGATGTCGAGCCACGTGCAGAGCCCGACGTATGCCCGGCGGTCGCGCGACGTCACCGACGCGCCCGCAGCCGGCACCGGCGGCCCCGCCGACAGCACTACTGCAAGCGCAAGGCGTCGCGACCCCGAAGCCACCGGGTGGATCCTACGCGGCGACGCCGCGCACCCGCCGCGCCGCCGATCCGCGGATTCCCCGACGCGTCCGCCGCCCCCTGCTGGCAGACCCGGTACGTGAGCGTCGCAACGGCCAGCGGAGTCGAGCTCGTCTCGGGGAACCGGCTGACGGCGCTCGGCGCGCTCTCGGCCGGCTGCCGCTTCTTCGCCGGGTATCCGATCACGCCGTCGAGCGAGATCTTCCGCACGATGCGGCGGAGCTGCCGCGGCGCGGCGGGCTGGGCGTCTCCGCACCCGCGAGATCTCGGCGCTCACGGCGTGCGTCGGCGCGTCCCTCGCCGGCTACCCGGCGATGACGGCGACCTCGGGCCCCGGCTTCTGCCTGATGATCGAGACCGTCCAGTACGCCGTCATGACCGAGACGCCGGTCGTGATCGCCTTCGTCCAGCGGCTCGGCCCCTCTACGGGAGGCGCGACGCAGGGGGCGCAGGGCGACGTCCTGCTCGCCGAGTACTGCACGTCGGGGGGGACAACGATCCCGGTCTTCGCCCCGGCGGACGCCCGGGACTGCTACGAGCTGACCCGCGCCGCCTTCGCCTGGTCGGAGCGCCTGCGCACGCCGGTCGTCCTGCTCTCGGACAAGGAGGTCGGGATGACGCTCGAGGGCGTCGACCTCCCCTCCCTGCCGGGGGGCCCGGTCAAGCCGCGGCGTCCCGTCTCCCCGGGTACCGACCGGTTCGCTCCCTATGCCCGCTCCTGCCGCCGAGCCGCCCGCCTTCGCCCCCGTGGGGGGCGGCGTGCGCGTCGTCGCCACCGGGTCCACCCACGACACGGAGGGCCGCCTGCGCAAGAGCTCGCCCGAGGTCGTGGACGTGCTTTCCTCCCTCCAGGCGAAGATCGACGCCCACGCCGACGAGCTCGCGCTCGTCGCACGGACCTGGAGGCCGGCGCTGACACGCTCGTCGTCTCCTCCGGCATCTCGACGCGCGCGTCGCTCGAAGCGTGCCGCCGCGTCCGCGCGCGCGGAAGTCGCGTCTCGTTCCTCCAGCTGCGGACGCTCTTCCCCGTCCCGATCGCCGCGATCCGGGACGCGCTCGACGGCTGCGCGCGTGGTCGTGGTCGAGGAGAACCTGACCGGTCTGTACACGGGCGTGCTGGAGCCGCACCTCGACGGTCGCCGCCTCGTCCGCGTGAACGGGGTCGGAGCGATGGTGGCGCCGGCCCGGATCGAGGCCGCGATCGAGGCGGAAGGCTGATGGAGCCGCGGTACCTCGAGGCCGGCCCCGGCCCCTACTGCAAGGGCTGCGGCCACCCGCTCGTCCTCCGCGCGCTCGGCGCGGCTCTCGAGCGCCTGGCCGTCCGCCGGCGGACGTCGCCGTCGTCACCGACATCGGCCGCGTCGGCCTGGCCGACGGGCAGGTCGTCGGCCCGCACACGATCCACACCACGCACGGGCGCTCGACGGCGTTCGCCGCGGGCCTCGCGCTCGCCGACTCCGTCCTGGGCGCCGGCCGCCTGAAGCCGATCGTGCTGATCGGAGACGGCGGCGCGACGATCGGGATCAACCATCTTGTCAACGGCGCGCTGCTCAACCCCGACCTGACGGTGCTCGTGCACGACAACTTCTTACGGGATGACCGGCGGCCAGAGCTCGGCCTTCTCGCCCGTCGGGCTCGTCACCTCGACGGCGCCGCAGGGCGGCTTCGTGCCCCCGCTCGACCTCGTCCGGCTCCTGCTCGCGGCACGTGCTCCGTTCGTCGCGCGCAAGGTGACCGGTGATCGCGACCTCGCGGACGTGCTCGAGCGGGCGATCGCCCATCCCGGCTTCGCCGTCGTCGAGATCCTCGAGCTGTGCACGGCCTACGCGACCCGCTGGAACCCGCTCACGGGCACGAAGCTGGGCGAGCTCGCGGAGGAGGCCGGCTACGAGCTCGGCGTCCTACGCGACGAGCCGCGCCCCACGTTCGGCGCCATCTACCGGGACCGGCCGCGGCCGAGGGACCCCCGAGCGGCCGGCGGAAATGGAGCGGTCGTTCGAGCGCGGGCTCGAGCGCCCGCTGGGGATAGTGCTCGCGGGAACGGCCGGGGAGCGCATCCAGACCGCGGCGACGATCCTCGCCCGGGCCGCGCTGGCCTGCGGGCTGCACGTGACCCAGAAGAACGACAACCCTGTCACGCAGGGGACGGGCTTCTCGGTCTCGGAGGTGATCCTCGCTCCCGAGCCGATCCTCTACACCGGCATCGAGCGGCCCGACGCCGTGCTCGTGACCTCCGCCGACGGCGCGCGGGAGCTGGCGGCGAGCGGGATGCTCGCCCGCGCCGATGCCGAGAGCCTCGTCGTCGCCGACGAGCAGGTCGAGCTGCCCTCGCTCCCGGCCGGGCTGCTGCGGCTGCCGTTCCGGGAGACCGCCGGGCCGAAGCTCGCGGCGCTCGCAGCCGTGGCCGCGTGGCGCGACGCAACCGAGGCGATTCCCATGGAAGCCCTCCGCGCGGCGGCCGTCGCGCGGATCGGCGAAGAGGACTGGACGAAGGCGACCCGAGACGCGGAGCAGCTACGAGCGGGCGCCGTCTCGGTCATCGACGAGGAGCGAGTAGAGGACGGCGTCGACCCATTCGCCGTCCTTGAGGTACGCCTTGCGCTTGGTTCCCTCCCGGACGTAGCCGGCGCGCTCGGCGTGAGCGCGGGCGGGTTCGTTGAAGGCATAGATCTCGAGCTCGAGCCGGTGGTAGCCGAGCTCCTCGAACAGGAGCGACTGCAGGAGCCGGGCCGCCTCGTCGCCGATCCGCCGGCCGCGGAAGCGAGGGAGCGCGGCGAGCCGCTCGAGCCCCGCGATGCGACTCCGGTCGTTCACGACGTGGAAGCCGACGGCGCCGACCGGCTCCCCGTCGGCCTCGATCACGAAGCGGCCGAACCTACCGCTCGGCGAGCGAGTGCTCGATCTCCGCAAGCACCTCCTCGCGGGCTCGACGCGGTGCGCGGGCCGAGAAACGGCCGCACGGCCTCGTCGCCGACGACCTCGAGCAGGAACTCGGTGTCAGGCGGCTCCGCGCGCCTCAGCTCGACGGCCACGCAGCGAGGCTAGTCGAACGCTCCCGTGGCGAGCGCCACCCCGCCGAGGATCAGCACCAGCCCGGCGAAGGCGTCGACGCCGAAGCGCTCCCCGAGGAAGATCGCCCCGTACGCGAGCGCGATCGGCGGCACCACATAGGTCACGAGGCTCGCGTAGTTCGGGCCTGCCCGCTGGATGAGCGCGAAGTAGAGGAGGTAGGCGACCGCGGTCCCGACGACGCCCAGGACGACGATGGCCATGAACGTCTCGCCGCGCCAGACATGGGCGGGCGCCTGGGCGACCCCGGCCGGGACAGCCACGAGCGTCGCCACGGCGGTGGAGCCGAACGCGACGACGAGCGGCGGCGTGCCGCCGAAGTAGTTAACCGTCAAGCAGCGCGCCCATCGCGTAGCAGAGCGCCATCCCCACGACCGCGACGGCCGCCAGCAGCTTCCCCTGCGGCTGGGCGCCGACGAGCAGCGCAACGCCGACGAAGCCGACGGCGAGACCGACCAACCGAAAACCGGTCACGCGCGCCTCGCGGAAGAACCCGAACGCGAGCAGGGCGGTGAAGATCGGCACGGAGCCCTGGATGATCGAGGCGAGGCCCGAGTCGAGCCGCGTCTCTCCCCAGGAGAGGAGCCAGAACGGCACCGCGGTGTTGGCGAGCGCGACGGCGACGAGCGGGCGCCAGGCGGACCGCAGTTCCGCGAGCGTGCGGCTGACGCCGAGCCGGAGGAAGGCGACGGCGGCGAGGACGAGCGTCGCCGCGCCGAGCCGTCCCAGGATCAGGGTCGCCGGCGCGAGCTCCCGGTCGGCGATCTTGATCAGCATGAACGACGCTCCCCAGATGAGCGCGAGCAGAGCGAGCATGACTGACGGGCGGCGCACCCTGACAGTGATAACGCAACGTCGGCGGCTGCGGTGAGATTCCCCCGCGCGTCGGGATAGACTCGATCACCTGACGGAGCTGGCTGATCAGCCTCTTCACCGCGCTCTCGGTCTGACCGACGGGGAGGCGCAACGCATCCGGGAGCTGCTCGGCCGCGACCCGAACCACTTCGAGCTCGCCGTCTTCTCGCTGCTGTGGTCCGAGCACTGCGGCTACAAGCACTCCGCGCCGCTGTTGCGGCGCCTACCGTCGGCGGGAGAACGCGTTCTCCAGGGGCCCGGCGAGAACGCCGCGTGCTCGACCTCGGCGACGGGACGGCGGTCGCGTTCAAGGTCGAGTCGCACAACCATCCCTCGGCGGTCGAGCCGTTCCAGGGTGCCGCGACCGGCGTCGGCGGGATCCTGCGCGACGTCGTCGCGATGGGCGCGCGGCCGATCGCGCTGCTCGACGGGCTCTGGTTCGGCGCGCCCGACTTCCACTTCTGGCACGCCGTCGAGGGCATCGGCCACTACGGCAACTGCGTGGGCGTGCCGACCGTCGGCGGCCAGACCGTCTTCGACCCCGCCTACACCGGCATCTGCCTCGTCAACGCCATGTGCGTCGGGCTGCTCGAGCGGCCGCCTCCGCTCGGCGCGCGCGAGCGGGCCGGGACGGCTCGTCGTCCTCTACGGCGCGACGACGGGACGCGACGGGATTGGCGGCGCCTCGGTGCTGGCGAGCGCCGAGCTGAGCGAGGACGACGCTGAAGAGCTCCCGTCCGTCCAGGTCGGCGACCCGTTCACGGGGAAGAAGCTGATCGAGGTCTCGCTCGAGCTCGTCGAGTCGGGCTTGTTCGAGTCGCTCCAGGATTGCGGCGCCGCCGGCCTCGCATCGGCGCTGTCGGAGATGGCCTCCGGCGGCGTTGGCCTCGATGTCCACCTCGACCGCGTCCCGCTGCGCGAGGAAGGCATGGAGCCGTGGGAGATAATGATCTCCGAGTCGCAGGAGCGGATGGTCGCCGTCGTCCGCCCGCAGATGCTCGAAGCGGTGCAGAAGGTCTGCGCCCGCTGGGAGCTGCCGTGCACGGCGATCGGCGAGGTGACCGACTCCGGACTCCTGCGCGCATTCGACGGCGACACCGACGTCGGCGAGATCCCGGCGCGCCTGCTGACGGAGGAGTGCCGCGCTACGAGGTCGAGCAGCGCCCGCAGCCGCGGCCGTTCCGGCGCGTCCCGCGTCCGGCGTTCGACGTCGGCGAGGTGATCGAGCAGTACGACCATCTCGTCGGCTCGCGCACGGTTCGCCGTCCGGGTCTCGACGCCGCCGTGCTCCGGCTGCGCCCTCGGTGCGCGGCCTCGCCGTCGCGCTGCAGGGGCCCGCCACGGGCGAGACCGACGGCTTTCGCGCCGGCATCCAGGCGACGATCGGGGCGGCGCGGAGCGTCGCGTGTGCGGGAGGCGAGCCGATCGGCTCACCGACTGCCTCAACTTCGGCAACCCCGAGAAGCCCGAGATCGCCCACGAGCTCGCGCAGGCGATCGAGGGGATCGCGATCGCGGCCGAGGCACTCGGCATCCCCGTCGTCTCGGGCAACGTGTCGCTCTACAACGACGCCGACGGCGTCTCCATCCCACCGACCCCCGTCGTCGGCTGCGTCGGCCCGCGCCCGACGTCCGGCGATCCGCCCATCCGGCAGCACGGCGACGCTCGTCCTCCTCGCGACCTCCCCCGACGGGTCGCTCGCCGCGGAGGCCGCACTCGTCCGCTTCCTCTGGCGGGCCGCGTCCCACGTCTCCCTCTGCCACGACGTCGGCAGCAGCGGCATCCGGGCCGCGCTCGCGGAGGCCACGGCCTGGAGCGGGGCTCAAGGCGGAGGGCGAGATCCCGGACGACTACGACTCGCGACGGGGTGCTGCGATCCTCGCCTGCCATCCCGCCGACATCGCCCGGCTCGGCTCGCGTGGCTTCGTTCAGATCGGGTCGTGGCCCGATGTTGACCCTGATGTGCGGCGTCTTCGGCGTCTACGCCCCCGACCGCGACGTCGCGCGGCTCGCGTACTTCGGCCTGTTCGCGCTCCAGCACCGGGGCCAGGAGTCGGCGGGCATCGCCGTCTCCGAGCAGGGAGGGTGACGGCGCTGCGCGACCTCGGCCTCGTCGCGCAGGTCTTCGACGAGCAGAAGCTCGGCGGGCTGCGCGGGCACGTCGCGATCGGCCACACGCGCTACTCGACGACCGGCTCCTCCCAGTGGGCGAACGCCCAGCCTCTTGTCCAGCACGGCCGGGCGAGGACGGTGCGCTCGGCCACAACGGCAACCTCATCAACGTCGGCGAGTTGCGGGAGGAGCTGCGCGCCGCCGATGTCCGGCTCGGCACCACGTCCGACAGCGAGCTGATCGCGGCCCTGATCGCGAACGGCACGGCGCCGCTCGAGCAGGCCGCCGCGACGGCGATGCACCGGCTCGACGGCGCCTACTCCGTCGTCGCGCTCTCGGAGGGACGCCTGCTCGGCTTCCGTGACCCACACGGCTTCCGGCCGCTCGTCCTCGGCAGAATCCACGACGACTGGATCTTCGCCTCGAGACGTGCGCGCTCGACCTCGTCGGCGCGGAGTTCGTCCGCGAGGTCGCTCCCGGCGAGCTCGTCGTCGCCGACGGCGACGGCCTCCACGCGACGCAGGCTCTCGAGCCGGCGGAGAGCGGCGGGGCACTCTGCATCTTCGAGTTCTTCTACCTCGCCCTGCCCGACTCGCGGCTCGAGGGGATCGAGGTACACGAGGCACGGGTCCGGATGGGCGAGCAGCTCGCCCAGGAGGCGCCCGTCCAGGCCGACCTCGTGCTCCCGATCCCGACTCCGGCACGCCGGCCGCGATCGGCTTCGCCCGCGGACTGGGGCTGCCGTTCAGCGAGGGCCTGATCAAGAACCGCTACGTCCAGCGCACCTTCATCCAACCAGACCAGGAGATGCGCCGGCAGGGCACGCGCCTCAAGTACCACCCCGTCGCCGAGGTCGCAGGCAAGCGCGTGGTCGCCGTCGACGACTCGATCGTCCGCGGCAACACGACGCACGAGATCGTGCGCATGCTGTTCGAGGCCGGCGCGACCGAGGTGCATCTGCGGATGTCCGCACCCCCGGTCATCGGCCCGTGCTTCTACGGCATCGACTTCGCCGACCCGTCGGAGCTGATCGCGTGAGCCGGACGGTCGAGGAGGTGCGGGAGCATATCGGCGCGACCTCCCTCGCCTACCTCTCGCACGACGGGCTCGTCGAGGCGACGCTGCGGCCGGCTCGTCGCTGTGCCGCGCCTGCCTCACCGGCGAGTACCCGACCGAGGTGCCCCTGGAGGCCTCGAAGCTGCGCTTCGAGCCGGCTCGTGTTTGAGCCGCTGCTCGGCTCGACCCGACGCCGCTGGAGCGGATCACGCGGGCGTCGCCCGGCTCAGCGCTGACGCCGGGCATCCGGCACCATGGGCGGCCGTGCAGCTCTTCCACTACCACCTCGTCACGAGCCGCGTCCGCGACGTCGAGGCCCGCTACGTCGGCAGGCTCTCCTTCACCTTGTCGCCCGCTACGGCCGCTTCGGCGAGGAGCTGACCTTGTACGAGCCGGGTGTCTCGTGGAACGAGCTCGACGCGACGAGCTTCAAGCTGCGCCTGTCGGAGCTCGAGAGGAGCCGTCAACGTCGTCATCCAGCCCGGCCAGTGGCCGCTGCCGCGGGTCGACCACATCGGCCTCGTGCTCGACGAGGACGAGTCCGAGGCAATCGTCGAACGGGCCGAGCGGAGGGATCTCCGGTGCAGGAGCACGGCGGCCGCCGCACCTTCGTCTCCACCAAGGCGGGCTACCGCCTCGAATCCATCCGCCGCGCCCCTGGATCGACGACCTGCTCGCGCGGCGTGACGACCTGCGCCTGTCCGAGCTGCACCTGAGGACGGACGACCCGGCGGCGAAGGCGTCCACGCTCGCGGCACCTCCAGGCCGACCGCACGGCGGCGACGTCGAGGTCGGCGACACCGTCGTCCGCTTCGTCCGCGGCGGCCCGCAGGGCCGGCCGGAGCTGTGCGGCGAGCTCTTCGTCTAGAACGGACCTGTCCCGGTATCTGATTTTTACCCAGACATGTCTGTTGAGGACGTGACCGACGCACGAGCGCTCGTTGCGGAGGACACTGTGGCCCCTGCTGGGACATGTCCAGGTATCTGTTACCGGAACAGGTCCGAAGTGGCCGGCTGGCGGCAGCCGTAGACTCGACGGCGGTGGCCGAAGAGGGACGGACGTACGACGCCGCCGGCGTCTCGATCGCGACGGCCGACGCGGTCGTCGAGCGGCTGCGCGCGGCGGTCGAGTCGACCGGCGCCGCGAGCTTCGGCGCCTTCGCGGCGCTGCATCCGCTCGACGAGCGCCCGCCTGCTCGCCGCCTCGACCGACTCGATCGGCACGAAGCCGATGGTGGCCGCGCCAGCGCGGGCGCTCGGCGCTGCGGCGCCGACATGGCGGCCCACTGCATCAACGACGTGATCACGTGCGGCGCCGACCGCTGATCCTGCTCGACTACGTCGCCGCAGCCGCATCGACCTCGACAGGTCGCCGAGCTCGTCGAGGGCGCGGCCGACGTCTGCCGGACGGCCGGCGTCGCGCTCGTCGGCGGCGAGACGGCCGAGCTGCCGGGCGTCTACCGCGAGGACGAGCTCGACTTCGCCGCCACCTGCGTCGGCATCGTCGATCGCGAGCGGCTGCTCGACGGCTCGGCGATCGAGGCCGGCGATGCCGTCCTCGGCTTCCCCTCCGCGGGCGTGCACGCGAACGGCTTCTCGCTCGTCCGGCGCGTGCTCGAGGAGGAGGACTACGAGGGCACGACCTCCTGCGCCGACCCGGCTCTACCTCGAGGTGGCCCGCCGGCTGCGCGGCCGCGCGGCGGCGTTCGCGCACGTGACGGGCGGCGGCATCCTCGGCAACCTCTCGCGCGTCCTGCTGGGGGGACGGCACGCCGAGATCGACTGGGACGCGTGGGAGCGCCCGCGGTCTTTCCGCTGGCTCGCGGCCACGTCCCCGAGGAGGAGCTGTGGCGGGTCTTCAACCTCGGCATCGGCTGGTGCGCCGTCGTGCGGGAGCCGGAGCCGGACGAGCTCGTGATCGGACGCATCGTGTGATCGGCGTGCTCGTCCGGCTCCGGCTCCCGCACGACGGCGCACCAGCCGATGCCGAGGTTGAAGACCCGCCGCCAGCTCCTCCTCGGGGACGTGGCCTGCGAGCCAGCGTGAAGACACGGCGGGCGCTCCCACGCGTCCCAGTCGATCTCGGCCAGTGCCGTCCCGCCGGCAGGACGCGCGAGAGGTTGCCGAGGATGCCGCCGCCCGTCACGTGCGCGAACGCCACCGCGCGGCCGCGCAGCCGGCGGGCCACCTCGAGGTAGAGCCGGGTCGGCGCGAGGAGGTAGTCGCCCTCGTAGTCCTCCTCCTCGAGCACGCGCCGGACGAGCGAGAAGCCGTTCGCGTGCACGCCGGCGGAGGGGAAGCCGAGGACGGCATCACCGGGCCTCGATCGCCGAGCCGTCGAGCAGCCGCTCCCGATCCACGATCCCGACGCAGGTCGCCGCGAAGTCGAGCTCATCCTCCCGGTACACGTCCGGCATCTCCGCCGTCTCGCCGCCGACGAGCGCGACGCCGGCCGTCCGGCAGACGTCGGCCGCGCCCTCGACGAGCTCAGCCACCTGGTCGAGGTCGATGCGGGCTGCGGCGACGTAGTCGAGCAGGATCAGCGGCTCGGCCCCGCACGTGATCACGTCGTTGATGCAGTGCGCCGCCATGTCGGCGCCGCAGTTGCGGAGCAGCCCGCGGGGGCGGGCCACCATGGGCTTCGTGCCGATCGAGTCGGTCGAGGCGGCGAGGAGGCGGTGCTCGTCGAGCGGATGGAGCGCCGCGAAGGCGCCGAAGCTCGCGGCGCCCGTCGACTCGACCGCCGCGCGCAGCCGCTCGACGACCGCGTCGGCCGTCGCGATCGAGACGCCGGCGGCGTCGTACGTCCGTCCCTCTTCGGCCACCGCCGTCGAGTCTACGGCTGCCGCCAGCCGGCCGCTTCGGACCTGTTCCGGTAACAGATACCTGGACATGTCCCAGCAGGGGGCGCAGCGTCCTCCGCAACGAGCGCGCGTGCGTCGGTCACGTCCTCAACAGACATGTCTGGGTAACAGATACCGGGACAGGTCCGTTCTAGACGAAGAGCTCGCCGCACAGCTCCGGCCGGCCCTGCGGCCCGCCGCGGACGAAGCGGACGACGGTGTCGCCGACCTCGACGTCGCCGCCGTGCTGCTCGGCCTGGAGGATGTCCGCGAGCGTGGACGCCTTCGCCGCCGGGTCGTCCGTCCTCAGGTGCAGCTCGGACAGGCGCAGGTCGTCACCCCGCGCGAGCAGCTCGTCGATCCAGGGGCGCGGCGGGTGGATCTCGAGGCGGTAGCCCGCCTTGGTGGAGACGAAGGTGCGGCGGCCGCCGTGCTCCTGCACCCGGAGATCCCTCCGCTCGGCCCGTTCGACGATTGCCTCGAACTCGTCCTCGTCGAGCACGAGCCCGATGTGGTCGACCCGCGGCAGCGGCCACTGGCCGGGCTGGATGACGACGTTGACGGCTCCTCTCTGGAGCTCCGTCAGGCGCAGCTTGAAGCTCATCGCGTCGAGCTCGTTCCACGAGACACCCGGCTCGTACGAGGTCAGCTCCTCGCCGATGCGGCCGTAGCGGGCGACGAGGTTGAAGGAGAGCCTGCCGACGTAGCGGGCCTCGACGTCGCGGACGCGGCTCGTGACGAGGTGGTAGTGGAAGAGCTGCACGGCCGCCCATCGTGCCGGATGCCTGGCGTCAGCCGCGGAGCCGGCGACGCCCCGCGTGATCCGCTCCAGCGGCGTCAGGTCGACCCGAGCAGCGGCTCAAGCACGAGCCGGCTCGAAGCGCAGCTTCGAGGCCTCGACCGGCACCTCGGTCGGGTACTCGCCGGTGAGGCAGGCGCGGCACAGCGACGAGGCCGGCCGCCGCGTCGCCTCGACGAGCCCGTCGTGCGAGAGGTAGGCGAGCGAGGTGGCGCCGATGTGCTCCCGCACCTCCTCCACGGTGCGTTCCCCCGCGATCAGCTCCGACGTGTCGGCGAAGTCGATGCCGTAGAAGCACGGCCCGATGATCGGTGGTGCGGACACCCGGACATGCACCTCGGTGGCGCCGGCCTCGAACAGCATGCGCACGATCTCCTGCGTCGTGTTGCCGCGGACGATCGAGTCGTCGACGGCGACCACACGCTTCCCTTCGACCTCGGCGACGGGGTGGTACTTGAGCCGCGCGCCCTGCCGCCGCATCTCCTGGTCGGGTTGGATGAAGGTGCGCTGCACGTAGCGGTTCTTGATCAGGCCCTCGCTGAACGGCAGCCCGAGCCCGCGCGCAAAGCCGATCGCGGCCGGCGTGCCGGAGTCTGGGATCGGGAGGACGAGGTCGGCCTCGACGGGCGCCTCCCGGGCGAGTTGCTCGCCCATCCGCACGCGCGCCTCGTGTACCTCGACCCCCTCCAGCCGCGAGTCGGGCCGGGCGAGGTAGAAGAACTCGAAGATGCAGAGCGCGCCGCCGCCCTCCGCCGGCTCGAGAGCCTGCGTCGCGTGGAGACCGTCGCCGTCGGCGACGACGACCTCGCCGGGAGCGACCTCGCGCACGAACTCCGCCCCGACGAGGTCGAGCGCGCACGTCTCAGAAGCGACGATCCAGTCGTCGGCGATGCGGCCGAGGACGAGCGGCCGGAAGCCGTGGGCGTCACGGAAGCACAGCAGCCGTCCCTCCGAGAGCGCGACGACCGAGTAGGCGCCCTCGAGGCGGCGCATCGCGCTCGCCGCGGCCTGCTCGAGCGGCGCCGGGTCGTTCGCGATCAGGGCCGCGATCATCTCGCTGTCGGACGTCGTGCCGAGCCGGATGTCGTCGGCGCGCAGCTCCTCCCGCAACTCCCCGACGTTGACGAGGTTGCCGTTGTGGCCGAGCGCAACCGTCCGCGCTCGCCCGTGCTGGACGAGAGGCTGGGCGTTCGCCCACTGCGAGGAGCCGGTCGTCGAGTAGCGCGTGTGGCCGATCGCCACGTCGCCGCGCAGTCCGCTGAGCTTCTGCTCGTCGAAGACCTGCGAGACGAGGCCGAGGTCGCGCAGCGCCGTCACCCTCCCGTGCTCGGAGACCGCGATCCCCGCCGACTCCTGTCCCCGGTGCTGGAGCGCGAAGAGGCCGAAATACGTGAGCCGTGCGACTTCGCGGTCGGGGGCGTAGACGCCGAAGACGCCGCACATCAGCGGGTCACCATCAGGCCACGATTCCGATCTGAATGAAGCCACGCGAGCCGATCCGTGCGATGTCGGCGGGATGGCAGGCGAGGATCGCAGCACCCCGGCGCGAGTCGTAGGCGTCCGGGATCTCGACCTCCGCCTGGAGCCCGCCGCTCCAGGCCGCAGCCTCGGCGAGCGCGGCCTGGATGCCGCCGCTGCCCACGTCGTGGCAGAGCGTGAGGTGGGACGCGGCCCGCCAGAGGAAGCGGACGAGTGCGGCCTCCGCCGCGAGCGAGCCGTCGGGCGACGTTGCGAGCAGGACGGCGTCGCCGCGCCGCCAGCCGTGGGGGATCGCGCGGACGTCCGGCACGAGACCGACGCAGCCGACGACCGGCGTCGGCGGGATCGAGACGCCGTCCGCGTCGTTGTAGAGCGAGACGTTGCCCGAGACGACCGGGATGCCGAGCGCCTCGGCCGCGATCGCGATCCCCTCGATCGCCTGCGCCAGCTCGTGCGCGACCTCCGGCTTCTCGGGGTTGCCGAGGTTGAGGCAGTCGGTGAGCCCGATCGGCTCGCCCCCCGCGCAGGCGACGTTCCGGGCCGCCCCGATCGTCGCCTGGACGCCGGCCCGAAGGCCGTCGGTCTCGCCCGGCGCCGGCCCCTGCAGCGCCACCGCGAGTCCCCGCACCGAGGGACGCAGGCGCAGCACGGCGGCATCGAGGCCGGGGCGGCGGACGGTGCGCGAGCCGACGAGGTGGTCGTACTGCTCGATCACGTCGCGCGCCTCGAACGCCGTCCTCGCGACCCGCCGGAACGGCCGTGGCTCGGGACGCTGCTCGACCTGGTAGCGCGGGCACTCGTCCGTCAGCAGCCGCGAGGGGATGGCGCCGGCCTCGGTGTCGCCGTGGAAGGCGCGCAGCAGGCCGGAGTCCGTCACCTCTCCGATGGCCGTGCACGGGAGCTCCCAGCGTGCGCAGATCCTCCGCACCGACTCGAACATCTGCGGGCGGACGACGGCGACCATCCGCTCCTGCGACTCGGAGATCATGATCTCCCACGGCTCCATGTCCTCCTCGCGCAGCGGCACGCGGTCGAGGTGGACGTCGATGCCGACCCCGCCGGAGGCCATCTCGGACAGCGCCGACGCGAGGCCGGCGGCGCCGCAATCCTGGAGCGACTCGACGAGGCCCGACTCGACGAGCTCGAGCGAGACCTCGATCAGCTTCTTGCCGGTGAAGGGGTCGCCGACCTGGACGGACGGCCGCTTGTCGGCGTCGTCCCCGCTCAGTTCCGCGCTCGCGAGCACGGACGCGCCGCCGATCCCGTCGCGTCCCGTCGTCGCGCCGTAGAGGACGACGAGCCGTCCAGGCCCGCTCGCCTTCGCCGAGCGCAGCCGCTCGATGTCGAGCAGTCCGACGCACATGGCGTTGACGAGGCAGTTGCCGGCGTAGGCCGGATCGAACACCGTCTGGCCGCCGACCGTCGGCACTCCGACACAGTTGCCGTAGTGGCCGATCCCCTCGACGGCGCGCCAGAAGTGAAAGTCGGGCGAGCCGAACCAGAGGCCGTCGAGGAGCGCGATCGGGCGTGCGCCCATCGCCACGACGTCGCGCAGGATCCCGCCGATCCCGGTCGCGGCCCCCTCGAACGGCTCGACCGCCGACGGGTGGTTGTGCGATTCGACCTTGAACGCGACCGCCGTCCCGTCGCCGAGGTCGAGCACGCCCGCGTTCTCGCCCGGCCCCTGGAGAACGCGTTCTCCCGCCGACGGTAGGCGCCGCAACAGCGGCGCGGAGTGCTTGTAGCCGCAGTGCTCGGACCACAGCAGCGAGAAGACGGCGAGCTCGAAGTGGTTCGGGTCGCGGCCGAGCAGCTCCCGGATGCGTTGCGCCTCCCCGTCGGTCAGACCGAGAGCGCGGTGAAGAGGCTGATCAGCCAGCTCCGTCAGGTGATCGAGTCTATCCCGACGCGCGGGGGAATCTCACCGCAGCCGCCGACGTTGCGTTATCACTGTCAGGGTGCGCCGCCCGTCAGTCATGCTCGCTCTGCTCGCGCTCATCTGGGGAGCGTCGTTCATGCTGATCAAGATCGCCGACCGGGAGCTCGCGCCGGCGACCCTGATCCTGGGACGGCTCGGCGCGGCGACGCTCGTCCTCGCCGCCGTCGCCTTCCTCCGGCTCGGCGTCAGCCGCACGCTCGCGGAACTGCGGTCCGCCTGGCGCCCGCTCGTCGCCGTCGCGCTCGCCAACACCGCGGTGCCGTTCTGGCTCCTCTCCTGGGGAGAGACGCGGCTCGACTCGGGCCTCGCCTCGATCATCCAGGGCTCCGTGCCGATCTTCACCGCCCTGCTCGCGTTCGGGTTCTTCCGCGAGGCGCGCGTGACCGGTTTTCGGTTGGTCGGTCTCGCCGTCGGCTTCGTCGGCGTTGCGCTGCTCGTCGGCGCCCAGCCGCAGGGGAAGCTGCTGGCGGCCGTCGCGGTCGTGGGGATGGCGCTCTGCTACGCGATGGGCGCGCTGCTCGCCGGTCGTCACCTCGGCGGCACGCCGCCGCTCGTCGTCGCGTTCGGTTCCACCGCTGTGGCGACGCTCGTGGCCGCCCCGGCCGGGGTCGCCCAGGCGCCCGCCCATGTCTGGCGCGGCGAGACCTTCATGGCCATCGTCGTTCTCGGCGTCGTCGGGACCGCGGTCGCCTACCTCCTCTACTTCGCGCTCATCCAGCGGGCAGGCCCGAACTACGCGAGCCTCGTGACCTATCTCGTGCCGCCGATCGCGCTCGCGTACGGGGCGATCTTCCTCGGGGAGCGCTTCGGCGTCTACGCCTTCGCCGGGCTCGCGCTCATCCTCGGCGGGGTGGCGCTCGCCACGGGGAGCGTTCGACTAGCCTCGCTGCGTGGCCGTCGAGCTGAGGCGCGCGGAGCCGCCTGACACCGAGTTCCTGCTCGAGCTCGTCGGCGACGAGGCCGTGCGGCCGTTTCTCGGCCCGCGCACCGCGTCGAGTCCGGAGGAGATGCTCGCGGAGATCGAGCGCTCGCTCGCCGACCCCGGAACGTTCGGCCGCTTCGTGATCGAGGCCGACGGGGAGCCGGTCGGCGCCGTCGGCTTCCACGTCGTGAACGACCGGAGTCGCATCGCGGGGCTCGAGCGGCTCGCGGTTCACCCTCGCTTCCGCGGCCGGCGGATCGGCGACGAGGCGGCTCGGCTCCTGCAGTCGCTTCTGTTCGAGGAGCTCGGCTACCACCGGCTCGAGCTCGAGATCTACGCCTTCAACGAGCCCGCCCGCGCTCACGCCGAGCGCGCCGGCTACGTCCGGGAGGGAACGAAGCGCAAGGCGTACCTCAAGGACGGCGAGTGGGTCGACGCCGTCCTCTACTCGCTCCTCGTCGAGGACCTAGACGGCGCCCGCTCGTAGCTGCTCCGCGTCTCGGGTCGCCTTCGTCCAGTCCTCTTCGCCGATCCGCGCGACGGCCGCCGCGCGGAGGGCTTCCATGGGAATCGCCTCGGTTGCGTCGCGCCACGCGGCCACGGCTACGAGCGCCGCGAGCTTCGGCCCGGCGGTCTCCCGGAACGGCAGCCGCAGCAGCCCGGCCGGCAGCGGGGGCAGCTCGACCTGCTCGTCGGCGACGACGAGGCTCTCGGCATCTGCGCGGGCGAGCATCCCGCTCGCCGCCAGCTCCCGCGCGCCGTCGGCGGAGGTCACGAGCACGGCGTCGGGCCGCTCGATGCCGGTGTAGAGGATCGGCTCGGGAGCGAGGATCACCTCCGAGACCGAGAAGCCCGTCCCCTGCGTGACGGGGTTGTCGTTCTTCTGGGTCACGTGCAGCCCGCAGGCGAGCGCGGCCCGGGCGAGGATCGTCGCCGCGGTCTGGACGCGCTCCCCGGCCGTTCCCGCGAGCACGATCCCGAGCGGGCGCTCGAGCCCGTGCTCGAACGACCGCTCGATTTCCGCCGGCCGCTCGGGGGGTCCCTCGGCCGCGGGCCGGTCCCGGTAGACGGCGCCGAACGTGGGGCGCGGCTCGTCGCGTAGGACGCCGAGCTCGTAGCCGGCCTCCTCCGCGAGCTCGCGCAGCTTCGTGCCCGTGAGCGGGTTCCAGCGGGTCGCGTAGGCCGTGCACAGCTCGAGGATCTCGACGACGGCGAAGCCGGGATGGGCGATCGCCCGCTCGAGCACGTCCGCGAGGTCGCGATCACCGGTCACCTTGCGCGCGACGAACGGAGCACGTGCCGCGAGCAGGAGCCGGACGAGGTCGAGCGGGGGCACGAAGCCGCCCTGCGGCGCCGTCGAGGTGACGAGCCCGACGGGCGAGAAGGCCGAGCTCTGGCCGCCGGTCATCCCGTAGAGGAAGTTGTTGTGCACGAGCACCGTCAGGTCGGGGTTGAGCAGCGCGCCGTTGACGAGATGGTTGATCCCGATCGTCGCGCCGCCGTCTCCGATCAGCACGATCGGCTTCAGGCGGCCGGCGCCCAGGACGGAGTCGGCGAGCGCGAGGCCCGCGGCGAACGCCGTCGAGCGCCCGTGCGTGGTGTGGATCGTGTGCGGGCCGACGACCTGCCCGTCGGCGAGGCCGACGCAGCCGATGTCGGTGACGACGGCGACGTCCGCCGGCGGGACGGCCAGGCGCTCGAGAGCCGCGCCGAGCGCGCGGAGGACGAGCGGGTGGCCGCAGCCCTTGCAGTAGGGGCCGGGGCCGGCCTCGAGGTACCGCGGCTCCATCAGCCCTCCGCCTCGATCGCGGCCTCGATCCGGGCCGGCGCCACCATCGCTCCGACCCCGTTCACGCGGACGAGGCGGCGACCGTCGAGGTGCGGCTCCAGCACGCCCGTGTACAGACCGGTCAGGTTCTCCTCGACCACGACCACGCGCGTGCAGCTGTCGAGCGCGTCCCGGATCGCGGCGATCGGGACGGGGAAGAGCGTCCGCAGCTGGAGGAACGAGACGCGACTTCCGCGCGCGCGGACGCGGCGGCACGCTTCGAGCGACGCGCGCGTCGAGATGCCGTAGGAGACGACGAGCGTGTCAGCGCCGGGCTCCAGGTCCGTGCGCACGAGCGCGAGCTCGTCGGCGTGGGCGTCGATCTTCGCCTGGAGGGAGGAAAGCACGTCCACGACCTCGGGCGAGCTCTTGCGCAGGCGGCCCTCCGTGTCGTGGGCGGACCCGGTGGCGACGACGCGCACGCCGCCCCCCACGGGGGCGAAGGCGGGCGGCTCGGCCGGGCAGGAGCGGGCATAGGGAGCGAACCGGTCGGTACCCGGGGAGACGGGACGCCGCGGCTCGACCGGGCCGTCCGGCAGGGAGGCGAGGTCGACGCCCTCGAGCGTCATCCCGACCTCCTTGTCCGAGAGCAGGACGACCGGCGTGCGCAGGCGCTCCGACCAGGCGAAGGCGGCGCGGGTCAGCTCGTAGCAGTCCCGGGCGTCCGCCGGGGCGAAGACCGGGATCGTCGTCCCCCCCGACGTGCAGTACTCGGCGAGCAGGACGTCGCCCTGCGCCCCCTGCGTCGCGCCTCCCGTAGAGGGGCCGAGCCGCTGGACGAAGGCGATCACGACCGGCGTCTCGGTCATGACGGCGTACTGGACAGTCTCGATCATCAGGCAGAAGCCGGGGCCCGAGGTCGCCGTCATCGCCGGGTAGCCCGCGAGGGACGCGCCGACGCACGCCGTGAGCGCCGAGATCTCGTCGGGTGCGGAGAGACCGAGCCCGCCGCGCCGCGGCAGCTCCGCCGTCATCGTGCGGAAGATCTCGCTCGACGGCGTGATCGGATACCCGGCGAAGAAGCGGCAGCCGGCCGAGAGCGCGCCGAGCGCCGTCAGCCGGTTCCCCGAGACGAGCTCGACTCCGCTGGCCGTTGCGACGCTCACGTACCGGGTCTGCCAGCAGGGGGCGGCGGACGCGTCGGGGAATCCGCGGATCGGCGGCGCGGCGGGTGCGCGGCGTCGCCGCGTAGGATCCACCCGGTGGCTTCGGGGTCGCGACGCCTTGCGCTTGCAGTAGTGCTGTCGGCGGTGCTGCTGGTGCCGGCTGCGGGCGCGTCGGTGACGTCGCGCGACCGCCGGGCATACGTCGGGCTCGGCACGTGGCTCGACATCTACGCGCAGAAGGCCGCCTGGCGTCATCCCGAGCGGCAGGTGGCGGCCATGGCGCAGGACGGCGCCCGGACGCTCTATCTGGAGACCGGCAACTACCGGCAGCGGGTCGACGTCGTGCGGCCGCAGGCCGTTGGACGCTTCGTCGATGCCGCCCACGCGGCCGGAATGCGGGTCGTGGCCTGGTACCTGCCCTCGTTCGCCCGCCCGGGGCAGGACGAGCGGCGGTCGCTGGCGGCCATCCGCTTCCGCAGCGCGAGCGGCGGGAGCTTCGACGGGTTCGCCCTCGACATCGAGGCGACCGTCGTCCGGCCGCAACGGTTGCGCAACCGGCGTCTGCTGCAGCTCTCCGCGCGGCTGCGCTCGGCGGTGGGGCCCCGTTATGCGCTCGGGGCGATCGTCCCTTCGCCCGTCGGGATGTCGCCTTCCTACTGGCCCCGTATGCCCTACCGGAGGCTCGCCCGCCTCTACGACGTGTTCCTGCCGATGGCCTACTCCACGATGAGGGGTGTGCGCGGCCGCAAGGCCACCCTCGCCTACCTCTCCGCCACCGTCGCCGCCGTCCGCAGCGGCACGGGCGACCGGCAGATCCCGATCCACCTGATCGGCGGGCTCAGCGGGGCGATGGGCAGCCGGGCGACCGCCGGATTCATGGCCGCCGTCTCCGAGTGCGCCCCGCTCGGCTACAGCCTGTACGCGTTCCCCACGACCCGCCGAGCTGCCTGGCAGGCGCTCACCGCGCCACGCCCCTCTCACACGGCGGGCGACCGCCCCTGCGCCTGAGCAGCACACCGGCGCGACGGGCGCTCGGCTGCCCCGCGTAGGATCCACGCGTGGCCGAGTTCCTCCACACGATGGTCCGGATCACGAATCCGGAGCTGAGCCGCGCCTTCTACGAGGCGCTCGGCTTCCGCTTCGAGGGCTCCGGCGACATCGTCCGAGGCGGCGAGCTCGAGGCGACGAACTACTTCTTCTCCTCGGCGAGCAGGAGTCGGTGCTCGAGCTGACCTACAACCACGACGGCCGCACGTACGACCTCGGCACCGGCTACGGCCACATCGCGGTCGGCGCCGACGACCTCGCGGCGACGCTCGCGGAGCTGCAGGACCAGGGGATCGAGCCCGAGCGGGAGCCGTACCGCGTCCGCGACGGCGGGTCGCTGATCTGCTTCGTCCGCGACCCGGACGGCTACCGGATCGAGCTCATCGACCGCAGCGGCAACTGAGTCGGCGCTCGGCGCGGGCCCGCGCCGCCGTCTGTGGAGCCGTGACCCGAGCGTACGATTGCGCAGGTCATGGCCGTCCTCCTCGCGCTCGTGCTCTCCGCCGCCTTCGGGGCCGGCGACCAGTACCTCGGGAGCCTCGTCTGGCATCCGTGGGGAGCGGACGTTGCCAGCCTCTCCGCGCCGTGGCTCGTGCTCGCGTTCCTCGCCGGCGCGACCCAGCGTGGGCCGCGCCGCGGTGCTCTGGTCGGCCTCGGCTGCACGTACGCGGCGCTCGCCGGCTACCTCCTGCTGACCGACAGTCCGGTCGAGGGCGCGCAGTACTCGCTTGCGAACACGCGCGGATTCCTCATCGGCAACGCGGCCGTCGTCGGCGGCGGGCTCGTGACGGGGCCGCTCTTCGGCTGGTTCGGCCAGCGGTGGCGGACGCGCCGGGCGCTCCTCGGCGCGCTTGTCTCGGCCGCCGCGCTCTGCCTCGAGCCGCTCGCCAGGCGTGCCCCCCTCGGCTCGGTTCGATACCTGGGGCACGACTACCTCGTCACGAGCCCGATCGACTCCCGACTCGTCGTTCTCGGTGAGGTCGTGGCGGGTCTTGCGCTCGCCGGGTATGTCCTCGCAGCGCGGGTCGCGAGGCGCCCCGGCCCCGCGTCGCGGCAGACCTAACAGATGGGCGAGCGCCGGCTGCTCCCGAC
>CAVZHU010000010.1:0-112654 GCA_963775155.1 uncultured Actinomycetes bacterium | reverse complement strand
CTTTCTGCCGGCGCCTCGTTCGGTTCCGTATTGCTGTCAAGGGGTTGAGGGTGGAGTTCCGGCTGCTCGGTCCAGTCGAGGTCGTCGAGGACGGCGCCGCCGTCTTCACTCGGGGGGCCGAAACAGCGCGCCCTGCTGCGCGAAGCTGCTCCTCTCGCGCGGAGCTGCCGTTCCCCGCGAACAGCTCGTCGACGCGCTCTGGGGCGAGAAGCCTCCCGCGAGTGCGCTGAGCTCGGTGCAGGTGTACGTACCACGGCCTGCGGCGCGCGCTCGGCAGCGACCGTGTCGAGACGAAGGGTGGTGCGTACCGCCTCCGGATCGAGGCGGACGAGCTCGATCTCGACCGCTTCGAGCATCTCGTCGCGCGCGGCCGCCGCGCCCTCGCCGACGGGTCACCTCAGGAGTCCACGGAGGCGCTCGACGCGGCGCTCGCGCTCTGGCGCCGGCGGCATCGCCGATCTCGGCGACAGCCCGGTTCAGGGCAGCGGCGCCCGCACTCGAGGAGCTGCGCCTGCGGGGGCTGGAGCTTCGCATCGAGGCGCGTCTCGCCCTCGGCGAGCACGCGGAGGTGATCCCTGTCCTCGAGGAGCTCCTCGCCACCGATGCGTACCGCGAGCGACTGCGCGAGCATCTGATCATGGCCCTCTACCGCGCGGGACGGCAGGTCGAGGCGCTGAGAGGCGTTTCGCGAGACGCGCGAGCGCTGGCGGGACGAGCTCGGCCTCGAGCCGTCACCGGAGCTGCAGGAGCTCGAGCGCGCGATCCTGCGCCACGACGCGTCGCTCGAGGCCCCTCGACCACCAGCGAGGCGGGCCGGGACTCCCCGCGCCCGCGACCCCGCTCGTCGGACGACGTCTGGAGATCGCCTCCGTCGTGGCGCTGCTGCGAACGGAGGCGCGGCTGCTGACGCTGCTGGGCCGGGCGGCACGGGAAAGACACGGCTCGCACTCGCCGCCGCCGAAGCGCTGCGCGCGGAGTCCGGCAGCGGCGTCGCGTTCGTCGACCTCGCGCCCGTCGCCGATCCCGAGCTGCTCCTCCCGACCGTCGCACAGACGCTCGCGATCGAGGGGCCTGCCTCGGTCGAGGCAGTGGCGGCTGAGGATGGAGAACACCTCCTTCCTCCTAGTGCTCGACGACGTCGAAGAACGAGCTCCTGGACGGCATCGAGGTCGTGGCCGCACTCCTGCGGGCCGCGCCCCGCCTGCGCGTGCTCGCGACGGCCGGGTGCCGCTCTCCCTGTCCGGCGAGCACGAGTACCGGGTTCAGCCGCTGCGGCTGCCGCCGCCGAACGCGCAGCCCGCGGAGATCGCGCAGAGCGAGGCCGTGCAGCTCTTCCTCTCCCGCAGCCGCGCCGCCGGGAGCGAGCTCGCTGCGGACGGGGACGTCGCCGAGCTCTGCCGCCGGCTCGACGGCCTCCCCCTCGCCCTGGAGCTGGCGGCGGCGCGGACGAAGATCCTCGCTCCGGCCGAGATCGCCGCTGGGCTGCGAACCGACGCCGCAGCGCTCGCGAGCCGGGTGCGCGACGTCCCGCCCCGCCAGACGACGCTCGCTGCGACCGTCGAGTGGAGCCTCGGCCTCCTCGACGAACGGGAGCGAGACGTTCGCGACGCTCGGGGTCTTCGCCGGGGGCTGCACGGCGGAGGCGGCGAAGCAGCTCGGAGTGAAGTTCGAGACGCTCGCGGCGCTCGCCGACCACAGCCTCGTCTACGTCCGCGGCGGCGACAGCGGTCGCCGGTTCGGGATGCTCGAGACGATCCGCGCCTTCGCTGCGCCGCGCGCCGAGAGCGACCGCCGCGCCCACGCCGAGTGGCTGACCGAGCTCGCCGAGAGTGTCGAGACGGCGCTCGCCCAGGGGGCAAACGCGGCCGCGGCGATAGACAAGCTCAACGCAGAGATCGACAACCTCCGCGCCGCCCTGGAGTGGTCGCTGCGGTCCGACGCCGTCGACCTGGGGCTGCGCCTGCTCTCCGCCTCCAGGCCGCTCTGGGAGGTGCGCGGCCATCTCCGCGAAGGAAGTCGCTGGGCCGACGATCTTCTCGCCGCGACGGGAGACCGGTGGCCCGAGCCTGCGCGTGAAGGCGCTCGGCTTCGCCGGCACGTTGGACTCCGCGGCGGCCCATGTCGTGCAGGCGGAGGAGCGGTGGAGCACGATGCTCCGGCTCTACGAGGAGCTCGGAGACGAGGAGGGTGTGGCCGAGCCTGAGCGGAGGCCTCGCGGCACGGTCGCGGCGGCGGTCGGCGGGAGCTACGACAGGAGGGAGGCGGGCCGAGCTGCTCGAGCGGGCGGCGGAGGGATTCCGGGCGCTGGGGATTGCGAAGCGCCTCGCGGTGGTCCTCTCGAACCTCGGCCACGTCGCGGCCCAGCGCGAGTGGTGCCGCCGGCGCCGTCGCCTTCACCGTCCGAGGCCCACGACCTTCAGCGCGAGGTCGGGCAGGACATCGGGCGCGCCATCTCGCTCAACAACCTCGGCGGCTTCGCGGTCGACACCGGCGACTTCGCCGAGGCGCGCGAATGGTTGCGCGAGTGCGTCAAGCTCGGCATCCGCCTCGGCTACAAGGAGGTGCTCGCGCACGCCCTCTCCACGTACGCCCGCATGGCCGCGGCAGACGAGCGGTGGCGGGCCGTGGCGCGTTGGCCGCGCTCGCCGACCGGCTCCTCGCCGAGGCAGGTTCAGAGATCCCGGGCGTCGAGGGCGAACGGTACGAGGCCCTGAAGGCGCAGGCGCGGGCGGCGCTCGGCGACAAGACGTACGCGGCCGCGGCCGCCGCGGTGCAGGACCTCCCGCTCGACCACCTCGCGGAGGAGCTCGAGCGGCCCTGCTGCCGATGATCTCGACCCGGTAGCCGTCGGATCGCGGACGAAGCAGAGCAGCGAGCCGCCCTCGCGGACGCGGTAGGGCTCGCGCTCCGGCTCGATCCCCTGCGCCTTCAGCCGCTCGAGCGTCGCGTCGAGGTCGTCGACGCCGATCGCGATGTGGCCGTAGCCGGTGCCGAGCTCGTAGGTGCGGCCGTCGTGGTTGAAGGTCAACTCGAGCTCTCCTCCTCGCCGGGGAGCCGAAGAAGTAGTTCGTCGCCTCCAGCTCACCGTCGCGGACGATGTCCATCTCGCGCCGGATCGAACCCGAGCGCCTCGTAGAAGGCGCGGCTCCGCGCCGGGTCGGTGATCCGGACCATCGTGTGCAGGTATCGGGTCATGCCTCGATCCTACGCGGGCCGGGGGCCTGCGCCGCGGTCAGCCGCAGGGCCGGCGATCGCCCGCCGTACGGGCGGGGCGGGGCGCCGTGAGCGCTCGCCAGGCGGCGCGACGGGTGGTGGGGAACGCGTACCGGCTGTAGCCGAGCGGCGCGCAGGCGGAGACGGCGCGCACGAATCCGGACGTATTCCCCGGCGCGCATCTCCCCGCTGAGCCCGCCGATCAGGTGGATCGGGACGCTCCTGCTGCCGGTGCCGGCGCGGATCGCCGCGACCGTGGCGGAGAGGTAGGCGAGCGTCGCCCGGCTGCCACGGAGGCCCTTCATCGTGGAGTAGGCCATCGGCAGGAACACGTCGCTAGTAGCGGGCGAGCGCCCAGTACGGGATGCCGGGCCAGTACGAAGGCGACATTCCCACCGGGGAGGGGGTGATCGCCCCGAGCGGGTACGCAGGCCCGACGGACGAGCGCAGCCGCGCCGAGAGCCGCAGCAGACGGTCGGTAGCACCGACTGCAACGATCCGACGGAGGTCGCCTCGATGAGGAGCGCGAACCCGTCGAACCGCCCGCCGCTCGGGCTGCGGAAGCGGATCGCCGCCAGCGCCCGCCGCTCGTCCCGCCTCAGCCCGACGAACGACGGCAGGTACCAGGCCACCACCCGCATCCCGGCGGCGTGCGCGGCGTCGACGAAGCGGCCGAGAGCCCGTGGCCGCACGAGGTCGACCCGCTGCCTGTAGTTGCCGGTCTCGAGGTAGAGCGTCCGCGCCCCTCAACCGCGCCATCGCCGCCACCTGCCGCTCGGGGTGGCGCCAGGACTGCGTCGCGTCGATGTCGAGCCAGGTGCCGAGCCCGGCGTACGGCCCGACGTGGCGCGACCGCCCGGCGACGCCCGCTGCCGGCGCAACCAGCACCGCCGACAGCAGCGCTGCAAGCGCAAGTCGCCGACCCGTTCCCCCGCCGACCTGCGCACGGATGAACGGAAGGCGTCCCGACCCCGGCCCCGCCGCCACCTCGCGGAGTGTGCCAGATCAGGCCGGCGGCGGCGGCCCGAGCTTGGCCTCGAGGTTGCAGCCTTTGCGCAGGCCGGCTCAGCGTGGGCCACGACGCGCCGCCGCAGCCGGGGAGCGATCGTTGCTCCATGAGCGCGGGGTTCGCAGCTTCCACCCGTCAGACCGGCTCCACCCGGGCGGGCCCGCCGCCCCCCGAGGTTTGCAACGCCTGGCGTCGCTATCTCCGGGAGACCCGGGCCGCGGACGCAGACGACTACGAGCGCGCCGAGGAACGGGCGTGGGCCCGGCTGGCGAGCAGCCTGGCCACGCTCGGTGCGCCGCTCGACCGGCTCAGCGGGTAAGCGGCGCGGAGCGCGTTCGCCTGGTCGAGCGCCTCCGCCGTCAGCTCGAGGAGGTGGTTCTCGATGATCTGCCGCTTCGGGTCGAACGGCCCGTTGATCGACTCCAGCCTCAGGTACCACTCGGCGCACTGGACGAGGACCTCCTGGGCGACGAGGCCGCAGATCTGCCCGCCGACGACCGGCACGCCGAAGCGCGCGGCCTCGGCCTCGACGAGGTTGAAGACGCGTGGAGTGGCGTCTCGACCGGGTCGGAGATCTCCATCGACACCGCCACGGACCCGCGCTTCGTCAACGGCAGCCCGATCGCGCCCCTGATGTTGGCGAAGCCGCCGCTCTTGCTCGCACGGCCTCGCGAGCCTCTTGGCGACCTCGATGTCGGTCGTTCCGAGGACGATGTTGAAGTAGGCGTCGTGCGAGGGCTCGGCGCCGACGATCGTCGCGCCCGCGGTCGGATGGAGCTCGCCGGGCCGATGTCGGGCGCCCGCTCGGGCTCGTCGACGACCTTCTTGAGGCCCTCGTAGTTGCCGGCGCGGATCACCGCCAGCGTCTTCCGCTCCTCGCGCGCGCGTTCTCGCCCGTGAAGTAGACGGGCACCTCGTACCGGGCGAACATCTCCCTGCCGAGCTCCTCGGCGATCTCGACGCACTCCTCGAGCGCGATACCGCGAGCGGGTAGAGCTGGATCGTGTCCACCGCGCCGATGCGCGGGTGATGACCGTGCTGGCACTCCATGTCGATGAGCTCGTAGCTCTTCCCGGCCATGTCGAGCAGCGCCTCCAGCAGCGCCTCCGACGTGCCGATCACCTCGACGGGGAGCCGGTTGAAGTCGGGGTCTGGCTCGTACCCGACGAGCTTCACGCCGTCGCGGCCGCGCAGCTCGTCGACGATCGCCTCGATCACCGCGGCATTGGTGCCGTCGCTCATGTTCGGATCGGACAGGACGAAACGCGTCACGTGACCGCCTCCTCCGGGCTCGCGGACGTTCGGACCAGCTTTGGCGCACCGCGAGCCGCAAGTCATCAGAGACCTCCCGGATCGCCGCCTCGGGGCATACCCGGATGCCATGCACGCCGCGCCGACTAGCATCGAGCCATGACCGTGGCCGGGACCTCCTCAAGGGCGTGCGCGTTCGCGTCGAAGACGCGGGATCCGCGCTGCTCGTCGAGGCGGACGCTGCCTCCGCAGCTCACGATGTCGAGCGTGTCTCTCGACCTGCACGAGGGCCTGCTGCGAGTCGTCCTGCCGAAGCCACCCGAGCCCCACAGCCACGACGAGCACGGCGAGCTGCGCGAAGGCTTCATCAACCCCGATGCTTCTGGAGTCTGAAGCCCCCCGCCTGCGGACGAGGAGCTCCCGGCCCCAACGCGCGGGCGGTGATCGAGGCCGACGAGGCCGTCACCAGCCCGTCGCTCACGCGGGCGTATCCGCTCGTGCCGGCCCGCGGGCGCGGCTGCACCATCGAGGACGTCGACGGCAACCTCTTCCTCGACGTCAACGCCGGCATCGCGGTCACATCGACCGGACACTGCCACCCGAGGGTGGTCGAGGCGATCCAGGAACAGGCGGCGGAGCTGATCCACTACTCCGCGAGCGACTTCTTCCTGCCGATCTACTCCGAGGTCGCCGAGCGGCTGGACGAGATCGCGCCGATGTCGGGGGCCGTTCGCTCGTTCCTGACGAACTCCGGGACCGAGGCGGTCGAGGCGCGGGATGAAGCTCGCTCGTTGGGCGACCGGGCGGCAGTACATCCTCGCGTTCTACAACTCGTTCCACGGCCGGTCGTACGGAAGCGTCTCCCTCACCGCGTCGAAGGCTGCCTACCGGGCGGGGTTCGGACCGCTCCTGCCCGGCGTCCTGCATGCCTACTACGGCGACGGGCGCGACATGGACATGGCGCCGGGCTCGGCCAAGGACGGCTTCCCGACGATCGACTACATCGAGCACTTCCTGTTCCGCAAGATGGTGTCGCCGCTCGAGGTCGCGGCCATCGTGGTCGAGCCGTCCAGGGCGAGGGCGGCTACATCGTCCCGCCCGCCGGGTGGCTCAGGCGCCTCCGTGAGCTGTGCGACCAGCACGGCATCCTGCTCATCGGCGACGAGGTGCAGTGCGGCATGGGGCGCACCGGGAAGATGTGGGCGGTGGAGCACACCGGCGTCGAGCCCGACATCCTGCTCGCGGGCAAGGGCATCGCGCAGCGGCATGCCGCTCGGGCGCCATGATCGCGAAGGACGAGATCGATGACGTGGACGACCGGCACGCACGGCTCCACCTACGGCGGGAACGCCGTCTCCTGCGCGGCGGCCCTCGCCACGCTCGACCTCGTCGAGTCGAGCCTCATGGACAACGCCCGCCGCCTCGGCGAGCTCGTCCTCGAGGGGCTCGAGCCGCTGCGATCGCAGGCCGGCGTGCGAGACGTACGCGGGGTCGGGCTGATGATCGGCGTCGAGTTCGAGAGCGCCGAGCTCGCGGACGCGGTCCAGGACGCCTGCTTCGAGCGCGGCCTGCTCGTCCTCCGCGCGGGCGAGGTGACCATCCGGCTGTCGCCTCCGCTCGTGCTGACGGAGGCGGAGGCGCGCGCAGGCGTCAGGATCTTCGGCGAGGCCTGCGCCTCGCAGCTCAGCTAGGCCGAGGCTCCGAACCCCGCGGTGCGCACCGGCTCCTCGGGTGCGAACTCCCACTGCACCGGATCGAGCGAGACCGGGTCATCCCCCTCGCGACGAGGACGCCGGCGACGATCTCGCGGCGCGCCGCGTCCCACGCGAGCACGTGCGCGACGGACGCCCCGAACGTGTTCGTGTTCGGAGGCTGCTGGGTGGCGTCGACGTAGGCGGTGTTCCAGGCGTCGCGCTGCCGGATCTCGCCGACCCGCTGCCTGAACGCGGCGGCGGCATCGTGCAGGCGGTCGCGCATGCCTTCGATCGACGTGTCGTCGGTCGCCGGCAGCGTGCGCCCGGAGATGGAGGCGATCCACATCTCCTTTGCGAGCACGAGCCGGTTGAGCATCTCGCGCAGAGACGGTGAGGTCTCGGTGAACGCGGCGCTCGGCGGGTTGAGGACGACCGGCTCGTCGAGCTCCTCGTCCGGACAGCTGCCCGGCGCACGCGAGCAGACGCTCCGTGTGCCAGATGTCGTGCTCCACCAGACGGTCTGTGAGGTCCATGCTCGGCCTCCTCTCGCGGGTTCGAGACACGGCCGCCCGTGGAGGCGGCACGTAGTGGACGCCGTTCGGCGCAGCGAGGCGGTGGTCGTGAGCGGCGCGCTTCCGGTATTCGAGCGGCGAGTTCCCGAACGCCCGCCGGAAGGCGTGCGTGAAGGCCTCGGCGGAGCCGTAGCCCGCGTCGCACGCGGCCGCGGAAATCGGGAGGTTCGTCGATGTCAGCTGGTCGGCGGCGCGTTCGAGCAAGAGCCTCCGGCGGAAGGCCGCCGGCGACTCGCCGAGCATGACCTTCACGACATGGTGGAAGTGGTACTTCCCGAAGTGGACTCGCCGCGCCAGCTCGTCGCCGTCGACCGCCTCGTTGAGGCTGGTGACGAGGATGTCGACGATGCGGCGACGGATGTCGTCCGAGGACTTCGTCCCGCCCGCACCGTCACTCCTCGTGGGGCGCAAAGGAAGTCTGCCGTGTCCACGTCAAGCGACGCTAGTGGTGGAGCAGGCGCCGGGCTTCGGTAGTAGGCCGCAGGCGGCCCCCGTAGTGGCACCGGTCGCCGCGGCGCCGGCACGAGCGCCGGCGGCGGTCAGACGGCCGATTCCGCGACGAGCCGCGTCCGGATCTCGCTGCGCGTCCGTGCGTCGAGAAGCCCGACCGGGACGCCGTACGCGAGTAGGTCGAGCGCAACGCCCGCGACGTCGAAGCGCTTGCCGTCGGGCCGGCGCGAGGGGAGGAACAGCTGCGCCGCATAGGCATGCGTGGCCCGATATCCCTGCGAGACTCCAGCACCCTTCCCCACAGGCGTACCCGCCCGACGGCGCGCGGGACATAGTCGTCCTCGAGCGGGATCGGCGGCAGAGGCGAGATGTCCGCCCAGTTCTGGACGAAGTACTCCGTCGCCTGGCCCGGCGTCGCCGCACCGTAGATGCCGCACTGGCACATCCGATGCGGCGGCGCGTGCCGCGCGTGGTACGGCATGCCTCCCGCCACGACGCGATCGCGATGGCAGGCCGCCTCGAGCGGGGCGCCGACCGGCCAGGGATCGCCCATGTGCGTCGACTGCAGGCGCCAGCCGCCCCGCGTGTGCGTGATGTTCCAAGCCCGCCAGGCGATCACGGGCTCGACGCTGTCGGGCGCTCGGACGCCCGAGAGAGAGTGCTCGAGCGACTCTACGCCGGGACCTCCTCGGGCCGCGGCGTCACCGCCGGGGCCTCGACGGGCTGGCTGGGCTGGAGGGGCTCGACGGGTTCTCGATCGGCTCCACGATGATCTCGCGAACGGGCTCACCGAGCTCCATGGCTACGGGCTCCTTTCGTCCGGCGCGGGCTGCGCTCCACCGGGCGCGACTCTACCTCCCGCACCCGACGGAACCACCCGCTACGCAGGCGGATCGGGCGCGCGACAGTCCCCTAGACGGCCGAGATCGGCGACGGCGGCACGCTCGCGCACGAGTGGCGGACGATCCGGCGCGACCCGGATCGGATATCGGGAGTTCCTCCGGACGCCGCGGCGCTTCCGCATCCCTAGCCTCGGCGGGATCACCGCCCGGATACGTCGCCTGGAGGCGAGAGGCCACGGCGCAGGTCGCGAACTATCGGAACGAGCGCTTCGTCCCGCAAGGGGAGGTCGCAGCAGCGTCTCCACTGACGAGCGGTTCGCACGGACGGCGAAGAAGTGAGCGTCTTCGGGATCCCCTTTGCGTTCGTGCTCTTCGGCCTCACGCTCGCCGGGGTCGCGATCTTCCACCGGCGCAACTTCGAGGTCGCGCTCACGGGCATGGCGGCGGTGCTCGTCTACACGCTCGCAGGGACGAACGTCAGCGTCACCGCGGACATCAACGACCACTGGCGCCTGCTGCTCAACCTCGCCGGGCTGCTCTTCGGATTCACGATCCTCGCCAGACACTTCGAGGAGTCGGGAGTGCCGGAGTGGTTCATGCGCAAGCTCCCCAGCGGCTGGGCCGCGGGCCTCCTGCTCCTGCGTCGCGTCGCCCTCGCCTCGACGTTCATCGACAACATCGCGGCCGCGATCCTCGGCGGCGTCGTCGCGAAGAAGCTCTACAACGGGAAGGTCAGCGTCGGCTACCTCGCCGCGATCGTGGCCGCGAGCAACGCGGGCGGGGCCGGCTCACCGGTCGGCGACACGACGACGACGATGATGTGGATCGGCGGCGTCCCGCCCTGGGAGCTCGCCCGGGCGTTCGTTTCGATCGTCATCGTCGTCCTCTTCAGCGGCCTGATCGCCTCGAGGGCACAGCACAAGCTCAACCCGATCCGCGACCTGCCGGCGGGCTACGCGATCGACGTCGCGCGCCTGGGCATCGTCGTCATGATCATCGGCGGCGCGATCGCCTCGAACATGCTGATCGAGTTCCCTGCGGTCGGCGTCTGGGTCGCCATCCTCCTCGGCGGGCTGATCAGGCCGATCCCCTGGGGCGAGGCGCACACGGCGTCCAAGGGCACGACCTTCCTCCTCTCGCTCGTGTTCGCCGCAAGCCTGATGCCGGTCAACTCCCTGCCCTCGCCCTCCTGGCACAGCAGCATCGGGCTCGGGTACGTCAGCGCGGTCTTCGACAACATCCCGCTCACGGCGCTCGCGCTCTTCCAGGGGAAATACGACTGGGGCCTGCTCGCGTTCGCGGTCGGCTACGGCGGCTCGATGATCTGGTTCGGCTCCTCGGCGGGAGTGGCTATCTGCAACCGCTTCCCCGAGGCCAAGAACACGCTCCGCTGGATCAAGGAGGGCTGGCACGTCGCCGTCGCCTACGTCCTCGGCGTCACCGTCTACGTCGCTCTCATCGGCTGGCGCCCGTACGACGTCCAGAAGCATCCGACCCACCCGCTCGTCAGCCCGACCGTCGGCGGCTCGATCGCCGCCGGCGTCGCCGCGCTCGGCGGTCACGCCGCCCTGCGCCACTGGCTGCTGGTGCGGCACGCCCGCCCGGTTGCCGTGCCGGCCCTCGAGCCCTTCGGGGTGGACGCACCGGGGGTCGCGGTCGGGGGTCACGCGTCACGCCTCGACGTCTCGCGGATCCGCCGCAGCGGCCGGCGGACCCTCGTCCGGCTCCACCTGCGCCACCACTGAGCACGGGGCCTCGGGGACGGCTGCCGGTCCGGCGCGACCCGGATCGGATATCGGGAGTTCCTCCGGACGCCGGGGCGGAACCGGCTCCCTAGCCTCGACAGGGCAGCCACCCCGAAACGCTGGTCGGAGGCGAGAGGACACGGCGCACGTCGCGAACTCCTGGAACGACCGCTCCGGCCCTTGGGCCCGGGGTGGGCCCGCCTCGCCGAACGGCCGGAGCCCGAGGTAAAGGGATGAGGGTCTTCGGGATCCCGTTCGAGTTCGTCCTCTTCGGCCTGACCCTGGTCGGGGTCGCGATCTTCCACCACAGAACTTCGAGGTCGCATTCTCCGGGCTCGTCAGCCATCGTCGCCTACAAGCTGCATCGCCACCGACCTCGACCTTCCGAGCCATCTGCACCACGAGTGGCGGCTGCTGCTCAACCTGTTCGGGCTCCTGCTCGGCTTCGCGATCCTCGCCCGCCACTTCGAGGAGTCGTGGGCGCCCGAGTGGTTCATGCGCAAGCTCCCGCGGCGGGCGGATGGGCGGCTTCCTGCTCCTCGTCGGCGTGGCGGTCATGTCCACGTTCGTCGACAACATCGCGGCGGCGATCCTCGGCGGCGTGATCGCGAAGAAGCTCTTACAAGGGGAAGGTCGGCGTCGGCTACCTGGCCGCGATCGTCGCCGTCGAGAACGCCGGCGGCGCCGGATCGCCGATCGGGGACACGACCACGACGATGATGTGGATCTCCGGCGTCCCCGTCTGGGAGCTGGCCCGGGCGTTCGTCGCCGCGGGGGGCGTCGTCCTCTTCGTCGGCTTCTGTCGCCGCGCGGGCGCAGCACCGCCTTCAGCCGATCCGCGACCTGCCCGAGGGGCTCGCGATCGACTCCGGCCACCTGGCGGTCGTCGTCCTGATCGTCGCGGGCGCGATCGGCGCGAACGTCCTGATCGAGTTGCCCGGCGTCGGCGTCTGGATCGCCATCCTCGCTCGGCGGCCTGATCAGGCCGATCCCCTGGGACGAGGTGCCGAAGGCGATCAAGGGAACGCTCTTCCTGCTCGCGCTCGTGCTCAGCGCCAGCCTGATGCCGGTCAACTCGCTCCCCTCGCCCTCGTGGCACACGGCGTTCGGGCTCGGCGTGGTCAGCGCGATCTTCGACAACATCCCCCTGACGGCGCTGGCGATCTTCCAGGGCAAGTAGGACTGGGGGATGCTCGCCTACACGGTCGGCTTCGGCGGCTCGATGATCTGGTTCGGGTCGTCGGCCGGCGTGGCGATCTGCAACCGCTTCCCGGAGGCGAAGCACACCGGCCGCTGGGTGAAGGAGGGATGGCACGTCGCGGTCGCCTACGTCCTCGGCTTCGGGATCTTCCTGCTCGTCGACGGCTGGAAGCCGTACGACGTCGAGGTGCACAAGGCGAATCCGCTCATCTCGCCCACCGTCGGCGGCGCGGTCGCAGGCGGGGTGTTCGTCTTCGCGGTCCTCGTCGGCCTCCGTCACTGGGTGCTGACGAGCTATCCGCCCACGGGCCCGCTGCACGTGCCGCACGTCCATCTGCCGCATCCGCACCTGTCGCGTCCGCACCTGCCGAGGCGGGAGAAGACGGCGGCAGCGGGAGAGCCCGATCGCTCCCGTTCGGGCCGCCCCGATCGGAATCGCGCGCCGGGAAGCCGGCGCGGGACCGTCGGCTGAGGTCGTCGCTCCGTCCTCCCCGACGGTCAATTTTGATGAGGCTCGACTTGCGACACCATCCGATACTCGCGAACGTGCTCACGAATGCTCACCGCTCGCATCAGAGTTAAGGGAAGGGGCAATGTGATGACTGGGATTCTTGCGGCCGCGAGCGCCCCGATCATAGGCGGCGTCGTCGGTTTCTTGTGCATCACGGTGACGATCGGAATCGTCTCCGTGAGGTTCGTCAAGGGGAGCAGCCGGCGCTACATCGTGGCAGGCAAGAGCCTGCCCTCTCTTCTTCGTCGGGACGATGCTCGTCCGCCCAGGCGATCGACGGGAACTCGTCGCTCGGCAACGCCGGGCTGCGTCTACGACTTCGGCTTCTGGGCGGGCGCGACGCTCCCGCTCGGGCTCGTCGTCTGTCTGCTGCTGACCGGCTTCATCTTCGGGAAGCGGCTGAACAAGCTCTCGCTGCTGACGCTGCCGGACTTCTACTTCCGGCGCTACGGGAAGGCGGTCGAGGGCGTCTCCGGGATCCTGATGATGATCAGCTTCGCCGTGCTCGTCGCGGGCAACTTCGCCGCGTCGGGATTCATCCTCGAGCGGGTGTTCGGGATCGACTTCCTGCTCGCCGTGTTCATCGCGGCGATGATCGTGCTCACGTACACCGCGTTCGGCGGCCTGTTCTCGTGCGCCTACACCGACATCTTCCAGATCTACCTGGCGGTGATCGGCTTCTGGGCCGCGTTCATCTACATCGCCACCGGGCACGCCGGCCCGTCCTGGGACCACATGCTCAACGCGGTGCCGGGCGGCTACACCGACTTCTCGGGTCTGTACGACAAGGACAACGGCGCGCTGATCAACTGGGCGACGATCCTCTCGCTCGGCATCGGCGACCTCGTCGCGCTCGACTTCATGGAGCGCGTCTTCGCGGCCAAGGACGGGCGGACGGCCTCCCGCGGCGCCTACTGGGGGGCGACCGTGACGCTGATCACGGTGGTCCCGACCGCGTTCCTCGGCATCTTCGCGTTCACGCTGATCCCGAAGATCCGGAGCCTGAACTCGTTCCTGGTCTTCCCGGAGATCGCGATCAACCACGTCCCGGCCTGGGTCGGAGTGCTGATGCTCGCCGGCGTGCTCGGCGCGGCGATGTCGACCGCGAACGGCGGCATCCTCGCGATGTCGGCAGTCGTCTCGCGGAACCTGCTCCAGCGCGACATCATCGGCACCTGGTTCCCGCACCGGAAGATGGGCAACAGGCAGCTGCTCATCGCCGACCCGGATGATCCTGATCCCGGTCATGCTCGGCGCCTTCGCGATCGCCTGGCGCAGCCCGCAGCCCGGGCAAGTACCTCGTGCTGGCGTTCGACATCGTCTTCGCCGGCGCGCTCGTCCCGCTGATGCTGCGGGCTGTTCTGGAGCAAGTCGAACACCGACGGCGGCGCTGGCGTCGCTGGTCGTCGGCTCCATCGCCCGGCTGATCGGGTACCTGTACATGAACTCGATCCTGTTCCATCCCGTCCGCGGACGCGCTCTCGTACGCGGGGATCGAGACGATGATCCCGCCGGTGATCTCGGTCGTGATCGCTTCGTCTCGCGTGGCGCTCCTGACGCAGAAGAAGTCGCCGGGCTACCTCCGGCACGGGATCGTGGACTACGTCCCGCCCGAGGACGACATCATCAACGGCGAGGACCTCAAGGGCTACACGCCTCCGGCAGCTCCGCCGCCAGGACGGCCCGGCTTCACCCCCGCCTGATCGGAACGTCGGTCCGATCGACATCCGGGGGCCCGTTCGCGGGGCCCCCGGTGTCGTGACGGCCATGAAGATCACGCCGTGACGGCATCCACCCTCGCCGAAGCTGCGGACGCTCGACGACGTCCGCGGCGAGGCCCGCCGGCGCGTCGCCGGCATGTGCCGTCGCCAGGGGGAGCCCGAGCTCGGCGCGCGCCAGGACGAGATCGAGTTGCTGCTGGCGGGCGTCCACGAGTTCATGCCCAGTCTGGACGGTGCTCCCTCCGTCTTCCGCATTGCCCGGATCGAGACGGAACGACACGACCGCCACCTTACCGGACAACCTCACCCTGCCGGCCGCGAGGCACACCTTGCAGCTCGTCGTCGAGATGCTCAACTACATCCGCCAGTCGCGCGGGCTCGGCGAGGTGACGATGCCGCTCTTCCTCCAGCCCGACGAGATCGAGTCCGCGCTCGACCGTCCCGCGGTTGCCACTGCGACGAGGAGCGCGAGGTCGCAGCCCGGGCACGGAGCCTGACGCGGCTCGGCAGGCGCGGCTCGAAGCGCTGGCTGTACACGGGCAGGACGTGCTCGACCGGGACGGTCGGAAGTGCACGCGCTGCGGCGCGGCGAAGGACCTGCACGTCCACGCGACGGGCGGCGAGGGCGAAATGGACGAGATCGCCGGCTACGTCGACGCTCTGCCGGCGCTGCCACGTCGTCGAGGACAAGGCCGGCCCGTCGCCGGGGCCGCGGCGCTCCGCTTCCATCTGGGGACGGACGGCGTGCGCGGCCCGGCGATTCGCTCGCAGCTGGCGCTCGTCTTCGAGAAGGGCTCGCTACGCTGGCTCGCGCTCGCCTCCGGGCGCGAGTACGTGGTACTTCGATGCGTAACCAGGAATCCAACCGCCCCAGTGCGGAGCATCCACGGCGGAGGTCTGAGATGCCTACAGTGATTGCGTTTGCCGAGCAGGGCCAGGTTATCGCCACGTTCATCATCATCGGCGTCCTCGCGGTGCTGTGCGCTCCGCGGTCTGGCGTGGCTCGGGCATCTGAGGCGCGCCGTCGCTTCGCACCGGGTCGAGAGCATGGTCGCGCCGGTACGGAGCGGTGTAGCCGCTGCTGCGGGAGCCGGGCGAAGGTAGCCGGGCTGCCTGGCCGCACGGTTCCCGGATCGTGCCGCTCCGTGCTGTGACCGGGTAGCCGAGGCGCGCGGCAGCGGCCGCGTGCGCACTGAACGGTCCGGCCCCGCGAGGGCGACTGGCCCGGCGGGGCCAGGTGACGTTCGTGCGTCCCCGGCCGCTTCTGGTGGGTGCCTCCGAGCTCCGGTAGCACCGGCAGCGGCCCTCCGCCTCCGGCCCCGAGAGCCGGCGGTAGCGGCTCGACGCCGAGTGCCGGCCCTGCATCCGCCTGACGGACGCCACGCACCCGCCGGCCCGCCAGGACTCGATCAGATCGGGGGCGAGGCCGGAATCGCCCTTCGGGAGGCCGGAATCGCCCATAGGGAGTTTTCCACATTGATAGTGGGCCGGCGAGCGAACACCGCAATCACGATCGAGATGGGTCGACCCCCCGTCCCCATACTCGGCAGTGCGGCCTCCGGTCGGCATTCATCCGTAGCTACAGGGAGCAGTCATGGCATTCAACCTCTTGAATCGAAGCCTGCTGAAGGAGCTGGACTTCACTCCGCAGGAGCTGAAGTTCCTGCTCGACCTGTCGCTCGACCTGAAGAAGGCGAAGCTACGCGGGCACCGAGCAGCAGCGCCTGACGGGCAAGAACATCGCGCTCATCTTCGAGAAGGACTCGACCCGGACGCGCTGCGCGTTCGAGGTCGCCGCCTACGACCAGGGCGCGCACGTGACCTACCTCGGGCCGACCGGCTCGCAGATGGGGAAGAAGGAGACGATCCAGACACGGCCCGCGTGCTCGGCCGGATGTACGACGGCATCGAGTATCGCGGCTTCGGCCAGGAGATCGTCGAGGAGCTCGCCAAGCTACGCCGGCGTGCCCGTCTGGAACGGGCTCACGAACGAGTTCCACCCGACGCAGCTGCTCGCCGACTTGCTGACGTTCATGGAGCACAGCGACAAGCCGCTGAGCGCGATCGAAGTTCGCCTATCTCGGCGACGCGCGCTTCAACATGGGCAACTCGTACCTGATCGGCTCGGCGAAGCTGGGCCTCGACTTCCGGATCGTCGCGCCGAAGAGCCTCCACCCGGCGAAGAGCTCGTCGCCGAGGCGAAGGCGATCGCCAAGACCACGGGCGCGCAAGATCACGCTCACCGAGGACGTCGCCGCAGGCGTCAAGGGCTGTGACTTCATCGCCACCGACGTCTGGGTCTCGATGGGCGAGCCTGACGGACGTCTGGGAGAGACCGGATCAAGCTGCTCAAGCCGTACCAGGTCACGGCGGCCGTGATGAAGAAGACGGGCAACCCGAACACGAAGTTCCTCCACTGCCTGCCGTCGTTCCACAACCGCGGCACGACGCTCGGCAAGGAGATCTGCGAGAAGTTCGGGCTGGACTCGATGGAGGTCACGGACGAGGTCTTCGAATCCGACGCGTCCGTCGTCTGGGACGAGGCCGAGAACCGCGTGCACACGATCAAGGCCGTGATGGTCGCCACTCTCGGCGGCTAGAACAGGAGAGCTGCGATGAGCGACAAAGCCGATTGTGGTGATCGCGTTCGGCGGCAACGCCCTGATCCAGAAGGGTCAGGACGGGACTGCCGAGCAGCAGATGGAGAACATCAAGGTGCCGATGCGAAGGTCGTGGCGCTCGCGCCCGACTACCGCGTCGTGATCAGCCACGGAAACGGCCCGCAGGTCGGGAACCTCCTGCTCCAGCAGGAGGCCACGACCGAGGTGGCCGAGATGCCGGTTCCCGTGCTCGGGGCGATGACCCAGGGCCAGATCGGCTACATGATGGAGGCGGCTCTCGAGCGGAGCCTTGCCGAGGCCGGCCTCGAGCGGAACTTCCTGACCGTGATCACGATGGTCGAGGTCGATCGGAACGATCCGCTGTTCAAGAACCCGACCAAGCCGATCGGCCCCTTCTACACCGACGAGGAGGCCGCGAAGAAGACGCTACCCGATGGTCCACACCGACAAGGGCATGCGTCGGGTGATCGCCTCGCCGATGCCGATCGGGATCGTGCCCCACCGCGAGATCAAGCAGCTGATCGACATGGACTGGATCGTGATCTGCTCGGGCGGCGGCGGCATCCCGGTGGTCGACGACGGCAAGGGCGGCCACGTGGGCGCCGACGCCGTGATCGACAAGGATCTCGGCCAGCTCGCTGCTCGCGCGCGAGATCGGCGCCGATCTGTTCGTGATCGCCACCGACGTGTCGGGTGCCTGCATCAACTGGGGCAAGCCCGACCAGGAGCAGCTTCGCAAGGTCTCACCCGACGAGATGCGGCGCTACGTCGAGGAGGGTCAGTTCCCTGCGGGCTCGATGGGGCCGAAGGTGAACGCGCTGCTGAGCTTCGTCGAGGCGACGGGCAACCGCGCCATCATCTGCCAACTCGACGAGATCGAGGCCGCCCTCGCCGGCGAAGCCGGCACGGAGATCACTACCTAGGCACTTCAACAGCGACAAGACGAGTCGCAAGGAGGACGAGTCAGTGGAGAAGAAGAACGTCTTGATCATTGGATCCGGTGGTCGTGATTTCCACAACTTCAACACGTACTACCGGGACAACGAGGCCTACAACGTCGTGGGCTTCACGGTCGGCACGCAGATCCCGGGCATCCTCGATCGCGTCTACCCGGCCGAGCTCGCAGGCAAGCTCTACCCGAAAGGGATCCCCAACTACTACGAGGGCGATCTCGCCAAGGTCATCAAGGATCTGAAGGTCGACGACGTCGCCTTCTCCTACAGCGACGTCTCGTTCCAGCACGTCCTGACTCTCGGAGCGATCGCCCAGGGCGCCGGAGCGAACTACGTCCTGCTCGGCCCTGACGCCACTCAGATCAAGAGCTCCAAGCCGGTCGTGGCCGTTGGCGCTGTGCGCACCGGTGCCGGCAAGAGCCAGACGTCGCGCGCGATCATCGAGAACCTGATGGGCCGCGGCCTCAAGGTCGTCGCCGTCAGGCACCCGATGCCGTACGGCGACCTGAACGCGCAGAAGGTGATGCGCTTCGCCGAGATCTCCGATCTCGAGAAGCACAACTGCACGGTCGAGGAGATGGAGGAGTTCGAGCCGCACGTCACCCGTGGCAACGTCATCTACTGCGGCGTCGACTACGCGGCGATCCTCGAGCAGGTCGAGAACGATCCCGACGGCTGCGACGTGATCCTCTGGGACGGCGGGAACAACGACTTCCCGTTCTACGAGCCGGACCTGATGGTCACGGTCGTCGACCCGCTTCGCCCCGAGCCACGAGCTCACGTACTGGCCGGGCGCGGTCACGCTCAGGCTGGCCGACGCCGTCGTCATCAACAAGATCGACAGCGCGACCCCGGACGAGATCGCGACCGTGCGCAAGAACGTCGCGGCGGCCGCCCCGAACGCCACGGTCATCGACGCGGCGTCGCCGCTCTCGGTCGACGATCCGTCGCTGATCAAGGGCAAGCGCGTCCTCGTGATCGAGGACGGCCCCACCGTCACGCACGGCGACATGACGACCGGTGCCGCGAAGGTCGCGGCGACGAAGTTCGGCGCAGCCGAGCTCGTCGACCCGCGGCCGTTCCTCAAGGGCAGCCTCGTCGACATGTTCAAGCTCTACCCGCACGTCACCGACATGCTCCCGGCAGAGGGCTACGGCGGCCAGATGCTGAAGGACATGGAGGACACCGTGAATGCGGTCGACTGCGACGCGGTGATCGTCGGAACGCCGATCGACCTGGCCCGCATCATCAACATCAAGAAGCCGTCGACGCGCGTGTACTACGACCTGCAGGAGATCGGCCGGCCGAATCTCGGACGACGTCCTCGGACGACTTCGTCAAGAAGCAAGGCCTCTAGGAACCAGCAATCGATAAGGAAGGACGTATTTGTCATGCCCAAGATCGTCAAATCATGGGACGAGTGGTCACCGCTCAAGCGCGTGATCGGCGGGCGCCCCGAGGGCACCAACGTCCCGGCTCCCGAGCCGGCCTGGTGGTACGACCTGCCTCGCGGCGGGTTCCCGCTTCCCCAGTACGGCCCGTTCCCGCAGGACATGGTCGACGCGGCGAACGAGCAGATGGACTACTTCTACGGCCAGATCGAGAAGCGCGGGGCGATCGTCGACCGCATCGACATCCATGCCGTTCATGCTCAACAAGCCGCTGCGGGTCAGGGCCTCGGCTGGATCCAGATGAACGCCCACGGCGTGAACAACGTCCGTGACGTCTGCATGATCCACGGCCACTACATCCTCGACTGCACGACCGTCCGCCGGTCGCGCGTGTACGAGCGCTTCAACCTCCGCCCGATCTTCGACAAGTACGTCCGCGAGGACCCGGAGGCGGTCCACTTCTCGGCACCGTTCCCGATGCTGACCGACGAGTCGTACGTCCGGAACTACTACTACGACTTCGAGCACACCTGGACGGACGAGGAGAAGCTCGAGAAGCTGCACAAGGGCGAGTTCCAGCTCACCGACAGGGAGACGCTGATGGACGCCGCCGACGCCATGCGCTTCGGCAAGGACGTCTTCCACCAGGTCTCCTGCGTCACCAACCCGCGGGGCTTCGAGTGGCTGCAGCGGATGTTCAAGCGAGCTCGGAATCCGCTACCACGCCATGTACTTCGACTCCCCGCCGTCGGACAGCGGGAAGCCGGACAACTTCCACCCGTGGCACATCGACGTGAACTTCGTGCCGCTCCGCCCGGGCCTCTGCATCTACAACCCGGACTGGGCACCGACGGACGAGCGGGTCTTCGAGCTCTTCAAGATCAACGACTGGGAGCTCATCCCGGCGGCCCGCCCGACCAGGGTGCACAAGAACGACGTGTACCTGACCGGCCTGTACGAGGGGAAGAGCTGGATCTCGATGAACACCTTCTCGTTCGACGAGAAGACGGTGTTCGTCGAGGCCGGCGAGACGGCGTACGCCGGAGCAGCTGGACAAGCTCGGCTTCGAGGTCGTCCCGATCCCGTACGAGAAGGTCATCCCGTTCGGCGGAGCGCTCCACTGCACGACGCTCGACGTCTACCGCGAGAGCGAGTGCGTGGACTACTTCCCGAAGCAGATCAAGGGCTTCTGATCGACGGAAAGCCCGGCCGGCGCGATGCGCCGGCCGGGCTTCTTCCGCTCCTGTGCAGGGGTTTTCGCCCCTCCAGCCTGTCGGCCGCGCGGATGTCCTGCTCGTCGTCGACGACCCGTGCCCCCCTGTTGCGCGTCCTCTCCCCGCGGTACACTCGCGCGCGGTGGAGCGCATTCCGCGCCGGACGAAAGGAGCCTGCAGTTCATGGACATCGGCGACCCCATTCGCGAGATCATCGTCGAGCCGATCGAGAACCCCGTGCAGCCCCTCCAGCCCAGCGAGCCCGTAGAGACGCCGGCGGTGACGCCGAGGCCAGAGGAGATCCCGGCGTAGAAATCCATTCTTTCTCGTCGGGCGAAAGGGTGCCCGACACGCTCGAGCCCGTCGTCGCCTGGCGGGCGTGGAATGTCGCGCACACGCGAGACGGCTGGCGCCTGCGGTCGACGCACATGGGGGATCCCTGGCCGGTGGGCGCCCCGCTCGAGGCGACCTGTCACCGTGATCGTGTCGTTGCCGGAGGCCTGCAGTATCACGCGCGGCACGCGCCACCGCACCGGACCTGTCAGTGCGGCATCTACGGTGCGGCGACGCCGGACCAGGCCCTGCAGTACTACGTCCCGAACTGGGCCGACATCTCGCCCCTGCCGCCGATCCCGCTCGAAGACGACTACGTCCCACGCGCGGTGGGCCGCGTGCGCCTCTGGGGAAGGGTGCTGGAGTGCTCGCAGGGCTATCGCGCCACGCATGCGTACGTGGCGCAGCTGTTCCTGCCCGCGAACCGGCCGGACGGCAAGCATTTCGACGTCGCGGATGTCGCGCTCGACCTGCTCGCGTACGGCGTGCCGCTCGAGCTCCTCGACGTCCGGACGCGCAGCGAGATCGGGGCGCGGCTCGTCACCGAAGCGGCGGCCTGACCGCCGCCGGCGCGTTCCCGGCCCACATTCGCTATAGGTAGGCGGGCCGTGGGTGCCTGCGGTCAACTACCGAAGCCTGTGGAGGGTGGTCACAATAGCCTCGCCAACGCGTGGACAACACAGCCGCTAGCGTCGCAGTGCCAGCCCAACGAGGTGTGACGGTGCAGACGACCCAGGATGGTGTCTCGGAAGATATTCGCCGCCGGATTCTCGACGTACTCGTCGACAGCCTCGACGACGACGTCGACGGCGAGGCGCTGGCTGAGCGAGTCCACTTTGGCCGGTACCACTTCGATCACGTCGTGAAGGGGATGCTCGGCGAGGCGCCGGGGGCGTTCCGGCGCAGGCTTCTGCTCGAGCGGGCAGCCGACCAGTTGAGGTCGACGAGCCTTCCCATCTCCGCGGTCGCCTGCAACGCGGGGTACGGCTCCGCCGAGGCGTTCACCCACGCCTTCCGGCGGGCCTTCGGGATGTCGCCGCTCGCGCACCGGGGACTCACCGCCGGCGACCACCGCCTCGATGCGCCGAACGGCGTACATTATGTGCCGCCTGCGCGAGCAGCCGGAACCCGACTGCGGGAAAGGAGGCCAACGATGGACCTCACGGACCGTCTGGTGGAGCACGGCAACTGGCTCACCGAGCGCCTGCTCAGGTGCGCCAGACAGCTGTCGGAGGAGGAGCTCGACGAGCCGATCGAGCTGAACCCGCCGAGCGTTGCGTTCACGGAGACGTCGCCGTCTCTCCGCGCGATGCTCAACCGGCTCGTGCTCGCGAAGGAGATGTGGGTCGCCGCAACCTCCGGGCATACGCTGCCTGCGAAGTCCGACACATCGATCGAGGGGATGCGAGCGCGTCTACGCGAGGCGGGCACAGCGTTCGCCCAGCTCGTCAACGACATCCGGCAGCGCAACGCTTGGGACACGGCGTACGTCGACGCGACCCAGGAGCCTCCGAACACGAACACCTTCGGAGCATCCGTCGCGCACGTCCTCGCCTGGGACGCCGCCCGCCGGGAGATCGTCGCCGGCGCGCTCATCGCCCGCGGCGTCGATCCCGTGTCGCTCGACCCTGTGCAGTGGGAGTTTGCACCCGCCGAGCTCGGGCGAATCCCTGCTACCGCAGGCTCGGGCTAGAACGCGTGTACTAGAGCGCGGCGGCGCAGGCTTCGCCGAAGATCCGGACACCCTCGTGCGCTTCCGCCTCGGTCAGCACGAGCGGCGGCGAGATCCGAATCGTCTCGTCGCCTGCGCGCAGAACGAGCAGGCCGCGCTCGAAGCACGTCCGCTGCACTCTGTCCGCGAGCTCGTCGGTCTCGAACTCGACGCCTATCATCAGGCCGAGGCCGCGCACGTCGTGCACGCCTGCGTGTGAGCGCAGCGGCTCGAGCCCGTGGAGGATGAGCTCTCCGACGCGGCGAGCGTTGTCCATCAGACCCGACTCGACGAGGTCGAGCGTTGCGAGGGCCGCCGCGCACGAGACGGGATTGCCGCCGAAGGTCGAGCCGTGCGCTCCGGGCTCCCAGGACATGATCGCGGACCGCGAGATCAGCGCCCCGAGCGGCATGCCGCTCGCGAGCCCCTTCGCGGAGAGGACGATGTCCGGCTCGACGCCGAAGTGCTCGATCGCCCACATCGAGCCCGTCCTGCCGACACCGCTCTGGATCTCGTCGGCGATGAGCAGGATCCCGTGGGCATCGCAGATCTCGCGCAGACGGCGGATCCACGCCGCCGGGGGAACGAGATATCCGCCCTCGCCGAGAACGGGCTCGACGATCACGGCTGCGACGTCCTCCGGATGCACGATCCGGCGGAAGAGGACGTCCTCGATGTAGTTGTCGACGGCGACCTCGGGCCGGTCCCGGTGGGCGAGGCCGAAGAGGTCGGCGTACGGCGCGTGCACGATCCCGGGCACGAGCGGTCCGAACGGGGAGCGGTGCTTGGCCTTTGACGCCGAGGCCGACATCCCGCCGAATGACCGGCCGTGGAAGCTGCCGAGGAAGGAGATGATGTGGAAGCGTCCGGTCGCGGAGCGGGCGAGCTTGATCGCTCCGTCGACCGCCTCCGTGCCCGAGTTCGTCAGGAAGACCCGGGCGTCTCCCGTGAACGGTGCGAGCGCTGCGAGGCGAGCGCACAGGCGCTGATACACCGGCAGGTAGAAGTCGCTCGCGCAGTAGTGGATGAGCTCCGACGCCTGCTGCGTGATCGCATCCACGACCTCCGGGTGGCAGTGGCCGGTGGCGCAAACCGCGATCCCGGCGTTGAAGTCGAGGAAGACGTTGCCGTCGACGTCTTCGATATGGGAGCCGTGGCCCCGTACGGGCACCAGCGGGTACGCCCGCGTGAGCGACGGGCTCGAGACCGCCTCGTCCGCCTCGATCAACGCCTGCGCCTCCGGGCCGGGGAGCTCCGTCCGGAGAAGTGGGGCTTCAGACTCCAGACGCATTGGGGTTGATGGTGTGTCTGTGTCCGAGCGGCTCTGTGTGCTCGTCGAACTCGGTCAGCTCGTCGAAGGCGTGGCGCCTGGCCGGCTTCGGTGCCATGAGCCGTAGCTGACCCTCCTGTACGTCGAGGGACAGGCTCGATGCGCTGAGCTGGGGAGGCAGGGTCACGTCCACGAGCAACGCAGATCCTACGTCTTCCACGCGGACGCGCACACCGTTGAGAAACGTGCCGGCTACGGCCATGGCCCGATGCTAGTCGCTGCGCCGTGACCGGCATCCGGGTAACCCCGGATGCCGATCGGGGATGTCGCGGATGACGCGGGCGCCGCCGTGCTCCAAAGCTGATCTCAGCGCGTTCGGCGAGCGTTGGCGAGCATGTAGGAGGCGTTCACAGTGAGTCGTTTCGTCCTCTCGGATCCGAACATGAGCGACGGCACGAATGCTGCCGTGATCGAGGCAATCGTCGACGAGCTGCGCGGCCGTGACGGCGTGAGGCTCATCGGCTACGAGCCGGACCCTGACTTCAATCGACTTCCTGTCGAGGTGATCGGGGCGCCCGAAGCGCTGTTGGAGGCGTTGCTCGACATGGCGGGAAGGAGCTACGAGCTCATCGACATGGAGCGCCAGCAGGGGCATCACCCGCGCATCGGCGCCGTGGACACGATCCAGCTCTATCCGCTCGGCGACATGACGCTGGACGAGTGCGTCGAGATGGCGGAGGAGCTGGGCCGAGAGATATTCGCTCGCTACGAGGTACCCGTGTACTTCACCGGCGAGAACGCCCGGTCGGAGGAGCGGAAGACGCTCTCGGTCATCCGCGCGGGCAACTACGAGGGGCTGAAGCAGGTCGTCCACGAGCCGAGCCGGGCGCCCGACATCGGGCCTGCGGCCCTGCATCCCAGGGCGGGAGCGACCATCGTCGGCGCGGAACGCTCACACGATGCGTACTTCAACGTCGTCCTCGGCACGACCGACGTCGACATCGCGAAGCGGCTGGCAAAGGCTGTGCGGGCGCGGAGCGGCGGCTTCGCCAACATCAAGGGCGCGATCGGACTGCCGCTGACGCAGCGCGGAGCCGTGGCAGTCTCGATGGAGATCTCCGACCCCCTCGAGACGCCGCTCCATCGGGTCTTCAACCTCATCGAGGCCGAGGCCGCCAGGTTCGGGGTACCGGTCCTCGGCGGGCAGATCTGCGGCGTCGTGGCGCAGGAGGTGCTCGTGCAGTGTGCGGAGTGGTACCTGAGGCTCGAGTCGATCAACGGCCCGTTCGACGCGCGGCGCCAGATCATCGAGAACCATCTGCTCGAGCTCACGCAGGAGACGCTCGACGGGGCGACCCACACCGCTCACCGTTGACGACTCTCGGCGACCTCGCTTCGAGGAGCCGGCTCGAGGCCCGCGCACGCGACCGCAGGAAACCCAGAGGGGCTTGCGGGTATTCCGCCCACCCGAGCCGCCGCCTCGTGCGCTATACCTGAAAGACGGTGCCAAAGCCGGTCGAGCAGGTCTCGGAGGTGATCGTCCGCTTCGCGGGCGATTCGGGCGACGGCATGCAGCTCACCGGCTCCCAGTTCACGTCCGAGGCCGCGCTCCTCGGCAACGACATCTCGACGCTGCCCGACTTCCCGGCCGAGATTCGCGCACCCGCGGGCTCGCTGCCCGGAGTCTCCGGCTTCCAGCTCCACTTCGCCGACCACGACATCCTCACCCCGGGCGACGCGCCGAACGTGCTCGTCGCCATGAACCCCGCTGCGCTGAAGACGAACATCGGCGACCTGCCGAAGGGCGGGACGCTGATCGTCGACGGCGACGCCTTCAACGACCGCAACCTCAAGAAGGCCGGCTACGCGCAGAACCCGCTCGAGGACGGCTCCCTCGACGAGTACCAGCTGCACGACGTCCCGCTGACGTCGCTCACCAAGGGTGCGCTGGCGGACGTCGAGGGCGTGACGCCGCGCGAGGCCGAGCGCTCGAAGAACATGTTCGCGCTGGGGCTGATGTCGTGGCTGTACGGGCGCTCGGTCGATCCGACGATCGAGTTCCTGCAGTCGAAGTTCGGCGCGAAGCGGCCCGAGATCGCCGAGGCGAACGTCAAGGCGCTCCAGGCCGGCTACGCGTTCGGCGAGACGACCGAGTCGTTCGCGGTCACCTACCAGGTGAAGCCGGCGAAGCTCAGGCCCGGCACGTACCGGAACATCACCGGCAACCAGGCGCTGTCCCTCGGCCTCGTCGCCGCCTCCAGGCTCTCCGGGCTGCCGCTGTTCCTCGGCGCCTACCCGATCACGCCGGCGAGCTCGGTGCTCGAGGAGCTCGCGGGCTACAAGGAGTTCGGCGTCCGCACCTTCCAGGCCGAGGACGAGATCGCGGCTGTGGGAGCCGCGGTCGGCGCCTCGTTCGGCGGCGCCCTCGGCGTCACCACCTCCTCCGGCCCCGGCGTCGTGCTCAAGGCCGAGACGGTCGGGCTCGCGATCATGCTCGAGTTGCCGCTCGTGATCTGCGACATCCAGCGCGCCGGGCCCTCGACGGGGATGCCGACGAAGCCGGAGCAGGGCGACCTCCTGATGGTGCTCCACGGCCGCAACGGCGAGTCGCCGGTGCCCGTCGTCGCCGCCCGCTCGCCCTCGGACTGCTTCGACGCGGCGATCGAGGCGGCGCGGATCGCGCTCAAGTACCGCACGCCCGTCTATCTCCTCTCCGACGCGTACCTCGCGAACGGCTCGGAGCCGTGGCTGCTGCCCGAGCTCGACACGCTCCCCGACCTGACCCCGGAGTTCACGACCGAGCCGAACCATGTCGACGAGGACGGGGCCGCCGAGTTCCTCCCGTACCTGCGCGACGAGCAGACGCTCGCCCGGCCGTGGGCGGTGCCGGGGACGCCGGGGCTCGAGCACCGGATCGGGGGGCTCGAGAAGGCGGACCGGACGGGCAACATCTCCTACGACCCCGAGAACCACGACCGGATGACCCGCCTGCGGGCGCAGAAGGTGGCGGGGATCGCGGCCGACATCCCGGAGCTCGGCGTCGACGACCCGGAGGGCGGCGCGAAGGTGCTCGTCCTCAGCTGGGGCGGTACGTACGGCCCGGTCGCCGCGGGCGTGCGGCGGGTGCGCGCGAACGGCAAGCAGGTCGCCCACGCCCACCTGCGCCATCTCAACCCGCTGCCCCGCAACACGGGCGACGTACTGCGCCGCTACGACAAGGTGCTCATGCCCGAGATGAACCTCGGCCAGCTCCTCTCCATCATCCGGGCGGAGTTCCTCGTCGACGCGATCGGCTTCAACCGCGTGCGCGGCTTCCCGCTGCGCGCCGCCGAGGTGGCGGAGGCGGCCGAGGCACTGGTGGACACCGTATGAGCGAGGGCAACGGCAACGGCACCGTGAAGCTGACCGCGAAGGACTTTCGCACCGACCAGGAGGTCCGCTGGTGCCCGGGCTGCGGCGACTATGCGATCCTCGCGGCGCTCCAGTCGTTCATGCCCGAGCTCGGCATCGAGCGGGAGAAGATGGTCTTCATCAGCGGGATCGGCTGCGCGGCCCGCTTCCCGTACTACATGAACACGTACGGGATGCACTCGATCCACGGTCGCGCGCCTGCGATCGCCACCGGGCTCGCGACGACCCGCCCCGACCTCTCCGTCTGGGTCGCGACCGGCGACGGTGACGCCCTGTCGATCGGCGGCAACCACCTGATCCACGCGCTGCGCCGCAACGTCAACCTCAAGATCATCCTCTTCAACAACCGGATCTACGGGCTGACGAAGGGGCAGTACTCGCCGACCAGCGAGCTGGGCAAGATCACGAAGTCGACTCCGATGGGCTCGCTCGACTGGCCCTTCAACCCGATCTCGCTCGCGGTCGGCAGCGAGGCGACCTTCGTCGCGCGCGCGATCGACACCGACAAGGCCGGGATGACCGAGGTCCTGCGCGCCGCGGCGGCGCACCGGGGAAGCGCCTTCGTGGAGATCTTCCAGAACTGCCCGATCTTCAACGACGACGCCTTCGACTACGTCCGTGACGACAAGGAGGGCGTGAACCGGATCGTCCTCCGCCACGGCGAGCCGATCACCTGGGGCAAGGACGGCGAGAAGGCGCTGCGGCAGCGTCGCAACGGCTCGATCGAGGTCTGCGGCGCCGACGAGGAGAACGTGCTCACCCACGATGAGACCCGCGAGGAGCCGACCCTCGCCTTCGCCCTGTCCCGCGTGAGACAGGCGACGCACGGCGGCACGCCCGTCGGCGTCTTCTACGACGTCCAGCGGCCGGTCTACGACGACCTGATGGCCGAGCAGCTCCGGGTCGCCGAGGAGAAGCGCGGCAAGGGAGACCTCGCCGACCTCCTCCACTCCGGCGAGACCTGGGTCGTCGGCTAGCCGCCCCGCTCGCCGATCCCGGCGGGGCTTCTCGCCGGAGGACACCGCGCGGGCGATCGCTGCGGCGACCTCGTCCGGGGCGTCCTCCTGCAGGAAATGCCCGGCGCCGGCGATCAGCTCCGGCCCGGTCGCTCCGGGGATGAGCGAGACGAAGCGCTCGGCGACGGCCGGGGGCAGGACGGCGTCCTCGGCGCCCCAGACCACGTGCGCGGGCTTGGCCCAGCGCGCGAGCCCTTCGCGGACGCGGTCGAGCGCGGCCGCGTTCGGGTGCTCCGGCTCCGTGGGGACGAGCTCCGGGAACGCAAGTGCGCCCGCCTTCGAGTCCGGCGTCGCGAACGGCGCGTCGTACGCCGCGCGGACGTCGTCGGCGAGCCCGCGGCTCGTGCCGCCCGCGACGAGGCGTCCGACGTCGAGGCCGCCGCCGACCCGGCGTAGCGCGTCGCGGAAGAGGAGCCACGTCTCGCTCGGCGCGCGGCCCGACCACACGCCGGTGTCGAGGATGACGAGCCGCTCGACCCGCTCCGGGTTCTCGACCGCGAGGCGCAGGCCGATCAGGCCGCCCCAGTCGTGGACGACGAGCGCGAGCCCGCGCAGGTCGAGCTCGTGGACGAGCTGCGTCACCGCCTCGACGTGGTGGTCGTACGTGTACCAGCCGCTGTCGGCCGGCTTGTCGGAGCGTCCGAAGCCGATCAGGTCGGGCGCGACCACGCGCCGTCCGGCGGCGACGAGGCGCGGGACGGCGTGGCGCCAGAGGAACGACCACGTCGGCTCGCCGTGGAGGAGGAGCACCGGCGCGCCGGCACCCTCGTCGAGGTAGTGCATGCGCAGGCCCGCCACGTCGAGCCAGTGAGGCGCGAACGGATAGTCCGGCAGTCCCGTGAAGCGCTCGTCCGGTGTGCGCGCGACGTCGATGCGCGCATCCTCTCAGGGATCGCGCGCTACGCGTGCCGCAGGGCGTGGACGCGCCGACGCGCGGCGACGTGCGGGCTCCAGCCGAGGCTGAGTGCGGCCGTGAACGTCGCGACGAGCCCGACCAGACCGGCGAAGGTGAAGGCGAGCTCGGTGCCGCCCGTGGCAGCGAGCCAGCCGGCGAGCAGCCCGGCCAGCGCGCCCGTGCCGTTGAAGGCGTAGAAGTAGAGGCCGATGATCCGGCCGCGCAGCCGGTCCGGTGCGGCGAGCTGAATGCTCGCGTTCGAGTTCGCGGACCAGGCCGTGAAGCCGGCGCCGATGAAGAAGAGCAGGATGCCGGCCAGGAGCGCCGAGTGGACGGGTGCGAGCATGAGCTCGCCGCCGGTGAAGAGGACGCCGCCGACGAGCAGCACCCTGATCGACGCGCGGCCGAGGGACGCGGCCGCGAGCGCTCCGACGAGCGCGCCGGCCCCGAAGACGGCGGAGAGCAAGCCGTAGACGTAGCTGTGCCCGTGCAGCGTGACCTTGGCCAGCACCGGCAGCGTGACGTTGAAGTTGAAGGAGAAGCTGCTGAGGAAGAAGGTCAGGCCGAGCAGGACGAGCATCCGCCGCTGGCCGCGCACCCAGGAGAGGCCTTCGCGCGTGCCGGCGAGGATCGTCGGTCGCTCGAATCCCTCGAGTGGGAAGAACTCCGAGACGCGCATCGCCAGCAGCCCGATCAGCACGGCGCCGAAGCTGATCGCGTTGACCAGGAAGCAGATTCCGGCGCCGGCGACGAGCAAGACGCCCGCGGCGGCAGGGCCGAAGATCCGCGAGGCGTTGAAGAGGGACGAGTTGAGCGCGATCGCGTTCGGCAGATCCTCGCGACCGACCATCCGGTACGTGAGCTGCTGGCGTGACGGCACGTCGAGGACGAGCACCGTCCCGTTCACGAAGGCGATCAGGTAGAGCATCCACGGCTGCGCGAAGCCGCCCAGCGCGATCCACGCGAGCGCGGACGCCGCGACGAGCTGCCCCGTCTGCGTCGCGAGCACGGTGCGGCGCGGGTCGAGCCGGTCGGTCAGGACGCCGGCGAAGAGCCCGAACGCCATGTACGGGACGAACTGCGCGAACGCCATCACGCCGACGTCGAACGGCGAGTGCGTCAGCTGGAGGATGTACCAGCCGAGCGCGATCCGCTGCATCCAGGAGCCGGTCTGGGAAACGATCTGCCCGCCGAAGAAGAGCCGGTAGTTGCGGTAGGCGAGGCTCCGGAAGGTGCGCCGCGCCGCCGTCATGCCTCCTCCTCCTCCTCGTCCAGGAGGCGGGACAGCGGGTCGACCGAGGCGGAGACTGCGGCTCGCTCGGCGGGCGAGAGCGAGGCGAGCCGGCTCGCGAGCCAGGCCGTGCGGCGGGAACGGACGCGGCGCAGCGTGTGCCGGCCCTCTTCCGTCAGGCTCAGCCCGACGCAGCGGCGGTCGGTCTCGCTCGGCGTGCGGACGACGAGGCCGTCGCGCTCGAGCCGCGAGATGCGCTTCGACATCGCGGCGGCCGAGACACGCTCCTCCGCGGCGAGCCCGCCGACGGTGACGCCGGGCTCGTACCTGATCAGGACGAGCAGCCCGACCTGCTGGGGCGAGACGCCCGCGATCTTCTCACGGCGCAGCTCGCGGCCGAGGCGGAGGAGCGTGGGGCGCAGGCGGTCGGCCACCGCCATCGCGTCCTGTCTCTGCTCCGTCGCCTCTGCCATTCCGTAACCAGGTTAGCAGTAATACGTAACCTGGTTACAGATTATTTACCAATTCGGCGTGGACCGTCTGCTCAGGATCGAGTTGCCGAGTGCGCTCGTCGCGACAGGGTTGCCGACGAGCCGGTTCTGCCACAGGTCGCCCTCCGACTGGAAGTTGACGAGGAGGGCGAGACCGCGGCGCGTGTGCAGACCCGAGGCGACGTCGGGACGCGTCCCGATGACGGTGTTGTGGTCGAACATGCACATCGAGCGGTCGTTGCAGTAGAGGCCGATGCCCAATGCGTCCCGGATGGTGTTGTGGGAGGCCATGCCCATCGACATCTCGTCGATCGAGATCGCCTCGCCGGTCGTGCGGCTGACCTCGTTGTTCATGACGTCCGTCATCGACGAGTGCGTCGTGATCCCCTCCTGCCCGCCGACGATCGTGCAGCCCTCGACCATGCTCATCCCCATGTTCATGTTGAAGGAGATGTCGATGCCCTGGCCCAGTGGGTTGCCGAGCATGTCGATCGTGCAGTTGCGGATGATCACGCCGCCGAGCCGGACGTGGATCCCGTCGAGCTTCGCCCCCTGCACGGTGACGCCGTCGATCACGGTGCCGCGGTAGCCGTCGACGGAGATCCCGTTCGTGCCGCCGACGACGGTCACGTTCCGGATCTGGACGTCGTCGTGGGCGACGACGATGCCGCCCTTGACGATGGCGCCCGGAGCGCCCTGGAGGATCTCCCGCCGGCGGATGACGAGCGGGCCCTGGTGGACGCCCGTGCTCAGGTGCACGACCGGGGGCAGCCGTGCGGCCCAGGTGGCGGCCGACCCTGCGAGCGTGAGGAAGATGGCGACGGCTGCGACGAGCCCGTAGCGGCCGAGCTCGCCGCCGTCCTCCGCGTAGCCGAGCCGCAGCAGCGGGTAGCCCGCCAGCCCCAGCACGACGGAGAGGAGCCAGCCCGCGCCGAAGAGCCCCAGCGCCGGCCAGAGCGGCGCCTGGAGGCTGAAGCCGTAGACGATCGCGAGCATCGCTCCGAGCTCGACGGCTCCGAGGGGCACCATGGCCCACGCCGGCTGGTACGGGAGCAGGCGGTGCCAGACCTGGAAGTCGAGGGTGAGCCCCACTGCCGCCATCAGCGCGCACAGCTCGATCGGCCACCAGCGGTGGAGGATGCCGGCGGCCACGCAACAGCCGAGCAGGAGCGGCAGCAGCGCCGCGAACCGCGAGTCGAACCGTCCCCTCAGCGTGTACGACATGCCTGCACCCTCCGCAGGAACCGGTGGGCCGCGTACTTCGCGCCGACGAGCGTGTCGGCGGCGGGGAACGCCCACCGCGCCGGCGCGCCCGCGACGGCCAGCGTGCGGGTCTCGTCGCTCAACTGTGGCACCGTCGAGTCGGGATCGAGCACGACCCACTCGGCGACCGTCTCGAGCTCGTGCTCGGCGACGAGCTGTGCGAGCAACTGGTCGTGCCGGAAGCCGCGGACAAAGCCGGTCGCGCAGATCACCTGCGCGCTCCCGTTGACGGACTGCTCGACGTGGAAGCGACCGTCGCGGGCCGCGCGCGCCAGCGGCTCGTCCCATCGCGCACCCGGGGGGTACGACGGCACGAGCAGGCTCCTCAGCCGCTCCGCGCGCTCGCTGGTGGGAAGACGATGGAAGGCGGCGAGCCCGCGGCGGGAGAAGTAGTGGCGGGGCACGTTGAGCGGCCGGCGCACCGGATCCCGCCGTCGCACCGAGACGACCTCCGCGCCGGCCGCGAGCGCGTTCAGCCACTCGGTCGCGGCAGCGATGCCTGCGCCGACGACCGTCACCGTCGACGCGTACTCGTGCGGCTCGTACGAGTGCACGGCGCGCGGATCGCCGCGCAGCTCCTCGGGCACGTTGAGGCCGGGATGGCCGGTCGCGAGCAGGACGTGCCGGAACGGCCGGCCGTCGAGCTCGAAGCCGCCGTCGACGGCCCGCACGTGCCCGACACGGCGCAGGGCGAGGCTCTCGTCCCAGCCGCTCCGCTCGCGCAGCCGCTCGACATGGGCGAGGAACTCGTCGACGGTCGGGTGATAACGGTCGAGGACCGAGTCGAGCAGCGGCAGCAACGAGCGCCGCCGCCGCACGCTCGAGAAGGCGAGCCCGGGGAAGGAGGTGGGGAGGCAGTGCCCGTCGCTCTCCGAGCGCATCTCCCGTTGCCGGATCGCTGCGGCCCGCACCCGCCAGGCCCCCACCGGGTCGGCGTCCGTCCCGAAGACGGCGATCTCCTCCGGCGCGAACGCCCGGCGCAGGGTCTGATACGCGGTGAAGCCCGCTAGCCCCGAGCCGACGATCGCGACCGAAGGCATTACTTGACCGAGCCGGCGAGCAACCCCTGGACGAAGTAGCGCTGGAAGGCGAGGAAGACGACGAGCGGGACGACGAGGGAGATGAAGGACGCCGGCGCGATGATGTCGATGCTCGTGGAGAACTGGCGGAGCTGGCTGAAGATCCAGACGGTGATCGGCGTCACGCTGAAGGTGAGCGAGACGATCAGGTCGTTCCACGTCCAGAGGAACTGGAAGATCGCGAGCGACGCTATCGCGGGCAGGCCGAGGGGCAGGATCAGCCGGATGAAGATCCAGATCTCGCTCGCGCCGTCGATGCGCGCCGACTCGAGGATGTCCTTCGGTATCCCGACGAAGAAGTTGCGCAGGAGGAAGACGGCGAAGGGGAGCCCGAAGGCCGCGTGGAAGAGGATCACGCTCAGCACCGTCCCGCCGATCCCGAACGCGTCGTAGAGCCTGAACATCGGGATCAGCGCCATCTGGAGCGGCACGACGAGCAATCCGATCACGCCGATGAAGAGCCAGTCGCGCCCGGGGAAGTCGAGCCAGGCGAAGGCGTAGCCGGCGAGCGCGCCGACGACGACGACGAGCGCGGTGTTGCCGACTGCGATGTACGCGGTCGTCTTCAGTGCGCCGGTCAGGCCGCCGTTGTGGAAGAGGGCGCTGTAGTTGGCGAACGTCGCCAGGCTGGGGTGGGCGAAGATCTTCCACCAGCCTGCGCTGGCGATCTGGGCCGAGGGCAGGATCGAGGTGATGAAGAGGCCGACCGTCGGCACGAGCCAGAGCACGCCGATCACGATGAGCAGGATCTGGAGCGGCGTCTTCGCGAGCGCTCGCAGGATCTTCGCCGCGGCGGTGTCCCGGGGCGACGGGAGGACGATGGGCTCGCTGGGGGCGGCGGCTGCGGCCATCTAGACCTCCCTCCTGAAGCGCCGGATGTTGAGAGCGAGCACGGGGATCACGAGCAGGAAGAGGAAGACGGCGATCGCCGAGCCCGTGCCGAAGTCGAACGAGCCGCTGAACGCGGTGCGCCACATCGCGAGGGCGATGACGCTCGCGCTCGACTGTGCCGACTCGGGGGCGAGCGCGATCACGATGTCGAACACCTTGAGGACGTTGATGATCATCGTGATGAAGACGACGCTGAGCACGGGCGCGAGCAGTGGCACCGTGACGCGGCGGAAGACCTGCCACTCGGTCGCGCCGTCCGTGCGCGCCGCCTCGAGCACGTCTCGCGGCATCGCCGAGAGGCCGGCTGCGATCACCACCATGGCGAAGCCGGCCCAGATCCAGATGTAGGCGATCAGGAGCGCCGGCGTGATCAGGCTCGGCCCGAGCCACGAGTAGCCGCCGAAGGGCTTCGCGAAGGTCTGGGCTCCGATTCCCGCGTTGTACGTCCCCGGCGGGACGTCCGCGAAGTCGAAGGTTCCGTGTGTGTCGGTCTTCGTCGTCCGCACGACCTTGCCGGCCGAGTCCTGCAACTGAACCGTGACGCCCGGGATGCCGAGCTCGCCCTGCTCGACGACGCCCGGCTTGCCGCCGCCCGGCTTGAAGTCACGCCAGACGACGCCGTCGATCTGGCCGGACTTCGCCGGCGGCTTCACCGCCTGCTGCGCGCCTGTCGGCATGTCCTGCGGTGCGATGCCGGTCAACCCGATCAGCGCGACCCCGTTCGGATGCAGCGGCGTCTTGAGGATCAGCGCTCCGCCCTGCCCCTGCTGGAAAATCGGCGTCGACGGAGTCGCGCTCGGCAGCACTCCCGCCGGCGAGAAGGCATCCGAGACGGAGCGGCCGAGTGCGTTGATCGCGCCCTGATCGGGGTTCTGCTGGTACATGATCCGCCAGGTGACGCCGGTGGCGAAGGCGGAGATCGCCATCGGGAGGAAGACGACCGTCTTGAACGCGACCGCCCACCGGACACGCTCCGTGAGGACGCCGAAGATGAGCCCGATCGCCGTCACGAAGGCGGGCACGACGGCGACCCAGATCGCGCTGTTCTTGATCGCCGTCACGAGCTGCGCCGTCGTGAACAGCGTCTTGTAGTTGTCGATCCCGACCCAGGTGCCGATGTAGCCCGTCCGGCCGAAGAAGCTCCGGACGATCGTGTAGACCGTCGGGTAGAGGAGCCAGATGCCGAGCAGGATCAGCGCCGGCGCAAGGAAGAACGCCCCGGTCAGGTACCGGGACGGACCCTCTCCCCGGGGCTCCGGCGGAGCCGCCCCGGGGGGCGGCTCCGCCGTGATCGAAGCGTCGCTCAAGAGCCTACTTCCCGCTCTTGTACGCCTTCGCTGCGGCGCTCTCGAGCTTCTGCTGGATGCCCGAGATGTCCTTCGGGTTCTGGAGGAACTGCTGGAAGAGCCCCCACTCGCCCTGGCCCGTCGTCGCTCCGAACGAGGCCGGCTGCTGGTCAGACATGTCGAACACGGCTGCCTTGGCCGTCGAGATCGGCGCTTCCGTCTCCCGTGTGATCGCGTCCGGATAGACGCTGGCCGGGACGTTCTTGTTGCCGGTCCCGAAGCCGCCGAGCTTCGCCCAGATCTCCGCGGCCTGCGGCGTGGCGAGGTACTTCATGAACGCCTCGACCGCCGGGGTGTCGCGGAAGGTGACGATCTCGTCGCCGCTCGTCTCGATCGCGTCCGAATACGCCGAGTTGATCGACGGGAACGGGACGACGTTGAAGCCGGTGTTCGGCTTCGCCTTCGTCGCCTGCAGGATCTCGCCCGCGACGAAGTCCGCCTCGGGCACCATCGCTGCCTTCGGAGGCGAGGCGAAGGCGTAGTCGACGCACGTCGGGAAGTCGGTCTGCAGCGCGCCGCTCGTGCCGCCGTAGATGTTCGAGCTGTCACCGACGATCTGCGCCATGTACTGCAGCGCCTTCGTCACCGAGGAGTCGGTCCACTTGATCTTGTGCGCCGAGAGGGCGTTGTACTTCGTCGGCCCCCACATCTTCAGGTAGATGTTCTCGAACAGGTCGGTGAGCGTCCAGCCCGAGGCTCCGCAGAGCGACCAGGCCGGCGTACCCGATGCCTTGATCGTCTTCGCGATGCTGGTCATCTGCGACCAGGTCTTCGGCGCCTTGACGCCGGCCTGGTTGAAGACCGGCACGTTGTACCAGAGCGTCGACTTGTTCGACGCCTTGAAGAGGAGCGCGTAGAGCGTCCCGTCGACCTCGCCGAGCTTCACGAACCCCGGCGAGAAGTTGGCGTCGATCACGCTCTTCGCGTACGCGATCGGCTTCAGCTTCCCCTGCTGCACGAGCTGGGAGACGAGCCCCGGCTGCGCGACGTCGGCCATGTCCGGCGGGTTCCCGCCTGCGATCGCGGTCGCGAGGACCGTCGGAATGTCGTTGCCCTTCGACTGGTAGGTGACCTTGACGTTCGGGTACTGCTTGTTGAAGCCGGCGATCACCTTCTGGAACGCCTTCTGCTCCGTCGCCGCCCAGATGCCCCAGAACTTGATGCTGCCCTTGACGCTCGCGTTGGACGTCGTCGTTGCCGTCGTCGCCGTCGACGTAGCGCCTCCGCCGCCTCCGCCTCCGCAGCCGGCCGCCACCGCGACGATGCCTGCCGTCACTGCTGCGAGTGCTGTCAGACGCGCCGCGCGTGTCCATCGTGCCCTAAGACTGCCCCTCACGCTGTAGCTCCTTTCTCGCTCTTTACCCCGTCGTAGATTCCCTCGCTCGTTTCCACGTCGAAGAAGTGCAGGCTGCGCGTGTCGACGGCGACCTCGAGCGGCTTCCTCTCCTCGACCGTCGCGCGCGCGCCGAATTTGCCGACCAGGAGCGCATGTCCCTCCTGCGCCTCCGGACCTACCGTCGCCTCGCCGGCGTCGCGCGCCAGCTCCTTCAGATCCTCCGTCAGCGCCGGGTGCGTGCCCTCGACCGTGAAGTGCACCACCAGCTCCGAGCCGAGCGCCTCGCGCAGCTCGGTCGTGCCGCGGAGCCGCCGGTCGGCGGGCGTGTCGGGCGCGAGCGCCACGTCCTCGAGGTCCTCGGGACGGATGCCGAGGATCACGGGCCGGCCCTCGTAGGAGCGGAGCGCCGGACGGTTGGCGAGCGCCGCCTCGTCGAGTCCGAGGCGCTGCTGGCCGATGTCGACCGCAAACCCGCCGTTCGCCTTCACGACCGTCGCCTCGACCATGTTCATCGCGGGTGAGCCGATGAAGCCGCCGACGAAGAGGTTGACCGGATGGTCGTAGAGCGTCTGCGGGTCGTCCACCTGCAGGAGCTCACCCTTCCGCATCACCGCGACCCGGTCGCCCATCGTCATCGCCTCGACCTGGTCGTGGGTGACATAGATCGTCGTCGTGCCGAGATCGCGCTGCAGCCGGCTCACCTCGGCGCGCATCTGCACCCGCAGCTTCGCGTCGAGGTTCGAGAGCGGCTCGTCCATGAGGAACGCCGCCGGCTCGCGCACGATCGCGCGCCCCATCGCCACGCGCTGCCGCTGGCCGCCCGAGAGCGCGCGCGGCTTCCGCTTGAGGAACGGCTCGAGCCCGAGGATCTTCGCCGCCTCCTGCACGCGCCGCTCGATCTCCTCCTTCGACATCTTCTTGACCTTGAGGCCGAAGGCGATGTTGTCGTAGACCGAGAGGTGCGGGTAGAGCGCGTAGCTCTGGAAGACCATGGCGATGTCGCGGTCGCGCGCCGGGAGGTAGTTGACGACGCGGTCGCCGATGCGCAGCACTCCCCCGGAGATGTCCTCGAGGCCCGCAACCATCCGCAATGCGGTGGTCTTGCCGCAGCCCGAGGGCCCGACGAGGACCATGAACTCGCCCTCCGTCACCTCCAGGTTCAAGTCGCTGACGGCCTTCGTGCCGTCGGCGTAGACCTTCGTTACGTCCTCGAAGACGACTCCAGCCATCCACCACCCCTTGCCGGATTACGCGCTGGACCCTAACCGAGCCGAACCCGAAATGCACGTAGTACGAAGGTGCGGCCGCTCTAGAGGATCTTCGAGAGGAACTGCTTCGTCCGCTCCTGCTCGGGCGCCTCGAAGAAGTGCTCCGGCGTCCCCTCCTCGATGATCAGCCCGTCGTCCATCATCACGACCCGGTCGGCGGCCTCTCGCGCGAAGCCCATCTCGTGGGTGACGACGATCATCGTCATCCCCTCGTGCGCGAGCTCCTCCATGACCGAGAGCACCTCGCCGATCACCTCCGGGTCGAGAGCGCTCGTCGGCTCGTCGAAGAGCATCAGCGCCGGCTTCATGGCGAGCGCGCGGGCGATCGCCACCCGCTGCTGCTGGCCGCCCGAGAGCTTGCCGGGATACGTGTCGAGCTTGTCGCCGAGCCCGACCCGGCCGAGTAGGAGCCGCGCCTCCTCGACCGCCTGCTCCTTCGGCGTTCCCAGCACGCGCACGGGGGCCTCGATCACGTTCTCGAAGGCCGTCTTGTGCGGGAAGAGGTTGAAGCGCTGGAAGACCATGCCGATCTGCGTCCGCTGGCGCGCGATGTTGCGCTCGCTGTCCTCGACGAGCTTCCCGTTCTTCTGCCGGTAGCCGATCAGGTGGCCGTTGACCTCGATCCGGCCCGAGTCGATCTTCTCGAGGTGGTTGATGCAGCGGATGAACGTCGTCTTGCCCGAGCCCGAGGGCCCGATGATGCAGACGGTCTCGCGCCTCGTGACCTCGAGCGAGACTCCCTTGAGCACGTGAAGGCGGCCGAAGTGCTTGTGCACCTCCTCGGCACTCGCATGACGACCGTCGCCGCTCATCGCGCCCCCCGCGCCCAGGCGCTCACCGGGTTCCACGCGGCTTGCAGCCGCTCGCGGAAGGTGAGCTCCTCACCCCGCTCGCTCGCCGCGAGCCGCCGCTCGATCCAGGCCTGGATGAAGGTCCAGGCGGTCGTGAGGACGAGGTACCAGCAAGCGGCGCCGAGCAGGTAGTCGGCGATGAACGTCTGCGAGTACTTCTGCTGGGCGTCGGCGAACAACTCGTACACCCCGATGACCGACAGAAGCGAGGTCGTCTTCATCATGTTGTTGAACTCGTTCCCGAGCGGCGGCACGATCACCCGCGCCGCCTGCGGCAGGACGATCCGCCGCATGGCCAGCCCGTAGCGCATGCCGAGCGACTTCGCGGCCTCCATCTGGCCCTTGTCGATCGAGTCGATGCCGGCGCGGATGATCTCGCGCATGTAGGCGCCCTCGTTGATCGCGAGCGCGGCAGTGCCTGCGACGGCGGCGTCGGGGATCGTCCAGAGGTTGCCGATATGAAGCGTCGGCCAGTTGAAGATGTAGTAGAGGTAGACGATCTGCACGAGCACCGGCGTGCCGCGGAAGACCCAGATGTAGGTCGCCGAGAGCCAGCGCAGCGGCGGCAGGTGCGACATCCGCGCGAGGGCGGCGAGCAATCCGAGGAGAACGCCGAGCATCTGGGCGACGATCGAGATGTAGATCGTCGCCCAGAGAGCCCGGGCGAAGACGTTGTGAGGATGGAAGACCCGCTGCCAGATGACGTGCCACTCGATGGCGACGATCAGGTGGTGCATCCGGCTACGGCGCCTTCCCCAGCGTCCCTATTGCTTCATGGCGAACGCCGTGAGCCCCCACTTGGCGAGGATCTGCTTCATCGTCCCGTTGCTGTACAGCGTCGCGATCGCCGACTTGAACTGCGCGCCGAGCGGGTCGCCCTTGCGGGTCGCGATTCCCTCCGGGGCCGTTCCGAGCTGCGGCCCGGCGGTCTGGAACTTCCCACTCGTCTGCTTGATGTAGTAGAGGACCGGGGTCGCGTCGGCGAAGTACGCGTCGACCTTGCCGCGGAGCAGCGCAGCAGCCGCGTCCGTGTCGGCGGGGAAGATCCGGATCGTGATCTGCTTCTTGCCGGCGTTCTTGAGCCCCTTGTTCGCCTGGTCGAGGGCGGCCTTCTCGGTCGTCGCCGCCTCGACGGCGACCGTCTTGCCGCTGAGGGACTCGATGCCGGTGATGTGCTCCGGGTTCCCCTTCTTCACCATCAGCGACATCCCGACGCTGACGTAGTCGGCGAAGTCGACCTGCTTGCGCCGGTCCGCGTTGTCGGTCATCGCGCTGATGATCGCGTCGCACTTCTTGTGCAGGAGCGCGGGGATGATCACGTTGAAGCCGGTCACCTTGATCTGCGCCTTCGTGCCGAGCAGCTTCGCGATCGCGTTCGCGATGTCGATGTCGGCGCCGGTGGGCTTGCCGTTGACGAGCGACTCCATCGGCGGGTAGGTCGTGTCGCTGCAGAAGACGATCGGGTTCGGCACCGACGCAGCCTGTGTGGTCCCCGGCGAGGTGTTGGTGGTCTTGCCTCCTCCGCCGCCGCCGCAGGCGGCGAGGGTGGCGACGAGCGCTGCGGCTCCCAGCAGCGGGAGAAGACGCTTCACGGTATTGCCTCCTTGTTCCGTCGAAACCTGGGGTGGCCTGACTCTACAGCGCTGCGCCGAGAGGGACTACGGGAGCAGCGCGGCTGCGGTGAGCGCCTGGAATTGGCCGATCAGCTGCTCGCTCCGGCCCATGAGGACGCCGCGCTCGAGTGCCCCCGAAGAGATGCCGCGCTGCAGGCTCTCGACGAGCGCCCGGTCCTCGCGCCCGACCTGCCCGTCGAAGGCGAGGAGGTCCTCGACCCACGCCTGCTCGACGCCGGGGCCGAAGAAATAGTCGAGGAAGCGATACGTCCGCTCGGGCGTCCGCGGCACGATCGGGCCGATCGAGATGTTCGGCCGGCCTCCGAAGATGTTGATGCCGAGGTTCGGCCAGAGGAAGTGGAACTGGGCACGCGGCAGCTCGTCCGCCGGGCTCGCCGTCCGCAGCGGCCCGCGCTGCGTCGAGAGGCGCCCCTCGCTCGAAAGGAGGTACGCGTCCGGCGAGACGTCGATGAGGGCGCTGAAGCCGGGGTGTGCGACCTGGCAGTGGTAGCACTCGAGGAAGTTCTCGCAGACGATCTTCCAGTTCGCGTCGAGCTCGCCCTCCCAGCGCGAGTGGTGGACGAGGGAGTCGACGTCGAGCCCGAGCTCGGTGACCTGCGCGGGGAGGGAGCCGAGCGCCTGCGCGAGCGGCTCCGGGTCGGGGCTCGTGTTGACGAAGAGGAACGGGCCCCACGCGTCGACGGCGAGCGGCACGAGCCCGAGCTCCTCGTGGGGGAAGTCCGGCTCCTCCTCGCTGCGCGGCGCGGCCCGTAGCCTGCCGTCGAGCCCGTACGTCCAGGCGTGGTACGGGCACTGCAGGGTCTCGCGGGAGCCCTCGCCTGCGGCGACGACGGCGCCGCGGTGGCGGCAGACATTGAGGAACGCGCGGGTCGCGCCCTCGCTGTCGCGCGTGACGACGACGGGCGTGCGGCCGGCTTGGCACGCGAAATAGCCGGGCGCCGAGAGCTGCCCCGTGTGGCCGACGTACTGCCAGGCGGGCCGGAAGATCCGCTCCTCCTCGCGCCGCAGGATCTCGGGATCCGCATACCAGCTGTAGGGAAGAGTCCTCTCCACGGCGGCGAGCGTACCTCGCCCCTCGGGACATGTCCCGGTAACAGATACCTGGACATGGCCCTTCCAGACAGGCGCGTCGCTCGTGTACCGGTAGCCGATACCCGCACATGGCCTCTCGGGACATGCCCCGGCAACTGATACCCAGACATGTCCCGTGAGACGATGTGCGCGTGCGCGCGATGGTGCTTCATGCCGCCCACGAGCCCCTGCGGCTCGAGGAGGTGTCGGCGCCCGAGCCCGAGCCGGGTCAGGTCCGTCTGCGTGTTTCCGCCTGCGGCGTCTGCCGCACCGATCTCCATGTCGTCGACGGCGAGCTGCCGGACCCGAAGCTCCCGCTCGTCCCGGGGCATCAGATCGTCGGCCGCACCGAGGACGGGCGCCGGCTCGGCGTGCCGTGGCTCGGCTGGACGTGCGGCGCCTGCCGCTACTGCCGCTCCGGCCGCGAGAACCTCTGCGAGTCGGCGCGCTTCACGGGCTACGACATCGACGGCGGCTACGCCGAGTACGCGGTCGCGGACGAGCGCTTCTGCTTCCCGCTCCCCGAGGGCTACAGCGACGTCGAGGTCGCGCCGCTCCTCTGCGCGGGCCTGATCGGCTACCGGTCCCTGCGCCTCGCCGGCGACGCGGAGCGCCTCGGGCTCTACGGCTTCGGCGCGTCGGCACACATCGTCGCGCAGGTCGCACGGCACGAGGGGCGGCGCCTCTTCGGCTTCGTGCGGCCGGGGGACGAGGCCGCAGCCGCGTTCGCCCTCGAGCTCGGCTGCGAGTGGGCAGGGCCTTCGGACGCGCCCGGGCCGGAGGAGCTCGACGCCGCGATCATCTTCGCCCCGGCCGGGCCGCTCGTCCCGGCAGCCCTGCGCGCGCTCGCCCGCGGCGGCGTCGTCGTCTGCGCCGGGATCCACATGAGCGACATCCCGAGCTTCCCGTACGAGCTCCTCTGGCACGAGCGCGTCGTGCGCTCGGTCGCCAACCTCACCCGCCGCGACGGGGAGGAGTTCCTCGCGCTCGCGCCCGAGGTTCCGGTGCGGGCCGAGGTGGAGAGGTTCCCCCTCGAGCAGGCGAACGAGGCACTCGACCGGCTCCGTCGAGGCGACCTCCGTGGGGCCGCCGTGCTAACAGTGGAGAGATGAGCAGGCTCACCAGACTGGCCGAGTTCGCCTCCGCCCACCGGCGGCTGCTCGGCGTGTTCCAGGTCGTGTTGCTCGCCGTCTTCTTCGGGCTCGTCGGCTGGGCGCTGCGCGGCTCCGTCCGCTCGGCCGCCGACGACCTCGGCCACGCGAACCTCGTCCTCTTCGCGTTCGGCTGCCTCGCCCTCGCGGGCTACTACCTCGTGTTCGTCTTCGGCTGGATGCGGATCCTCGCCGAATGGGACATCCGGCTCTCGTACCCGGCCGCGTTGCGGGCCGAGATGATCTCGATGCTCGCGAAGTACGTTCCCGGAGGGGTCTGGACGCCGGCGGCGCGCGTCGTCGCCGCCCGCCGCGCCGGCATCACCGACGCCGCGCTCGTGACCTCGTCGATGCTGCTCGAGGCCGGGATCTCGGCCGTCGCCGGCGTGATCGTCTTCGTCCTCAGCCTCGCCTTCGTGGACAACGTGAACGCGCCGCTCGCACCGCTGATCGTCTTCGGCGTCGTGCTCGCGATCCTCGTCCAGCCACAGGTCTTCCGGCCGCTCGCCGGGAAGGTGCTGCGACGGCTCGGCTACACCCGCGAACTGCCGACGCTGCGCGCGCGGACGCTCACCGCGCTGCTCTGCTTCTACGCCGGCACCTGGGTCCTCGGCGGGTTCGCCCTCTGGCTCCTGCTGCGCTCGGTCGGAGCGCACCCGGAACCCGCCTCGATCGTCTTCCTCGGCGGGACGGCCGCCGTGGGCGCGATCGTCGCCGTGCTCTTCGTCTTCGCGCCGTCGGGGCTCGGCCCGCGCGAGGCGTCGATGTACGGCCTGCTGCTCGCGATCGCGACGCCGGGCCAGGCGCTCGGCGCCGTCGCGCTCAACCGCGTCGCCATCACGGCGGTCGAGGTGCTCCTGCTCGTCGCCGGCGGGCTGTTGCTGCGCGGCGACCGGAGCCGGGAGGCGAATCCCGCCGAGCTGCCCTCGGTCTGAGTAGGCGTCTCTCTGCAAGGATGCCGGCGTGGCCGGGAGCGCTCCTTCCCTCGCTGCCGAGGATCTCGAGCAGCATCGCCGTGAGCTGACGGGCTACTGCTACCGGATGCTCGGCTCCGCGTTCGAGGCCGAGGATGCCGTCCAGGAGACGATGCTCCGCGCCTGGCGCTCGCTCGACCGGTTCGAGGGCCGCTCCGCCCTCAAGTCGTGGTTGTACCGGATCGCCACGAATGTCTGCTTCGACGCGCTGGCGGGCCGCGAGCGGCGGGCGCGGCCGGTGGATCTCGGGCCGGCGGGCGCTCCGGTCGCGGAGAACCTCGTGGAGCTGCCGGAGGTGACGTGGCTGACGCCGCTGCCGACCCCGGAAGAGGAGGCGGAGCGACGTGAGTCGCTGCGGCTCGCCTTCGTCGCCGCGCTCCAGCACCTGCCGCCGAAGCAGCGCGCCTCGCTCATCCTCTGCGAGGTCCTGCGCTGGCAGGCGTCCGAGGCGGCGGAGCTGCTCGAGACGAGCGTTGCCTCCGTCAACAGCGCCCTCCAGCGCGCGCGGGCGACACTCGCGACTGCCGACGTCGGCGCGCCTGCGGAGCTCGGCGCCGAGGAGCGCGCGCTCCTCGAACGGTACGTCGCGGCCTTCGAGGCGTACGACGTCGACCGGCTCACAGGCCTCCTGCGCGAGGACGCGGTCATGTCGATGCCGCCGTACTCGCTCTGGCTGCAGGGCCGCGACGACATCTTCTCCTTCTTCTATGGGCCTGGGGCCGGCTGCAAGGGCTCGAAGCTCGTGCCTGCGCCGGAAGCGAACGGGCTGCCGGCGTGGGGGCAGTACAAGCCGGAGCCCGAGGGCGGCTACTCCCCGTGGGCGCTCATGGTCGTAGGGCTGTCAGAAGGTCGGGTCGGGGAGCTGACCTTCTTCCTCGACACGCCGCGGCTGTTCCCGCTGTTCGGGCTGCCCGACCGCCTCCCGTAGGCCGCAGAGGTCGAGCAGCTCCCAGAGCTCCCGCGGGGCGCGGACGAGGCGCGCCCCCGTGGCGAGGCGGAGGCGCGCCAGAACATGGACTGTCCGCAGGTCGATCAGTTGGAGGGCTGGACGACGATCAGGGAGTTTCCGTCCGGGTCGCGGACCCAGAACATCGGCGGCACCGGGTCGCCCATGCGGCTGACCTCCTCGTCGACGTCGACGCCTGCCGCCTTCAGCGCGGCGTGGTCGGCTTCGAGGCTCGTCGTGTCGAGGATGATCCCCGTCTGCTTCCCGCCGGCCTCCTGGCCCGGCGGCGGCGGGGAGAGCGCCAGCGTCGTCGGGGCGCCGGCCAGAGCGACCTCGACCCAGCGCATCCCCGGACCCATCGGCACGTCGACGACCTTCTCGAAGCCGAGCGTGCCGGTGTAGAAGTCGAGCGCCCGGTCGGTGTCGGCGACGGTGACGACGACGCGGCCGACCTGGGTGAGATTGAGCTTGGACATCGTGCTGGACATTCTCTGCCTCCTCGCTTCGGGACGATGCACTGCAGACCGTTGCCCGGCCTGATCTTCATCGCTCACCAGAAGGCACGTATCACGATCGCAGTGCCGCGGGGCTGGTGGACTCGGCGAGGGGCTTGAAGCGGACGACGAGCACCGAGCAGCCGGCCCGGTGGGCGACGCGCTCGGAGACGCTCCCCAGCGCCCTGAGCCCGTGCAGGCCCCGGCTGCCGACGACGAGCAGGTCTGCGCAGGCGGCAGCCTCCACGAGGGCCGGCACCGGAGCTGCGGCTGCGCCCTCCACCTCGGGGTGCCGCTTCCGGACGAGGTCGAAGTCGACGTCCTTGCCTCCGAGCGCGACGACGCGGTGCAGCGTGCTGTGGAAGCGGGCGGCGAGGCCGGCTGCAACCTCGCACGCGCGCTCGGCCTCGTCCGATCCGTCGACGCCGACCACGATCTCCGTGGGGAAGGTGGCCACGTTCGGCACGGGACGCGCGAGGAGCACCGAGCACGGAGCCTGGTGCAGCAGCTCGCCGGCGGCGCCGCCGAGCAGGATCTCCTCCAGCCGGGGGTGGTCGTGCGAGCCGATGGCGAGGAGCGTCGCGTCGAGGCGCCTCGCCTCCTCGAGCAGCTGCGGGACGACGAGGCCGTAGAGCTTGCGCACCTCGGCGCCCGGCCCGAGGGCATGAGCTGCGATCGCGAGGCACGCGCTCGCCGCTTGCTCGAGCTCGTCCTCGAGGAGTCCGGCGCGGAGCGCCGCGGCGACCTGGGACGTGAGCTGGAGCACCGTGACTGCCTCGAGCGTCGAGTCGCGCTCGGCGAGCCGGCCTGCTTGACGGCAGGCGTCGAAGCCCTGCTTGCTGCCGTCGACGCCGACGAGGATCCGGTCGAAGACCGCTGCGGTGGGAGGCGGAGCCGGAATGCCGGCGTGCGGGTGGGGGGTCGGGCTCATGGCTGTACCTCCTCAGCCGTCAGTGCGTCTGGTCCGGGCGGCGCCGTCGACGGCGCGGCGCGGGAGGGCGCCTCTCGCGTGCTCGCGAGCAGGGCCGCGCTCGCGATGAGCGTCGCGAACGCCGCGAGCTGGAAGACGCCTCGCGCCCCGCCGGGTAGCTGCTCGGAGAAGACGACGAAGCCTGCGGCGATCGGAACCGCGTTCGTCGTGAGCGTCGCCAGCCCGGCCCCGGTGAGCGCGTCGCCGTGCTGGAACGCGCCCTGGAGGATGCTCGTGCCGAGTGCGTAGCAGACGACGAGCGTCACGAGCGCGACGAGCCACGTCCCTCCGTAGGTGACGAGCTTCGCGGAGATGTCCCCGCCGGCGAAGAGCAATCCGGCGGCGAGGCCGAGCGCCGCGCCGCGCGCGAGCCCGCGGCCGAGCCGTGCGAGCAGGACCGCCCCTGCGCAGGAGGCGCCGAGCCAGAGCAGCACCTGTGCCCACCCGGGGGGGTTGTCGGCCTGGTGGCTGTCGACGAGCGAGAGGGAGAGAAGCACGAGGCCGCCGACCGCGCCCAGGACGGCCAGCCGTTCTCGCCGCTCGAGCCTGCCGAGGTGTCCGTGCCGGCTGGCGAAGGCGAGCACGGCGATCCCGGAAGCGCAGACGGCCTGGACGAGCGAGAGCGGCGCGAGGCGCAGCGCGGCGACGTAGACGAGCCAGCCGGCCGTCTCGGTGGCGAAGCCGGTGAGCCAGCGCCTGTCGGCGAGCAGCAGCGACACGAAGCGCAGCGGCCGGCGCGGTGTGAAGCGCGGCATCGCCGCTGCCGCGTCGTGCTCCCGCGCGTAGGCCCAGTTCACGGCCACGGCGGACACGAACGCGAGTGCGAGGCCGACCGCTAGCTGCACGGCCCCTCGCCTCCTTCCGGCTCCTTCCCGGCACCGGAACGCCCGGGGATGAAGCGGTCGTCGAGCACGGCGAGGCCGCTGATCGCGAGCGCGGCACCGGCGAGCGCCGGCAAGAGGACCGCGGGGCCGGGAAGCGCGAGCGAGAAGAAGTCGCGCGCGAACGGGAGGAGCAGGACGAGCATGTAGAGCGCGAGGAGGACGAGGCAGAGCGTCGAGACGGCAGCCCCGCGGACGCGTCCGGCGACCTCGAGCGCGAGGATCAGATAGAGGCCGACGAGGACGAGCACGGTGACGGCCACGGTCCGGGCGGCGACGAGCTTCAGGTCGAGCACGTTCAGCGCGAAGACGTAGGACGAGAGGACGCCGAGCCCCGCCGCGGTTCCGGCGGGGAGTGCGAAGCGGGCGAGCTCGCGGACGAAGCCGCGCGAGCTGTAGCGCCCGGTGCTGGGGGCGAGGGCGAGGAAGAAGGCGGGGATGCCGATCGTCAGGGAGGCGGCGAGGGTGAGCTGGCGCGGCAGGAGCGGATAGGCGGTCGGCGTCAGGCCGATCGAGAGGACGAGGAAGCCCGCGAACGCCGACTTCGTGACGAACAGCTTGGCGACGCGCTGGACGTTGCGGAGGATCTTGCGACCCTCGGCGACCATCGCCGGCACTGCTGAGAACTCGCCGCGCACGAGCACGACGTCGGCGACCGTGCGCGCCATCTGGGTGCCGGTCCCCTGAGCGATCGCCAGCTGCGCCGCCTTCAGAGCCGGGACGTCGTTGACGCCGTCACCGACCATGGCCACGTAGCGGCCGGCGCGGCGCAGCGTCTCGACGAGGCGCCGCTTGTCCTCGGGCGAGATCCGGCCGAAGACGTCGTGCGCCAGAGCGACGCGCTCCAGCTCGGCGTCGTTGCCCGGCAGCGTGGAAGCGTCGATCGCGGGCCCGTCGATTCCTGCGTCCCGGGCGATCGAGGCGACGGTCTCGGGCCGGTCGCCGGAAAGCACCTTGAGCTCGACCCCCTGCGAGCGGAACCACTCGACGGTGGAGCGCGCCTCCGGGCGCAGGCGCTCGGCCAGGAGAACGAGCCCGCGCGCGTGGGGGAGCTCCTGATCGAGCTCGTCGGTCTCGCCGAAGGCGAGCACGCGCCGTCCTTCGGCCGCGGCCCGGGAGGCGCTGTCGGCGAGGCCGCCGAGCTCGAAGTGCTCGGGGGCGCCGAGGACGTAGGCGATGCCGTCGATGCGCTGGGCGCTGAAGCGCTGCCTCGACGAGAAGGGAACCTCCTCGGTCACCTCGCCGGCGGCGGCGGGATAGGCGTCTCCGATTGCCTCGATGGTGGCGTTGCGGACGGCGGAGGAGGCGGCGAAGCTTCCGAGCTGGTCGCGCAGCGCCGGCGGCCCGACCACGTCGACGACGCGCAGCGCCGGCTCGGTCAGCGTCCCGGTCTTGTCGAGGCAGACGACGTCGACGGAGGCGAGCGACTCGATCGCGTTCAGCTGCTGGGCGAGCGCGCCGCGGCGCGCCATGCGCAGCGCGGCCACCGCGTAGGTGAGGCTCGCGAGCAGGACCAGCCCCTCGGGGACGAGCGTGACGACGGCGGCGACCGAGGTGGGGACGGCGTTGTGCAGCGCGGCGTGCCGGTGCCAGAGCGCGTAGCCGAGCGCGAGCCCCAGGGGCACCATCACCGCTACGAGCACGAAGAGGAGCCGGTTGAGCGCGCGCTCGAGCGGCGAGCGCGAGTGGCGGAACGAGCGCGCCTCGCCCGTCAGGCGGGCCGCGTAGCTGTCGGCGCCGACCGCGGTCACCGTGTACTCGCCGACGCCTTCGACCGCGAACGAGCCCGAGCGGAGGGCATCTCCCGGGACGCGGGCGACGGGTTCCGACTCTCCGGTGAGGATCGACTCGTCGAGGCGTAGCGTCTCCGCGCGCTCGATCGTGCCGTCGGCGACGACCTGGTCGCCCGGCTCGACTCGGACGAGATCGCCGACGACGAGCTCTTCGAGCGGAACGGCGCGGGCGCGGCCGTCGCGGATCACCGTCGCCTGCGGTGCGACGAGGGCGCTCAACCGGTCGAGTGCCCGCTTCGCCCGCACCTCCTGCACGATCCCGATGCCCGTGTTCGAGACGAGCACGCCGAGGAAGAGCGCGTCCTCCCACTCGCCGAAGGCGAGCGTGGCTGCGCCGGCGACCGCGAGGATGAGGTTGAAGACGGTGAAGACGTTGGCGCGGACGATGCTCGCGTAGGAGCGGCTGCTGCGCCGGCGCGGCGTGCGCCCGCGGGCCTCCAGGCGCCGGGCCGCCTCCGCCTCGGTGAGCCCGGCCGAGTCGGGCGGAGCGGTGATCGGTACGGATGCGGTCGTATCGGCCATCGACCCGCCGCTGGTGCTCGCTCGCTGGGGCGCTTGGCCGTTCCGGCGGGCGGACGCCGCGGGGGACACCTCCCCTCCCCGCCTCTCATACCCGAGAGTCCGGGATCAGGCGTCGGGATTGCCCCGCCCGCGCGTGTGGAGAAGTACCCGTTGCCGCCCGCGAGAGCGAGGCCGGTAGGGGTTCAGCGAGTTCCCGCGCCAATCCTGTGGCTTAGTGCGGAGTGCCGCGCGGCGCCGGTGGTGGACGATCTCTCCGTGGCCGTTCTCGCCTGGACCAAGGCGAACTCGGCCCGGCTGATCGCCACGGCCGCTCTCGCCGCGGTGGCCGTCGGGCTGGCGCTCGCGGCCGCCGAGCGGCATACGGCGGCGGACGCCGTCTGGGCGGCGACGACCGCGATGCTGCTCGTGCCGCTGACGTGGTCGGTGCTGCGCTCGCTGCTGCGCGGCGACGTGGGGGTCGATGCGATCGCGCTGTTCTCGATGGCGGGCGCGCTGGCGCTCGGCGAGTACCTCGCGGGCGCCGTCGTCGCGCTCATGCTCGCGGGCGGGAACGCGCTCGAGGAGTCGGCGGGCCGGCGCGCCCGGCGTGAGCTGACGGCCCTCGTGGAGCGCGCGCCGCGGTCGGCGCTCGTCCGGCGGGACGACGAGCTCGTCGAGGTGCCGGTCGACGAGGTCGCCGTCGACGAGGTCGTGCTCGTCCGGGCGGGAGAGGTCGTTCCGATCGACGGGATGGTGCTCAGCGAGGAGGCGATCGTCGACGAGTCGGCCTTGACGGGGGAGCCGCTTCCGGTCACCGTGCACCGGGGCGGCAGCGTGCGCAGCGGCACTGCCGCAGCCGGGAGCGCCTTCGAGCTACGCGCGCTCCGTCCCGCGGCGGAGAGCGCCTACGCTGCGCTCGTCCGGCTGGTCGAGCAGGCAGAGGAGGAGCGCGCGCCGTTCGTCCGTATCGCCGACCGCTACGCGATCTTCTTCCTGCCGGCGACGATGGCTGTCGCGGCGACCGCCTGGGCCGTCTCGGGTGACGCGGTGCGCGCGCTCGCCGTCTTCGTCGTCGCCACACCGTGCCCGCTCATCCTTGCGGCGCCGATCGCGCTCATGTCGGGCCTGTCGCGGGCCGCACGCGCCGGCGTCGTGGTCAAGGGCGCCGGCACGATCGAGCAACTCGGCGAGGCGCGCTCCGTCCTGCTCGACAAGACCGGCACGATCACGCTCGGACATCCCGAGTTCGACCGGGTCGTGACCACCGACGGCATCGGCGCGGACGAGACGCTGCGGCTAGCGGCCTCGCTCGACCAGCTTTCCTCGCACCCGCTTGCGAAGGCGCTCGTCACCGCTGCCGGGGAGCACAGGCTGCCGCTGACGATTCCCGAGCACGTCGAGGAGGCGTTCGGCAGAGGCGTCCGGGGGACGGTCGACGGCCACAGCGTGCTCGTCGGGAGCGCGGGCTGGCTGCGGGCCCACAGCATCGAGCCCGAGTTGCCGCCCGACCTCGACGGCGGCGATGCCAAGATCCTCGTCGGGGTCGACGGGCGCCTCTCCGGCGTCGTCCTCGTCGGCGACCGGTTGCGCAGCGACTCGCTCGACCTCGTGCCTCGCCTGCGTGAGGCGGGAGTGCGGCACGTCGCGATCGTGACCGGTGACAAGGCGGCGGTCGCGGAGGCGATCGGCGAGAAGCTCGGCGTCGACCGCGTCTATGCCGAGCAGACCCCCGAGGAGAAGCTGGACGTCGTGCGCGCGCTGCGCGAGCGGCCCGACCTGCGCGGCGTGGTCATGGTCGGCGACGGCATCAACGACGCGCCCGCGCTCGCCCTCGCCGACGTCGGGATCGCGATGGGCTCGGCCGGCGCCACCGTCTCGTCCCAGACGGCCGACGCCGTCATCCTCGTCGACCGGGTCGACCGCGTCGCGGATGCGATCCGGATCGGACGCCGTGCGCTCTTCATCGCGCGCCAGAGCGTGCTCGCCGGGATCGCGCTCTCGTTCCTGGCCATGGGCGTCGCCGCCTTCGGCTATCTCCCACCCGTCCAGGGCGCGCTGCTGCAGGAGGCGATCGACGTCGGCGTCATCCTCAACGCGCTGCGGGCTCTCCGGGGCTGACGCGCGCCCTGTCTTACGCTGTGTCGATGGCGCGCCTGTACGCCGCGACCGGGGATGGCATCGCCCGCCTCGACGAGGCAGGCGCCGCCTGGACGGTGACGCTGTTCCTGCCGGGGAGCGGCGCGCAGTGCCTGGCCGTCGACCCGGCCGACCCGGACACGGTGTATGCCGGCCTGCGCGAGGGAGGCGTGCGGCGCAGCGTCGACGCTGGGAGCAGCTGGCAGGACTGCGAGCTGCCGGAGCCCGGCGTGTTCTCCCTCGCGGTGAGCGCCGCCGATGGGGCGGTGTATGCGGGCACGGAGCCGAGCCGGCTCTTCCGCAGCGACGACCGGGGTGAGAGCTGGCGCGAGCTCGAGGCGCTGCTCGAGCTGCCCTCGCGGCCGAGCTGGAGCTTCCCTCCGCGACCGTGGACCTCACATGTGCGCTGGATCGCGCCCAGCCCCCACGATGCGGGCCTGCTCCTCGTGGGGATCGAGCTGGGCGGGCTGATGCGGTCGACCGACGGCGGCGTGAGCTGGCAGGACCACCGTCCCGGAGCGCAGCCGGACGTGCACTCGCTCGCCTGGCACCCCCGCACGCCGGGGCGCGCCTACGAGGCCGGCGGCGGCGGGGCCGCCTTCAGCACCGACGCGGGCGCGAGCTGGCAGCCGGCCGACGAGGGCCGCGACCGCCACTACACGTGGTCGGTCACGGTCGACCCCGACGACCCCGACTGCTGGTACGTGTCGGCGAGCACCGGGCCGGCCGCGGCCCACCGTGGCGGCGACCCGCAGGCGCGCATCTACCGGCGGCGCGACGGCGAATCCTGGCAGCCGCTCGCGGGCGGTCTTCCGGAACCGCTCCCGGCGATGCCCTACGCGCTTCTCGCGACAGGCGGCCGTCTGTTCGCCGGCCTCGCCGACGGCCGGCTCTGGGAGAGCCGCGACCGCGGCGACACCTGGGCTCCGCTCCGGCTGGGAGGCGAGAGCCTGCGTGCGTTGCTCGCGCTCGCGCCTGCGTGACGGGGGTCAGCGGGGGAGGCTCCCGGACGCGGCGACGACGACCTCCGAGGTGACGGCGAACGTCGTGACGGTCCCGTGGCGGCGGAGCGTCCAGCTCGTCGGCGGGAGATGGTCGCTCAGGGTGATCGGCCGGCAGCCGCCGACGAGCGCGGGCCGGCGCGACCAGAGGGCTTGCCAGGCCCAGCTGAGGAGCCGGGCGGGGCGAGTTGCGCCCGGGCTGAGGCTGGCGAGGCAGAGCAGGCCGCCGGGGGCGAGGACGCGGCGGGCTTCCTCGAGGGTGCGTGCGATGTCGTCGGGGCTGAGGAGGTCGAGGACGTAGGCGACGAGGAAGCGGTCGAAGCTTCCGTCGGGATAGGGGAGGTCGGGAAGCGCGTTGCCGAGCCGTAGCTCGACCCGGTCCGAGTACGCGTCGAGGCGTTGCCGGGCGAGCTCGTGCATGCGCGGGCTGAGGTCGATGCCGCTGTAGCGCGCGTCGCCGGGCAGGTGGTCTCTGAGGAGGCGCTCGGCGAGAGCGCCGGTGCCGTGGCCGAGCTCGCAGACCGCCTGAGCGTGCTCGAAGTCCCCGCCTTCGAGCAGGGCCGCGATCGCGCGATGCTCGTAGACGGCTTGCAGGTCCTGGATCCGCCCGATCCGGTCGTAGACGCGGCGCGTCTGCTCGGCCGTGAGGTAGCGGGGCGGCTTCTGGCGGGACGTGGGCGGCATCGGCTCCAGTATCGGCCCTCCGCCGCCCCCCGGCCGGCTTGACATATCGACAGGTATCGATATATTGAGGGACGTCGATGAATGAGGTGCGAGATGTCGCTGACGCTCACGAGCCGATCGCGTGCTGTGCGCCGCTGGGAGCCTCGGCGCTCGACGAGGAGCAGGCGCTGGCGACGGCGGAGCTGTTCAGGGCGCTGGGTGATCCGGCGCGGGTGCGCATCGTGAACCTGCTCGCGACGAGCAGCGACCCCGTGTGCGCGTGCGAGTTGTACGCGCCTCTCGGCCTGTCTCAGCCGACGGTCTCGCACCATCTGAAGAAGCTGACCGGTGCCGGGCTGCTGGAGCGAGAGCAGCGGGGCAGGTGGGCCTACTTCTCGCTGAGGCACGACGCCGTCGAGAAGCTCGCGGCGGTGGCCGACCTGAAGGGGGTGTGTTGCTGATGTCCGTGACCGCAGACGAGCTGCGCGAACAGGTGCGCCGGCACTACGCGGAATCGGCGCGCGGGCTGGCTGAGAACTCGGACGGCTGTGGCTGTGGCAGCGGCTCCTGCTGCTCGGACGGGCAGGTCGCGGCGGAGGCGAGGTTTGGCGAGTTGCTCTACGACGCGGAGGAGCGCGGCGAGTTGCCGGACGCGGCGGTGCTTGCGTCGCTGGGCTGCGGGAACCCGGTCGCCGTGGCAGAGTTGCGCGCAGGTGAGACGGTGCTCGATCTCGGCTCGGGCGGCGGCATCGACGTGATCCTTTCGGCGAAGCGGGTCGGTCCGGCCGGCACGGCCTACGGCCTCGACATGACCGACGAGATGCTCGCTCTCGCCCGCCGGAACGCGCACGACGCCGGCGTCCGCAACGTCCACTTCCTCAAGGGCGTGATCGAGCAGATCCCGCTGCCGGCGGAGTCGGTCGACGTCGTGATCTCGAACTGCGTGATCAACCTTTCGGTCGACAAGCCGGCGGTGCTGACCGAGATCGCGCGCGTGCTGAAGCCTGGCGGCCGGGTCGGCGTCAGCGACATCGTGGCCGAGGACAGGCTGAGCCCCGAGGACCGTGCCGAGCGCGGCTCCTACGCCGGCTGCATCGCCGGTGCGCTCTCCCGCGGCGAGTATCTCGCCGGCCTCGAGGCGGCCGGATTCGAGGAGGTGAGCGTCGAGTTCACGCACGAGGTCGCAGAGGGGATGCACGGCGCGATCGTCCGGGCGGTGAAGACACCCGACCCGCAGCGGAAGGGGCTGCCGGTGATCCGGCCGGCGACCGGGGCGGGCTGCTGTTGACGGCCGTCGAGGGACGGCCCGCGAGGTCGGCGACGCCCGGCGGCACGCTTCGGTAAGGATCGGAGTGTGCGCCGGCGCGAGTTCGCCAGACTGCTCGCCAAGCGTTCGCTGGCGGAGTTCTTCGACGACCACTGTCCGCAGCTCGCGGCGTCGATCGCCTACCACGTGCTCTTCTCGATCTTCCCGCTCGCGATCGTCGTCGCAGGCGCGACGAGCCTCGTCGTCCAGGCAACGGGGTCCCGTGGGCAACTCGTGGACTCGATCGTCCGCAACATCCCGCTCTCGGCGAGCGGCAACGAGCAGCTGCGCCACCTGCTGCTCGGCGCGACGAGCAACGCGGCGGGGCTCGGACTGCTGGGAGTCCTCGGGCTCGTCTACTCCGCGAGCGGGATGATGGCGGCGATCCGAGCCGCGTTGAACGAGGCGTGGGACGTCGTCGACGTACGCCCGCTTCTCAGGGGCAAGCTGATCGACCTCGCGCTCGTCTTCGGAGTCGCAACGCTCGCGCTCGCGTCGCTCGTGCTCACGATCGGGTTGCGCTTCGTGGAGCACGAGGCGGGCCTGGCCGGGCTGGGCTGGCTCCTGTGGCTGGCGAGCATCGGCGTGCCGCTCGTCGTCGCCTTCTGGGTGCTGCTCTTCCTCTACCGCGTCGTGCCGGCGGCGGAGGTCCGCGTGCGGGACGCGTGGCCGGCGGCACTGCTCGCCGCCGTGCTGCTCGTCGCCGCCGAGAACCTCTTCGCGCTCTACGTCGGCCACTTCGCGAACTACAACGCGGTCTACGGCTCCCTCGGAGCGATCATCGCCTTCATGTTCTTCGTCTACCTCGCCTCGCAGCTCTTCCTCCTCGGCGCCGAGGTGGCGTCCGAGTGGCCGCGGGTGCGACGCGTCGCTCGAGCGGGGCGAGGCGGCGGAGCAGGGAGCGGCGACGGGCGGGGGACTGAAGCACAAGCTCCGTGGGCTCTGGGTGGACGACCGCCGCGAAGGCGACGCCGGCGACCGCTCCGGCGGGGACGACTGAGGAGATCCGGTCCGGCTCGGCCGAGGCTACTCGCGGGAGCCGGCGGCGCCGTCGCCCGCGTTCTCGGTGCGCACGACGATCACCTGGTGCGGGTAGGGGATCTCGATCCCCTCGGCGTCGAAGGCGCGCTTCAGACGCTCGCGCAGCGCTCCGGTGACCTCCCATTGCTTCATCGGCCGGGTGGTCGCCAGCACCTTGAGCGCGATCCCGGAGTCTCCCAGCTCCTCCACCCGCAACGTCTTCGGCGGCTCGATGATCAGCGGGCCCAGATCCGGATCCACGGCCAGCTCGCGTCCGACCCGGTCGATCACGCTCCGTGCGTGGGCGAGGTCGGTCTCGTAGGCGACGCTGACGTCGAGGTTCACCCGGGACCAGCCGCGGGTGAGGTTGGAGGCGACCCGTATCTCGCCGTTGGGCACGCTGTGCAGGGTGCCGTCGAGGTCGCGCAGCAGCGTGCGGCGCAGGTTCATCTCCTCGACCACGCCGCCGAGGCCGGCCACGTTGACGACGTCGCCCTTCGTGTACTGGTTCTCGAGCACGATGAAGAAGCCGGAGAGGAAGTCGCGCACGAGCGACTGGGCGCCGAAGCCGATCGCGATCCCCGCCACGCCCGCCCCGGCGAGGAGCGGTGCGACGCTGAAGCCCGCTTCGTCCAGCACGAGCAGGGAGGCGAGCACGATCACCACCACGTCGATCGCCCGCACGAGCACCGTCGCGATCGTGTCGGCCCTCTGCTCCTGTTCTGCCCGGGTGGGGGTCGCGCCCGTTCCGGCGTCGGCCTCTGCGTCGGGAGGCCCCATCGCGAGCCGGATCGCCCTCGGCGCGAGGCGCCGGGAAAGCCAGAAGGCGAGGACCGCAACGACGAGGACGCCGCCGATCCGCGTCCCGTGGTGCAGAGCCCACGCGGTCACGTCACGACCCTAGACGACTCGGCGGCCGGTGCGGCTGTCTACAGGGATTTCGCCGGCGCGGCGGCGTCGACGAAGGCGCCGGCGAGGTGGACGGCGTCGGCCGGGGTGATCCGGGCGTCGGACGTGAGCGAGCGCCAGGTGTGGAAGTCGAGGACGTGGCGGAGGGCGGCGGTGAGCAGGCGCCGGCTGCGGCCTCGGGCGGCTCGGCCGCGAAGGAGGATCTCGACCGCTCGGCCGAGGTACTGCTCGAGCGGCGCGACCGTCGGCCGGAGCGCGTCGACGAGCTCGAGGTCGCGAAAGACGTTCGTGAACATCGCCTCGGTGTGCTCGTAGTAGGCGTAGAGCTCGTCGAGAGCCTGCGTGAGCCGCTGCCGCGGGTCGCCGATCGCCCGCCACGCCTCGAGGTCGGGTAGCGGGTTGAGGGTGAAGTAGTGCGCCGAGCAGGCGCCGAACAGGTCGGCCTCGGTGGGGAAGTGGCGGTAGACGGTGTGGCGCTGGACGCCTGCCTGCTCGGCCACCGCGCTGATCGTGGTGCGAGCCGGTCCCGACGCTGCCGTGCAACTCGACCGCCGCCTCGGTGATCCGTCGCCGTGTCCGGGCCATCTCGTCGGCGCGCTGCTTCAGCTCGTATTTCCGCTTGCCTGATCTTTCAGAGCTCATCATTGTGCATCCAATCTTGCCGAATCGTACCAGTCGCGTGACTCGAGCCCCTGTAGGGCGAGACGCCGAGCCACCAGCGTGCCGCCTCCCGGTCGAGCCGGCCGGACGGTGCCGGGGAGGTTCATAGAACGCGGCTGTGCACTAGAAGCTTGACGGGCTGATCGCACCGGGTTATCGTGCTACTGCACTTCGATAGAACAGGCATGTGCAATCAAAGTTCGAGGAAGGAGTCCCGACATGAGTAGTACCTCGGTTCCGTCCGTCGCGCCGATCGCTCTCCAGGCCGGCGAAGGAGAGGCCCGCTGGTTCCTCGGCGCGCTCGGCACGATCAAGGCCTCGGCGGACACGACCGCCGGCCGCCTCGCCGTGCTCGAGTACCGCTGGCCGAAGGACACCGGCTCCCCGCTGCACGTCCACCACAACGAGGACGAGTGGTTCTACGTGATCGACGGCGAGCTCACGCTCTGGGTCGGCGGCGAGGTGATCGTCGCCCCCGCCGGCTCGTTCGTCTACGGCCCCCGCGACATCCCGCACACGTTCTTCGTCACGCTCCGAGCCCGAGGCGCGCTTCCTGCTGGTGACCGACCCAGGCCCCTTCGCCGACTTCGTGCGCGCGATGTCCGAGCCGGCACAGGCACTCACGCTCCCGCCCGCATCGGTGCAGCCCCCGTCGCCGAGGAGCTGACCGCCGGCGCCGCCGAGTACGGGATCGAGGTCCTCGGCCCGCCCGGTATCCCCGCCTGAGTCGACACGCGCGGGGCGCCCCCGGCTCACCGGCGGGGCGCCCCGCTCTCGCTCGTCCGAGTGAGTCGAGCGGGATTACTGAGCGGGTCGAGCAGGGTCAACCTTGAGGGGCCGGCCCGGAGAGCCGATGGCTGCAGGCGACGATGGGTTGGCGCGATCGCGACTACGCGAAGTGGACCGCCGAGGAGCGTCAGAGCTTCCTCGGCCCCGGTGCAGCAAGGGCTCGTCGCCCCCGCGCAGCTCGCAGGAGTCTCGTCCGACCTCGCGCCCGGATGGCGATCGTGGTCACCGGCGCGCTTCTCGCGCTCGGACAACTCCCGGCGGGCCATCCGATTCTCCCGGCGTTGCACTTCAGGCTTCCCGGATCACTGACCTCCGTCGTCTCCCGGACGCCTCCTGCGCAGAGCGGGAAGATCAGTGGCCCCAGCACCGCGACCGCAGGCACCATCGTCAACCTCCACGGCACCGCGCAGTCCGGCCCCGTCACCATCCAAGGCAGCTACGACGGCGGCACCACCTGGCAGACGCTCGCCGCAGCCGTCGTCGACAACGGCACCTGGGACGCGAGCGTCCCGATCACCCAGCAAGGCACCCTCCGCCTGCGTGTCGTCCGCCCCGACGGGTCACAGGAAGTCGGCACGATCAACGTTCAGTAGCCGCTCGTTGCCGGCGGTCTGCCCGAGAACGCGCGAGGCCGCATGGATAGCGGCCTCAGCGGTACGGGAGCGACGGGACTCGAACCCGCGACCTCCGGCGTGACAGGCCGGCGTTCTAACCAACTGAACTACGCCCCCGCGGCCGGCCTAGTGTAGCCGCGCCGGAACCTCGTCACGCCGTCCACGCTGCCGCGGTGGGGCTCAACGTCGTCGACGGTGCCGCCATCGCGATCGTCGCTCCTCGCGGCGCTCGGCGGCCTGCGGCGCGGGCTGATCCTCAGCGCCTTCTCGCTCGCCGGGCTGGCGGCCGGCGCCTATGCCGGCTCCCGCATCGCGCCGCATCTTCTCCACGGCGGCTCGAGCTCGCCGTGGACGGCGGTCGCGCGGCTCGTCGGCGCGGTCGCTCGGCGCGGTGCTGCTCCAGGCGGTCGGCCCGCTCGTCGGCTCGATTCTCCGCGGCGGGCTGCGGCTCCTGCCGCTGCGCTCGCTCGACTCGATGGGCGGGCTGCTGCTCGGCGCGGCGCGCCGGCTTCGCGGTCGTCTGGGTCGCTCGGCGCGGCGGCGCTGCTCGTGCCCGGGCCAGACCGTGCTGCGCCGGGAGGCGCAGACCTCCGACATCTCCGCCGGCTGACCGAGCTCGTGCCGCCGCGGCGGGTGCTGAACGCGCTCGCGCGGATCGACCCGTTCCCGTCCGATCGCCGGCCCGCAGCGCCTCGGTCCAGCCGCCGACGAAGGCGATCCTCCGCAGCCGCAGCTCCGGAAGCGCGCGCCGCGAGCGTCGTGCGCGTCGTCGGCACCGCGTGCGGGGTGGGCGTCGAGCGGCAGCGGCTGGTGTCGCCGCGCCGCACCTCGTCGTCACCGCAGCGCACGTCGTCGCGGGCGAGCACGACACGCGTGTCGAGCAGGCGCGGTCGAGCGAGGCGCTGCCGGCGACGTGGTCTCCTTCGACGCGCGCAACGACGTCGCCGTCCTGCGCGTGCCGGCGCTGTCCGCCGCGCCGCTGCGGCTCGCCGACCCGCGTCCCGGCGCTGCCGTCGCGATCATCGGCTACCCGCAGAACGGCCCGCTCGACGCGAGCCCGGGCGGATCGGGCAGCACGCGGACCGTCCTCGCCCAGGACGCGCTACGGGCGCGGGCCGGTCGACGCGGGCGCTCACCGCCTGCGCCGGCTCGTCCGCCACGGCGACTCCGGCGGCCCCGCCGTCGACGGCGACGGCGCCGTGCAGACGACGATCTTCGCCGCCCGCGATCGGCGCCCCAGGCGGCTACGGCGTCCCGACCGGCCTCGTGCGAGGGCGCTCGCCGCGCGCCGGCACGACCCCGTCTCGACCGGCGCCTGCGCGCCGCTAGCCCGCGGCTAGAGCAGGTCGAGGATCGCGAGCGGCCGCCGGAACGGCGCGACGACGTAGACGCCCGCGGCCTCTCGCGCGCGAGGCCTCGATCAGCTCGCGCGCGAGGCGCATCCCCTCCGCCGGAGCGTCCCGGCGCCGGCGGCCGCGGTAGCCGCCGCTGCACGTGCTCGGGCACGACGATCCCCGGCACCTCGTTGTGGAGCCGCACGGCGACTGGTGCGAGCGGAGCGGCCAGACACCCACGAGCAGCGGGATCGGCGAGGAGCCGCCGAGGCGCTCGAGAAGGCTCGAGCAGCGAGAGGTCGAACAGGACCTGCGTCATCGCGAACCGGGCGCCCGCCTCGATCTTCGCCTCGAAGCGCCCGCAGCTCCTGGTCGAGGTCGTCGGCGGTCGGGTTGACCGCGACGCCGGGGAAGAACGACGTCGGCGCGTCGATCTCACGGCCGTGCCAGTCCTCGCCGCGCGTTGAGCTTCGCGATCACTCGACGAGCCCGATCGAGTCGACCTCGTAGACGCCCGTCGCGTGCCCGGGTAGTCGCCCGCCTCCGGCGGGTCGCCCGTCACGGCGAGGATGTTGCGGACTCCCTCGGCGTGGGCGCCGAGCAGGACCGACTCGAGGCCCGACGACCGTCGTGTCGCGCGGAGTCAGGTGCGGGATCGTCTCGACCCCGGTGAAGCGCTCGATCGCGACCGAGGCCATGATCCCGCTCATCCGCGCCCGCGCCCGCGGGTTGTCGTTGACGTCCACGAACTGCGCGCGGCCCGAGTCGCTGACGCGCGCGGGCCGTCTCGATCAGCGCCTCGGGGTTTGCGCCGAGCGGCGGGTCGAGCTGGACCGAGACGACGAACTCGCCCTCGCGCAGCATCCGCCCGAGCTGTGTCTCGACCGCCTCCGCCGCCACGGGGATCGCTTCGCTCCGTCGGCGGACGAGATAGGAGCCGCCGCTCGGCCGCCGCTCCTCGTCGACCGCGGCCCGAATCGCGGCGATCTGGGCCGGCGTCGTCCCGCAGCAGCCGCCGATCACGCGGGCGCCGAGCTCGCGCGCCCGCGCCGCGAACTCCCCGAAGTATCCGGGCGTCGCGTGGGGGAAGACGATCCGCTCGCCCGACATGCTCGCGAGGCCGACGTTCGGGAGAGCCGCGAGCGCGTCGTCTTCCTGTGCCTGCATCCGCGCGAGCGCCTCGAGTGCGGCCGCCGGGCCGGCGCCGTGGTTCGCGCCGAAGGCGGCGAGCCTCGAGGGTTCGCAGCCGGGCCGCCGCGTCCTCCGCGGTGACCCCGGCGAGCGTCTCTCCGTCCGCGTCGAAGGTGAGGAGAGCGACGAGCGGGAGCGCCGAGACCGAGCGGATGGCCGTGAGCGCCGTCTCGAGCTCGTCGAGGTCGAAGAACGTCTCGACCATGAAGAGGTCGACGCCGCGGCCCTCGAGCACGTGTGCCTGCTCGGCGAACAGCTCCGCCGTGTCGTGCCCGCGCAGCTCGACGTCGCCGAGCGGCCCGATCGAGCCGCCGATGAAGACGTCCCGCCCCGCCACCTCCCGTGCCTCACGCGCGATGCGCGCGGCGGCGGCGTTGATCGCCTCGAACTCCTCGGCGATGAACTGCCGGCCGAGCTTCGCGCGGTTGGCTCCGAAGGTGTTCGTCTCGATCAGCTCGGCACCCGCGCGGATGTAGCCGAGGTGCACCTCGAGCACGCTCTCGGGCGCGCGGAGGTTCGCCTCCTCGGGGCAGCGGAGGCCGGGCACCGCGCTCGCGACGAGCGCGCCCATGCCGCCGTCGGCGACGATCGGCGGGCCCGACCTCAGGCGCTCCAGGAAGCGGCTCATTCGAGCTCGTGCACGGTGCGGCCCTCCATGCCGCCGGCGACCGTGATCACCTCGCCGGAGACATGGCCGGAGAGCTCGTCGGAGGCGAGGACGACGACCGCCCGCGCGACGTCCTCCGCCTGCGCGACCTTGCGCAGCGCCATCGTGCGGCTGAGCCGGGTCACGAGCTCCGGGTCGAGCTCGCCGCGGGTCATCGGTGAGTAGGTCCAGCCCGGCGCGACGGCGTTCACGCGCCCGCGCGGCGCGATCCGCACGATCTCGTTCTTGAGGCTGAGCAGGAGGCCGCCCTGGAGGGCCGCCTTGGCCGCCGCGTAGTCGGCGTGACCCGCCTCGCCGAAGCGGCCCGCCGTCGAGCCGACGAGGACGAGGTTGCCGTGGCCGGTGCGCTCGACGACGCGGAGGAAGCCGCGTGCCGTGAGGAACGTCGCCGTGAGGTTCGTGCGAAGGGTCGCCTCCCAGCGCTCGAGCCCGAGGCGCCAGACGGGCTCGTCCTCGCGCGGCCAGAAGCCCGCGACCGCAGCGCAGACCTCGAGGCCACCGACGGCGTCCTCCGCCGTGGCGAACAGCCGCTCCACCTCCTCTTCGACCGTGAGATCGGCCTGCAACGCGACTCCGCCGGTCTCGCCCGCGAGCTCCGCGGCGCGGTCGCCGCTCGTCCGGTAGTGGATCGCGACCCTGGCTCCCTCGGCGGCGAAGGCGCGGACGCAGGCGGCTCCGATCCCCCCCGCGCCGCCCGTGACGAGCACGCCCTTGCCCGCGAGACCCGTATCCATCCGCCTGACGTTATCTTCCCGTCCATGCGGGTCCACGTGATCAGCGACATGGAGGGAGTCGCCGGCATCGTCAAGGGCTCGCAGACCGGCGGGGACACGAAGCTCTACCAGGAGGGCCGCGTCCTCTACACCGAGGAGATCAATGCCGCCGTGCGCGGCGCGAAGGCGGCCGGCGCAACCGAGATCGTCGTCATGGACAACCACGGTGCGGGCGGCGACTACAGCTTCAACTCGCTCGTCCCCGACCTGCTCGACCCGGGCTGCGAGTACGTCGTGCAGCAGGAGTGGACGGAGTACACGGCCTTCCTCGAGGCCGGCTGCGACGCGGCTCTGCTCGTCGGCATGCACGCCATGGCCGGCACCGCCGACGGCGTCCTCTCCCACACCGTCTCCGGCCAGGCCTGGGAGAGCCTCCGCTTCAACGGCCGGCTCGCCGGCGAGACCGGCATCAACGCGGCGGTCTGCGGGCACTGGGGCGTGCCGGTGCTGCTCGTGACCGGAGACCGTGCCGTCTGCGCCGAGGCGCAGGAGCTGCTCGGCGACGGGCTCACCACGGTCGAGGTCAAGGAGGGACTCGGTCGTTTCAGCGCGCGCCAGAAGACGCCGCGCCGCGCGCGAGAGCTGATCGAGGAGGGGGCGCGGCGGGCGCTCGCCGATCTCTCCGCCGTGACCCCGTACGACCCGGGTAGGCCGTGCGAGATCGAGGTCGTGTTCTTCACCCGGACCGGCTCAAGGAGTATTCGAACCGCAAGAGCGTCGAGGTGACCGGCCCGCGCTCGCTCGTCGTCCGCGGCGACGACTGGTGGACGGCCTGGTCGTCCTTCTTCTTCTAGTGGAGGGCCGGATCGCGAGGATCTCGATCGCGCCCGTGAAGGCGCTGCGCCTCGTGCATCCGGAGGAGGTCGAGCTCACGCCGGCCGGCGTTGCCGGCGACCGCCGCTTCTGGCTCGTCGACGGAGACGGCCGGCTCGTCAACGCGAAGAGGCGGCCGCGGCTCCTGCAGGTGCAGGTCGAGTGGGACGAGGCGACCCGGCGGCTCGCGCTCGCCTTTCCCGGCGGCGACCGGGTGGAGGGCGTCGTCGAGCCCGGTGAGGCGGTCGAGGCAGAGCTCTACGACGTCCCGAACGCGTCCCGCACGGTCCCCGGGCCGTGGCAGGAGGCGCTGTCCGCCCATGCCGGCCTGCCGCTCAGGCTGCTCTGGTCGGACGGCGGCGCGCTCGACCGCGGCGCCGGGGGCGGGGCTGTCTCGCTCGTCTCCTGTGCCTCGCTCGAGCGGCTCCGGGAGGAGGCGGGCAGCGCGGAGCCGGTCGACGGTCGCCGCTTTCGGATGTTGTTCGAGATCGACGGAGTCGCCGCCCACGAAGAGGACTCGTGGCTCGGACGGCGTGTCCGGCTCGGCGAAGCCGTGGTCGCCTTCACCGGCGACGTCGGGCGCTGCGCCGTCACGACGCGGCATCCCGAGACGGGAGAGACCGATCTCGACACCTTGCGCGTTCTCGCCGGCTACCGGCCCGAGGGGAGGACGGAGCCCCTGCCCTTCGGCGTGCACGGCGCGGTCGTCGCGCCCGGCCGCGTGCGTCTGGGAGACCCGGTCCGGCCGCTCGCACGATCCCCGGTCGGGGCATAGCAGATTCGCTATCCTTGGAGGATGGCGGCGAGGGCACGCGCGAACGCCAGGGGTCCGGTCGAGCGGCTGCACGAGCGGATCGTCGCGGGCGACCGCGGCTGGTTCTTCGCCAGGATCGCGGATCGCGTCGCCGAGCGGCGTACCGCGATCGGCCTCTCACAGCGCGAGCTCGCAGCCCGATGCGGCACGACCCAGTCGGCGATCGCCCGTCTCGAGCGGGGCGGCAGGCCGCCGCGCATCGACACGCTCCTCCGCATCGCCGACGCGCTCCAGTGCGAGCTCCTCGTCGAGCTCGTCCCCCGCAAATAGCTCGCGGGTGCTGCGCACGCGTTCGCTTGCCGGGCGAAGAGCTGCGCTCTTCGCCCGGGGGTGAAGGAACGAGGGCCGGGAGAGCGTGGTCTCCCGGCCCTCGTGCTGTCAGGGCTTGCTTGGGCCGCACAAGTTCAAGCGCCGTGCCTGGGTCGCGTGGGGGCAGGCCGCCTGCGGCGGCGTGCCCGCCCGCGACAGGTTCGGCGGCGGCGTAACCCTTGGTTACGCCACCGCCCTACGCCAACAGGGGTTGAGCGCTTCGACCAGACCCAAGCCCGGGGCCGCAGCGTACGCGTGAGCGTACGCGGAGGCCGAACCGTGCTCGCGCCGGCCTCCGCCGCGCGCGAGCGCACCAGAGAGCCCTCCCATCCACAGCATCCCAAAGCAAGAACAGCACGGAGCCGACGGGAGACCGTGCTCTCCCGTCGGCGGAGTCCCGCTGTCCCAGCGAGCGGACGCGAAGCGTCCGCGAGCTACACGTCGAGTTCGAGCCCGTCGTACGCGCGCTCGATGCCGTCCGGCAGCGGCAGCTCGTCCGGGCGGTGGATGACGACGAGCCGTTCCGCTCCCGCGGCCGCGAACGCCTCGAGTGCCTCGTCGGCGGTGAGGTGGCCGCGGAGGCCGGCTTCCGGCTGGGCGAGCGTCGCCTCGACGAGGAAGAGATCCGCGCTACGGCCGAGCTCGACGAGGCCCATGCACGGCGCCGAGTCGGCGCTGTAGGCGAGCGTCTGCCCGTGGGACGAGACGCGCAGCCCGTAGCTCTCGAGCGCGTAGTGGAGCATCCGGTACGCGACGATCTCGAATCCCGCCGCGGTGAACGGCGTCTCCTCCTCGTACTCGTGCACCGGGAACAGCTCGAGGATCGCATTCGCGTAGAGGACGGGGTCGAGCCCGTGCAGGGTCTCGCGCCCGCCGCGGGGTAGCCAGAGCTCGGGCGGCTGCACGTCGCGGCCGGCCCCGAACAGGCCGCCGAACGCCCACGGCACGAGGTCGCCCCAGTGGTCGAGGTGGAAGTGAGTGATCACGATGGCGTCCAGCCGGGGCCACGGCTCGAGTCGGCGCAGGTTCGGCAGAACGCCCGGACCGCAGTCGAGCAGAATGCGGCGGCCCTCCTCCTCGACGAGGTAGCCGGACTGGGCGCCGCCCGGGTTCGGCCAGGCGGGGGAGCAGCCGATGACGTGGAGTCGCATCCGCCTATCCTCGCTGGAACCACCCGGTTCTCGCAGGGAGAGGTGGTCCTGTATAACTGCGCTCATGAGTGGACCTTCCGCCGACACCCTGAAGAACGTCCCGCTGTTCGCGGGCCTCGACAACCGAGAGCTCGAGCAGATCGCGAGCAGCATGCGCGAGCGTCGCTACAAGGCCGGCGACACGATCACGCAGGAGGGATCGGGCGGCGCCGGCTTCTTCATCGTCGCGGAGGGTGAAGCCGAGGTCAGCGTCGGTGGTGAGACGAAGCCGGCGACCGTCGGGCCGGGCGAGTACTTCGGCGAGATCGCGCTCCTCAACGACTCGCTCCGCACCGCGACTCTCACTGCCCGCACCGACATGCTCTGCTACGGCATGACGCCGTGGGACTTCCGGCCGCTCGTCGAGACCAACTCGGAGATCGCCTGGAAGCTCCTGTCGGCGATGGCCGAGAAGCTCAGCAGCTAGACCCTGCTAGGCGCCGCGCAGGCGGCGGGCGGTGGAGTACCCGCCGTACCAGCGCAGCGTCGTGATCTGGACGACGGAGCCCGTGTGCGGCGCGTCGATGAAGCGGCCTCCGCCGACATAGATGCCGACGTGGCTCCCACCGTCGAAGAAGAGGAGATCGCCGGGGAGCAGGTGCCCGCGGCTGACGCGGTGTCCGCGCCAGAGGTCGGCGAAGCTCGAGTGCGGCAGCGAGATGCCGAAGTGGCCGTACACGTAGCGCACGAAGCCCGAGCAGTCGAAGCCGGTGCGCGGCGAGGCCCCGCCGTAGCTGTACCGGACGCCGAGGAAGTGCCTCGCGTAGCTGACGATACGGCGGCCGAACCTGTCGCTCCGCTGGGGCGCCCTCGCCAGCGCGTGCCGTCCCCGTCTCACCTTCGCCTTCCGCGCGTGGGGGTGATGCACGGTCCACGTCGCCGCCCGGCCCGGCAGCGGCCGCAGCAGCACCATGACGAGCGCGGCTCCCACCGCGAGCAAGACGAATATGAGGCGGATCGGCCGCAAGAGAAGTGGAAGGGCTCCCGTCGATGGGCGCAGCCGTCGAAGACGTACGGCCGCTCGCTTTCGGCGTTGACGCCTAGTAGAGCACGCAGACGGAGGTATCGGCAACTTTCCTTCGGGGTTGAAGCGCGGCGGATGCGGTCGGCGGCCTGGAACTCTCACCATCCTCTTCGCTCGCGCACAGGCGCCTCTCAGCTTTGTCCGGCTTACTGGATCCATGCCCGGAGAGTCGAGAGTCGAAGCAGGACGCAGACGCGTGTGCGTCGCGAAGCGGGCGGTCTCCCTCGCCGCCACGACGGGCTTCGCCGTCGTCCTTGCTCTCGTCCGGCTGGGGCATCCCGCGACTGCGGCGTCGATCAGCGGTAGCGCGTCGCAGGCTCGCGGGTCCTTCTCCCTCCAGCACCGGCAGAGCGGCTCCTCGCTCGGCGGCGGCGCCCCCGCCCCGTCGAGCGGGAGCCCGTCGGTGGCCGGCGCCGTCTCGTGACCGGCGTCGACTGATACGCCGCCCGCGCCGCGGGCGGGGCTCCCGCCCGGAGCGTCCTCCTGGCCTCCTGTACGTCGTCTCGGTAACCGGGTGGCGGCCGCCGTCGCCTGGCGGGTCGGCCGCACCCGCGTTGTGCCGGCGCGCGCCTGAGGCTCACCCGGCCCGGAGCCGATCGGGCATGATCTAGGAGAATGCAGTGGAGGAGGGCTCTCTGAAGCGGCGCTGGACTCTTCCGCTCGCCATCCTGCTGGGCGCCGCAGTGATCGGCGGCGGTGTAGGCGCGGCGATCGCCCGCCTCGGCTCGTCCGGGAAGCAGCCGAGCTCGGGGATTCCGGTGCACGTCGATGCCTCCGTCGACCCGGGCACCCCGCTGTCCGCCCGCGCTCCCGGCTTCACGCTGACAGACCAGTTCGGCCACCGCGTCTCGCTCCGCTCGTTCCGGGGCAAGGTCGTTCTCCTCGCCTTCAACGATCCCGTCTGCACCACGATCTGCCCTCTGACGACAACGGCGATGGTCGAGGCGAAGCGGCTGCTCGGTGCGGCCGGCTCCCAGGTGCAACTGCTCGGCATCGGTGCGAATCCCGAGGCCACCGCCGTCAAGTGGGTGCGCGACTACTCGCGTGTGCACCACATGCTCCATTCGTGGCGCTTTCTCACCGGATCCCTGGCGCAGCTGAAGCGCGTGTGGCAGGAGTACGGGATCGCGGCGCAGGTCATCCACGGTGAGATCGACCACACGCCGGCGCTCTACGCGATCGACCCGCAGGGCCGGCTCCGCAAGCTCTACATGGTGCAGATGGCCTACTCCGGCGTTCAGCAGCAGGCGGAGGTGCTGGCGCACGAGGCGTCGCGCCTGCTGCCGGGGCATCCGCAGGTCCACGCCACACTCTCGTCTACGAACGTCTCGGCGGTGCCGCCGACCAGGACCGCCGACCTGGCGCGCGCCGGTGGAGGGACAGTCCGGCTCGGGCGGGGGAAGCCGCACCTCTACCTCTTCTTCGCCACGTGGGTCTCCGAGACGACGAACCTGCGTGCGCAGCTCGACGCGCTCAACCACTACGACGCGTTTGCGCAGGCGCACGGCCTGCCGCGGCTGACGGCGGTCGACGAGGCCGGCGTCGAGCCGACGCCCACCGCGCTGCAGAAGCTCCTGGCGGGCCTGCCCCAACCGCTCTCCTATCCCGTCGCGATCGATCCGAACGGACGCGTCGCAGACGGATACCGGGTGCAGGACCAGCCCTGGCTCGTGCTCGTCTCGCGGTCGGGCCGGCTGCTCTGGTCCCGGGACGTCTCCGCGGCGGGCTGGCTCGGCACCGACAAGCTCGTCGCGAAGGTCCGGGCCGCGCTCGCCCACGGGGCGAAGTCGTAGGCTCCCGGATAGGCTGGTACGCCGTGACCGCAACCTCTCTCAGCGCGACGGGAATCCGGTGGGACCTCGCCGACCTCGAGCCCGGCGCCGAGCAGGCCCGGCGCGAATGGGACGAGCTGCTCGCGCGGGCGCGTGACTTCGCCGAGCGGCGCCGGGGCACCGTCGCGTCCGCGAAGCCACAGGAGCTGCGGGAGCTTCTCGACGAGCTCGACGAGCTGCACCAGGACATCTCCCGCGTCCACTTCTACGCGACGGCGCGGGAGCACACCGAGGCGACCGACCCCGAGACGAACGACCTCGCGACGCTCGCCCGCGACCGCGCAGCCGATCTCGAGAGCGTCCTCCTCTTCGTCGAGCTCGACTGGCTCGCGCTCGGCGACCGCCCGGCGGAGGCCCTTCTCGCGGCGCCTGAGCTCGAGCCGTACGCGCACCGCCTGCGCGTGGCACGCGAGGAGAAGCCCTACGTGCTGCCGGAGGGAGAAGAGCAGGCGCTGAACGCACGCAGGCCGGCGATCTCGGCCTGGGAGTCGCTGCACGGCCGCGAGCTGGCGACGCTCACCGTCGAGTTCGACGGCGGGGAGGGGCCGGAGCCGCACACGATCGACCGGCTCCTCTCGTACGTCCACCATCCCGACCGCGAGCTGCGGCTAGCGGCGCTCGACGTCCTCTACGAAGCGCTCGACACGGTCGCCGACGTGCAGGCCGCCTGTTACGACGCGCTCGTGGGCGACCGCCTCTCGGTCGACCGGCTACGCGGCATTCCCGATCCGCTCTGGCCGACGAACCAGCGCAACGAGCTCGACGGCGAGGTCGTGGAGTCGATGCTGGTCGCAGTCGAGCAGAACTATCCGATCGGGCGCCGCTGGTTCGTGCGCAAGGCCGAGGTGCTCGGGCTCGACCGGCTCCAGCTCGCCGACCAGTACGCACCCGTCGGCAGCGACCGGCGCGTCGAGTGGCCCGAGGCGGTGGAAATGGTCGACGAGACGCTGAGCGAGTTCGCGCCCCGTCTCGGCGAGATCTTCCGCGCCTGTCTCGAGGCGGGACACGTCGACGCCGAGCCGCGCGCGGGCAAGGTCGGCGGCGCGTACTGCAACTCCGTCTCGAAGAGCGTCCTCCCATACGTCCTCCTCAACCACACCGACCGGCTCGGCGACGTCGTGCACGCTCGCGCACGAGTTCGGCCACGTCGTGCACGGGACGCTCTCGCTCGAACGGCAGCCCTATCGCGTCTACCACACGGGCCTCGCGCTCGCGGAGGTGCCGTCGACGTTCGCGCAGCTGCTCGCCGTCGAGAGGCTGATCGACCGCGAGGAGGAGTCTCGATCCGCGCCATGCTCCTCGCCGACCGCGCCGAGAGCGCGATGGCGTCGATCTTCCGGCAGACGATGATGGCCCGCTTCGAGCAGCAGGCCTACTCCCTCCGCGCCGAGAGGAAGGCGTTGACGCGCGATCGCCTCGCCGACCTCTGGATCGCGCAGAACGAGAGCTACTACGACGGGTCGATCGAGCTACCGGAGGGCTACCGGCTCGGCTGGACCTACGTCCCGCACTTCATCCACGTCCGCTTCTACACGTACGCGTACACGTTCGCGCACCTCGTCGCGCTCTTGCTGCTGCGGCGCTACCGCGAAGATCCGGAGGGGTTCACGGCGGCGTATCTCGAGTTCCTCGCCTCCGGCGCCTCCCGCTCGCCGCAGGAGCTGCTCGCGCCCGCTCGGCGTAGACCTGCGCGATCCCGAGACGTGGACGGACGCCTTCGCCGAGTTCGACCGCTGCGTCGCCGAGGCCGAGGACGGTGTCGCGGCGCTCGACGCCGCCTGACCCGGGATCGCCGCCGGGCGAGAGGACGCTGGCCCAGCCGAGGCTGCCATCGCCTGGTCAGGTGTAGTGCGTTGGTACACCGTCGTCGCCAGGGCTAGCGTGACGAGCGACCCCGCGATCCACCAGCGGTACGGATACAGCCGCGCGAGCTGCTCTCGCCACGTCTCCGGACCGAGCACCAGGAATACGAGCGGGTTCAGGAGCAGGCTCGCCGCTGCTGAAGGGACGATGCTGACCGCGATCACCGCAAGCCATAAGTAGCCCACGCCGTCATCGTATGTATGCCCGTCGAGGGACACTGCCGCGCACTCGCGCACGACGGCGTCCTATGCTCTGAACGGGATGCCGAAGGTTGCCTACCGCTTCCTACCGTGCGCCGACGACGGGAGCCCGCGAGAGAACAGCAACTTCGTTTCGACGCACGATGAGGACGAGGGCATCGGAGTCGGCTCCCTGATCGAGGTCGAGTTGCTCGGGTACGAAAGGTGGGAGGTCAGCGAGGTTCGTAGCGGCTCAGGGCCGCTGGTCAGTGCCACGGGGGCAGACGGAGAGCCGCTGCCGATGAAGGGCACGCTCGTTTGTCGCGGTGTCAGGTGACACTCGAGACGCTGGCCCAGGCGAGGTTGCTGCCGCCTGGCGATACCGTTGTCGTCGAGAGAGCCGTGACTCAGAGCACCCATCCCAGTTCCAGGGCCCCCGACGATCTGGTCTCTGTTCGGGCTCTGGCTGCCCCGACGCGCACGGAGATCGAAGCACTCGCCGAGATCTTCGATCGGTATCGCGCTCACTACGGCGAGGCTGCCGATGCCGTCCGAGCAGCGTCCTGGCTGGACGAGAATCTGGGTACGGGCCGCCTCCGCGCGTTCGTCGCCGAGGATCGTGCGAGATTCGTCGGCTTCGCGATCACGATGGATGTTCCGGCTTCGTTGCGGCTCGCCCACTTTTGGCAGATCAGAGACCTGTTCGTCCTCCCGACGCACCGACGGCTCGGAGTCGGTCGCGCGCTCCTCGCTTCGGTCCGAGCGGCTGCGGCCGCAGCGGGTGCGTTGCGGCTGGTCTTGCAGACGGAGGACGACAACGACCCCGCTCTGCGTCTCTACGCCGACAGCGGCTACGCCGTCGTCAAGGGCTATTGCTCACTGATGCTGCCGCTCGGCCCGGAACCTCGTTAGGCGCGGACGTCTGCTGTCGAGCCCGCAGCACCACGGGCAGAGCTCCTGCTCGTCTCCGGCGGGGTCAGCCGACGCGGACGACGAAGAACGCGATCGCGACGTACTGGCACGAGAGCGCGACGAGCGTGAGCGCGTGGAACACCTCGTGGTAGCCGAACACCGCCGGGGCCGGGTCGGGCCTCCGCCTCGCGTAGACGAGCGCGCCGACGGTGTAGGCGAGGCCGCCTGCCGCGAGCAGGGCGACCGCCGCCGGTCCGGTCGTGCGCAGGAGCTGCGGCATCGCGATGATCCCGACCCAACCCAACGCAACGGCCGTGACCACGGAGAGCCACTTCGGCGCGGCTACCCAGCAGAGCTTGGTGAGGATCGCGGCACCGGCACCGCCCCAGACGACGCCGAGCACGACACGCTGCAGGCTGCCCTGCAGGCCGAGCAGACCGACTGCCGTGTAGGTGCCCGCGATCAGCAGGTAGATGCCGGCATGGTCGACCCGGCGCATCCACAGGCGGGCGCGGGGGCCCCAGTTGACACGGTGGTAGAGGGCGCTCGCGCCGAGCATCGCGGCGGCCGAGGCCGCGAAGGCCGCGGCCCCGACGAGCCGGCGCCCGTCGACGACCGAGACGAGGACACCCCCGACGGCGCAGGCGGCGAAGAAGCCCGCCTCGTGCAGCACTCCGCGCAGCCGCGGCCGCGCCGGGAGGTGCTGCTCAGCGATCGCCGTCGAGCCGCTCACGGCTCAGCGCTTCCCCTAGCTCGCCCTGGATCAGAACCGTCACGGCGCATTCGCCGAGGTGGATCGTCAGCTGCTCGTCGCTCTGCCAGAAGGCGCGCTCGAACTCGTCGGGACGGAGGACGAAGCCGCTCTGGCGCGAGCCGACGTGGAAGAAGAGCGTCTCGACCGGCTCCCTGTCCGCCCGCAGGAGCAGCTCCTGCAGACGCTCGTCCGGCTCCCCGCGCTCGAGCCGGCCCGAGACGACGCCGGCGATGAACGGCGTCGCCCCCACGCCGGAGAAGAGGACGAGCACCTGGCGACCGACGAGGGAAAGCAGCGCCGAGAGCGTCGCCTCGAAGTCGAGCAGCACGGAATCGGTGCGTTCGCCGCCACCGATGAACCGGTTCATGCCCGCGGCGCCCTGCCGGACGGATCCTCGTAGGCGCAGACGGAGGCGAGCCGCGCCAGCCCCGGCCCGAGTGGTCGCGCCTCTGCCGCAAGCGTCATCAGCGCGAGCTCCAGCGCGGAGATCTCGGCCTCGGTCGGCGTCAAGTGGATCGTTCCGTCTGCGAGGCGCAGCGCGGCGATCTGACCTGCGACGGCGTCGGCGTCACGCAGGTCGAGCCGAGCGAGCGCCTCGAGCAGCCGGTCGAGCTCCTCGTCGCCCACGGACAGCGTCTCCTCGCGCAGAGCGAGTAGCCGCGTGGCGGCTGCAGATGCGTTCACGCGCGCCTCCGGGGTGTCCTGGCCCTCAACAATCCGTCTTCGCCTTTCGGTCGTCATGGCGCCGAGAGCGGAGATGCCCGCCGGCTGCACTCGAGCCAGTGTGGCAGTCGAAGAGGAACGGTCGGAGCGGCCTCGACGGCGACCGCGCAGGCTCCGCGCGCCTGCACAGTGTCGCACAGGAACACGGCGTCGCCGAGCGGCGCGGGCGGAGCCGGGTGCTAGCGTGCGCCGGAGACCGGTCCCGTCGAGGGAGAACGGAGGCAGCCTCTGAGCAGCGACTCGCGCCTGACGATCGACGCCCTGCGTCAACGCCTCACACGCAGGCGGCGCTGCCCCCACTGCCGACGGCGGCTCCGGCTCTTCCCCGCGCCCACCGCCTGTCCGCGTTGCGGCCGGCAGATCTATCCGTCCGGCGATCGCCGGCGCCGGTACTGACGGCCCGCTGGTCGCGCTGCTAGGGTGGGATGACTACCAGAGCGAGTACCGGATGCGCGCAATGCGTCTCCTCTGCCCGTTCCTGAAGAGCAGAGGAGGTGTTACATCTATGGCAACCGGAACCGTGAAATGGTTCAGCGCCGACAAGGGGTACGGCTTCATCACCCCCGACGACGGCGGCGAGGACCTGTTCGTCCACCACAGTGCGATCGTCGGCGAGGGCTACAAGACGCTCGCCGAGAGCGCGAAGGTGCAGTACGAGCCTGAGCAGGGCGAGAAGGGGCCGCAGGCGACGAACGTCGCGCTTGTGCCCGCATAGGTACGGAGCGATGGCAGCTGCGTCGGCTCCGAGCCCGCAGCTGCCGCTCGACCCGTCGGAAAGGAGTCCAGCGGATGGCGGCTCGAAACCAGCAGACGCACGCAAAGCGTGCTCGCGAGCTCGCGCTGAAGGAGCGCCGCGAGCGGAAGAAAGAGAAGAAGGCGGAGGCTGCCGCGCGCCGCGCCGCCGGCGGTGTGCTCGAGAGCGACTACGCCGTCGACACGCCGGACGACGAGAGCGCAGCGGGAGACGAGAGCGCAGCGGGAGTGGCGACCGAGGAAGCGGAGTGAGCTCCGCTTCCGCCGGCGACGGAGGGATCCCCCGCCGCCGTGGGCAGGTGGCCGTACCGCCGGGCCAGGCGGCGGTCGACGAGGACTGGCGCGGTGCGAACGACGCGATGAAGGAGAAGCTGCGGCGGAACAGCCTGCAACGCCAGGCCCGCCAGAAGGGTCTCGAGCTTCGCCACTCGGACTACGGGTACGCCCTGATCGACACAGCGCGCGAGCTTGTCGACGGTCGAAGCGACTTGACCCTGGCCGAGGTCGCTTCATTGCTGAAGCACTGAGACACGAACGCAAGGGCCGTCCTACCTCGATCACCGCCTCAGACTCGGGCGGCTTCTTTCGTGAACAGGAGCGGGGATCCGGCGTCGCCTCAGGGCCGGCCGGCCCAGTCGCGCTTGGCCTCCTCCTCCATCCTCTCGAGGCGCGTGTAGTAGTCCGGGAACTCGTTCAGGTGCGCGAGCGCGATCTTGGCGGTCACGTGCGGCTCGTCGTCGCTGACGTTCGTCAGCAGGTCGTGGAGCCCGTGCTCGAGCTCGACGTTCATCCCGATCCGGAACTGCTCGACGTCGAACGGCGAGCTCCCCCAGTCGATCCCGATCTCGGCGCCGAAGCCGCGCGCCTCCTCGGTCGTGAACTCCGTCCGCGGCTCAGACATCGACGGCCTCCTTTCGCTTGCGTTCGGCGGCGAGCCGCTCGGCCCGCTGCTTGATCCCGAGGAGCATCTTGCGCTCCATCACGAGCGACCCGGGCTCCATCGGGATCATCCCGATCCGGTCGCGCAGCCGCGGCAGCCGGAAGCGGTTGCGGCTCAGGAGCCGGGTGCGCCCGTCGCGCTCGGAGAGCACGAAGGTCCAGACCCAGTTGCCGTCTGCCGAGCGGATGGCGAGGACGTGCTCCGGCTCGACGCGCGCGAAGCTCATCCGGTTCGTTCCCAGGCCGAAGCCGTCGCCGACCCGTGGCTCCTGGAACTCGGGCAGGACCCGGTCGACGCTGTGCATGTTCAGGCCGAGCAGGTTCTCGATCCAGTCGTACGTGTAGGCGCCGCCGCGGGGCGACGGCCCCATCTGTGCGAGCCAGGGCCAGACTGCCGAGGCGGGCGCGTCGATCGTGATCGCGCGGGTCGCGACGCCGTCCGTGTGCTCGAGCAGCTCGTCGCCGGGCAGCTCTGCCCCGGCTTCGGCTTCGGTGGCTCCCCACGTGAGGATCCACCGCCTCGGGCCTCGTCTCTTCATCGGGTCCATGGTGGCCGTCGCACCGACTCGCCGCCTCCGCGCAGATACTGACTCAGGCCGCGGCGAAGCCCTCGCCGCGCAGGACCTCGCGCGCCCTCGCCGCGTTCTCTGCACCCGCGACGAGGATGACGAGCACGCCGCCGTACTCCGGCGAGACGTGGCGGAGCTCGAAGTCCTCGATGTTGATGCCTTCCGCGCCGAGGAGCTGCGTGATCCGCGCCAGGACGCCGGGGCGGTCCGGAACGCGCACCCGGATCCGGCTGAGCTGCGCGGGCTCGGTGCGGTAGGCGAACGACTCCAGGCGTTCGCGCGCGGCCGCGGCTGCGCCGATCGACGCCTCGAGCGCGCCGCGGTCACCTGACGCGACCGCCCGCTCGAGCTCGTCGAGCGAGGCGCGGAAGCCGCCGAGCGTGGCTGCGATCTCGTCGGCGTTCTCGAGGAAGATGTCGCTCCAGATCGCCGCGTTCGCACCGGCGAGACGCGTCATCTCTCGCAGTGAGGCACCCGCGAACACGAGCGGCGCATCGTCCTGCTCCGCGGCCTCCGCGACGCGCAGCATGAGGAGGTTCGCGAGCGCGTGGGGGAGGTGGCTCGTGAGCGCGAGCAGCCTGTCGTGGGCAGCTGCGTCCGTCCGCACCGCCCGGGCGCCGAGCGAGGCGACGAACCGCTCGACGAGGGCGACGCTGTCCGTTGCGGTGGTCTCCACCGGGGTGAGGAACCACGCGGCGCCGTCGAAGAGGTCGGCGGCAGCGCGTCCCGGGCCGCCCGTTGCCCCGCCGGCGACCGGATGCCCCGGCACGAAGCGCGGATCCGCGATCGCCGCGAGCGCGCGCTTCGTCGAGGCGACGTCGGTGACGACGGTCTCGGGCCCGGCGGACTCCAGTGCCTCCCGCGCGACGGCGGAGGCGGCCCCGGCCGGGACGGCGACGACGACGAGTTCCGCGTCCGCGACCGCTTCCGCGAGCGATCCCACTGCCTCGAAGCCTCCGAGCGCCGCCGCCTGCCCCAGGACTCCAGCGTCGGCGTCGAAGCCGCGGCAGCGGGCGCCGGTGCGGCGCGCCGCGAGGGCGACGGACGTGCCGACGAGGCCCGTCCCGAGCACCGCGAGCCGCTCGACGGCACGGGCAGGCGTGGGCGTCTCGCCTGCTCCGCGCGGCGGCCTTCGTTCGGAGGCGACCTCCTGCTTGAGGACGTCGAGAACGGCGGAGAAGATCGCGGTCACGCCGCGGGCGGACAGCGGGCCGGGGTTCGCATCCGCGAGCGAGCGCAGCAGCTCCGCCTCGCGCTGCGGGTCGATCCAACGCTCGCCGGTCGCGTCCTTGTGGTCCCGCACGGCCGCGACGAGCGCGAGACGCCGGTTCAGGAGCTCGAGCAGCCGCCGGTCGAGGCTGTCGATCTCGCTTCGGAGCGCGTCGAGCTCTGCCATGGCGCGACGTTAGTGGACGAGCTCGCGGACCCGCTCGACCGCCCGCTCGATCGACGCTTCGTCGAAGAGGTAGGGCTCCGCGTTCGCGACGTAGTGGAGCGGCCCGTCGAGCGAGTCGCTGCCGGCGGCGGCGTTGACGAGGTAGCGCACCGGGATCTCGTGGCAGACGACGAGGATCGCCGTCTCGCTGCGCCCGAGAAGCCGCTCGAAGGCACCGGCGTAGCGGAGCGCCGCCTCGTCGAGGCTCTCACCTCCGGGGAAGCGCTCCCGGCGGTTCGAGTGCGCCGGCGCCGCTCGGTAGTCGTCCAGCGACTTTCCCTCGAGCTCCCCGATCCTGACGTCCCCGAGGTCATCGTCCACGAGGTGCGGGACGTCCCGCCCGGCGAGCGCGAGATTCGCCGTCTGGAGCACGCGTGGAAAGGGCGAGACGGCGGCGAGATCGATCGGCAGCGCGGCGATCTGGCGGGCGAGCCGGTTCGCCTCCTCGATCCCCTGCTCCGAGAGCCCGCGGTCGAGCACGGGGTCGCCGTTCACGATCGTGTCGACGTTGAACAGCGACTGGCCGTGCCGCGCTACGAGAAACAGCCGCATGGCGGCAGCGTACGGGGCTGCGGCCGACTCTACGCGGCCATGCGCCCGCGGCGCCCGCGCTTTCGCTTGCGGGGGAAGAGCCAGTGGTCGGCGGCGGCGCCGACGGCCCAGACGACGACGGTCGCGCCGGCGAGTGTCCAGAAACCGTGGATGCGAAAGCCGCCGACGACGGCGTCGGTCAGCCAGAGGACGAACATCGCGACGGCGAACCAGGCGACACCGAGCGTGACGAGCGCGAGCGGGAACGTCACGAGCTTGAGCGCCGGCTTCACGAATGCGGCGAGCACGCCGTAGACGAGGGCGGCGACGACGAGCGTCCCGAACGAGCCGCCGACGGAGACGCCAGAGAAGATCCACGCCGCGGCGGCGAGCGCGAGAGCGTCGACGGCCCAGCCGGTGAGAACCCGAAGTGGGAAGGACATAGGGCGATCGTATCGGCGGGCCGCTCTGCGAGCATCCGCCGGGTGAGGATTCCGCCGCTCCTCCGCGAGAACCCGAGCTTCCGCCGCTACTTCGTAGGCCAGGCGGTGTCGCTGCTCGGCGACCAGATCACGGTGATCGCTCTGCCGCTGACGGCTGTGCTCGCCCTGCACGCGACGGCAGGTCAGATGGGCGCGCTGATGACGGCGTACCTCGTCCCGAACCTCATCTTCTCGCTCCACGCCGGCGTCTGGATCGACCGGCGTGGCCGTCGCAGGCAGACGATGCTCGCGGCCGACGTCGGGCGGGCGCTCCTCACGGCGACCATCCCGCTCGCGTACGGGCTCGGACACCTGACATGGCCGCAGCTCTACGTCGTCGCGTTCCTGCTCGGCACGCTCGGTGTCGCCTTCTACGTCGCGTACGGCAGCGTCTTCCAGACGATCGTGGCGCGGGAGGACTACGTCGCCGCGAACTCCCTCCTGCACGGCACGCGCGGAGCCTCGTTCCTGGTCGGCACGAGCCTCGGCGGCGCGCTCGTGCAGCTCCTCCGCGGGCCGTTCGCGCTCGCCGCCGACGCGGGATCCTTCCTCTGGTCCGCCTGGTTTCTCGGTCGGATCGAGATGAAGGAGCCGCCCGGCGCACCTCGCGCGCGTGGCGACCTCGCCGCGGGGATCCGGTGGATTCGCCGTAACCCGATCATGCGGGCCGAGCTGCTCGGCGTCGCGACCATCAACCTCTTCAACTTCATGTTCTTCGCCCTGTTCATGCTCTACGCGACACGCTCCCTGAACGTGCGCCCCGCGACGCTCGGCGTCGTGCTCGGGTCGGCAGCCGTCGGGACGCTCGGCGCGTCGTACTTCGCCGGCGGAATCGCGCGCCGGATCGGCCTCGGCCCCGCCTTCATCCTCGGCTGCTTCGTCTTCCCGGCGCCGCTGATCCTCGTGCCGGCGGCGGGAGGACCGCGTTGGCTCGTGCTCGCGTTTCTGTTCACGGCCGAGCTGCTGTCGGGGATCGGGCTGATGCTGCTCGACATTCTCGCGGGGACGATCAGCGCCGCCGTGATCCCATCCTCCCTCCGGGCGCGCGTCTCAGGGGCGTTCATGGTCGTCAACTACGGCGTGCGGCCGGTCGGGACGGCGCTCGGGGGTCTGCTCGGCGCGACGGTCGGCGTGCACACGACGCTCTGGATCGCGACCGTCGGGGCACTCGCGGGGCTCGCCTTCCTTCTGCCGTCGCCGCTCCCGAGTCTGCGCGACGTGCCCGAGCAGGCGGCGCTCTGACGTGGGCGCCGGAGGTGAGCCGCCGGTCGTCGCGGTAGGGTCGTCGCCGAGGGAGGGTGGTCGGTGACCGCGGTTGTGGAGACGTTCGGCCTGTCGAAGACCTACGGCCCGACCCGGGCCGTGGTCGAGCTGAGCCTGCAGGTCGAGCAAGAGCAGGTGTTCGGCTTCCTCGGCCCCAACGGCGCCGGGAAGACGACGACGATCCGGATGCTGCTCGGGCTGCAGCGGCCCACGAGCGGCCGGGCGACCGTGCTCGGCCTCGACGCGCAGGCCGACGGCGTCGAGATCCACCGCAGAGTCGGCTATCTGCCGGGGGAGCTCGCCCTCTACCCGCGGCTCACCGGACGGCAGCACGTCGACCGGTTCGCCCGCATGAGGGGCGGCTGCGACCAGTCGCTGGTCCGGCAGCTGTGCGAGCGGTTCGCGGTCGTGCTCGACCGGCCCGCCCGTGAGCTTTCCAAGGGCAATCGTCAGAAGCTCGGGTTGGTGCTGGCCTTCATGCACCGTCCGCAGCTCCTGATCCTGGACGAGCCGACCTCCGGACTGGACCCGCTGATGCAGGAGGAGTTCGAGCAGCTCGTGCGCGAGTCGGTCGCCGAAGGGCGCACCGTGTTCCTGTCCTCGCACGAGCTGGACGAGGTGCAGCGGCTGGCCGACCGCGTGGCGATCATCAGGTCCGGGCGCCTGGTCGCGAGCGATGCCGTCGAGGGCCTGCGGCAGAGCACGCCGCTGCGCGTGGAGGTGCGCTTCCGCCGGCCGGTCGACGCAGGGCTGTTCGCGCACCTGGAGGGCGTGAGCGTGACGTCCCACGACGGCGACCGGATCGCCCTGCAGGCCGCGGGCCCGCTGGCGCCGGTGCTGCGCGCGATCGCGGAGCACGATCCCGTCGACGTCCTCTCCCGTCGCGCCGACCTGGACGAGCTCTTCCTCGAGATCTACCGCGAGCCGGCAGCGGAGACGCCGCGTGCGGACTGAGATCGCCCGCCTCGACGTCCTGCTGCGGCGGCGGAGCCTGATCGGCTACTCGCTCGGGATGGCGCTGTACACGCTCGTCGTGGTCGCGCTCTACCCGGCCTTCAAGGCCTCGAGCTCGCTCGACAAGCTGATCGAGAACGACCCCACGATCTCGGCGCTGTTCGGCGTCACCGGCCCGCTCTCGACCTCGGGCGGCTGGCTCAACGGCAACATCTACGCGAACTTCCTGCCGTTGCTGATGCTGATCCTGACCCTCGGCTACGGCGCGACCTCGCTCGCCGGGCAGGACGAGGACGGAACGCTCGGACTCGTGGCGACCCTCCCGGTGCGCAGGGCCACGATCGTGCTGGAGAAGGTCGCCGCGATGGTGCTGCAGGCTGCAGTCCTCGCCGCCGCTGTGGCCGTCTGCGTGCTCGTCGGGCGGGCGTTCGATCTCACCGTCACTCTCGGTGACGTCGCGGCGATCTCCGCAACCACGCTCCTGCTCGGGCTCGACTTCGGGCTCGTCGCGATGGCCGTCGGCGCCCGCACCGGCAGCCGGGCGGCCGCGCTGGGCACGGGAACCGCACTCGCCGCCGCCTCCTACCTGCTCGGGTCGCTCGCCGCGGTCGTCTCCTGGCTCCACCCCGCCCGCTACGCCTCGCTCTTCTACTGGTCCGTCGCCAACGACCAGATCACCCGCGGTGTCGGTCTCGCCGACTACGCCGTGCTCGTCGGCGTCGCGCTCGCCGCCGGCTTCGCCGCCGTCAGCGCCTTCGAGCGGCTCGATCTCCACTAGAGGCTCGAGCGAGTGGGCCGGGCAGGGATCGAACCTGCGACCTTGGGATTAAAAGTCCCCTGCTCTACCGACTGAGCTACCGGCCCGCTGTTTGCTCGATGCGCCTGGACGCCTGCGGCGTCCGGGGCGAGCGTAGCGCCGCACCGTAGGATCTGCCTCGTGGCGCCGTACGCGTACGAGAGCGAGTTCCCGTCTCTCGACCTCGACCGGCCCGAGGAGGGGATTCTGCGGCTGACGCTTCGCGCGCCCGGCCGCCTCAACGCGGTCAGCGAGGCGCAGCACGGCGAGCTCGCGCGCGTCTGGCAGGCGATCGGCCGCGACTCCGAGACGCGGGCGGTGCTCGTCCGCGGCGCCGACGGTGCCTTCAGCTCGGGCGGCGACCTCGATCTCGTGCTCGCGATCGCCGACGACGCCGAGACGCGCCGCCGCGTCTTCCACGAGGCGCGCGACCTCGTCTACAACCTGCTCGCTTGCCCGACGCCGATCGTGTCCGCGATCACCGGACCGGCCGTCGGCGCGGGTCTCGTCGTCGGCCTGCTCGCCGACGTCTCGCTCGCATCGCCGCAGGCGCGCATCGTCGACGGCCACACGAGGCTCGGCGTCGCCGCCGGCGACCACGCGGCGATCGTCTGGCCGCTCCTGTGCGGGATGGCGAAGGCGAAGTACCACCTGCTCCTGTGCGAGGAGCTCGACGGGGCCGAGGCGGAGCGGATCGGCCTCGTGTCCCTCTGCGTGCCGGAGGAGGAGCTCGAGGAGCGCGCGCTCGAGGTGGCGCGCCGTCTCGCCTCCGGCTCCATCGCCGCGATCTCGCACACGAAGCTCGCGCTGAACGAGTGGCTGCGCGCCGCCGGGCCGATCTTCGACGCCTCGCTCGCGCTCGAGTTCCTCGACATGACAGGCCCCGACGTGCGCGAGGGCGTCGCCGCCGTGCGGGAGAAGCGTCCGCCGGACTTCACCACGTGAACGAGACGCAGCTCCGGGAGATCCTCGGCGAGCCGGCCGAGCTCGTCCGCAACAAGATCGCCGACCGCCTCAACCCGCTCACGCGCCGGTTCGTCGAGCTCTCGCCGTTCGTCGTCGTTGCCACGGGCCGGCCGGACGGCGGGCTCGACGTCTCGCCGCGCGGAGACCCGCCCGGGTTCGTCCGGATCCTCGACGAGCGGACGCTGCTGCTGCCCGACCGGCCCGGCAACAAGCTGGCGGACACGCTGACGAACCTGCTCGCCGACGACCGGATCGCGCTCTTCTTCCTCATCCCGGGCGTCAACGACACGTTCCGCGTCAACGGCCGGGCGCGCATCGTCGACGACCCGGAGCTGCTCGCGGAGAGCGCCGTCGAGGGGAAGGTGCCGCGGCTCGGCATCCTCGTCGAGGTGGAGGAGGCGTACACGCAGTGCCCGAAGGCGCTGCTGCGCTCGGAGCTCTGGAACCCGGAGCGGCACGTCGACCGCTCCGAGCTGCCGAGCTCGGGCGAGATCCTGCGCGCGGTCGCCGATCCCGAGCTCGACGTCTCCGAGTACGAGGAGGTGCGGGCCGAGCGGTACCGGCGGCGCGAGGGCTTCTACTAGCGCGCGGTTCCGGAGCGCTGCCGCTCCCACGCGTCGAGCAGCTGCTCGACGTTGCGCCGCTGCGCGTCGCTGAACTCGAAGCCGGTGAGCAGGCGCCGCGCCTCGGCGACGTCGTCGTTCTCGACCGCGGCCTCGAGGTGCTCGCGCACCGGGATCGGCTGCCGCAGCTGCCTTCGCAGCCAGCGGAGGAGGCTGACCTGCGCTGCTTCCACGCTGCAAGTGTCGCACGGCGCTGCGTCTCTGGCCTGCTGGCATGATCGGGCTTGAAGGACGAGAGCGGAGAGCGCAGATGCCGATTTCCACTTCCCCCGTGTCCAGCTCGATCGACCTCTACTGGCTGCCCCTGGGCGCCGGCCGCCATTCGGTTTCTTTCAACGGGCGGGTCTTCGAGTGGTTCGCCGCGCGGCTCGAGCACCGAGAGCGTTGCGATCTCTACCACTCCGCCCTCGAGGTGCGCGTGCCGGAAGGACGCTTCGTGATCGAGCAGGCGCCGGCGTGGGGTGAGCGCGGCGAGCGCGGCGTCGTCTCCCAGGGTGCAGTCGGGATGCGCATGGCGGGCCGGCTGCGACTGTTCCGCTACGAGATCCGGTGCTGGCGTGACGGCGTCATCCCCGACATCGCGGAGGCGGTCGACAGCCCCCAGCGCCTCGGCGACGACGTCGATCGCGCCCGGCGGCTGCTCGCGCTCGTGCCGCAGGTGCCGAGGCCGGTCTGGGGCCGCGACGAGCTGCACGCCGGCGAGATGTGGAACTCGAACTCGCTCATCTCGTGGTTGGTCGTGCGCAGCGGTCTCGACGTCGACTCGATTCGCCTTCCGCGCAGGGGACGCGCCCCCGGCTGGGGCGCCGGCATCCGGGTGGCGGGGAGAGGCGACGCGGGATGAGGAAGGACGTTCGCGAGTTCATCCGCCGGCTCGAGGCCGACGGCCTCACGGTCGAGCCGACGCCCGGGCACTACCGCGTGCTGCGAGACGGCAAGCCGCTGCGCAAGGCGAACGGAATGCCCTTCATGCTGCCCTTCTCTCCCGACACGACCCGGTGGCGCCGGGCTGCGACGGTCGAGCTGCGCCGGCTCGGCATCGACCTGTAGCAGCAGCGGCCGGGTCCCACGCGGCAGCCGGAGGCGGTGACATGGGCCGCCTCGCCCGGCACGTGCGGGCGCGGCTCGCGTCCGCCTCCGGGACGCCCAGGGCGAGCCGCTGGTAGACGATGTCGTTTGTCATGTGCCCGAAGTACTGAGGCTTCTGGATCCAATCCTTCGGGAAATCCGGACCTCGGAGGCGAAAGTCGCGGTAGAAGTCGTCCGGGAACGTCCGCGCCTGAGCCTGGAGCTCCCCGGCGATGAATCGGTCGAGGATCGGCGCGAGGTAGTGCGGCCGTATTGGCAACCCCAATCAAGCGCGGGCCGCAGCGCCAGACACGCGGACAAGAGACGGCAAATCGAGCCACTACTGACCTGACCATGAGTTGCGGTAAATCACCGACGCGGTTGGCACGGCTGACCGGTAATATGCTTCGTCCTACAGTTCTGTAATGCGCTCATGACCGCAAGGAGTTGAGCCGTGAACGAGCCCGTCGAGGTTTGTCCGACGTGCGGCGGTTCCGGCGTCGTCGGCCGGGGGCGGATAGGGGCCGGCGACCAGACGCTTGCCGACCGCGACCAGACCGCGAGCGACCAGGATCAGACCTGGTCCGACCGGGATCAGACGTCGAGCGAGCGTGATGAGCGCAGCGCCGCCGATGACCAGGAAGCCGCCGACCGCGGCATGGCGGCAGGCGGCGACTCGGCCGTCTATCGGCGAACGCGGATCGCCCGCGAGCGATCGGGAGAGGACCGGCACGCCGTTGCGGACCTGCGCGACGAGACGGCGACAGCCCGGCTGGAGACCGCAGCCGAGCGTGACCGCGTCGCCGAGCAGCGCGACCGCGAGGCGCCCGAGCGTGAACGCGCTGCCGCAGAGCCCGAGCGGCACTCCGGCTCGAATGTCGAGGAGAGGTTTCTCCACGCCGAGCGCGACCGGATGAAGGCGGCAGAAGACCGCGCGAGGGCTGCGGAGGATCGAGCCGCGTCAGCTGTCGACCGTGTCCGCGCCGCACAGGAGCGCGGTGAGGCGTTCCGGGCGGAGGCCGACGCCCGCCACGAGCTCCTCGTCGCGGGAACCGACGAGCTCACGGGCGCCTATACGCGCCGAGTCGGCCTCGCGAAGATCAACCGGGAGATCGAACGCGCCCAGCGCACCGGGGGCAGTCTGATCCTGATCTTCGCCGACGTGGACGGCTTCAAAGAGCTCAACAACAGCGAGGGGCACTCCAGCGGCGACAAGCTGCTGTGCCTCTTCGTCGAGACGCTGCGGGCGAACATCCGGCCCTACGACATCGTCGTCCGCTACGGCGGAGACGAGTTCCTCTGCGCGATGCCGTGCCTGACCCTCGGCGCCGCGAGAGCGCGCATGGAAGACGTCTCGGCGGCCCTGACCGAGCGGGATGCCCGCCACTCGATCCGATTCGGTCTGGCCCAGTACGAGCCGCCCGAACAGCTCGACACCCTCATCGGCCGAGCCGACGCCGAGTTGCTGGATGCTCGGGGCTCGGTCGACGCCTAGCCGGGTGTCTCGAGTCGTGGGAGATCGGAGGCCGTGACCGAGTCGGCTCGTGACTGGGGGGAGGGCGCGCTGCGGGCGATCGCCGAGGGTTCGTCCGCGCCGATCGCGGTCGTGGATGGCGAGCGCATCGTTCGGTGGGCGAACACGGCGTTCGAGGGGAAGCTCGGAGAGCCACCCGAGCGCTTCCTCGGAAAAGACATCGTCTCGTTGTTCCACCCCGACGACTGCGGGGTGATCGCCGAGGTGATCCGACGAACGCGCGAGACGCCGGCGGCGGCGGGATCCGACGTGGCGCGCATCCGCACCGCGGACGGCGCGTGGCGTTTCGTGGAGGCGACCGTCACGAACCTGCTCGACGAGCCGACGGTCGCGGGGTTGATCGTCGCTTTGCGCGACTTCACCGGCCAGGAGCGTGCTGAGGCCGAGCTGCGCGCGTCCGAGCTCCGCTACCGCGAGCTCGTCGAGGGTGCCCACGACATCGTCTTCACGACCGATCTGGACGGCACGGTCACCACGGTGAACCCGGCCGCGGAGGCGATGCTCGGCTACGGGCGAGCCGAGCTCGTCGGGATGGACCTCCTTGAGCTTGTCGTACCCGAGGAGCGGGAGCGCGCAGGCGAGACTCTCAGGCTGGTGCTCGCGGGTGTCGAAGGCGATCCGTTCGAGGTCCAGGTGGTCAACAAAGATGGCAGCCGCATGTTCGCGGAGTTCACCGTGTGGCTCGTCGAGCCGTACGGAGCGCCTGGACGGATCGAGGGGATCGCGAGGGAGACGACCGAGCGCCGTCTGGCGGAGGAGCGGCTTCGTTATCAGGCGTTGCATGACGAGCTCACCGGGTTGCCGAATCGGACGCTGCTCGCGGAGCGGCTCCAGCAGGCTCTCAGCCGCAGCGGCCCCGACCGTGCTGGGTCCGCCGTCGCGGTGCTGCTGCTCGATCTCGACGGCTTCATGCTGGTCAACGACACGCTCGGGCACCGGGTAGCGGACGAGGTGCTGAACGAGGTCGCGAGGCGACTCGGGTCGGTCACCACGACCACCGAGACCGCCGCGCGGCTGGACGGTGATGTGTTCGCGCTCGTCGCCGAAGGAGTGAGATCGGAGGCCGACGCGATCGCAGTGGTGGAGCGTGTCCTGTCGGTGTTCGCGGCGCCGTTCAAGGCCGGTTCGTCCCAGCGGTCTGTGAGTGCCAGCGTCGGCGTCGTGCTGAGCGGGGAAGGCGCAGGCGCGGATGAGCTGCTACGAGATGCAGACACGGCGATGCATCGGGCCAAAGGACGCGGAAGAGGCCGTTTCGAGTTCTTCGGGCCTGAGCTCCGAGCCGAGTTGCTGCGCAAAGCCGAGCTCAGCAGCGCTCTCGAGGGCGCTCTCCGAGACGGGGACTTGCAGGTGTACTACCAGCCGATCTACTCGCTGGCCGGAGAGGGCGAGCCGCTCGCCGTCGAGGCGCTCGTACGCTGGCTCCACCCTCGGTGGGGCTGGGTCGCGCCGGTCGAGTTCATCCCGGTCGCCGAGGAGACCGGGCTCATCGTGCCGGTCGGGCGGTTCGTGATCGCAGAAGCAGTGCGTAGGGCGGCGTCCTGGCGCGAGCGCTACCCGGGCAAGCTCCCGGGTGGCGTCTTCGTGAACGTGTCGCCGCGGGAGCTTTCCGAGAGCGACTTCGTCGCGTTCGTGGTCGAGACGTTGGACGAGCATGGCCTGGCCGCCGCCGACCTTGCGTTCGAGCTCACGGAGCGCGTCTTCATCGACCACCGGGATGTCGTGCTCGCCGCGAACATGGCCGAGCTCGCGAGGCTGGGCAACCGTCTCGTCCTCGACGATTTCGGTGTCGGCTACTCGTCGCTCGCGCAGCTCGAGGCGTTCCCGCTTGCGGCCGTGAAGGTCGACCGTCTGTTTGTCGGCCGGATCGACGGCTCGGGCTCCGAGGCATCGATCACGAAAGCCATCATCAGTCTCGCGAGGTCGCTCGGTGTCACCGTGATCGCAGAAGGCGTCGAAAACCAGGGTCAGGTCGACAAGCTCCGCCGCCTCGGCTGCGACGCGGCTCAAGGCTTCCTCCTGGGCCGGCCGAAGAGCGCACGCAGAACGGCCACGCTGATCGCGCGGCTGCCGCCGGAAGGGCGGAGAGACAACCCGCCGAGCAACCAGAACGCGCGACCCGGTGCGCCCTCCAGCGACGAAAGGCGCAGCCGGACACACACCCACTTCGGCGGCGCCGAGGCGCCCATTCCCTTCGACGACGAAGGACGGCTGGCGGCGCTTCGCAGCTACCAGGTGCTCGATACCGACGCCGAGCCCGAATACGACGAGATCGCCATCCTCGCCTCCCAGATCTGCGGGACGCCGATGGCGTTCGTCAGCCTCGTCGACCGCGACCGGGAGTTCTTCAAGGCCGCGGTCGGCAGCGACCTTCGCGAATCTCCGCGTGCAACGTCCTTCTGCGGATACGCGATCCTCACCGAGGACGGCCTCGTCGTGCCCGACATGCTCGACGACCCGCGTTTCCGTGACAACCCGAACGTCACCGGGTCGGCCGGCGTGCGCTTCTACGCGGGCGTCCCGCTGCTCACCGCCGACGGGTTCGCGATCGGAGCCCTCTGCGTCAGCGACACGATCCCGAGGGCGCTCACGGACGAACAGCTGGAAGCGCTCAGAGTACTCGGCAACCACGTCGTCACCCAGCTCGAGTTGCGCAGGCTGCTCGTCGAGAGTCGGGTCGACGCCGAGAGCGCGCGAAAGGTCGCAGACGAGCTCCATCGCATCTGGGCCCGGTACGAGCTCGTCAACGAGAACACCAGCGAGAGCGTCTTCATCACCGATCTCGGAGGAAGGATCGTGCACGCGAACCCGGCCGCCTGCCGTCTGGTCGGATACAGCGAGGAGGAGCTCGTCGGTCAACTCGGGCACGAACTCCTCCACCACACCCGTGCCGACGGCAGCCCCTACCCTCACGAAGACTGCTGCTTCGTGGCCGAGGGACGACATACCCAGACCGATGCCGGCACGGGGGCCCGCGAGGTCCTCTGGCGAAAGGACGGAAGCTCCGTCGAGATCGAGCACACGACCGTCCAGATCGTCACGGACGAGGAGCCGGCCGGCATGGCGATCCTCTGCCGCGCCAGCACCCGTGCCGACGGGGCCGCTACGCCGTCCGCCTTCGTCGGCGACGCCGAGCTCGAGATCCTCGACGATCTCGACACGCGACTCCGTTCCGCCGAGAGCTCCGGGCGGCAGTCGGATGTGTTCGCGCCTGGTGGTCACGCCGCCGCACCGCCATCCGCCGCGGCAGCCGACCCCACCCCGCCGACCTCATAGCTGGTTCGCACCGGGATTCGCCCCCGCTGGCGTGAAAGCGCGTAGTTTCCCCGCTCACTCAGACGCGGGAAGACTTCCGATGCCCTGAGTATGGAAACCGGAGCCCTCCCCGCCGCGACGGCGACCCCGACCGACAGCCTCGTCGCGCCGGCGGCGACGTCCGAGAGCTGGCAGGTGCTCTCCTGGCGCCTCGCTCAGCTCGCCGATGCGGGATACGGCGACGACGCCACGGCGGTACTTGCAGCCTGCGGGGATGTCGATCTCCACCGCGCGTGCGACCTGCTTCGCCACGGCTGCCGGGAAGCGACGGCGCTGCGGATCCTGCTCTGAGGACGCGACCCGGTCGAGATAGACCTCTGATCGCACGAGGACCTACGGACGCCACGGGCAGGAGTCTTGTGCCCGTCCTTGTACTGGTTTAGATTCTTGCCTGGACCCGGCGGTAGTGGCCCTTGGGGTCACGGGGCCCTGCTCGTCGTGTGGGAGATCGAGAGGGAGGCAGGACGATGAGGTTGAGACGGACTCGTCTGGTGTTGGTTGTGGCTGCGGGCGTGGGCGCGATGCTGGTGCTGGCGGGGCCGGCGGCGGCGTCGAATCTGACCTGTGGGGAGACGTTGACGTCGAGCGTGACGTTGATCGGCAATCTCGACTGCTCGGCGACGTCGAACGTGGCGCTGTACATCGGGCACGACGGGGTGACGCTGAACCTGAACGGGTTCTGGGTCAAGGGCGCCACGAATCACAGCACGATCGACAACGAGAGCTCGGTCGGCACGACGATCAAGAACGGGACGGTCTACGGCTCCGGCGACGTCGACGCGATCAGCAACGACAACGGCGGCGGCGACAACCTCACCGTCGACGTGGTGAACATCGTCGGCGACAAGTCGGGCTCCCTCTACGGCGTCGATTCCGAGAACTCGTCCGGCCTCACGGTCGTCGACAGCTCGTTCAGCGGGCTCTCCAGGGCCGTCAACCTGTCCGGCGACACCGGCGACCTGATCAAGAACAACACGATCGAGACGTGCTCCACCGGGAGTTGCAACAGTTGGTATGGCGTCAGCGGCTATCACCTGACCGGCGTCACGATCATGGGCAACGCGTTCACGAGCGACGCCCCGCAGACCGGCACGGCCTATTACGCCTACTACGACGCCGGCACGCTGTTCACCGGGAACACGGTGACGGGTCTCGAGTACGGCGTCTCCACCGGCATCGCGCAGAGCTACGGCTACAACGCCGGGCTGGTGATCACGAACAACGTGTTCGGCGGCGCCGACCCGGCAGACGGTCTCGTCTACGGGATCTACCTGGACGGGCTACGACCACGGCGACCTGATCGCCGGGAACTTCATCCGGAACAGCTTCGACGAGGCCGTGAGCGACCACAACTCCTTCAACAACACGTACACCGGGAACATCGCGACCGCGAACGGGCGGGCGACGGACGACTACAGCTTCGACATCGAGCCCTGTGGCTACGGCCCGGTGACGATGGTGAACAACATCGCGCGGCTGGGCTACAGCACCGGCTTCTACCTGGCCGGGGCGTACACGGACAGCGTGTCCGGCCCTCCGTACAGCTATTACGCGGGCAACAGCGCGATCGCGAACGGCACCGACGGGACGCCCGGCTTCTGGGACACCGGCTGCCCGAGGGAAGCGGTGGGGGGCGTCTCCTTCCAGCCCCAGCAGCAGCTCGCCTACGGCTCGGTGGGAGCCACCTGGACGGGCAACGTGGCGAAGTACAACGCAGCCGACGGGTTCGAGTTCGACCGGCCGTGGCGCGAGATCATCAACGCCAATGCCTCGAGCCAGAACGGTGACGACGGCTTCCTCTTCGTCTTGGCCACCGCGGATGCCCAGCCGCTGGCGGTGACGAACAACTCGGCCACCTACAACGGCGGCTTCGGGTTCTCGGCCGGGGACGACGAAGGCGATGCGCTCCCTCCATTCCCGGTCGCCGGCAGCGGCAACACCGGTGGCGGCACGAACGGCTACGCCGACTGCTACCTCGTCGCAGGCTGCAGCTAGCAAGGACGCCGCCCCTCTCTCGACCCATACCCGGAGCGGGCCATGCGAGTGGCCCGCTCCGCGGTCTCCGAGGGTCTTCGAGTGGGCGGTGACGGGATCGAACCGCCGACCTCCTGGGTGTAAACCAGGCGCTCTCCCAGCTGAGCTAACCGCCCGCGCGCGAGAACGGTAGCGCTACTTCTCGTCGAGCTTCAGCGCCGCGGAGTTGATGCAGTAGCGGAGGCCGGTCGGGTGCGGGCCGTCCGGGAAGACGTGGCCGAGGTGGCCGCCGCACTTGGCGCACAGCACCTCGGTGCGCACCATCCCGTAAGCCGTGTCCGTCTCCTCCTCGACCGCGTCCTCGGCTGCCGGCGCGGAGAACGCCGGCCAGCCGCAGCCGGAGTCGTACTTCGCCTCCGACTCGAACAGCTCCGCGCCGCAGCCGGCGCAGCGGTACGTGCCCGGCTCGAAGACGTGGTCGTACTCGCCGCTGAACGGCGCCTCGGTTCCCTTCTCGCGCAGGACGTGGTACTGCTCAGGGTCCAGCGCCTCGCGCCACTCCTGCTCGGACTTCTCGATCTCGGCCATGGAGAAGGAATACCTGACGGAGCGCGTCCGCCGGAGGCCGGGCGCCACGGTGGCGAGTAGCCTCGGGGCGTGTGGACGGTCGAGGACGACGGGCCGCCGGTCGATCCGGAGGCGCGCGAGCTCGCGGTCACGCTGGCTGCGGGCGGGCCGCGCTGGGTCTCTCCGGACGGCGAGTTCGCGATCTGGTCGGCCTCGCTCGGCGACGGGCGCGCACTCACGCTGCGGGGTGCGCTCGGCCACGTCGCGGCCGGGGAGAGCCTCGTCGTCGCGGGCGCCGTCGAGCAGCATCCGCGCTACGGCTGGCAGTTCGCGGTCGAGTCCTTCCGCTCGACGCTGCCGCAGACCGCGGAGGGCGTCGCGCTCTGGCTGCGCCGCCGCGTCCCGGGCATCGGCCCGACGTTCGCGCAGGCGATCGTCGATCACTTCGGCGCCGAGCACGTCTTCGCCGAGCTCGACCGCGACCCCGAGCGGCTGCGCGAGGTGCGGACGAAGGCGGGTCGCGCCATCTCCCGCCGCGCGGTGGAGCGCGCCGTCGAGGCGTGGCGGGAGGTCGCGACGATCCGCGAGGTCGAGACGTTCCTGTTCGCGCACGGGATCGGCGCCGGGCTCGCGGCACGGCTCGTCCGCACGTACGGCGCCGACGTGGTCGCGGTGCTCGAGGACGACCCGTACCGGCTGACCGAGGTGCCGCGGATCGGCTTCCGCGTCGCCGACCGGGTCGCACGCTCGCTCGGCGTCGAGCTCGACGCGCCGCAGCGGCTGCGCGCGGGGCTCCTGTTCGTGCTCGGCGAGGCGGCGGCGGACGGCAACGTCTTCCTCCCGTCGCCCGAGCTGTGGCAGGCGGCGGCCCGGCTGCTCGAGGTGCACGAGACGGAGCCGCTCGAGGCCGCGCTCGCGCGGCTCGTGCGGGGCGGCGAGGTCGTCGTCGAGGACGAGCGCGCGTACCTCGCCGAGCTGTGGTCGGCCGAGACGCGGCTCGCCGCGGCGATCACGGAGCGGGTACACGCGCCCGACGGCGAGCTGTTCGAGCCTCAGGCGCGCCGGCCGGACGCGCTCGACGTCTCGGACGAGCAGTGGGCGGTCGTCGAGCTCGTGCGCACGCGGCCGCTCGTCCTCCTCACCGGCTTGCCGGGCGCGGGCAAGACCCACACCCAGCGGGTCGTCGTCGAGCTCGCCCGCCGGGCCCGCACCCGCGTCCTCCTCTGCGCGCCGACGGGGAAGGCGGCGCGGCGGATGCGCGACCTGACCGGCCACGACGCGATGACGATCCACCGCGCGCTCGGCTGGTCGCCGAACGAGAGCCGCTTCCTCCGCGACGAGGACGACCCGCTCTCGAACTACGTCGAGCTCGTGATCGTCGACGAGGCGTCGATGCTCTCGCTCGAGCTTGCCGACGCTCTCTTCCGTGCCGCTGGCGACTGCCACGTCCTGCTCGTCGGCGACACCGACCAGCTGCCGCCGATCGGCCCGGGCCGCGTCCTCGCCGACCTCGTCGCGAGCGGCGCCGTCCCCCGCGTCCACCTGACGGCGATCTACCGCCAGGCTGCGCGCTCGCTCATCGTCCGCAGCGCCCGCCGCATCAACGAGGGCCGTCCGCCCTTCCTCTCCCTCGAGGAGGCGCACGCGGAGCTCGGCGAGCAGGAGCTCGACGAGGACTTCTTCTGGGTCTCGCGCAACGGCCCCGAGGGCCTGCGCGAAGCGGTGCTCGAGCTCGTCTGCGAGGCGCTGCCGCGGCGAGGCTTCGACCCGCGGACGGAGGTGATGACGCTCGTGCCGATGCGCCGCGGCCGGGTCGGGCTGATCGAGCTGAACGCGGAGCTCGAGCGGCGGCTCAACCCACGGGGGACGCCCGCCGTGCGCGACCTCCGCGTCGGCTCGCGCATCGTCCAGACGCGCAACGACTACACGCCCGAGCGCGAGGTGATGAACGGCGAGGTCGCCTTCGTCCTCGGCCTGGGACGAGGAGGAGGGCGAGGCGCTGCTCTCGCTCGACGACGGCGAGCGCGAGATCTCCGTCCCCGCGGCGGCGCTCGAGACGTACGAGCTCGCGTGGGCGCTCACGATCCACCGGGCGCAGGGCTCGCAGTTCCCGGCGGTCGTCGCGCCGTGGTCGTCCCAGTACCACGTGATGCTGTCGCGGCCGCTCCTCTACACGGCGGTGACGCGCGCGCAGCGGCTCTGCGTGCTCGCGGGCGAGCGCCGGGCGCTGCTGACGGCGGTCGCGCGCGGGGAGGGGCGGACGCGGCACTCCTCCCTCGTCGAGCGGATCGCGTAGGCGTGCCGACCCCCGAGAGGAAGGATGCCCCCAACGGGGATCGAAGCGCCCTGCAAATAGGCACTTTTGGGGTAGCCGTGCACGCACCGGTGCACGCACGCGACGAGCATGAACGGCGCGAACGAGCACGAATCCGCAGTGGCGATAGCTTTCTAGGAACGTGCCTATGGCGAGAAAGACGTACGGCAAAACGGCAAGCGGAAAGCCGATCACTGAGGAGCTGGTCGCTGAGCTCGCCGAGAAAGCCGAGGCTGGTTACGACGTAGACGACGTGCTTCGCCGCCGGAGACTCGGACATCCATCGATCGAAGTGGCCGAACAAGAGCTCCGCCGCACGTGCGACGATGGAGACACATGAATGTCACTGCCTCTCGCCGGCCGCCTACCCTCGCCGAGCTCCGGGCGCGCCGCGACGAGATCCTCTCGGTGGCGCGCCGCTACGGCGCCTCGAACCTGCGTGTATTCGGCTCCGTGGCGCGCGAGGAGCCGGCGAACGACGTAGACATCCTCATCGACCTCGACGAGGGCGCAGCCTGCTCGACCTGGCGCGGTTCCACGTGGAGCTCGAGGACCTGCTCGGCTGCGACGTCGACGTCGCCGAGCGTGTGAAGCCGCGCCTACGCGAGCAGGTCGAGGCCGAGGCGGTCGTGCTCTGAGCCGCGACGAGGATGCGCTGCTCGACATTCTCGAGCGCATCGAACTCATCCGGGAGCGCGGCCCACGGAAGCGGGGAGGACCTCGATGACCCGGTGCTCGAGGCCGCGACGTTGCACTGGCTCGAGATCGTCGGCGAGGCAGCGAATCGAGTGTCGGACGATGTCCGCGCCCGTCATCCCGACGTGCCGTGGCGGGCGATCGTCGACTTTCGCAACCTGCTCGCGCATGGCTACGAGTACGTCCTGCTCGATCGCGTCTGGCAGGTGATCGTCGCCGACCTTCCTCCGCTGGAAGCGCAGCTCCGCGCGATCCTGGACGAGCTGCGCTGAGCGGCGCGTTCAGCGCTGCGCGAGCAGCGCGTCGTAGTCGAGCTCGCGGCCGTCGACGAGCACATGCGTGTAGGTGTCGCTCGTCACCTTCAGCGAGCGCTGGCCGACGAGCGCGCCGATCTCCGCCCACGTCCGCCCCTGCCGGTGGAGGAGGCTGATCCGCCGGTGACGGTCAGATCGACCCAGAGTGCACGCCCGGTCTTCGACGTGGCCGCGCGCAGCCGGATCCGGCGGCGCGGCTCGTCGTAGTCGCCGACGAGGATCGTGTCGATGCTCGACACGCGCGCGCCCGACCAGTCAAGCCAGAGCAGCGCGAGCCGGTGCTTCGACGGGAGCAGCCGGTAGAAGGCCTCCCCATGGTCGGCGCCGGGCGGCTCGGGCTCGCGGATCTCGCCGCGCGGTAACCGCACGTGCAGCTTGTCGCGCACCGGATTCGGCGCGACGCCGCCGAAATCGAACACACACGCCGTCCGTTGTCTGCCTTGGCGAGATGCGCGTGCACGCACCGGTGCACGCACGCGGCGCGTATTCACGGCATCTCTGACTCACATGACCCGCATGGTTGAGCCAAATCGCTTGTGCGATCAGGCCCGGTATGCCCCCAACGGGATTCGAACCCGTGCTACCGGAGGATGCTGCCGCCGAGCGGCCAGGCACGGAACCCGGCGTCGAAGTCCCGGAGCTGTTACGGCGGAAGCTGGACGAACTGCGACAGCAGGGCAGCCGCAAGCGTCAGCGACGGTGAGCGGGGCGCGCCCGAGTTGACGCTGAGCACCGTCGAACGCTGAGCAGGACACTGGGTAGGCGACAGCACCTGGCAGACGTCACGTACCGGGCAGAGGTTAGGGCTGCATGATGACGCCGAAGATGATCGTTTCGCTGAACGACTTTCCATCAGCCTGCAAGAACCAGCATGACTCGCCCTTGGGAGCAGTCTCGGGAATGCGGATCAGAGCCGCCCTCAGACGCCACCCTTCGGGGGCGGGGTCTCTCTTGCCCCAGATCCGTAGTGGCCCTCGCGCCTCGTCCCATTGGCCGGCAGGTAGCCGGAGGGACCACTCTGGCCGAACTCGCCTGCCGAAGCCGACACGCAGCGATCCGCGAATCATCCGACCCCGGATGAGGACGGGTCCACGGTATCGCGGTTCGCTCACCCACAACGCCTCGTTGCTCCGCCAACTGCTCCGCGAGCGCGACTCTCCGGGGCCTGGGGGAAAGAGGTCAAAGAAGCGAGGGATTCCCCGGGAGACGACATGTATCGGTCCACTGCCAAGGCCGGCATGCTCTCCCGGAAACGTCCGCGGCAGAGCAATCACACCACGAGATGGATTCGGGCAAAAGGCATCAGGCGGGAAGCGCGGCTCGCGGAGCGGTCGCTTTCTCAGCTGTGCGAACACGCCCGTTCTCGGTCTCGCTGGCGCAGTGCCGTCTGCTGGAGACGGGCTCCGCGTAGGAATCACCACGAGTGCTGCCGCGGCGCCCGCTCCAACAATGGTCACTAGGGTCACGAGCAGCAGGCCGAGTCTTCGCCCACGCACGTCACTCTCAAGTTGAAAAGCGGATTGAGTTCAGGAGGGAGCTGAATAGCATTGCGTCGGAGCCCGCTTGTGGACCAATCCACCCATACACGAGGTACCCCCAGCCGATATCGGCACGCATCACCCATGCGAAGGCCGACAAGACGTCGCCCACATTAGTCGGAGTTAGAGGAGCGTCCGCGGCGCTGAAGGAGCTTGCGCTAGCACTTGCGACCATATACGCCTCCCCTTTCAGCAGCCGAACGCCTGCGATGGTGAGGGCGACGGCATCCGGCGGGAGCATCGACTCGTTCGGTATCAACCCGTCGTCCGCGTCTGTAATGAGCGAGAAGTCGCGACTCTGTACGGCGACGAGCGGTACCGGATCGACCGCCTGGCTCATCCAAGCATCATTGGTTATCCAGCCGTTGGGCACCGTGATCGCGACCGGCGGATCGCCGGTCCGGATGAACTGTTCGCCAGCTAAGGCAGGGTTGGCCCAGCCAGGCCGGGTTCCTGTGAGTGCAACTGCTCCGAGTCCGGCAGCGCCCGCAAAGGTGCCCGTGAGAAGTCGTCTTCGCGTCAGCATTCCTAACCTCCCGATGATGCGATGATGGCGAAGGCAACAGCGGAGCTGAGTAAGACGCTCGCAGCTCGCAGCGTGTGCGCCCCGTATCGACGGAAGAAGAAGCGCTCATCGAAGGCGTGTCCCACCTCCGACAGAGGCGCTCGCTTCGGGGTGGCGGCTACTGCTACCGATTTGCCAGCCGCAAATGTGGCCGCCAAAGCAATTATCGCGGGAAGATTCAGAAAGGCGGCGCCGACTACCATAGCGGAGTGCGCCGAATACGTATAGCGGGTAGCAAATCCGAGACCGATCATTGCCCCATACGCGAAGGCGCTGACGCTCGTGGGCACCATCTTGCGGAGCCACTCCGGAACTTGCTGCTTCCGGTACGGCACCCAGACCCTAGCGCCGAGATCTCGGGCGATACAGACGCCCATCAAGCCGACCGCCACCCCCGCGACTGCCCCATGCGGCAAGACCAAGCGAAGTTGTTGCACGGCGCCATAGGCGGCGAGGCCCGTTGCGACAGCGCCGATCATCGCGCCCGCCCAGAACAGGAACACGTGGAGCCAGAATCGAAATTGCCGTCCCCCGCACACGGCGGGGGTGAAGGTCATGGCCATCGACCGCCCTCAACCCGACCAGGCGGAGGCCCATCCGCCGAGAACAGCGACGACCACCACCCATGGCAGAACGGCCCGTGTTTGTGATCCTACGAGCACTACTCCAGGAGCAACCGTCCCAATCGCAATCGTGTAGGGACTGATCGAAGCATCGCCGAGGCGAGCGGCGATGCTTCGGCTACCTGCTGGGTGCTTGTCTGTGGCTGTGCGCACTAACCCCAGCACCAGGTGTGACGACACTTAATGTGACACGTGCAGTCACAGTTATTCTGCGGATAGGCTTTGTGGCGACAACACGAGGGCTGGTTGTTGACACATCCGCAGTTCGAGCCGTTATTGCAGTTACCGCAGCAGTCCTGCCATCGACGATTTGGGTGATTAGACGGACAGCTCGGGTCGTTGAGGATATCCCAGTACCCACATGGCGTGGTGCCAGAGGGGCACGCATTTGTGCCACCCGGCAGTTGCGAGCAGGGCACGGAGAGATTGCCGTCGCAGCAGGCTCCGCCGTGGGTACCCTTGGGGGCGTAGGGTCCACATGTGTCGCAGCAGACCGTTGGGCTGCACCCGTCTTCATGTGCATAAGCGCCTTTCGCAAGGTAAGAGAGTCCCACCTCTCCGAGCGAGACAGCGACTAATGTCTTGCCGAAACGCGCGAGAACCGTGCCGCGCGTGACGCGCCGTCCAAGAGACTCGGTGAACTGCTCGACAAGCCTGTCTGTGGTGGTAGCCTCAGTCAGGGTGGGAACCTCCATTAGACTCTGCGACGGCAAGGGCACGGGCGCGCGCATCAGGCGGCTCCGCTGTTTCAGCGAGAATAACTTCGAGATGCTCGCGGTTGTTTGCTACACCGGATCCGCGAACAAGGCCATTATCGTTTAGTCCAACGATGAAGGGCGTAGAGGTGACCTGCCACTCGCTGAAGAGAGAGCTTAGGTCGACCGGTGCCAAGTCGTCGCCAAGTTGGCTCTGCATTTCGGCATATGCTCGAGGATCATCGTTCTTAACGGCCGCGAGGATGCCGACGTGCGGAAAGTCGGCATGGACGTCGCGCAGAATTGGGATCAACGTTTCGCACGGACTGCAGCCTGGCGCTAAGAAGACGACCAAGTTGTTGCGCGTAAGCGGTGTCTCGTCGGGCAGAGAAACGGTTGAACCGATCACGGGTCCTACGGTGCGAATCACCGCACCGGAGGAGAAGTCCGCTAGACGCAATGACAGGCGCCCAGTCTCTCGCATCAATGCGACCAAGGCGACGGCTTGGAAGACCACGAATGCAGCAAGAGCAGAGTGAGCAGGTTCCAACTGCTCACGGCTCGACTCCCATGTGCGCGCTGCTCACGACGAAGCGACGCGTTTCGACGCTAGCGAGCCCACACGCCCCGGCAACGCAAGCGAACGCGATCACCGGCACCGACATCGGCCTGCTTGAGGCCGAGGCCGACGACGCTCCGGCCGCGACAGCAAGCCCGAGGTTCCGGGCGGCAAGGGCCCCGCCGATTCGAGTGTTCGCGATTGCCCCCATGCACCTGCATGGAGCGCCGGCATGATTCCGCCGGAGAACGATTACGGCGCAGGCAAAGGCGGCTAGCGTCGCGCCCGTTGCGAGAAGGCCGAGCGCCTGCTGAGCCACGAGTAGGGCCGCGCACGTGAACTCGAGGCCGGGGACCGATGCGGCCGCGAGTCGACTCACGCGCGCGTTCGGCACAAACTCGGCCACGGCCGACCGCCACGCTTGCCAGCTGTCGACCTTTGATAGCCCGGCGAACAGAAATAGGAGGAAGAATGCGGCGCTCCCGAGATGTCCAACCTCATCCACCAAGCGGCTCCCCCAGTCGTGCGATCGAGCCGAGACACGACCGTAGAGACACGACTGTAGAGCATGGCCGTCACGGGTTCGTCACGCCAGCATCACCACCTCGTCACCACCCATCGTCCACCCCGCGCTTCGCCCTGCTTGTCGGCATGCGGCATTCATCGAGCAGCTGCGTGATTGCGTGCGGCGGGGAGAGGCCAAGCCTCCGGTCGAGGAGGTGGCGGTACAGATCGAGGTGCCGCAGCGCTTCCGCCCGGTTTCCCTCTGCCAGGTGGGTCTCGATCAAGAGGTGGTGAGCGGACTCTCGAAGTGGGTCCACACGCAACACGCTGAGCACGGTCTCGATCGCCTCACCGTGCTCGCCACAGGCGGAAAGCGTCCGCGCGTGTGCTTCAAGCGCGTGGAAGCGGAGTTGCCGGAGCCGCTCGCGCTCGAAGAGCACCCACTCGTCGTACCAACCCGGAAGGAGCTCCCCTCAAGCGGGGCCGATGGAGTTCCACTCTTTGGCGCGGCGCCAGGATCCAGGAGCCGAGAACAAGTCGCCACCTGCTCCCTCACGTCCACCGTGACCTGGGCGGACAGCTGTAGATGACTGCGCGTCGCCTCGACGACCCGGCAGTCGATCGTGTGCAGTCGCCAGAGCGCCGACCTAAGACTCGCCTGAGCATGGCAATCGGTCGTCCCAGGCCAGAGGTTCCCCGCCACGAAAGTACGCGACGCGGCCTGCGCGCGAAGCGCCAGAAAGGCAAAACCCGCTGAGAGCCGAATGGCGGCGTCTGCTGCTTCTCCCCGAAGCGCGTGATGGCGAAGCCGTCGAGCAGCAGTAGCTCAAAGCCCTCCGGGCGGCCGGTGGCGGACTTCGCGATGGCTGCTCGGTCAGACGTTGTCGCGGCCCCTTCGTGCTCGAGGCGCGCCGGCCGCACGGCCCGCTGTTGCTCAGTCTCATTGAATCTACCCTCGTATACGAGCACGAAACGACTTCAGGTCCAGGGCTGAAGGCACAAGAACATGGTGAGGGAATGTGGACGAGACACAGATGCACCCAGGTGCAAAAGCGGCCCATAATTCGTGTACGTTTGTACGGCATGTCGCGCCGCCGCCAGCAACGCCGCGCCGACAAAGCGCGCCGCCATCTCCCACCGGCCCGGCCTGCCGAACGCGGCTGGCCGACTCGTGCGCCGGCCCCAGAGGCTCCGCCCAGAGTGGTCGTGCGCGAAGCGAACCAGGTCGAGCGGCTCGTCTACAGCCGTAGCCAGGCCGCCAAGGCGCTCGGCATCAGCCTCTCGACTCTCCGCCGCCTGCTCCCGTACATCGAGACGATCGAGATGCCCTGGGGAACCCTTCTGATCCCAGTCGACGAGCTCGACGAATCGCCGCCGAGCGACGACGCACAGCACGACCACGACTCGAACCGACGACGCGTGGCCGCAAACCGACCATCTCGCCCGAGATTTTGAAGCGCATCCACTCCGAGCGTGCCGCGGGCAAGAGCCTCCGTCAGATCGCCGCCGATCTCAACGTCGACCGGGTCCCAACAGCGCACGGCGGTGAGCGGTGGTGGCCGTCGACGGTGCGCGGTGTCCTGCAGAGGCTGAGCGTTTAGGAACAGCTGTCCGCGGGTGCCGTCCACGAGGCGGCTAAAGAAATCGGGTCGAAGTGGCATCGTCTCTATGTAGTGGGACCGGCGATCGAATCGGGCGCAACACTGGAAGAGATCGCGGCGCTGTACCGTGCGCGTCTGCCGGTGTTTCGGCGGGTGGCGCGAGGGATCTTGGGTGACGCTGACGCAGCGCGTGACGCGGTGCAGGATGCGTTCGCGCGGGCGGTGGTGAACCGCGACGGGTTCCGGCGTGAGGGTTCACTCGAGGGCTGGCTGTGGCGAGCTGTTGTCAACGCGGCTCGGATGCAGCAACGTGCGGCACGGCGTAGGCCGGCCGAGCCGCTCGACGAGGCCGACCAGCTCGCGACGAGGAACGGCCACGAAAGCGGCTCCGATCCGCGGTTGCGGGCCGCCGTGGCGGCGCTGCCAGAGCGCCAGCGCCAGATGGTGTTCTTGCGCTACTACGCCGGATTGGATTACGCGACGATTGCCGAGGCGCTCGAGGTGAGCGCCGGCACCGTCGCAGCGACCCTCAGCAGCGCGCGCTCCGCGCTGCGTCGATCTGTTCGAGGAGGTGCCCCGATGATGGACGACGAACGTGCGCTTCAGGTGCTACTCGATCCGCTCGTGCCGGAGGAGGAGGCGGTGTGCGAGTGGGCAGACGTGCTCCACCGCGTCGAGCAGATCACAGAGCGCGATTCGCCCCGCAGGTTGGTGACTCGCAGCGGTGTCTCCACTTGCCGCTCGCGGGCGCGTGGCGAGCACTGGCTTTGGCGGCGGACGCTCCTGGCTGCCGTCGCCGTGGCCGCGCTGGCGGGCTCGGGAGTCGCGATCGCGGCGGGCTTCGGCGCGTTCCACGGGATCAGCGCCGCCCAGCGTCCGCAAACCCCAGCCGACCGAATCGACCCCAAACAGCTTGCCGAAATCAACGCCGCGAACGCGAACCTCAAGGGCGGACCCGGACAGCTCCTTCCGGACAGCGCACGCTTGGTCAAAGCGGTATCAGGCGCTCGTATCTATGTGGTCGCCACCAACACCGGCCAGCTCTGCGTCCTTGCCGACAGGAAGATCGGTGGGGCCGGGATGGGATGCGGCTCACCTCTCACCCAGAGCCAGCCCACGACCGCCGCGTCTTTCAGCGTCAAGCACGAGAGGATCACCTGGGGCATCACCGTGGGTGGCGTCACCGCCGTCTCCTTCATCGCCGGCGGGAAGAAGGTGACCGTGCCGGTCGTGCACAACGTGTGGGTCTACCAGGGCAACTACACAGGAGTTCCTACCTCTCTCACCGTCCACCAGGCAGACGGGAGCACAGAGACAGTCCCGAAGTGAGCGAGAGTCGTCGCCCGGAAGAGAGGTCGTTGGGCTGAGCCAGCGCTCGGGACCGTCACCCGATGAGACGGCGCAGAAAGCCCGATGAGTTCTTGTTGTAATCGAAGCTCCGGGGGTAAATCTGGACGGTCACCCGAAGCGGGTCATAGAGCCCGCAAGATTTCCCGACGCGGGCGCTATATCCGACTACGCGCACCCAGCCCACGACTACCCCGTTCTCGCCGCCCGCCGCTGCGGCCAGCCACTCGACCCGACCGGACCTGTAAGGGAACCAGGCGGTGGGATCACCCGGCTGCACCTCCCGGTCTCTGCTGAATCGGCCGGCGCGGAACCTGACCACTCCCGATTGGCCCATTTCGAGGTAGTGGATTCCGAGAGCGAAGCGAGGCGACCTATTGCGGGCGCAGTAGGAGCGCGCGTAGACCGTGCCGATCTCCGGCAGCTGGGTAACGAAGACTGGGGGTGCCCGCCTTGTCGCGGCGGCCGCCCCGTGTCGCAGCGACAACCCTGCCGCGAGGAGCGCAGCCGCGATCACGACGAATACGAAAGCCCGCGTCTTCCTCATCTCGAAGACGATACGATGCCAACGGCCTCATAGGTACCTCGCCTGAGCGACGGTCCTCTCGCCTGAGTCCGGCATGCTGCGTTGGAGGCGAGAAGTGGGCGGGCGCCGTTGTCTTGCCTGACGAATTTCCCGTGCACGCACCGGTGCACGCACGCGGCGCGCATCCGCGGCATCTCTGACTCACATGACCCGCATGGTTGAGCCAAATCGCTTGTGCGATCTAGCCCCGAATGCCCCCAACGGCGGCGATCCTCCGCCAGCGCCTTCCGCAGCCGCGTCCGGTCGCGCAGCTGCTGGATCCCCTCGGGCGGGATCCACGACGCCGGCAGCATCTCCTTCGCCAACAGCCGCGCCAGCCAGCGCGCGTCCAGCCTGTCCGTCTTCGCGCTGCGCCGACGCCCGAGCAGCGCCCGCGCCTGCACCGGCTCAGCCAGCCGCACCTCGAACCCGTAGGAGACGAGCTCGCGCCACACCCACCGCCACCCAGTCGTCGCCTCGATCGCGACCGCCACGACCCGGCCGCGCCACTCCTCGGCCCACCGGCCCAGGCACTCGCGGTCAGCCGAGAAGCGAGCCTCGACCACGTCGCCGGTGTCGGGATCTAGTACCGCCGCCTGGAAGGCGTGCTTGTGGATGTCAATCGCCGCGTACAACATCACGGACCTCCTCCCGTCGATGAGACCCGATCGTCCTCAGCGCTCAGGACGGAGCCCTATGACATCCACTTCTACCGACGTGACCAAAACCCGACCCAACCTTTTGGCCATGGATGCGCTCTATATAGATGACGATGGAAATAGCTCCGGACGTGACGTTGTTGGCTAGCCGCGCTTATGCCGGTGACTCTGCCGCTCTCGACGAGTTGCTCGCTGAGTTACGGCCGTTGATCGTGCAGGTGGCACGGCTTGTTGTCGGCTCCGGGTCATGCGCGGCTGAGGATGCTGCACAGGAGGCCCTCCTCGATGTGAGCCAGGGGATCAGAGGTCTTCGTGAACCGGCAGCCGTGAAGACGTGGGCGCTGCGGGTCGCGACCCGGCGGGCGCTGAAGGTTGCCCGTCGGGAGCGTCTGCTGCGAGTTGGCAGCGACTCCAGCGTCGAAGAGTTGCAGGTAGCGGCCCCCACTGGCGGGCGTGAGGCTGCGCTCAGGCAAGCGTTCGATCGGCTGCCACCACGCCTGCGGGCGACAGCCGTGCTGCGGTTGCAGGCCGGACTGAGCGAAGCGGAGACGGCCGGTGCACTCGGTTGCTCTGTGGGCGCTGTGAAGTCAAACCTCCACGACGCCCGGAAACGATTGACCCAAGCACTTACCGAGGCGGGTTATGCCCCGGCGGTGCAACAAACTGAAGGAGAACTCCCATGATCAGTCATGAAGGGGACGACCTCGTCTCTCTGGAGGAGCTTCGCTCCGTCCTCGCTGCCTACGCGGGGCCGGACAACCCTCGCGAGTACACTGCCCGCCACCGACTGGGCCGGTTGCGGCCAGTGCTGGTGGTGGCTGTCGTGACGGGCGCGCTTGCCGGCGCGGGTGTCGCCATCGCTGCCGGTTTGGGCGCCTTCAACGGGATCAGCGCCGCGCAGCAGACACAGGTTGGAGTGAGCGTGCTCGATCCGGCAGCCCTCGCCACGATCAAGCAGAACAACGCCACGATGATCCAATACAACAAGGCACATGCGGCAGACCTGCCGGTACTCCAGCTGGACACCGCGCGCGTCCTCGGCAGGATGCCGGATGGCTCCCCGGTTTATGGGCTCACCGACCAGCACGGCGACCTCTGCACCCTCGGCGAGGTGGGCGGCGGTTGCGGGCCACCGCTCAGCAGGTCGCATCCGATCACGGATGGCTTCTTCAACGCGAGCCCCACGACCGGCGGCAAGTTAGTCGCCAGCGGCGTAGCAATGGACGGCGTCACCGCCGTCTCATTCACGGTCAGCGGTCAGCCGGTGACCGTACCGGTCACGAACAACATCTGGACCTATACGGAAGCGAACTCGCACGCAGATGGGGCTGATTGCATCATCGCCCACTTCGCCGATGGTTCCACCGTCAACGCGTTCCCCGAGGTTCCGTGCCCCTAGGCGACGCTGCTGGCAGGCCCCGCAATACGCCCATCTGCGGGAGCTAGCGAGATGTAATGACCGCTCGGGCTTGCCGACCACATGGTCGGCAAGCCAGAGCCCTTCGACCTTCCATGCCTGGCGGATCGGCAGCGACGGTGTGGCGGCGCGATCGGGCGAGTTCGGCTCTTTCGGCGCCCACCGCGTCGGGTTTGAGACGCTGAGAACCGCTCCGCAGGGTCTCGCCCGGCGAATGCCGGGTCGCTGTCGACGGCCGCGTGTGACGCACAGCCGATAACCACTTGGAGATGCTGCGGGGACCGCTGACTTGGACGAGATCTTGCAAGAAACCACCGTCGCTGTGGACAACCCTCGGCTCTTCCTTCCTCACGCGGTCTGGTAGTTGGCGTAGCAAATAGCGGTGATGGGCCCAGTGCCGTTGAGCAAATGACATCGTGCAGACGAGAAGATCGTGGATGGGATACAAGTGTCCTGATTTTGTCCATATCCTTGCGGCGATCCCGTGTAGAGAAGGATCGTATCATCCTGGCGATAGGTGCAGGTCGTCGTACCGCTGTAATAATTGTAGATTTGCATGTTGGCAGGTACGCTGTATGAGCTGGCTTCCAGATTGTAATAGAAGTCCTTGAAAACAGTGCTTTGAGCAGGGACACCGCTAGAAGGAAGCGTACAGTGATCACAGTATTCGGTACTGCCATTCGCAAGCGCTTGCTCTGCCACGACCCCAGCAAGGATGGCAAGACAGCAGACCGTCAATGTGACAAGAATAGTCCGCGCTGAGAGTTTCATGCTCCGAACTCCTTCCAAAAAGATCCTGCGTAAGACCAACGACAAAACGAGCAGTTACTCCATGCTCGTCGGCGGCGGACGGGGCGAATCCTCGCCGGGCACGGGCATTCGCGGAACACGCAAGGGGCCGCTCTGGCGGACGACCCTGCCGCAGGAGTCCCGTGTCAACTCCATCAGACCTCTCTCGGCTTGGAACCGTCGCAAAGCTTAGAGCAGCCGCGATCAAGTCGTCAACTTTGTAACAAGCGCGAGCTTCTGATCTTGCGCCGCAGCTCCCGCTCGCGCTTGGCGTTCCTCCTTGCCGGCCGGCGTCTCGCGGCCGCCCTCGAGCAGCTTCTCCCGTGTCGGCCGTACTAGAGCGCCTCCGCCATCGCGTGCTCGCGGGCAGACCTCCTTCGCCGAACTGCCGCCCCCGCAGACGGCCAGGACGAACTCGATCTTCTGCCGCGCCGTCCAACTCCGATACTTGCGTCCCTGCTCAACCCATCGCCTTGTCGGTCGAGGCCCCATGCTGAGCCAGCCGCCGGGCAGCCCCTTCGGCGCTAGGCGCCTCCGGGACTGTCCGGCACAAGGGGGTTTCCTCCGCGTTGCGTGCCAGGCTGGCCTGGGGGCGGCCACGCGATCGCCCCCAGTGCCAGCGGTCAGAATCTCGCTCGCTAACTATTGCCCCCGCAAGCGGTCGCGCGCGCCTGCTGCAACGGCATGGTGCAGTCCTCATTGAGAGTCTCGCTGCTGCCGTCGGCGAAGTGGATCGTCATGCGCTCCGCCGCTGAGTTCGGGCCGGCGTAGTACCAGATATTGTCCTTGACGGGCACCGTCACCTCCTGTGGTCCCGCTTGGAAGGTAACGGTGGTGATTCCTTCCATCACGACGCCGTAAGCGACCGGGTCGTTGCCTGTCGCGTTGGACTCCATGGTGATCACGGGATGCGTCTTGCTGAGGGGCAGGTCGCAGCTTCCGCCAATTCCCCCGACGATGCAGAGGGCGCCGTGGTTGTCGGTCAGCCCATAGATGGGAGAGCCGTCCGGCATCTTGCCGAGGACGCGCGCCGTGTCTGGCAGGAGTTGCTCAGGGATGTGGAGCTTCGCATGTTCGGTGTTGATCGCATTGATTCCGGCGAGAGTTGCCGGATCGAGCACGGCCGTACCGATCTGCGGATGCTGGGCATCGCTGAGCCCATTGAAGGCGCCGAAACCGGCAGCAATAGCGACACTGGCGCCCGCAAGCGCGGCCGTTACGACAGCCGCCAATAGCAAGGGCTTCCAGCGCCGCGCCTTTGCCGTTTGCGGGCGCCGCTCGTGTTGCGTCTCGACCAGCGCGTCGGCGATTGCGAGCAGCTCCGGCTCGTGGGCGAGCATCTGCACCAACTCCGGTTCACGAAGTGGCGATATCTTTCTCATGGCTCTAGGCCCTCCTTTCTGAACTCCTCACGCAGGTGCTCCAGGCCGCGCATGAAGCGCATGCGACACGTTTCCTCGGTCGTCTCCAGCTCCCGGCCGAGATCGGCAAAGCTCAACCCCTGAATGAGTCGCCCCAGCATGACTCGACGCTGCCCCTCCGGCAGTGTCGTAAGCGCCGCATCGAGCGCCCGCGCGACCTCCGCGCCATAGCGCGCCTCACGTGCCATGGGAGCTGCAACACGCTCAAGCGACACCGTCTGCGAGCGTCCCCCTCGCCGGGCTTCGTCCACGATCCTTCGCCGAGCAACGGTGTATAGCCACGCGAGGGTTGGGGAGTCTGCCCCGCGACCCTCCAGGCTTGCGGCCGCGTTCGCGAACACCTCCTGGGTGAGATCCTCAGCGTCCTCGACCGAGGCCACCCGGCGCCGCACAAACCGCAATACCTTGCGGTACTGGCCGGGCAACGGCTCGCTCTGTACGCTCATCTACCCTCTATATCGGATCCCGAGGGCAAGACGTAACGGGAGAATCGCGACATGCTCGGCGCCAAGAGGTTCACCGTCCTAGTCGCCTCGGTAGGCACTCGGCGGGCGCGGGCGGCCACCGGAACTCAACGATGTCAACTCGTTGTTCCATTCTTCCTACTCACCCGGCTGTCTCATAGTCGGCTTGGCAAACGGCTTCAACCGGTCCCGTGCCATGAAGCAACTGACACCGTGCGTCCGCGAAGGTGGTCGTCGGGATGCAGGAATCCTGACCGCCGGGATAACCTGTGTAGATGTAGATAGCGTAATCTGAGTGGTACTGGCAGGTTGTCGTGCCGCTGTAGTAGTTGTAGATGTGTGGAGCAACGTAGCCGCCGAGAGATGAGAATTCGTTGTAGTAGAAGTCCTTAAAGACATTGCTCTTGGCCGGTACGCCGTCAGATGGGAGGGTGCACTGATAGCAGTATGTGGTGTTGCCGTTCGCGAGCGCTCGCCCTGCCGCTATTCCAGCAGCGACGGCAAGACAGCAGGTGGCCAATATGAGGGCAATAGACCGTGTGGAGATTTTCATCCTCTAAAACTTCTTCCTGGAAGACCTCACATGAGGCCGACGATGAGTTCGCGCTCGAAACGAGCGCAGAGGCGGCTATTCGTGCTGGTCGGGGGCGGACGAGGCCGATCCTCGCCGGACGCGAACGTTCGGGGAACGCGCAAGGATCCGCTTCGGTGGACGGCTCTGCCGCAGGAGTCACGTGTCAACTCCATCAGACCTCTTTAGGCTTGGAACCGTCACAAACCTTATCGGGTTGCGAAGAAGGCGTCAACTTTGTGACGGGCGCGAGCTTTTCCCTCGTCCTCGGCGTCGCCTATTCTTGCGGCAGGCGCTGCGGCCAACTCCTCAGACCCTCGGCTTGGAACCCCTGGGCGTGTGGGGTGGCCGCGCGCCTCCCGACGCCGCGGTTGCAACCGAGGCCGTACGTGAAGCGCCAGCTTCCGCTGCCATCTCAAACATGTGGGCACGGTGAGTCAGGCGGTCGAAGCTTTGGCGAAGTCACGGGTTCGGAAAGAACCTTTGTCCACTCACCGAAGGGCACATTGGTCGTCGCGACCATGAGGCCCGCTCATTGCGCCCTGAGGCGCCGTGGAAGACGAGCCTCGCGACGCCTCCGAGACAGCGAGGGACCCCGCTCTCGTGAAAGGCCAAGAGCCCGATGCGAGCGGAGCGGGGAACCCACGTTCCCTTTGCCGCCCCGCCAACGAACTCCAGGAAGCAGAGTCCGGCCGCGAGGGGTCACGTCACCCTCACTGGCGCTTGTGGCTGCCCTGATGTTGCAGCTCGTCGAGCTTTCGCCGTAACAGCTCCGGAGCTTCGACGCCGCGTTCGGGGCCTGGCCGCTTGGCGCCATTACCTTCCGGTAGCACGGGCTCGGCCAAGGGCTCGCCGACTCGCATGGACCCGTCGAGACCTCACGTCGGTGACCGACCGAGCCGAACCGAGCGGATGCAACCGGACGGCTGCCGCTTCCGCCGGACGCGTCGACGGTGTCGCGCCGGTCGACTGTCGCGTGAGTTGTCGCGCGATCAGCCGACTGCGCCCCGGCAAGCCGGACGACCAAGCGCTCGAAAACGTTTCACGGCTCGGCGTTAACGCCGAGCCGCCGTTGTCAAGCGAGGCAAGATATCCGTGCACGCACCGGTGCACGCACGCGGCGCGCATCCGCGGCATCTCTGACTCACATGACCCGCATGGTTGAGCCAAATCACTTGTGCGATCGGGCCCAATATGCCCCCAACGGGATTCGAACCCGTGCTACGGCCTTGAAAGGGCCGCGACCTGGACCGCTAGTCGATGGGGGCGGCGCGGGGTCAGGCTACAGGGAGGCGTCAGGCGCCGACGGCGGCCTGCCGTCCGAGGATTCGGGCGGTGGCGTGGAGGAGCCGGTCGACGTCGTCGTCGTCGTTGTAGAAGTGCGTCGAGACGCGGATGCCGCCGACGTGCGAGGTGTAGCGCATCGCGACGTAGATCCGCTCGTCGAGCAGCGCCTCGAGCAGCGCCTGGTTCTCGGCGGGGTCGTCGGAGACCTCGAAGGTCGTGATGCCCGACCGCGCTTCGCGCTCGGGCCGGCTGACGACGCGGAGTCCGAGCCGGGGCAGCTCCTCCTGTAGGCGGTCGGCGAGCGCGAGGACGTGCTGCTCGATCGCGGCGATCCCGAGCGTGTTGATCAGCTCGAGCGAGGCGCCCAGGCCGACGGCACCGGGATAGTTGGCGGTGCCGTTGATCTCGAGGCTCTTCGTCGTCGTCGGGAAGTCGTAGATGCGGACGGGCGTGCTCTCCGGGGTCGCGAAGTAGCGGCCCCAGCCGCCGTCCGGTGCGTCCAGGCCGAGGTATCCCCAGGACGGCATGCGCAGTCGCGGGAGCGCCTCGCGGCGGATGTAGAGCAGCCCGCAGCCGAACGGGGCGTTCAGCCACTTGTGGCCGCCTGCGACGACGACGTCGGCCGCGACGTCCTGCACGTCGAGCCGCGTCGCACCGAGCTGCTGGATCGCGTCGACGATCAGCAGCGAATCGTGCGCCCGGCAGAGGCCGGCGAGGCCGTGGAGGTCGACCGCGTACCCGTTCGTCCACTGCACCGAGCTGACCACGACCGCACGAGTGTGGTCGTCGACGAGATCCGCGAAGGCGTCGACCGGCACCGCGCCGTCACGGTTGGCCACGACGCGCACCTCGGCGATCGCATCGCGCTCGGCGAGCTTGAGCCACGGGATCGCCACCTGGAGAAACTCGAGGTCGCAGAGGACGACGTTGTCGCCCGGCTCGAACGGGATCGCGGCGGCAATCACGTTCAGCCCGTGGGTCGTGCTCTCGACCAGGGCGATCTCGTCCTCGTCGGCGCCGAGCAGACGCGCCCCCTCCCGTACAGCGGTGCCGCGCATCTGGTCGAGCGCGATGTGATGCGCCGAGGCGTCACGGTCGGGACACAGCAGCACCTGCTCGAGGAATCGCTCGACCGCGACCTTCGACTCGATCGGCGCGAGCCCGACGCAAGCCGCGTCCAGGAACACGCGCCCCTCCAGCCCGGGAAAGTGCTGCTTCGTCTCGCGTACGTCCACGACAGCGAGTATCCGGACCGGGTCGAGTTCGGCATCCGTAGGAACTCCCGTCCCTCGGGATCCCGGAGTGCGACACGCCGGTCGTACCCTCCCTGAGGCGAGATGGCGACGGAAGCTGACTTCACGGACGACGATCGTGCGCGGGCGCACGACTATCACCGCCCGCTCTACCTCGTCCTGCTCCTCGATCTCGGGCTTGCGGCCGGCGTCCTTGCAGCGCTCGCCTGGAGCCGGCTCGGGGCCTGGCTCTACTCCGGGCCGCGCGGCCTGCCCCCTGCCGCGGCGGCTGCGGCGTTCGCGGCGATCGTCGTCGCGCTCTCCGTCCTCGTGCGCCTGCCGCTCGGGGCCTGGGGCGGCTGGCGGCGCGAGCGGCGCTGGGGCTTCTCCACGCAGAGCCTCGCCGGCTGGCTCGCCGACCAGGCGAAGGGGCTGGCCGTGAACGTCGCGCTCATGGCCGCAGCCTGGACGTCGGCGGTGGCGCTCGCCCGCGGCCTCCCCGGCTGGTGGGCCCTGCCGGCGGGAGCAGCGCTCGCCCTCGCCGTGCTGCTCCTCTCGTTCGTCGCGCCCGTCGTGCTCGAGCCGCTGTTCAACCGCTTCCGCCCGCTCGACGATCCCGGGCTCGCCGCGCAGCTGCTCGCGCTGGCCGAGCGCGCGGGAGTTCCCGTGCGGGAGGTGCTCGTCGCGGACGCGAGCCGCCGCACGACGAAGGTCAACGCCTACGTCTCCGGCATCGGCCGCACGCGCCGCGTCGTCCTCTTCGACACGCTGCTGCAGGCCGTCGACCCGGCCGCGGTGCGGGTCGTCGTCGCCCACGAGCTCGGGCACCGGCGCGACCGGCACGTCGCGAAGCTGACGTTGCTCGCGATGGCGGGTGCCGCGGTCGCGGTGGCGGTGCTCTGGGCGGTGCTCGGCACGCACGTCGCCCAGCCGCGGACGCTGCCCGAGGCTCTCCTGCTCCTGCTCGCGCTGGAGCCGGCGGCGCTGCCGGCAGGCGCCTGGCTCTCCCGCCGCTGGGAGCGCGCGGCCGACCGCTGCTCGCTCGACCTCACCGAGGAGCCGGATGCCTTCACGCGCGCCCATGTCGGGCTCGCCCGGCGCAACCTGTCCGAGCTCGAGCCGCCCAGGCTCGCGTACCTCTTCCTCTTCGGCCATCCGACGCCGCCCGAGCGGCTCGCACTCGGCGAGGCGTGGAGAGAGGCGCGCACATAGAGTCAGGAGCGATGGCCGGCCTCGACCTGACGGGCAAGCGGGCGATCGTCACCGGCGCGTCGTCCGGGATCGGTCGCGCAACCGCTCGCGCCCTCGCCGCCGCGGGCGTGCGCGTCGCGGGCGGCGCCCGGCGCGTCGAGCGGCTCGAGACGGAGATCGCGCTCGAGCTCGACGTGACCGAGGCGGCGAGCTGCGAGCGGTTCGTCGCCGAGACGGTCGAACGGCTCGGCGGGCTCGACATCCTCGTCAACAACGCGGGGCTGGCGCTCGGCCGGGCGCCCGTCGACGAGTCGAGCGAGGAGGACGAGGCGACAATCTTCGGCGTCAACGTCGCCGGGCTCGTGCGCATGACGAGGCTCTGCCTGCCCCGGTTCGGCGACTGGGGTCACATCGTCAACCTCGGCTCCGTCGCCGGCCGCGCCGCCTACGAGGGCGGCGCCACGTACGTCGCCGCGAAGTTCGCCGAGCGCGGCTTCACGTACGCGCTGCGCGAGGATCTGCTCGGCCGGCCGGTCCGGATCACGACCGTCGACCCGGGGCTCGTCGAGACGGAGTTCTCGCTCGTCCGCTTCAAGGGCGACGAGGAGAGGGCGGCCGCCGTCTACCGGGGCGTCGAGGCGATGCACCCGGAGGACATCGCGGACTGCATCCTCTTCGCACTCACCCGGCCGTGGCACGTGAACGTCGACGAGATCGTCGTCAAGGCGCGCAACCAGTCCTCGGGCGCCCGCGTCCTCCGCGACGCGTGAGCTGGCGCGTCGTCGTCGCCACACGGGTGCCGCCGGTGCTCGCCGGCTTCAGTGCGGTGCTGCGGGAGGCAGGGCACGAGCCGGTCGCGCTGCTGACGACGCGCAGCTCTGACGGTCGCTACGGCTCAGCCGGCGGCGAGGCGGATCTCCTGCAGACCGCCGCCGAGGAGCTCGAGATCCTCGTGCCGGCCCGCCGCAGCTCGATCCCCCCGCTGCTCGAGGCGGTTCGGCCCGACCTCGTCGTCTGCATGGGCTTCCCGTGGCGCGTCCCTCCGGAGGCGCTGGCGGTGCCCCGGCTCGGCTGGCTCAACGGCCATCCCTCGCTCCTCCCCCGGCACCGCGGGCCGATCCCCGTCGCGTGGGCGATCCGCGACGGCGACGCCGAGACCGGCGTGACGTTCCATCGCATGGACGCGAAGCTCGACACCGGGCCGATCCTCGCCCAGCGGCGGTTTCCGCTCGGAGAGCACGAGCCGCCCGACGAGTTCTACGCCCGGCTCGGGCCGGTCGTCGTCGAGACGCTTGCCGAGGCGCTCGAGCGGCTCGCCGCGGGCGACGAGGGAACGGCGCAGGAGGACGGAGACAGCTACGAGACGTTCTTCACCGCCGAGGACGCCTGGCTCGACCTCTCACGGCCCGCGGCCGAGGTGCACCGGCTCGTCTGGGCGTGGCGTTACGCGCTCGCGCCCGGCGTCGAGCTGCCCGGCGCGCTGCTCGAGCTCGACGGTGCGGCTGTCCGCGTCCTTGCGAGCTCGCTCGAAGAGGCTAAGGGCGCGCGACGGGTCGAGTGCGGCGACGGTCCGCTCTGGCTCGTCGAGACGGAGGAGCTCAGCGGGGAAGAGCTCGCGCGAGAGGCCACACGTGCCAGCGCTCGGGCAGCATCCAGGCGCTGAAGCGGCGGCGGTCGCGCGTCGCGTACGGCTTGCGCGTGTAGCGGATCGAGAGCCGGTCGATGTCCCGGAGGCCCTCGTCCTCCTCGATCGAGATGACGTGGCCGAGCAGGCTCACGTGGTGGTACCAGTCGGTGCCGGAGAGGACCGTGAGAGCGACCGCGGGGTTCGCGCGCAGGTAGCGGAGACGGAGCCGGCTCTCGTCC
>CAVZHU010000009.1:0-19416 GCA_963775155.1 uncultured Actinomycetes bacterium | reverse complement strand
TTCTCCCCCTTCGCCTCGTTCGACGTATTGCTGGCGGGCCGCAGGGCCGGCCGGAGCTGTGCGGCGAGCTCTTCCCGTCTCAACGGGACCTGTCCCGGTATCTGCCGCTTACCCAGACATGTCTGTTCCAGGACAGGGAACCGGCGCACCGAGCGCTCGTTGCGGAAGACGCTGCGCCCCCTGCTGGGACATGTCCAGGGTCTCTGTTGCCGGCAACCGGTCCGAAGCGGCCGGCCGGCGGCAGCCCGTAGACTCGACAGCGGTGGCCGGGAGAGGGACGGACGTACGAAGCGGCCGGCGTCTCGCTCGCGAGGCCGACGCGGTCGTCGAGCGGCTGCGCGCGGCGGTCGAGTCGACGGGCGCCGCGGGCTTCGGCGCCTTCGCCGGCGCTCCATCCGCTCGACGAGCAGCGCCTGCTCGCCGCCTCGACCGACTCGATCGGCACGAAGCCGATGGTGGCGCGCGCGAGCGCGGCGCGCTCGGCGACTGCGGCGCCGACATGGCGGCGCACTGCATCAACGACGTGATCACGTGCGGCGCCGAGCCGCTCATCCTGCTCGACTACGTCGCCGCGAGCCGCATCGACCTCGAGCAGGTGGCCGAGCTCGTCGAGGGCGCGGCCGACGTCTGCCGCGACGGCCGGCGTGCGCGCTCGTCGGCGGCGAGACGGCGGAGCTGCCGGGCGTCTACCGCGAGGGCGAGCTCGACTTCGCCGGCACCTGCGTCGGGATCGTCGAGCGCGAGCGCGCTGCTCGACGGCTCGGCGATCGCAGGCCGGCGACGCCGTGCTCGGCTTCCCCTCCGCCGGCGTGCACGCGAACGGCTTCTCGCTCGTCCGGCAGCGTGCTCGAGGACGAGGACTACGACGGCGACGACCTGCTCGCGCCGACCCGGCTCTACCTCGAGGAGGCGCGCCGGCTGCGCGGGCGGGCGGCGCGCGCTCGCGCACGTCACCGGCGGCGGCATCCTCGGCAACCTCTCGCGCGTCCTGCCCGGCGGGGCGGCGCGCCGAGATCGACTGGGACGCGTGGGAGCGCCCGCCGGTCTTCGACTGGCTCGCCGGCCACGTCGCCGAGGAGGAGCTGCGGCGCGTCTTCAACCTCGGCATCGGCTGCTGCGCCGTCGTGCCGGAGCCGGAGCCGGACGAGCTCGTGATCGGGCGGATCGCGTGATCGGCGTGCTCGTCTCGCGGCGAGGGCACGAACCTGCAGGCGCTGATCGACGCCGGGCTGCCGATCGCGTGCGTCGCGCTCGAACAAGCCCGGCGTGCGGCGCCCTGCAGCGCGCGGAGCAGGCGGGAATCCAGACCGCCGTCTTCGCGCTCGACAGACTACGAGAGTCGCGAAGCGCGCGACGTCGCGCTCGCACGTGGCTGCAGTCGCTCGGCGTCGAGCTCGTCGTCTGCGCCGGCTACATGCATCTGCTTCCGCCGGCCGTTCCTCGACTCGCTTCCGTCGGCCGGATCGTGAACATGCACTCCGCCCTCGCTCCCGGACTTCCCGGGAGCGCACGCCGATCGAGGACGTGCTCGCGGCCGGCGTCGCCGAGACGGCGGCGACCGTCCACTTCGTCGACGAGGGAGTCGACACGGGACCCGTCATCCGCGCAGGAGCGCGTCCCGGTCCGAGCCGGCGACACCGCCGACGAGCGCATCCACGCGCGTCGAGCACGGTGCTCGAGCACAGGCTGCTGCCCGAGGCTGGTGAGGGAGAGCCGTGATGCGAGCGCTGATCTCCGTCTACGACAAGTCCGGCCTCGACGAGTTCGCCCGCGGGCTCGTCGAGCTGGGCTGGCAGCTCGTCGCGAGCGGGCGGCACGGCCGCGCGCGCTCGAGGCGTTCGGCCTCGCCGTCGAGCACGTCGACGACGCTCACGAATTCGCCGGAGATGCTCGGCGGCCGCGTGAAGACGCTCCACCCGCGCGTCCACGCCGGCATCCTCGCCCGCCGCGACCGACGAGGACGACATGGCGCGCTGGCCGAGCACGGGATCGAGCCGTTCGACCTCGTCTGCGTCAACCTCTACCCGTTCGCGGACGTCGCCGGACGCAAGGGCGTGACCGAGGACGAGGCGGTCGAGATGATCGACATCGGCGGCCCGTCCATGCTGCGCGCGCGCGGCGAAGAACTTCGCCCACGTCGCACCGGTCTGCCGCGCCGACCAGTACGGCCCGCGTCCTCGACGAGCTGCGCGAGCACGGCGCGCTCTCGCTCGAGACGCGCCGGCGCGCTCGCGGCCGAGGCGTTCGCCGCACACGGCGGCCTACGAGGCCGCGATCGCGAGCTGGTTCAGCGACCGCGAGGCCTTCCCCGATTCGCTCGTCGCTCTCGCTCGAGAAGGTACCGGACCTCCGCTACGGCGAGAACCCGCACCAGCGCGGCGCGTACTACGCCGAGGCGCGGCAGGCGCCGCCACCTGCTCTCGCGCGTCGAGCAGCTGCACGGGCCCGAGCTCTCCTTCAACAACCTCAACGACCTCTCCGGCGCCCGCCGGCTCGCGCTCGAGTTCGCGCTGCCGGCGTGCGTGATCGTCAAGCACGCGAACCCGTGCGGCGTCGCCGTCGGCAGCGACGCTCGAGGAGGCCTACGAGAAGGCGCTCGCATGCGACCCGACCTCGGCCTACGGCGGCGTCGTCGCCCTGAACCGCGAGCTGCAGGAGCCCGTCGCCGAGCAGCTCGCCGTGCTCCGCCGACCTCGTCTTCGCGCCCGGGTACGCCGAGGAAGCGCTCGCCGCGACTCCGGGAGCGCCGCAAGACGTCCGCGTGCTCGTCGACCGGGAGCGGCGCGGCGCCGAACCGGGCGAGCGGAGCTACAAGCGCGTGCTCGGCGGGCTGCTCGTCCAGGATGCCGACGCCGAGATCGAGGATCGCGAGGGCTGGCAGGTCGTGACGGGCGAGGTCGAGCGAGCAGCACTGGGACGACCTCGTCTTCGCCTGGCGCGTCTGCAAGCACGTCTCCTCGAACGCGATCGTCTTCGCCAAGGGCCTGCAGACGATCGGGATCGGCGCCGGCCAGATGAGCCGCGTCGACGCGGTGCGCATCGCGGTGGAGAAGGCGCGCGAGTTCGGCCACGACCCGACCGGCTCGGTTCTCGCCTCCGACGCCTTCTTCCCCTTCCCCGACGGGCCGCAGATCGCGCTCGACGCGGGGACGGCGGCGATCGTCCAGCCGGGCGGCTCCCGGCGCGACGAGGACGTGATCGCCGCGGTGGCGAAGGCCGGTGCGGCGATGGTCTTCACCGGCCGCCGCCACTTCCGCCATTGACGGCCCTGGACGAGCTCGCCGCGCTGGCGCGCGACTACGTCGCCGTGGTCGACCAGGCGGAAGAGCTCGGCCGCGACACCTTCCTCGAGGCGATCGAGCCGCGCATCGCCCGCCTCTACGCTGCGGGGGCCGAGCTCGGCGACCCGTTCGCTTTCGACTACACCGACGACTACGCCGCTTCCCGCCCGGTGGACGCGCGTTCCCTCTTCTGGAGGCTGTCCGACCTCCTCGGCGACGCGGGCCGGCTCGAGGAGCCGGTCGAGACGAGCCTCGCCGACGACCTCGCCCGCATCTACGCGGATCTCCGCTCCGGGCTCGCGGCGCTCGAGGAGGGCCGCAGCGGCGACGCCGGCTACGAGCTGAGCTTCGGCTTCCGGCACCACTGGGGCGGGCACGCGTGGGCGGCACTGGCTGCGATCCACTCACACCGCGCCGGAACGGCCGGGTAGAGAAATGGCCCCGGAACCGTGTACGTTGTCGCGGTGGTGAGATGCGACCGGAGGAAGAGTCGATGACCGCTGCTGGACCCGACCCGCGCCGCTGGCAGGCGCTCACGCTCGTCTGCGTCGCCTTCTTCATGACCGTGCTCGACGTCTCGATCGTCAACGTCGCACTGCCGTCGATCAAGACGTCGCTCCACGTCTCGGACACGAGCCTCGAATGGGTGCTCGTCGCCTACACGATCACCTTCGGCGGCTTCCTCCTCCTCGGCGGCCGCGCGGCGGACCTGCTCGGGCGGCGGTTGATGTTCATGCTCGGCGTCGCGCTCTTCTCGGCCGCCTCGCTCGCCTGCGGGCTCGCCGGCTCGATGAGCGTCCTCATCGCCGCACGAGCCGTGCAGGGAGTCGGAGCCGCGATCGTCTCGCCCGCGACGCTCTCGATCATCATGACGACCTTCGACGAGGGGGCCGAGCGGAACAAGGCGATCGGCATCTGGGGCGCGATGGCCGGTTCCGGCGCCGCGGCCGGCGTCCTCTTCGGCGGCATCCTCACGAAGTACGCCGGCTGGGAGTGGATCTTCTTCGTCAACGTCCCGGTCGGCGCGCTCGTGCTCGCGCTCACGCGGCCGGTCGTGCGTGAGAGCCGCGCCGAGCACGTCAAGCGCTTCGACGCGGCCGGCGCAGCCACCGTGACCGCCGGGCTGGCGTTGCTCGTCTACGCGATCTCGAAGGCGCCGGACCTCGGCTGGGGCAGCGGCCGCACGATCGGCGAGCTCGTGGGAGCGGCCGTCCTGCTCGCCGCCTTCGCGGCGATCGAGTCGCGGCAGGAGGAGCCGCTCGTCCCCTTCCGGATCTTCCGGACGAAGACGCTCGCCGGCGCCAACGCGGCCGGCTTCCTCCTCGGCGCGGTGATCTTCGCCAACTTCTTCGTCCTCACGCTCTACGTCCAGCAGGTGCTCGGCTATTCGGCGCTGAAGACCGGGCTGACCTTCCTCGCCACGGCCGGCACGGTGATCCCGGTCGCCGGCCTCTCCCAGGCGCTCGTCACGAAGATCGGCGTGCGACCCGTGCTGACCATCGGGCTCGCACTGACCACGGGCGCGATGGTCTGGTACGCCCAGATCCCCGTACACGGGGCGTTTCTCGGCGACCTGCTGCCGGGCTACCTGATGATGGGCATCGGGATGGCATTTGCATTCATCCCCGTCTCGGTCGCCGCGCTCGCGGGAGTCGAGGCGCGGGAGGCGGGGCTCGCCTCCGGCCTGATCAACACGTCGCAACAGGTCGGCGGCGCGCTCGGCGTCGCGATCGCCTCGACCGTCGCCTTCACGCACGCGAGCACGCTGCTCCGGTCGGGCCACCCGCAACCGGAAGCGCTGACGAGCGGCTTCGCGCTCGCCTTCTGGGTGCTCGCCGGGATCGGCGCGGCCTCCGTCGTCGCCGGGTTCGCCCTCGTCCGCTCCCGGGACGTCGTGGTCGAGGCCGAGCAGGCCGAGGCGTTCGCCTAGACTCGCGCCGATGCGCGAGTATCCGACCGTCCTCGACCTCGTCGGGGGCACGCCGATCGTCCGGCTCGACAGGCTCTCGCAGCCCGGCGTAGCGCGCATCCTCGGCAAGCTCGAGTTCCTCAACCCCGGCGGCTCGGTCAAGGACCGGATCGGCCTCGCGATGATCGAGCAGGCGGAGCGCGAGGGGAGGCTGGAGCCGGGCGGGACGATCGTCGAGCCGACGTCCGGCAACACGGGCGTGGGCCTTGCAATCGCCGCGGCGCGCAAGGGCTACCGCTGCATCTTCGTCATGCCCGACAAGATGAGCCAGGAGAAGATCTCGATGTTGCGCGCGTACGGCGCGGAGGTCGTGATCACGCCGACGGCGGTCGACCACGACTCACCCGAGTCCTACTACTCGGTCTCGGCGCGGCTCGCCGAGGAGATCCCCGGCGGCTTCTCGCCGGACCAGTACTCGAACATGGCGAACCCGCAGGCGCACTACGACGTCACCGCACCCGAGATCTGGGAGCAGACCGGCGGCGAGCTCGACGCGATCGTGATCTCGGTCGGCACGGGTGGGACGATCTCGGGCGTCGGCCGCTGGTTCCACGAGCGCAAGCCGGAGGTGAGGATCGTCGGCGTCGACCCGGAAGGCTCGATCTACACCGCGAGCGAGGAAGCGGAGCTCCACCCGTACCTCGTCGAGGGGATCGGCAAGGACACGTGGCCGGACACGATCGACCTCACCGTCGTCGACGAGTGGATCCGCGTCTCCGACCGCGACTCGTTCCTCACCGCGCGGCGGCTGGCGCAGGAGGAGGGGATCCTCGCCGGCGGCTCCGCGGGCTCGACGATCTGGGGGGCGATCCGGGTCGCTGAGCGCCTCCCGGCCGAGGCGACGGTGCTCGCGATCATCCCCGACTCCGGCCGCTCCTACATGTCGAAGTTCTACGACGACAACTGGATGCTCGAGCACGGCTTCGTCGAGCGGCAGGCGGCGCTGCCGACGGTCGACGAGCTGCTGCGCGCGAAGCACGGCGGCGAGGTTCCCGAGCTCGTCACGATCCCGGCGCACGCGAAGGTCGGCGAGGGGATCGACACGATGCAGCGCTACGGCATCTCGCAGCTCCCGGTCGTGCGGGACGGCCAGTGCGAGTCGCTCGCGGACGTGATCGGCTCGCTCCAGGATCGCGCCCTCCTCGAGCGCGTGTTCGCGAACCCGGACGCCGTGCACGAGGACGTCGCGGCGGCGATGCAGCCGCCGCTCGCCGCGGTCGAGGCGTCGGCGAGCCTCGACGAGGTCTTCGCCAACCTGAGCGGGGGGATGAACGCCGTCGTCGTCGCGCGGGAGGGGAAGCCGGTCGGCGTTCTGACCCGGAGTGATTTGCTCGACTTTCTGGCACACCGCCGCTAGCGTCCCCGTCGAGCAACCGCACCGCTCGAGCGGGTCGACGCGCTGGAGCGCGCGGTCACCGTGTAGCCCACGGCTACTCTCCGGTCATGGCCGCCGAGCACCTCGAATCGCTCCTCCGTGACGCGTTTCCCGACGCGTCCGAGCTGCGCGTCGAGGACCGCACCGGCGGCGGCGACCACTTCCAGGTCACCGTCGCCAGCCCGCGCTTCGACGGGCTCCCGCTGCTCGAGCAGCACCGGCTCGTGAACACAGCGCTCGCCGGGCCGCTCCGCGACGGCACCATCCACGAGCTTCGGATCAAGACGAGGGGGACGACGTGAGCGAGTTGGCAGACCGCATCAAGGACGTGATCGAGAACGAGCCGGTCGCGCTGTTCATGAAGGGCACGCCGCAGTTCGTGATGTGCGGCAACTCCGATCGCGCCCTGCGGGCGCTGCGCGAGGCGGGTGCGCCGGTGACGGCGGTGGACATCCTTCCCGACCCGACGATCCGCGAGGAGCTCTCGACGCTCTCGGGCTGGCCGACGATCCCGCAGGTGTTCGTCAAGGGCGAGCTCGTCGGCGGTGCCGACATCACGCAGGAGCTCGCCGAGACGGGCGAGCTGAAGCGGATCCTCGCGGAGAAGCTCGGCCCCGACTACGGGGACGGCGCCGAGGAGCGCGTCGTCGACGTGCTCAGCGGCACGCGCGCCTAGGGCACCTGCGACGCCGCAAACCGGACGCCGAGCAGACCCTCCACCCGCGGCACGAAGTTGCCGCCGATCAGCGGCGTCTGCTTCTGGCCGTCGATGGTGAACGTGACGGGGGCGCACTGGGTCGAGGGGCCGATCGACGGCGCCAGCGCGCGGGCGAGCAGGTCCCCGCCGGCCGAGCGGAAGTCGAACTTCACCGGCAGCCCGACGGGGCCGAGCGGGCAGACCACGATCACGCCCGGCTGCACGATCGGCAGCGCGTCGAACCAGCTGACGATCTGGGCGACCTTCTGCGAGTCCGTGACGTGTGTCGTCGCGCGCTCCGAGCCAATATCGATCGTGGTCACGCCGGCCGGAAGAACCTCCTCCGGCGAGCGCGGATAGATCCACACCGCTCCTGCATCGACACGAACGGCCGTCCGTCCCGGGAGCCGGACGAGCGTGACGGCCAGTAGTCGCTTGTGGAAGGAGAACTGCAGCACCGTCTTCCGGCGCGCGCCAGGCACGGTGCTCTCGGAGCGCAGCTTCAGGCCCGGAGCCGGATGCCGCTTCACCCAGGCCAGCAAGGAGGAGAGCGACCGTGGAACCTGCCAGAAGCCGTGGCGCTGGGCGAGCTTGCCGAACCCCGGCGTCGGCAGTCCGGACTGGGAGAGCAGGCCGTGGGAGGCACTGCCCGGCCGCAGCGGCTCCGCTCCTGCCGGCAGGGCGAACTCGCGCAGCAGCTTCCTCGCCTTTCGCACAGCCGCCAGCTTGCGCGCCTTCGCGACGGCGGGAACCCCCACCGTCCGGTCGACGGACGTCTTCTGCGTCTGCGCCGCGGACGATGCTCCGGCGCCGCAGGCCGTGAGGACGAGGGCCGAGACCCCCACTGCGACGAGCAACCGCTTCATCCTCAGCCTCATACGTCACCACCCCCGGGCAAAGGTCACATGCGGAGAACCCATCGTACCTCGTGCGACGTAGCGCAAGTCACCGCCGACACCACACGGGCCGGCGGCACGCTCCGGCCGGTCTCAGCGCGTGGCCCGCCAGGTGACGGTGCCGGAGCTCGTCGGCCCGGGGAACTGGCAGCCGACGCCGGTGATGAAGACGGAGAAGAGGGCGGTGCCGTGCGCCTTGCGCGCGGAGTCGAAGACGCCCTTGAAGGTGGCGCTCCCGCCACCGCTCCACGACGTACTTCGCGGGGTCGAGAACTTGCGGTTCTTGATCGCGGAGGACTTCTTCGCCACGCTGACGCCGGTGCCCGAGCAACTCCCCGCCGGCGGCTTGATCGGGCCGCTCCAGTCGTACGAGAACGCGAAGTGCAGAACGCTCTTGTGGTTCGAGGACACGCTGAACGCGAGGTGGATGACCGTGAACTGACCGCCGGCGCCCGAGCCGGAGCCTCCCTGGACGACTCTCACCTTCCACGCGCCGGCCTTCGGCGTGACGTTGCCGGGAGCGGCCGCCGGAACGACGCTCGACAGCGCGAACGTCGTCGTCACCAAGACGGTGACGGCAACGACCGACAGCCGGCCGACGCGTATCCCGCTCATCGCTACTCAGAGAACTACTCCCCCGGGCGACGCGCCGCATCCGGGGAGTTACTGACGAGGCCGAGGTCGGGCGCTCGCTACTTCGACGTGCCCGAGAGGATGAAGGCGACGAGGTCGTTCAGCTGCGAGGACGAGAGCTGGCTGCCGAAGCCCGAGGGCATGAGCCCCTTCTGGTAGCCCTTCGCGATGTACGCGTTGGGGTCGACGATCGACTGCTTGACGAACGCAGCGAGGTTCATGTTGTTGTTGCTCTTCGCGTCGGCCGCGATCGCCGTATCGAGGTTCGGGCCGATCGTTCCCGTCGCTCCCGCCGGCTGGAACGTGTGGCACGAGCCGCAGCCGCTCGACGCGAAGACTGCCTTTCCGGCCGCCGCGTTGCCGCCGCCCGAGGTCGTGGAGGTCGTCGTGGAGGCGGTCGTCGTCGCCTGCGTAGAGCCGACCGTCACCGTGCGCACGACCGTCGATGGCGCCTTCCCGAGCGACGTGTAGTGGCCGACCGCCCAGCCGGCGAAGCCCGCCGGAAGGAGCAGCGCGACGAAGAGGAGCCACATCAGGATCTCGCCGGTCGAAGTCCACGGGTTGCGGCGGCGGGGGCGCGGCACGGGCGTGAGGCTATCGACTCCAGCGGCGCAGCGGCGGCGGTTCCTGCTAGGTAGGGACCGGATGCGCACCCAAGCTGTCAGCCTCGGCGCGATCCGGCGCCTCATGGTCTCGGCTCAGGGCTACACGCCGCGGTTCCGCCGCGCCCGCGCCGGCGAGATCGAGGACGCGATCCGGCGTCTGTCGGCGGTGCAGCTCGACTCGATCTCCGCCGTCGACCGCGCGCACCGGCTCACGCTCTCCGCCCGCATCGGCGCCTTCGACGACGCCGAGCTCCAGCAGCTCGCCGCGTCGGGCCGGGTGTGCGAGTACTGGGCGCACGAGGCGTGCCTGCTCCCCGTCGAGCTCTGGCCGCACTTCCGCAGGACGATGGACGGCGGCGGGCACTGGAGCATCTTCGACCGCGCGCTGCGCGACCACGGCGACCTCGTCGAGCCGGTGCTCGAGCGGATCCGGGTCGAGGGGCCGCTCGGCTCGCGCGACTTCGAGGGTCGCCAGGCGGGCGAACGCCGGACATGTGGGACTGGAAGCCCGCGAAGATGGTGCTCGAGGCGCTCTGGGACCGCGGCGTGCTCGTGATCGCCGGCCGCAACGGGTTCCAGCGCCGCTACGACCTCGCCGAGCGCGTGCTCCCTCGCGCCGTCCTCGACGCGCCGACGCCGAGCGACGACGAGACGATGCGGACGTTCGCGCTCCTCGCCGTGCGCGCCCGCGGCGCGCTCACGGAGCCGGCGATCCGAGAGCACTGGCGGCTCAAGGGCGGCCGCGCGCGCCTCCACCATCACGTGCTCGCACTCGTCGAGGACGGCCTCCTGCGCGAGGCGGCCGCCGACGACGGCGGCCCGCCCTTCTACGTCGACGCGGCAGCGGAGCTCGACGGCTCCCCAGCGCCGCCGACGCTGCTCTCCCCGTTCGACAACCTGCTCTGGGACCGGACGCTGCTCGAGCGCGTCTTCGGCTTCCGCCACGTGATCGAGGTCTACAAGCGCGCGCACGAGCGGGAGTACGGCTACTACGTCCTGCCGCTGCTCGCCGGCGACCGGATCGTCGGCCGCGCCGACCTGAAGGCCGACCGCCGCGAGGGCATCCTCCACGTGCGGCGCTTCCACCGCGAGCCGGGAGCACGCGGCAACGTCGCCGCGAAGCTCGAGCGGGCGGCGGCGCGACTCGCGCGCGTGCTCGGGCTCGCCGAGGTGCGGCATGCGTGAGGTCGGGATCGAGGAGTCGCGGCGGATCGCCGTCCGCGCCCAGGGCCTCGACGGCGCGGCGCGTGGCGTCCTCGAGACGGTGCGCCGGCTCGGCTTCCTCCAGCTCGATCCGATCTCCACGGTCGCGCCTCCGCAGCACCTCGTCCTCTGGAGCCGGCTCGGCTCAAGGCTGGAAGCGCGCGCGGCAGAGCCGCCCGCGCCCGGCCGGGAAGACCCCGCCTCCGGCGGAGGGTTCGACCCGGCCGAGCTCGAGCGGCTGCTGTGGAAGGAGCGGAAGCTCGTCGAGTGGGACGCCTTTCTCTACCCGGTCGAGGACCTGCCGCTGCTCAGGGCGCTCATGCGCCGCCGCGACCGGCCCCTCGACCGCCGGATCGTCGCCTGGCTCGAGGAGCACGCTTCCTTCCGCCGCTACGTCCTGAAGGAGCTGCGCGAGCGCGGGCCGCTCCTCTCGCGCGAGATCGAGGACGCACCCGGCCACCGGCGCGAGGGGCACCGCTGGTGGGGCGAGCGGAAGATGGGGCTGATGCTCAGCGTCCTCAACGCGCGCGGCGACGTGGCGGTCGTCGGCCGGCGCGGCCGGCAGCGGGTCTGGGATCTCGCCGGGCGCTGGTATCCCGAGACCGAGACGATCCCTCTGCGGAAGGCACTGCGGCTGATCGAGGAGCGGCGCTTCCGCGCGCTCGGCGTGAAGCTCGAGCGCGGCCGGCTCCTCGCGCACCCCGAGGTGGAGGACGGCCGTGTCCCCGACCGTGTCACCTTCCTCTCCCCCTTCGACCGGCTCGTGCACGACCGCGCCCGCGCCGAGGCGCTCTGGGGCTTCCGCTACCGCCTCGAGATGTACGTGCCGGCGCCGAAGCGGGAGTACGGCTACTACGTCCTGCCGATCCTCGCCGGCGACCGCCTCGCCGGCCGGATCGAGCCTGTCTTCGACCGGCGGGAGCAGGTGCTGCGCGTGAAGGGGCTGTGGTGGGAGCCGGGCGAGACGCCGCTCGATCTCGACGAGCCGCTCGCGAGCCTCGCGGCGTTCGTCGGCGCAGACCGAGTCGAGGCCTAGGGCTCGGACGAGCGGGACTCGAGCTCCGCCGCAACTGCCTGCCGCAACTCCTCGAGCGCGCTCCGCAGCACCTCGACCCGCTCCGGGCCGAGTCGTCCCTCGACCGCCTTCGCGTAGGCGCGGAACGCCGGCCGCGCCTCACCGAGCAGCCGCTCACCCTCGTTCGTGAGCCGAATCAGGTAGGAGCGTCCGTCGTCCGGGTTCGGGACGCGCTCCGCATGGCCGCGCCGCTCGAGCCGGCCGAGACGGAACAACACGGTCGAGAGCGGCATCGCGAGCCGGCCCGCGAGCCCGGTGGGCGTCCACGGACCCTCGGCACCGACGAGCACATACAGCGGGTAGTCCTCGGCAGGCAGCTCCGTCTGCGCGAGCGCGGCTCCGATCATCCGCTTCCGGTGCTGGTTCGTCAGGAAGAGGTCGAGGAGGATCGTCGGGCCGCTGTCGGCAGTCATTTAGTTCAACCTTGTGGTATAACGCCGCAATCTTGCGGTATCTTCGCATGATCGGACTTGCCGGCGCCGCCGCCCTCACGGCTTGCGCGTCCGCCACGTCGTCTCCCGCCTCGGCGCCGCCGACGAAGATCCCGATCGGAGCGACCGGCGGCATCCTCGTCGCGGCCGGCGGCTCGCTCTGGACGACCGACCTCGCCCGCGACCGGCTCGTGCGGATCGACCCGCAGGCGGACAGGGTCAGCGGCAGGACGCACGTCGGCCAGAGGCCCTACGGCCTGGCCGCAGGCGCCGGCAGCATCTGGGTGGCCAGCCAGCAGGGAGACACGCTCGCGCGCGTCGACCCGCACACGCTGAAGGTCACGAAGCGGATCCGCGTCGGCTACCAGGCCTTCGCGGCGACGTTCGGCGCGGGCAGCGTCTGGGTCTCGCTCGAGGCCGAGGGCGCGGTCGTCCGCGTCGACCCCCGCCGGAACCGGGTCGTCGCCCGAATCCGCGGCTTCGCCGACCCGAACGGCCTCGTGTACGCGAACGGCGCACTCTGGGTGAGCGACCTCTCCCGCGGCCGCGTCGTGCGTATCGAGCCGCGCACGAACCGCATCACCGCGCGCATTCCGGTACCGGCGGCGGATTGGATCACGCCGGGCCGCGGCGCCCTCTGGGTCTCGAGCGAGCGCAACCGTGTCTACCGGCTCGACCCGCGCACGCGGAAGGTCACGGGCAGCGTCGGCGTGGGCGAGAACCCGCTCGCGAGCGCGTGGATCGGCGGCGAGCTCTGGGTGCCGAACATCGACGCGAACACGATCTCGGTCGTCGACTCGTCGGGCAGCACCGTCTCCCGGACGATCCCGGCCGGCAGGGCGCCGCTGGCCGTCCTCCCGACCGCCTCCGGCGTCTTTGTCTCGATGTCGGACGACGGCGCCGTCTGGCGCCTCGACGCCACCGGCTGACACCTGCACTTCCGTACACTCGGCGCGTGGACTTCGAGACGCGCGCGATCCATGTCGGGCAGGAGCCGGATCCGGCGACCGGCGCGATCATCACGCCGATCTACCAGACGTCGACGTACGTCCAGGACGCGGTCGGCGAGCACAAGGGCTACGACTACTCGCGGGTCGCCAACCCGACGCGCCACGCGCTCGAGACCGCGCTCGCCTCGCTCGAGTCGGCCGACTACGGCGTCGCCTACGCGTCCGGGCTCGGCGCCGTGACGACACTCTTCCACCTGCTCGACCCGGGCGACCGGGTCGTCCTGATCGCCGACGTCTACGGGGGCGTCTACCGGATGACGTCCGAGGTCTACGAGCCGAAGGGCTACCGCTTCGACTACCTCCCGGCGGAGGAGTTCGCGAACCTCGCCGACCATCTCGACTCCACGACGCGGATGGTCTGGATCGAGTCGCCGTCGAACCCGATGCTCAACGTCGTCGACATCGCCGCCGCCGCGGAAGCCGCGCACGCCGCGGGGGCGCTCCTCGTCGTCGACAACACCTTCGCGACCCCGTACCTCCAGCGGCCGCTCGAGCTCGGAGCCGACGTCACCGTCCACTCGACGACGAAGTACCTCGGCGGGCACTCCGACGTCGTCGGGGGCTTCGCGGCGACGAACGACCCGGCGATCGCGGAGCGCCTGCGCTTCCTCCAGAAGTCGCTCGGCGCGGTGCCGGGCCCGTTCGACTGCTGGCTCGTGCTGCGCGGGATCAAGACGCTCGCGCTGCGCATGCAGCAGCACTGCGAGAACGCGGCGGCGATCGCGGCGATGCTCGACCGGCACCCGCGTGTCGAGCGCGCCCTCTATCCGGGCCTGCCACGGCACCCGGGACACGGGATCGCCGCGCGCCAGATGCGCAACTTCGGCGGCATGGTCTCCTTCCTCGCCGAGTCGGCAGAAGAGGCGGCGGCGATCGCCGCCCGGACGAAGCTGTTCCGGCTGGCGGAGTCGCTCGGCGGCGTCGAGAGCCTGATCGAGGTTCCGGCCCGGATGACGCATGCAGCCACCGCCGGCGCGCCCTTCGCCGCACCGCCGAACCTCATCCGCCTCTCCGTCGGCATCGAGTCCGCCGGCGATCTTCTGGCCGACCTCGAGGAGGCCCTGGTCCCGGCAGCCGCGCACGCGACATGACCGCGGACGTCGTCTTCGTCGAGATCCCGATGGGATCGCGGAACAAGTACGAGTGGGACGAGGAGCTCGGCGGCGTCGTGCTCGACCGGCGCCTGTTCACGGCGATGACGTACCCGGCCGACTACGGCTTCGTCGAGGGCACGCTCGCCGAGGACGGAGACCCGATCGACGCGCTCGTGCTCGTCTCCGACCCGACCTTCCCCGGCTGCCGGATCCGCGTGCGCACGATCGGCGTCTTCCACATGAACGACGAGAAGGGGCCTGACGAGAAGCTCGTCTGCGTGCCGCTCGGCGACCCTGGCTTCGAGCGCGTCCGCGACATACACGACGTCGCGATCGAGCTGCGCGAGGAGATCGAGCACTTCTTCCAGCGCTACAAGGACCTCGAGCCGTCGAAGCGGACGGAGACCCGCGGCTGGGGCAACCGGAGCGAGGCGGAGAGGCTCCTCGCCGCCGCCCGCGAGCGCAAGGCGAGCGGCTAAGCGGGCTGCAGCGCCGCGAGCTTCTCGCGCACGCGGCGGGCGAGCGGAACGACTCCCTTCCGCTCGTAGCGGTCGAGCGCCTCCTTCCAAGCGGCGATCGCCTCGTGCCGGCGGCCGGCGGTCTCGAGCACCTCGGCGAGGACGGCGAGGGCGTCGCCCTGGACGAGCGGCGAGTCGCTCCGCTCCGCCCACTCGACCGCCTCGCGGGCGAGGTGCTCCGCGTCGGGATGCTCGCCTCGCGCAGAGTCGACGAGTGCCTGGGCCTCCCGCCATGCGACCTGCGCTGTGACGTCGTCGGGCTCAGCGAGCTCACGCCCCTGCTCGGCGCGGGCCTCGGCCTCGTCGTTGCGGCCCAGCCGGCAGAGGACGTGAGCGAGGTCCGAAGCGTTCTGCGCCAGCACTCCGGCCTGGCCGCTCTCCTCCAGCGCGGTGTGCGCGGCCTCCAGATGCGCCGCCGCGGCGGGCATATCACCGGCGAGCCGCGCGATGTCAGCCAACCAGGTCAGCTCGGCGGTGTGTCCGAGCTCGCGCACCCGTTCCTCGAGCGGGAGGGCGATCGCCCAGGCCTCTTCCATCCGGTCGAGCATCGCGAGCAGGAGCGCGCGGACGAAGGCATCGCCCGGATGGCGCAGCTCGGGCAGCAGCGCGTCGAGCGCCGCGAGGGCATCCCCCGCCGGCCGCGGCCCGAGTACGAGTCCTGCCGTGATCCCGAACGAGGCGACCTCCGGCTGCCCCGCCCGGCGAGCGTGGATCAGGGCCTGCTCGCCGGCCCGCGTCCACTCCTCTAAACGAGCCCGCCAGTTCGCGACCGCGCCGAGAGTCTCCCAGACACGGACGAGGCCGTCGTCGTCCCTTACGCCTTCGAGCACGGGCAGCGCCTCCCGCGCGATCCGCTCCGCGTCGTCCGCGGAGACCTGAGCCGCCCAGAGTCTCAGGTGCGCCGCCCCCGTACGGGCGAGGGCAGTGACCGCCTCGTCTCCCTCGGCCTCGGCCCGAGTCAGGGCGGCGGAGGCCACGTCGATCGCACGCATGAGATCGAACGCCCACAACGCAGACGCCAGGTCGAGCTCCAGGTGGATGTCGAAGCGGTGCGGCCGCGTCACAGCGAGCGAGCGCTCGAGGAGCGCGGCGGCGGCCCGCGCGTCCGCACGCCAGCGGGCGCGCTGGCCGGCGGCGGCGAGGCGGTCGCCGGCAGCGAGCGCGAGCTCCGGTTCCGGCCGGCCGAGCTCGGCGAGGTAACGCGCGGCCTGCTCGAGGTGGTAGCCGAGGATCTCGTCGAGCTCGACCAGGTCTCCTCCGTGCTCCTCGAGCCAGGCGGCGAAGCGGCGGTGCAGCTCGGCGCGCATCGCCTTCGGGAGGGCCTCGTAGGCGGCATCCCGGATGAGCAGATGGCGGAAGCGGTAGGCATCCTCGCGCGGTAGCACCGGCCGGTCGGGCCGGACGAGGTCGCGCCGCACCAGCGCGGCGAGCCGCGGCGTCACCTCCGTCTCCTCCGGCGAGAGCGCCTGGACGGCGCCGCGGTGGAACAGCTCTCCCTCCACCGCTCCCCGCTCGAGCACCATCCGCTCCGCCACGTCGAGCTGGTCGAGCCGCGCCGCGAGCAGAGCGCGCAGGGTGGCGGGCACTTCGACGTCACCGCCGCCGGCAAGGGCGAGCATCTCGGTGACGAAGAGCGGATTGCCGCCGGACGCGCGCACGATCCGCTCTCGCACCTCCTCCGCCACGGAGTCGCCGATCAGCGACTCGGCCTGCTCGGTCTCCAACGGCTCGAGCCGCACCGTGGCCGGCCAGCCGGGACGGCGGTCGAGCAGCTCCGGCCGCGCCATGCACAAGAGCAGGAGCGGCGCACCGGCCGAGAGCAGCGCCGTCGACTCGACGAGGTCGAGGAACGTCTCCTCCGCCCACTGGATGTCGTCGAAGCAGACCACGAGGGGAGACAGCTCCTCGAGCAGCTTGCGGAACGCCCACGCGATCTCGTCGGTGCCGACGACGGCGTCGCTCTCCCCGAGCAGCGAGCGGATCGCCGCCTCCGCCCGCTCGTCGCTCGGTCGTGCATCGAGCTGCTTCACCACCTCCACGACCGGCCAGTACGTGATGCCCTCGCCGTAGGAGAGGCAGCGTCCGCGCACGACCCGGGCCTCGATCCGTGCGAGCCCCTCCGCCACCAGCCGCGACTTGCCGACGCCGGGATCGCCCACCACCGTCACGAGCTCGCAGCGCAGGCCGGCGAGCGCGCGATCCCACGCATCCGCGAGCGCCTGCAGCTCCTGTTCACGGCCGACGAAGGGCGTCTCGTGCGATCGCTCGGGCGTCTCCAGGACTGCGGCGAGAGGGTAGCCGGCGACCGGCTCGGCCTTCCCCTTCAGCTCCAGCCTTCGCTCCTCGCCCACTTCCACCGCCGCGCGGACGAGCCCGAGCGTCTCGGCCCCGAGCAGCACCTCCCCCGGCTCTGCCGCCTGCTCCAGCCGCGCCGCCACGTTGACCGCGTCGCCGGTGGCCAGACGCTCCTCGGTCCCCGCCAGCACCTCGCCCGTGTTGACGCCGATCCGCCCCTGGACCCCGAGCTCCGGCAGCGCGTCGCGCATCTCGACCGCCGCCCGGCAGGCCCGCAACGCGTCGTCCTCGTGCGCCGCCGGCACCCCGAACACCGCCATCACCGCGTCCCCGATGAACTTCTCCACCAGGCCGCCGTGGGACTCGACGATCCCCTTCATCCGCTCGAAGTACCGGTTCAGCAGCGCCTGCAGCGCCTCCGGATCCACCGACTCCCCCAGCGAGGTCGAGCCGACGACGTCGCAGAAGAGCACGGTCACGACCTTCCGGTGCGCGCTCACGGCCCGAGGCTAGACCATCCGCGGCGAAACGCGAAGCTGCGCGTAGGATCGGAGACGTGGCAGGACCGGAGCCGATCGACCTCCTCCATCTCGGCCGCGAGCGGGTGATCGCGAGCTACCTCGTCGACACCGACGACGGCCCGGCGCTCTTCGACTGCGGCCCCTCGACGACGATCGCTGCGCTGAAGCAGGGGCTCGCCGACCGCGGGCTCGCCCTCACCGACATCCGCCACCTCTTGCTCAGCCACATCCACCTCGACCACGCGGGCGCCGCGGGCGCGCTGATCCGCGAGCACCCGGCTCTGCAGGTGCACGTCTCGCCGATCGGCGCACCGCACCTCGTCGACCCGGAGCGGCTCGAGCGCAGCGCCCGGCGTCTCTACGGCGACACGTTCGACACGCTCTGGGGCGAGCTGGCCCCGGTGCCGGAGGAGAACGTCCACCTCGCGGAGGGGAACGTGCTCGGCCTCGAGTCCTTCCCCACGCCGGGCCACGCGTCGCACCACGTCTGCTACCTCGACCCCGACGGGACGCTCTACGCCGGCGACGCGTGCGGCGTCCGCGTCCAGCCCGGCCGCTTCGTCCTGCCGCCGACACCGCCGCCCGAGGTCGACGTCGAGGCGTGGGAGAAGACGCTCGACGAGATCGAGCGCCGCGACCCGGAGCGACTCGCGCTCGTCCACTTCGGCGTCGCCGAGGACGTCTCGCGTCACCTCACCGAGCTGCGGCTGAACCTGCTCGACTGGGCCGAGTCGGTCGAGGGCGGGGCGACGGAGGAGGAGTTCGTCGAGTACGCGCTCGCGGAGCTCGCCGACTCGCACGAGAACGTGGCAGCGTACGAGCAGGCGATGCCCTTCTGGCAGTCGTACGCCGGTCTCGAGCGCTGGGCGGACAAGCGCGCCGGGCGGTGAGCGCTCGCTACGAGCGTGTCGAGGCGGAGGCGTTCGGCGACGTCCACGAAGCCGCCGGACTGCCGCTGCTCCGCATCGCCGGGGCCGTCTGCTGCACGTTGCCCGGTGTCGAGTCGTTCATGCTCAATCGGGCGATCGCGCTCGGCCTGGAGCGCACGCCGTCGGAGGCGGAGCTCGACGAGATCGACGCCTTCTTCCGGGAGGCCGGCGTCCGCTACTCGGTGCCGCTCGCACCGGGCTGTGCTCCCGATCTGGAGCCGCGGCTGCGGGATCGCGGGTTCAGCCACGGCTACGCCTGGATGAAGTTCAGCCGTGGCATCGAGACGGCGCCCGCGCGCGAGACCTCGCTCGAGATCGAGGAGACGAACGACGCCGACGCGTTCGCGCGTGTCGTCACCGCCGCGTTCGAGCTCCCTCCGGAGGCTGCCGGAAACTGGGCGACCGTCACAAACCGCCCCGGTTGGCACGTCTTCCTCGCGCGCGAGGGAGGCGAGGCCGTCGGAGCCGCCGCGCTGTTCCTCCACGAGAGCGCGGCCTGGCTCGGGATCGCCGGGACGCTGCCGGCGCACCGCGGCAAGGGCGCCCAGGGGCGCTTCTCGCAGCCCGAGTCGAGCGGGCGCGGGAGCTCGGTGCCGACGTCGTCGTCACGGAGACGGGCAAACGGGTCGAGGGCCGCCCGAGCGCCTCGTACCGCAACATCCTCCGCGCCGGCTTCGCCGAGGCGTACCTGCGGCCGAACCTCTACTCCCCGCAGTTGGTGCAATAGGCTCCGGGCCGTGCCACGCGTTCCCGTCCCGCCCGAGATCGACACCTTTCTCGCACAGCCGAACCCCGCCGTGGTCGCGACGGTGAGCCTTCAGGGATCGCCGCACACAGCAGCGACCTGGTACGACTGGGAGGACGGCCGCGTCCTGCTCAACATG
>CAVZHU010000008.1:0-46847 GCA_963775155.1 uncultured Actinomycetes bacterium | reverse complement strand
AAGCGCGTGAAGTCCGGGATGTTCAGGGCGAGCGTCGCCCAGTAGCCGACGTTCGCGGCGAGGCCCGGCCAGAAGAGCGTCCAGAAGCCGGTGTGCGAGGTCTGCAGATGCGACGAGTGACCGAAGACCGTGCCGACGCTGCCGACCTTCACGAACGCCCAGATCATCAGCGCCACGCCGCCCGCGAGCAGCAGGGGCGCCGCCCACGACTCGAGGATCTTGATCCCCTCGATCCCGCGCCAGATGATCGCCACCTCGAGGATCCAGAAGGCGAAGAAGGCGACGTACCTGTGCCCGCCTACGTCGCCCCAGCCGCTCCACAGCTGGTTCAGGAGCGCGTCGAGCGCGAGCCCGCCGAGCCAGGTCTGGATGCCGAACCAGCCGCACGCGACGAGCGCGCGGGCGAGAGCGGCGACGTTGGCGCCCCGCAGGCCGAACGACGAGCGCACGAAGACCGGGAACGGCACGCCGTAGCGGGTGCCGGCGTGCGCGTTCAGCACCATCGGCACGAGCACGATCAGGTTCCCGAGCCCGATCGTCAGCAGCGCCTGCCACCAGTTCATGCCTGCGACCATGAGCCCCGACGCGAGCGTGTACGTCGTGATCACGACCGAGACGCCGATCCACATCGCGGCGATGTTCCACGTCGTCCACGTGCGCCGCTCAGGCCCCGCCGGCGCGAGGTCCTCGTTGTAGAACGGCGACCCCGAGACCTGCCGGCGGATCTCCTCCGCCTCGCGCTCGGTTCTGACTGCGAGATCTCCGAAGGCCGTCACCGGGAGCGACATGGCGGGACTGTATCGCCGTGCTTTGTAGAGTCACAACGTGCCGCTCGATCCCCAGCGCACCGTCGCCGAGCTGAAGGAGCTGCGCGAGCTGACGGCGACGAGAACGGCGCCCAGCGCGTCGCCTGGACGGAGACGTGGGAGCGGGCACGGGCGTGGCTGCGCGAGAAGGTCGCGCCGACGGGCGCAGCACGAGATCGACGCGGCGGGCAACCAGTGGTTCACGCTGCCGGGCGACTCCGAGCGGGCGCTCCTCATCGGCGGCCACATGGACTCCGTCCCGAACGGCGGCTGGCTCGACGGCTGCCTCGACGTCCTCGCCGGCGTCGAGGTTCTGCGCCGGGTCGCGGCAGAGGGGACGCCGCCGCTGACGGTGCGGCTCGTGGACTGGGCGGACGAGGAGGGGGCGCGCTTCGGCCGCTCGCTCTTCGGCTCCTCGCGCCGCCTCGGGCTCGATGGCGCGACCAGGAGGAGATCCGCCGGCGAACGCGACGCGAACGGCGTCGCGCTGCCCGACGCGCTCGCGGAGCACGGCGTCGACCTCGACCGCGCGCTCGAGGCGCGGGCGCAGCTCGACGGCGCTGCGGCCTACCTCGAGCTCCACATCGAGCAGGGGCCGGTGCTCGAGTCGCTCGAGTTGCCGCTCGGCGTCGTTCTCGGCACCTTCGGGGTCGAGCGCCATCTCGTCACGTGGCGCGGCCAGGCGGCGCACGCGGGCTCGACGCCCATGGCCCAGCGGCGAGACGCGCTCGCCGGCGCCGCGAAGCTCGCACTCGAGATCCGGCCGATCGCGGCGGAGGTGGGGACGGTGCCGTCTGCACCTCCGGCGGTGTCACCTGCAGGCCGGGGATCGTCACTTCCGTCGTCGAGACCGCCGAGCAGCTCCTCGACCAGCGGCATCTCGACTCGGCCAAGCTCGCGCGGCTGCTCGAGCTCGCGCGGGAGGCGAGCGAGCGTTTCGCCCGCGAAGAGCGGATCGAGGTGGAGTGGGAGCGGCTCTGGCGGATCGACCCGATTCCGTTCGACGAGCGCCTGATCGCGCTCGCCGACGAGGCGGTCCAAGAGGTCGCCGGTGCCTCACACAGGCTGCCCTCGGGCCCGCTGCACGACGCGGCCGAGGTGGCGCGGGCGGGAATCCCGACGGTGATGCTCTTCGTTCAGTCACTACGAGGGCTCTCGCACACGAAGGTCGAGGACACGAAGGAGGAGCACATCGAGTTCTCGGTCCAGGCCCTCGACCGGCTGACCACGAAGGCATTGGAGGCATTCGCATGAGACGCTGGAACCCGCTGCACACCTGTTCGGCGACGAGCACGTCCGCCGCTATCTGGAGACGGACGGCGAGGTCGGCTACCGCTGGAAGGAGGACGCGTCGATCGCGATCCTGTTCACGACCGGCCGCACGACCGGCGAGCGAGCGGACGAACCCGCTCATCTTCGGCCGCGACGGCGACGCCGTCGTGCTCGTCGCGTCGAAGGGCGGGGCGCCCGAGCATCCCGGCTGGTACCGGAACCTGCGCAAGCACCCGGAAGCCGAGATCCAGATCATGGGCGACCGCTGGGCGCGTCCGCGCGCGCGACGCCGAGGGCGAGGAGCGCGAGCGACTGTGGACGATGATGAACGGGATCTGGCCGCACTACGCGGAGTACCAGGAGAAGACCGACCGCGAGATCCCGGTCGTCGTGCTCGAGCGCGATGTGACCGCGGCCGCAGCTGCGCCGCCGCTGTCTCGCGCAGCCCGGCGCGGTCGAGGAGTTCCCGTTCGGCCCGGAGACGTCCGTCTTCAAGGTGAGCGGGAAGATGTTCGCGCTCAGCGCGCTGCGCGCGGAGCCGCTCCGGGTGAGCGTCAAGTGCGAGCCGGAGCTCGGCGAGCAGCTGCGCACGACGTACGCCGAGATCGTGCCGGGCTACCACCTGAACAAGCGCCACTGGCTGACCGTCACGTGCGGGGGCGCCGTAGAGGACGACCTCGTGCGCGAGCTCGTCGCCGGCAGCTACGAGCTCGTCGCGCCGAAGCGCTGAAGGCGTCCGGCGCGGGAGGCCTCCGCCTTATAGGCTCGTCAGGTGGACTTCGGCGTGACGGTCATGCCCGACCCGCCGTTCTCGCGCTGGCTCGAGCTCATCCAGCTCGCCGAGCGGCACGGCTTCGGCTACGCGTGGACGTACGACTCCCACCTGCTCTGGCAGGAGTCGGTGCCGCTGCTCGCCGTCGCCGCGCGGGAGACGTCCACGATCCGCCTCGGCCACTTCGTCACGAACCCGGCGACACGCGACCCGACGGTGCTCGCGAGCGCCTACGCGACGCTGCACGACCTCTCGAACGGGCGCATGGCGATGGGGATCGGTCGCGGCGACTCGGCCGTCCGCTACATCGGCCGGCAGCCGATGAAGGTCGCGGAGTTCGAGCGCGCCTGCGCAATGGTGCGCGGGCTGATGAACGGCGGCGAGGTGGAGTGGAACGACAAGCAGCTCCAGCTCAAGTGGGTGCGGCCGGAGCTGCCGCCGGTCCCGATGTGGATCGCCGGCTACGGCCCGAAGGCGCTCGGCGTGGCCGGGCGCGTCGGCGACGGCGTGATCATCCAGCTCGCCGACCCGGAGATCATCCAGTGGATCATGGGCACGGCCCGGCAGGCGGCGGAGGAGGCGGGGCGCGACCCGGCGCAGCTCAAGTGCATCGTCGGCGCACCCGCGTACGTCTCCGCAGACCTCGCCGAGGCGCGCGAGCAGGTGCGCTGGTTCCCGGCCATGGTCTCGAATCACGTCATGGACCTCGTCGAGCGCTACGGCACCGACGGGACGCACGTCCCGAAGGCACTCACCGACTACGTCGAGGCGCGGAGGTTCTACGACTACGACGAGCACTCGCGTGTCGGTGCAAAGCACGGCGAGTTCGTGACCGACGAGATCTGCGACCGCTTCTGCGTCCTCGGGACGGTCGAGCAGGCGAAGGCGAAGCTACGGGAGCTCGCGTCGGTCGGCGTCGACCAGTTCAACATCTACCTCATGACCGAGGGGCAGGAGCAGATCCTGCAGACGTTCGGCGAGGAGATCATCCCCGAGCTCGCCGCCACGGCCGCGTAGGCCCCGTCCGGCGCCCGGATACCATGGCCTCCGCGCGGCGCCTTGGCCGAGTGGTTAGGCACGGGTCTGCAAAACCCGGTACACCGGTTCGACTCCGGTAGGCGCCTTCTCTCTCGGTACCCGAGCGGATCTCTCCAGAGTCCTCGCAGAGGGACTGGCGGCGAGGACTTGACTCCGGGACAGGTTTTTGGGAGCAATTCGGCCGGTTGACATCGCCTCAGGGGAGGGTCGAGAAGGGCATGGCGACAAGGTTCGGCGTCTTGGGGCCGATCACGGCCACGGTCGAGGGCGATCCTGTCTCGTTGGGCTCACCGATGCAGCGCGCGCTGCTCGCGACGCTTCTGCTCAGCGCGAACGAGGTCGTCTCGCGCGATCGCCTGGTCGACGCACTCTGGGGCGACGCCCCACCGGCGTCCGCGCTTGGATCGATCCAGATCTACGTGCACGGCTTGCGGGGAGCGCTGGGCGCGGACCGCATCGAGACACATGGAGGTGGCTACCTGATCCGGGTCGCGCCTGGCGAGCTCGACCTGCACGGGTTCGTCCGGCTCGTGGACGACGCACGGCGCGCGCTCATGGACGACCGACCTTCTGATGCCAAGGATGACCTTCGAGTCGCGCTCGCTCTCTCGATGGGACCGCCGCTCGCGGATCTCGCCTCTCGCGGCCTGCTCGAGTTGGAGGCGGCCCGTCTCGAGGAGCTCCGTCTCGAGGCGGTCGAATTGGAGAACGACGCGCGGCTCGCATCGGCCGAGCACGAGGAGCTGAGTTCGCGGCTCGAGTCGCTGGTCGCGGAGCATCCGTTCCGCGAACGGCTTCGGGCGCAGTTGATGCTCGCTCTGTACCGATGCGGCCGGCAGAAGGAGGCCCTGGACGCGTTCCAGGACGCGCGGCGCGTGCTCGTCGACGAGCTCGGCGTCGAGCCGGGCCCGACGCTGCAGGATCTCCAGCGCGCGATCCTTCGCCAGGACCCCGCGCTGGCCGTGCAGGCTCAGCGGCGAGGGCCGGCGCCGGTCCTGCCTGCGGCTCCGACGCCGTTGTTCGGGCGCGAGCTCGAGGTCACAGCAGTCACGGCGTTGCTGCGTCGCGACGACGTGCGCCTGGTGACGTTGACCGGGCCGGGCGGGAGCGGCAAGACGAGGGTTGCGCTCGCGGCCGCCGAGGAGCTGAGCTCGGAGCTTCGTGACCGCGCAGTGTTCGTCGACCTCTCGTCCGTGTTCGACGTGTCGCTGCTGGTGCCGGCGGTTGCGTCGGCGGTCGGTGTCGACGATTGCGAAGCGCCGCTCGAGGTCGCGCTCGCCGAGGATCTTCGCAGGAGGTCCGGTCTGCTCGTGCTCGACAACTTCGAGCAACTGCTGCCTGCCGCGACCTGGGTTGCCGATGTGCTGCGATCGTCCCGGCGACTGCTCGTGCTCGTCACGAGCCGCGCGCCGCTCCGCCTCTCATGGGAGCACGAGTATCCGGTCCCGCCGCTCACTCCGCCGGACGAGCGGTCAACCGACCTCGCAGCGTTGGCGGCGAACGACGCCGTCCGTCTCTTCGTGGGACGTGCCCAGGCTGTCGATCCGTCGTTCGAGCTCTCCTCGGCGTCGGCGCAGGCGGTCGCCGCCGTCTGCCGCCGGCTCGACGGGTTGCCGCTCGCGATCGAACTCGCCGCCGCGCGGACGAAGGTCTATTCGCCCGAGGCGATGGTGCAGCAGCTCGAGCAGGTGCTGCCGTTGCTGCGAGGCGGCCCCGTCGACGCTCCCGACCGGCACCAGACCCTGCAGGCGACGCTCGACTGGAGCTACGAGCTCATGCGGGAGCCGGAGCGTCGGCTGTTCGAGCGGCTGGCGGTGTTCTCCGGCGGCTGCCAGGAGGATGTGGCAGGGGAGCTCGACACGGCGGGCGACGTCTCCGGGACGCTCGCGGCGCTCGTCGGCCACAGCCTTCTGCGCCGCCTCGACGACCGGGCCGGGGGCCCGCCGCGCTTCCTCATGCTGGAGACCATCCGCGAGTACGCGCTCATCCGGCTCAGGGAGAGCGGCGAGGAGGAACTCTGGCGGCGGCGCCATGCAGAGGTCATGACGCGGTTCGCGGAAACGATGCAGGAGCCGCTTCAAGGCGCCGACTCACCGTCGATCTTCCAGCGCCTCGAATCCGAGCACGACAACTTCCGGGCCGCCCTCGCCTTCCTGCACGAGCGAGGCGAAAGCGAGCAGGAGCTACGCCTCGCGGCCTCGCTGGCCTTGTTCTGGCGCGTGCGGGCGCATCTCGGCGAGGGTCGGAGGTGGCTCGAGACGGCGCTCGCGAGCGCCGTGGACGTCCCCGCCGCACTGCGCGCCAGGGCGATGGCGAATGCAGGCAGGCTCGCCTACCGCCAGGGCGACTACCGCCGTGCTCGGACGCTTCACGACGAGTCGCTGGAAATCGCGCGGTCGGTCGGTGATCTTCGAGCGGTAGGGCAGTCGCTCTCCGACCTCGGGGGTGTAGCGATCGCCGAGGACGACACGGAGCGGGCGTACGCGCTCTACTCGGAGAGCGCCGCCACGTTGCGCGAGGCCGGCCACGACGTCCGCCTCGGCACCGTCCTCGGAAACCTCGCCGTAATCCACCTCACGCGGGGCGACGCGCAGGAGGCGCGCGCGCTCGCCCGGGAAGCGCTTGCGCTCCAGGAGCGAACGGGTGACAAAGAGGGTCGCGTCTTCACGTACCTCGTACTCGCGCGGACGGCAACACAGGAGGGGCAGATCGCCGAGGCCGCCGACGGATTGCGGCGGGCCCTCGCACTCATCGACGAGCTCGACTACCGCGAGGTGCACGGCTACTGGCTGTTGCACTGCGCCGGGCTGGCGTCGGCCCGGGGCGACCACCGTCAGGCGGCGCGACTTCTCGGCGCTGCGGACGCAGACCTCGCGAGAGTCCGTGTAGCACGCCTGCCGGCCGACGACCGCCGCACACGCGAGGCGATCGAGACGGCTGCGATCGGCCGGCTCGGGAGCGACGCGTTCCTCGAGGCCTTCGCGGAGGGCGGCAGAGTGACCGACGAGCAGGCGTTGTCCGTGGGCTCGGAAGCGGACGCGATCGGCCCTCACCCCGGCTAGAGGCTTGATGTGAAATAGCCGCGGCGCCGGATGCCGTCCCAGGCGCGGCGCGAGGCCGTCTCTTCGGCCTTGCACAGGCCACCGGCCTGCGCTGGGACCGCCGAGCCTCCCTCGCTTGGCCTGGAACGGCCCCTGCGGGCGTCTATTCGCATGGCCTCTAGCCGTCGCGGTCGAGCAGCGGCTCGGCGGCGGCCGCGTCGGCGGCTGCGCGCCCGAACTCCGCCCTGAGCTGCGACTCGAACGCGAGCGCCGGGCGCAGCTCGCACACGATGTGCGCAACGTCGTCGCCTTGGTTGGTGAGCTCATGTGGCACGCCTGCCGGAACGCGCACGCGGCGGCCGGGGCCCGCGACCGTCTCCGCGCCGCCGATCCGAAAGGCGACGGTGCCGTGGAGGACGTCGATCGTCTCCTCCTGCCGGGAGTGCACATGGGCCGCGAACGGATGCGCCTTCGGCTGAAGGAACATCTCGACGACGACGGCGCGTCCCTGCGTCTCGTCGGAGGTGCGGCGGAAGACCACCCGGGTTCCGGTCACCGGGTCCTCGAGCACCGCGCTCGTCTCCCGTCCACTCCTCGTGCCGTCAGCGTCGGTCCGCATCGCGGAGAAGACTGCGGCGTCGCCGTTTACGACCGCTTTACGGCGCGTCTAAAGCGGCTGTAAAGCGCCTGTTGCGACGCTCGGCGCGAACCCGTGGGGCGAACGCACGCGGGCCAGTCAAGCCACGACTAAGGAGAGGGGCATGCAAGGGGGAAAGGAGACTCCTACTGTGAACAGAGGTCAGATCGCCGGCATCGGTGCGGTCGCGTTCGGCGCCTTGACGTTCGCGGCGCTGCTGCTGGAGAACGCCCCGGGTGGAACATTCAACGCGGCGCGGGTCGCCGGCTACGTCGAGCGAGGGCACCGTCCCGCCGTGTTCGTCGCGACATACCTGGCGCTCCTGGCGATGGTCGGGCTCGCGTTGCTGCTCACGTGGCTACGCGACGCTCTACCGGTCGGAAGCCGCTCGTCCATCTTCTCGACGTTGAGCGTGGCCGGGATGGGCACGTGGATCGCCGGGTGGGGCGTCGGTGCGGTGGTGCCGATGGTGATGGGGTACGGCGGCGCACAGGTGACGGTGTCGCCGACGACTACGTACATGCTCGCGACCGGCGGCTGGGCCGTGATGGCAGGCGGTGCCGCGCTGATCGGGTTCGCGCTCCTCGTCCTGACGATCGCGCCTTCTGCGCTGCCGGCGTGGACCCGGTGGTCGACGCTGATAGCGGCCATCGCTGCGCTGGCCGCGTATGCGTGGATCCCGTTCTTCCTCTTCTACGTCTGGTCGGTCGTGATCGGCCTCTGGCTGCTCGTGAGCCAGCGCGGCACCTCACGGCAGCCGATCCCGGCGACAGAGTTCTAGGAAGAGGCCGCCGGAGGAGGGGAGGAACGCCGCCTACGGCGGCGTTCCTCCCCTCCTCCCCTGGGGCCCGGTGTACCGAACCGGAATCGTGACTCTCCACGGGCCGCGCCGCGATGGTGGGCCGAGAGTCCAGCGAGGTGCAGACACACCGGTTCGACTCCGGTAGGCGCCTCTCGATCCCGGTCCGGTCAGATGCCGGCCGGAATCGGCAGCGCGTTCCCGTGCGCGCTCAGCGCCCGGTCGGGGGTTGCTCGTGCCCGGTCGAAGTCGCGGCCGGTCACCCAGACAGTCGCGGAGCACTCCGTGCGCCCGCACTCGCAGAAGAACGGGATCAGCTCGTCGGGATCGAGCAGGCGCAGGGCGTCGCGCATGTACCGGTTCGCCTGCCGCTTGCGCGAGCGGATCGCATCCCCCGGCGCGTCCCAGCGTGTGGGGGTCTGTTGCGGTTCGAGTTGTGTCTCCAACATGCCGTCCAGGCTCGCGGCGCGCGGCGGCGCCCGCCATGGGGTCGGTCATGTATCTCCCGGGAGCGCGAGGGCGGGATCCGGCCGAATGGAGTCCGCCCCCCATGTTCACGGGTGGATCGGGCAGCGAAGCTTCGCTCATGACCGGTGTCCGGATCGCTGGCGGACGAGCGACTGCGACGAACGAGCTGATCCTCGGAGCGCTGCACGAGCGCGGTGTACCGGCTGCTCTCGTCGATCCGCCGGCGCTCGGAGACGCCGTGGAGGACTCGGATCTCGTGTTTGCACGCCTCGACGTCCGGCGGACGCTCGACGGGATCGAGGACGGCATCTGGAGCCTACGCCGGCTCGAGCGCCGGGGCATTCGGGTCCTGAACCGGGCAACGGCGTTGATCGGCTGCCACGACAAGCTCGAGACGGCTCTTGCACTCGCGCGAGCGGGCGTCGCGCACCCGTCGACGGCGCATGTGCGCTACGAGGCGACGCTTCCTTCGCTCAGGTTCCCCCTCGTCGTGAAGCCACGGTTCGGCAGCTGGGGGCGGGACGTCACTCTCTGCACGTCCGAGCGGCAGCTGAGGCATCGTCTGCGCGCGCTGCGGCGGCACGCCTGGTTCCGGCGCAGCGGGGCACTTCTGCAGGAGCTCGTTCCGCCGGTCGGGTTCGACCTTCGCGTGATCGTCGCGGGCGGCCGTGTCGTCGGCGCGATCGAGCGCGTGGCTGCGCCGGGCGAGTGGCGGACGAACGTCGCTCTGGGCGGCACCCGCCGCCCCGTCGATCCGCCGCCTGCCGCGCGGGCGCTCGGCGTCGCGGCTGCCGCCGCCATCGGAGCCGACGTCGTCGGAGTGGATCTCCTGCCGCTCGCGGACGGCGGGTACGTCGTGATCGAGCTCAACGGCGCGGCCGACTTCACCTCCGACTACTCGCTCGACGGCACGGACGTGTTCGACGAGGTGGCGGACGTCCTCGCGGGAGCGGTCGCCGAGCGCGCTGCCGCGAGCCGGAAGGGTGGCGCGGCTCTCGCCGGCACGCGCGTCGCGGCGCCGTCGTCGTAGAGCCTGCTCGGCCCGTCGATAGAGGCCCGAAACGGCGATACGCTGACAGCGTGGCCTCAGTCCATGGCAAGTACGGCAGGACCGGGTCGAGACTGGGACGGTTGAGCGCGCGCTCGCGAGCGCCGGGCTCGCCGCGCACGGGCGTCGACCCGATGCGGGCCTCTGCCGGCCGGCGCTCGCTCCCGCGCCGGCGGACGTCGCTCTACGTCCGCGTCGTCTTCCTCAACGCGGTGATCCTCGTGGCCGCGACCGTACTGCTCGTCTTCACGCCGGCGACCGTGTCGTTCCCGCCTCGGGTGGACCAGGGGCTGATCCTCGGCGGTGGTCTCGTTCTGCTGATCGTCGCGAATGCGGTGCTCGTGCGGTTCAGCTTTCGCGGTCTGGCGGGGCTCGTGCAGCGGATGGAGACGCTGGACGTGCTCCGGCCGCGCCAGCGGCTTCCCTCGCTCGGGGCGTCTGAGACGCGGGCCCTGATCGACGGCTTCAACAGGATGCTCGAACGGCTGGAGGATGAGCGGAGGCGCAGCGCGCGGCGGGCGTTCTCTGCGCTCGAGGGCGAGCGGCGCCGCGTCGGGCAGGAGCTGCACGACGAGATCGGGCAGCGCCTGACCGGCATCCTGCTCCACCTGGCGCGGGTCGCCGACGACGCTCCGGAGCCGGTTCGGGAGCGCCTTGCGGTCGTGCAGGCCGAGGCTCGCGCAGCCCTCGACGAGGTAGGCGCACTCGCCTGGCAGCTCCGCCCCGGCGTCCTGGACGATCTGGGGCTCCTGCGGGGGCTCGAGGCAATGACGCAGGCTCTCGCGGACCGCTCCTCGACGCGGATAGAGCTCGATCTCCCGGCGTCGCTGCCCGAACTGCCGGACGAGGTGGAGCTCGCCCTCTACCGGATTGCGCAGGAGAGCCTCAACAACGCCCTCCGCCATGCAGGGGCCGGGACGGTCGGCCTCGAGCTGCGCGAGCACGAGCACGGTCTCTCGCTGGAGATCGTCGACGACGGCCGCGGCCTCGGCGCCCCTGGTGAACGCAGCGAAGGCCCGGGCCTGCGGGGGATGCGCGAGCGGGCACTCCTGATCGGCGCGGTGCTGAGGATCGACTCTCCCTTCGGCCGTGGTGTCCGGGTGCGGCTCGACGTCCCGCGCGAGAGGCTCGGCGACTGACGTTGCCGATCCCGTTCCCGGCGCAGATCCTGATCGCCGACGACTACGCCGTCGTACGGGAGGGCATCAAGGCGATGCTCGAGAAGGAGCCCGATCTCAAAGTCGTGGCGGAGGCCGCCGATGGGCTGGAGGCCGTGCGGCAGGCGATGTCGGAGGACGTGCACCTCGCCGTCCTCGACGTCGCGATGCCCTCCCTGACCGGGTTGCAGGCGGCACGGGAGATCGCGGCGCGCAGACCCGAGCTGCCGATCCTGATCCTCTCGATGTACGACCGCGAGCAGTACTTCTTCGAGGCCCTCTCCGCCGGGGCGTCGGGCTACGTCCTCAAGCGCGAGGCTGACCGGGACATCGTCGGCGCGTGCCGCGCGGCGCTGCGCGGCGAGCCGTTCGTCTACCCGAAGGTGATGAGCGCGCTCATGCAGCGCTACCTGGAGCGGGTCGAGCGCGGGGAGCGTCCCGGGCGAGGGCCGTTGACCCCGCGCGAGACCGAGGTCGTGAAGCTCATCGCCGAGGGCCGGAGCTCGCAGGAGATCGCCGACCTGCTCGTGATCAGCCCGAAGACGGTCGAGAGGCACCGCGCGAACGTGCTCGAGAAGCTCGGCATGCGCGACCGGGTCGAGGTGACGCGGTATGCCATCCGCGAGGGCCTCGTCGAGCCCTAGAGGCTTGTTGTGAGATAGCCCGCGGCACCGGATGCCGTCCCAGGCGCGGCGCGAGGCCGTCTCGTCGGCCTTGCGCAGGCCACCGGCCTGCGCTGCGACCGCCGAGCCTCCCTCGCTTGACCGGGAACGGCCCCTGCGGGCGTCCATCTCACATCGAGCCTCTAGGCTCCGAGCTCGCGGGCGAGCTCCTCGGCCCAGCGCCTGACCTCCTCGGTGTCGTCGTCCGGCTCGGTCGGGAAGTGGGCGCTCGCGACGGGCTCGACCTCCGGTGCATCTGCGAGCGCACGCGCGATCGCGCCGTCACGGTGAGCCGCTGCATGGCGCTCGGTCGTGAACACCGCGACGGGGAGACGGCCGAGCGTCGTGTGATGCCGCTGCAGGAAGCGGCATGCGTCGCGATGCCAACGGCCCAGGCGCGTCGGGCCGCCGATGACGATCGCGCCGTAGCGATCGAGCAGGTCGACGCGCGCGGCCGGCACCACGTCGACGGCGAGGCCGTGCGTGGCGAGCACATCGGCGACGAGCTCGCCGGCGCGGCCCGCCGGGCCGTGTCGTGACGCTTGTGCAACCAGAACCGAACGTCTCATCGCGACGGATCCTCCTGTCCTCAGGAGACCTCCTCCGCCACCCGCCCGCAATGAGTGTCCGGCATCCATGTTCGGGCGAAGACGGGGGTCGGCACCCATCCCGGCTGGGTCACGCCTCCGGATCGTGAGGGCGCACAGCCGTAGTCGACCGGAGGTGTCCTGCGCGCCGCCCAGCTCGCCGAGCTGACCGGCGTCGGAATCGGGATCGGCCTGCTTGCAGGCGGCGGCGCGCTGCTCCTGATCTCGGGCCTGGGCATCTACGCAGCCGTCGCCCGGAGGGCCTGAGGCTCGCCGCTCACCGGGGCCGCCGGAGGTAGAGAATCGCCGCATGCGCGTCTTCGTCACCGGCGGAGGGCGGGGCTTCATCGGCGGTCACGTCGTGCGTGCACTGGAAGAGGCGGGGCACGAGGTCGCCTACGAGTTCGTCGACGTCCGCGACCGTACAGGACTCGTGCGTGCGTTCCGCGGCGCCGAGGCCGTCTGTCACGTCGCCGCGCTCTACTCCTTCACTGCGCCGGCGAGCGACTTCGAGGCGGTGAACGTCGGGGGAACGGCGAACGTGATCGAGGCGTGCCGCGCGGCGGGCGTACGGCGCCTCGTCCACACGAGCTCGTGCGCGACCTGCGGGCCGGCGCCGGGAAGGCAGGCGACGGAGGAGGATCAGCCGCCCGACTGGGAGCTCACGGTTCCGTACAAGCGGACGAAGCTCGAGGCGGAGCGGCTCGTTCTCGCCGGGGCAGCCGGCGGCCTCGACGCACTCTGCGTCAACCCGACGACGCCGGTGGGGGAGGGGGACACCGCGCCGACGCCGACCGGCGCGATGGTGCGGGGCGTCGCCTCGGCCGCTTCCGCGCCTCCCTCCGCGGTGCCGGGCTCAACCTCGTCGACGTGCGTGACGTTGCCCGGGCCACGTCCTGGCCCTCGAGCGTGGGCGCGCCGGCGAGCGCTACCTCCTCGGGGGCATCGACGTGACCCTCGCCGAGGCTTCGCGCTGATCGCCCACGCGGCCGGCCGCCGTGCGCCGCGCCTGCAGCTGCCGTACGGCGCCGCCGTCGTGCTCGCCGCGCTTGGGCATCGCCAATCGTGACGAGGTGCGGCTCGCGCGGCTCCCCGCGTGGTTCTCGTCCGCGAAGGCGGAGCGGGAGCTCGGCTACCGCGCATCCCCGGTCGAGCCGGCGCTCGAGCTCGCCGTGGCGGAGCTCGCCGGCTAGACGGTTGATGCCACGCGGTTAGGCGGTGTAGTCGGCGATGGCGCGGCTGGGGCGGCCGAGTTGGTGGTTGAGGCTGATGCAGGCGGCGAGGGCGAGTAGCCGGGTGGCGATGCGGGCGAGCAGGTTGCGGGGTGTGCGGGCGCCGTGGCGTTCGAGGTTGAGCAGGTCTTTGCAGGTCCAGAAGACGGACTCGATTCGTTGTCGGATCGGGGCGAGGTGAAGCCCGGTTGGGGGCTCGTTGGTGCGCGGTGGTCGCAGGACGACCGCGCCGAGCTCGGCGACTGCGGCCGCGAACTCGCGGCCGGCGTAGCCCTTGTCGCAGGCGATCGTTTCGCCGCCTGCGAGCGCGCGCGGTAGCAGCGTCAGGGCGACTTCCCGCTCGGGCCGGTCGGCGGCGACGAGCGCAGCCGCGCGCGGGGTGCCGTCCGCGGCGCAGGCGAGATGCAGCCGCATCCCCCAAAACCAGCGGGAGTGGCTCTTGCAGTAGCCGTAGCCGCAGACGTCGGCCAGCTGCGAGCGGCGGCTCGTCTCCACCGAGCGGCCGCACTCGACCGGGGTCGAGTCGAGCAGCAGCAGATCGTCGTTGCTGCCGGGGCTCTGAGCGGCGAAGACACCGACCAGCCACTCGATCGTCCCCGCCAACCTCGCTCGCCGCTTGTGCAGCGCGTCCTGGCTCGGCAGCTGCGGGAAGAGGTGGCCGAGCTGGCGCCGCGCCGCCCGCAGGAAGCGGCGGTCGCTCGGGATCCCCATCACCACTTGGGCGACACAGAGCGTCACGATCTCCGCGTCGCTCAGTCGCCGCCGGGCGTTTCGGCGCCGTTGCGGCAGTAGGTCGTCGGCCGTGCAGTAGACACTGATACAGAGCAGGTCGAGGTCGGCGTGCATCGTGGCCTCCAGGTCGTCGACGCTTCAACAGCGCCGACTTCGACCTGCATCCCCTGGTCCCCAGCCACGACCCAAAGCCGTGGCATCAATCATCTAGCCCTGAGGGCCGGCTCGCGCTCGAGCAGCCGACGAGCCACGGCCGCGCGACCAGGCACGCCGCGGCCGGGAGAAGCCAAGCCGGGCGCTACGCTCGGCGCATGCGCCGGATGCTCGTCGTCGGAGCTCTCCTGACCGCGACAGCCGCCTGCGGCTCGAGCGCGCCCGCGGGGTCGCCGATCGTCTTCGGCGTGACAGGAGGCAACCTCAGGCCCTTCGACGTCACCATCGGCCCGAGCGGCGACGTGCGCGCGAGCGGGCCGGCGCAGCCGCGGCAGGAGCAGCTGGGGAGCGCGACGCTACGGCGGCTTCAGCGGCAGGCGCGGCTGGACGGGCTCTCGAGCCGGGACTGCCCCGGGACGCTCCCCGACGTCGCGTCCCGCTTCATCCGCACCGGCGGTCGCACCGTCCGCGTGCACGGCAGCTGCGAGCCGCGCTTCCAGCGGCTCTGGAACGCGCTCGCGCAGGCGGTCGGCCTGGGCTCCGGCTGACGCCGGCTCAGTCGATCTTGATCGCGACGTGCTTGAGCTGCGTGTACTCCTCCATCGAGTACAGCGACATGTCCTTGCCGTAGCCGGACTGCTTGTAGCCGCCGTGCGGCAGCTCCGAGGAGATCGGCAGCAGGTGGTCGTTGACCCACACGGCGCCGAACTGGAGCTTGCGCGCCGCGTTCATGGCGCGACCGACGTCGCGTGTCCAGACCGAGGCGGCGAGGCCGTAGCGGACGTCGTTCGCCCAGCGGATCGCCTCGTCGTCGTCGGCGAAGCGCTGCACGGTCACGACCGGCCCGAAGACCTCCTTCTGCACGATCTCGTCGGTCTGCTGCACGTCGGTCACGATCGTCGGCTGGACGAAGTAGCCCTTGCCGCCGTTCGTCCCGCCGCCCCGTGACGACCTTCGCGCCCTTGGCCCGCTCGAGGAAGCCGAGGATGCGCTCCTGCTGGTCGTGTGAGATGACCGAGCCCATCTCGATCTCGTCCGAGGCGGGTCGCCGACCTTGAGCGACTCGACCTGCGGCACGAGCTCGGCGAGCAGCGCGTCGTAGATCTTCGGGCCGGCGATGACGCGAGAGGCGGCCGTGCAGTCCTGGCCGGAGTTCCAGTAGCCGGCGAGGCGGATGCCCTCGGCGACCGCCTTCGGGTCTGCGTCGTCGAACACCACCATCGGCGCCTTGCCGCCGAGCTCGAGGTGGACGCGCTTCACCGTGTCGGCGGCGGTGCGGGCGACGATCTTGCCCGTCTCCACGTCGCCGGTGATCGAGACCATGCCGACGTCCGGATGCGTCGACGATCCGCTGCCCCACCGGGACGCCGTCGCCGGTCACGACCTGGAGCACGCCCGGCGGGATCACGTCCTGGGCGAGCTGGACGAAGCGCAGCAGCGAGAGCGGCGTCTGCTCGGACGGCTTGAGGATCTGGCGATTGCCGGCCGCGAGCGCCGGCCCCATCTTCCAGACGGCCATCATCAGCGGGTAGTTCCACGGGCAGATTCCGCCGACGATGCCGATCGGCTCGCGCCGGATCATCGACGTGTAGCCGGCGATGTACTCGCCGGCCGACTTCCCCTCGAGGTTCCGCGCCGCGCCCGCGAAGAAGCGGAGGTTGTCGGCGGAGAAGGGCATCTCGTCGCGGGAGGCCATGAGCGGCTTGCCGACGTTCGCGGACTCGAGCTGCGCGAGCTCCTCCGCGTGCTCGTCCATGACGTCCGCGAGCGCGTGCAGGAGCTCGGAGCGCTCCCTCGGCGTCTTCTCGAGCCATTCCGGCGCCGCCTTCTTCGCCGCCTCGACCGCGCGGTCGACGTCCTCGGCGCCGCAGCGCGGCACCTCGGCGATCGTCTCGCCCGTCGCGGGAGCGATCACCTCCATCGTCTCGCCGGAGGCCGCCTCGACGAGCTCCCCTCCGACCAGGATCCGGTACTGCGTCGTCGTCGCGCTCATTGGGGTTCCTCCTGTCTTCAGTAAGCGGTGGCTTGTGCCGTCTCGACGGCTTCGGTCACTTCCGCGGCTCCGCGGCGAAGAACCCCGGTGTCACGCATGAGCCGTTGTGCGAGCAGCACGGGGATGGCTCGTCAGCACGATCATCGCGAAGACGATGACGTTGACCGACGGGCAGCTGCTGACCGAGCCGGATGTAGCCGAAGATCCAGAGCGGCAGCGTGTTCTGCGCGCCCGCCGTGAAGGACGTGACGATGACCTCGTCGAAGGAGAGCGCGAAGGCGAGCAGCGCCGCCGGCGACGAGCGCGGTCGACGAACAGCGGCCAGATGACGAAGCGGAACGTCTGCCAGCCGTCGGCGCCGAGGTCCAGGGAGGCCTCGATCAGCGAGGGCGACGAGCGGCGTAGTCGCGCGAGGACGTTGTTGTAGACGACGACGACGCAGAAGGTCGCGTGCCCCGATCGACGATCGTCCAGAGGCGAAAGCGTGATGTTGCCGGCGAGTGAAGAAGGAGTTGAGGGCCATGCCGGTGACGATCCCGGGCAGTGCGATCGGCAGCACGAGCAGGAACGAGATCGCCTCGCGCCGAAGAAGCGGAAGCGCTCCACGGCGAAGGCGGCCGCGGAGCCGAGCACGAGCGCGATTGCGGTCGCCAGTCAGGCCGGCCCGCACCGAGAGCCACAGCGCCGTGCGCATCTCCGAGTTGGCCAGGCCGGCGCGGAACCAGTGCGTCGTGAAGCCCGGGATCGGCCAGCTCTGGACGTTCGAGGCGTTGAACGCGTAGAGCGATGATCAGCGCGAGCGGGATCCAGAGGAAGAGCAGACGACGAGCGTCGACCCAGACGCGTGAGCGCGATGCGGGTCGGCCGGCGTCTCCACCTCACATCGCCTCGAATGCGCCGAGCCGGCGCGCGATCAGGAGGTAGACGCCCATGACGGCGAGCGGGCACGGCGGCGAACGCGGCGGCGAACGGCAGTTGCTGGCGACGCCGATCGATTGGTCGTAGACGACGTTGCCGATGAATTGCGACCGAGGCTCCGCCGACGAGGAGCGGGGTGATGTAGTCGCCGAGCGTGAGCGAGAACGTGAAGATCGAGCCGGCGATCACGCCCGGCAGTGCGAGCGGAGCAGGACGCACCGAGAAGGTCGTGCAAGCCGCCGGCGCCGAGGTCGCGCGACGCCTCGAGGTAGCGACTCCGGGATTCGCTCGAGCGCACCGTAGACCGGCAGGATCATGAAGGGCAGCCAGACGTACGTGAAGATGAGCCACATCGCCCAGTTCGAGTAGCCGATGTTCGCCGGCGGCAGTCCGACCTTGTGCAGCGTCCAGTTGAGGAGCGCCGTTGTGGGCGAGGATGAGCCGCCAGAGTAGACACGGATCAGGTAGCTCGACCAGAGCGGCAGCAGGACGAGCGGCGAACACGAACGCCCGTGAGCGGCGGCCGGCGACGCGGGCCATGAAGTAGGCGAGCGGGAAGGCGAGGATCGCATCCGCGGCCGTGACGGCGGCGGCGATGACGATCGTCCGCAGCGCAATGGAGCGGTAGGCGCTCGAGTCTCCAGAGCATCGCGGTAGTTGTCGAGCGTTCCAGGCGTGCGGACGAGCTCGCCGGTGAACGGGTCGACCGTCCAGAACGCGGAGACGAAGAGGGCGACGAGCGCCGCGAGGTAGACGAGGACGAAGGCGAGCGAGCGGCGGCGCCAGCAGAACGAGCGCCGCGCCCAGCGGTGGCGCCAGAAGGCCGCCGGTGACCGCGAGCCGGGCTCGCCCGGACGGGACGGCCCGGCTCGCGCTGGTCAGCAGCGTGCGCGGACAGGGACGGCGTACCCCTTCAGCTCCTGTCCAGGCCTGCTGCCACTTCGTGTAGTCCATGCAGTTGTTCTTGCCGTTGCCGCAGGCGGCAACGGGGTCTTCCAGAACTTGATCGTGCTTGAAGTACTTCTATCGGGGCGTCGCAGTGGTACTTCTTCGCGGAGCCCGGCGAGAGCTTGTTCATGATCGTGCAGGCCTTCGGTTGGCCGGCGTCTCGCCGAAGTAGATCGCCTGCTCGGCCTGCACCTTCGGGGTCGAGACCCAGGCCATCCACTTGTAGACGCAGTTCGGATGCTTGGCCTTGGCCGACATCATCCACGTGTCGGCCCAGCCGGTCGCGCCCTCCTCGGGATCAGGTCCTTCACGGGCGCCTTGGCGGCCTTCAGCGTGTTCGTCTGGTACGGCCACGAGGCGCCGACGACCGCGTCGCCGCTCTTGAACAACTCGATCTCGTCCGACGCGAGCGCCCAGTACTTCTTGATCAGCGGCCGCTGCTGCTTGCAGCAGGCTGATGGCCGCGTTGAACTGCGTCTGGTTCAGCTCGTACGGGTCCTTGATCCCGAGCGACGGCTTCGTCTTCGACAGTAGAGCGCCGCGTCGGCGATCTGGATCGGATTGTCGGGGACCGTGATCTTGCCCTTGTACTTCGTGCCGTAGATCGCCGACCAGCTCTTCGGGGCCGGCTTGATCTTCTCGGTGTTGTAGAGGAGCGTGTTCGGGCCCCACTCGGAGCGAGATGCCCGTAGTGCACGCCCTTGATCGTGTTGTGCGGCGGCGACTTCAGCGCCGGGATGAAGTTCTTGTAGTCCGGGATCAGCTTCGGGTTCGACCGGCTGGACGTCGTCGCCGTAGATCAGCCGCAGGCTCGCGTCGCCGGAGGCCGAGACGCAGATCGTACTGCGCCGCCGCCGCCCTGGCGCATCAGCGTGACCATCTCGTCGGAGGAGCCGGCGTACTTTGCGGTTGACCTTGCAGCCCGTTTCTTCTCGAACGGCTTCACCCACTGCTTCCTCGGTGTAGCCCTCCCAGGCGATCGATGTTGAGCTGCCCTCTCCCTTGCCGATCTTCGGATCGGCAGGCCTGCTGCGACCGCGAGCGCCCGTAGCCGGCAGCGAGGGCGGCGACAGCGCGCGACGAGCCGGCGCGTTGCGCGCCAGCTCGAGTGCTTTCTTCATTGCAGTGTTCCTCCTTGCTCGGTCTCGGTCGAGTGCGATGCGTCCTCGGCCGCCAGGCGAGCCGGACGCGGCGGCCCTGCTCCTCGAGTGCCGCTCGAGGACGTCCGAGGTTCTGCCGCACGACCAGGAGCTCGCCGCCCGCGTCGAGCTCGACCAGTGTAGCGGGTGAACGTGCCCGACGATAGACGACCTCGCTGCGACCGTCGCCCGGCTCGCCGTCGGCCGCGGCGTCGTCGAGCATGCGAATCTTCTCGGGGCGGATCACGAAGCGCCTGCCGTCGCGCTCGAGAATGTTCGACGATGCCGACGAAGCCGGCGACGAACTCGTTCGCCGGCTGCTCGTAGACCTCGGCGGGCGCTGCCGACCTGCTCGATCCGTCCCTCGTTGAAGACGGCGATGCGGTCGCTCATCGTCAGCGCCTCCTCCTGGTCGTGCGTGACGTAGACGAAGGTGATGCCGAGGTCGCGCTGGAGGCGCTTCAGCTCGAATCTGCATCTCCTGGCGCAGCTTCAGGTCGAGCGCGCCGAGCGGCTCGTCGAGGAGCAGCACGCGCGGCCGGTTGACGATCGCGCGCGCGAGCGCGACGCGCTGCCGCTGGCCGCCCGAGAGCTGTGCCGGCTTGCGGTCGCCGAGCCCTCGCAGACGCACGCGTCGAGCAGCGCCTCCTCGCCGCTCGCCGCCGCTCGCGCCGGGAGACTCCCTTCACCTCGCAGGCCGTACTCGACGTTCTCGGCCACCGTCATGTGCGGGAAGAGCGCGTAGTCCTGGAAGACGGTGTTGACGGCGCGCGCGTACGGCGGACTGCCTCGTGACGTCCCGCCGCTGAGCTCGACGCGGCCGGCGTCGGGCCGCTCGAACCCCGCGATCAGCCGCAGACGTCGTCGTCTTGCCGGAGCCGGAGGGCCCGAGCAGCGTGAAGAACTCGCCGGCGCCGATGTCGAGGTCGATGCCGGCGACGGCGACGACGCCGCCGTACGTGCGCCGGATGCCGCTGAGCCGGACCGCCGGCGCCTCGGCGACCGGCTCGGTGTCAGGCGCGCTCGGCGCCAGCGTCGCCAAGAGCTTCCTCCAGCAGGTCGAGGCCGCGCTCGAGCTCCTCGTCCGTCGCCGTGAGCGGCGGCAGGAGCCGGATCACGTTCCCGTACAGGCCGCACGACAGCAGGAGCAGGCCCTTCTCGAAGGCGGCTGCAGTCGTTCGCCTTCGCCGCGTCCGGTGTCCGCTCCAGCAGCTCGAGGGCGAGCATGGCGCCGAGGCCGCGTACCTCGCCGACGAGCGACCGGCGGGAGGCGATCTCCTCGAGCCGGCTGCGTACGGAGGCAGCCGACCTGCTCCGCCCGCTCGCGGAAGCCGGGTGCGGTCGAGCTGGTCGAGCACCGCGAGTGCCGCTGCGCAGGCGACCGGGTTGCCGCCGAAGGTGCCGCCGAGCCCGCCCGGGTGGACGGCATCCATCAGCTCCGCCCTGCCGGTGACCGCGGCGAGCGGCAGCCCGCCGCCGAGCGACTTGCCCGAGACGAGCAGGTCCGGCTCGACGCCGTAGTGCTCGATCGCCCACATGGTGCCCGTGCGGCCGAGCCCGCCTGCACCTCGTCGTCGACGTAGAGGATCCCGTGCTCGTCGCAGATGCGGCGGAGCGCGTGCACGAACTCGGCCGGCATCGGGATGAAGCCGCCCTCGCCCTGCACCGGCTCGAGCACGACGCACGCGACCGCGCGCGGGATCGACGTCCGCCTGAACAGGCGCTCCAGCGCCGTCGATCGCGTCCTCGGTCGTGACGCCGCGGTACGGGTAGGGCGCGGGCGCGCGGTACACCTCGGGGGCGAACGGGCCGAAGCTCTGCTTGTAGACGACCTTCGCCGTCATCGCCATGCGTCAGCAGTTCGTGCGGCCGTGGAAGGCGCGGTCGAAGACGACGACGCCGGGCCGCCCCGTGGCGGCGCGGGCGATCTTGACCGCGTTCTCGACCGCCTCGGCGCCCGAGTTCAGGAGGAGGCGACTTCGTCGGTGCCTCGCCGGGCCAGAGCTCGTCGAGGCGACGGCAGACCTCGACGTACGGCTCGTAGACGCCGACCATGAAGCACTGGTGCAGGTAGCGGTCGACCTGCTCGTGGATCGCGGCGACGACGGCGGAAGGCCCGTGGCCGAGGTTCTGGCAGCCGATGCCGCCGGCGAAGTCGAGGAACTCGCGCCCGTCCGCGTCCCAGAGGCGCGCGCCGGCGGCGCGGGAGACGACGAGCGAGGGCGTCGAGACGCCGCGGGCGACGTAGCGTTCCCGCGCGGCGAGCACATGCTCCGTCGCGCTTGCGCGTTCCTCCACGGACATCAGCGTCCGGGATTATCCCTGCGCGATGCAGCCGGTTCAAGCGGGAGAAGCCTCGCGTTGCGAGCTATCCGGCCGCAACCGCTGCGAAATACGCGGCCGGTGGCAGCCACCGTCACGAAAGCGTCTCGAACGTCCCGAACCGGAGCTCGCTCTCGTAGAGGAAGCGCGTGTCGTCGACGCGGCGCATGTACTCGTCGCCGTGCTCCGCGACGAATGCGTTGTAGGCGTCGGCCGACTGCCAGCGGTCGATCACGAGATACCGCCCGGCCGTCTCGAGGTCCCGCAGGAGCTCCGTGCCGATATAGCCGCGACCTCGCCGGAAGAACGCGGCCCACTCGCCGTCCGACCCGTAGACGCGCTCGAACTCCGCCGCGTCGCGCACGTCGTAGCTGAAGACGAGTGCAACCATGCGGCTGAGGATAAGGTCCGGTCGATGAACGCGGCAGCCGTCCCCGAGCAGCTGGACGACCGGGACGAGTACGCCGGCGTCCTCCGTTTCTACCACCTCGCGAAGCACCAGGAGTGGCAGGTCAAGGACATGCCCTGGGGCGAGATCCCGTTCGTGCCGGAGGGAAAGGGGACGCCCGAACGCCAGGCGCGGCGGCGCGACATCTGGCGCTCGGTGATCATGCAGCAGCTGCAGGCCGACGTCTTCGCGTGCGAGATGGCGTCGCAGCTCCTCACGGCCGCGCCCGACCCGGAGGCGCGCCTCTACTACTCGACGATGGTGCAGGACGAGTCGCGCCACACCGAGGCGTGGCTGCGGCTGATCGGCCAGGTCGGCGGGGAGGGGGAGCGCGACCCGTACCTCGACCGGCTCGCGCACATGTTCCTCGAGGCCGACCTGCTCGAGGAGAAGGTCTTCCTCATGCAGGTCTTCTTCGAGCGGCTGATCATCCCGCGCTTCCGGTTGATCGCGCGCTCCTCGCGGGGCACGCTGCTCGAGGACCTCTGCAACCGGCTCGCGATCGACGACGGCATCCACCACGGCGCCGGGATGGCGTACGAGCGGGTGCTGCTGCGGTCGGCGGGGAAGAAGGTGCGCGCGCGGCTCGTCGACGCGGCGAACACGATGCTGCCGGTCTTCGCGCAACACGTCCTCTGGCGGCCGAAGGCGCGCGAGATGATCGGACAGCTGATGGAGGCGCGCGACCGGGAGCGGCTGCGCGAGGAGCTGAACCACGGCGTCCGGCTCGCCAACTCGCTCGGGCTGGACGTCTCGGACGTCCGCCTGCCCGCCGGCTGAGCCGAGATCCCGATCATCCCGGGCGACGAGCGTCCCGGTGCTCGCGCGGCGCATGCGCGAGGCGTGGGAGAGAAGCGACCGGGTCCTCAGTCGACTTCGTCGCCGTCGGCGGAGGAGTCGGCAGCCTTCGCGTTGACGGAGATCCCACCGAAGACCGCCGTCCCGGTGAGGGTGAGCACGGGCGCGTCCGGGTCGTCCTGCACCCGCGAGCGTGCGTCGACCCCGCCGGCCACGGCCCTCAGCTCCGACTCGAGGCGGCAGCCCGGCGGGGCCTTGACCGCGATCCCCCCGAACAAGGTGTTCAGGGACAGCCGTGCTCCCGGTGCGAGCTCCGCCTCGCGAAGGTCGACGTCGATGCCGCCGAACCACGCGAGCATGGAGCCTCCCGTGAACGCCTTCGCCCGGCTCTTCAGCTCGATGCCGTCGAGGACGGCGACGAGGTCGAGCTCATCGCTCTCCTCGTCTCCGCGGGAGGGCACGGCCCGCCGCACGAACGCGGCGGCGCCCAGCGCTCCGGCCCAGGCGCCGAGGCCGAGGAGCAGGAATCCGCGCAGCGGACGCATCGACTTCGAGCCTACAGCTCCCGCCCGCGCGCCGGCCTGTGCGCCGTCAGCGGTCGTCGTCGCCGATCGCGACGATCCGGGCAGGCGAGTGCTGCATCTCCAGCATCGCCTCGACGTAGAGCTCGCGAACCTCGTCCATCTTCGGACGCGAGTCGTTGCGCCAGGACTGCGGCAGCGAGCTCCGCAGCCGCGTCCGTGCAGCTTGCTCCCGCTCCCAGTGCTCGAGGAGGCTCGTGTCAATCATTGCTCGTGCAATGTCGGCAGCCGCGCCGACCTGCTTGAGCTCGCCTACGCTCTCGGTGGATCCAGGCTCAGCGCAGGCCGCCGCGCTCGAAGTGGGCGCGGAAGAAGTTCTCGCTGCCGGCGGTCGCCATCGCCGCCGAGGCGCTGATCTCGAGCGCGAGCGCCGTCGCGGCCACGAGCTGCGCGAGCCGGTAGACCTTCCCCGGCCCGGCGCAGCCCATCAGCTCGAGCCAGCGCTTCGGGTCGGGGAGCGTCGTGCCGCCGCCGACCGTCCCGACCTCGAGCCCGGGGAACCGGATCGAGACGTGGAGCCCTCCGTCGACGCGCTGCTCGACACCGTGGGCCATCGCGCTCGTCGCGACCAGGCCCAGGTCCTGGCCCGTCGCCGCGAAGACGGCCGCGATCGCCGAGGCCGGAGTGAAGGCGACCGACTGCATCCCGGAGGCGACGGCACCGTGCGTGCCCGCCCAGGCGAGCTCCTCGAGGTCGGGAAGCTTCGTTCGCAGCACGCGCTCGATCGCCGCCTCGCTCAGGGTCGTCTCCGCGATCACGGTCTTGCCGTGCCCCTGCTGGAAGTACTCGAACGACGGCTTCTTGTCGCCGCCCATGTTCGCCTCGAGGATCACGCGCTCGACCGGCACGGGCGCCTGCGGCAGCACGTAGGCCATGTTCAGCGCGTAGGCGTTGCGCGTCATCATGTTCGCGCCGAAGGCGTCGCCTGTCGTGAAGCGCCAGAGGGCATGGCACATCGGGCCGACGACGTGCGTCTTCACCTCCCGCAGGACGGCGTACGTCGACAGCTCCGGGCGGTCGGCCGAGCGCAGGAAGTCGCGCATCGCCGGTACCTGCTCCTCGAGCCAGCCGGCGAGACGCAGCGCGTCACCGGCGCTGTTGCAGACAAAGCACGATGCTCGGGTGATTCTGTCGGCGATCACGTACGTTCGACAGCCGCCGGACGCGGCGATCGCCTTCGCGCCTCGTTGCACCGACGCCGTGAGACCGCCCTCCGTGTGCGCGAGCGGCACCGTGACCTCCTCCTCGGTGCGGCCGGTCTCGACGACGTCCCCGTCCTCGGAGAGCTCGTACTCGCCGAGCGAGACGGCGAGCCGGGCGACCGAGACGGGCAGCGAGACGAGCCCGGTCACCGATTCCGCCGCGCGCTCGTAGGCGGTGAGGTCGGTCTCGGGGAGCCCGAGTGCCTGCTGCCGTGCCCGGACCGAGTCCGGATCGTTCTTGCGGGAAAGCCGAGCCACCCGCGCATTCTCCCCGAGTACGCACGTGGCTGGGAGCGTCGTCGGCAAAGCCGCCGACGCCCAGCGGGAAACCGCGTACGCCTTCGGCGTTACGCTGGCGGTGTGGCGGCCACCATCCTCGACGGCAAAGCGCTCGGCGCGAAGGTGCGCGAGGAGGTCGCCGCCGCCGTCGCCCAGCTCGGGCACGTCGGCCTCGCCACGGTGCTCGTCGGCGACGATCCCGCCTCGCACATCTACATCGGCCTGAAGCAGAAGGCCGCGCAACAGGCGGGCATGGACGCGCGCGACATCGAGCTTCCCGCCGGCACCTCCGAGGAGGAGCTGCTCACGACGATCGCCGAGCTGAACGCCGACGAGGCCGTGGACGGGATCCTCGTCCAGCTCCCGCTGCCCGACCATCTCGACGAGAACCGGGTCATCGAGGCGATCGCGCCGGAGAAGGACGTCGACGGCATCCACCCCTTCAACGCCGGGCGCCTCTATCTCGGGCGGCCGGGCCTCGTGCCGGGCACGCCGCTCGGGATCATGCGCATGCTCGACGAGTACGAGATCCCGCTCGAAGGGGCGCGCGCGGTCGTCATCGGCCGCTCGGCCATCGTCGGCAAGCCGATGGCGCATCTCCTCCTCCAGCGCAACGCGACGGTGACCGTCTGCCACTCCCGCACGCGGGATCTGCAGCGGCACACGCTCGAGGCAGACGTCCTCGTGGCCGCGGTCGGCCGCACGCATCTGGTCTCCGCCGACATGGTCAAGGTCGGCGCGACCGTGGTCGACGTCGGGATGAACCGGGGCGAGGGGAAGAAGGTGCTCGGCGACGTCGATCCGGGGGCGATGGAGCGGGCGGCGTTCATGACGCCGGTGCCGGGGGGCGTCGGCCCGATGACGATCGCAATGGTGCTCCAGAACGCCGTTACGGCGGCTCGCGCGCGGCAGGAGCGCGCAGTTGCACCCCACGGAAACTGAGTTAGACTCCGCCTGCTTCATCAACGGTCGGCGGCTCGGTGCCCGGGCCGTCGTGTTTCTGCAAGGAGGAAGGCTTGGCTGAGGGCACCGTCAAGTGGTTCTCGAACGAGAAGGGCTACGGCTTCATCGAGCGCGAAGGTGGCGACGACGTTTTCGTCCACTTCTCCGCAATCGCAATGGACGGCTACAAATCGCTGACCGAAGGCCAGCGCGTGTCGTTCGAGGTCGTGCAGGGCGACAAAGGCGCACAGGCCGCGAACGTCCAGGCCATCTAGAGAACCTGTCGGACCTACGTTGAGAGGGCCCCGGCAGGGGCCCTCTTCTTATCCCCCTCGTCGCCGTCGAATCTGGGGCTAGCCCCGGACGCCGGGTCGCGCACTGGGCTCACCGGAGCAACCACCAGCTCGCTTTTGCGAGTATCGAGCCTTCATGCCGATCGACCGCGAACAGCTCCTCCACGTCGCGCACCTGGCCCGGCTCGAGTTGCGCGAGGACGAGATCGAGCGGCTCGGGGCCCAGGTCGGCGAGATCCTCGCCGCCGTCTCGAAGGTGTCGGAGCTCGACCTGTCCGACGTGCCGGCGACGTCGCACCCGCTCGACGTCGTCAACGTGTGGGGTGAAGACGAGCCGCGTCCGTCCCTGCCGGTCTCCGAGGCGCTCGCGAATGCACCCGAGCGTGACGGCGACTTCTTCCGGGTGCCGCCGGGGGGCGCAGGATGATCGACACGCTGCGGCTGACGGCCGAGGGCGCGAAGGACCTGCTGGAGCGGAAGGAGATCTCGGGTGCGGAGCTCTTCGCCGCCTACCTCGCCGCGATCGAGGCGCGTGACTCGGAGCTCCACTGCTACCTGCACGTCTGTGGCGATCCTGGCGGCGACGGGATCCCGATCGCCGTCAAGGACGTGATCGGGACGAAGGGAATCCCGACGACGGCCGGCTCGCGCATTCTCGAGGGCTACGTCCCCGTCTACGACTCGACGGTCGTCGAGCGGCTGAAGGCGCACGGCCTGCGGATCCTCGGCAAGACGAACACCGACGAGTTCGCGATGGGCTCCTCGACCGAGAACTCCGCCTACGGGCCGTCGCGGAACCCGTGGGATCCCTCGCGCGTGCCGGGAGGCTCGGGGGGCGGCTCGGCGGCGGCGGTCAGCGCGGGGCTCGCGCCGTGGGCGCTCGGCTCCGACACGGGCGGCTCGATCAAGCAGCCTGCGGCGCTGTGCGGCAACGTCGGTCTCCGCCCGACGTACGGCACGGTCTCCCGCTACGGCATCATCGCCTTCGCCTCGAGCCTCGACCAGGTCGGCCCGGTCGCGCGCACCGTCCGCGACTGCGCCTACCTCTACTCGATCATCGCCGGCCGGGATTCGCGGGACTCGACGACGGTCGAGCTGCCGCACGCGGTCGAGCTGCCCGAGGGCGACGACCTGAAGGGGCTGCGGATCGGCGTGCCGAAGGAGCTGAACGAGGCCGAAGGGATCGAGCCGGGCGTCGCGACCGCCGTCTCGATTGCGATCGCGAGGCTCGAAGGGCTCGGAGCGGAGATCGGGGAGTGCTCGCTGCCGCTCTCGGTCGAGTACGGGACGCCGTGCTACTACCTCATCGCGCCGGCCGAGGCGTCCTCCAACCTCGCCCGCTACGACGGCGTCCGCTACGGCTTCCACGCCGACGCGGCCGAGCGGCTCGAGCTGTACGAGCGCACGCGAGACGAAGGCTTCGGCGACGAGCCGAAGCGACGGATCATGGTCGGGACGTACGCGCTCTCGGCCGGTTACTACGACGCGTACTACGGCCAGGCGCAGAAGGTGCGGACGGTGATCAAGCGCGAGCACGACGCGCTGTTCGAGACCTTCGACGCGCTCGTCTCGCCGACCTCGCCGACGGTCGCCTTCCCGCTCGGCGCGCGCACCGCGGACCCGATCGCGATGTACCTCTCCGACCTGCTCACGATCCCGTCCTGCCTCGCGGGGCTGCCGGGGCTCAACGTCCCGTGCGGCCTCTCGGAGGGGCTACCGGTCGGGCTCCAGCTCGTCGGTCCCCAGTTCGGCGAGAACACCCTCTTCCGGATCGGTCACGCGCTCGAGCAGGCGCTCGGCTTCGATCCCGTCCCCGAGAGGTTGCGATGACGATGCGGTTCGAGGATCCCGCGGCGGAGTTCGTGCTCGCCGTCGAGCGCGTCTTCGGCGAGGAGCCGCGCGTCCTAGACGGCTCGCGTGCCGTGCTCGTCGGCGACGTCAAGCTCCAGCTCGAGGCGGGCGAGCGCGAGCTGTGGCTGATCGAGACGTACGGACCGCTCGAGAAGCGGCTCGCGATGGTCGAGGTGCGCGACGACGTCGAGGACGCCCTGCACGAGGCGAAGGAGAAGCTGAATGCCGCCTGAGGCTCAGGATGGCTGACTGGGAGGTGGTGATCGGGCTCGAGGCACACGCGCACCTCAAGACGCGGACGAAGATGTTCTGCCGCTGCGCCCTCGAGTACGGCGCGCCCGAGAACACGCGCACGTGCCCGGTCTGCCTCGCGCATCCCGGCGCGCTGCCCGTTCCGAACGGGCGCGCGATCGAGATGACGATCCTGCTCGGCCTCGCGCTCGACTGCGAGATCGCCGAGCACGCGGTCTTCGCCCGGAAGAACTACTTCTATCCCGACCTGCCCAAGGGCTACCAGATCAGCCAGTACGAGGCGCCGCTCTGCGGGCCCGGCCGCTTCGTCCTGCCCACGGAGGACGGCGACCGCGAGATCGGGATCGTGCGGGCCCATCTCGAGGAGGACGCGGCGAAGACGGTGCACGCCGGCGGTGCGACCGGCCGCTCGGTCGGCGCCGACTACAGCCTCGTGGACTTCAACCGCGGCGGCACGCCGCTGCTCGAGATCGTGAGCGAGCCCGACCTCCGCTCGGCGGAGGAGGCGATGTCGTTCCTCCGCCTGCTCCGCCAGACGATCCGCGAGCTCGGCATCTCCGACGCGGACATGGAGAAGGGAACGCTGCGCGCAGACGTCAACGTCTCGGTGCGGCAGCGCGGGGAGGAGGGATTCAGGCCGCGCTGGGAGATCAAGAACATGAACTCGTTCAGGTTCATCGGCCGCGCGATCGAGGCGGCGACCCGGCAGCAGGTCGCTGCCCACGAGGCGGGGGAGGAGGTCGTCCAGTCGACCTACGACTACGACGCCGACACCGACCGTCTCACGGTGCACCGCTCGAAGGAGGAGGCGGACGACTACCGCTACTTCCCGGAGCCCGACCTCGTCCCGGTCGAGCCCCCGGCGGAGCTCGTCGAGCGGCTGCGCGGTGACGTGAAGGAGCGGCCGACGGAGCGGATCCGCCGGCTCGGCAACGAGCTCGGGTTCGCCTCCGCCGCCGAGCTCGTCACCACCGGCAACGAGTGGAAGGCGGAGGCGCTCGCGGCAGAGGGCGTCGAGTGGGACGTCGCGGCGGCGCTCGCGATGAACCGGGGCGACTTCCTCGCCGAGAACGCAGCCCCGCTCGCCCGGATCGTGCAGGCGAACGTGACGCGAGAGGCGCTCGACGAGGCGTTCGCGGCCGCCGCCTCCGGCCCGATCGACGCGGAGCACTACCTCGCGCGCACGGCGCTCGGGGACGAGGAGGCGCTCGTGCCGGTGATCGACGCGGTTCTCGCCGCGCACCCGGAGCAGGTCGCGACCTACCGTGGCGGCAAGGAGGGGGTGCTCGGCTTCCTCGTCGGCCAGGTGATGCGCGAGACGCAGGGCAAGGCCGACCCGAAGGTCGTCAACCGGCTGCTGCGGGAGAAGCTTCGAGGCTAGGCAGGTCGCGGATCGCCGTGCTGAGCGTTCCGGCGACCGCGGCGGCGACGACCGGGACCGCGAGCACGAGCACGCACGTGCGCGGCGAGAAGTGGTAGAGCATCAGTCCCGCGGCGAGCGGCCCGAGCGGTGCCGACACGGCGCGCAGCGTGTTCGCCGCGGCCATCGTGCGCCCGAGCAGCCGGTCGGGGATGAGAACGAACGAGTAGGCGGTCAGCGCCGAGTCCGTGTTCGGGAACCAGAACGCGTGCAGCGAGACGGCCACGGCGAGGACGTAGACGCGCGGATAGGCGAGGAACCCGGCGTAGACGACGGCCATCCAGAACTCGGAGAGCAGGATCGCCCGCATCGGGAAGAGGCGCCGGAGCAGCGGGGACACCGTGGATCCGACGAGGAGCGCCACGCCCTGAAGGGCCACGAAGCCGCCGATCCCCGCACTCGAGATGCCGTGGCGATGCGCGAGGATGATGACCGCGATCGGCATGCCCGAGGCGGCGAAGTTGCTCGCCGCGATCATCCCGACCGTCGTCCGGAGGAACGGGATCCGCCAGAAGTAGGCGAGCCCCTCGCGGAAGCGCGTCCGCGTGCCCGGCACGCGCTCCTCCTGGAAGCGGGTGCGCATCAGCAGCAGCGAGGCGGTCGAGAAGGCATACGAGAGCGCGTCGGCGAGGAACGGCAGCCCGCGTGAAAGGCCGAAGAGCGCGCCGCCGGCGGGCGGGCCGCTCAACCGCACCGTCGACATCCGCGCCATCGAGATGCTCGCCGCGTCGGCGAGCTGCGGCTGCGGGACGACCGCTCTGAAGGCCCCGTTCGAGCCGGCCCGGTAGACGACCGCGGCGGTCGAGTCGGCGAACGAGACGGCGGCGATCAGCCAGAAGGCCGCGTGGCCCGTGAGCACGGCCGCGGCGAGGGTGCCGACCGACACTGCGCCGACGGCATCCGCCGCGATCATCAGCCGCCGGCGGTCGAGGCGGTCGGCGGCCACGCCGGCGGGAACCGCGAGGAGCACGAGCGGCGCGAGCTCGACGGCGCCTACGTAGCCCGTCTTCGCTGCCGAGCCCGTGACGACGAGCGCGAGCAGCGGATACGCGATCGCGGACATGCTCGACCCGAAGGTCGAGAGCAGCTGGCCCGTCTGCAGGAGGAGGAAGTCGCGGTTCCGCCGCAGCGGCGTCGGCTCGCTCACGCCGGCATCGTCGCACGCGCCTCCGCGGGCGCCTGCGCTTCGTCAGTCCGCTGCGAGGGGGCGGACCTCGGCCGTGATGAGCGGCTCACGCCGCGTGGCGAGGTAGACGGCGCTGCCGACGACCACGGCCGCCATCACGACGAACAGGATCCGGTAGTCGACGAGGACGGAGAGTGCGGCGCCGAGTGCGATCGAGGTCGTCTGCGCGAGCGTCGCGACGAGGTCGGCGGCCGCGGAGACGCGGCCCTGGATTCGCAGCGGCGTGCGGAGCTGGAGCGCGGTCATGTATCCGACGAGCACCCAGGCGATGCCGACCCCCGCCAGCACGAGCGCCACGAGGACGACGGGCAGCGAGGGCAGCGCGAGCAGGAGGGCGCAGACTCCGAAGAGGCCGAGGCCGACTCCCGTGGCCCGAATGTCGCCGAGGCGACGGACGACGGCTGCGGCCGTGAGACCGCCGGCAATGGCTCCGAATCCCTGCAGCGTCGCCAGCACGCCGAAGAAGGAGGGCTGGCGGCCCAGTCGGCTGATCACGTAGAAGATGAGCGTCTCGGAGAAGCCGACGACGAGTAGGGCAACCGCGGCGCCGATCACGAGTTGCCGGAGCGGGAGGGTTCGCCACAGGTGCTTCGCCCCGGCCGTGACCTCGTCGAGGAAGTGGTGCTCCGAGGGCTCGGGCCTCTCCTCCACGACCCTCATGCTCGCGAGGAACAAGGCGGAGCCGCCGAAGGTGGCCGCGTCGGCGACGGCGACCACGCCGCCGCCGAAGGCGGCGTAGAGGCCCGCGCCGGCGAGCGGAGCGAAGATCCGAACTCCCTGCTGGGTCGACGAGAGGAAGCCGTTCGCCTCGGCGAGCAGGTCCTCCGGCAGCATCAGGCGCAGCAGCGCCGAGCGCGCCGGGAAGAAGACCGAGCCGGCGACCCCGTAGAGCAGCGCCACGAGGTAGATCAGCCACGCGTCGCTCCGGTCGTGGACGAAGAGCAGCATCAGCACGGAGGCGCCGAGCAGGCAGTCCGTGGCGATCATCAGCGGCCGCCGCCGCACGCGGTCCGCGAGCAGGCCGCCGAGCGGCCCGGCGAGGCTGCCCAGGCCGAGGACGAAGAAGACGAGACCGGCCCGGGCGCTCGAGCCGGTCAACGTCTTCATCCAGACCGCCATCACGATCCACATCGCGAAGTCGCCGGTCGCGGAGAGGGTCTGCCCGGCGACGAGGAGGCGGGCGTCGCGGTAGGAGAGAAGCCTCCGCATCAGCCCGCGCGGAAGACCCGCAGGTCGCCGCTCACGGTACGGCCGCGGAGGACGACGGTCGGATCCGAATCCCCGCCTTCGGACGGCGAATCGCTTGCGAGCGGCACCTCCGAGCTGAGATCGCCGGACGTCGTCTCTGCGTCGACGTCGAGCACCGATCCCGCGGCGATCCCGACCTCGATGTCGCCGGAAACGCTCGTGAAGCGGGCCTGGCCGCGGCTGAGAGAGGCGAGCCGAATGTCGCCGGAGACCGACTTCGTCTCGACGGAACCGCCCACGGGTCCGAGGCGCAGGTCACCCGACACGCTCTGCACCGAGGCGTTGCCGCCCACGCGCTGGAGCTCGAGGTCGCCGCTCACCGTCTTCACCGACGCGTCGTGCTCGACCGGTCCGCGAAGGTGGACGTCGCCGGACACCGAGTTGACGTCGAGCGAGCGGAACTGCCCGTCGGCCCCGAGGTCGGCGGAGGACGTCTTGACCGTCAGGCTTGCGCCGTGGGGGATGCGGGCCTGGACGCGGAGCCCGGCGTTGCCGAAGACCCGCGAGCCGAAGGCCACCACGAAGCCGAGCTTCGACTTGCCGCGCAGGCCCACGACGAGGCGGCCGCCGCTGTGGCGGATCTCGACGTCGTCGAGCAGGTCCTCGTTACCGTCGACGACGACCGACGACTCCTGGCCGTCCACCGTCTCGACGTCGATCTGGCCGGCCGGGATCCTCACCTCGAGCTCCAGCGGGAGGGGAGTCTGGAAGCTCTTCTCGATCATGGTCAGGCCCCTTTCCGGGCCAGGCTGCGCCGGACGCGCAGCCGGATCTCGTTCGCGCCGGCGGCCGGCCGGCGATCGGGGCGAGGCCTGTCGTCGTCGTACTTGCTGGGGAGGACGTGGTACAGCATGCGGTCTCCTTTCAGGCGCGGCCGTAGCCGCTCAGTCGATTCCGCCCCGTACTGCGGTGCGAGGACGTGCCGGTCTCGCGTCCGAGTGAGCGGACGATCCAGGCGTTGACGGAGATGCCGTCGCGGGATGCGGCGTCTTCGATGCGCCCCTTGAGTGCCTCCGGAAGGCGGAGAGTGATGCGGGCGTCGAGCGCGATGTCCGCGGACGTCTCCGGCTCCCCTTCCTCCGCGACGAGCACGAACTCCGGCTCGCCGCCCGAGACGCGAACCTCGACGTGACCCCGTCCGCCGAGCTGCGCGGTGAGCTCCAGAGCGGCCTCCGAAAGCGCCTCCTGTAGTCGGCGGCTCAGCGACGACTCGAGCGCGAGGCCGAGGAGCTCGGCTGCACGAACCGTCGCGTCGTCGCCGATTGCGGCGAGGCGAGTGAGGTCTTCCCGGAGCGACTGGACATACCCTTCGATCTGCATGGCGGCAGTATGACATCACGATGATGTCTCTGTCAAGTCATGACGGCAGCGCGACGACAGCGGCCCGCACGAGGCGGGCCGCCGTGTGACTCGGATGAGCCTCGAGCGTTAGAGCACGCCGCAGTAGCGAGCCGTCGTCGACCAGGGCGAGAAGCCACGCACGCGCCAGGCGCGGACGGCCGTCCAGATCTGCTCGAGCCGGCTCCAGTGATCTGCCGTTCCCTTGTGGCGAAGGAGCCAGCCGCCGTACGAGGCCTGGAAGGAGAGGTCCATCTGCAGGCCGCCCCAGTAGGGGGCGCCCGAGTCGGCCCAGCTGCCCTCGTAGCGGTGGATGCAGTTCCAGGCTGCAAGGGCGGGCGGATGGTTGGCGCGCTGCCAGATCCTGTGCTCGCGGTGGCGCCACTGCAGTGCGAGCTTCCGCAGCCGTGGCAGCGAGTGCGTCCGCGGGACCTTGTGCGCCTCGAGCGAGCGGGAGAGCCCGTGCGGCGGGCGGCCCTGGATCACGGTCAGCCAGCGCCGCGTACCCGCGCGGAACCGGCGGATGTCCCGGCCCAAGTACGTGATCAGCCGCACTTTGCTGCGTGCGTCGTCCGCCGAGTCCCGTTGCGCCGTCGCGCTGCTCCGCGAGTGCGCGATCTGGTCGGAGTGTAAGCCTGCTGCTGCCGAGGCAGCGGTGGAGATGCCCGCGAGCCCGAGGACGAGCCCGCAGGCGAGGATGGAACGCCGCAAGAGGTAACCCCCCCTGGTCGATTGCAGTTCGGAGGCCGAGCGGGCGAAAAGGCCCTGGGCGGACAGCACCGCTCGGCGCGGCTTATGCGATCGTTCGTCCGAGGATAGAGACGGATCGGGCGGTTAGGTCGGTTCCCGAGGAATATTCACGTTTTCGTAACAGGCGCCCCGACGGTGCTCGGGCGTGGAAAACGGGCCGGGGCGACGAAGCCGGCATAGAGAAGCACGACTCCGACCGCGATCCCGAGCGCGCTGCCCGCCGCGCCGAGCCCTGCGAGGCCGCTGCCGAGAGCGGCCGCGGCGATGCCCGCCACGATGAGCGAGTTCCCGAGCGGACGGCGGCGAAGCGAGCGGAGCGCGACGACGACGACGGCGAGCGTTCCCGCCGCGTTGGCTCCGATCGCGAGCAGGCGCGCCGGCAGGAAGGCGAGATGATCCTGCGCGGCCGGGATCCCGTGCGGCGCGAAGACGCCGTGGAGCGGCATCGCGAGCGAGACGCCGAGGGCGAGGCCGACGTAGAGAAGAGCAACCGGCGCGGCCCGGCGGCGGCCGGCGAGGAGCAGCGAACCGGTCCCGAGCAGCGGCGCCGTGAGGAGCCCGCCGGCCGCGTAGTAGACGCGGAAGGCGCGGCCGTCCCACCCGGCCGCCTCTCCCCAGGCGATTGCGGCCGCCGCGACGGCGTAGGTTGCCGAGGCCGGCCGTCCACGCGAGCAGCTCCGGCCGACCGCTGGTCCGGTAGCGGCCGGCGAGCAGGCCCGCGAGCCGGAGCGCGAGGAGGGCGGCGGCGAAGGCGACGAGCGCGTCCACGGCTGAAACGTATGCGATGCCGCCCGACCGTCTACCCTGCGGGCAGATGGCCGGGAAGCGGTACCTGTTCACGCCGGGACCGACTCCGGTGCCGCCGGAGGTGCTCGCCGCCGTCGGCGCGCCGATCGTCCACCATCGCAGCCCCGACTTCCGCCCGGTCTACGAGCGCGTTCTCACCCGCCTGCGCGACGTCTGCCGCACCGAGAGCGACGTCCTGCTCTTCGGAGCCTCCGGCACCGGCGCCTTCGAGTCCGCAGTCGCGAACCTCGTCTCGCCGGGGGAGCCGCATCTCGCGGTGGCGGCGGGGAACTTCGGCGAGCGCTGGGTCGCCATGCTGACCGCCTACGGCGCCGACGTCGACGTCCTCCGCTATGCGTGGGGGGAGACGCCCGACGCGGGCGACCTGCGGGCGAGGCTCGCGGAGCGTGGGGCCAAGGCGGTCTGGGTCGTCCACTCCGAGACGTCGACCGGAGTCGTCGCGGACGTGCGTGCGCTCGCTGAGGCCGCGAGGGAGGCGGGGGCGCTCGTCGTCGTGGACGCCGTCTCGAGCCTCGGCGCGGTGCCCTGCGAGACCGACGCCTGGGGCCTCGACGTCGTCGTCTCCGGCTCGCAGAAGGCGCTCATGTGCCCGCCCGGCCTGGGGCTCGCCGCGGTCTCCGCAGCAGCCTTCGCGGCGGCCGGATCCTCGCCGCGCTTCTACTTCGACTGGGAGCGGACGCGGAAGGCGCAACAGAAGGTGGACGCGCCGTTCACGCCGCCGGTCTCCCTCGTCGCCGGGCTCGACGTCGCGCTCGGCCTTCTCCTCGACGAGGGGCTCGAGGCCGCGTTCGAGCGCCACGTGCGGCTGGGCCGGGCGGCGCGCGCCGGGATCAAGGCTCTCGGCCTCGAGCTCTTCTCCCCCGACGAGGACCGCAGCGCCGTCGTGACGGCCGTGCGTGCGCCCGCAGGCATCGACTCGGGTGACGTCGTGCAGGGCGTCCGCGACCGCTTCGGGATCACGATCGCGAACGGCCAGGGGGAGCTGAAGGGGAAGATCTTCCGCCTCGGCCACATCGGGTGGTTCGACGTGTTCGACATCACGACGCAGATCGGGGCGGTCGAGCTCGTGCTCTCCGACCTCGGCGCCGACGTCGAGCGGGGCGTGGCGATGACGGCGGCGCTCGAGGCCTTCGAGGCTGCAAGCGTCGGCGGCGAGGCCGCCGAGCCCTCCCGGGCGTGAGCGCCACCCGCATCCTCGTTCGCGAGCCGATCGCCGACGCGGGCGTCGACTTCCTCCGCTCGCGCTTCGACGTTGACGTCGACTCGGAGAGCGAGCTCGCCGAGATCATCGGCCGCTACGACGCGATCGTCGTCCGCTCCGCCACGAAGCTCACGGCCGACCTGATCGAGCGGGCGGAGCGGCTGAAGGTGATCGGGCGGGCGGGCGTCGGCGTCGACAACGTCGACGTCGAGGCGGCGACGCGGCGCGGGATCATCGTCGCGAACGCGCCCGAGTCGACGGTCGTCTCCGCCGCGGAGCACACCGTCGGCCTCCTCGTCGCCCTGGCGCGCAACATCCCGCAGGCCCACGCGGCGCTCAAGCAGGGACGCTGGGAGCGCAGCGCCTACGGCGGCATCGAGCTCGCCTCCAAGACGCTCGGCGTGCTCGGCTTCGGCCGGATCGGCCAGCAGGTCGCGCGCCGCGCCCTCGGTCTCGGCATGCGGATCGTCGCGTACGACCCTTATGTGGCAGCAGAGCGCTTTCGCGAGCTCGGCGCCGAGCGCCTGCAGACGCCGGCGGAGGTGTACGCGGCGGCGGATTTCCTCACGCTCCACCTGCCGCTCTCGCCGGAGACGCGGGGCTCGATCGACGGCGCCGCCTTCGCGGCGATGCGTGACGGCGTCCGGATCGTCAACGCCGCCCGCGGAGCCCTCGTCGACGAGGACGCGCTGCTCGCGGCGCTTCACTCGGGCAAGGTTGCCGGCGCGGCGCTCGACGTCTTCTCGACCGAGCCGTACACGGGTCCCCTGCTCGAGCTCGACAACGTCGTCGTCACCCCGCACCTCGCCGCCTCGACCGCCGAGGCGCAGGATCGTGCGGGCGTGATCGTCGCCGAGCAGGTGGCGGCCGCACTCGAGGGCCGCCTCGTCACGAACGCGGTCAACATTCCCGTCATCGGCGCCGACGACCTCGAGGTGCTCGGGCCGTACGTTCCGCTTGCGGCGCGGCTGGGGCGGATCGCGATGGAGCTCGCCGACGGCGTCGCGGAGGAAATCGTGATCACGGCCTACGGCGGGCTCGCCGAGCACGACACGAGGCTCCTGACCGTCGCCGCCCTCAACGGCGCCTTCCGGGGACGCGCCGACCGGCCCGTGAACTACGTGAACGCTCCGCTGATCGCCGCGGAGCGCGGGATCGAGGTGCGGGAGGAGCGGTCCGGAGCGGCGCGCGACTACACGAACCTCGTCCGCGTCGAGCTGCGCACCGGCGACGCCCGGATCCGCGTCGCGGGCACGACGATTGGCCGAGACGACCGGCCCTGGCTCGTCAACGTGCTCGGCTTCGACATCGAGCTCGAGCTCGCTCCGCTGTTCGTTCTCTGCCGCTACGACGACGTGCCCGGCGTGATCGGCCGGGTCGGGACGCTCTTCGGCGAGGCTGGAGTGAACATCGCGGGAATGACGGTCTCGCGCGGCCTGCGCGGTGGTAAGGCGCTGATGGCGCTCACCGTCGACACCCGCGCCGTCTCCGGAGCTCGTCGAGCGCCTCCGCGGCGAGGGCTTCGACGACGCGCGGGTGCTCGAGCTCGGCCCCGTCGCGGAGGACTAGTCACACGTGAAACGCTGGCCGGAGCCGGTGGAGCGCGTCGTCGAAGCGCTGCGCCGTGCGGGCGTCGACGCCCGCGTCGAGGAGTTTCCCGAGGGGACGCCGACGGCTGGAGCCGCGGCACGGGCCGTCGGTTGCTCGCGGGCGCAGATCGTCAAGTCGCTCGTCTTCGTCTGCGACGGCCTGCCGACGCTCGTGCTCGTGCCGGGCGACAGGCGCGCCGACGAGACGAAGGTGGCAGTCGCGGCGGGTGCGAAGGCGGGCCGCGTCGCGCGGCGTGACGAGGTCGTCGGAGCGACCGGCTTCGAGCCCGGCGGCGTCGCGCCGATCCCCACCGCGGGGCTCTCGCAGGTGCTCATCTCCCGCGAGCTGCTCGTTCACGAGCAAGTCTGGGTCGGGGCCGGCTCCGAGCGGCACATGGCTGGGATCTCCCCGCCCGATCTCGTCCGCATGACGAGGGCGCGCGCTGCGGATCTGACCGAATCGGGAGAGATAGGATGACGCTGCCGCCCCAGCGAGGAAGGGACCCGCAGATGCATGAGACGAAGAAGATCTGGATGAACGGCGAGCTGATCGACTGGGCGGATGCGACGGTCCACGTCGGCACGCACGGGCTGCACTACGGCTCGGGCGTCTTCGAGGGCATCCGCGCGTACGAGACCGAGCGCGGCACGTCCGTCTTCCGCCTCACCGACCATCTCAGGCGCCTGCACCGCTCGGCCCAGCTCCTCTACATGGATCTCCCGTACGCCGTCGAGGAGCTGAAGGCGGCGACCTGGGACGTGCTCGGTGCGAACGAGCTGCCGTCCTGCTACATCCGGCCGATCGTCTTCTACGGCTACGGCGAGCTGGGCGTGTCGGCCACGGGCAACCCGCTCGAGGTAGTGATCATGTCCTGGCCCTGGGGCGCGTACCTCGGTGACGAGGGAATGCGGGACGGGATCCGGGTCAAGGTCTCGAGCTGGCAGCGCGTCGCGGCGAACGTCATCCCGCACGCCGCGAAGGCGACGGGCGTCTATCTCAACTCGATGCTCGCCGTGGGCGAGGCCATCCGCGCCGGCTACGACGAGGCGATCCTCCTGACCCGTGAGGGATACGTCGCCGACGGCTCCGGGGAGAGCATCTTCCTCGTCCGCGACGGCGTCGTCTACACACCGGATCTGTCGGCCTCGATCCTCGCCGGGATCACGCGGGACTCCGTGATCCAGATCGCGCAGGATCTCGGCCACCGCGTCGTCGAGAAGCCGATCATCCGCACCGACCTCTACCTCGCCGACGAGGTGTTCATGGTCGGGACGGCGGCCGAGGTGACGCCGATCCGGGAGATCGACGACCAGGTCATCGGCCCGCCCGGTCCTGTGACACAGGAGCTCCAGCAGGCGTACCTCGACACCGTGCACGGGCGCAGCGACCGCTGGAGCCAGTGGCTCGAGTACGCGCCTGCCGCCAAGCTCTAGTGGCGCAGCAAGTGGAGCAAGTCCCGCTCTCCGGGCCGTACCTCGGCGAGCGGGAAGAGGAGCTCGTGCTCGAGGTGCTCCGCTCGGGGCGCCTCTCGCTCGGCCCGACGATCGACCGTTTCGAGGAGCTGCTCGCGGAGCGGGTCGGCGCCCCCTACGCGGCCGCCGTCTCGTCGGGTACCGCGGGCCTCCACCTGCTCAGCGTGGCCGCGGGGATCGGGCCGGGCGACGAGGTCATCACCTCGCCGTACTCGTTCGCCGCGTCCGCCAACTGTTTCATCTACGAGGGCGGCGTCCCGGTCTTCGCCGACATCGACCCGCGCACGCTCAACCTCGATCCAGCCGCCGTCGAAGCGGCCGTGACGGAGCGGACGAAGGCCATCGTCGCCGTGGACATCTACGGCTACCCGTGCGAGCTCGACGAGCTCCGGGCCGTCGCTGCCCGGCACGGGCTGGCGCTGATCGATGACGCGTGCGAGGCGCTCGGAGCCGAGTACCGGGGAGCGCCACTCGGCTCCCACGGGCCGTCGTGCGTCTTCGCCTTCTACCCGAACAAGCAGATCACGACGGGCGAGGGCGGGATGGTGACGACGCACTCCGAGGAGGAGTGGCGGCTCCTCCGGTCGCTCCGCAACCAAGGCCGCGGCGACTCCGGCGGCTGGCTCGAGCACGTCCGCCTCGGCTTCAACTACCGGCTGAGCGACATCGCCGCGGCGCTCGGCATCGGCCAGCTCGAGCGGCTTCGAGGAGATCCTCGCGCTGCGGTCGGAGGTGGCGGGACGCTACGCCGCGCTCCTCGCCGGCATCGACGGCGTCGAGCTGCCTTGCGCGGACGATGCGGCCCATCGCCGCTCGTGGTTCGTCTACGTCGTCCTGCTGCCCGACGACGAGACGCGCGAGCGTGTGATCGCGGCCTTCGAGCGTGAGGGGTCGGCTACAACCGCTACCTCCCCTCGATCCACCTGCAGCCCTACGTGCGCGAGCGCTACGGCTTCCGCGAGGGGCTCTGCCCGGTCTCCGAGGATGTCAGCTCCCGCTCTCTCGCGCTCCTTTCTTCACGGGCTGCGGGCCGAGGCGCAGGAGCGCGTTGCCGACGTGCTCGGCCCGGCGCTGTGAACGTCCGGATCCTCGGCCGCGTGGAGCCGTTCGTCACGAAGGACGGCTCGACGATCCGCGAGCTGCACAACACGCAGGCGCAGAGCCTCGCGGAGGCGACGCTCGAGCCGGGGCAGGCGACCGAACGCCACCACCACCGCGCGAGCGAGGAGATCTACCTCGTCACGAAGGGATCGGGGGAGCTCGAGCTCGACGGCGAGAAGCGGCGCGTACGCCCCGGCGACGCCGTGCTCATCCCGCCGGGCACCTGGCACACGCTCGACAACGACGGCACGAGCGAGCTGACGATCCTCTGCATGTGCTCGCCGCCGTACTCGCACGACGACACCTACTTCAGCTGAGCCACTCGACCAGCGCGCGCTCGTAGGGCGGCGCGAGCGTGCCGTCCGGAAGCGTCAGGTCGTGCTCGGCGCCCGGGACGACGACCACCTTCGCCGGCGGCGGCCAGGCCGCGACGCTCGGCTCGACGGGCGACGTCGAGTCGAGCTCCCCGTAGAAGGCGAGTACCGGCACGCGGACGGCGGCGAAGACCGGCCGAGGGTCGAAGTCCATCTCGGCGATCCACGCCCGCTTCGCCTCGTCGTCGAAGACGGACGGAGGAAGGTAGGTGAGGGGGAACCATGGCTCGTCGACCGCCCCCGCCAGGTCGGGCGCTGGGCCTGCGTCGTGCACCCACGCCTCGAGCTGCAGGCGCAGCGAGGCTGCCCGCTCGACCACCTCGGGCCCGTAGCCGGCCAGCTCGAGCCGGCGCCTGTTCGCGTACCGCATCTGCTCTGCGGGCGTCACGCCGGTCGCGGCGATCGTGATCACGAAGGCGACGTCGCCGGAGAGCGTCGACGCGAGCGGCGCCACCCAGGCTCCCTGGCTGAAGCCCCAGAGGCCGATCCGGTCCGCTCCGAGCGCCGCACCCACGGCGAGCGCGTCCCGCGCTTGAGCCTCGAACCGGCCGCGCGTCGGGTCGCCTGCCGACTCTCCGTCCCCGCGCCGGTCGAAGGTGGCGACACCGATGCCTCGCGGCGGGAGCGTCTCGTGCAGATGCCGGTAGAGGGGCGAGGAGTCCCGCGTCCCGCTTCCCGCGCCGTGCAGGGCGACGACCGCGGTGGAGCCGGCCGGCGAGTAGCTGACGGCAAGCCCCTGGACGCGCAGCTCCTCCATGGCGGAGAATGATGCCTATGGCAGAGCAGATGGTCTTCCTCGGCTTCGGCAAGTGGGCCCGTGCCGACCGCATCTACGCGCTCGAGCCGCTCACCGGTGACGACCGCGGCGGCGGCCGGCGCACGCGCGTCTGGGTCGATGGGATCCCCGACCCCGTCGTCGCAGCGCGCACCGAGCGGACGATCCTCGCCGACATGGGGCAGGACTCGGCCGCGGGGAGCGCCGTTCTCGACGAGGCGCTCGACCTCGCAGAGCGCGTGGCGAAGGCCGTCGACGAGGGGCCACTCGACCTGCGCGACCTCGGCCGCCGCGCCCGGCGCGTGCTCGAGAAGACGGCGAAGCCTCCCGAGCCCGAGCAGCTCTTCTAGCCCGCGCGGTGGAGCCGCTGCCGACCGAGGAGCGTCCGTCGTGGCGCGAGTACGCGGCGCGTGTCGCGGTGGACGTCTCCCCGTTGCGGGACTACCCCGACTACCGCCGGCTCTGGATCGGCCAGGCGGTGACCTTCGTCGGGAGCGAGATGGCGTTCGTCGCGCTCCCGTTCCAGGTCTGGCGGCTGACGCATTCGACGCTCGCGCTGGGGCTCTTCTCCTTCACCGAGCTCGTGCCGCTGCTGACCCTGACGCTCGCCGGAGGCGCGGTCGCGGACGCCTTCGACCGGCGGCGGATGGTGCTCGTGACCGAGACGCTGCAGGCGTTCGGCATCGCCGGGCTGCTCGTGAACGCCACGCTGCCGCGGCCGAGCCTGGTAGCCCTGTTCGCGTGCGCGACCGTCGTGATGGCCTGCTTCAGCGCCGGAGTCGGCGCGATGCGGTCGCTCCCGCAGCGCCTCCTGCCGGAGAGGGTGTTCGCGCAGGCGGGGGCACTCGACTCCATCTACTACGGGATCGGCGGCGTCGCCGGCCCCGCGCTCGCCGGCGTGATCATCGGCGCCGCCGGGCTGTCCGCCGTCTACGCGATCGGCACGGCGTCGTTCGCGGCGACCGTCGTCGCCCTGTGGGGCCTGCCGCCGATGCCGCCGCAGCCCGACGCCGACCGGCCGGGCATCCGCTCGATCGTCGACGGCCTCCGCTTCGTCGTGGGCGAGAGGGTGATCCTCGGCTTCTTCCTCGTGGACACGAACGCGATGGTGTTCGGGATGCCGCTCGCCCTCTTTCCGGCGATCGCGGCGCGGCACTTCGGCAACGCGAGCCTCGTGGGCTACCTCTACTCGGCGCCCGCCGTCGGGGCGCTCGTCGCCGGGCTCGGCTCGGGCTGGGTCGCGCACGTGCGCCGTCAGGGGCTCGTCGTCGTCGCGGCCGCCGCCCTCTGGGGCGTCGCCATCGCCGGCTTCGCGTACGCCGACCGCTTCTGGCTCGCGCTCGTCCTCGTCGCGCTGGCCGGGCTCGCGGACCAGGTCAGCGCGATCTTCCGCAACGCCATGGTCCTCGCGCTCACGCCGCACCGCCTCCTCGGGCGCGTGCGCGGGATCGAGTTCATGCAGGTGGCGAGCGCGCCGTCGCTGGGCAACGTCGAGGCCGGCGTGGTCGCGTCGTTCACGAGCATCCGCTTCTCGGTCGCCTCGGGCGGGATCCTCTGCGTTGCCGGAACGCTCGCGAGCGCCCTCGCCTTCCCCGCACTTCTCCGCTACGACGCGAAACGGCATGCGGCTGGAGCGTGAGTTCTTCGCGCGCTCCGTCCACGAGGTCGCGCCGGAGTTGATCGGGTCGACGCTGCTCGTGGACGGCGTGGGAGGGAGGGTCGTCGAGGTCGAGGCATACGACCAGGACGATCCTGCGAGCCACGCGTTCCGCGGTCGGACCACGCGCGTGGCGTCGATGTTCGGGCCGCCCGGCCATGCGTACGTCTATCGCTCGTACGGCGTCCACTGGTGCCTCAACCTCGTCTGCGCGGCAGAGGGCCGCGCCGAGGCGGCGCTCGTGCGCGCGCTCGAGCCGACGCACGGCCTCGAGGCGATGCGGGAACGGCGCGGGGTGAAGGGGGAGCGTGCGCTCTGCTCCGGCCCCGGCAAGCTGTGCCAGGCGCTCGGGATCACGCGCCTCCACGACGGCCTGCCGCTCGACGAGCCGCCGTTCGAGCTTCTCGCCCCCGAGTCCGAGCCCGATCTCGTCGTCGGGAGGCGAATCGGGATCACGCGCGCCGTGGACGAGCCGTGGCGCTACGGGCTCAGCGGCTCCCCGTTCCTCAGTCGGCCCTTTCGATCTCCGCCAGGATCCGCATGATGACGCCGCGCCCGTACGGCTCCTGGCCCTCGCCCCTCGGCTTCGGACACGATCTCGCGCATCCCTCGCCACGCGTTCGGTGCGCTCTCGCTCGCGTGGCCGTGCGTGCGCTGGCGCGAGGCGCGCCCCGCGGAGGGAGGCCGCGCCGCGCTCGTCGAGTGGCGAGAAGGCCGGTCTCGCGAGCTCACGCCCGAGGGGTTCGAACGTCCGTACGCGCGTGCACGAGTACGGCGGCGGGGCGTGCTGGTTCCACGGCGAGACCGCGTTCTGCTCGGAGTTCTCCGACGGCCGTCTCCACCGGGTCGAGGGTCGTGTGGCGAACCGCCGGTGACGCCCGAGCCTGCAAGCCGCAGCGCGCTCCGCTACGCCGACGGCGACGTGACGCCGGACGCCCGGCTGCTCGTCTGCGTGCGCGAGCGGCACGAGAAGGGCGCGGTGCACAACGAGCTCGTTGCCTTTCCCGCCGACGGTACCGCGGAGCCTCGTGAGCATCGCCTCCGGCCACGATTTCTATGCCGCACCACGCCTCTCGCCCGACGGGCAGGCGGCTTGCCTGGCTGTGCTGGGACCACCCGCGCATGCCGTGGGAGGGGACAGAGCTCTGGCTCGCGGACGTCGGGGTGGATGGGAGCCTCTCCGGGGCGGAGCGGGTCGCAGGCGGGCCGGAGGAGTCGATCTTCCAGCCCGAATGGTCGCCCCAGGGGTTGCTCCACTTCTGCACCGACCGCACCGGGTGGTGGAACCTCCACCGCGAGGAGCGGCGCCCTCACGGAGCTCGAGGACGGCGAGATCGGCTGCCCGGCCTTCGCGCTCGGCACGCGGCGCTACGCCTTCCTCGGCGACGGCCAGGTCGCCTGCGTCGTCACGCGCGCGGCTGTGGACTCGCTCGAGCTGCTCGACCCTGCGACGGGCGCGCTGGACGCCGTCGCGCTTCCGTACACGGCCTACGGGGCGACGATGCTCGCCGCGGACGCGAGCCGAGTCGTCTTCGGCGCCGCCTCGCCGCTCGAGGCGGAGGCGGTCGTCGCCTGGGACGCCTCGAGCGGCGAGGAGACCATCCTCCACCGAGTCCTCCACCTCGACCTCGACCCGGCGGCGGTCTCCGTCCCTCGCGCGATCGAGTTCCCCACGACCGGCGAAGCAACCGCACATGCCTTCTACTACCCGCCGACCAGTCCCGGCTTCGAGGGGCCGAGCGACGAGCGCCCGCCGCTGCGCGTCGTCGGCCACGGCGGGCCGACGAGCCACCGGGCACCATCTCTCACGCCGGACTTCCTGTTCTGGACGCAGCGAGGCATCGGGGTCGTCGACGTCAACTACCGAGGCAGCTCGGGCTTCGGTCGCGCCTACCGGCGCGCGCTCGACGGGCGCTGGGGCGAGATCGACTGGCAGGACTGCGTCGCCGCGGCGCGCTACCTCGCGGAGCAGGGGGAGGCCGATCCCGAGCGCACCTGGGTCGAGGGAGGCAGTGCGGGCGGCTACGTCGTCCTCTGCGCGCTCACCTTCGAGCCGCCGGCGTTCGCGGCCGGGGTCAGCCTCTACGGCGTGGCCGACGTGGAGGCGCTGGCGCGCGAGACCCACAAGTTCGAGTCGCACTACCTCGACGGGCTGATCGGCCCGTACCCGGAGCGCGCCGACCTGTACCGCGAGCGGTCGCCCGTCCACTTCGCCGACCGGCTCGAGCGTCCGCTCCTGCTCGTGCAGGGCCTTGACGACCAGGTCGTGCCGCCGCTCCAGGCCGAGATGATGGCCGCGGTGCTGGAGCGCAAGGGCGTCCCCTACGCGTACATCGCCTTCGAGGGAGAGGGGCACGGGCTCCGGAGGGAGGAGAACATCCGGCGGACGCTCGAGGCGACGCTCTCGTTCATCGGGCAGGTCTTCGGCTTCGAGCCGGCGGGCACGTTCGAGCCGCTCGAGATCGCCCATCTCTAGACTCGGCGCCATGCCGATCGAGGAGCTGACCCGGAACGCCGTCGACGTCCTCCCGGACGGAGCGCTCGAGCGTAAGCTCGCGCTCGGCCGGCCGCTGCGCGTCAAGCTCGGCATCGACCCGACCTCGCCGGACGTTCACCTCGGCTTCGCCTACGTGCTCGACCGGCTCGCGAGCTTCCAGCGGGCGGGACACACCGTCGTCCTGATCGTCGGCGACTACACCGCTCGCATCGGCGACCCGTCCGGACGTTCGAAGGAGCGCCCGGTGCTGCCGGACGAGGTGCTGGACGCCAACGCCCAGTTCTTCGGCGAGCAGGCGTTCCGGATCCTCGACCGCGAGCGCACCGAGATCCGGTTCAACGGCGAGTGGCTGGGCGCGCTCACGTACGCGGATACGGTGCGGCTCGCGCGGACGATGACCGTCGCGCGGCTGCTCGAGCGCGACGACTTCGCCAAGCGGTTCGCCGAGCACGTGCCGATCTCGCTGTCCGAGCTGCTCTATCCGATCATGCAGGCGTACGACTCGGTCGCGGTCGCGGCCGACATCGAGATCGGCGGCACCGACCAGCGCTTCAACCTCCTGGCCGGCCGCGACGTGATGCCGCAGTACGGACTCGAGCCGCAGGTCGTCGTCACGTACCCGCTGCTCGTCGGAACGGACGGCGAGCTGAAGATGTCGAAGTCGAGGGACAACTACGTCGGGATCACCGATCCGCCCGCGGAGATGTTCGGCAAGGTGATGTCGATCCCCGACACGGCGCTGCCGCAGTGGTGGGAGATGCTCGTCGACGAGCCGGCCCATCCGGGCGAGCCGATGGAGTGGAAGCTCGAGCTCGCGCGTCGAGTGACCGCACGCTGGCACGGCGAGGACGGCATGGGTACCGGCGAGCAGCACTTCACCCGGGTCGTGCGGCACGGCGACGCGCCGGAGGACGTCCCGGACTTCGCCTTGCCCGCAGGCGAGCCCATCCACCTGCCGGCCCTTCTGGCCGACGCCTTCGGGATGTCGACGAGCGAGGCGCGGCGCCTGATCGGACAGGGAGGCGTGCGGCTCGACGGCGAGCCGGTGAGCGAGCTGGACA
>CAVZHU010000007.1:0-419262 GCA_963775155.1 uncultured Actinomycetes bacterium | reverse complement strand
GTGATCATACCACCACGTGTCCGCTCGCCAGCCGTCGAACGCATAGGCGGAGTAGCGGACCCGTGCTGGCCAGCCGCCTGGCCAGAAGCCAGTGGACGGTGGTGACCCCGCTCATGGGATCCCAGGCGCTGACGATCAGGACGCGCATCGGAGTATCCTGCGCGAAGCGTTGCACGAGCAAGCCACGACGTACACGTCGGACTGGTACCGGACCTCCGATTGGTACCGGCTCCATGTCGAAGGCTCCCGCCGATCGGCCGAGCGCATTCTGCCGCTCGTTCTCGAGCACGTCGACGTGACTTCGGCACTCGATGTCGGCTGCGGTACAGGCGCCTGGCTCGCGGTACTGCGGACGCACGGCATCGAGGACGTCGTGGGCATCGACGGGCCTTACGTCGACCGGGCGCTGCTCGAGATTCCGTCGAAGCGCTTCGTGCCTCTCGACCTCAGGGAAGGGTTCGACCTCGGCCGAACCTTTGCTCTTGTCATCTCGGTGGAGGTGGCCGAGCATCTGCCCGCCGGAGCCGCCGACAACCTCGTCGCGTCTCTTCCGCCACGCCCCCGTCGTTCTGTTCAGCGCCGCGATCCCGGGACAGGGCGGCACCGACCACTTCAACGAGCAGTGGCCGGACTACTGGGCGCAGAAGTTCGGGAATCACGGTTACCTCGCTGTCGATGCGATTCGACCGCGCGTCTGGGCCGATCCGCAGGTCGAGTGTTGCTACGTGCAGAACACGATCCTCTAGTCCGCGACGGCGACGTACCGGAGTCGCTGCGTTCCGAGGTGGTCGAGGAACTCGGCAGGCTCGCGATCGTACATCCGCGACAGTTCGAGTGGGCCTGCTGGCTCTCCCGGCCGCAGCCGCCTCCGAAGCGACTCCGCCTGCTCCTGGAGGCGACCATCGGGGAAGACGCGACCGAGCGCCTTCGCCGTTTATCCGCCGCGGCGGCTGAGCCGCAGTCACGCCGGGCGGAGAAGGTCGTACGAACCCACCAGCTCCACGGCCGTGCTGTCCCAGCTGAACTGCCGGGCGCGCTCTGGTTCGGCGCCGGTCGGGCCCTCGAGTGCCCCCAGCACCGCGGCGCGGATGCTCCCGATGTCGTCCGGCTCGCAGAAGTGGGCGATGCCCTTGAAGTACTCGTCGACGCAGGGGCCGCGGGCGACGACGACCGGCGTCCCCACCGCGAGCGCCTCGAGCGTCGAGAGCCCCGTCGTCTCGTACCACGACGGGAGGGCGTGGACCAAGCGCCGCCGCGTGGACGTGTGGAAGCAGCTCGCGCTCGACGTGCGGCACGTGGATCACCGTGGGCAGAGCCGCGCGCACCTCTTCGAAGAAACCGCTCGTTTCCCGGCAGGACGCTTCCGACGAGAAGAAGATGCACGCCCAGGTCGCGGACGGCGAGCGCGAGCGAGACCTGGTTCTTCCTCGGCTCGATCCGCCCCACGCAGAGCACAAACGGCTCGGAGCCGATGCCGAGCAGGCGGCGCCCCTGCTCGGGATCGCCGTGGAATGCCTCCTCCGCAACGCCGCTATAGGCGACGCGGATCTCGCGCAGGCCCGGGACGTCATTCCGGAGGAGATCCGCCTCCGCGTTGCTGTTGACGACGACGAGAGTCGGCCCGGCACCAAGCCTCGTCGCGCGCACGCAGGTCGCGCACCCGGGCGATCCGGTCCTTCGGGTGGCGGAGCATGCGCGCGCGGTGTCTGAGCCGCACCTCGAGCATGTGCCTGCGCTCGGCGCGCCTGTACATGGGCATCGCGCTCAGGACGTAGCTGCGCGGGAAGTAGATCGGCGTCACGACGAGGCGGCCGCGCGGCTTGCCACGCGCGAGCAGCGGGCGAACGTCCTCGAAGGCGTGGACGATGTCCGCGTCGGACTCGACTGCCTCGTCGATCGAGACGATGTCCGCCTCGACGCCGCGGCGGCGCAGCGCTCGGACCGTCTCCTGCTGCTGCGTGGCGTGACCGCCGACGACCTCACCCTCCCAGGGATACGGGACGACGAGGACGCGCATCAGCCGAGCACCTCCTCGTAGATCGCGACGGTCTCCCGCGCCGCTCGCTCCCACGTGTACTCGCGCGCGATCGCGAGGCCGCGTGCACGGCGCCTCTCGACCGCGTCGCCGCCTGCGAGCGCCTCGAGGATGCCCGCCGCGAGACCCGCGGCCGTCGGCTCCACGAGCAGGGCGCCGTCGCGACAGACCTCCGGCAGCGCTCCCCGGGCCGCAACGACCGCCGGCGTGCTGGCCGCCAGCGCCTCGAGCGCCGGCAGGCCGAAGCCCTCGTAGAGCGAGGGAACGACGACCGCCGCCGCCGCGCGCATCAGGCGGGCGACGAAGGCCGGCTCCCGCAGGCCGAGGAGGCGCACGCCTTCGAGCTCCGCGAAGAGCGCGTCGCGGCGCGGGTGCGGCGGGCCGCAGAGCGCGAGCATCGCGTCCGGCTGCGCGGCATGCACCTCGCGCCAGGCGCCGGCGAGTGCCTCGAGGTTCTTCCGCTTCGTCGCACCCGCGGCGTGAAGGACGAACGGCGCGCTCAGACCCGCGTCGCGGAGCTCCTCCTCGGTCAGCGGGGCCACCACGGGAGCATCGATCCCGTAGGAGACGACGCGCACTTCCTCGACGCCGAGGAGCTCGCGCACCTCGGCGGCGGCGAACTCCGGACGGGCAGATCACGGCAGCCGCCGCGCGCGCGCTCGCCGCCGCCCAGCGCGGCATCGTGCCCTCGTCGTCGAACCGCAGCGGCGGCAGGTCGTGGATCGTCACGACCTCCCGCCGCGGCGCCGGCGGGACAACGAAGGTCGAGCCGGTGCACGAGATCGCTCCGACCGTAGAGGACGCCGCCGAGCGAGCGGGCGAGCGGGAACGGCAGCGCCCAGGCGAGGCGCTGCGGCACGCGCGTGCCCCCGGGCAAGCGGGAGCGGAACGGCACGACCGCCCGCTCCGTCACCGTCCAGCCGAGCTCGTCGAGCGCGCGGCGCAGATGCGTCTCGTACGCCTGCTGCCCCATCGGCGCGCTCGAGCCGAGACGGACGTGGCAGACGGTGCTCACCGCGCCGCCTCGATCCGCTCCACGAGCGAGGCGTGACGGTCCCACTGGTGCAGGATCGCGGGGACGCTGCCGTCGGCGTTGAGGACCGTGCCGTCCGGATCGACCTCGTACGCGGGCATCTTCCCCAGGGTCAGCACGCGGCCGCTGCCGTTCGGGACGACCGTGACGTCCGGTGAAGCGGCCTCCTCGCAGCAGCGCGTTGTGGATGCCCTGGTCGTGCGACCCGAGCGGCCGCCGCCGGCGCACGATGTCGTCCACCATGGCCGCGAGGTAGTCGAGCACCGCCGCGCGTGTGCCGACCACGGTGCCGGAGCACGAGACGCGCTCGCCCGTGAGCCGAGCAAGCTCGGCGCGGCCGTAGAGGCTGCGGATCCAGCGGGTGTTGAAGGCCTCCCGGCCGATACGGACCGAGTCGTCCTCGAGATAAAGCTCGAGACCCGGACCGGCTCTGCGAAGGGATCCCGCTGGAAGAAGACGTCGCGGAGGTCGGTGAGCAGGACGGCGTCCGGCTCGTGCTCGAGCGCTTCGAGGTAGCGCCGGTAGTGGAGGTAGCGAAGCGACTGCAGCCCCTCGAGGTGGTACTCGAGGCTGCTCCAGCGGCGAAACGACGCCTGCTCGCCGCCAGGCGTCGCGACGGCGGCGAAGGCAGCAGGGTAGAGGCGGCGGAGCCCTCGCGTCGAGCGGACGAAGCCGAGCAGCCGCAGGAGAGAAGCCGACGGCGCAGGGTAGTCGGGGTCGATGTCTACCACCTCGTCGGCGAGGGCGCGCAGGTGCTTCTTCTCCTCCTCACCGCAGCGTCCGGCGAAGACGACGAGGCGGCCCCTGAAGCCTGCGGTGCGCAGCGAGCGCGCAAACGGCTCGACCAGTCGGGCAGGCAGCCACGTGTGGGCGCCGAGGACGAGAGACCGCTCGGTCGACGTCACGCGCGCCTCTCCGCCACGCGCGCCTTCATGTGCCGTGCGGCGTCACGCCACGTCTGCAGCCGCGTCCACTGCCGCGTCGGGCCGACCTCGCCCGTGTCGAGGATGTCGCCGCACAGCTCGACGACGCGATGGAACCAGACGTCCGGAGCGAACCACTCGTCGTACGTCCGCCGGGCGGCCTCGCTCATGGCGGGCCAGTCCTCCTCGAGCGCCTCGAGCCGCGCCGGAACCGCCTCGATCTCGGCTTCGGCGACCCGCACCGAGCAGGCGTCCCAGTCGATGCCGGCAGGGGCGACCCAGTCGTCGCTGATCACGACGGGTACGCGGCCCGCCGCGAGCGTCTCGAACAGCCGGATCGAGGCCGTGCCGGCGCCCCGCGGAGAGAGCACGAACTTCGAGCGGCCGACGACGTCGAGGTAGCTGCTTCTCGCCTCCTCGAGCTCCGCGGGCGCAGCACCGGCGAAGAAGTCCCGCCCCGAGGTGTCCTCGACGACCGCACGCGGATGGGACAGGCCGAGCACGCGGTCGCGCAACGATCCCCTTGCCCGCCGGCCCTGGAACGAGAAGAGCAGATCGGGCTCCCGCTCCCGGGCGGGTCGGGTGTCGGTGACTAGCCGGGAGTAGCCGAACGCTCGCTGGCGACGCGGATCGAACCTCCGCCGCGGCATGGCCACGTACACGCCGGGGAGCAGGTCGCGCGGCAGGTCGCGCTCGTCGTAGACGAACGCCTTCCCGGGATGGGCGCGCACGAGCGGGTGGTGGCGCAGATGCCACATCCTCCAGTCCGCCGGGTACTGGTGCGCGTCGACGAAGAGGAGGACGTCCGCCTCCTCGGCATCCTCGACGAGCTCGTGCGCACCGAATCGGTCGCGGCCGGCGACCTCGCGCACCTCCGAGAGCAGCTGCCGGCTCCAGGCGGCGTCGAGCGCCGTGGCAAGGAGAACCTTCATCGGTCACCAGGCGAGCGGCTCACGCCGGACGCGAGGTCGCGGATAGCCGCGGACGTACCGCCACGCGTGGACGAGGACACGCGCCGCCCGGTCGAATGCCTCGCGCAGCCTGCCCCTGCGCAGCGCCGCCGCCGCCTCGCCGAGCCGCTGCGCCGCCATCCGCACCTGGTACGCGCGCCAGCCGCGGCGGGCGCTCCGCTGCTGCGCCGGAGAGTTCTCGGGCGAGTGGAAGCCGATGCAGCGGACGAGCCACGCCTGCCCCGGCGTCGTCGGCTTCGCTCCCTGTTCGCGTCGTGGCGCCGGTAGAGCAGGATCACGTCGTTCACGAAATCGAGGTCGCCGAGGCGGCTGAGCCGGATCAGCATGTCCCAGTCCTCCGGCCCCGCCAGCGCCTCGTCGAACGGCCCCGCGCGCTCGTACGCCTCGCGGCGGGCGAGCAGCAGCCCCGGCGGGAAGAGGACGTTGCCGTTGATCAGGACGTCGAACGTCGTCGGCCGGTCGAGGCGGCCAGCGGATCAGCCGCCTCCCCTCGAGGCCCCAGCGATCCCGTCCCGCCTCGGCGTACTCGCCCGGCGCGTAGCGGCTGCCCCTCGGCGTCGATGAGCTCGCCAGGCCGTGGCTGCCGACGAGCGCCGTCATCCCGCTCCAGTCGCGCCAGCAGCGTCTCGAGCGCGTGCGGCAGCCAGACGTCGTCGCTGTCCATGAACGTGACGATAGCGCGACCCCGGTGTCGCTGAGGCGAAAGCCCTCGTTGCGTGCCCGCGAGGAGCCGCCGTGCTCGATCCGCATGGCGCGGAAGCGGCGATCCTCGCCCGCGAAGCGGGATGCGACCTCGTACGTGTCGTCGGTCGAGCCGTCGTCGACGACGAGGCACTCCCACCGCTGCTCCGTCTGCGCGACGACGCCCTCGAGCGTCGCCGGGAGGAAGCGGGCTGCGTCGTAGGCGGGCACGACGACGGAGATCAACGGACTCGAGGGCACGCGGGCTCCGGTTCAGCTTCCCGCAGCCGCAGCGCGGCGCGGACCGCGAAGGTAGACGAGCAGCCTGCGCCCCGCCTCGGCGCGGCGCGAGCGCGGGAGGACTAGGGCGCGAACCGCCGCCCCGGCGATCACCGCCAGCCGGTAGAGCAGCCAGCCTCCCGGGCCGTACCACTTGCGGATGTAGAGCTCCTGCGCCGCGTAGAACAGCCGCTCTCGCCGGGCCGGATCCTCGCTCGCAGCTCCGCCGACGTGCGTGGCAACGACGTCCTCGCAGAGCGCCGCGTGCCAGCCGTGCTCATGCGCGCGCCGCTGCCAGTCCGTCTCCTCGGCGTAGAGGAAGAAGCGCTCGTCGAAGAGGCCGACCTCGTGCAACGCCTCCCAGCGCAGCAGGAGAACCGTGCCGACCGCGAAACTCGGCCCACGCTCGAGCCGGGAGAGCCCCAGTGCCTCGAGCCAGGCGTGGCGGGGTGTGGGGAACGGCCAGAGAGAGCGTTGCGGGCGGCCCGAAGGGCGGACGAGGGCCGGCGCGAGCGCGCATGCGCGGCTGTCCGCCTCGAGCGCCGCGGCGAGCTTCCCAACCGCTCCGCCGGGCAGCATCGCGTCCGGGTTGAGCAGCAGGACGTCGCAGGGCTCCCCCGCGACGATCTCCCGCAGGGCGACGTTGACGCCCGCCCCGAAGCCGAGGTTGCCGCTCGTCCGTAGGTAGCGCGCTCCCTTCTGCTCGCAGACGCTCCGCACCGCCTCGCTCTGCGAGTTGTCGACGACCGTGAGCGCGGCCTCGCCGCCGACCGTCGCCAGCGCCCGGTCGAGCTCGTCGGCGCCGTGGTAGGCGACCACCACGACGTGCACGCGGCGCATCAGGGCTGCTCCGGCTCCGGGCGCCGCAACGCCGCCGCGCAGACCATGCCGACGAGCAGCCAGCCGAGCACAGGCGTCCCGCGCACCCAGTAGACGTCGACCAGGCCGTGCGTGACGTTGGCGAGTACCACGGCCAGCGCCACGGGGGCCAACTCGATCCGTCTCAGCCGCACGAGCGCGACGCACGTGCCGAGGATCAGCACGACGAAGCTGCCGGCGAACGCCCAGCCCCCCTCGGCCGCCTGCAGCAGCAGCACGTTATGGGGGTCGGCGCTGGAGAAGGCTCCCGGCGGCGGCTGGAGGCTCAGGTCGGCGTTCGCATACGAGCCGACTCCGACCCCGAGCCAGGGATGAGCGCGGATGATCGACAGTGCGTCGTGCCAGAAGTGCTGCCGGTAGCGGATGTTCCAGGCCGCGTGGACGGCCGCCGTCCGCGGCCCGACGGCGGTCGCCGACTGCGTCTGGTAGGTCGTGATGAACGCCTGCGCGCTCGACGGCATCAGCTCGAAGGCAGGAACGGCGATCGCCACGATCGCGAGGCCCATCGCGATCGCCTGCCGCGGCGAGTGCAGGAAGCGGAGCCCGAGCAGAACCGCGATGCCGACGACGCAGGCGAGCAGCGAGCCGCGGCTCTCGGTCACGAACAGGCCGTAGACGAGCAGCGGCAGAACGAGGCGGAAGCGGCCGAGGCGCGGCAGGCCGACGAGGAGCAGGATCGCGCCCGCGACGAACTGCCCGGCCGGATTCTTGTCCAGCCCCAGCGAGTCGAACGGGAAGACGAGAGCGAGCACGGCCGCGGCGACCACGTACGCCTTCAGGAGCGCGACATGTGCACCCCGCAGGGCGAGGTAGCTGCCGACCACGAGCGGAAAGGCGATCAGCTCGTACCGCTGGACGGTCTGGCTCAGCTCCCCGAAGCCCGGGTGGGCGACGAGCAGCACGAGCACGAACGCGCAGTACTGGAGCACGGGAAACCCCAGCGGACGCAGCGCGCCAAACGCCGCCCCCTCCCGGTCGAGCACGGCAGCGCCGGCGGCGGCGAAGAAGAGCAGCAGCAGAACCAGGTCGCTGATGCCCAGGTGCAGGCCGACGTTTCCGCTCGCGACGCTCTGGACGGCGGGAATGGATGCTCCCAACACGACGGCCGCCGGGCGCGGCCGCACGGCGAGCCAGACGGCGCCCAGGGCACCCAGCGCCACCAGCGCGTAGAAGGCGTGGAGGCCTACGAGCAGGCCGACGGCGCCGGCTGCGACGGCGCCGATCGCGACGTCGCGCACCGCACGCCCGGCGTCGGCGGCGCTCCCGCGCCGGGCCGGCCAGGCGTAGCCGCTCACTGCAGGCAGCGCGCCGGCAGTTGCGTCACGTCGACGCCGCCTTCGCGGACTTCGGCCGGCGCCTGGGGGACGAGCCGTAGCCGTACTCGGAGCCGTAGGACGAGCCGTAGCCGTAGTAGCCGTACTCGGAGCCGACGCCGGTCACGACGACGCCGAGCGGCTGCGCCGGCATCGTGTCCAGGATCGACCGCAGCCGGGTCAGCTCCGGTCGCCGGGCCATGTCGAGCTTGACGACGAGGATGACGGCGTCGACCTGCGCGCTGAGGGCGAGGCTGTCGCCCACGTGGAACAGCGGCGGCGTGTCGATGAGCACGAGCTCACCACGTTCCCGCAGCGTCTTGAGCAGGTTCCCGAGCAGGCGGGAGGCGACGAACTCGCCGGGGTTCGGAGGGGCGAGGCCGAGCGGAAGGACGCTGAGCGGCGCAGCCCGGGTCGCAGCGACCGGCCCACCGTTGCTGCCGGAGTCGGCCTTCGCGCGGGCAAGACCGGCGCCGCGGAAGTCGAACCGCGCCAACGCCTGGTCGAGGGATGCATGGCCGAGCACGACGTCGACGAGGCCGGGGCGTTCGCGGAGCGGGAAGAACTGGTGCAGCATCGGTCGGCGCACGTCGAGGTCGACGAGGGTGACGCGGCGGCCCGCACGGGCGAACGCCGCTGCGAGGTTCGCGATCGTCGTCGACTTGCCCTCTTCCTCCAAGGCGCTCGTGATCATCAGCGTCTGGATCTCACGGTCGACCATCGCCAGCTCGAGGCTCGTGCGCAGCATCCGGAAAGCTTCGGAGTCGGGCCCCATCGGCTGCTCGATCATGGCGAGGTCGTTCGACTTCCTCAGGGCCTTCGACGGCTTGGGGAGCCGCGCCAGGACGGGCAACCCGAGCCGCTCCTCGATCACGTCGATCGTGCGCACCCTCGTGTCGAGCGCTTCGAGGAGGAACGCGAGGCCGATCCCGAGCACGAGCCCGAGCGCGAGCCCGAGGGCGACGTTCCGCTTCGTCTTCGGCCGCACCTCCCCGGCCCCTGCGGCCCTTTGCAAGACCCGTGCGTCCGCCACGTGGATCGCGAGCGCGACCTCGACCTGCTGCAGCTCCTTGGCGAGCGCCGCCCGTCCCGGCCCGGCGGGGGTCTTGGCCATGCGCGCCTGGATCGCCTTCTCCGTCTGCTTCAGCCCGGCGGTCTCGCTCGTGTAGCGGTAGCCGACGAACGCGTTCGCGTAGGCGTTCGCGATCCGCGGCGCGGAAGCGGCGTCCGGCGTGGTCGCCGTGAAGTACGCGATGTTCTCGTCGGCGCTGAAGTAGATCCCGGTCTCGGCGAGGAACGTGCCCGTCGAGATCCCGAGGTGACCGTTCGAGACGGCGAGAGCGGCAACCGCCGTCGACCGCGCAAGCGTCGTCAGCGTGTCGGTCGTGTTCGGGACCAAGGGCTGCACGAAGCTCGAGTTGCTCGTCGTGACGGGCGTGAGCAGCAGCACCTGCGCCGACGCGTCATAGTGCGTCGGCTGTCTCGAGGTGACGACATAGGCGACCGCGGGCGCGATCAGGAGCGTCGCGAGCACGAGCCACCACCGGCGGCGCAAGAGTTGGAGATATGCGCCGACGGTCGCTCCGCCGCCGCTCGAGGTGCTGAACGCTGTCATCGTGTGTCGATCCCGGTCGGAATCATTCCTGTCATCGGCGAAAGCCACACGGGGGATTAGCCCGCCCCACGGCCCCTCGTCATGCTCGTCCAGGATAGTCGTCGCGCAACCGCCTTCGTTTCTGCGCAGGGACGTCATCTTCGACTCCTGTTCAGCGCAGTCCTCCACCCACCCGCACCAGGACGTCCTCGAAGGCAACGGCCCGCTCGTCCCAGCTCGGCACCTCCGGCGGCACCGGCGGAGCGCCGTGGCGGCCGAGGGCTGCTCGTACCGCCGCCGTGAACGAGCCGCGATCCGCGAGCGTGACGGCGGCGCCGAGCTCACGGAAGCCCGCGACCGGCGTGGCGACGGTCGGCCTCGCGACCGCGAGGCACTCGTAGGCCTTGATCGGGTCGAGGCTCTCGGTGAACTCGTCCACGCGGTGCGGCACGACGAGCACGTCCGCGTGCTGGAGATAGCCCGGCACGTCCTCGTATGGCCGCGGGCCGAGCAGGTGGACGCTCGGGAGCGCGGCGAGTGACGTGCGCGAGCGCGCCGAGAGCGAGTCGGGGCCGACGAGGGCGATCGAGAGCGGCTCGACCTCCCGCGCGAGCTCCGCGACGAGCTCGACGTCCAGACGCGACTCGTGGAGCGTGCCGACGTAGACGGCGACGGGAGCGGACGGCAGATCCTCGGGACGCTCGCGCGGACGGCGGAAGTGCTCGACGTCCACGGCATTCGGGATGAGGGTCACCGGCCGCGCAGCGCCGCGGCTGTCGGCGAGAGCCGGGGAGCAGACCACGACCTCGGCCGCCTCCCGCAGAGCGAGCTCGTCGAGCCGGCGCAGCCGCTCGCGCTCGCGGAGGGCGACCGGGGCGAGCAGCCAGTCGTCGGTGACGTCGTAGACGGCGGGCCAGCCGGTCGCCGCGATCAGCGGCGCATACGTGACGTCGTTCAGCCAGAGCACCGGCCGGTCGAAGCCGAGCAGCCGCGCTGCGCCCCGCAGCTGTACGTGGAGCGCGGCGTCGGCGAGCGGCCCCGCCCGCCGCGGCAGCGGCTTGAGCGGGCGGATCGTCTTCAGTCGTCCCTCGTAGTCGACGGTGCGAAGGCGCGGCAGAGTCGGCCGCGAGCGGCGGGTCACATCGTGCAGCGGATCGGCCGGCGGCTCGACGAACAGGATCCGGAGCTCCGGGTGGCGGCGCAGCAGCCGGTCGGCGAGGAACTGGTTGCGGCGCCAGACGTCGTCCCACTCCTCGAGCGAGCAGACGACGAGCGGGCGTAGGCCGCTCACGCGCCGGCGCCCGCACGCCGGTACTCCTCGAGCAGGCGATCGACGTGCTCGGCCAGCGTGATCCTCTCGGCCGCGGCCGCCCGAACCCGTCGAGAGAGCTCGGATCGTGCCGAGTCGTCCGCGAGCGAGCGCAGGGCCGCGGCAGCCGCCGTCGCGTCGCCCGGGGGAAAGCCCGGCGCGCCCTCGACCCGACCGATCGTCTCGAGGTGGCCGCCGGCTGCGGCGGCGACCACGGGCACGCCGGCGGCCATCGCCTCCAACACGGCGAATCCGACGGAGTCGCAAGCGGCCGGAGCGAGCAGGATCCCCGCCCGAGCGAGCTCGGATTCGGGATCGTCGCTCCAGCCCACGAACTCGACCGCCGCGATAGCCTCCTCCGTCACCCGGCGCTCGAGCAACTGCGACTCTGGGCCGTCCCCCACTACCCGGAGCGACCAGCCCTTCTCCGCGAGGCCCGACTCGGCCCAGGCACGCAGCGCCGTCGACGTGTCCTTCTCCGGCGAGAGACGCTGCAGGACGAGCACGACCCTCGACTCCGGCCGCCAGAGCAGCGGCAGCGGGAGTACAGGGTTCGGGAGTACGGCGTCCGGCGGCGACTCCATCTCCCGGGCGACGAAGTCGCTGACGGCGACCTGCCGGGCGAGCCGTCTCGCGATCCACGGCGCGAGCACCCCGCCGGCACGAGTCCTGCCGCGCCGCTGCGCGAAGTGGCGTGTCGTGACGACCGGCGCCCGGTGCAGCGCCCGCGTCGCGAGCGTGAGCGCCTCGGCCTTCGTCATGTGCGCGTGAAAGACGTCGGCGCGGCCGATGCGCGCGAGAGACAGGAGGGTCTGCCGCGCGTTCCCGCCGGGCAGCCAGCGGACCGCGCCGCCGAGCGCCCGTCTGCATCGCAGCCGGGTGGCCGCCGACGACGATGACGTCCCAGCCGCGCGAAGCCGTCTCCACGGCTACGGTCGCGGCATATCGCTCCACCCCGGCGAAGCGCCGCATGGCGGTCACGACGTGCACGACCCTCGGGGAGCCGGACCGCCGACGTCGACGCAACACGTTCTCGTACGTCTCCAGCACGAGCCGCGCCGTCCGCTCCGGCGTGAAGTCGCGGCTCCGCAACCGTGCAGCCGCGCCGAGCCTCGCCCGAAGGGGGGGATTCGCAGCGAGGCTCCGGAGCGCCTCAGCAAGCTCATCGACGTCGCCGGGGGCTGTCAGGAGCCCGTCGACGCCGCCCGTGATCAGCTCCGCTGGACCGCCCACCGACGTCGCGACGACCGCAACACCCGCCGCCATTCCCTCCAGCACGACCTGGCCGAACGGCTCCGGCGTCACGGAGCAATGGACGAGCACGTCGAGCTCCCGCAGTTCCGCCCAAACGTCTTCCCGGAAGCCACGGAACTCGATCTGGTCCGCGATGCCGAGCTCGGCCGCTCGTCGACGAAGCGAGTCCGCATACGCGTCGTCCCCGAACAGGTTGCTCCCGATGACGCGGCCGCGCGTCTCCGTGCCGCGAAACGCCTGCGCAAACGCCTCGAGAAACACGTGCTGCCCCTTCCAGGGCGCGAGCCGCCCGATGACGCCGATGATGGCCGCGCCGGCGGCCGGACCTTCGATGCCTGGTACCTCGGCGACTGCGTCCGGGACGACCGCGTTGTAGACGACCCGCGCCTCCCGCAGGCGCGGCAGGGTGCGCATCGTCTCCTCCGAGTTCGCGATCACCGCTGCCGGCAGCAACCGGGCCGCAAAGCGCACCAGCGTCACGGCAGGTCTCGGCAGGTAGTCGGGCGCGATCCGGTCCCGCACGTGCCACACGACGGGGACATGCGCGAGCCTTGCGGCCGCAGCCCCGTAGAAGGCGGCCTTGAGCGTGTTCGTATGCACGAGGTCGGCGTCGAGCTCACGGATCCTGCGACTCAGCCGCAGCACATACGCGGGGAGGCCGACGAGAGCCCCGAGGTCGAGACGCAGAGGCCGGACGCTGTCGCGCCTGAGGTCGCGCAGGCGGTTCGGCATGGGCAGAACCTCGGTCTCGATCCCGAGGCGCCGGAGCCGCTCGACCAGCGGTCCCTCCTCGCCGAGGATCACCCGGACGTCGGCGTGGGTCTGGAGAGCCGGGAGGAACCTCAGCAGTGCGATCTCGCCGCCCGAGAGCCGCGCGACGTGGCCCACGAAGACCACGCGAAGGCGGCGCGCCTGCAACGGGCTGCCGGAGCCGCGACGCCCCGGACGGCGCGCCAATCTCACGTCGACCCTAGTAGGAACCGCCGCGGACGCCCGCGAGGATGGGAAGCGTCCGGAGGATCAGGCGGATGTCCTCCCACAACGACCAGGTCGTCACGTACAGGTAGTCGAGCTTGACCATCTCCTCGAAGGGGATGTCGCTGCGGCCGAGCACCTGCCACAGCCCCGTGATGCCGGGCTTGAGATCCATCCGCTTGCGCGCCCACTCGTCGACGTAGCAGCCCTCCTCGGGGATCAGCGGCCGCGGCCCGACGAGGCTCATCTCGCCCCGGATCACGTTCAGGAGCTGGGGCAGCTCGTCGAGCGAGTAGCGCCTGAGCACGGTGCCCACCCGGGTCACGCGCGGGTCGTCGGGGATCTTGAACATCCTCGGGTCGCTGCCCGGTTGCGCGTGCTTGTTCAGATGACGGAGCGCCGACTTCCGCTCCTCGGCGTCGGCGGTCATCGTCCTGAACTTGAAGATCCGGAAGAAGCCGCCGTGAGTGCCCAACCGCCGCTGCCGGAAGAAGACCGGGCCGGGGCTGTCGAGCTTGATCGCGAGGGCGACGAGGCCGAACACGGGCGCGAGGAAGACGAGGGCGACGCAGGCGAGCGTCACGTCCATCCCCCGCTTCAGCGCCCTCGAGGAACGGGAGAGTTGCAGCGAGGGCACGGCCAGGAGCGGGACGCCCTCGAGCGTGTGAATCTCCGAGCTCGGGCCGACGAGGTCGAAGAGCCGGGGCACGACGTCGATCTGTACGTCGACGTCGCGCAGCGAGCGCACGAGCTCGATCGTCCGCTCGGTGGGGTCGTTCGAGAAGGCGACGATGACCCGCTCGACGTCCAGCTCTCGCACGATCTCGGCGGCTCGGTCGGACGAGCCGAGGACGGTGAAGCTCTCGAGCCCCGGCCGCTGCTCCTTCGGCTGGTCGTCGACGAAGCCGACGAGGTTGAGCCCGTACTCGGGATGGCGGAGGATCTTCATGGCGAGCAGCTGGCCGACGTCGCCGGCGCCGACGACGAGCGTGTTCTGCAGGTACGAGAAGCGCCGGCGGCTCACCGCGCGGGCCGCGGACCGGCACAGCGTCACCATGAGCAGGGCGAGAGCCCAGAAGAACACCAGCTTCGTCATGGCGGGATTCGCGGCGCTCGTCACGTAGGCGCCGACGACGAGCAGCCAGGCGACGATCGTGACGAGATGGAACACGCGGACGACATCGTCCGTCGTGTCGTGGTTCGCACGCGCTTCGTCGTCGTCGTAGAGCCCGTACACGCGAGCGCCGACGACCCACAGCGGCAGGAGGGCGATGAAGACGAGGTACTCGCCCGTCGTGGTGAGGTGGTTGGGCGCCGACGAGACACCGACGTAGAACGTCTCGCTGAGCGAGAACGCGGACAGGAGACCGAGCAGGTCGGCGACGAGCAGCGCCCGCCGGACGAACCAGCCGCGACGGTGCCTCGAACGGGACCGCCCCCGGCGGCGGAGGATCTCCCGCGTCTGCTCGTCGAGCGTCGCGGTGAGCTCGTAGTCCGGGGCGTCCTGGAGGCCCGCGCGTCCCGGCTTGACCAGGTCACTCGGGACGATGCTGCTCATGTCGGGTGTTCTCCTCTTCCCATGCCGCAAGGGGGACGGTGTATCCCCGGGACCGTCCAGATCGAGCCAGAAACTACATCGGCTCGAATTCAGAGTGGCTTGAACACTAGTTACTGTCAAGACCAGTCCGCCTACGCCGAAGGTCGAGGTCCCGCGCTTCCCCTACCTTTGCGACCATGCGCAGACGTTCACGCACCGAGCGGGTCGACGAGCGGGTCGTCACGGCCGCCCGGGCCCTGTACGTGGACGCCTTCACGGTCGAGCTCGTCAGAGCCCTGGCGAGGGCCGGCGTACGGAGCATCCTCCTCAGGGGGCCTACCGTCGCCAAGCACTTCTACCCGGCTGCCCTCCGTGCGTACGGCGACGCAGACCTTCTCGTCGCGCCGGACGCCTTCGCGGAGGCGGAGAGACTCCTCGCACTCAGCGGCTTCGAGCACCGCGCCGTCCTCGGACAGCGGCCGGACGACCGCCCCGTGTGGGCGCGAACCTGGCGCCGGCGCGCCGACGGCGCCGAGATCGACCTGCACCGGACGCTCGTCGGTGCGCGTGCGTCCCTCGAGGAGGTCTGGGGCGCGCTCGACCGGCACGTCGAGCCGATCGAGGTGGGGGGCGCCGCCATGGATGGTCTCGACGCCGCGGCAACTGCGGTCATCGTGACGCTGCACGCCGCCCACCACGGGGCTCGTTTCGCGCGCCCGCTCGAGGACCTCTCCCGGGCGATCGCGCGCCTCGGCGAGTCGGAGTGGCGGGCGGCGGCCTCGCTGGCCGCGGAGCTCGAGGCGACACCCTCCTTCGCAGCCGGACTCAGGCTGCTCCCCGAAGGCGTGCAACTCGCGGACAGCCTCGAGCTTCCCACCGAAGCCTCCGCGGAGGTGATCCTGAGGGCGAGCGGCGCCCCGCCGATGGCGCTCGGCTTCGAATGGCTCGCCCAGACGCCGGGACTGCGCGCCAAGCTCCGGCTGATCGCGGGCAAGACCGTCCCGGACGCGGAGTTCATGCGCGCCTGGTCGCCGCTCGCCCGCGGCGGCAGCAGGCTCGGCCTGGCAGCTGCGTACGCCTGGCGGCCGATCTGGCTGCTCCTGCATGCCGCTCGGGGCTTCAGAGCCTGGCGCCGCGCTGCCCGCCGCTCCTCCTGAAGTCAGAGGCTGTACTTGCCGGAGAGGCTCGCGACGTGGTCCAGCGCCTCGCGCGACGTCGTGAAGGCCCCAGGGAACGTCTGCGCGACCTCGTTCGCGATCTCGCCGACCGACGAGCCCTCACCCATCCTCGTCAGGATCAGGCGCTCGATCCGCCCGAGCTCGTTCAGCTCGGGCCGATACGACTCTTTGCTGCGCCGGAGCATTGCGGGCGTCAGGTGCGTGCCCTGGAGCGTGGACTGGGCGAACTCCACGTCGGCGCCGGCGGCGCCGGCCCTCGCGATGCGGGTCCGCCACGTGAACACGTAGTCGGAGCCGACGAGGCGGGCAGCAAGGTCGATGCGGACTTCGTCACCCGGCTGAACAGCGACCGCCTCGGCAAAGGGAAAGAACCCGTGCCGATAGATGGTCTCCGGCTCTTCGGGTGCGGTCTCGAAGGAGACGTCGTCCGTGAGCGACGACCTGAACCAGAGGCAGAAGCCGTGCGCGGTGCCGGCGCGCGAGACGGTCCAGGCGAGCGGTCCCTCGACGTCCGCCGTCTCGATCGTGCGGTAGTCGAGCGTCGCCCATCGCTCTCCGCCGCTCAGCAAAGCGTCGCGCCGGAGGTAGATCGACCACCAGCCGTTAACGGTCTGCTGCCGCGCCGTTTCCATGTCGAGGTCGGCGAAGGAGCGCCAGGCTTCGACATGCTTGCGGTAGTCATCCGCGTGCTCGACGATCGCGCCCCACAGCTCCTCCCGAAACGGGACGAGGCTTCCTCCCGGAGCGAGCAGCCGCTCTCGCGCGTCGATCACGGTGGGGATGTAGCGGCGGTGCAGAGGCAGGGCGCCGTGGATGTCGAAGAGGATCACGTCGGCGCCCTCCTCTAGCCGGACTCGCGTCGAGACGTCCTGCACGAACTCGATCCGGTCGGCAACGCCGTTCGCTTCGGCGAGCTCGCGGGCGAGCTCGATCACATCGGTGGGTTCGACGGCGACGACCCGCCGCGCTCCGAGCCGGGCCGCCAGCAGCGCGAATACACCGCTGCCGGTGCCGATGTCGAGCACCGTCGAGGACGGCGTCACGAGCTCGCGGAGCGCCGCCGTGTAGCAACCCATCCGGATCTCGTCTCCAATCATGCGGCCGTAGTCGGCGACCGAGTAGGCGTCCGGGCGGACGAACCAGGGCGTGGCCATGGCGGCGTCCGACCTATCCGCCCGCGCCGCTAGGATCGCTCGGCAGCGAGCAGCGAGGAGTCTCTTGCCGTGACCACATTCCGCCCCGATCCTAATGTGCTCGCCCGCAAGGTCGGGGAGGAGACCGTCCTCGTCCAGCTGGACCGGAACGAGGTGTTTGCGCTCAACGCGACCGGCGCGCGGCTCTGGGAGCTGCTCAACGGCGGATCGAGCCGCGAAGAGGCGATCGACACGATGCTCGCCGAGTTCGAGATAGCGCGTCGGGAGCTCGAAGCCGAAGTCGACTCGCTCGTCGACGAGCTCGTCGCGAAGAGCATCATGCTCCGCGACGACGCGTGACACAGAGCACCGGCCTCAGCCAGGCGCCAGGCATTCCGCAGGACTGGCTCGTCACCTTCGACCCGGCCGCCGGAGAGCTCGTCCTCCCCTCCACCCCGGAAGACAGGGCGACTGCCACGGTGAGCGAGGGCGGACTGACGGTGTTCTGCTCCGGTCGCCCTGATCTCGCGGAACTCGCGGGCGAGCATCTCGGCGATGTCGCCCTGCACCTGCTGCACGAGTACCGGCACGGAGGCGAGCGAGGGCTGCACGTCCTCCGAGGAAGCTACGTCATCCTCGTCCACGACGCCCCTCGCCAGACCTTGCTCGTGCTGCGCGACCCGATGGGTTACCACTCGCTGTTCGTGTCGCGGCTTCGCCGGCGGATCGGCTTGTCCCCCGCTCAGGACCCCCTCCTGCGGCGGTTCGGCGTGTCGGCAGACGTCGATCCCGTCCTCGCAGCGGCGTGGATCTGCGAGCGCTGGCTCGAAAGCGAACGGACGATCCTACGGGACGTCACGCGAGTCCTGCCGGGTCACGCCATCCGCGTCGAGCGGCGCCGGATGACGATCGAGCGCTGGTGGCGCCCGCACGTGCCGGAACGGCCGGCGCGGATTCCCGAGAGGGAGGCACAGAATCGATTCGAGTCGGTCCTGCAAGAGAGCATGGCCTCGGCCCTTCGGTGGGGCAGAGCCGGAGTCTTCCTCAGCGGCGGTATCGACTCGGCGACGATCGCCGCGACGGCGGTCGACACGAGCAGCCGCCTCGGGCTGCCGGAACCGCTCCTCCTCTGCATGCGCTTCCCGGACCCCCAATCTGACGAGTCGCGAGTCCAGGAGTTGGTGGCAAAGGAGCTCGGTCTCCAACCCATCTGGGTCTCCGCGCCGGAAGCCCTCGCGGCGCGGGGTGTCGTGCGCCCCGCTCTCGAGGCCGGCGCCGAGGTTCCGGGCCTCGGTTCGGCACCCTGGAACGCAGCCTGGGAGATTCTCGTCGAGCGAGGCAGAGAGGCCGGCGCGAGCGTCCTTCTGAGTGGTGATGGCAGCGACTGGCTCAAGGTGGACCGGCGGCGTGCGGCAGACTGCCTGAGGAAGCTCGACTTCGGGGGCCTGGCGAGACTCTATTCGGCAGGGCGAGCACGCTGGGATCTGTCGCAAGCAAGGGCAGCGCGGTGGATGCTCTGGGAGACCGGCCTCAGGGTGATCCTTCGCGACGCCGCGCTCGCCACGCTCGATGCGACGCGAAGCACCGGACTCCTGCAAGGCTCGCGTCGAAGCAAGCTCAGGGCGATACTTCCACCCTGGCTCCTACCGGGCCAGCCGGCCCTGCGCGACGCCCTCGTGGAGCGCTGGCTCGGCGGCGCGCCGACCCGACCGACGTGGGATTACCAGCGTGCGAACCGGATGGACCTTCTCGACAACCCCTTCATGACAGTCGCCATGGACTCACACCTCGCGGAGTCCAGGCGGACGGGCGCACCCTACCTCGACCCATTCACCGATGCGCCGCTCGTCGAGCTCCTCCTCTCCTTCCATCCCGACACCTTGCTGGCCGGCTCGCGCGAGAAGGGTCTCGAGCAAGCCTATCTTCGCCGCCGGTTCACCGACTTCGACCCGGCAACGCTGCGGAAAGCGACCTACGAGACGTTCTTCAAACGTATCGTCGACGGCGAGGGGCCCCGCTGTCTCGATGCCCTCGGAGGCCTACCGGTGCTAGAAGCCCTCGGAATTGTCGCCGCGCGTCCAGTTCAGTCCCTCGTTCGAGGGGGCGACAGCCGTGAGTTTCCGCGCTACTATCGGCTAGTCTGGAATCTTATCCTCCTGGAGGCGTGGTTACAGCGGCGCGTCGCATGAAGCCGCGAGAAGGGATCGAATAGTGACGGTGACGAAGAAGTCCGACAAGCAACGCTGGGAGCCGATGCGTTTGGAGGCAGTCGGTAGTCTCGGGACCGTCATCACCAGCATGACTGGCTCCATCGACGACAACAACCCGAAGATGCCCGGCCTCACGCAGGCGTAGCTTCACCTGACAAGCGAGCAAGCCAAGACGGTTCACCGACGTCTCACTTTGGAGTTCGTCGATGTCGGCTTGCATGTCCCGTCGAGTTGGGTGGAGCTGGTTACGGAGCCCGACGGGCGTCCCGTCGCGTACGGTCAGCGGCTCGGCAAGGACTGTTGGGTCGAGGTTCCGGACGTCGGGTCCTTCCACTTTCATCCGTACTCGTCGGTCGTCTCGGTCGTCACGGCGCACACGCGCGGCGGTGCCGGAAGCGAACGTGTGATCGATGCCTTTCACGGGATCGCCCTGCCGATGGCGGCCCAGGTGTCGCTCGGCTTCCAGGCGATCCACGCCAGCGCAGCGCTCGTCGCCGACCGCGGCGTGGTCGGCTTCTGCGGCCCGTCACACGCAGGCAAGACCACAGCCGCCCACGCGCTCGCGTTCCGCGGGGCCGCGCTGTGGGCCGACGACAGCCTCGCCTTCTCGACCGACGGCGCCCGACCGACCTCGATCAGACTCCCATTCGCACCCAACCTCCGCCCTCCGTCGACCGAGCACTTCGCCGCGGGGGAGGGCGCGACGACAGTCGTCGAGGCGCCCGAGTGGGCGGAAGAGCCGTTGGCCGCGTTCTGCGTCCTCGATCCCGAGCCACCACCGGAAGACACACCTCTCCTCGAGCGCCTGCATGGACGGCAGGCCGTGCTCGCCCTGCTCGCGAACGCCTTCGTCTTCCGGCCGGAGACCGACCCGCAGCGCCGCGCCATGCTCGAGAGCTACCTGGGCGTCGCGGCGGCGGTGCCGGTCTACCGCCTCCGGCGCGCGCCCACGCTCGCCGGCGTGTCGGCCGGGCTCGACGCACTGGAAGAAGCACTCGCCGCGACCTAGTCTGCGATCGTGTCCGACAGCACTCTCGACCGCCAGTTGGCGACGATCTGGCTCGCGGTTCGCATCGTCGCGTGGTCCTGCGTACTGCCCGTGCTCAAGCGCACGGTGCCGTTGCCGCGCCTCGTACGCCTCATGGCCTACTCGGGAAACGCCCCACGCGATGCGGCCAGTGAGCGGCAGGTGATCGTCTGGGCGCGGCGCGTCGACAGGCTCCGCCCATGGCGTTTTCGGAACAACTGCCTCGATCGCAGCCTGCTCGCCTACCGCTTCCTGGGAATGACGGGAAGCGACCCGAAGCTGGTCGTCGGATTCGAGTCGGGCACCGAGGGCGTCGCAGGCCACGCCTGGGTGGTCGTGGACGGAACACCCCTCTACGGAGACGCGGCCGGAGCTCGCTTCTCGGAGCTCGTCGCCTTCGGCCGGCACGGCGCGATGGAGCGGTTCGACGCGGAAGGCAGGGAGTAGCTCTCGGCCGATGCCCGCCGCGCTGATCAACAACCCGCCTGTCCCGGTCGGAGAGCAGGTACGTGCCGCTCTCGCCGCGCTGCGCGGGCAGGGTCGCCGCGGGGGGTGTACGCGCGACTCGAGGGAGTGCGCCTGGAACGCGGCTCCGACCTACACGCGGCCCGACTGTTGCACCAGTCACCTGCTCGAAGTGACGAGCTTCGTGCACGAGCTGCTCGCCGCGCACGGGATTCTTCACTGGCTCGACTGGGGAGCGCTGCTCGGCGCCGTGCGCAGCGGGGAGTTCATCCCGTGGGACAACGAGGTCGACATCGGGATCCTCGAGCGCGACCTCGACGCGTTCCGCTCGCTGGTGCCGGCCATCGAGCGGGAGGGTTACGCGGTCGACCTCGACCACCTGCCCGGCGTGATCAGCGTCGCCTACAGCCCCGTCAACCGGATCTACGCCGAGGTTCGGGCCTGGAAGCTCGAGGACGGGCTGCTGACCTCCGACGAGATCGAGGAGCTCTTCTCCTGGCCCGGCATGTACGGCCGATCGGCGATCCCGGCTCGCTATCTCGAAGACCTGGAGACGGTGACCCTGTACGGAAGGTCGTTTCCCGCCCCCTCGCCCGTGCACGAGTTCCTCCGCGAGCATCGCTTCGGCCCCGACTACATGACGCCGACGCGCCGCGTGTTCGGCTTCGCACTCACGAGGCCGCCCGATCTCGCCGACATGACGCCCGCGGCGCTCGAGTTGCTCCCGCTCGTGGACACCCGCGGCGAGCATCTCCTGAGACTCGCGCGGTCGCAGTCCGCTCTCATGCGCAGGGGCCTCGTGGAGCCGGGCCTCGGCAGCTGGGCGATCGTCGCCGGACTCCCCGGTGAGCCGACGGAGCGCCACCTCGCAGCCGCCAGGGCACACCTTTCCGCCGACGACGGCGGCCCGGCCGTCGAGAAGCTCGTCTACACGCTCGGCTGGATCGAACGGGCGATCGAGACGTACGAGCAGCCGTCCTCGCTCGCACCGCTCCGACGCATCTGCTGGCGCCTGGCGAGGCTCGTCAGGGGCGGCTACCGGCGGGCGACGGCCGCGATCCGGTAGATCCGGTCGCCGACGGGCTCGGCGTGGAAGCGGTCGAGAAGGTCCTTCGCGTACGGCCGCCCCGGTTCCGCGAGCAGGACCTCTCCGCCCAGACGGGGGAGCAGCTCCCCGAGCTGCTCGGCGTTGCGTGCCTCGTAGAGGAGGTCGGCGCCGAGGACGAAGTCCCACGGCGCCGCGCGGAGAAAAGGCTCCGGCTCGCTCCAGCGGACGCGCGCGAGACGCAGCGAGGCGCCGTTCCGCTCCGCGTTTCGCCGCAGGAGCTCGATCGCGTCCTCCGCCCAGTCGGTCGCGAGCACGTCCGCGCCCCGCAGCGCCGCCGCGAGCGACGGCAGGCCGAGCCCGCAGCCGAGCTCGAGCACGCGGCGGCCCTGGAGCTCGAGCCCCGCGACGTGACGCGCGAGGCCGAGGCCGCTCGGCCACAGCTCGGCCCAGTAGGGGAGGAACTCCTCCTCGTCGAACGCCGCCTCGTCGATCAGCTCCTCGGCGCTAGGCGGCCGCAGGAGCGCCAGGCGGAGGTCCGCCGCGAGCTCGACGTCCTCCTCGAGGAGGCTCAGGACCCGGGGAGGGCCGCGAACAGGTCGACCGGCACGCCGTCGGGGTCGCTCAGCTGCGCGTAGCGCTGGCCCCAGAAGGCGTCCCACGGCTCCTTCTCGCCGTCGAAGCCGGCCGCGACGACGCGTGCGTACATCTCGTCGACCTCGGGCGGACTCCCGCACTCGAAGGCGAGGGAGAGCTGGTTGCCGGCCGCGCGCGTCCAGTCGGGGCGGAAGCTCCGGACGACCTCCTCGGAGTCGAGCATCAGCCGGAGGCCGTTGGGCAACGTCGCCTCGACGTGGCCGTTCCCCTCCGGGAACTCGATCCCGAGCAGCCCGTAGAAGGCTACGGAGCGCCGCATGTCGGCGCAGACGATCCCGATCGCGTTCAGCTGCGGCACAGGCGGGACGCTAGAGGATACGGTCGCAGCGATGCAACGCAGGCGGCTCGGTGCGAGCGACCTCATGGTCTCGGAGATCTCGCTCGGCTCCTGGCTCACGTACGGCGGCGGGGTCGAGCGAGAGCGAGCGGAGGCCTGCCTGGCGAAGGCGTTCGAGCTCGGGATCGACTTCGTCGACACGGCGAACGTCTACTCGCGCGGCCGCGCGGAGGAGTTCCTCGGCGAGGCGCTGGCCGACCGGCCGCGCGACTCCTACGTCCTCGCGACGAAGCTCTACTGGCCGATGCCGGACGGCGGAAGCGGCCTCTCGCGCGGGCAGGTGCACGCGCAGCTCGAGGCCTCGCTGCGGCGCCTCCGCACCGACCACGTCGACCTCTACCAGTGCCACCGCTACGACTGGAACACGCCTCTCGAGGAGACGATGGAGGCGCTCACGGAGGTCGTGCGGGAGGGGAAGGCACGCTACATCGGCTTCAGCGAGTGGCCGGAGGAGAAGATCCGCGAGGCGCAGGAGATGTCCGGCGTCGCGCACTTCGTCTCCAGCCAGCCGCAGTACTCGACGATCTGGCGCGGCCCGGAGCGCGACGTGATCCCGTACTCGCGCGAGCACGGCATCTCGCAGATCGTCTGGTCGCCGCTCGCGCAGGGGGTCCTCACCGGCAAGTACAAGCCCGGCGAGCCGCCGCCGGAGGGCACGCGGGCAACGTCCGCGTCGATGGGCGGCTTCATGCAGGCGGCCCGCGACGAGCGGTTGCTGGAGCGCGTGCAGCGACTGCGGCCGGTCGCAGAGGAGCTCGGCCTGACGCTGGCGCAGCTCGCGCTCGCCTGGGTGCTGCGGGAGGAGAACGTCGCGTCGGCGATCGTCGGCGCGACGCGGCCGGAGCAGGTGGAGGACAACGCCGCCGCGTCCGGCGTCGAGCTCGACGAGAAGACCCTCGTCCGGATCGACGAGATCCTCGGCGACAGCGTCGCCTGGGAGCCGCCGGACTCGGCTCGGTAGACCGCTCAGAGGTAGGCGTAGATGCCCTGAGCCTGGTAGCGCCGCGCCGCCTCGAGCGCCTCGGAGACGCGCGCCGTCGCACCGGTCGTCTTGTTGAGGTCGAGCAGAACGGGTTCGCCGTCGTGCAAGACGTAGTCGATCTTGCCGTAGTCGGCGCCGAACTCCTCGCGCCACGCTTCCGTCTCGGGATCCGGCTCGACCGCCTCGGCCTTCGTCGCGTCGGCGTCCTTGAACACCGGGCGGGGCGAGCCGATCCGCGTGCACCGCACGTGATCGCCGAGGAACTGGCACATGCGGTAGTGGTAGAGGCCGTCCTCGAGCTCGGGCAGGAACCGTTCCACGACGATGTCACGCCGCCGGAGCCAGCGCGAGGGCACGTCGGCGGCGCGCTCGAAGACGCGGTACTGCTGCCACCTCCTGAGCGACGACAGGCCGACGGCGCCGAGCAGCCTGCTCCGCACGGCGTCGAAGCGCGGCCAGCGCTCGACGAGCGAGGGCTCGAGGAGCCGGTCGGGGCCGCCGCCGTAGTTGCAGTCGGACTTGGCGATCACCGGACCCGCCCAGCCGTCCCCCGGGCGAACGAGGATCGTGCTCGTCGTCGACTTGCGGATGTCCCGGAGCCTGCCGTTCACGACCGCGGGATAGCGCGCCGCGAACTCGAGATAGCGGTCGGGGACGACCGTGAGGTCGATGTGGACGACGACGAGATCTGCCGGCACGAACGTCCCGGTGCCGAAGACGTAGACGACCTCGTGGCCCTCCTCGCGCCAGAACCGAGCCAGGTGGTGGACGAGATACCGCGACTGGTCGAACTGCGCCTCGCGCTCGTGAAAGAGGATCGCGATTCGCTTGCCGGCGGTCACCGGCCGGAGTCTACGAACGCCGGCGGATCGGGTGCGTCCCGCCGGGCCCGTGGGCGCGCAGGCCGGCCCAGAGCCAGGAGCCGATCCGCGACCGGGAGTGCCCGACGGCGTCCGCGACGGCGGCCGCCACGTCCTCGTGGACGCCCTCGCCGTGGCCGACGAGGAGGTGCTCGGGCTCGAAGGCGAGCAGCCGCCGCGGCGGCGTCAGGCGCAGGAGCGCCGCGACCCCCACCCGCTCCTGCGGCGCGCGGTAGAACTGCGCGGTGCCGAGCGCCTCGGCCACGACGAGCGTCCGCTGCGCCGGGAACCAGAGCGCGACCTCGCGCCAGAAGCGGTTCCGGACGAGCGGCACGACCTCGAACGGCGCTCCCTCCGGGGCCTCCTGCGGCACGACGTGGAGCGGCACGCCGAGCCGGGCGGCGACCGCCGCGTTGTCGCGGTTGTGCCGGTCGAGGAGCTGGACGACGCCGGCCGGCTCGCCGAGGCCGGCCACCCGCTCGAGCGCCGCCTCGTCCGCGACCGCGTCGGCGAGCCACACGCGCCCGTCCACGGCCAGCGCGTGGGAGCAGCGGCGCATGAACGAACCGCCGTCGAGCCAGCCGAAGCCGAACGGGAGCTCGTCGACGATGCTCGCGGCCACCCCCCGAGGCTAGCCGGGGGAATCACCGTTGCGCGCTGCCAGCACGACGTCGGCGAGCCCGTAGTCCACGGCCTCCTGCGGCGCGAGGAAGCGGTCGCGGTCGATGTCGCGCATCACCTGCTCCACGTCACGGCCGGAGTGGTGCGCGAGCACCTCCGCGTAGCGACGCGTGAGCGCGAGGATCTCCCGCGCCGCGATCTGGATGTCGGCCGGCGTGCCGCGGAAGCCTCCCGAGCCCTGGTGGATCATCACCTTCGCGTTCGGCAGGACGTAGCGCTTGCCGGGCGCTCCGCCGGCGAGCAGCAGCGCCGCGGCCGACATCGCCATGCCGATGCAGTAGGTCTGCACGTCCGGCTTGACGTACTGCATCGCGTCGTAGATCGCCATCCCCGCGTACGCGTCGCCGCCCGGCGAGTTGAGATAGAGCCTGACGTCGGTGTCCGGATCCTCCGCCTCGAGGAACAGGAGCTGCGCGACGACGAGGTTCGCGGAGGACGCCTCGACCTCGGTGCCGAGGAAGACGATCCGCTCGCGCAGCAGCCGCGAGAAGATGTCGAATGAGCGCTCGAAGCGGCCGTCGGACTCGACCACCATCGGCACGACCTGGTTGGATACGCTACTCATCGGTTGCACATTATACGCAACCGCCAGGTTGCACGTCGAGGAACGGGAGGTCGCGATGGAGGTCGAGCGGGAGATCGTCGTGCCGGAGGCGCCCGACGAGGTGTGGGAGGCGCTCACGGTGCCCGAGCGACTCGAGGAGTGGTTCGCGACCGAGGTGGAGCTCGACGCGTGCCCCGGCGGCGACGGCCTCTTCCGGTGGGGAGACGGCGACGAGCGGCGGGCGGTCGTGCGGGAGCTCGAGGAGGAGCAGCGGCTCGTCCTCGACTGGGACGACGGCGGCACTGTCGTGCTCGAGCTCGAGCCGGCCGGCGGCGGCACGCGCGTCCGGGTCGTGGAGTCGTCCCCCGACTTCGGTCCCGCGCTCGAGCTGCGTGCGCTGACGCTGGCGTGGACGACGGCAGCGGCGGCGTAGACCGCGTCTTCGCGGCGCTCGGCGACCCCGGGCGGCGCTCGCTCGTCGAGGCGGTGGCAGCGCGCGGCACGGCGACCGCGACCGAGCTCGCGGCCGAGCGGCCGGTCACGCGCCAAGCGGTCGCGAAGCAGCTCTCGGCCCTCGCGGAGGCCGGACTTCTCCGCGCGACCCGCTCCGGTCGCGAGACGCGGTACGAGGTCACGCCCGCCCCGCTCGACGAGGCGGTCGAGTGGATGGTCTCCGTCGGCGCGGCGTGGGACGAGCGGCTGGCGGCGCTTCGCCGCAGCCTCGCGAGGAAGGCGTAGCGGTTCCGTAACGGTGGCTGCCACCGTGCCGGAAGCGTCACGGAAAGAGGCGCTCGACTCGCCGGCCGCCGGAGGAGTCCCCGCGGGCTCCCGGGTCGGCAGGAGAGGTCACAGCGACGGCTACGCCGGCTCCACCAGGTGCGTCTGCAGCGCCTCGACCACGTCGTCCTGGTCGGCATGCGTGAGGTTCGTGCCGAGCGGCAGCGACACCGTCCGGTTCGAGATGTCGGTCGCGACCGGGTACGCGGCGGGTTCGAGCCCGTACTTGTCGCGGTAGTACGGGTGGAGGTGGACGCCGCGATAGTGGACTCCGACCCCGATCTTGCTCTCTGTCAGCAGTGAGAGCAGCTCGTCGCGCTCCACGGAGGCTTCTGGGCGGACGAGCACCTGGTACAGGTGCCGCGCATGCAGCACCCTGTCCGTGACGGGAGCCGGCCTCTCGAGCGGCAAACCGCGGAGCAAAGCGTCGTACCGTGCCCACAGCTCGGCGCGGTAGTGGATGCCGGTGTCGAGCCGTGGCAACTGGTGGAGTCCGAGGGCCGCATTCAGGTCCGTCATGTTGAACTTGAACCCAGGCTCCGTCGCGTCATAGTGCTTGTAGCCGGAATCCGAGAACCGCTGCCAGGCACCGGCGCTGAGGCCGTGCAGGGCAAGCTGCTCCACGCGTGTGGCGATCTCGAGGTCGCCGGTTGCCAGCGCGCCGCCCTCGCCGGTCGTGAGGTTCTTCGTCGCGTAGAAGGAGAAGGCGGCGAGGTTGCCGGAAGAGCCGACCTTCCGCCCGTCCCACTCGGCGCCGATCGCGTGCGCCGCGTCCTCGATCACGAGCAGGCCATACCGATCGCGAAGCGCGTTCAACCGGTCGAGGTCGACCGGGCGGCCGGCGAGGTGCACCGGCATGATCGCCTTCGTCCGCGGGCCGATCGCGGTCTCCGCGAGGTCGAGATCCATGAGCCCGGTACCGGGCTCGCTGTCGACCATGACCGGCGTCGCACCCACGTGCTCGACGGCATTGGCGGAGGCGACGAAGGTCATGGCGGGAACGAGCACCTCGTCCCCCGGGCCGACGCCGAGGCAGAGGAGTCCGAGGTGGAGCGCGGCCGTGCAGGACGAGACGCAGCGCACGTGGGGGACGTCGAGGTACTTCTCGAGCGCCTCCTCGAACCGGCGCACCTTCGGTCCCGTCCCGATCCACGCTCGCTCGAGCGAGTCGACGACCTCGGCGATCTCCTCGGGCCCGATGTCCGGCTTGCCGAAGACCAGGAATTCCTCACGCATCTGTCAACCAGGCCCTCATGACGCTCACCGTCCGACCGGCCCATCGTAGAGGAGTTGTGCCGTACAGCCTCGCGAGGAAGACGTCACGCTTCCGGAGCTGTAGGAGCCCCCCTTCGGGCTCGCTACCCGTCGCTCTCCTCCTGGAGCAGCCCGCGCCGGATTGCGTTCCGGACGAGCTCGGCGCGGGTCGTGAGACCGAGCTTCTGCATGATCCGCGCCCGGTGCGTCTCGGCCGTGCGGACGGAGATGAAGAGCTGCTTCGAGATCTCCTGGTTCGTGTAGCCGAGGGCGAGCAGGCGGAGCACCTCGCGCTCGCGATCGGAGAGCGGATCCGTCTCCTCCTCGGCCTGCGCGACCGCGTCGGCCGCCGCGAGGCGGGCCCCGAGCTGCGGGTCGACGTGGCGCCGCCCCGCAGCGACCTCCCGCACGGCGAGGAGCAGCTCGTCGTCGGCCGCCTCCTTCAGCACGTAGCCGCTCGCGCCCGACGCGAAGGCCTGACGCACGTAGGTCGGGTCGTCCTGCATCGAGAGCGCGAGGATCCGAGAGTCCGGCGACGCGGCGAGGATCTCCGGGATCGCGTCGAGGCCGGAGCCGCCGGGCATGACGACGTCGAGCAGGATGACGTCGGGCTTGTGCAGGCGCGCGAGCCGGACGGCGTCGTGGGACGACCCCGCCTCGTCCTCCACCGTCAGGTCCTCCTCGGCCTCGAGCAGGCGGCGCAGGCCGGCCCGGACGAGCTGGTGGTCGTCGACGACGAGAAGCGTGATCACCGGAGCGGGACCTCCGCGACGAAGGTCGTGCCCGAGCCGGGGCGCGACTCGACGGCGACCCTGCCGCCGAGGAGCGAGACACGCTCCCGCATGCCGAGCAGCCCGAGCCCCTCCGGGCGCTCGCGCCCGGGCTCGAAGCCGATCCCGTCGTCCTCGACGAGGACGGAGACGGAGTCGGCCTTGCGGGTGAGCACGATGCTCACGCTGTCCGCCCGCGCGTGCTTGACGACGTTCGTCAGCGACTCCTGCACGATCCGGTAGAGCGCCGTCTCGACCTCGGGCGGGAGCCTGCCGTCGGGGACGGTCTGGACGAACTCGATCGCGATCCCGGTCTGCTCGCCGAAGCTGTGGGTCAGCCGCTCGAGGGCGGCGACGAGACCGAAGTCGTCGAGCGCCGTCGGCCGCAGCTCGACGGCGAGGCGGCGCACGTCCTGCAGCGTCGAGCGCACGAGGTCGCGCACCTCTGCGACCGAGGCTCGCAGCGTCTGCTCGTCCTTCACCTCCTCGAGGCCGCGCAACCCGAGCAGGATCGAGGTGAGCGCCTGGCCGGTCTCGTCGTGTAGCTCCCGGGCAAGCCGGCGCCGCTCGAGCTCCTGTGCCGAGACGACGCGCTGAAGCGCGTCGCGCGTGACCCGCTGGCGCAGCTCGACCGCGACGGCCGCACGCGCGGCGAAGATCTCCGCCAGCCGCAGATCGTCCGCGCCGAACCGCGCGTCCGGCCCCTCCTTGTCGTGGGCGACGATCACGCCGATCGCCTCGTCGCGGACGAGCAGCGGCACGTAGAGCCCCGTTCGCACGGCGAGCCGCCGCGCCGCCTCCTGGTCGACCTCGGGATCGTCGAGAACGGAGTCGACACGCTCGCTCCGCCGGCGCGCCCGGACGCGGGCCGTCTTCGAGCCCGGCCCGAGCTGGAGCGCGGCATGGTCCGCCTCCCCGCCGCCGGCGACCGCGGCGAGACGCAGCCGGTCGCCGGCGGCGGGTAGCGCGATCGCGACGAAGCGCGCGTCGATCAGCTCCCGCAGCTGTTCGGCGACGAGCGTGAGCAGCGTGTCGAGGTCGAACTCGGTCACGAGTACGTTCATCACGCCGTTGAGCGACTCGAGCTGGCTCGCCCAGCGGGTTGCGGTCTCGTAGAGGCGGGCGTTCTCGATCGCGACGGCCGCCTGCGCGGCCAGCATGATGACCGCCGCCTCGTCGTCCTCGCCGAAGTCGGCGCCGTTCGCCTTCTCCGTCAGATAGAGGTTGCCGTAGACGACGCCGCGCAGGTGGACGGGGACGCCGAGGAAGGAGGTCATCGGCGGATGGTTCGGGGGGACGCCGACCGAGCGCGGGTCGTCGCGCAGGTCGTGCAGCCGCAACGGCCGAGGGTCGCGGAGGAGTACGCCGAGGATGCCACGGCCGCGCGGGAGCTCGCCGATCGCCGCGCGCGTCTCCTCGTCGATGCCCGCCGTCACGAAGCGCTCGAGCCACTCCCCGGACGGGTCGCGGAGGCCGAGCGCCGCGTAGCGCGCGCCGGTGAGCTCGGCAGCGGTCTCGACGAGCTTCTGGAGGACAGCGTCGAGCGAGAGCTCCGACGAGAGCGCGATTCCGGCCTCGACGAGCGCCCGCGTCCGGTCCGTGGCGGTATCCACCGGGATGCACGATATCCGTGGCTTTCCGTACAGTCGAGTGCGTAGGACCGCCGATGCGGCCCGCGCCCGGGAGCCCGACACTGCGGGCATGAGTCGTCGCATGCTGGTCCTCGGCTCGCTCGGCGTCGCCGTCGTGGCGGCGGGCGCGCTCGCGGCCGTGTTCGCGTTCGGCTCCGGCGGCGGGACACAGGCGTCGTCGACCGTGACCGGCGCCGCCCGCGTCGCCACGCTCCTGGAAGGGATCCCGCAGCACGGCACCGCTCTCGGCAGTCCGTCCGCGCCGGTCACCCTCGTCGAGTTCGCCGACCCGCAGTGCCCGTACTGCGGCGTGTGGGAGCGCGACGCGCTACCCGACATCGTCGACGGCTACGTCCGGACGGGGAAGGTCCGCGTCGTCTTCGACGGGCTGGCGTTCGTCGGGCCGGACTCGCTCACGGCGCTGCGAACGGCGCTGGCGGCCGCGCAGCAGAACCGGTTCTGGAACGTGCTCGAGCTTCTGTACGAGAACCAGGGAACCGAGAATGCCGGCTGGGTGACCGACTCGCTGCTGCGGGACATCGGGTCGGCGGTGCCCGGACTCGACACCGACCGCATGCTCGCCGACCAGGGCTCTGCCGCCGTCGACCGCCTGGTCACGCAGGCGAACGTGACGGCCCGAGACGCCGGTGTGACGGCGACGCCGAGCTTCGCGGTCGGGCAGACCGGCGGGCAGCTCCAGCTCGTCCGCGTCAGCAGCCTCACCGCCTCGGCGCTCACGCCCGCGCTCGACGCAGCGCTGAAGCAGTGAGCGACCGCCGCCTCCGCGGCGCCGTCCTCCTCCTCTCGCTCACGGGCGCAGGAATCGCCGCCTACCTCACCGTCGCCCATTACGGCCACGTCCGGATCGCGTGCGCCACGGGCGGCTGCGAGACGGTGCAGACGTCGCGCTACGCGGAGGTCGCAGGTGTGCCCGTCGCCGCGATCGGGCTGGCCGGCTACCTCGTCCTCGCCTGGTCCGGGCTCGCGCGCGGCGGGCTCGCGCGCGGAGTCGGGTTCGTTGCGGCCCTGACCGGCTTCGCCGTCTCGCTCGTGCTGCTCTACGTGCAGGCGGGGATCCTGCACGCGTTCTGCCAGTGGTGCCTGACGAGCGACGCGATCCTCGTCCTGCTCCTCCCAGCGACGCTGCTCAGAGCCTGGCGCGGAGCTCCGCCGGGCGCAGGACCTTCGCGCCCAGCTCGGCAGCGGCGGGGACGAGCTCGCGCACGACGCGGAGCACGACCTCAGCTTCGTCACTGAGCGGGCTCAGGATCCTGTTCCCCTTGAGCAGGGCCTTGCCTCGCGGTCCGGCGTGGACCGCGAGGTCGCGCTCGCCGTACCCCTTCTCGCGCAGAAGCGCGTTCGCCTGCTCGACCGTCTCGCTCACTCCGCGTGTTCTAACTCAAGTGATCGGCCCCGGGGCGGGCTTAAGGGTCACGACCCGCCTTCGAGGGCTGTCAAGTACACGGCCGCCGGCCGACAGCTTGGACCATGCGGATCACTCTCGGACTCGCGCTCGTCCTTGTCGCGCTGGCTCTCGGCGCAGGCTCGGCGTCCGCGACGTTCGCGGCCCAGCACGGCGGCGGCGGCAGCGGCTTCGAGGTCGCGAACCGGGTGGTGCAGGTCGCGCACAACGACGCCGTCGGCGTGAGGTTCGACTGCATCGACGCCTCGCCTAGGGACCGGGCGAAGGTCTACGCCGCCCTCGCGGCGGCGCACGTCCAGTGGGTCAGGCTGGCCTTTGCCCTGAACGCCTTCGAACCTGCGCCCGGTTCGTACAACCAGGACGTGCTGGCGAGGTTCGGCGACTGCGTCGACCAGGCCCAGGCCAACGGCCTGCGCGTCCTCGTCCCCGTCGTCGGCACTCCTCCCTGGGCCGGCAGCGGCGCCTGGAACGCAGCGCCGAAGAACCCGGCGACGTACGCAGCGGCGATCGGCTATCTCGCCGCCCGGTATCCAGGGGTGTCCGCCTGGGAGATCTGGAACGAGGAGAACACGCGCCACTTCTGGCAGGGCACCGCCGGGCAGTACGTGACCCTGCTGCAGGGGGCGTATGCGGCTGTGAAGCAGGCGAACCCGGCTGCGCTGGTCGTGTACGGCGGCACCGCCCACAGCGACGCCGGCTGGATTCGCGCCACCTACGCGGCAGGGGCGGCCGGCTACTTCGACGTGATGGCCACCCATCCCTATCCGCGCATTCGCACGAACACGGATGCCGCTCAGGTGCTCGGCGCCACCCAATCCATCCGCGACGCCATGCTCGCCTACGGAGACGGGAACAAGCCGATCTGGTTCACCGAGTTCAGCTGGTCGAGTGCCGCCGTCGGAACGGAGACGCAGGCACAGGTTCTGCGCGACTCGTTCACCTATATCGCCGACCATCTGCCCTACGTGAGCGCGGCGTTCTGGTTCGAGGCGCAGAACGAGGACTCGACCGCCAAAGCCGGGACCTGGCAGGCCGGCCTGTCACTGCTGACGCCGAATCTCGGCTTGACGCCCGCGTACCTGGCCCTGCAGGCCTGGGCGGCGTGAGCCTCGCCGCACACGCCACTCCGGCGCCCCTGCAGTAAGGCACACACACAGAGCCGGCCTCGCTCCCCAATTCGAGGGTCTTGGTTCCGGGACGGGCGGCCGACCACATTGAGCATGCGGATCATTCTCCGGCTTGCCGTCGTTCCCCTCGTCCTGGCTCTCAGCGCAGGCTCCAGCGCCGCCCGGACTGTCCAGGCTGCCGGCGCGAGCCACGGCTTCGCGCAGAAGGCCAAGGCCGGCATGACCGTCGGCGCGTACCCCTCGGGCACGACGTTCGCGGCGTCCTCTCCGGCGCCGGCCGGCGCGACCTCGTCCGTGTCGCTGGCGATGGCGATCGGGGGCGTGGACGACGCGACGATCCTCGTCCACGGAGCGCAGGACGTGGCGATCTCCTCGCCGGGGATCGCCTCGCCGCTCCAGCTCCGACTCCTGTTCGCCCACTACGTCTCGGTCAACGGCACGCCCGTCCCGGACGCGCTCATGCCGTGGGACGGCTCGCAGCGCTCGACCGAGCACGTCAACCAACCCCTCTGGCTGCAGGTCACGGTGCCCTACGGGACCGCAGCCGGCACGTACCGCGGCTCGGTGCAGGTCGTCGCCGACGGCGCCGCCACAACGGTGCCGATCACCGTCACCGTCTACGGCGTGACGCTGCCGCAGCCGAACCAGATCTCGGGCAGCCTGCTCACGGCCTTCAACGTCAAGCCGCAGTCGTACGACGCCGAGGTGAACAAGCTGTACGGCACCCACGTCGGCGCGTCGCTGCCGGGCCTGTTCAGCTTCCTCTCCTCGTACCGGATCTCACCGAACAACTGGGGTTACGGCAACCCGACCTCGAGCTCGGGCTACGAGCGGAACCTCTACTGGAGGTTCGACGCCGTGGACCAGATGGACCAGGCCGTCGGCAACCCGCGGCAGTTCGCCTCGATGTGGATCCCGATCTCGACCCAGCGTTGGGGCAGCCACCCCGTCGCCGGGTTGTCGCCCTACGCGCCGCAGACCTGGTGCCCCTATCTCCGCTCGGTGTACGGCTACTGGCAGCAGCACGGCTGGCTCTCCGCCTATCCCTACCTCTGGGGCCTGGACGAACCGGGCCCGAAGAACGTCGCGACGGTCAGCCAGCAGGCGTCGGTCGCCCACTCGTGCTTCCCCGACAGCCACGTGATCGTGACCGGCAGCCCGTCACCGCAGAACAAGCTCCTCTGGAACGGCGGCACCGACGACATCGACACCTGGGTCGTGCTCGCGAGCCGCTACTACGGCAAGTACACGACGCCGAGCCAGATGAAGAGGCACATCTCGCACGCCACCCAGAGGCTGAGGCTGATCGACAAGGTACGGAAGCAGGGCAAGCAGATCTGGACGTACACGTACGAGACCAAGTCGCACGCCACGCCCAGCTTCGCCGCGACGGAGCCGCTCACCGACCCGCGCGTCCTCGTCGACTGGGCGGCGCTCGAGGGGATCAGCGGCCTCCTCTACGGCCAGGGCACGACCACGTACGGCACGGACAACCCGCTCGTCTCGAACAACAAGGCCCAGGGCGGCTTCGTCCTGATCTACCCCGGCGCCAACGGCCCGATCCCCAGCGCCCGCCTCGAGGTGCTGCGCGAGGGGATCGAGGACTGGGAGATCCTCAACATCGTCCGCCACCGGCACGGCGCGAAGGCGGTGTCGAATCTGCTGGGCGGCCTCTTCTCCACCTCGGCGAAGGGGGCGAAGCTCGGTTGCACGATCGGCTGCCCGCTCAAGACGAAGACGCCGTTTTCCTGGCCGGCCTGGTCGCACGACGCCACCACGGCCGACAAGCTCGCCGCGATGCGGGTCAAGGCGCTCGCCGCCGCCTCTAGCTCCCGCTAGCGGAAGAGATCGGTCTCGGGCGGGATGACGAGGTCGGCGGCACGGTCGCTGCCGCGCACGTCGAGCCCGCGCACGAGGGCGACCGGGACGCGATCGAGCTTGCCGAAGACGAGCTGCGCCGCGCCGGCGATCTCGTCGGCGACGGCGATCCGCGTCGCGTGCAGCTCGTAGCCGGCGGGGTCGCGCTCGCCCGCGAGATCGTGCACGACCTCGACCCCCGCGGCGCCGATCGCGACATCGGTCGTCGCCGCACGCCAGGGCCGGCCGAAGGAGTCGGTCACGATCACGCCGACGTCGGCGCCGCTGCGCTCGCGCAGCGCCTCCCGCAAGCGGGCGGCGGAGGCGTCGGGATCGACCGGGAGCAGGACGACCGTCTCCGGCTCGGGCGCGTTCGAGGCGTCGACGCCGGCGGAGCCGCAGACGAAGCCGTGGCGGGTGCGGGCGATGAGCAGCGGCGGGCGGATGCGGACGAGCTCGGCCGCCTCGTCGAGGATGACCTGGATGCGGCGCGGGTCGGCCTGTCCGTCCGCGAGCTCGTGCGCGCGCGGCGAGGGCTCGACGTCCGCCAGGGCGACGACGCGCCCCTCCACCTTCGAGACCGCCTTCTGGGCGACGACGACGACGTCCCCGTCCCGCAGCTCCGCGCGCTCCGTGATCAGCGCCGCGAGGTCGTCGCCCTCGCGCAGCTCCGGCAGCCCCTCGACCGCGGTGACCGAGAACGAGGTCACGACAACCCGGTGATGCGAATGCCGGCGTGTCCCTCGTAGCGCCGGTTGAGGTTGACGAGCACCGCCGTCAGCCCTTCGAGCGAGCGGGCGCTCGCCAGTGGGCCTGCGTCGAGCGCCCGTCCCGCGACGACCTTCGCCGCGAGCTCGAGGGCGAGCCTCTTGGCCCCGGCGTCGTCGCCGCAGACGAAGGCATCTTCCTCGGGGCGGCTACGGGCCAGCTTCCCGGCGGCGAGAGAGTGGAGGCCGGCCACGACCGGTCCGCGGACGAGCTCCTGCGTCCGCTCGGCGAGCGAGCGCGAGTCCGACCCCGGCCGCGCGCCGTCCGGCCCGAAGGAGAGCTCGCTCGCGACGCTGAGCAGCGGCGCTTCTCCGATCGCGCCGGCGAGCTCGGCGACGGTCGCCAGCGCCGCGTCGGCCCGCGTCGCGAGCACGACCAGGTCGGCGCCCCGAACCGCCTCCCCATTCGCCGCGCCGGAGGCTGCCCCGGCCTCGTGCGCCTTCTCCCGCGCCCGCTCCGCGTCGCGGGAGCCGATCACGACCTCGTCTCCGGCTGCCACGAGCCGCCGGGCGAGAGCGAGACCGAAGTCTCCCGTGCCACCGAGGATCACGACTCTCACGCCGGCACCGCACCCAACGCGACCTCCGCGACGCGGCGGCGCGACTCGGCGTCCACCATGAGCGTCCGCGTCACGATCGGCCGCACGTCGCCGAGCCCGTCGACGTCGTCCGCATCGGCCTCGTCGACGACGAGCGCGTCGATCAAGCCCTTGTAACAGTCTGTTACTTGCCGGGGAGAGGTGCCGCCCGCGAGCCGGCGCAGCATCCGGTCGGCAGGCCCCTTCACCGCCCGCCCGCCGATCAGGGGGCTGACGGCGACGCACGGCACCCGGCGCGCAGCGAGCGCGTCGCGGAGAGCCTGGACGGCGAGGATCGGGCCGAGCGAGACGTACGGGTTGCTCGGCGCGAGCAGGATCAGGTCGGCCTGCGCGAGGGCCTCGAGCGTCCCGGGAGCGGGCCGGGCCGCAGCCGCGCCTTCGAAGCGCACGGCGTCCACCTCGTCGCGGTGGCCGCGCGCGACGAACCATTCCTGGAAGGGGAAGGGGCCTGCCGGCGTCTCCAGCCAGGTGCGGAGCCGGTCGTCGGTCGCCGGCAGCAGCTGCGTCCCGACCCCCAGCGCAGCCGCGAGCCGCCGCGTCACCGCCGACAGCGGCTCCCCCGAGCGCAACGCCTGCGTCCGGACGAGGTGGAGGCCCAGGTCGAGATCGCCGAGCGCGAACCACGACTCGCCGCCGAGCGCCGCCGCCGTCTCCAGCGCCTTCCACGTCTCCCCCGCCCGTCCCCAGCCGCGCCGCTCGTCGGCGAGCCCGGCGAGCGCGTAGAGGATCGAGTCGAGATCGGGCGAGACATGGAGGCCCAACACCTCGACGTCGTCGCCCACGTTGCCGATCACGGTCGTCGCGGCCCGCCCGGCGACGTCGACGACGCCCCGGACGAAGCGCGCGCCGCCCACGCCTCCCGACAGCACGGTGACGTTCAGACGTTGCTCCGATCGGCCGGCAGCGCCGCCGGCGAAGCCGGCGCCGCCCGGCCGAAAAGGCCGGGGAGCTCGCCGAGGCAGGCCTGCGTACGGGGGCCCGTCCGGAGCTGGAGCCGCACGAGATCGTCCATCGTGTCGACATCGTCCATGAGGTTCGGCAGGGCTACCGCGACCGCCTCGAGCCCGAGCGCGGCAGCGTGCGCACGGAAGCGGCCGGCACTCGCCGGGCCGTAGAGCGGCGCGAAGGCCTCGGGCGCCGGAAGGCTGAGGGCGTTCGTCGTCCCGTCGAGCGCCTCGACGATCGCGATGCCGCCGGCGGGTGTCGCGGCGAGGAGCGAACGCAGATCGTGCTGCACGACGCACGGGAGGTCGGCATTGACGACGAGGACCGCGCCGGGCTCCACGCCCTCGAGCCCGGCGAGCACGGCCGCCCCCTGCCCCGCCCCGGGGTCGGCCAGCGCCTCCGCACCCGCCGCGAGGGCCGCCCGGGCCGCCTCGCGGTCGGGCGTGACGACGCGAGTCTCGCCGACGGGGAGGCAGGCCGTCAGGACGTCGAGGAACATCGCCTCGGCGAGCTCCGCCCGCATGCGATCCGAGGCGTGGAGGCGCGTCTTGCCCTCCGCACCCGCGAACGGAACGACGATCGTGGTCACGTGGGCAAGCCTACGTCTGGTGGCGATACTGACGCGGTGCAGGTCGTGGCGACACAGCGGCTTCCCGGGCCGGCGTGGGAGGAGCTGCCGGGAGTCGAGCAACTCGAGACGTGGCCGCCGGCGGCGCCGCTGCCCGGTGTCGAGGTACTCGTCGCCGTCGTCGCGCGCGTGAGCCCTCCGGAGCTGGATCTTCTCCCCGACCTGCGTCTCGTCGCGAACTACGGCGTCGGCTTCGACACCGTGGACGTCGCAGCGTGCCGCGAGCGAGGGATCGCCGTCACGAACACGCCGGGCGTGCTCGACGCCGCCGTCGCCGATCTCACGCTCGCACTCGTCCTCGCCTGCCGCCGGCGCCTCGTCACGGCCGATCGCTTCGTCCGTGCAGGCGGCTGGCGGCGTGGCTGGGCGCAACCCGAGCTCCTCGGGCGGGACCTCGCAGGCGCCACGCTCGGCCTCGTCGGCCTCGGCCGGATCGGCGTCGCAGTGGCGCGGCGCGCGGAGGCGTTCGACATGCGCGTCGTCCACCACCGCCGCTCCGGAGGAGTGCCGCTCGACGAGCTGCTGCGCGCCTCGGACGTCGTCTCGCTCCACGTCCCGCTCACGGCGGAGACCCGAGGGCTCGTCTCGCGGGAGCGTCTCGGCCTGCTCCGCGACGGCGCGACGTTGATCAACACGGCCCGCGGCCCGGTCGTGGACGAGGAGGCGCTCGTGGACGAGCTCGTCACGGGACGCATCTCCGCCGGCCTCGACGTGTTCGCCGCCGAGCCGCACGTCCCGGAACGCCTCGTGGACCTGCCGAACGTCGTCCTCACGCCGCACCTCGCCAGCGCCACGGTCGAGACGAGGGCGGCGATGACGCGGGTCCTCGTCGACAACGTCCTCGCCTTCCTGCAGGGTCGGGCGTTGCCCAACCCCGTATAGGGGGCGGGCGAAGAGCTGCGCTCTTCGCCCGGGGACAAGGGAACTCCGCCGGCCGGAGAGCGTGGTCTCCGGCCGGCTTCGTGCTGTTTTTGTCTGGGGTGTGGTTGAAGCGCTGGAACCCCCGGCTGCGTTGGGCGGCGGCGTAACGGTGCGTTACGACGCCGCCGAAGCTGTCGTGGGCGGGCACGTCGCCGTAGGCGGCCTGCCCCCACGCGACCCCGGCGCGGCGCTCGAACCTCCTGCAGCCCAAGCAAAGCCCTTCTGCACGAGGGCCGGGAGACCACGCTCTCCCGGCCCGAGTTCCATGCACTCCAGCGAGCGGACGCGAAGCGTCCGCGAGCTACATGCCGGGTCGCCCGGCCGCGACCCAGTCGCGCACGTCGAACCAGTGGCTCGCCCGCAGCGCCTCCGCCACACGCTCGTCGGTGTGGCCGGCATGGAAGACGTGCCGCCCGAGGTCGCAGCAGATCGCGATCTCGGAGAGCGGCACGTCGGGGACGTGCATGAGCGCGTCCGCCGGGAGCCTCGCCTCGGCGACCGTGTAGTGCTTGAACTGAAGCTCGGGGGCGATCTCCATCAGCTCGGGCCAGTCCGGGCAGGCACGGGAACTCATGCCGCGGACGGTACCCGCAGCACCCTGCGCACGATCGTCGCAAGTGTCCGTACAAACTCCGGATCTGCGTTCGGCATCTCGATCCGCTCGAGCGCCAGCCCCAGCTCGACGGCCTTCTCCCGTGCCTCGACGTCGAGATCCCAGCGGATCTCGAGGTGGTCGGAGACGAACCCGACCGGACAGAGGAGGACGCGCTCGACGCCCTGCCGCCGCAGCGCCTCGAGATGCTCGAGGATGTCAGGGCCGAGCCACGGCTCGCCGGTCGGCGACTCGCTCTGGAAGGAGAAGCTCCACGCACGGAGCCCGGCCGCGTCGGCGACGAGCCGCGACGTCTCGAGCAGCTGGTCGCGGTAAGGGTCGCCCGCTGCGAGGATCCGCGCCGGCAGCGAGTGGGCAGTGAACACGACGTGGGCGTCCGTGCCGCGAACACGGGCGGCGAGCAGCTCGACGAAACCGGGCTCGTCGTGCCAGCTCTCGACGAACTGCAGCTCGGCGCGTCCCGCGAGCGCGCGCTCCAGCTGCTCGCGGTAGCCGGCGATCGACAGCGCCGAGTAGTGGGGGGCCAGCACGAGACCGGCGATCTCGTCGGCACCGGCGGCGATCGCCGCCTCGGCGGCGTCGGCGATGCGCGGGGTCCAGTGCTTCATCCCGGTGAAGACGGGCAGGCCGAGCTCACGCTCGAGGGCCACGCGCGTCTGCTCCGTGATCGCGTTCAGCGGCGACGAGTCCTCGATCCCGAGCCGGCGGTAGCGCTCGACGAGATCGGCGAGGTGCTCGGGCGCGATCGGCCGGCCGCCGCGGATGTCGGAGTAGTAGGCGGGGACGTCGGCCAGCCGCTCCGGCGACCCGTAGGCCATGAGGACGACGGCGTGCTTCATCGGCCCGGACGGTGGTCGCGGACGAGCCCGGCGAGCCGCGTCAGCACGTCGGGCTCTGTCTGCGGGAGCACGCCGTGACCGAGGTTGAAGACGTGCCCGGGACGGCTCCCGGCCCGCCGCAGCACGTCCCGCGCCGACTCCTCGACCCGCTCCCACGGCGCGAGCAGGACCGCCGGGTCGAGGTTCCCCTGCACGGCCCGGTCCTCGCCGACGGCGAGCCAGCCGGCATCGAGAGGCGTCCGCCAGTCGAGACCGATCGCGTCGCCCCCCGTCCGGGCCAGCGCCACGAGCAGCGCCGTCGAGGCGCCGGTGGCGAAGTGGATCGTCGGCACGCCGGCCGCCTCGAGCACACGGCGCGAGTAGGGCTGGACGAGCTCCGTGTAGTCCTCGACCGAGAGGACGCCGGCCCACGAGTCGAAGAGCTGGATCGCATCCGCACCCGCGGCCGCCTGCGCCGCGACGTAGCGTGCGAACTGGTCGGCGAGCCGCTCCATGAGCGCGTGCCAGACCGCCGGCTCGCGGTACATGAGCGCCTTCGTCCGGGCGAAGTCGCGGCTCGGCCGCCCCTCGACGAGGTAGCCGGCGACCGTGAACGGGCCGCCGCAGAAGCCGACGAGCGCACGCTCCGGCTCGAGCTCCCCGCGCACGATCCGGATCGCCTCGAGGATCGGCGCGCCCCACTCCTCGGGTTCCGCGACGCGCAGCCGCTCGACGTCCGCCGCGGACTCGAGCCGCGGCTCGACGACCGGCCCGACCCCCTCCACGAGCTCGACCTCGATCCCCATCCCGAGGACGGGCGACATGATGTCGGCGAAGAGGACGGCGGCGTCGACCCCGTGCCGCCGCACCGGTTGCAGCGTCACCTCCGCGCACAGCTCCGGCGTCCCCGCGAGCTCGAAGAAGCCGTGCCGTTCCCGCAGCGCCCGGTACTCGGGCAGCGAGCGGCCCGCCTGCCGCATGAACCAGACCGGCGTGCGCTCGGCCGGCTCGCGCCGCAGCGTGCGGACGAGAAGCGGCTCGACGGGCACCGGATCGGTCAGGCTCGCACGGGCTCGACGCCCTGCGCGCGCAGCAGCCGTTCCAACCCCTCCTCGAGCTGGATCTCCGGCTCCCAGCCGAGCAGCTGCCGGGCGCGGGTGATGTCGGGCTGCCGCACCTGCGGGTCGTCCACCGGCAGCGCCTCGAACACGATCTCGCTCGACGCCCCCGTGACTCGCTTCACGATCCCCGCGAGCTCGAGCATCGTCCGCTCGTCGGGGTTGCCGAGGTTGACCGGCAGGTGCTCGCCGCTCTCGGCGAGGAGGACGATGCCGCGGATCAGGTCGTCGACGTAGCAGAAGCTGCGCGTCTGCGAGCCGTCGCCGTAGACGGTGAGAGGCTCGCCGGCGAGCGCCTGGCGGACGAAGTTCGAGACGGCCCGCCCGTCGTTCGGCCGCATCCTCGGGCCGTACGTGTTGAAGATCCGGACGATCGCCGTGTCGACGCCCTGCTGGCCGCGGTAGGCCATCGTCAGCGCCTCCGCGTAGCGCTTCGCCTCGTCGTAGACGCCGCGGGGGCCGATCGGGTTGACGTGGCCCCAGTACGTCTCCAGCTGCGGGTGCACCTGCGGGTCGCCGTAGACCTCGCTCGTCGAGGCGAGCAGGAAGCGGGCGCGCTTGAACTTCGAGAGGCCGAGCGCGTTGTGCGTCCCGTAGGAGCCGACCTTGAGCGAGTGGAGCGGCATTCGCAGGTAGTCATCCGGGCTCGCGAGGGCCGCGAAGTGGAAGACGAAGTCGACGGGCTCGTCGAGGACGATCGGCTCCGTCACGTCGTGGTCGAGGAAGGTGAAGGCGTCGTCGCGGACGTGCGCGATGTTCGCGAGCGAGCCGCTGACGAGGTTGTCGATGCAGACCACCCGGTGCCCGCGCTCGAGCAGGTAGTCGCAGAGGTGAGAGCCGAGGAAGCCGGCTCCTCCTGTCACGACGGAGGTGGACACCGCGCGATCTTACCTCGCGAGACCTTCGGTCTCGCTCGCTGGAGAGCAGGGAACGAGGGCCGGGAGAGCGTGGTCTCCCGGCCCTCGTGCTCTAAGGGCTTGCTTGGGCTGGGGAGGATCGAGCGCGCGTCGGTGTCGCGTGGGGGCAGGCCGCCTACCGGCGGCGTGCCCGCCCGCGACAGCTTCGGCGGTGTCGTAACCCAGCGTTACGCCACCGCCCTACGCCAACAGGGGTTCGAGCGCTTCAACCAGACCCAAGCCCAGGGTCGGAGCGTACGCGCAAGCGTACGCGGAGGCCGAACCGTGCTCGCGCCGGCCTCAGCCGCGCGCGAGCGCACCAGAGAGCCCTCCCATCCACAGCATCCCAAAACAAGACAGCACGGAGCCAACGGGAGACCACGCTCTCCCGTTGGCGGAGTTCCGCTATCCCAGCGAGCGGACGCGAAGCGTCCGCGAGCTACCTGAGGTCCTTGTTCGACTCCATGTCGAACCACATCGCGAAGAGCATGAACTGGCTCCCCGACAGGACGAGGAGCGCGACGAGGACGACGGTCGCGATGGGGATCGAGTTGCCGGCGATCCGGTAGCCGACGACGACGAGCCCGAGGAGCACGCCTGCGGCAGTCGCGACGAACCCGAGCACGTAGAAGAAGACGAGCGGATGGAAGTCGCGCTTCACGTACTTCTCCCACAGCCGCCAGAAGAAGCCGCGGATCAGCAGCCAGGCGATTCGCGGGACGACGTGCCGGTAGCGCATGTTCGAGCGCTCGCCGACGCCGTAGATCGGACGCGACGGGAAGTCGCGGACGCGCGCGTTCCAGACGTTGAGGTGGACGAGCATGTCGTTCGGGAAGCCGTAGTTCGCGTAGATCCTCTCGAGGTCGAGCAGCTCGAGCATCTCTCGCGAGATGACCGTGTAGCCCGACTGCGAGTCGGCCACGTGCCAGTAGCCGGAGGCGACCTTCGTCAGCATCGACAGGACGGCGTTGCCGAGGTAGCGCGTCTTCGGGATCAGCTGCCACGCCTGGCCGGTGAACAGACGGTTCGCCTTCGCGTAGTCGACCTCGCCGCGCGCGACCGCCTCGACGAGCGTCGGCAGGTCGGCCGGATCCATCTGGTTGTCGCCGTTCAGCACGGCCACGATGTCGAGCTCGTCCGCGAGAGCGCGCCGGTAGCCGCTCAGGACGGCCGCGCCCACGCCGCCGCGCCGCTCGTGCGAGATGACCTCGACCCGGTCGTCGCCGACTTCCCGCGCCCGTTCGGCCGTGTGGTCGCTCGAGCCGTCGTCGACGACGAAGATCCGGTCGACGAGCGGCGGGATGCCGCGAATCGTGGCGGCTATCAGCGCCTCTTCGTCGTGGGCGGGCACGACGACCCCGACGCGCTTCCCCTCGAACATGCGATGGAGCCTAAGGCTAAGTCAGCCGCCGTTGCGGGGCACGAGCCGCGGAACGACGCGGTCCCAGAGCAGCGCGGCGAGCGCTCCGAGGATGAGCCCGATCAAGGCCGCGATGACGACGGTGTTGCGGCGGCTGCGTGCCGTCACCTTGCGCGCCGCGGCTCCCGTGACGACGCGCGGCGACTCGACCTGCCGCGCCTGCTGCAGGTCCAGCGTCGTCGCGATCTTGTCCTGCTGGAACGAATGCATCTGCGTCTGCAGGATCAGCTTGTCGGTGGTCGAGATCGTCGGATCGGCCAGCCCGGCCTGGATCTGCTTGATGCCCGCGTTGTCGGTGGCGATCTCCGCCTGGTAGCTGGCGATCTTGCCCTGGGCGTACGTACCGAGCTTCTTCACGGCCGCGTCGGCGAGGCCGTTCGCCGCGCACTCCGCGACCTTCGCGCTCCTCGCCTGGACGGTGAGCTGGACGAGCGGGTTCTGGCCGTTCTTCGCGACGTTGCCGCTCACCGCCTTCGTCGAGATCCCCTTGCGGAACTGGGGCACCTTCGTGGCGCATTGCGTCGCCACGGCCTCGTCCACCTGCTGCTGGTTGACGATGGTGCCGACCGCCGAGGGGTTCGTCTGCAGGTTCTGGACCAGGCTGTTGCCCGCCGCGTACGGCTGGCCGAGGTAGAGGGTCGCGGTCGCCTTGTACACCTGCGTCCCGCCGAGCGAGACGAGGTAGCCGATCACGGCGCCGGCGACGACTCCCGCCGCCAGCAGCCACCAGCGAACGGCGAGCAGGCGGACGTAGCGGGCGAAATCGACGTCCTGCTCGGCCTCCGGATCAAAGCCGCGCTGGGAGGGAGCGGGCGCAGTCACGAGCCGCGACGATAGCCGAAGCCGATGAGGGGACCGTAAGGAGACCCGCTCACCGCGCCTGCCGGTGGACCGGTTGGACGGCGTAGATGCGGGAGAAGCCGTGCAGGAGGAGCCGCATCCCGTTGCCCGAGACCGGGACGTAGTCGCCGTGCGGGAAGTCGAGGACTTTGCGGCCGGTACGGACGTCGACGCCGACGATCCGGTGGGAGAAGCTGCCCGCGTAGGCGACGCCGGCGACGATGACGGCCGCTCCCGAGACGGGACCGCCCGTCGGGACGCGCCAGAGGAGCCGGCCGCTCGACGCGGAGACGCTGTAGAACCAGCCGTCGTACGAGCCGAAGCAGACGTGGCCGTCCCAGACGGCCGGCGACGAGTAGACGTAGTAGCCGGCGGTGAAGCGCCACAGGTAGCGCCCCGTCGTCGAGAACGCGGTCAGCGAGTCGCCGTCGGAGGAGGGGACGAAGACGCGCCCGCCCGCGACCGCCGCCGTCCCGTAGATCTTGCCGTTCACGACCGCCGTCCAGTCCACAACCCCCGTCGCCAGCGAGAGCGCCGAGAGTCGGCCCGCGTAGTCGCCGATGTAGAGCTTGCCGCCGGAGATCGCGGCGCTCGAGGTGATCTTCGCTCCAAGCGCCCGGCTCCAGAGCAGCCGGTGGTTGCGCAGGTCGAGTGCGTACACCTCGCCGTTCGCGCTGCCGAAGTAGTCGACGCCGTCACGGACGACGGGCGACGACTCGATCGAGGAGCCGGCGTTCCAGCTCCAGCTGACATGGCCGTTCGCGCGGTCGAGGACGTAGACCCAGCCGCCCATCGTGTGGTAGACGAGGTCGCGGCCGTCGATCGCCGGCGAGGCGGCCGTGCGGGGGAAGCCAGGGGTGTCGTGACGCCACGCCACCTTGCCGGAGCGCATCGAGATCGAGCGCACGGTGCCGCGCGCGTTCGCGATGTAGGCGAAGCCGTCGTAGACGACGGCCGGGAACTCGATCAGCCGGCCGAGGCCGCGGCTCCAGACGAGCCGGAACGGGGGCCGCAGCGCGATGTGCGTCTGCGCCTGCGTCCGCGCCGGCGTCGCCCCGTAGAGCGGCCACTGCAGGTCGGGCCGGTAGATCCGGATCGTCCGGTGGCGGCTGCGCCGGAAGTTGACGCGCACCCGCGCAGTCGAGTAGCTGCGGGCCGAGACGGTGACCTCGAGCCGTCGCCGCGGCGCCTCGATCACGGTGACGCCGTGCTTGCCGGTCAGTCCCTCCCGATGCAAGAGCCTGACACGTGCACCCCTCACGCGCACGCGGCGGTCGCCGTCGAGCACCGTGACGACGAGCTTCGCGGTCGCCGGCGGGTCGGCCGCCGCCTGCCGCTTCGGGTGGAGCCGCGGGGCTGCTTTCGTCGTTGCCGTTGCCGTCGTCGCCGTGGGGTGAGCGCTCTCGCCGCAGGCGGCGAGAACGGCTACGAGAACGGCGAGTGGGAGTAGGCGGCGGATCACTCGGAAAGCGGCGTCGAGACGTCTGGTTCGAGGTCCCCCACGACCGGCCCACGGTAGCCGCTCCACCGCAGCGGCGGCAGCCCACCGCGAGGCAGGACGGGGCGCTAGGCGGGCGGCTTCCAGCCGCCGGTCTCGCCCTTGTACGTCCCCCGGAAGAGAGCGAGCGGCGTGCGGGCGAGAATCCTCAGGTCGAGCAGCGGCGAGCGGTGCTCGACGTACCAGACGTCGAGCTCGATCCGGTCCGCCCACGGGAGCGCGGCGCGGCCGTTGATCTGCGCCCAGCCCGTGAGGCCGGGCTTCACGTCGAGCCGGCGGCGCTGCCGCTCGTCGTACTGCTCGACCTGGTAGCGGAGCGTCGGCCGCGGGCCGACGACGCTCATCTCGCCGCGGAGGATGTTCCAGAGTTGCGGCAGCTCGTCGAGGGACAGCTTGCGCAGCAACCTGCCGGTGCGCGTGATGCGCGAGTCGCCCTCGTTGACCGCGAAGCCGGCCCCCATCGTCTCGGCCCCGACGACCATCGTCCGCAGCTTGAGCAGCTCGAAGTCGACTCCGTCGCGGCCGACACGCGTCTGCCGGTAGAAGACTGGCCCGCCGTCCTCGAGCCTGATCGCGAGGGCGGCGAGGGCGAGGAGCGGCGACGCGACGAGCAGCGCGCTTCCCGCGACCGCGATGTCAGCAGGCCGGTTCAGGCCACCTCCTCGCGCTGCGGCGCCCAGGTCGCGGGGACTCCGCGCCGGAGGTAGTTCCAGAGCGCGACGACCGTGGCCACGGTGATGAGGGCGTAGTAGCGCGCGACGGCGATGCCGAGCACGGCGGCCGCGAGCAGGCCGAGCTGCAGGCCGAGCAGCACCGCGTAGACAGGCCCGCGACCGAGGAGCGCGATCGAGCTCCCGAGCAGGACGAGATGGAGCACGCCGCTCGCATAGCGGAGGTGCCGGTGCGACACGAGCGCGAGCAGGTATCCCGGCGGCTGGCGGCGCAGCATCCGGCCGCGCAGCACCATCAGCCAGCAGTGCTCGAACATCCGCACCTTGCGCCGGTACTCGGTCTCGTTCGTCGGCGTGGGCCGCTCGTGGGCGACCGCCTCGGGGTCGTAGACGGCGCGGCGGCTGCGCGGAGGCATGAGGTACGGGAGGGAGAGGTCGTGCCCGAAGCGCGGATCGACCTCGACGTAGTCGGCGCGGCGCAGGGCGTAGATCGCGCCGTTGCCTCCCGTGATCGAGCCGAGCCCGCGACTCCGCGTCGCGGGTCACGAGCTCGTAGCGCCAGTAGACGCCCTCCCGGTTCGAGCCGCCCGCAGCCTCCAGGCGCAGGCGGCCGCAGACGTAGGCGACCCGCGGATCGGCGAGGTTGCGAACGAGCTTGCGCAGCGCGTCGGGCTCCCAGGTCGAGTTCGCGTCCGAGAAGGCGACGACCTCCGCCTCCGTCGCGCGCACGGCAGCATCCTGCGCGGCCACCTTCCCGCCGCGGGGGTTGCGGACCACGCGGCCCCGGCTGCCTCGGCGAGCTCTTCGGTGCGATCGGTGGAGGCGTCGGAGGTGACGACGAGCTCGAGCAGCTCCGGCGGGTAGTCGAGGGCCCGGAGGTTCTCGAGCCGGCGCTCGATCGACCCTCCTCCTCGTTGTACGCCGTCACGATCAAGGCGACCGAGGGCAGGTAGCCGTCGTCCTTCGCCACCGGCCGCGTGCGCACCCGGGCCGCCAGCACCGCCGCCGCCGGGTAGAGCACGTGCGTCCACGCGAGTGCCGCGAGCGAGCCCCAGAAGAGGACGACGGCCGCGATCACGGGCGCAACGCTAGCGGCGCGTCAGCGAGGCGGCCGCGGAGGGCGGCTCCGCCGCCCGCGAGCAGCCGCCGCCCAGGGGCGGGCTACAGTCGCCCCAGGGACCGATGTGGGGATAGTCCGGCTCCGTGAGCGAGTAGGCGAGCGACGTGCCGGAGTCGGGCGACCGCGCCCGCAGCCAGTCCTGCTTGCTCGCCGAGAGCGGGAGGTTGGCGAGGAAGATCCCGTACCGGTTCGAGCCGATCCGCGCCACCGTCTTCCAGCGCCCGTGGATGCCGTGGCGCAGCTGGATCGTGACGACCTGCTTCGTGCTCGTCGCGTCGCGGCCCCAGATGCGGACGCCGCCGCTCTGCAGGTAGGCGACGAACGGGAAGCGGAACGCCGTGAGGGTCGGCTTCGCGCGCGCCTGCGCGATCGGCTTGCCGCCGAAGTAGAGGCCGCACTGGTACGGGTCCTCGTCGAGCGGGTGGTCCTGGAGCAGGAACCACGTCGCGAGCGAGACGCCCGAGCGCCACATCTGGTAGAGCGCCCCCGCCGCGGCCCGTGCCTGGAGCCTCATCTTGAGGGCGTGCGGGTTGGGGGATTCGTGTCCCACGCGAACTCCGTGACCCAGAACTCGACCTTGTGCGCCGACACGATCCGGTGCAGCCGCTCCGCCGTCCGCAGCAGCTTCGTCATCCTCGGCAGGTCGCCGAGCGAGACGTCGTCGGCGAGCCGGGCGTGACCGAAGGGGCCGCCGAACGTGTACGGGTTGTGCGCCCAGACGTCGAACTGGACGGTCGACTTGCACGTCGCGTGCGGATGCGCCCCCTTCGAGACGCAGAGGAGCTGCCGCATGAAGGCGAGCGGCGCGATGGAGTAGAAGCGCTTCGCCTTGTTCTTGAACGGGTCGAGCGGGCCGGCGACGACGACGTTGGCCGAGTCGACACGATGTATCTCGGCGGCCGCGGCGTTGACCATCGCGCGGTACGTCTTCGCGCTCACGGGATCGAGGTCGAGGCTGAGGTTCGGCTCGTTCCAGATCTCGAAGACGTGCACGACCGGCGCCTCGCCTCCGCCGCCGTAGTGCACCGCGAGCGCGTGGGCGAACGACGCGAGCGCCGTGATCTTCGGCGTGCCGCCGCCGTGGCCCTTGCGCGGCACCTTGAGCGCCCAGCTCGGCGGGGCGCCGATGTCGAGGATCGGCGTGAGCCGTGCCTTCTCCGCCGCCTGCACCTCCCCGTCGAGCGCGGCCCAGTTGTAGCCGGGGGAGTCCGGCTTGGACGGGTCGAAGCCTGGTGACGGCAACGTGGCGGGGACGAGCTGTGCCCAGTTGGCGGCCATCCGCACGTAGGTCGCGCCGGTGCGCCGGGCGACCTTGAATGCCTGCCCCTGCTGGTCGTACGGGAAGAGGTACGGCTCCATGATCGACGTCCGCAGCGGGTGCGTGCTCGGCGTCGAGTACGCAACGCGATGCGCGTTGTGGTGGCGCTGCGTGGCCGCGGACGCGGCCGCCGCGAGTGCGAGCGCGGCGATGGAGAGAAGGGCGGCGGCGCGAAGCACGGCTCTGGTCACCGGTTGCCCCACGGCCCGAGATGCGGGTACCGCGGCACCGTGAGCGAGAAGGGGAGCGACGTGCCCGATCCGGACGCCCGGGCGCGCAGCCAGTCCTTCTTCGAGGTCCGCAGGTGGAGTTTCGCGAGGAAGATCCCATGAAGGTTAGTGCGGACGCGCGCAACCGTCCGCCAGCGCTTGCCGTGGCGGAGCTGGATCACGACGAGCCTCTTGTCACTCGTCGCGTCCCGTCCCCAGAGGCTGACCGTGCCCCCGTGGCGATAGGCGACGAACGGGAACCGGAACGCCTGCAGGGTCGGCTTGGCCCGCGCTGCCGAGATCGGCTTGCCGCCGAAGTAGAGGCCCGACTTGTAGGGGGTGCGCCCGGGCGCGTCCTGGATCAGGAACCACGTCGCGAGCGAGACGCCCGAGCGCCACATCTGATAGAGCGCCCCCGCCGTGGCGCGCGCCTGGAGGTGGAGCTCGAGGGCGTGGGGCTGCGGCGGATTCGTGTCCCACGCGAACTCCGTGACCCAGAACTGAACCTTGCGCGTCGAGACGACCCGGTGCAGATGCTCCGCTGCGTGCAGGAGCTTCGTGATCTTCGGCAGGTCGCCGAGCGAGACGTCGTCCGGATTCTTCGCGTGCCCGAAGGGCCCGCCGAACGTGTACGGGTGGTGCGACCAGACGTCGAAGTGCACCTTCGCCTTGCACGTGCGGTGCGGCTGCTCGCCCTTCGAGACGCAGAGCAGCTTCCGCATGAAGGCGAGAGGCGCCATCGTGTGGAACCGCTTCGCCTTGTTCCCGAACGGATCGAGGGCGCCGGCGACGACGACGTTGCGGCGGTCGACGTTGTGCGCGGCGGCGGCGACCGCGTTCACCATCGAGCGGTAGACGGCCGGCCGGACGGGGTCGAGATCGAGGCTGAGGTTCGGCTCGTTCCAGACCTGGAAGACGTGCTCCGCAGGCGCTCCGTGGCTGCCGTCGTAGTGGAGCGCGAGCGCGTACGCGAACTGTCGCAGGGCCTTGATCTTCGGCGTGCCTCCGCCGGCGCCCGCGGGCGGCACCGCGTTCGCCCAGGACGGCGCGTGGACGATGTCGAGGATCGGCGTCAGCCCTGCGCTCTCCGCCGCCTGCACGGTCTCGTCGAGCGTGCTCCAGTCGTAGTAGGGAGAGGAGGGGTCGGAAGCGTCGAAGTCCGACGGCAGCGTGGCGGGCACGAGCTGCCTCCACTTGGCCAGCAGCCGCACGTACGTCGCGCCCGCGCCGCGCGTGGCGGCGAACGCCTGCGCCTGCTCCCCCCCGTTCGGAAAGAGGTTGGGGTCCATCATCGAGGTCCGCAGCGGGTGCGTCCCGTGGGTCGCGAGGACGTGGTGTGCCTGCAGGGCGCGGTGGCGCCGGTGGTGAGCGCCCGCTGAAGCTGCGGTCGCGCCGGCGAGCGCGGCGACGGCGCCGAAAGCGGCGGCAAGCCGAAGCAGGCCGCTACTTCCCCTTCCCGAACGGGTTGTAGCGGAGCTTCGGGTTCGGCCGCGTGAGCGAGAAAGGCAGCGACTTGCCGGAGCCGGACGCGACCGCGCGCAGCCAGTCCGTCTGCGAGACGTTCTTGACGTTCAGCTTGGCGATGAAGATGCCGGAGCGGTTGGCGCGCACGCGCCCGACCGTTTTCCACTTCCCGCGGTTGCCGTGGCGGCGCTGGATGGTGACGACCTTCTTGTTGCTCGTCGCGTCGCGTCCCCAGATGCTGACCCGGTTGCGGCCGAGGTAGGCGACGAACGGGAACCGGAACGCGGTCCGCATCGGCTTGGGCTTCGCGTCCGTCAGGCCCGGCGAGTTGAAGTACAGGCCGCTCTGCCACGGCTGCGTGGCCTGGTCCTGCAGGAGGAACCAGGTCACGAGCGAGACCCCTGAGCGCCACATCTGGTAGAAGGCCTCGGCCGTCCAGCGGGCCTCGAGGTCCAGCGGGACACCATGCGAGCGCGGCGGGTTCGTGTCCCAGCCGATCTCGGTGACCCAGAACTCGACGGGCTGGGTGGAGACGACGGCGTGGAGCTTGACGCCGTTCTGGAGCAGCGCGTTCATCCGCGGCAGGTCGCCGAGCGAGACGTCGTTCTTGCTCCGGGCGTGCCCGAACGCGCCCTGGTACGTGTACGGGTGATGGGACCAGACGTCGAAGTGGACCTGCGCCTTGCAGGTGCGGTGCGGATGCGTGCCCGTCGAGAGGCAGAGGAGCTTGCGCATGAAGGTCATGGGCGCCATGGTGTGGAAGCGCTTCGCCGTGTTCGCAAACGGGTCGAGGTCTCCGGCGACGACGAGGTTGGCGGGATTGACCGCGTGCACCGAGCTCGCGACGGCGTTGACCATGGAGCGGTAGACCTTGGGATCGACCGGGTCGAGGTCGAGGCTGAGGTTCGGCTCGTTCCAGACCTGGAAGACCTGCTCGGCCGGTAGTCCGTGATACCCGTCGTAGCGCGTGGCGAGCGCGGTGGCGAACTGCCCGAGCGGACCGATCTGCGGGTTGATCCCTCCGGGGGCGGCCGCCCACGCGGGCGGGCTGATGATGTCGAGGATCGGCGTCAGCCCGGCCGCCTCGGCGGCGATCACGCTCGCGTCGGTCGGCCCCCACGAGTAGCCGGGAGAGCTCGGGTCCGAGAAGTTGAAGCCGGCGGGAACGGTCGCGGGGGCGACGCTCGACCAGCGGACGAGCAGCCGCACGTAGGTTCCTCCCGCCTCGCTGAGGAGCTGGAACGCCGTCGCCTGCTGCGGGCCGGGCATGAGGAACGGGTCGAACACCGCCGTCCGCAGCGGGAGCGTGGCGGGGGTGGAGCGGATGCGCTGGTGACGGGCCTGACGGTGGTGATGGGCGCCGGCGGCGTACGCCGCTGCGCTCGCACCCGCGGCGACGAGGCAGGCGAGCAGGACGAGCGCGGGCAGGTACCGCTTCGACCCCTGCAACCACCTCATCGAAGACCCGCTCCTCTCGTCGAAAGACCCGCTTCCTCTGCCGTACGGGCGCCACTCTAGCCCAGGCTACGACGGGCAGCGCCCCTCGCTTACACAAGGATTACGCCTCGGCCGGAGAGCGCCCTTCCGGGCTCCCGTCCCCGACCGGAAAGGGGCCGCGGGCGCAGGCAGCGGGTGCCCGGAAGCGGCGTCGCTATCATCGCGCCGGTGAGTCCGCGGGCTTGGCGGTGGGGCTTGCTCGCCGTCGCAGCGGCGAGCATGACCGGCTGCACCTCGGCGTTGAACGGGGCTGCGGTCGCGCCGACTCCGCCGGTCGTGACGGTAGGCGAGGTGCTCCAGTACGGGCTGGCCCATCAGTTCGGCGGCGAGTCGAACCTGCTCCCCAACGGAAGCTTCAAGGCGGGCACATCGCCCTGGCAGCCCTCGGAGCACGCCGAGATCGTGTGGACGAAGAAGCCCCGTCGCTTCGGCAAGACCGCCCTGCTCGCACGGCCCACGTCGTTCAGGCCGTTCGGTGCGAGGGTGGAGATCGCCACGGCACCCGCCGTTCACACCGTCTTCTCGCTCAGCGGGTGGGTGCGGGGAAACCGCGGCAGTGAGGTGATCGCGCAGATCTATGCGAACGGCCCGCGCAAGAGCAAGGTGGTGGTGATCGGAACGACCTCGCGAATCCTCACGGGGAGGTGGCAGCGCATCTCCGTCCAGGGACGTGTGAAGCGCGCGGGCGCCGCGTACGTCTCGGGCGGGATCTACGTCGACACCAGAGTCTCCCTCACGAGCTCGCTCGCCATCGACGGCGTCAAGGCCACGCAGAAGAGCGAGAGACCGACCGGGTGAGCCCGAACGACGAGACCGCTCGCCTGACCGAGCAGGCGGCCACGGGAAAGCTCGACGTGCGCGTCCGTCTCCGCGGCGACGCGGCCGTCGGGGTCGTCTGGCTGCTCGGCTCCGTGATCGTGGTGGCCGCGCAGCCCGGGCTGGATCGCAAGGCGGCCGCAGCAGGCGCCGCCGCGGCGGCGATCGCCGCGGTTCTCGTCGTCTCCAACGCGACCGCGGATCCGCGCCGCCGTTACTTCCGCGCGATCCTGACCGCGCTCGTCGTCGGCTCGGTCGCCGCGACCTGGCTCCTGCGCGGACTCACGGGGATCCAGGACAACTTCCGGATCGACGGTCTCTCGAAGCGAATCGCGCTCCCGCTCATCTTCGTCCTGGTCCTCCCGCTCGTCGTGCGGGAGCTTCCACCCCGGCTGCGCCGTCGCGCAGGCTGGCGGGAGCTTCGCGCCGCCTGGAGGCCGAGCCGTCCGCTGGACTGGGTCATGCTCGCGTATGCGGCGCTGAGCCTGCCCGCGCTCGTGCTGGGCCTCGCCCACCACGCACCGAAGAGCTACATCGCCCAGGACCTCGGTCTCGTCGCGATCTTCACGCTCATGTACGGCGCGGGACGAGCGGTGGATGCGAGCGCCGCGCTCGCTTCGGCGCGCGAGCTCGTGGACGTCCTGCTCCTCCTCGCGGTGATGCAGTTCGTGCTCTTCGGCTGGGAGTCGCCGCCGCTCTACTCGTACAGGGAGGCAGCGTACGTCGGAGCGCTGGCCGTCCTGCTGTTCCGGCCGAGGACGGTGCGGCTGCTGCCCGTCGCCGTCGCGATCGCGTTCCTCGTCGCCGACGCCGCGGCGGTCCAGAGCGGCACGAGCTCGACGACCGGGGTCTTGCTGGCCGGCGCGCTCGGGCTCCTCGCCTACCTCGTGCTTCGACTGCGGCCGCTCGTGCCGACCTGGGCGTTGGTCGCCTGCGCCGCCGTCGGGCTCGTCGTCTTCATCGGCTTCACCTCCAACGGCGCGACCGTGCGCGGGCAGTACCACGGGACGAACGTGTCGAACGCGGGACGGACCTTCGAGGCACAGCGCGTTCGCGCCGAGGTGCGCGGCTCGCCGGTCTCGCTCGTCCTCGGACGCGGCTTCGGGGCGACGATCGACGAGAGGACCGCGCCGAAGGACTTCAGGACTTCGCTCGTCGCTGCGGGCCGGGATCTCGCGCACGTCCCCCAGATCCACCTGCTGCCCTACCAGCTCCTGCTCAAGTACGGATTGCTCGGCCTGATCTGGTTCGCCGCCTTCGCCCTCGGCCTGGCCTGGGCCGTGCTGCGCGGTCTCGAACGAGCCGTGCGGGAGAGGGACCCCGCGTTCGTGATCTACGCGGCGTTGCCGCTGCTCGCCCTCGCCGGGGCGATCGCCGCGGCCTCGCATCTCCAGGACAACCCGCTCGGCGCGCTCGCGCTCGGCGTGCTCGCGACGATCCTCGGCGGCCCGCGGGCCCGCGCACCGCAACCGGAGTGAGCCTCCTCGTCTTCGTGCACGTGCCGAGGGCGGCGGGCACGACGCTCCACCGCGTGATCGAGTCGCAGTACCCGGGCGAGCGCATCCTGACCTTCGCCGATCCGAGCCGGGCCGAGCAGGTGCTCGCCGCCGGCCCGCCCGAGATCCTCGACGAGGTGAAGGCGGTCGACGGGCACGTCTACTACGGCGTCCACCGCCACTTCCGGCAGCCGGCGCGGTACGTGACGATGCTGCGCCGGCCGGTGGGGAGGATCGTGTCCCACTACCGCTACGTCCGCTCCAACCCCGAGCACTACCTCCACGCGGCCGTCGTCGAGGAAGGTCTCGACCTCACCGCGTACGCGCTGAGCGACCTCTCGGGGGAGCTGCGGAACGGGCAGGTGCAGATGTTCTCGGCCCGCGCCCGAGAGCTCGGCGACTGCGACGAGGCCTGCCTCGAGGAGGCGAAGCAGGTGCTCGCCGGGGAGTTCGACGCGGTGGGTGTCACGGAGCGGTTCGACGAGAGCCTGCTCGTCATGCAGGAGGCTCTCGGCTGGTCGACGCCGTACTACGCCGCGGAGAACCGCAGCGCAGGCCCGCAGGCCGAGGTCGGCGAGGAGGCGGTCGCGGCGATCGAGGGCAGGAACCGGTTCGATCTCGCCCTCTACGACTTCGCGGCCGAGCTGCTCGCGCAACGCGTGGCCGCCGACTCCGGCTTCGGGGCGCGCGTCGAGCGGTTCCGGCGACGGAACCGGCTCCTCGGTCCGGCGAAGAGGCTGCTGCGGCCCGCCCGGGCGCTGACCGAGCGCGTCTCATGAGCGACCTACCCCTCGTCTCGGTCGTCACGCCCTCCCTGAACCAGGCGGCGACGGTCGAGACGACCCTCCGCTCGGTGCGGGAGCAGACGTACCCGCGGATCGAGCACGTCGTCGTCGACGGAGGCTCGACCGACGGCACGCTGGAGATCCTGCGCCGGGCCGCCGCCGAGAGCTCGTTGCGCTGGACGTCGGAGCCCGACTCGGGGATGTACGACGCGCTCAACAAGGGCTTCGCGGCCGCCGCCGGCGAGATCCTCGCCTATCTCAACACCGACGACTCCTGGTTCCCGTGGACGGTCTCCTCGGCGGTCGCGGCGCTGGGCCGCCACCCCGAGGCCGGGTTCGTCTACGGCGACCTCGTCGTCCTCGAGCCCTCGGGCGAGGCGCGTCTCGACCTCCACCCGCCCTTCCGGCTCGCCTACCTCCGCCGGCACGGCTTCCTCGCCCAGCCGACCGTCTTCCTGCGCCGGAGCGTCTGGGAGCAGGCGGGGCCGTTCGACGACTCGCTGCAGCTGCTCGGCGACTGCGAGTACTGGCTGCGGATCGGCGAGGACCACCCGGGCCGGAAGGTCAACGAGGTGCTCGCCGCCCAGCGCGATCACCCCGCCGCGAAGCGGTTCGCCGAGAGCAACGCGCTCGTGGCCGAGCTCGGCGAGGTTCGCGCGCGCTACCCGAGACCGGGAGCGGCCGCGGGACAACTCGGACGCATCGAGGCGGGGCTCTGGCGGCGGGCGCTCACGCTCGCCTTCCTCGCCCGGGCCCTGAGCGGCCGCACCGGGGAGGGCTCCTGGTCGCACTTCCTCGGCGACCCCGCGGTGCGCGCCTCGGTCTCGCCGCTGCGGCTCGCTGCGACGATGCTGCCGCTCGTCGGCAAGCGCTTCGCGCCGGGAGCGGTCGGGCACTCACCGCCCTGAGGAACGCGCGTGCTCGAGCGCGGCCTCGTAGGCGCGCGCGTGCACCGCGGCGGCCGCCTCGACGTCGAAGCGATCGAGCGCCGTCGCCCGGCCGGCAGAGCCGAGCCGGGAGCGCAGGTCCTCGTCGTCGAGCAGGCGGAGCACGGCCGCCGCCACGAGATCCGGCCGCTCGGGCTCGACGAGGATGCCGGTCACGCCGTCCTCGACCACCTCCGGCACGGCCGCGACGCGCGTCGCGACGACCGGGATGCCGCAGGCCTGCGCCTCGAGCGCCGTCGTCGTCGTTCCCTCCGAGCGGGGCAGCGACGTGATCACGTGGACGTCGAAGGCCGGATACCACCGCTCGACGTCGCTCTGCTCGCCGGCGAAGACGACCGGATGCGGCAGCGAGAGCGCCTCGGCCCGTCTGCGCAGCTCCTCTCCGTACGCGTGGTGCGACTCCGGCGCCGCGCCGACGACGACGAAGCGCGCGCCGGGGCGCTCGGACGCCACGCGCGCCGCGGCCTCGAGGAAGCTCTCGACTCCCTTCATCGGCGTGAGTACGGAGACCGTCCCGACGACCGGCGCGTCGGCGGGGATTCCGAGCTCGGCACGGACCTCCGCGCGGTGCTCCGGCGAGGGCCTGAAGCGCGCCGTGTCCACCGGCGGGAGGTAGACGAAGACCGGCCGCCCGAGCCGCTCCCGCCCGCCGTGCAAGGCGACGAGCATCTCCCCGTCGAAGAGGACGGAGTCCGCGTAGCGGCGGACGATCGGCAGTGCGAGCCGGCGCACGAGGGCGGGCGCCCGGGAGTCGACGATCTGCCAGACCACCGCCGCGCCCCGGCGGCGGGCGGCGAAGGCGCCGTGCGGGTTGACGAGGCCGCCGATCACGACGAGCGTGGCACCCGTGCGCTCGATCGCCTCCTCGAGCACGCGGACCGTGACCGGGACGTCACGCAGGTAGCGCAGCAGCAGGCGCGGGTCGGGCGAGGCGCGCAGCCGCCCGAGCGGGAGCTGCAGCGTCTCGACTCCCGCCTCCCGCAACCTGGACGCGGCGCTGCCGGGCTCGTCGGGAACCGCGACGACGATCTCCCAGCCCCGCCGTGCGAGCGCTTCCCGCATCCGCAGCGCCTCGTTGTGCGGCCCGCCGTAGTGCGGGTAGTGGACGACCCAGAGGACGCGTCCGGCCATGCCGTGATCCTAGGTGGGCAGGCCAGGTAGCCTGGCCGGCGTGCTCGACGCCGCGTGGTTCCGAGGGCCGGCCCGCCCGGCCGACGGCGACGAGGCCCAGCCGCACGACCTGAACAGCCTGCGTCTGCTCCTCGCCTGCCCGGCCTGCCGCGGCGAGCTCGAATGGGAAGCGCAGGGGATCCGCTGCGGCGGCTGTGGAGCGGAGTACGAGCTCCGCGACGGCATCCCGCTGCTCCGCCCGCCGCAGGCGGGCGAGGACGCTCACAAGGAGCAGCAGGAGAGCTTCTTCGACGCCGCCGACCCGGAGTTCGAGATCACGCGCCCGCACGGGACGCCGTGGTTCTACCGCTGGGCGCTCGCGGAGAAGTTCCGGCGCAGCCTCGCGGCCCTCGATCTCCCGCCGGGGGCGACGGCGCTGACGGTGTGCGGCGGCTCGGGCCTGGACGCGGAGTTCCTCGCCCGCGCCGGCTTCCAGGTCGTCGCGTCCGACCTGTCCTTCGAGGCCGCCCGGCGGGCACGGGAGCGAGGCGTGCGGCACGGACTGCCGATCCTCGCGATCGTCGCCGACGCCGAGGCGCTCCCGTTGCTCGACCGCAGCGTCGAGCTCGTCTACGTCCACGACGGGCTCCACCACCTCGAGACGCCGGAGCCGGGGCTGCGCGAGATGCTGCGGGTCAGCCGGACGGCCGTCTCGGTGAACGAGCCGGCGCGCGCGCGGGCCACCCTGCTCGCGAGCCGGGTCCACCTCGCCGAGCACGTCGAGGAGGCGGGTAACTTCATCGCCCGAATCGAGCCGGACCGGCTCGCGGACCGAGTCGGCGGAGCCGGCTTCGAGATCGTGCGGAGCGAGCGCTACGCGCTCGTCTACCGGCACGTCCCGGGCAGGCTCGCGCGCCTCCTCTCGCTGCCGGGGCTGCGCCAGCTCACCCGGGCCGCGCACGGCGCCTTCAACGCGGTCGCCGGCGGGACCGGGAACAAGCTCACGCTGCAGGCCGTGCGCCGCGACTAGCGGCTAGCGAGTGATCAGCGTCAGCTGGCGGAGCGAGCGGCGGGCTCGTCCGTCGGCCCGCCACGGGAACGCCGGCGTCTGCCGCTCCCAGCCCAGCACGGCGCCGAGCCCCTGCACCCGCCGGACGAAGCTGCCCACCCGCCCGAGCCGGCCCCGGCGGAAGACCCGCCCGTACTCTGCGCCGAGAGCCTCTCGTTCCCGCTCGAAGAGCTCGTCCGCCGCGCGCACCTTCCGCTGCGGGTGATCCCGGTCGGCGGCGAGCACGACCGGGAGGTGGACGAAGCGCGCGCCACGGTCGCGCAGACGGAGCCAGAGCTCGTAGTCGAGCAGCCGCTGCAGGTCGACCCGCAGGGGGGCTTCGTCCGCGACGAGCGCCGAGCGGCGGACGAAGGCGGCCGGCTGTGAGATGGGGCTCATGAACGGCAGTGCTCCACGCGCGGGCCAGCGCGAGCGGCTGTGCCGGACGATCAGGCCCTCCTCGTCGACGAGCGCGACGTCGCCGAAGACGACATCGGCCTCCGGATGCCGCTCGAACGCCGCGACTACGCGCTCGACCGTGTCCACGGCGAACAGCCCGTCGTCGCTGTTGATCCAGCCGACGATCTCGCCCGTGCTGCGCGCGAACGCCTCGTTGACGGCGTCGGCCTGGCCGCGGTCGGGCTCGCTCGTCCAGCGGACGCCCTCTCCCGCCTCGGCGAGGACGGCGAGCGTCTCGTCGGTCGAGCCACCGTCCACGACGACGTGCTCGATCGCCGGATAGGTCTGGCGCGCGACCGAGTCGAGGCAGTCCCGGAGGTAGCGGCCCTGCTGGAACGACGGCGTGAGGATGGAGACGAGGGGCTTTCCGGCCGTGGCGCTCCGCTCGGGGCCGCTCTGCACGCGGGCCACTGTAACCCGTACCATGGGGCGCCCTCGGGCCGACCGAATCTGCGCCGAATGACGACGAGGACGCACCTCCATGACTGACGCTGAAATTCGCGCCGCCATCGACCGTTACAACTGGTACCACGTCATTCGCGTCAAGGACGACCTCGTCACGCCCGGCAATCCCGCCTACATTCCGACGCAGAATGTGTGCATGCGATATCTGCAGTCGTTGGATCTCGAGGGCAAGCGCGTGCTCGACATCGGCTGCCGTGACGGTCTGTTCAGCTTCGCCGCGGAGGCGGCCGGGGCGAAGGAGGTCGTGGGCATCGACAACGACCTCTCCCGCGGCGCGACCGAGTTCCTGATCCCGTACTTCGGCTCGAAGGTCTCGATGGTCGAGCTGAACCTCTACGACCTCCGGCCCGACACGTTCGGCACGTTCGACGTGGTGATCCTGCCGGGCGTGCTCTACCACCTCAGGTATCCGTTCTGGGGCCTGAAGCGCGTGCGGGACGTCATGGACGCCGGCGGCCACCTGCTCGTCGAGACGTCGCTGTGGCGGGCGGAGCCGAGGAACGCCCTGCTCTTCTGCCCGGTCGGCGACGAGAGCCCGGCCGACTCGAGCTCGTGCACCTTCTTCAACGAGAAGGGCCTCCTCGACACGCTCGGCTCTTTCGGCTTCGAGACCCTCGAGGTCGAGTACGTCCGGCGCGACAGCAGGCGGATGCTCGGACGCGTCGCGAGGCGGACGAAGACCCGCGTCGCAAGAGCGGCGCGCCGTCCGATCAGGGACGTGACGAGGGCCGTCGTGCACTCCGTGGTGGGAGAGGCCGAGCTGGACCCGGCGCTGGCCCAGTACTGGGAGGGGATCCATCACTTCCACACCGAGAGCGGAGGATGACAACTCCCCGAATCTCGGTCGTCATCCCGAGCTTCGACCGCGCCCGCGTGCTCGGGCGGTCGCTCGACTCCGTGCTCGGACAGACGCTGCCGCCGTTCGAGGTCATCGTCGTCGACGACGGCTCGAGCGACGACACCGAGCGGGTCGTGCGCGAGCGCGACCCGCAGCTCGTGCGCTACGTCCGGCAACCGCACCGCTCGGGGGCACAGGCGGCGCGCAACCGCGGCATCCGGGAGGCGAGGGGCGACTGGATCGCCTTCCAGGACTCCGACGACGAGTGGCTCCGGGACAAGCTCGAGCGGCAGGTGGCGCTCCTCGCCGGGCGGGACTTCGACCCGTGGACGGTCGTGCACGGCAGCGGGATCGTCCGCGAGGCCGGCGGTCTCGGCAAGGAGATGGGGCGACGGCTGCTCGTCGACGAAGACGCGCTCGAGGTGCTGTTGCGGCGGCCGGCCACGCTCTTCCCCGCGCTCCTCGTCTCGCGGGCGGCGCTCGAGCGGATCGGGCCGCTCGACGAGCAGCTGCCGGCCTTCCAGGAGTGGGACACGTCCATCCGCCTCGCCCGCGTCTGCCGCTTCGTCGCGCCGGCGGAGCCCGTCTTCGTCTACGACCGGACCGCGGCGGACGCGATCTCCGGCTCAGGGCTCGCCGACGTCCGCGGCTACGAGCACGTGATCGAGAAGTTCCGCAGCGAGATCGTCGAGCAGGCCGGCCCGGAGGCGTGGCAAGAGCATCGGCGGGTTCTCGTGCGCCGGGCTCTCGACTACGGGCTCTGGGACGAGGCGGGCCGGCTGCTCTCGGTCGCAACGGGACGAGACGCGCGCCACCACGCCTATGCGCTCTGCCGGCGGCTACGCCTGCGGCCGAGCTACGTCTCCCGCGCTCGCAGCTTCGTCAGTCGCCGCGGAGCCCGGCGCACCCCTGCGGCGCGGGCCGGAGACGGCGCGGCGCGGATGCCATTCGAGACGTAGCCGGCGCTGCGAGCGATACCCGTACCAGACGGCGCAATACGCGGCCCGGCGCAGCTTCTCCGCTCCGCGGGAGACGTGCCAGACGCCCGCGACGTGCTCGATTCCCATCACCGTGTAGGGCAGCCGGCGTGCAGGGCCCGCCCCCGCCCCGAGCATCGCCAGCGTCCGGCGATGCCACTCGTTGCTCCCCTGGGGCGCGCGGTTCTCGGTGCGGACGAACAGCGCCTCGTCGAGCTGGTGGAACTCGCCGAGAAGGGAGAGCTCGGCGAGCAGCACCTGATCCGACCCCAGGCAGCGCCGGAACAGCCTCGTCCGCTCGAGGGCGGACGCCCGGATCACCCCGTGGACGATGTTGCAGGTGATGAGCTCGAAGATCGTCTTGCGGAGGCGCTCGAGCGGAGCGAGACCGCGCGTCTCGAGCGTGTCGTCCGTCACGGGCACGAGGCTGCCGTCGAGGCGGCGAAGCAGGCTGTGCGGATAGGCCACGACAAGGGAGGGATCGGCCTCGAGCGCCTCGACGCAGCGGCCGATCGCGGCCGGCAGACGCGTGTCGTGACCGCTCGCCCACGTGAAGTACTCGCCGCGCGCGAGGCCGAAGCAGCGGTTGAAGTTGAAGGCCGCGCCACGGTTCTGCTCGCTGCGATGCACCTCGATGCGCCGGTCTCGCGCCGCGTAGTCCTCCGCGATCTCGACGGTCGCATCGGTCGAGGCGTTGTCGCAGACGACGATCTGCAGCGGCTCGTAGTCCTGGGCGAGCAGCGAGTCGAGGACGGCCGGCAGGCCCGCCTCCTCGTCGAAGACGGGGACGCCGATGCTCACGAGTGGCGCAGGGCGACGGTCGCTCGGCACAGGAGAAGGCTAGCCTTCCGGCCCCTCTAGGCTTAGCCGGTGCTGACGTTCGTGGATACGGAGCTCGCCGGCGTCGTCGTGCTCGAGCCCGAGGCGTCGCTAGACGAGCGCGGCTCGTTCGCGCGGTGGTACTGCAGGCGCGAGTTCACGGAGCGCGGCATCGACTTCGTCCCCGTGCAGGCCAGCGTCTCGTCGAACGTCCGGCGCGGCACGCTACGCGGCCTCCACTTCCAGGCTGCGCCGCAGGAGGAGGCGAAGCTCGTCCTCTGCACGCGTGGCTCCGCGTTCGACGTCGCGGCGGACGTGCGCCCCGGGTCGCCGACGTACGGCCGCTGGACGTCGGTCGAGCTGTCGGCGGCGAGCCGCCGTGCCGTCTACGTGCCGCCCGGCTGCGCGCACGGCTTCCAGACCCTCGAGGACGACACCGAGCTGCTCTACCTCATCTCCGAGTTCTACGAGCCGAGCCTGCAGCGCGGGGTACGCTGGGACGACCCCGACCTCCAGATCGCCTGGCCCGAGACGCCCCAGCGCGTCGTCTCGGATCGAGACCGCAACCTCCCCTTCCTCCACGCAACGGCTCCGTGAACGTCTCGATCGACTTCGCCACCTCGACCGTCACCGTCCACGACGGAGCCTCGACGCGGACGCTCCCGTTCGACGACCCCGAGGCGTTCGAGCTCGTGTCCGACGCGTGGCTCCGCGTGGGCTGGGACGTGAAGTACGTCTACGGCTTCACCTGGCTCGGCAGGCCGATCATCCAGCTGCCCGAGGACCTGCTCCGCATCCAGGAGGCGATCTATCGCGTCAAGCCCGACGTGATCGTCGAGACGGGCGTGGCGCACGGCGGCTCGCTCATCTTCTACGCGAGCCTCTGCGAGGCGATGGGCAAGGGCCACGTGGTCGGCGTGGACGTCGAGATCCGCCCGCACAACCGCGAGGCGATCGAGGCGCACGAGCTCTTCCCGCGGATCACGCTCCTCGAGGGGAGCTCGACCGACCCGGCGATCGTGCGGCAGGTCGAGGAGGAGGCGGCCGGAGCAGAGAGCGTCCTCGTCATGCTCGACTCGAACCACACGAAGGAGCACGTGCTCGCCGAGCTCGACGCCTACGCGCCCCTCGTCACTCCCGGCTCGTACGTCGTCGCCGCGGACGGGATCATGGCGCAGGTCGCCGGCGGCCCGCGCACGCAGCCGGACTGGACGCGGAACAATCCGCAGGCGGCCGCGGAGGAGTGGGTCGCCGCGCACGACGGGTTCGAGCTCGAGGAGCCGTCCTTCCCCTTCAACGAGGGGCTCGTGCAGCGGGCCGTCACGTACTGGCCGGGCGGCTGGATCCGGCGGGTCGCCTGAGCGATGACCCTCGTCGTCGCCGACAGCGCGCGCATCTCGCCGCTCGCGGACATCGAGGACTCCGTGCGCGGGTCGCTGATCGAGATCGGCGAGGACGTCGTCATCGACGCGTTCGTGAAGATCAAGCCGGCCGGCGGCATGGGCGACGTCCGCATCGGCGCGCGCTCGCAGCTCAACTCGGGCGTCGTCGTGTACACCGGAAACGGCGTGATCCTCGGCGAGGACGTGCTCGTCGCGGCGAACGTCACCTTCGCCCCCGTCAACCACGAGTTCTCCGCGCGAGACGTCCCCATCAGGGAGCAGGGCTTCCAGCCCTCGAAGGGGGGCATCGTCGTCGAGGACGACGTCTGGATCGGGGCGGGAGCGTGCTGCTCGACGGCGCGGTCGTGCACCGTGGGGCCGTGATCGGGGCGAACTCGCTCGTGCGGGGCGAGATCGAGCCCTACTCGGTGAACGGCGGAAGCCCGAGCCGGCGCTCGGTTACCGCGGCTGAGCGCGCGCCCTACGCCTCGAAGAAGCTCCGGACCGCCGCGACGACCCGGGTCGACCTCGCCGTCCTCCATGAACGACCAGAGCGGCAGCGTCACGATCTCGCTCCCGACGCGGTCCGCAACCGGCACCCGGTCGGCGCCACGGCAGCCCTCGAGCCAGCTCAGCCAGTGCCCCGGGATCCAGTGGATGCCGGTGTCGACCCCGCAGTCGGACAGGTGGCGCCGGAAGTCGTCGCGCCTGCCGTCGAGCACGCGGACGACGTAGTGGAAGACGCTGACGTCCTCGAAGTCCGAGCGAGGGGTGACGATCCCGGCCACGTCCGCGAGCGCCTCGTTGTAGGCCCGCGCGTAGCGGCGCCGGTTGGCGATGAACTCCGGCAGCCGGCGCAGCTGGCTCAGCCCGATCGAGGCGTGCAGATTCGCGAGGTGGTAGCGGAAGCCCTGGCCGACGACGTCGAACGAGTAGGCGCGGTTGTTCGAGTACAGGCGCTCGTTCGGCTGTGTCATCCCGAGCAGCCGCGCCGGGTAGACCTGCTCGGCCTCCTCGGGGGTCGGCGTGACGACGGCGCCTCCGTCGATGCACGTCAGCGTCTTGATCGCGTCGAAGCTGAAGCACGTGAGGTCGCCGCTCGACCCGATCGGCTTGCCCCCGCGCCGGGTGCCGACCCCATGCGCGGCGTCCTCGATCACACGGAGGCCGTGCGCCGCCGCGAAGTCGTACACGCGCTCGATGTCGCAGGGGATGCCCATGTAGTGGAGCGCGACGACGACCTTCGCCCGCGGGCTGAGCAGGCGCTCGGCCGAGTCCACGTCGATCCCGAGATCCTCCTCCCGGATGTCGGCGAACACCGGCCGCGCCCCGCAGAGGCCGATCGCCTGGAAGTCGCCGATGTTGTTGAGCGCCGGCGTGATCACCTCGTCGCCGGGGCCGACTCCTGCGACGAGAAGCGCGAGGTGGAGCGCGGACGTGCCCGTGTTCACCGCGACGACGCGCCGGCCGGGCTCGAGCTCGAGGAAGCGCGAGAGCTCCTCCTCGAAGCTCTGCACGTAGCTGCCCATCCCCAGCCAGCCGAGCTCGAGCGCCTCCCTCGCGGCCTGCTGGGTCTCCTCGTCGATATGCGGTTTGAAGACGGGCAGCATGCGCAGGGGCGAGCCTACCGACGGTCAGACGAGCCTCGGCTCGGGGATCGGGATGACGAACCGGCCGCCGCGGCGCCGGTACTCGGCCTGCTGGGAGAGAATCTCGTCGGCGAAGTTCCACGCGAGCAGCAGCACCTCGTCCGGCATCTCCTCGAGCAGACGCTCCGGCGGCACGACGGGCAGCCTCACGCCCGGCAGGTAGAGGCCCTGCTTGTGCTCGCTGCGGTCGGCGACGAACTCGAGCACGTCGCTGCCGATCCCGAGGTGGTTGAGGAGCGTCGCCCCCTTCGCAGCCGCTCCGTACGCGGCGAGACGGTGACCCTGCGCCTTGAGGTCGTGCAGGAGCGCCACCAGCTCGGCGCGCAGGCTCTCCACCCTCGAGGCGAAGCCCTCGAAGTAGGCGCTCGTGGGGATGCCGAGCCGCTCCTCCTCCCCGAGCAGCGCGGACACGGACGCCGCCGTCTCCTCCTGCGAGCCCGCCGGCACGGCGAACACCCGCAGCGACCCGCCGTGGATCGGGAGCCGCTCGACGTCGACGATGCGGAGGCCGCTCCGGGCCAGGAGCCGGTCGAGCGCCGTGAGCGAGTAGTAGAAGAGGTGCTCGTGGTAGACGGTGTCGAACTCCGTCCGCTCGACGAGGTCGCGGACGTACGGCGTCTCGACCACCGCGATCCCGTCGTCGGCCAGCACGAGCGCGATCCCGGCCACGACGCCGTTCACGTCCGGCACATGCGCGAGGACGTTGTTCGCGTGGAGCACCGAGGCGCGCCGTCCCGAACCCACGAGCTCACGGGCGAGCTCCTCGCCGAAGAAGCCGCACAGGGTCTCGACGCCTCTCGCCTCGGCCGCCTCGACGACGTTCCGGGCGGGGTCGACTCCGAGCACCGGGACACCGCGGCTCACGTAGTGCTGGAGGAGGTAGCCGTCGTTGCTCGCAATCTCGAGCGCGAGGCTGCCGCCGCCGAGCGAGCGCTCGTGGACGAGCCGCTCGACGAGCTCCTCGGCGTGCTCGAGCATCGTCGTCGCGTACGACGAGAAGTACGCGTACTCGCCGAAGAGGAGCTCGGGGTCGACGGATTCCGTGATCTGGAGGAGCGCGCAGTGCTCGCAGAAGGCGAGCTCGAGCGGATAGCGCGGCTCGTCGCGACCGAGGTCGGCCTCCGCCAGGAGCGCGTTCGCGAGCGGCAGCTTCCCGTACGAGAGCACGGGGACGAGCGGGCTCCGCCCGCAGACGAGGCAGGTGCTCCGTGCGGCAGCGCTCACGCGGACAGGTAGCTCCGGTACCACTCGATCGACTTGCGCAGCCCCTCGTCGAGGTCGTGCTGCGGCGTCCAGCCGAGCTCCGTCCGTGCCTTCGTCGCGTCGACGCGCTGCTCGCGGATCTCGTTCACGGCCGCGTCGAGGATCTCCGGCTCGAGGTCGACACCCATCAGCGCCCGGATCCGGTCGACGAGCTCGCCGACCGACAGCCTCGTCTCGGCGGCGAGGTTGAACGCCTCGCCGCGCACCTCAGGGCGCTCGGCGAGCGCCTGTGCGAGCACGGCGACGCCGTCCGCCGCGTCCTCGACGTAGAGGTAGTCGCGCACGAACCGGCCGTCCGAGCGGATCACGGGGCGCTCCGAACGCAGGAGCGAGCGGACGGTGCCCGGCACGATCCGCTCCCACTCGAGGTCGCCGCCGCCGTACATGTTCCCGCACCGCGTGATCGCCACCGGCAGGCCGTAGCTCTCCGCGTACGTCTGCGCGAGCACGTCGGCGCACGTCTTCGAGGCGGCGTACGGATGCCGGGCGGCGAGCGGGTCGGTCTCGACGTACGCGGCACCCTCGCGGTCGCCGTAGGCCTTGTCGGACGAGGCGACGACGACGCTCACGACGGAGGCGGCGCGCCGGCAGGCGTCGAGCACCGTCCACGTGCCGAGGATGTTGTGCTCGAAGGTGTCGACCGGGTCGTCGTTCGCGACGCCCACCTGCGTCTGGGCGGCGAGGTGGACGACGACCGCGGGGGCGTGCCCGGCGAGGGCGTCCTCCATCGTCCCCGCGTCGCGCACGTCGCCGTCGATGCGAACGACCGGCTCGTCGGGAGCGAGCAGCACGCCGCCCGGCCAGTCGATGTCGAGCCCGACGACCTGCGCCCCTGCGGCGAGGAGGTCGCGCGCGAGCCAGCCGCCGAGGAGCCCGGCCGCGCCGGTGACGAGGACGGTGCGGCCGGCCCAAAACCCGGCTACTGCCACGTCACCCAGGGCGCGGCGCCGCTGTCCCACTTGGCGCGCAGCGTCCGCAGCTCGCGGAGCGTGTCCACGCACTGCCAGAAGGAGTCGTGCCGGTAGGCGACGACCTCGCCCTGCTTCGCGAGGCGCTCGAGGACGTCCGCCTCGAGGCTCACCTCGTCGCCTCCGATCAGGTCGAGCACGGCGGGCTCGAAGACCATGAAGCCGCCGTTGATCCAGCCTTCTCCCATCTGCGGCTTCTCGGTGAACCGGACGGCGTCGCCGTCGCCGAAGACCATCTCGCCGAAGCGCGAGGGCGGCCGGACGGCGGTGATCGTCGCGATCTTGCCGTGCGCGCGGTGGAACTCGAGCAGGCTGCCGAGGTCGATGTCCGAGACGCCGTCGCCGTACGTGAGCATGAACGGCCCGTCCTCGAGCCACGGCCGCAGCCGGCCGACGCGGCCGCCCGTGTTCGTGTCGCGTCCCGTGTCGACGAGGTGCACCTTCCACCGCTCCGCCAGCTGCTCGGCGGGTGTGGCCTTTCCCTCGGAGAGGTCGACCGTCATCGTCCCCGACAGGAGCGCGTAGTCGAGGAAGTACCGCTTCACGACCTCGCCCTTGTAGCCGAGGGCGACGACAGAACTCCGAGAACCCGTACGCGTCGTAGTGCTTCATGATGTGCCAGAGGAGGGGCCGTCCTCCGACCTCGACCATCGGCTTCGGCCGCGAGTCGGTCTCCTCCGCGAGGCGTGTGCCGAGCCCGCCGGCGAGGATCACGGCCTTCACGGGCGGACGGCTCCTCCGGCCGTGACCCTCGGCTCGACGGCTGCGACCGACCACTCGAGCAGCGGCCTGACGACGCCGGGGAGGTCGTGGGAGTGGACGCCGCGGGCGCCGTCGCCGTCGCTCCGGTCCACGGCCATGAAGGCGACCGCGTCGTCCTCGCGGGCGTGCACGACCGTCGGGTTGTAGGTGCTGACGGCGGCCGTCACCGTCACCCGGCCCTCCGCGAGGAGGTTCGGCGGCAGCCAGCACGTCGCGCGCACGACTCCCTCCCGCCGCGGCGACTCCCACCACTCGCGGTTCACGTGGTCGGCCGAGACGAAGAGGCAGGTGCCCTGGTCGTTGAAGAAGTGGAGGTTCGCGAAGGGGCGAAGGTTCGGACGGGCCTCGAGCAGCTCGTACTCGATCTCGACGCCGACCCGCCGGCGAACGTCGACCTCCTGCATCAACTCGCCGTCCTCGTCGAGGACGCGCACCGCCCGCAGCCGCACGACGTCGTCGCCGGGCGCGCCCGCCGAGGCGCTCCAGATCCGCTCCGCGGTCGTCCCGAGGCCGGCCGAGAGATAGGTGCCGATCACGCTCGCGGGGGGGCCGTCGGCGACGACGCCGCCGCGATCGAGCAGGATCACGCGCGGGCAGAAGCGGGCGACCGTGGGCATGCTGTGCGAGACGAAGAGCACGGTGCGGCCGACGGTCGAGAGATTGGACATCTTCGCTCGAGGCACTTCTTCTGGAAGTCGGCGTCGCCCGACGGCCAGCACCTCGTCGACGAGCAGGATCTCCGGGTCGAGATGCGCGGCGACCGCGAAGGCGAGCCGCACGTACATCCCGCTCGAATAGCGCTTGACCGGCGTGTCGAGGAACCGCTCGAGCCCGGAGAACTCCACGATCTCGTCGAACTTGCGCTCGGATCTCGGCGCGCGCGCATGCCCAGGATCGCCCCGTTGAGGTAGATGTTCTCGCGGCCGGTCAGCTCGGGGTGGAAGCCGGTGCCGACCTCGAGCAGGCTCCCACCCGCCCCTGCGATCATCGCCGCGCCCGGCAGTGGGCGTGGTGATCCGCGCCAGGATCTTGAGCAGGGTGCTCTTGCCGGCACCGTTGCGGCCGATGATCCCGACCGCCTCGCCCTCGGCGACCTCGAACGAGACGTTTCGCAGCGCCCAGAACTCCTCTGCGTCGTCCGCCTTGCCGCGGCGCCGGCGCAGGGCGCCTGCGAGCTCCTCGCGCAACGTGCGGTAGCGGAAGGAGGCGGCTTGGCCGAGGCGGTAGCGCTTGCCGAGGCCCTCGGCGACGACTGCGGGCTCAGACGACATCGGCGAAGAAGCTCTGCACCTTGCGGAAGTAGTAGAGCCCCGTGACGAGGACGACGCACATCGTCGCCGCGGAGCCGAGCGTCACTCCCAGCTCGACGGACGAGCCGAGCAGCGCCCAGCGGGAGACGTCGATCACCCACGTCATCGGGTTGAGCGCCGGCAGCCAGAGGAGCTTCGAGGGCACGAAGTTCGTCGGATACGCGATCGGGGTGAAGAACATCCAGGCCTGGATGAGGAAGGGGACGATGTACTGCACGTCCCGGTACGCGACGTTGAGGGCCGAGAACCAGATACCGAGGCTCGCCGCCGCGAGCATCGAGGCGACCATGAGCAGCGGCAGGAGAACCGTCGTGACCCGAGGCGTGTAGCCGTACACGCCCATGATGACGAGCAGCAGCACCGAGCTGATGACGAAGTCGGGCGTCCTGGCGAGCACCGACCCGAGCGGGATCGTGAGCCGCGGGAAGTAGACCTTCGAGACGAGCGAGGAGCTCGTGACGATGCTGTTCGCGGAGGCGGGGACGATGTTCGCGAACAGCAGCCAGGGCAGAAGGCCGGTGAAGGCGAAGATCGGATACGGCGCCCCGACGGAGAAGTTGAAGTGCGCGATCCGGGTGAAGACGACCGTGAACAGCGCCATGAGGGCCAGGGGCTGCAGGACGGTCCACGCGATCCCGAGCGCCGCCTGCTTGTACCGCACCTTTGCGTCGCGCCAGGCGAGGATGTAGAGCAGCTCGCGGTAGTGCCAGAGCTCGGCGAGCTCGAGCCGCGGCCAGCGAGCCGCCGGCTGCAGTACCGTGACGCGCCCGGCGACCGCGCCCGCGGGAGTGGTCTCCGCTCCAAGCACGAGCGCCAGCTTAGCCGCCTTCCGGCCGGCCCCAAGCGGCGCCATGCCTCTGGTGGTGCGGGCTCAGGCCGTCGTCCCCACGCCGAGGACGTTCCACGTCGTCTCGTCCGGCTCGCGCTCGAAATCCGGGAACGCGCCGAGACGGACGAGGGAGAGTCCCGCCGAGTCGAGGAGGAGCTCCAGCTCGAGCGGGAAGAAGTAGCGCATCTCGTGCTGCTCGTCGGCCTCCGCCACGAGGCGGTCGCCCTCGAATTCCTGCACGTGGAAGTCGACCGTGCACAGCTGGCGGCGGAGCTCGAGCCGCCCGTTCGACGAGCGCACGAACCGGCGGTCGCCCTGCTCGACCGTGCGCACCCGCTGCTGGGGGCGCTCGTGGAGGACGGCCGGCCCGTACCAGACGTCGAAGAGAACCAGGCCGCCCGCGCGGAGGTGGGCGCGCGCCGTCGCGAGGGCGGCGACGGCGTCGACGTTCGCCAGCTGGTAGCCGAGGACGGCGAAGAGGATGAGCACCGCGTCGAACTCGCGGCCGAGCCGGATCTCGCGCACGTCGCCGAGGAGGAACTCGACGTCGCCGCCCTTCGCGCGCGCCCGCTCGAGCATCGCCTCGGAGCGGTCGACCCCGACGACGTCGTAGCCGCGCCGGGCGAGGGGGAAGGCGTGGTTGCCGGTGCCGCAGCCGAGGTCGAGGATCGTGCGGAGGTCGCCGTCCCCGTGCTCGGCGAAGACGCGCTCGACGAGGTCGCACTCCCTCTCGTAGTCCTTCTCGTCGTAGAGCGCGTCGTAGGCGGCGGCGTAACCGGCCCCGAAGACTTCGCTCACGCCAGTGCGTCCCGTACTGCGGCGCACACCGTCTCGACCTGCTCGTCCGTGAGCGCGAGGCCCGACGGGAGGTACAGCCCCTGCCGGGCGATCCGCTCGGCGACCGGGTAGCGCTCGCCCGAGAAGAGCCCGAGCCGGTGCAGGGCGGGCTGCTCGTGCATGCCGAGGAAGAACGGCCGCGTCTCGATCTCCCGCTCGCCCAGGCGGCCGGCGAGCGCGGCCGCGTCGAGGCCGGTCGACTCGTCCACGAGGAGGCCGTACATCCAGTAGACGCTGCGCGCCCACGGCTTCTCGACCGGCAGCGTGAGGCCGTCGATCTCGCTCAGTCGCTTCGTGTACAGAGCGGCGATCTCCCGCTTGCGAGCCACGATCTCGTCCATCCGCTCGAGCTGCGCGACGCCGAGCGCCGCCTGGAGGTTCGTGAGCCGGAAGTTGAAGCCGAGCACCTCGTGGTGGAAGCGCCGTTCCGGGCGGAAGCCGAGGTTGCGGAGCGAGCGCAGCCGCTCGGCGAGCTCGTCGTCGTCGGTCACGACCATGCCTCCCTCGCCGGTCGTGACGAGCTTGTTCGCGTAGAAGCTGAAGCAGCTGAGGGCGCCGAAGCCGCCGCAGCGCCGCCACTCGCCGGCGCCCGAGCGGTACTCCGCGCCGTGCGCCTCGGCCGCGTCCTCGATCACCGCGAGCCCGTGCCGCTCGGCGAGCTCGAGCAGCGGATCCATGTCGACCGGATGGCCGTAGATGTGGACGGGCATGATCGCCCGCGTCCGCGGCGTTACGCGCGAGGAGATCTGCGCGACGTCCATCGTCCAGGTCTCGGGCTCGGAGTCGACGAGAACGGGAACGGCGCCGACGCCCAGCACCGCCGCGGCGCACGAGACGATCGTGAACGTCGGCATGATCACCTCGTCGCCCTGCTCGAGGTCGAGCGCCGCGACGGCCGCCTGGAGCGCGGCAGTGCCGTTGCTCACGGCGATCCCGTGCCGGCGCCCGCAGTACGCCGCCCAGCCGGCCTCGAACTCCTCGATGAAACGGCCGGAGGACGAGATCCAGCCGCTCTCGACGCACTCCGTCACGTACTCGAGCTCGCGCCGGCCGAGCTTCGGCTCGTTGACCGGGATCCGCCCGCTCAGAAGCGCTCCTTCTCGTCGAGCCCGGTGTAGGGGCCCTGCTTCACCTCGAGCAGGACGGTGTCCTCGAGCATCCGGAAGCCGTGCCCGCCCGCGACGATGAGGATCACGTCGCCGGTGCGCAGCTCGCGCGTCGCGACGTGGCGGCGCTCGCCGTCGTAGAGGTCGATCTCGCAGCGACCGGAGCGGACGACGAGCACCTCGGGCGTGCCGACGATGCGGCGCTCGAGCGGGCGGTGGTCGTGGCGCTGGATCTCCCCCCCGGCCGGATAGACGACGAAGCCGACCTGCAGACTCAGCTCGGGCGGCGTGGGGAAGGTCGTCTCGCCCGGATCGCCGCGGCCCTCCAGGAGCAGCGCGAGCAGCGGCCCCTCGGCCGGGATCCGCTCAAACACGCACGCCCTCCCCCGGCGTGCGCCCGAGCGCCGCGGCCTGGTCGAGCACCCCGCTCAACCGGGCGGCGTAGTCGTCGCGCGTGTAGAGAGCGAGCCGGGCCCGGCCGCGGCGGGCAAGATCGGCCCGCACGTCCTCCTCGAGCCAGACGCGGCGGATCGCCTCGGCGAGCCCCTCCGCGGACGCGAGGTCGACGAGGACGGCCGCGTCGCCCGCCTGCTCGCGGACGCCCCGGATGTCGGACGTGATCACGGGGCAGTCGAGCGCCCAGGCCTCGAGGATCGGGATGTTCGTCGGGCCGAAGAGCGTCGGCATCACGAGCGCGACGGCCTCCGCGTAGAGGGCCGGCATGTCCTCGGCGGGCACGTAGCCGTGGTACCGGACCCGCCGTTCGAGCCCCAGCTCGCGCGCGCGGGCCTGCAGCTCCGCGTGAGTTCGCTCCCGGGTCCCGCCGAGCTTCGAGCCGACGAAGACGACCTCCGCCTCGACCCCGTGCGCACGCTCGAGCTCGGCGAGCGCCTCCACGATCAGGCGGTGGTTCTTGTGCGGCCAGAACTGGGCCGGATAGAAGAGGTAGCGCTCCGGCAGCCGGTGGACGCGGCGCACACGCTCGCGGTCGGCGGGCGTCACCGCCGCCGGCACGCCCGGCAGGAACGGCAGGACGGCAACGCGCTCCCGCTCGATCACGTCGCCGTAGAACTCGAGCACGTCCTCCTTGCCCACCTCGGAGTCGACGAGGACGACGGCCGCGCCGGCGATGCCGTTGCGGAAGAGGTACTCGCGCTCGGCGAGCTCGGTGCCCGCGAACTCGGGGAGCTCCGGGTGCAGCCGGTGCTGGAGGTCGTGCACCGCGAGCACGTACGGGATGCCGGCCTCGAAGGAGAGCGGGCTGACGGACGGGTACACGACGAGGTCGATCCCGAGGCCCTCGAGCCACGCCCGCACGTCGTCGCGACGCAAGGGCGGCGAGTCGCCGTCGGACACCGGCACGTGCTCCCGTCGCTGCAACGTCGCGCGGACGCGCCCGATCAGCTCGCGCTGCCGGAGGCTGAGGCGGTCGCGCACGAGCCGTTTCGCCGCCCAGAGCGCGCGGCGGCGGCCCGCCTGGGGCGTCAGCGGCGCGATCTCCCACTCGGCTCCGCCCAGCAGCGGGTCGCTGCGGCGCAGATCGTCGGCGAGCACGACGAACTCCTCCTCGCGGCGCTCGCGGAGCTCGGCCAGGACGCTGAGCATCGTCTGACCGTACTGGTACGCGCCGCCGCCGGTCTCGTTCGTCAGCGGCGCGATCCCGATTCGCAGCGAGCCCATTCCCGATCAGGCGAGGATGAGCTAGAACGCCCCGCGGCGCCCGAAAACCGCCGGCAACGTCATGAGGACGATGCGGAGGTCACGCGCGATCGAGAGGTTCTCGACGTACTCGCGCTCGACCGACAGCCGCTCGGCGAAGGAGAGCTCGCCGCGGCCGTAGACCTGCATCGGCCCCGTGATGCCGGGCTTCACGCTCAGCCGGAACTCGTGCTCCGGCTCGTAGAGCTCGACGAGGTCGAGCTGCTCCGGCCGCGGCCCGACGATCGACATCTCGCCGCGGAGCACGTTCACGAGCTGCGGCAGCTCGTCGAGGCTGAGGCGGCGCAGCAGCCTCCCCACCCGGGTGACGCGTGGGTCCGACCTGAGCTTGAACATCGGGTCGTCGAGCTCGTCGAACTGAACGAGCTGCGGGAGCATCGCCTCCGCGTTCCGCACCATTGTGCGGAACTTGATCATCTCGAACGGCCGCCCGCGCTGGCCGGCGCGGGTCTGGCGGAAGAACACGGGCAGCCCGTCGTCGAGCACGATCGCGAGCGGGGCGAGAAGGAGCAGAGGCAGCGTGAGGACGAGCCCGACCACGGCGAAGGCGACGTCGAAGCCGCGCTTCACGGCGATCGTCACGCGGGAGATGTCCCACGTGTTGTAGGCGAGCAGCGGCAGGTCGGCGATGTGGCCCAGGTGCGTCGCGGTGCCCAACATGCCGCGCGCGGGCGGCACCACGGTGAGCTTCACGCCGCGCAGGCGGCACTGGGGCAGCAGATCCTCGATCAGCTCCTCGCTCAGCTCGCGGCAGGCCACGACGACGCGGTCGACGCCGTCGAGGTCGGCCGGCCGGCCGACGAGAAGCTTCGACCGCTCGACCCGGCGATCGATGCGGGCGTGGATGTCGGGGAAGAGCTCGAGCTTGCGGACGACCGCGTCCGCGAGCGGGCCGTCGCCGACGAGCAGGATCCGCTCGGGAGGCGTGATCCGGCGCCAGAGCGCCCGCACGGAGGCCCGGAAGGCGAAGTTGAGCGCGATCAGGGAGACCCAGATTCGCAGCCAGTCCGCCGACCTCAGGTCGAGCGACGGGAACGGGACGAGCAGCAGCGTGAGGAAGGCGCCGCCGGCGAAGGCCCAGACGACGACCCACGGCAACTCGTCGACCGTCAGGTGGCGCAGGGTCCGGTGATCGCGGTCGTAGAGGCCGACGATCTTCGCGACGACGATCCACGCCGGCATGCAGGCGCCGAGGAGCAGCGCCGCGCTCGTCCGGTCGCTCCAGGCTATGACGACCCCTGCGGCACCGCAGACGGCGGCCACGTCGGCTGCCGCGAGGAGGCGCCGGAAGAGTGCGTCGCGGCCGAAGCGGGCGGACAGGCGGTCGGCGACGAGCCCGGCTCCCGACGGCCGGCGGGCCAGCTGTTCGACCGTGACGTCCAGCTCGGTCATTCCTCGCTCCACTGCAGCTACGGATTACGACGCTCGTTCACGGCGCCACGAACGCTATAGCGGCGGAAGCTATAGCGGATTGAGCGGAAGTACCCTCTTTTCAGCATTTTTACGCCTCTGCGCTCCGGTTCATCCGCTCCCCAGACCCGAGTTCGGATCGAGGAGCTTCGCCTGACGGAGATCCTCGAAAGCTGCAGAGATGTGCGTCTGCTCGCCGTCGATCCGCGCCGCGATGTACCAGAGCTGCCCGTCGCGGGTGGAGCGGCTGACCGCATCGGCGAGCCACGCGCGCGCCTCGCCGTATCTGCCCTGCTGCTCGGCGATGAGGCCGAGCTGGAGATAGGGCGCGCTGCTCCACGGCTCGACCGCCTTCGCGGCGAGAGCCTCCGACCTCGCACGCGTGCCGTTGCCTGCCGCGAACGCCTCCTGGCTGTTGCGGAGGTGGAGCCCCGCCGCGAGGACGACGACCTGCGGCACGACGGCGGCCACGGCGACGAGGGCCAGCAGGGGCCGGACGAAGCCGAAGCGGCCCCAGGCGCCGGCGCGGCCGGACGGAAGCGCGCCGAGCGCGATCCCGAGGCAGCCCACGCCGACGACGGCGATGCCGCCGAGGTGCCAGATCCAGTCGTACGCGGCCGCCGCGAAGAACGCGATCCCCGCGGCGGCGGCCGCGGCGACGTCGGCACTCCTGAGCACGAGCGAGGCGCGCACCGCGCCCGCGACCGCCACCACGATCGCGGCGCCGAGGAGGAGCAGGCCGATGATGCCGAGCTCACCCATCGTCTCGAGGTAGAGCGAGTGGGGGAAGGGCGTCGTGAGGGCCGGGATCAGGCTGTGCTGATTCCACCAGTACTGCCACGAGGCACCGCCCCCGCCCTGCAGCGGATGGGCGCGGAACTGCGACACGGCGCTGGTCCACAGCTGCCAGCGCCCACTGCCCGAGCTGGAGAGCAGGTGCGCCGTGTTCGTCGTGGGTGTGCCGCCGGCGGAGGGCGTCTGCTTGAAGGCGTCGAAGCGGGCGATCGGATGGAGGGCCACGACGACCCCCACCGCCAGCACCGCGAGCACCCCGGCGGTCGCCCACCCGACCTCCCGTCGCACGCTCGGCACCCGCGGGGCGAGCAGCGAGATCCCGAGCCACACCGCCGCCGCGACCACCGCGATCAACCCGATCGCGAGCGCGGTCTGATGGCCCTGGTGGATGCCGAGCGCACCCGTGTCGCCGTTGATGAGGTCCTTGCGCGGGAGGATGAACTTGATCGCCGCGGCGGCGGACGCGCCCGCCACGACCGTCGCCGCGAGCGCCATCCAGCGGTTCGCGGTCAGCACGAGGAAGACGACGACGGCCACGGCGGCGGCGGTGAAGGCGCCGCGCGAGGACGTCAGGTACATGACGGCCGCAAGCACCGGCAGCGGCAGGACGGCGGCCACCCGGAGAGCCAGTTGGCGGCGGGACGTCATCGTGGCGAGCAGCAACGGGTAGGCGAGCGCGATGTCGATGCCTAGGCCGTTCCAGTAGCCGATCGGGAAATAGAGCCGGTCGTAAAGTGGGTGTAAAAGATGCGCCTGCGACGCGAGCGACGAAGAGGCGAACGTGCTCGGGAAGAGCCGGCTGACGAGCGCGAGGAGGGCGACGCCCGAGAGCGCGACGGCGATCCCGCCGATGAGCGTCGAGGAGGGCACGAGCCGGGCGAGCACGATCGCGAAGACGAACACCGCGATGTAGAGCGAGACCTGGTTGAACTCCGCGAACGCACCCCCGCCGTCCGGCGCCCACCGCATGGATAGGAGGATCCAGAGGGCGAATAGGGCGAACAGGGTGCTCGCGGCGAGCGCCAGGCGGGAGACCTGGGACCGGGCGGCGCTGAGCCCGAGCGCGGCACCCACGCCGAGCAGCCACCAGGCGGCGATCGCGACATACGCGCGGGTCGTCGTGTGGAACCCGCCGTTCGCGTACGTGAGAAAGAAGATCGGGGCGGCCACGACGACCGCCAGAACCGCATAGCCGAGCGCCGCCAGCCGGGATTCCTCGACGCTGAGCGCTGACACCGTCGGCTAGAGTAGCGGCTGCATGAACAGACCCCTGCCGCAGCTATCCGCCGTCGCGCTCATTATCGTCTGCGCGGCCCTGGTCACCCCGGCCGCGCTCGCCGGGAGCGGCAAGCCGAAGCAGCACAAGAAGGCCACGGACTGCGGAGTGAGCGCTTTCTGCGTCTATCACGAGCACGTCACGACGGGAACCGGCCAGGTCGCCGTCGGCTCGTCGAGTAGCCCGACGCTCAAGCTGCCGGAGAAGGTCTCCAAGGCGCTCCACAAGAAGGTCGCCAAGCACCATGTGAAGCAGACCGAGGTGCTCCACCAACTCCTGACGAACCCGGGCAGAGGCGCCGTACGGGTCCGCCTCCTGCAGAGCTCGGACCAGATGACCGCTCCGAGCGCGCTCGGAGCCGCGTTCGACCTCGGGGCGGGGCCGATCGCCCTCTTCGCGGCGCTCCTCGCGGGAGCGCTCCTCATGGCCGGTGGGATGACCTTGCGCCGCCGCGTGCACGCTCGAGCACCTGCTCGACGCGAGCCGTGATCGGCTCCAGGTCGAAGCTCTCCTCGGCGTAGGCACGGGCGCGGCGCCCGAGCTCCCGCCGCCGTTCCGGATCGGCGAGCAGCTCCTCCGCGGCAGCCACGAGGCTCGGCGCGTCTGCGGGCGGGACGACGAGACCCGCGCCGCTCCGCTCGACGACCCGCGCGGCGAGGTTCTCCCTGCCGACCGAGACGAGCAGCGGCCGCTGCGCGCAGAGGTACGTCAGCACCTTCGACGGGACCGAGAAGCTCCCCGCGTCGGGCTCGAGCAGCGCGAGGAGGACGTCTGCCGAGGCGAGCACCTCGGGTAGCCGCGCGTACGGCTGGTAGGGCAGAAGCAGCAGGGCCGGCTCGGCGGCGGCGTATCCGGCGAGCCAGTCCGCTCCCGGCCCTTCCGAGACGACGACCACGAGCGCCTCCCGGCCGCCGGCCCAGCGCGCGAGCTCGAGCAGCAGGCTCGGATCGTGCTTGAAGCCGAGCGTGCCCGCGTAGAGGAAGACGGCGCGGTGGTCGAGGCCGTGCTCGGAGGCCCACCCGTTCACGCGCGGCAGCACGGGAAGCTGGTCGAGGGGCGCCCAGTTCTCGATCACCGCCGTCCGGGACTCGGCCACTCCCCAGCGCCGCAGCAGCGGCAGGAAGTCCTCGGAGATGACGACGACTCCGTCGCTCCGGCGCAGGAGACGGCGCTCGAGCGCCGCGACCGTCACGCGAGCCGCCCTGCCGGCAACCCGGGAGCGCCGGCCGAGGACGCGCTCCGCCGCCGCGCTGATCACGTCCTGCTGCCAGAAGACGAAGCCCGCGCCGAGCCCGTGCGCAGCCCGCAGCAGCGCCGCCTGGACGAGCAGCGGCGCGTTCGCCGACAGGACGGCATCCGGCCGGAAACTCCGGATCCGGCCGGCGAGGGCGGCCCCGGTCTCCCGCTCGTGCAGGACCCGCCTCCGGACGTCGTACTTGGCGAACGGACGGTCGAGGCCGACCGCGCCGAACTCGAGCCCCGGCGGGTCGCCGTCGAGGAGCTCGAGCCTTCCCTTGCCGGCGACGAAGGAGCGGCAGTGGAGGTGGAGGACCTCGTGCCCGCGCGCCGCGAGGCCGCGGGCGAGCTGCGCGGGGAAGGCGTAGCCGACGTAGTCGTGGACGACGATCCGCATCGCGGCGGGCGCTCAGCGCCAGGCGGATGTCTCCACCACCGGCGCGCGCGCCTTGAGCGGCTCCCACCAGGCCCGGTTGGCGCGATACCACTCGACGGTCGCGCGCAGCCCGTCGTCGAAGGCGATCTGCGGCTCCCAGCCGAGCTCGCGGCGGAGCTTCGACGAGTCGAGCAGATAACGACGGTCGTGACCGGGCCGGTCTGGGACGATCGTCTTCAGCGAGGACGGCTTCCCCGCCAGCTCGAGCACGAGGTCGGCGATCTCCTCGATCGAGCGCTCCAGCCCGGAACCGACGTTGTACGTCTCCCCCTCCCGGCCCTGCTCCAGGACGACCTCGATCGCGCTGCAGTGGTCGTCGACGTGCAGCCACTCCCGGCGGTTGCCGGTCGAGGCGTAGAGCGGCAGCGGGCGGTCGTCGAGCGCGTTCGTGAGGAAGAGGGGGACGAGCTTCTCGGGGAACTGGCGCGGCCCGTAGTTGTTGGAGCAGTTCGTGATCGTCGCGGGCACGCCGAAGGTCTCGAAGTAGGCGCGGACGGCGTGGTCGGCCGCCGCCTTCGAGGCGTTGTACGGGGTGCGCGGCCGGTACGGCGACTCCTCGGTGAACGCCTCGCCGGAGTCGAGCGGCAGATCGCCGTACACCTCGCACGTCGAGATGTGGTGGAAGCGCGAGACACCGTGCCGCCGTGCCGCCTCGAGCAGGGTCTGCGTGCCGAGCACGTTCGTGCGGAAGAAACGGCCGGGATCGAGGACGGCGAGGCTGTTGTGCGACTCCGCCGCGAAGTTGACGACGGTGTCGATCTCCTCCTCGGCGAGCACCCGCGCCACGAGGTCGAGATCGCCGATGTCCCCCTCGACGAGCCGGAGGCCGAGGCCGTCGAGGTTGCGGCGGTCGCCGGCGTACGTGAGCAGGTCGAGCGCCACGACGTGATCGTCCGGATGCCGTTCGAGCAGGCGGCGGACGAAGTTCGCGCCGATGAAGCCTGCCGCCCCCGTGACGAGGATCCGTCTCATGCGCACCCCTCGCCGTCGCCCGCTCCCGGCCGGCGAAGCCGGCCTCCGCGTGCGCCTGACGCCGCTGACGGCACGGTGCCTTCCAGGCCCGTACCTCCGTACTGTTCCCTCCGGCTCCGCGCCGTCAGCGGCGCCCGAGGAACGCGCATGTGCCTCGGGGTTGACACAGGACGTCTCATGCGCCCCGGGTGCGGCGGACGAAGTCGTTGACCGCGTAGTAGGAGTCGATCGACTCGCCCGCGTCGCCCCAGAAGCCGTCGAGCACGTCCGCTTCCAGCTCGCCGCGGCTCACGTACCAGTTGTTCACGTCGGTGATCTCGAGCTCGCCGCGGCCCGACGGCTCGAGCGTCGGCAGGACAGCCCAGACCTGCGCGTCGTAGAAGTAGGCGCCGGTGACCGCATGGCGGCTCGGGGGCTTCTCCGGCTTCTCGACGATCCGCACGATCCGATCCCCGTCCAGCTCGGGCACCCCGAGGTGCCGGAGGTGCTCGTCGTCGCCGATCCGGGCGAGCACGACGCGGGCTCCTCGCTCCTGCCGGTCGAAGTTCTCGACGACGGGCCGCAGCGTCCGCTCGAAGACGTTGTCCGCGAGAAAGACGCAGCAGCGGTCGCCGTCGACGAAGCGCTCGGCCAGGCCGAGTGCCTCGGCGATGCCGCCCGCACGCTCCTGGTAGCCGTACGCGAGGCGGTCGATCCCGTAGTCCTCGCCGTTTCCGAGCAGGCGGAAGAACTCGCCGGCGTGGGTGCCGCCGGTGACGACCATCAGCTCGTCGATGCCCGCCCGTACGAGGGTCTCGACCGCGTACGTGACCATCGGCCGGTCGTAGAGCGGCAGGAGGTGCTTGTTCGTGATCCTGGTCAGCGGGGCAAGCCGGCTCCCGGAGCCGCCCGCGAGTATCACTCCCTTCATGGCGCGATGGTAATCGGGGCGACGGCGTGAAGCGCCCGCCCCTCACCGCTGACCGCGATCTCGGCCGAGCCGCTCGAGACATTCGCGCAGCCCGTCGCGCCAGTGCGGCAGGCGCGGCGCATCCGGCCGTTCGCTCCGCAGGACCGAGTACGCCGGACGCGGCGCCGGCCGTCCCAGCTCTGCCGACGAGATCCGCCGGACGCGGCACGCCAGCCCCGCCTCGGCGAAGATCGCCTCCGCGAAGTCGGCCCACGTACAGTCGCCGTCCGCCGCGAGGTGCCAGGTGCCGGTGGGTAGCTCGAGCAGCGGACGGACGGCCGCCGCGAGGTGGGCGACGTACGTCGGCGAGCCGCGCTGGTCGTCGACGACGGCTACCTCGTCCCGCTCCGCCCCGACCCGCAGCATCGTCCGGAGGAAGTTCGTGCCGCTCCAGCCGAACAGCCACGACGTGCGGACGACCCAGGCGGTCTCGCCGGCCGCGGCTTCGGCGAGCAGCTTCGTCCTCCCGTAGACGGAGCGCGGCGAGGGGCTGTCGGACTCGACGTACGGCCGGCGCTTCGTCCCGTCGAAGACGTAGTCGCTGGAGAAGAGGACGAGCGGCACCCCGAGCTCCGCGACATGGGCCGTGCCGCCGATGTTGACCGCCGCTGCCCCCTGCGGGTCCGCTTCCGCCCCGTCGACGTCCGTCCAGGCGGCGGCGTGCAGGACGGCGTCGAGCGGGAGGAGGCCGGGCGGCGGCGGCTGCGTCACGTCCCAGTCGGCCGAGGTCGCGGCGACGACCTCCTCGGACGCGAACTCCTCGCACAGGGCGGCGCCGAGCTGCCCGCCCGCGCCCGTTACGAGCAGGCGGCGGCGTCGCGATCGGACAGGATGGGGCTCTCGGTGCTCCACAGATGCCTGACGCGGGGGTCCCGCCAGCAGATTCCGTGCTCGTCCGGGTCGGCGGGGTCGTACTCCTCCGTCACGAGGTAGACGACGAGCGAGTCGGCGAGCGCCTCGTAACCATGGGCGTGGAAGCCGGGGACGTAGACGGCGACAGGGTTGTCGTCCCCGATGTCCTCGGAGAACGCCTCGCCGCTCGACCGGTCGAGCACGACGAGGCGAACGGCGCCGGCGAGGCAGACGAAGAGGTCGTCCTGGCCCTTCTCGTGGTAGTGGAGGCCGCGCAGCACGCCGCGCCGCGACCGGGCGAAGTTCACCTGCCGGATCGGCTTCGGCAGGGTCGTCGCGCGGGCGAGCTCGGTGAAGGATCCCCGCCCGTCGGCGTGGCTCGTCAGCGAGAACCGTTGCAGGCCGTCGATCACGGCGCGTAGCGGCGCGGCCTAGACATAGTGCTCCTCCGTCTGGCGGCGCTCGCGGTCGTGGTCGACCATGATCCGCACGAGCTCGGAGAAGCGGACGCTCGGCTCCCAGCCGAGCTTCTCGCGCGCCTTCGACGCGTCGCCGAGGAGGACGTCGACCTCGGCCGGGCGGAAGTAGCGCTCGTCGACCTTCACGTAGTCGTGCCAGTCGAGCCCGGCGTAGCCGAAGGCCTCGTCGAGGAACTCGCGCACGGAGTGGGTCTCGCCGGTGGCGAGGAGGTAGTCGTCCGGCTCGTCGGCCTGGAGCATCCGCCAGGCGCCTTCCATGTAGTCGTGCGCGTAGCCCCAGTCGCGCTTCGCGTCGAGGTTGCCGAGACGCAGCTCGTCCTGCTCGCCGCGCAGGATCGCGCCGATCGCGCGCGTGATCTTGCGGGTGACGAAGGTCGGCCCGCGGCGCGGCGACTCGTGGTTGAAGAGGATCCCGTTCACGGCGAACATCCCGTAGGCCTCGCGGTAGTTGCGCGTGATCCAGTAGCCGAACACCTTGCCGACGCCGTACGGGCTACGGGGATGGAACGGCGTCTCCTCCGTCTGCGGCGTCTCGCGCACCTGGCCGAACATCTCGCTCGAGCCGGCCTCGTAGAAGCGGCAGCGGACTCCCTCCTCGCGGATCGCGTCGAGCAGCCGCAGCGTGCCGAGCGCGGCGATGTCGGCCGTGTACTCCGGGATCTCGAAGCTCACCTTGACGTGGCTCTGGGCACCGAGGTTGTAGACCTCGTCCGGCCGGATCGTCCGCAGCAGCTGGTTGAGGGACGAGCCGTCGCCGAGGTCGCCGAACGAGAGCTTCAGCTCGCCGAAGATGTGGTCGATCCGCGCCGTGTTGAACGAGCTCGAGCGGCGGATCATCCCGTAGACCTCGTAGTCCTTCTCGAGCAGGATCTCCGCCAGGTAGGAGCCGTCCTGGCCGGTGACGCCGGTGATGAACGCTTTCCGCTTCGCCATCTGGCGCCTTACCGTACCCGGCCGGGCCGTCTACCCTTGCAGGGTGCGCGTCCTCGTCACCGGCGGCGGCGGCTTCCTGGGCTCCCACCTCGTCGAGCGGCTCGGGAGGGAAGGGGTCGAGCCGTTCGTCGCGCGGCGGCGCGACTACGACCTGACCGACGCCTCGGCTGCGGCGCGGCTGTTCGAGGACGCCCGGCCGGAGCTCGTCTTCCACCTCGCGGCGGAGGTCGGCGGCATCGGGGCGAACCGCGCGAACCCGGGCCGCTACTGGTACGCGAACCTCATGATGGGAGCCCACGTGCTCGAGCAGGCGCGGCTGCACGCGACCGACAAGGTGGTGACGCTCGGGACGATCTGCGAGTACCCGAAGTTCGCGCCGCTGCCGTTCCGCGAGGACGACCTCTGGAACGGCTATCCCGAGGAGACGAACGCGCCGTACGGGGTCGCGAAGAAGTCGGTCCTCGTCGGCGCCCAGACGTACCGGCAGCAGTACGGGCTGAACGCGATCCACCTCCTGCCGGTCAACCTCTACGGCCCGCGCGACAACTTCGATCTCGAGACCTCGCACGTCATCCCCGCGCTGATCCGGAAGATGCTCGAGGCGCAGGAGCGCGGCGAGAGCGAGATCGTGCTCTGGGGCGACGGGAGCCCGACGCGCGAGTTCTTCTACGTCGAGGACTGCGTCGAGGGGCTCTGGCTCGCGGCGCAGCGCTACGACGGCGCGGAGCCCGTCAACCTCGGCACTGGCGTCGAGACGTCGATCCGCGACCTCGCCGGGCTGCTCGCGGAGCTGACCGGGTACGAGGGCGAGATCGTCTGGGACACGTCGAAGCCGAACGGCCAGCCGCGGCGGCAACTCGACGTCTCCCGCGCGAAGGAGCTGTTCGGCTTCGAGGCGCGGATGCCGCTGCGCGAGGGGCTCGAGCGCACGATCGCCTGGTACCGGGCCGCAGCACCCGCCGGGGCACGTTCCCGCTAGCGGCGGGCCGCCGCCCGGTACACGTCGAGCGTCCGCTCGATCACGGAGTCCCAGCCGTAGCGCTCGCGGGCACGCTCTCGGGCCGCGCGGCCGAGCCGCTCCCGCAGCTCCGGGTCTCCGAGCAGCCGCTCCACCGCAGCTCGCAGCGCGGACGGGTCGCGAGGCGGCACGAGCAGCCCGGTCTCGCCGTCCGAGACGAGCTCGAGCAGCGCACCCCCGGCTGCCGCGACGACCGGCCTCCCGAAGGCCATCGCCTCCGCCGCCGCGACGCCGAAGCCCTCCCGCTCGCACGGGGCGATGAGAACCGAGGCACGTTCGAGCAGCCGCTCGACCTCCGCGTGCGGCACCGCGCCGAGCGCCTGGGGGACGAGACCGCGGAGAGGCCCGTCGCCGGCGACGACGAGGTTGAGGTCGCCGACCGCCTCGATGAGCGTGTCGACGTTCTTCTCGGGGGAGAGGCGGCCCACGTAGAGCACCTCGGGCGGCTCGACGGGCGGCCCGACCTCGTCCGGCACCCGGACGCCGTTCGGGATCACGACAGGCTCGATCCCCGCCCCGCGCATCGCGGCCGCCAGCTCCTCTGAGACGCACACGACCGCCGCGGCCGGGCGCAGGAGCCGGCGGACGAGCCAGGGCAGGCGCCGGGCGAGCTCGACGTCCGAGAAGCGGGCGAAGCGGATGGAGCCGTGCAGGGTGACGACGAAGGGGCGGCCGGCGAAGCGCGCGACGGCGGCGGTGAGCAGCCAGTGGGCGTGGACGAGGTCGGCCGAGCGCGCCGCCCGCCGCACTGCGCGCCACATCGAGAACAGCAGGAACGGCACCGCCCACGGCCGGCGGCGCAGGTTCGCAGCCATCCCCTCGCCGTACGCGAGGCCGAAGCCGCGATAACCGGCTCCCGGAGCGAGCACGTCCACCTCCACGCCCCGCTCCCGCAGGCGCTCGACCGCGTCGGCGACGAACCGGCCGGCGAACTCCCCCTCGTGCCGCGGCCACGAGGTAGTGAGGACGACGACCTTCATGCGCCTACCTAGTGTCCACTAGCCGGGCCGCTCCCGCGCGCCGGCGCCGAAGACGATCGGCAGGGCGAGCGCGAAGACCAGGAACGCGTAGACGTAGTAGAACTGCATCGTCAGGTAGAAGAAATTCGCCACGATCGTCCCGATGAGCGCGGCGGTCAGGCCGTAGGCGAGCGGGCGCACGTGCGAGCCGTCCTCGTCCCCCAGCCGGTCGAGCAGCCGTCCCAAGCGCCGTCCGGCGAGTAGCCGCACGAAGACGTAGCGGAGGAAGACGATCCAGAGGAGGAGCCCGAGCAGGCCCGACTCGACGATCACGGAGACCCAGTACGAGTGGGCGCCGAAGTTCGACTTCCCCGTGACGAACTGGTAGTAGACCGAGAAGTTGTTGTTGCCGAGCCCGAGCAGCGGGTGCATGTGCAACACCGAGCCGATGAACGAGTAGACGGCGAAGTGGATGTTCGTCGACTTGCCGCCCGTCTGGAGGCGCTCGCGGAGGACGACCTCGAAGAAGTGGCGCTTCGTGTAGAGCACGCCGAGAAGGACGACGGTGAAGGCTGCGAACGGGTACAGGAGCTGCCTCGAGCGGAGAAAGCGCCGGTAGGGGAGGACGAGGACGAGGGCCCCGGCGACGAGCCCGACCACGCCGCTGCGCGACAGGGTCAGAAACTCGACGAACAGGAGGAAGACGAGCGTGGCGGCGAGCGGCCACTTCAGGCGATGCCCGCGCGGCAGGCGCAGGTAGACGGGGGTGAGCGCGAGCAGCGGTATCTCGAGCATCACTCCGAGGTGATTCGGATCGCCGGTCAGCGCGTTCACGCGGTAGATGCTCTGGCCGTTGACGGCGCCGAAGATGTTGATCGAGCTCGCGCCGCCCGTGAGGGGGGCGAGGACGAGATGGTCGAGGTTGTGCCCGGCGAGAGCGGCGCCGAGCTGGAGGATCCCGTAGGCGGCGTTCGCGACGAAGCCGGCGGTGAACCAGCCGAGCGCCCGCCAGTAGAACCGCTTGCCCTGCTGGGCGAGGTAACCGACCGCGGCGACGACGAACGAGAAGTGGATGACGAACTTGACCATCCCCTTGACGAACTGCGTCAGCCCCTGGTTCGTGTCGATGTCCCAGTAGCCGGCGAGGTAGACGAGCGCGAAGGCGGCGAAGAAGGCCAGCACGATCGCGCTCGTGCGCGGCAGCGGCCGGCGCTCGGTCGCGACGAAGGCGACCACGAAGAGGATCGTCAGGACGTCGTTGATCCCGATCTGCCCGGCGAAGCTCCAGTGCACCTTCTCGAAGGTCGAGACGAAGAGCGAGGCGAAGAAGAGGCCGGTGACGACGCGCTCCTGCGAGCGCGGCACCGCCCGGACAGCGGTGAGGGCGGCCGCGGTCACCCTGGGGCCCCCGGAACGTGCGAAGCACTTCTTGGGGCTCTCATGCGAGGCTCCCGAGCAGGTCGGCGAGCTCCTCGACGCGGCGACCCCTCGAGAGCCGCTCGCGCCACTCGGCCGAGAGCGGCGTCGCGTCGAGGCTGCCCTCCTGCCGGCGCCGGTGCAGGTCGACGAGCGCCTCCCGCAGAGCGTCGACGTCGTCGGGGGGGACGACGACGCCGGCGCCCGTGTCGCGGATCAGTTGCGCGGCGGCGCCGTCGGGCGGCACCGCGGCGAGGATCGGCCGCTCGGCGGCGAGGTACTCGTAGATCTTGCCGGTGAGGACGCCTCGACCCCGGCCGCCGGCCTCGGGGATGAGCAGCAGCAGGACGTCGGAATCCCGCTGCAGCTCGAGCGAGCGGCGGCGCGAGACGTTGCCGAGCAGCTCGATCCGGTCTCCCAGCCCGAGCGCTTCCGCGTACTCGCGGTCGGACGCGCGGAAGCTGCCCGCGAAGCGGGCGACGACGTCCTCGAGGCCGGAGTCGGCGAGCGCGCGGAGGAACGGCCTCGGGTCGCGCTTGCCGTGGAACGCGCCGGCGTGGGTGATCCGGAGCCGGTCGCCCGGCCGGAACTCCAGGCCCGCGAAGTCGTCGAAGTCGCAGCCGTTCGCGATCGTGACGACGGGCCCCTTCGGATTCCGGGCCTGCATCTCGTCGGCGATGGCGTCGGCCGCGGCCACCACCGCGTCCGCCTGCGAGGCGACGAGCCGCGCGACTCCGCCGACCGTCTGCTCCTTCAGCTGCGCGAGGCGCGACTCGTACCCGCGGCGCTGCGAGTGGGCGCCGAGAGGATCCCGCAGGTCGGCGACCCACGCCGCACCGGTGACGCGCTTCACGGCGGCTCCGAGCAGGTGCAGGGACGGCGGCGGCGACGTGGTGAGGACGACGTCGATGCCCTCTCGGCGGACGAGCCGGAGCGCAACCGGCAGGGCCGCCGTCGTCCAGGGGAGGTTCTCGTCGGGCACGAGCAGGCGCCGGCCGGCGAGCGACGCCTGGGTCCCGAGCCGCGCGAGGCCCTCCTTCCCCTGCAGCAGCTCGGCCGGCCGCTCCTCCCGTGGACCGACGAAGCGCACGCGGTGCACCCAGGCCTGCGTCGGCAGCTCCAGCTCCACGTCGAGCGGAGCCGCGCCGGGCCGGTCGGGCGCGAGCACGTGCGTCTCGATCCCGAGCGCGGGCAGATGGCTCGCGAACTTGAGCGGGCGCTGCACGCCGCCGCCGCCCCCGGGTGGGAAGTGCAGCGTCACGAGGAGGAGCTTCAGGGGCTCGTCACCGGCGGCAACGGTACCGAGGGCGGGGGCATCTTGAACACGACGAACCGCCGGTCCTCGTAGACCGGCTTCAGCCCCTGCTGCTCGACCGCGGCCACCGGCTCGCTCCTGCGCAGGACGACCCAGCCTGCCCCCCAGCGGCGCGGGACACCGAGACTGGGCTTGCCGAGGAAGCGGATCCAGGCGTGCCGGCGCATGTACACCTGGTTCGGCCGCGTCCGCGCCACGTGCGTCGGCGGCACGGCGACCGCGTAGATCGGGGCGAAGGCGATCGCCTCGTAGCTCGCACCCATGTCCGCGAAGACGACCGAGCGCGGCGGCACGTCGTGCTGCAGGAACCGGATCAGGCCGGGCGTGACCGTGTAGCCGCGCTCCGGGGCGGCCGGCCAGTTCGAGAACCCGTGCACGACGACCGGGAGGACGAAGAGCGTCGTCGCGAACGCGACCGTGATCCCGCGCGCACGCCCGGCTTCGACCGGCGAGTCCCGGCGCAGCCAGGCGAGCACGGCGCCGGCGAGGAGGGCGGCCGCTCCTCCGTAGAGCGCGATCCAGACCGGGACGGCCGGCTGCTCCGGCACGGCGCGCAGCCCGAAGTCTCCGCCGTACGCGACCTGGAGCCAGATCCCACAGGCGAGCGCGGCCGTGAGCGCGAGCGTCCGGGAGAAGCGGGCGATGAGACCGGCACCGCCGACGAAGGCGACGACGAAGGGGACGAAGGTCGCCGCGCGACGCGCCTGCGAGAGCGAGACGGCGGCGGCGAAGTGTGGGAAGACGACCGGCCACAGCTCGAGCGCGAGCACGCCGACCGTCCCGCCGAGGACGAACGCGCTCCAGCGGCGCCGCCAGGCGAGCACCGCGAGCGGCGTGAGGACGAAGGCGGCGACCGCCAGGGCGCCCGACCGGTCGACGCGTGCCGCAGCCAGGCTGTAGCGAGTCAGCGACTCGACGGCGAGGTCGAGGCGGTAGTGGCGAAGGCTGCGCCCAAGGGCCCTCGCTCCCTGGTGGACGTCGTACGTCTGGTCGACGATCGGCTGCAGCCACGCGTAGGCGAGGGCCATCGGCACGCCGAAGGTGGCGAGCGCTCCGACCCCCGGCCGGAGGTCTCTGCCGCGCGTGAACGCGAGTCGCGCGAGCAGGAAGGCGGTGAGCGGGATGGCGAGAAACAGCGTGTACGTCGGGTGGATGAGGGAGAGCGCCGCCGAGTCGGCGGCGAGCGTGAGGGCGAGCAGCCGCGACGGGCGCCGGAGATAGCCGAAGAAGAGGGCGACGGCCGCAGGCGCGAAGAGCTGCGTCGCCGCCGTCCCCGGCTGCCACAGAAGCGGGTAGACGCCGGCGTGTCCGGGCCCGAGCACCTTGACGGACACTTGCGCGAGCACGACGGCGAACGCGAAGCCGGTCGAGCGGAAGACGGCCCAGCCCAGCTCGAAGAGGACGACGACGGCGAGCGGAGCGAGCACGCTCGACTCGTGCAGCGCGACGCTCGTCGGGTCGACCCCCGCGAGACGCGCCACGAGCGCCAGCACCCCGTGCCAGAGGGGGAACGCATAGCCGGGGTGGAGGCCCCCGTGCGCGAACTCGCCGACGTCGTGCAGGGACAGCGAGCCGAGCGAGTCGAGCTTGCGGATGCGGCCGAGGTGGAAGAACGAGTCGCCGTGCAGGAGACCCTGGGCGAACCACACGCCGACCCCGAGGCCGGTCCCGGCGAGGAAGAGCGAGCCCCGCATGAACCGCGCGCCGCCCGGGAGCCCCTCGCCGTCGGAGTGCCGGGGCGTCATCAGCCAGACGAGGCCGACCGCCCCCATTCCGAGCTCGCAGCCGAGCGTGAGATCGAGGGACGCGCCGAGCGCGAACGTCAGCGCGAGAGCGCCGCCGACGACCGCCGCCGTCCAGCCGAGGGTCGCGGCGGCCGTCCGCTGGCCCAGGCAGCGGGCGACGATCCGTCCCGGCAGGAACACGATCAGCGTCGCCGCCGCCAGCCGCAGCCAGAGCCCGAAGCCCGTCTCCGGCAGGAGACGCGAGATCCCGAGCAGGCCGGCAGCGGCAGCCGGGGTTCCGAGCAGGCCGAAGCGGAGCTGCCCGCGCGCCGGCAGGGCCGGCCGGCCGGCGGGTACGGCGGCCGGCGCGGTGCGCGACCGGACGCTCATCGGGCGGCCCCCGGCACGGGACGGCCGCGCAGTCCTTCCCACGCGACGATCGCGGCTCCCGGCAGTGCGACGACCACCGTGACGAGGAAGAAGAGGAAGCCGGTCGAGAAGCCCCTGTCGGCCGACACGCCGAGGCCGCCGAGGAAGCTGACGAAGAACGACTCCCGCACGGCGAGACCGTTGATCGTGAACGGCACGAGCATGACGACGAAGAGCAGCGGGCCCATGACGTAGAACGGGCGCGGCGAGAGCTCGACCCCGACGGCCCGGCCCGCACACCAGATCGCGAGCACGCGTACCGCCTGCACCGCGAGCGTGAGCCCGAACATCCCGGCCAGCAGCGGCGTCTCGCTACGGAAGGAGTGGAGCGCGAGATACACCTCCCGCAGCGGCGACTCGACGCGCAGCCCACGCAGGAGCGGCCGCAGGCGGCGCAGGAGCGGGTGCAGGCGCGTCGAGAAGAGGACGAATGCGCCGGCGGCGGTGAGCACGACGAAGGCGAGCTCGACCCAGACGTAGCCGCCGACCGAGTAGTGGCCGACGGCGAGCGCGAAGCCCGCCGCCGCGAGGATGAGGGTCGCAGCCCCGCCGAGGGCGCGCTCGAGGATGACGGTGCCGGCAACGGGGCCGCCCGAGCCGCGGTGGCGGCGGGCGGTCTCGTAGATCCGCGAGGCGTCGCCGCCGAGCGAGGTCGGCAGCACCTGCGCTGCTGCGTAGGCGACGAACGTCGTCCGGACGAGCCACGAGAACCGCTCGTGGACGCCGCGGGAGGCGAGCAGCTGCCGCCAGCGCCACGTGAGCGGCCAGACGGACGCCGTCCAGATCGCGCACGAGGCGAGCCACCAGGGGATGCTCGCGTGCGCGAGCACGTGCCCGGTCGTGCGCAGGTCGATCCGCCACAGGATGTAGGCGGTCGCGAGCCCGGTGAGCAGAAGCGTCGCCAGCGCCCGAGCCGCGCGCGGCCGCTTCAAGCCGCCCCCCGAAGAGCCGCGCAGACATGCGTGCCGAGGAAGCCCCGTCCTCCCGTCACGAGAACCTTCAAACCGCGGCCGAGTGTAGACGTAGCATCTCCCGATGGCCGATCCCCGCACCCGGCTCGTCGCCGACGCCTACGACCTGATCGGCGAGACCTTCGCCGAGTGGCGGGAGCGGATCGTGAACGACCCGCGGCGCGAGTGGGAGGACGCGCTCGTCTCGCTGCTCGCCGAAGGGGCTGGAAGCGTCGTCGGCAAAGCCGGCGACGCCCGGCCGGAAGACCAGGCGCCTGCGGCGCCCGGGGGCTCGCGGCTGCTCGAGCTCGGCTGCGGTGCCGGCTCGCCCGAGACGAAGCGGCTCGCGCAGCGGTTCCGCGTCACCGGCGTGGACATCTCGCCGCGCCAGGTCGAACGTGCCCGCGCCGCCGTGCCGCAGGCGGAGTTCGTCTGCGCGGACTTCACCGAGCTCGAACTGCCCGCGGCGTCGTTCGAGGCCGTCGTCGCCTTCTACGTCTTCAACCACGTCCCGCGCGAGCTGCTCGCGCCGCTGCTGGGGCGCATCCACTCCTGGCTCGTGCCGGGAGGCCGGCTTCTGACGGCGTTCGGCGTCTCGGACAACGAGGGCTGGACGGGTGAGTGGCTCGGCGCGCCGACCTTCTTCGCGAGCTTCCCGGCGGAGGTCAACTCGCGTCTCGTGCGCGAGGCGGGCTTCGCGATCGAGCGGGACGAGGTCGTCACCTTCCAGGAGCCGGAGGGGCCGGTGAGCTTCCAGTGGGTGCTCGCGCAGGCGAAGCACGGCCAAAGGCCGGTGGCAGCCACCGTCACGTAAGAGTCGCAACAGCGTCACGAAGCCCGTGATCAAGAGCAGCGTTTCGTCACGAAGACGTATGGGTGGCTGCCACCGGCCGTTCCGGGCCGGCCGATGGGTGCTCGTGGAGGCTTCGTTTCTCGGCCCGCGTGGAATATGGCGGTCGTGGCCACGTCCACCGACTGGAAAGCGCTCGAAGCGGCGCTCACTGCGGTGTGCGACGAGCCCGACGACGAGTCGGCCGAGCGGGCGGTGCGGGCCGCGGAGCTCGTGACAGCCACGGCCGGCGAGCCGCCCGACGAGCTGTCGGACGCGGATCGCGAGTGGGCGGAGACCCACGGCGTGCCGCCGGACGAGCTCGTCGAGCTCGCCTGCCGGTCGATGAAGTCCCTCGCAGCGCGGTCGGAGGAGTGGCACGAGCGCCTCAACGACCTCCGCTTCCGCCTCGGCGACGTCGCCGCCGCGTAGATCGAGGGAAGAGCTTTGCTCTTCCCTCGGAGGAAGCGGTACTGCGCGCGGGCGAGAGCGTGGTCTCGCCCGCGCTCCGTGCTGTCAGGGCTTGCCTGGGCTGTGTGGGTTCGAGCGCCGTGTTGGTGTCGCGTGGGGGCAGGCCGCCTGCGGCGGCGTGTCCGCCCGCGACGGCTTCGGCGGCGTCGTAACCGGAGGGTTACGCCGCCACCCGGCGCCGGAGTGGGGTCGAACGCTTCAACCACACCCTGCGCCGAGGGCCGGAGCGTAGGCGGAACGCCTACGCGGAGGCCGGACTGTGCTCGCGCCGGCCTCCGCCGCGCGCGAGCACACCAGAGCGGCCTCTCATCCAGAGCATGAAGAGCAAGGACAGCACGGAGCCGCCGGGAGACCACGCTCTCCCGGCGGCGCAGTACCTTCTCCCCCGGGCGAAGAGCGCAGCTCTTCGCCCGGCTACTGAAAGAGCGCCTCCACGTCGTCCAGGCTCGGCTCCCACGCTCCCGCCTCCACGTTCGCCCGCACCTGCTCCGGCTTCGTCGCGCCCGCGATCACGGAGGTCACCGCCGGCATCGCGAGCAGCCCGCCGACCGCGAGCGCGAGCAGCGAGACGCCCCGCTCACCGGCATAGCGCTGCAACACCTCGAGGCGTTCCCAGCGCTCGTCCGCGACCTCCCTCCCTGCGAGCCGCCCTTCCGTCGCCACCTCGCCGCGCCGGTACTTGCCGGTGAGCAGTCCGCTCGCGAGCGGGAAGTAGGGCAGGAAGCCGATGCCGAGCCGCTCGCACACCGGCAGGACGCCGGACTCGGCCTCGCGCTCGACGAGCGAGTACTCGTTCTGCGCCGAGACGAAGCGCATCAGCCCACGCTCGCGGGCCTCGCTCTCCGCCGCCGCGATCTGCTGCGCCGAGAGGTTGGAGGAGCCGATCCAGCGCACCTTCCCCTCGCGCACGAGCTCGTCGAGGACGCCGAGCGTCTCCTCGATCGGCGTCGTCGGGTCCGGGAAGTGCAGCTGGTAGACGTCGATCACTTCGGTGCGGAGCCGCCGCAGCGACCCCTCGCACCGCCCAGCGCACGTAGGCGGGCCGGCCGCGCGACTCCTCGGGGCGCTCGCTCCATGGGGCTGCCGAACTTCGTCGCGATCACCACCCGGTCCCGGCGGCCCTCGAGCGCGCGCCCGATGAACTCCTCGCTCGTCCCCTGTCCGTACGTGTCGGCGGTGTCGACCAGCGTCACCCCGGCGTCGAGCGCGGCGTCGATCACGGCGAGCGTCTGCTCGTAGTCGATGCGGCGGCCGAAGTTGTTCGTGCCGAGGCCGACGACCGAGACTTCCGGTCCGCCCTCGCCGAGGAAGCGGGTGCGCATGACCTCGACGCTACCCAACTGGGGGAACCCTAGGATGACCCGCCATGGAGGAGCACCGGCTCGTCTTCCTCGCCGGCCTGCACCGGAGCGGCACGACGCTCCTCGCGCGCCTGCTCGCCGCGCATCCCGAGATCAGCGGCTTCTCGGCAACAGGCGTCCCCGAGGACGAGGGGCAGCACCTCCAGACCGTCTACCCGCCCGCGAAGGTCTACGGCGGGCCGGGCCGCTTCGGCTTCGCGCCGGAGTCCCACGTGACGGAGGAGTCGCCGCTCGTCTCGGAGGAGAGCGCGCGCACGATCTTCGAGGAGTGGTCGGGCCACTGGGACCTCTCGCGGCCCGTCCTGCTCGAGAAGTCGCCGCCGAACCTGCTCAAGACCCGCTTCCTCCAGGCGCTCTTCCCGGGCGCCGCGTTCGTCGTCGTCCTCCGTCACCCGATCGCGGTCTCGCTCGCGACCGCGAAGTGGCGGCGGACGCGCCGCTACCACCGGCTGCTCGAGCACTGCCTGCGCTGCTACGAGCTGTTCGAGGCGGACCGGGAGAGGCTCGAGCGCGTCCACGTCGTCCGCTACGAGGAGCTCGTCCGCGAGCCCGAGGCGGTGCTGCGCGGCATCTTCGGCTTCCTCGGACTCGAGCCGATCCCGTCGAGCGAGCCGGTCGAGTCCGGCGCGAACGAGCGCTATTTCCGCCGGTGGCGCGAGCTGCAGCGAGATCCGAGGATGCGCGCCTATCTCACGGTCGCCTCGCTCCGCTACGAGCGGCGCGCCCGCCGCTTCGGCTACAGCCTCCTCCGCCCCGGCACGACCGGCCCTACATGACGTCGACGATCGGGAAGCGCGGATCGGCGTCGAGACAAGCCGCGGCGAAGAGGGCGGTGCCGACGTCGCCCGTGAAGAGCGAGTAGCGGCGGCGGCCGTTCGCGGAGGCGAGCCTCTCCGCCTGGGCGAGCGCGTGCAGCGCGAAGCGGCGGGCGCGGGCGAGCCACCATTCGTCGCCCGTCCGCGCGAAGGCCTTGAGGAGGGCGAAACCGTTGCCGGAGGTGCCGTGGCAGAGGCCGTGGCCCTTCTCGTCGCCGTGAGCGCCGGCCCGCCAGACGAGCTCCGCGGCCCCCAGGAGGAGATCCTCGTCGAGGTACTCCCACGCGCCCGCGACGACGCCGGGTGCGCCGGTGCACCACTGGAGACAGATGCGACCGTCCCGCGGCCGGACGAGGGGCCGCTCCCGCGACCCCGGCCAGTTGGCGAGAACGCCGGCGCGCACCACGTGCCGCGCGAGCACGGCGGCCGTCTCGTCCGCGAGGACGTCGTCCGGCTCGAGCCGGAGCAGGGCGAGCGTGTTCCCCGCTGCGCCGTGCAGCGTGCCGAGTCCGCGGTAGTCGTCGTCCTGCCGCCACAGCCCGTCCTCACCGCGACGCTCGCGAAGAGCCGCCGCCGATTCGCGGGCCGCCTCGACCCAGCGCTGCTCTCCGGTCCACTCGACCATCGCCAGAGCGGCGAGGAGCGTCCCGGGGCGCCCCAGCTGAGATCGTCAGTCGGGTTGGCGGCGTTGCCCCGGACGAGCGCGTGCAGGTCGTCCGCGAGTGCCGGCTCCGACGTGAGGCGGAAGGCGACGAGCAGGGGCCCTGTCTCGCCGTCCAAGAGCGAGCCGGGCCGGTAGTGCTCGTCCTCCACAGCGTCGGGCTCGGCGCGCTCGAGCTCGAGAGCGCGCGCGGCGGCGGCGGCGAGGTCGAGCGACGTCTCGGCGTGTCCGCGCTGCCGCAGCGCGGCGAGCGCCCAGATCACGCCGGCGGCACCGCTGTAGAGGGTCTTCAGCGGTCGCCCTTGGCTGTAGTCGTCGAAGTCGTGGACGGGCCAGAGCTCCCGCGGCTCGAACGCGGCCGCGGCATCGGAGACGATCGCTGCGATCGCGTCCTCGACCCGGGACGGAATCCACGGCGCGTCGATCAGGGGCTCGAACTGCTCGTGCTCGTAGAGCGTTCCCGTGACCATCGGTTCCTCCTAGTCGATCCAGGTGTCGGCGGCCCGCGCCGGATCAGCGAGGCGGCGGGCACGAGCAAGGGACTCGACTAGGCCGGATACGCCACGAGCGCGAGTCTAGCGAGCGGCGCCGAGCGGCTCCGGCAGCGGCCGAGCGTGGACGACGACGAGCGTCTTCGTCGGCCGCGTCAGCGCGACATAGAGCTCCCGCAGGCCGCTGTCCCCGCCTCGGCGATCGCGGCCGGCTCGACGACGACGACGTGGTCGAACTCGAGGCCCTTGGCCTGCCGCGGGGTCAGGATCGGGAACGGGAAGGAGTCCTCGACGGCGAAGGCCCGGGGAACGATGACCGCGAGGAGGCCGTCGAGGTCCTCGAGCGAGACGGCCTCGCGCAGCGCCGTCTGCATCAGCTCGTCCTCCGCCACGTGCACGAGGCGCGGCGGCTCGCCGCCCTTGCGGTAGGCGACCGGCGGCTCCACCTCGGGAGCGATCAGGTCGAGCAGCGGCAGCGCGAAGTCCATGATCTCGGCCGGGACCCGGTAGGCGTGGCGAAGCTCCTCGATCGTGATCTCCGCCTGCTCGGGCAGATACGGCTCGAGCTCCTGCCAGCGCCGGTAGACGACGGGGCCTGTCGCCTGCGCGACGTCGCCGAGGAGCGTGAGCGAGCCGTCGACCGCGCGGCGCGAGATCGCGAGCAGCTGCAGCGGCGAGAGATCCTGCGCCTCGTCGACGATCACGTGCCCGAACGAGCGCGGCGCGCCGGTGAGCAGCGCGTGCGCCTCGTCGAGCAGCGGGACGTCGTGGTCGCTCCAGCGGAGCTCCGAGACACGGCGCGGCCGATCGCGCAGGAGGAGCTTCCGCTCGTCGGGGTCGAGCACGCCCGCGGAGGCGGCGGCGAGAGCGGCAGGCGAGGTGAGCAGCCGCGCGACGAGCTTCTCCGGCTGCGGCAGTGGGAGGACGCGGTCGAGCCAGCGCGCGAGGAAGCCGCCGCGCGCGCAGCGCGCGCTCGAGCTCGTCGAAGCTGCGCAGGGCGCGCGGACCGAGCAGCTCGCCGTACCGCTCGTAGAAGCGGCGGAGGACGGCCATGCGGAAGCGCTCGCGCGCGAGGCCGAGCGGGTCGCCCGCCTCCAGCGCCTCCTCGAGCAGCGCTGCGACGTCCCGCTCGCGCACCCGCACGTAGACGCCGTCGACGAGGGTGACGAGCTCCTCCGGCGCGGGCACGACCGCGAGCTCGACGGCGCGCGCCACGACCTCCCGCAGGCGCGGATCGCCCTTGAGCCGCGCGACGTCCGGCTCCTCCTCGCGCCCGACCTCGCAGCCGTCGACGAGCTCCGTCACCGCCCGCTGCTCGACCGCCTCCTCGCCGAGCGTCGGCAGGACGTGGGAGACGTAGTCCATGAAGGTCGGGTTCGGGCCGACGACGAGCACGCGCCGCAGGCGCTCGCGGTGGCTGTAGAGGAGCCACGAGGCGCGGTGGAGGCCGACGGCGGTCTTGCCGGTCCCAGGGCCTCCCTGGATGACGAGCGCGCCGTCGGGCTCCGCCGTGATCAGGCGGTACTGGTCCGACTGGATCGTGGCGACGATGTCGCGCATCCGCACGTCCCGGCGCCGCTCGAGCTCCTCGAGCAGGAAGTCGGAGACGGATGCCCCCTCGATCGCGCTCCCGTCCAGCGCCTCGTCGGAGATGTCCAGCAGGCGGCGGCCGGCGGTGCGGAAGCGGCGACGCTGCTGGACGCCGTGCGGCTCCTGGGGTGTCGCGGTGTAGAACGGCCGCGCGGCCGGCGCCTGCCAGTTCACGACGAGGGACTCGTGGTCCTCGTGCACCCAGCGGCGGCCGATGTAGAGCGGGCGAGGAGTGCCGTCCAGCGTGAGCCGGCCGAAGACGAGCCCGCGCTCGGCGTCCTCGAAGGTGCGCATGCGGCGCTTCGCCCAGGCTTCCATGTTGAGCGCCGCCCACTCGGTCGCCATCGCCTCCTGCGTGCGCGCAACCGTCGAGCGCATGCGGTCGAGCGCCTCGTGGGCGCGGTCGACGTAGGCCTGCTCGGCTGCGAGCTCAGGGTGCGGCACAGCCCGACGACGGTACCCGCGTAGGATCGGCAGCGCAATGAAACTGGGCCTCAGCCTCGGCTACGCGCCGCCGGGCACGAACCCGGCCGACCTCTTCCCGCTCGTGGAGGAGGCGGAGCGGCTCGGCTTCGACTCCGTCTGGGCCGCCGAGGCCTGGGGCACCGACGCGGTCAGCGTGCTCGCCTGGCTCGCCGCGCGCACCGAGCGGATCAAGCTCGGCTCCGCGATCATGCAGATCCCCGGCCGCACGCCCGCGAACACGGCGATGACGGCGGCGACGCTCGACCTCCTCTCCGGCGGCCGCTTCCTGCTCGGCCTCGGCACGTCGGGGCCGCAGGTCGTCGAGGGCTGGCACGGGCAGCCGTGGGGGAAGCCGCTCGGCAAGACGCGGGAGTACGTCGAGATCGTGCGCTCGGCGCTGCGGCGCGAGGTCGTCGCGCACGAGGGCGAGCACTACCGCATCCCGTGGGACGGCCCGGGCGCGACCGGGCTCGGCAAGCCGCTGAAGCTCATGCTGCGGCCGCTGCGGAGCGAGATCCCGATCTACCTCGCTGCCCTCGGCCCGAAGAACGTCGCGCTCGCGGCGGAGATCGCCGACGGCTGGCTGCCCGTCTTCGTCGACCCCGACCACTTCGAGGCGGCGTTCGGCCCGAGCCTCGCCGCCGCGCCGGAGGGCTTCGAGATCGCAGCGACCGTCAGCGTCCTCGTCGGCGACGACGTCGCGACGCTCCGCGACGCGCTCAGGCCGTACGTCGCCCTCTACGTCGGCGGCATGGGCTCGAAGGGGCGGAACTTCTACAACGCGCTCGTCCGCCGCTACGGCTGGGAGGAGGAGGCGGAGCGGATCCAGGAGCTCTACCTCGCCGGCAAGCAGCGGGAGGCGATCGCCGCCGTACCCGATGCGCTCGTGGACGCCGTCTCGCTCGTCGGGCCGAAGGAGCGGATCGCGGAGCGGCTCGAGGTCTGGCGCGCGACGCCGGTGACGACCCTCGTCGTCGGCACGCCGCAGCCGGAGGCGCTGCGGACGCTCGCGGAGCTCCTTCTCTAGTCTGCGCCGATGGCCCCACCCCTGATCGTGCTCGGCGTCGGCCGCTCGGGGACGACGCTGCTGCGGGTGATGCTCGACCGCAACAGCGAGCTTGCGATCCCCGACGAGTCGTTCTTCGTCCTCCAGCTCGCACACCGCCATCCGGGCCGCATCGTCCTGCGGTCGTTCTACGACGACCTGCACCGGCTCCCGCGGCTCGGCGACTGGGGGATCGAGCCGGACGACGTGCGCCCGTTCCTGCACGACGGGATGAGGACGCGCGAGGCGATCGCGGCGATCTTCGAGGCGTACGCCGCACAGGCCGGCAAGCCTCGCTGGGGAGACAAGACTCCGCTCTACATGCAGCACCTGCCGCTCCTCGCGCGCCTCGTCCCCGACGCGCTCTGGGTGCACCTCGTCCGGGACGGGCGCGACGCCGCGCTCTCCTTCCTCGCGCTGCCGCCGGGCTTCTCGGGACGCACATGGGCGCAGCCGCGTACGGTCGCGCAGTTCGCCGCCCGCTGGCGGGTCGAGATCGAGGCGGCACGGGCGCTCGGCCGGCGGGCGCAGGGCCGTTACCTCGAGCTTCGCTACGAGGAGCTCGTCGACGACCCGGAACGGGAGCTGCGGCGGATCTGCGAGTTCGCGTCGCTTCCGTGGGAGCCGGAGATGCTCGCCTACCCGGGCACGATCGACGTCTCGAAGCTGCCCGAGCACCAACGGCTCGCGCAGCCGCCGACTCCCGGCGTGCGCAACTGGCGCGAGGAGATGAGCCGCGAGGACGCGCTCGCCTTCGAGGGGGTGGCGGGCGACGTGCTCCGCGGCTGCGGCTACGAGCTCCTCGAGCCATCCGGCCGCTACCCGAAGCTGCGCGGCCGCCTCGAGCTCGCTCGCTTCCGCGTCCGGATGAGGAGCTGGAACGCGGCGATGGTCGCCTTCCAGCACTCGCCGCTCTGGCGGCGGACGCACCCGGTCGTCGGCTGAGGCTCAGCAGCCGCCGGGCTGCGGCTGCCCGCCCGGACCGTCCTCGTGCTCGTCGCCCGCCTGGAGGCAGTACGAGGTCGCCCCGGCGCTGACGAGCACGACACCGGTGCCGGGCGGGAGCGTCGCGCCGGCGTACGTCCCGCTCTGGACGAAGAACGCCTGCATGGCCGCTGCGGCCTGGCCGAAGTTCGTCGCGGCCACCGCCGACTGCGCCTGGGTGACGGCCTGCTGGCTCGCCGGCGCCGTGGGGCCGTTCGAGCGCATGTCCTGCGTGTACACGTAGCCGCCGACGAGGACGACGATCAGAAGCGCCGGGAGGCCGAGGACGCGAACCACGCAGTCGGTATCGGCCGTGACCGCCCGGGACTCAAGCGAGGAAGTAGCCTGCACCCATCGCCGCGGTTGCCGAAACGTCGGGGGCGCGTGCCGCGCTGGCCGCTCTCCGCGGCAACCGAAACTTCCGCCTCCTCTGGATCGGGCAGGTCCTCTCCGGCCTCGGGTCGCAGATGGGATCGCTCGCCTATCCGCTGCTCGTGCTCGCGCTCACGCGCTCGGCCCTGATCGCGGGCGCCGTGGGAACGGCTGCGAGCGGTGCGGCCTTCCTCGTCCGCCTGCCGGCAGGCGCCCTCGCGGACCGTCTCGACCGCCGCCGCACGATGATCCTCTGCGACAGCGCCCGCGCCGTCGCGCTGGGGGTGCTCGCGGCGCTCGTCGCGACCCATGCCGTCGTCTGGGAGGTCGTCCTGCTCGTCGCCGTCGTCGACCGGACGGGGGACACGCTGTTCACGCCGGCGTCGAACGCGGCGCTGCCGCTGATCGTGCCCGACGACCAGCTCGAGCCCGCCTGGGCGCTCAGCGAGGGGCGTCAGTACGCCGCAGGCCTCCTCGGGCCTCCGCTCGGCGGCGTCCTCTACGGCATCGGCCGCGTCGTTCCCTTCCTCGCCGACGCCGTCTCCTACGGGATCTCGGTCGCCACGTCCTGGCGGATGAAGGCCGCCTTCGCCTCGACCGCCGACCGGGCCTCGCGCCGCGGGCTCTGGTCGGAGGCGTTCGAGGGCCTGCGCCTCCTCTGGGGCGACTCGCTCCTGCGCGCGGTCATGATCCAGGCGCCGCTGCTGAACTTCGCTTTCAACGGCGCCGCCTACACGGTCATCCTCGGGTTGCGCAAGAACGGGGTGTCGGCGGCCGTGATCGGCGGCGCCGAGGCGGTGCTCATGGTCGGGGGAATCGCCGGCGCCGTCCTCGCCCCGGCGATTCGCAGCCGCGTGACGGTGCAGCGGGCGATCCTCCTGCTCAGCAGCTCCGGCGCGCTGATGATGCTCGTCGCGGCGGTGGTCATGCCCTCGCCGGCCGTCGCCGTTCCCCTGGCGATCCCCTTCGTCCTCGCGCCGGCGTCGAACGCGGCGCTGTTCGCGATCATGTTCCGCCGGAGCCCGCCCGGGATGCACGGACGGGTCAACAACGGCCTCCTCCAGGTCGCCGGAGCGCTCGCGGCCGTCGCGCCGCTCGTCAGCGGCGTCGTCATCGACCGGGCCTCTGCCGGCTGGGCCTTCACGCTGTTCGCAGCCTCCATCGCGATCGTCATCCCGCTCTCCTTCCTCTTCCCGGCCGAGCAGGCGGAGGCGGCGGGCTAGACCCGGCAGGTCGTCGTCAGGCGACGACGCGGTAGACCTGGAACACCTCGGCGTAGTCGCGGCTCACGTTGACGCCGTGCATGCGGGCGAGGTTGCGGACGTACTCGGCGTTCGCGTAGCGGCGGTGCTGCTGCGAGGCGTAATGCGCGAGTGCGGCGACCTTCCGCTCGACGTGCCGCTCCTCGAGCGCGACGTACCACTGGTAGGCGAAGTCGAAGTTGTTCCACGGGATCTCGTAGCCGAGGACCGTCGTCCGCTTGAAGGCGCGCAGGCCCTCCTCGGCGACGGTGCGGTGATCCTGGTGGACGTCGTGGTGGCTCGGCTGGAAGACGACGTCGGGCCGCCATTCCTCCCAGAGCGCGACGAGGAGCTCGAGGATGTCCTGACGCCGCTCGGGGAAGGTGCGGACGTCGAAGTCGTGCACGACGAGCGACTCGGCCGGGATGCCGAGCTCCGCCGTTGCCGCGGCCACCTCCCGGGCGAGCGTGTCGGGCGGGAAGCCGGGCGGCAGGGAGCGCGTCGCGATCGAGAATGCGACGTAGCGGACGTCGCAGCCCGCCTCGACGAGCCGCGCCATCGCCCCCCCGCACCCGAACTCGCCGTCGTCGGTGTGCGGCGCGAGGACGAGGGCTCTCTTCCAGTTCTCGATCATGCCCGCCCCTCGCCGGCGGCGGCTCCCGCCGGGCGGAGCCCGGCTCCGCCGCCTCCTGGCGCCGCTGGCTGCAGGATGCGTCGCTCACGGCGCTTGTCCGTACCACTCGTACTGTCCTGCGCGCCCCTCGCTCGCCTCCTTTGCCAGCGACGCCCGAGGAACGGGCAAGCCACCAGGATGCTCTGACATGTCCTCATGCGATCGCCGGCTCCTTCTTCTCCACCGCCTGCGCCGGCTCCTGCGCCCGCACGCGACGCGGGGCTGCGAGAGCGACGAGGCCGACCAGCCCCCACGTCGTCGGGTCCTCGAAGAAGTCGTTGTACGCGAGTGAGTGGACGAAGATCGCGGCGAGCGCGAGCCCCGCGAAGAGAGCGGCGCTGCCGGCGAGGCTGCGTTCGATCCGCCGGAAGCCGACGAGGAACAGGGCGGCGAGGAGCCAGACGTAGAGAACGAACCCGACGGCGCCGCCCTCCGCGGCCACGGTCACCGGCGTGTCGTGCGAGGCACTGTGCCTCGGCGCCTCGTGCGTCCGTTTCGAGTAGGCGTGCTCGAAGCCGCCGACGCCGACGCCGACCGCGGGATGCGCACGGGCGATCTTGATCCCGTTCGCGATCAGGCTCGCGCGCCCGTGTGTCGCGTGGTTCAGGTTCGAGATCGAGTGGTGGCGGAGGGAATGCATGAGCTTCGGCTGGGTCACGGCGATGCCGCCGAGCACGACGACGGCGAGGGCGAGCGCGGCGAGCGACCGCCAGCGCCAGACGACCGCGGCGAGAAGGAACACCGCGACGAGAAGCGCCGCGAAGCTCGACTGGGAGAAGGAGATCAGGAGCCCCAGCCAGGCGACCGCGCTGAAGACGAGACCCGCTGCCACGATCCGGGTGGACCTGCTCCGCACGATGAGCACGGCGGTCGCGATCAGGGCGACGACGAGGAAGCGGCCGTAGATCGACGGGTCCCAGAAGACCGAGTTGACCCGGAACAGGGCCGCGTAGGCGTTGATCGTCCCGAGCTTCGCGTTCTCGAAGATGTTCCGGGTCTGGTACTGGTAGAAGCCGACGCCGGCGAAGAGGAGCGCCATCAGCACGAGCTCGCCGTAGAGCAGCTTCAGCCGAGACGGCTGCCACGGCAGGCGCGCGATCGAGAGCGCGAGGATCGTGAAGGGGATGTAGAAGGCGAGCATGTCGATCGCCGCCGTGTGGACGTCGACGGTCCAGACGACCGAGAGCCCGACCCAGGCGAGGTAGAGGGCGAGCGGCCGGGCGACGAGCCGCAGCTCACGCGTCCGCTCGTCGCCCTGGACGAGCTCCCAGAGCATGAGCACGGCCGCGCCGAGTGCGATCCCGTAGAGCGGGACGAGCAGCTGATGGCCGAGGAAGCCGATGCGCACCGGGACGAAGGCGAGCGTCCCGAAGGCGACGAGCCACGGCTCACGCCGGAACAGCCAGGCGAGCAGCGGCCCGAGCACGACCGCACCGCCGAGGGCGCCGCCGAGCTCCACCGCGCTCGCGGGTGCGAGCGAGGCGATCAGCAGCGCAGTGCCCACCGCGGCATAGCCGAGGCCCGCGATCCGGTTCCGGCGCGTCCGCGAGACGAGCAGGATCGCGAGGCCGAAGCAGGCGATCGGGGCGGCGATGCGTGCGAGGCCGATCACTTCGTCCCCACCCGCACGATGGCGACCGCCGAGTGGCCGCCCTCGCTGACGACGAGCCGGTACGTGCCCTTCCTCGCGGGCGCGAGCAGCCCCAGGATCGGCCGGTCGGCCGTGCCGTGGCGCCCGGCGAGCCGCCACGTGTACTGCTGCGCCGCGGTCTCCACGCGGAGCGAGAAGCGGGAGCCCGGGCGAACCCGGATCACGTGCGGCGCGACGTCGATGTAGGCGAGGCGGACGACGACCTCCTTCTGCTCGGCGGAGGGGGTCACGTTGCCGGTGCGGTCGATCCCGGCGACCGAGAGGACGTAGCGGCCGGCGGCGAGGCTCTCGCCCCCGACCCCCCGTCCCTTCCACTTGAGCACGCCGCGGGACTCCGCCCGCCGGCCGCGGATGAGCCGGTCCCCGCCGAGGTAGACGGCGGCGTGCGCGCGCTCGGCGAGGACGTAGTGGATCGCGATCGCGTGACCTCCGCCGGCGAGCAGGACGCCGTGCTCGACGCTCGCGGAGCGCACCTTCGGCGGCGTCGTGTCGAGGACGATCCGGTTCGGAAAGAGGATCGTGCGCCGCGCATCGGCGAGATGGATCTCCGGCCGGTAGACGCCGTCAGGCGCGACGGCCCCGCTGTCGGTCTTGCCGTTCCAGACGAACCGAACGACCTGCGCCTTCGGCTCGGGCCGGCCGGAGGCGAGCGTCGCGACCGTGTGGCGCCCGGAGTCCTGAATCGTGAACGTGACGCGGTCGCGGTGGCGGAGCTGGAGGGTGATCGTCGCCTTGCCGTCCGCGCACCCGCAGACGGGCGAGAACCGCTTCGAGACGTGAGCGTCGTAGACGGGGCTGCGGATCAGCTTGAGGTGCTCGGTGATCGCGAAGGCGGCAGCGGTGGCGACCAGCAGGCCCAGGAGCGTAACCGTCGAGAGAACCCGCTGCACCGCCGGTGGATTGTATGTCCGGGGGCGAATCGGCCGGTCCGGCTTCAGGCTCGCTCGGGGGTCGCGCGTGGCCCCGAGCCGCGGGTGACGAGCAGGTAGGCGACGAGGCTCAGGACGAGCGCGCCGAGGCCCACGCCGAGGATCCAGTTCGCGCCGGGCACGTTCAGCAGCTTGATGCCGCTCAGGACGAGCAGGCCTCCGAGCGCACCGCGCAGCACGACGTCGGGCAGCTTCACCGTGTAGCGGCTCGAGATGAGGATGCCGGGCACGGAGCCGGTCAGGAGCCAGGCCGTGGCGTGGAGATCGACGTCACCCACCACGAGATGCCCGATGCCGGCGACCGAGAGCAGGAGAGCCGCGTGGAAGATGTCGGTGCCGACGATCTTCGCCATGGTGAGCGGATAGACGAGCACCATCACGAGCCCGAAGAAGGTGCCGCTGCCGACCGAGGTCATGCCGACCATGAAGCCGAAGACGGCGCCGACCGTGAAGGCGATCAGCTTGTCCCTCGACGACATGATGAACGGGTCGTCGCTCACCTTCACGCCGCGCTGCACGAAGGAGCGCACGAGGAAGCCGATGCCGCCCATGATGAGCGCGGCACCGATCGCGTACAGCTCGACGGTCTGCGCCCCGGAGCCGTAGTGGTGCTGGAGCAGGTACGCGACGCCGACACCGACGAGCGAGAGCGGCCCGGAGCCGGCGAACATCCAGAACGTCAGGTGCGCGTGCACCGTCCCGAGCCGCCGGTGCCGAATTGCCCCGAAGGTCTTGAAGATCGCGCTGTGGAAGATGTCGGTGCCGACCGCATACGTCGGCTTGAAGCCGAAGACGATGACGAGGACCGGCGTCATGAGCGAGCCGCCGCCGACCCCCGTCAGGCCGACGATCGCGCCCAGCACGAGACCCGTGAGCGTGAACTGCCAGGTCATCCGCGTCCCTCGCCGAGGAACGCGGACATCACAGGCGCAGGCGTCGAGGAGCCGACATCACGTCCGATAGGCCTCGATCAGAACCTGCGCCACCTCCGGGCGCGAGAACTCCACCGGTGGCAGCTCGCCCTGTCCGAGCAGCTCGCGCACCTTCGTCCCCGACAGGTGGACGTGGTCGTCACCCGGATGCGGGCAGGTCTTCGCGCTCGCCATCGACCCGCAGACGCGGCAGTAGAACGAGTGCTCGAAGAACATCGGCTCGATGTCGAGCTCGTGCGGCTCGAACTCGTCGAAGATCAGCTGCGCGTCGTACGTGCCGTAGTAGTCGCCCACTCCGGCGTGGTCGCGTCCGACGATGAAGTGCGAGCAGCCGTAGTTCTTGCGGCAGATCGCGTGCCAGATCGCCTCGCGCGGCCCCGCGTAGCGCATCGCCGCCGGGAAGGCGGAGACGAGGACGCGGTCGGCGGGGTAGTAGTTCTCGACGAGGACGCGGTAGCAGTCGACGCGCGTCGCCACCGGGACGTCGTCCGCCTTCGTCTCGCCCACGAGCGGGTGGATGAGCAGGCCGTCCACCGTCTCGAGCGCAGTCTTCGTCAGGTACTCGTGCGCCCGGTGGATCGGATTCCGGGTCTGGAACCCGACGACACGCTTCCAGCCGCGCTCGGCGAAGCGCGCGCGCGTCTGGGCCGGATCGAGCGCGAGCTCCGGGAACTCCGGCTGCGCCCGCTCGAACACGGTCACGCGGCCGGCGAGGTAGAGCTCCTTCTGCGCGTAGAGCCGCGCGACGCCCGGATGCGCCGCGTCGGTCGTGCGGAAGGCCGCCTGCGCCTCGCGCTCCTTGTCGTAGGGATAGACCTCCTCGACCTCGAGCACGGCGACCGGCCGGCCCGACTCGTCGGCGAGCGCGACGCGCTCGGACTGCGGCGCGGCATCGACCGCGAGCCCGACCGGCAGCGACCACGCCAGCCCGTTCGAGAGGTGCATCCCGTCGAGCACCGACTCGTAGTCGGCGCGGTGCATGAACCCCTCGAGCGGCGAGAGGGCGCCGGAGGCGATCATGTCGAGGTCCGACAGCTCCCGCTGCGTCAGCTGCAGCGACTCGAGGCCGGCGAGGTCGTCGGGCGCAGGACCCGTGCGGTCGACGAGCGTGCCGCCGTGCGGCCGTACCAGCTTCTCGGTGGCGACCTCGGTCATGCCGGCACCTCCGCGGGAACGAGCCCGAGCTCGGCGAGCTTCGCGACGATCAGGCGGGCCGACTCCTCGGGGTCGTGCTGCTCGGTGTCGACGACGAGCTCCGGCGCGGCCGGCGCCTCGTACGGATCGTCGACCCCGGTGAAGCCCTTGATCTCGCCCGCGAACGCCTTCGCGTACAGCCCCTTCACGTCGCGGCGCGCGCACTCGTCGACGGACGCATGGACGTGCACCTCCACGAAGGAGCCGAACTCCTCGACGAGCTCCCGCGCCTTCCGGCGCGTCTCCTCGTAGGGCGAGATCGCGGCGGCGATCACGGCGGCTCCCTGCCGGGTCAGCCGCGAGGCGACCCAGCCGATGCGCTCGATGTTCGTGTCCCGGTCCTCCTTCGAGAAGCCGAGCCCCTTCGACAGGTGCGTGCGGACGGTGTCGCCGTCGAGGTACTCGACGATGTGACCGCGCCGGTCGAGCTCGGGGCCGACGAGATGGGCGATCGTCGACTTGCCGGATCCGGAGAGGCCGGTGAACCAGAGCGTGAAGCCGCCACCCCGGACGCGGTCGGATTCGGGATGCTCGTGCGCGTAGATGTGGTCGACCTGCCGCGCGGGTTGGGTAGAAGAGGTTTCTGTCATTCCTTCCTTTCGTCTCGCCTGGGATGCCGCGCTCCAGTTTGTCGGAGCCGCGCTCCGACCGGCCCGTCTTCCCGTCCGGACAGACGGCACGACATCCGCGTCCACTGGGAGCCGGGCGGCCACAGGGTAGTAGCTGCACGCGAAGCGCAGCCTTTCGTCGCACTATCCTTGCGCCCCATGCGCTGGCTCGCGAAGGCCGCCCTGCAGCGCGCCCTCGGGCTGCTGCCGCAGCAGGGCGAGCACCTGAACTACCTCCTCCAGCGCCGCGTGCTCCATTCCCTTCCCGCCGGCGACGCGACGCTGCGCCAGAAGTTCGCCCGCGCCGTCCGGCACCTCGAGGCGTACGCCGAGCACGGTCCCGCCGTGCCGGCGGCGGAGGCGACCTTCTTCGAGTTCGGCGCCGGCTGGGACCTGGCGGTCCCGCTCGCGAACGCGCTGCTCGGCGTCGGCCGCCAGATCGTGATCGACATCCGCCCGAGCGCGCGGGTCGAGCTCGTGCGCGACACGATCGCCGCGTTCGAGCGGCTGCGGCCGGAGCTCGAGGCGGCGGCGGGCGGACGGGCGCTGCGGGCGCCGGGCGGCCCTGTCTCTTCGCTCGCCGAGCTCGAGCAGCGGTTCGGGATCCGCTACCTCGCCCCGTGCGACGCACGCGACACCGGCTTGCCGGAGGGCTCGGTCGACTTCGTGTCGAGCACCGACGTCTGCGAGCACATCCCGCCCGCCGACCTGGCGGCGATCTTCTCCGAGTGCCGGCGGCTCTTGCGGCCGGGCGGAGCGTTCAGCTGCCGCATCGACCTGCAGGACCACTACGCGTACTTCGACCCGGGCCTCTCGCGCTACAACTTCCTCCGCTTCTCGGATCGCACCTGGGCGCTCGTCAACTCGCCGCTCCACTTCCAGAACCGGCTCCGGGCGCCCGACTACCTGCAACTCGTGCGCGAGGCGGGGCTCGAGCTCGTCCGGGAGAACCCGTCGGGCCCGAGCGAGCAGGGCCTGGCAGAGCTGCGCGCGTTCCCGCTCGCGCCGCGCTTCCGCGACTACTCGCTCGACGACGTGGGAGTCACGGTGCTCTCCTTCGTCGCACGCGCATAGGCCGTCTCGCCCGGCCATGGCTCGTTCGGACGACGTCGAAAGAGCCATCTTGATTGTCAGTTCAGACAACGCTAGCGTGGCCTCCTCGCATCCGCCCACGACCAGGAGGTCACGATGCCCAGACGAATCGCCGCAGGCGCCGCTGCACTCGCGGCGGCGGCTGCCGCTCTCTGCTCGACCGCGTCGGCCGCGCCCGCGCCGACAGGGTCGACACAGCCCGCGATGCCCGTCACCGACAGCGGCGCCGTCCCCCTCCCGCCCGACGAGGCCGAGGCGCTCGCCACGGCGCCGGCAGCAGTGCCGAGCGGCGAGACGACGGCCCCCGTCTCACCCGCCGTCGCGCTCGAGGCCTCCTCGCTGCCCGGAGCGGAGACCTCGGTCGAGCCCGGGCTCACCGCAGCCGAGGCCGTCGGGCTCGCCGCTCCGGAGGAGGCAGGCCCGAGCCCGGACTACTCCTGGGACATCAAGATGTGCTGGTCGGACAGGGCCTGGTGGCAGTGGGGAACATGGCCCTACCAGCAGCGGCTCATCAACACGACGTACTGGTGCGCCGTCTACGGGAGACGGATCACGTACCGCACCACGACGGTGACGACGTCGGGCACGCTCTGCAGCACGGAGTGGAGGGCGGACGCGCTGATCGGAGGCGGCATCGGCTTTCCGGGGATGACCATCCGCGCCTCGGCCCGCTTCTCCTGCCCCACGGCGCTCTTCTGGGTCGCGCTGCACCCGTCCCACCATCTCGACGTCTTCTTCGGCGCCCGCGGCCGGGCGGTCATCACCGGGAGCGGCTGACGTGCGCCACGCCCAGGTCAGACATCAGCGGAGGATCATCCTTGCCGTTGTCGCGGTGCTGCTGCTCCTCCTGGCGATCTCGGTCGTGCTGACCTACGCCGGCGGCGGCGGACACGGGATCGTGAGGATCTCCAGAACTCGACCATCGCACGCGGGTGAGCGCACGATAGCGGTGTCTCCATCTCAGTAGATGCTCGGAGCAGCTGCTCGATCTCCTGCGGGCTCGCCGGCTTCGGGTTGGCGAGGTTCCCTCCCCGCTGCGCCGCCGCGGCGGCGAGCTCGCGGAGGTCTTGCTCGGGGACGCCGAGCTCGTGCAGGGTCGTCGGCCCCGCGAGGCCGGCGAGCTGCTCGACACGGCTCGCGGGATCGTCCGCCGCACCGATGGCCTCGCCGAACCGCCGGATCGCCTCCGGCGCGAACGTGGCGTTGAAGCGGAGGACGGGCGGCAGGCAGATCCCGTTGAGCGTGCCGTGCGGAAGCCCGTAGCGGCCGCCGATCGCCTGTGCCAGCGCGTGCGCGAGGGCGAGCATCGCTCCACCGAGCGCGGCTCCGCCGTGACAGGCTCCACGCAGCAGCTCCGTCCGCGCGGTCACGTCGGCAGGCCCGGCGAGCACACGCGGGAGCCAGTCGGAGATCAGCCGCGCGCCGGCGAGCGCGTGCTCGTCGGCAGCGGGATTGTGGCCGTCGGCGTAGAGCGCCTCGGCGCAGTGCCCGAGGGCGTTCATCGCCGTGCCGACGGTCGTTTCCGCCGGCAGGTCGAGCGTGAGCTCCGGCTCGTAGACGATCGCGGCCGGGCGCGCCCCGCCGCCTCCTCCGCGCATCCGCCGCTGCGAGTCGCGGACGCCGAAGTACGTCGTCCACTCGGCGCCGGAGTAGGTGGTCGGCAACGAGACGAGCGGCAGGCCGGTTCCGGCGGAGACCGCCTTGGCGAGGTCGATCGCGCTGCCGCCTCCGAGCGCGAGCACGCCGTCTGCCCCCTCTGCGGCCCCGGCTGCCTCGCCGACCCGGTCCGACGGAACCTCGCTCCACCTCGCGGCCGGCTCGAGGGGCAGCTCGAGCCCGTCCCAGCGCGGGCTCGCCACGAGGAGCGGCGTCGAGACGCCGGCCGATGCGGCCGCCTCCGGCAGCGCAGCGAGACCCCAACGGACGATCACGGCTTCCCTTATAGCTACCGCCCGGCAACCGGCCGGCGCCCGCCCCCTCTACGATCCGCTCGTGCCAGACGAGACGCGGATCGAGGATCTGCTCGTCCGCGGCTACAGCCAGCTCGCCCGCGAGACGCCGGCCCGGCCGCGCGACGTCGTCCTGCGGACGCTCGACGTCTTCCTGTCGGGGCTCTTCCTGCTCGGATCGCTTCCCCTCGCGCTCGTGATCGGCGGGCTCATCGTCGTGACGAGCGGCACGCCGGTCCTCTACCGGGGGAGCGCGTCGGTCGCGGCGGCCACGTGTTCACGATGTACAAGTTCCGCACGCTGCGGCGAGGCGCCGAGACCCGCCTCGGGCCCCATCTGGGCGAGGAGCTCGTCCGGCGTACGCAGGCGGAGTTCACGCCGCTCGGCCGCTGGCTGAAGGCGACGCAGCTCGACGAGATCCCGCAGTTCGTGAACGTCCTCCGCGGCGACATGAGCCTCGTCGGGCCGCGACCGATCCGGCCGGTCTTCTTCGAGGAGCTCGCCCACGAGCTGCCCGCGTACTGGCAGCGGCTCGTCGTGCGGCCGGGGCTGACGGGCTTCGCCCAGGTGCGGCGCGGCTACGAGACGTCGATGGCGGAGAAGCTCGCGCACGACCTCGAGTGGATCGCCGACCGCTCGGCGCGCCTGTACCTCCGCACCGTCGGCGCGACCGGCTGGCGGGTGGTCAGGCAGTCGCTGCGTGGCCTCGCCCGGCTGGACGGCGGAGCGCCTCCGTCGAGGTAGCCCCCGTAGAGTTAGCCGGATGTGCGGGATCTGCGGGATCGCGACGCGAGAGGGCGCAGCCGATCTCGGGGCGCTGCGGGAGATGAGCGAGCTGCTCGTCCACCGGGGGCCCGACAGCGCGGGCGAGCATGCCGCCGGAGGCGTGGCGCTCGCGGCCCGGCGCCTCTCGATCCTCGACCTCGAGCACGGCGACCAGCCGATCGCCAACGAGGACGGCAGCTGCGTCGTCGTCCAGAACGGCGAGATCTACAACTACCCGGAGCTGCGGCGGGAGCTCGAGCGCGCCGGGCACGCTCTGCGCACGCGCTGCGACACGGAAGCGATCGTCCACCTGTACGAGGAGCACGGCGTCTCGTTCGCCGAGCGGCTGCGGGGGATGTTCGCGGTCGCGATCTGGGATGAGCGCCGGCGGCGGCTCGTCCTCGCCCGCGACCGCTACGGGATCAAGCCGCTCTACTACCGGCAGGCGGGCGGCGAGCTGCGCTTCGCCTCGGAGCTGCGTGCGCTGCCGCGGGGCGAGGTCGACCTCGACGCGCTCGAGGCGTTCCTCGCCTTCAACTCGATCCCGGCGCCGTACTCGATCTTCCGGGAGATCCGCAAGCTGCCGGCCGGGCACGTGCTCGTCTGGGAGAACGGCGAAGTCTCGCTCGAGCGTTTCGCGCGCCCGGCGCCGGCGCCCGCGGACGAGCTGCGGAACGGCGACGAGGCCGAGCTCGTCGAGGAGCTGCGCGCGCGGCTCCGCGACTCGGTGCGGGCGCATCTCCTCTCGGACGTGCCGGTCGGCGTGCTTCTGTCCGGCGGCGTCGACTCCGCGGCGCTCGCCGCGCTGGCGGCGCAGGAGACGTCAGGGCCCCTGCACACGTTCACGATCGGCTTCGCCGAGCGAAGCTTCGACGAGCGCGCCGACGCCCGGCTCGTAGCCGAGCGCTACGGCACCGAGCACCACGAGCTACTCGTGCGGCCGGACCCCGAGCTGCTGCTGCAGGCACTCGCCGAGACGTTCGACGAGCCGTTCGCCGACTCGTCCGCTCTGCCCACGTATCTCGTCTCGCAGCTCGCGGCGGAGCACGTGAAGGTCGCTCTCTCGGGCGAGGGCGGAGACGAGCTGTTCGGCGGCTACTACACGTACGCGGCCGATCTCGTCGCCGACCGCCTCGCGCCGCTCGCCCGGGTCGTGCGCCCGCTCGTCGAGGCGCTGCCGGCGTCCACGCGGAAGGCGAGCCTCGACTACAGGGCGAAGCGGTTCGTCCGCGCCGCCCATCTGCCGCCGCTCGAGCGGCACCACGGCTGGAAGGAGATCTTCTCCACGGACGCGCGGGCGGAGCTCACCGGCCGCCGCTCGACCTTCGACCCGGTCGACGTCTACCGGACGCGCTACGTCGAGACGGCGGGTGCTCCGGAGCTCGCCCGGCTGCAGGACGTCGACTTCGGCGTCTATCTCGTGGACGATCTGCTCGTGAAGACCGACCGGGCCTCCATGGCGCACTCGCTCGAGGCGCGCGTCCCCTTCCTCGACCCGCTCGTGACGAACCTCGCCTTCGCGCTGCCGACGCGCCTCAAGGTGCGCGGGCTCGCGAAGAAGGTGCTGCTGCGGAAGGCCGTCGAGCCGCTCCTGCCGAGAGACGTCGTGCACGGGCGCAAGCGCGGCTTCTCGATCCCCGCGGCGGCCTGGCTGCGTGGCGAGCTCGGGCCGTTCGCGCGCGAGACCCTCTCCGCCGACACCCTGCGGCGGCAGGGCTTCTTCCGCCCCGAGCCCGTCGAGCGTCTCCTCGACGAGCACGGCGCCGGGCGAGAGGACTGGAGCCGGCAGCTGTGGGGGCTGCTCGCGTTCACGCTGTGGTACGAGCGGCACGTCGAGCAGGACCCGCCGCAGCTGCGTTCGGCGCGCATGGAGGCGCTGCTCGCGTGACGGAGCTGCCGCCGTTCGAGCTCGGACACCCGCGGACGGAGCTACGCCGCCGGCTCGTCGAGGCCGTGTTGCGAGGCGAGAAGACGGCGACGGCCGGCCTGCTCGAGGAATTCGAGGCCGACGGCGAGCCGATCGGGGCCCCCGGCGACCGCTACGTGCTGCACGGCCACGACGACGAGCCGGTCGCCGTCGTCGAGCTGACCGAGACGCGCGTCGTGCCGGCCGCCGAGATCGACGAGCGCTTCGCCCGCGACGAAGGGGAGGGGTTCGAGTCGGTGGACGACTGGCGCGTCGCGCACGAGCGGTTCTTCGAGCGGCCCATCGCACCCGACACGCAGATCGTCGCGATTCGGTTCCGCGTGGCGGAGCGTCTCTGATGCGCGTCTGGATCGACATCACCGCTCCGGCCCACGTGCTCGTCTTCCGACCGCTCGTCGAGATCATGCGCGGGCGCGGCGACGAGGTCGAGATCACGGCGCGCGACTACGCGCAGACGCTGCAGCTGCTCGAGTTGCACGGGCTCGAGGCCGAGGCGGTGATGGGCCGCCACGGCGGCCGCTCGCGCCTCCAGAAGGCACGGCGGATGACGCACCGCCTCGGAGAGCTCCGGCGCTGGGCGCGTGACCGCGGCTTCGACGTCGCCCTCGCGCACGGGTCGCACGAGCTGACGATCACTGCGCGGCGGCTCGGCGTCCCGAGCTCGACGACGTTCGACTACGAGTTCGCGACCATGCAGCACCAGTTCGGCTGCCGGGCGGCCACCCGTGTCGTCGTGCCGGACGCCATCCCGCCGGAGCGGCTACGGCCGTACGGCGTCCGCCCGCCGAAGCTCCTCCAGTACCCGGGACTGAAGGAGGAGTACTACCTCGCCGACTTCGAGCCCGACCGGACGCTGCTCGACAGCTTCGCCGTCGACCCTGGACGGGTCCTCGTCGTCCTGCGTCCGCCGCCCGACGTGTCGCTCTACCACCGGCACTCGAATCCGCTCTTCCCGCAGACGCTCGAGCACCTCGGCCGCGCCGAGCACGTGCACGCGTTCGTCCTGCCGCGGACCGAGGAGCAGCGGGAGTTCGTGCGCAGCCTCGAGCTGCCGTCGGTGATCGTGCCGGACGGCGCCGTCGACGCGCAGAGCCTGATCGCGCTCGCCGACCTCGTCGTCTCGGCGGGGGGCACGATGAACCGCGAGGCGGCGGCGCTCGGCGTGCCGGTCTACACGACGTACGGCGGCCGGCTCGGCGGAGTCGACGAGGAGCTGATCAGGGAGAAGCGCCTGAAGCCGCTCACCGACCCGCGGGCGCTCGAGATCCGCAAGCGCGACCCCGAGGCCGCGCCGCGGGTGCGCCGCGACCCCGCCGGGATGCTGCGGCTGCTGCTCTCCGCCCTCGACGCCTGACCTCTCGGAGGTCAGTCGGCCGACTCGAGACCACGCCCGGCGGGCGGGAACGGCCCGACGGGACCGGCAGGAAGCCGACGGCCCGTCTCGTCCGCGGCCGGTGTGGGCACCGGCACCTCGAACCGCTGCGGCGAGCGGACGATCGCGCCGAGCTTCGCCACCACCTCGAGCGTGTCGCCTTCCTCGGCCAGGCGCTCGAGCTCCGCAAGCTGTGCTGCGAGCCAGGCCGGATCGACCGGAGGCCGGCTCAGGCGCAGGATCTTCGGGTGTCCCGTCTCGGCCACGGCCTCGTCCTTGCTCCAGAGCTCCTCGTGGAGCTTCTCGCCCGCCTTCGAGCCGACGAAGGAGATCCGGACGTCGCGGGCCGAGGTCGCCTCCTCGTTCGGCAGGCGCGGCTGCTTGCCCGAGAGCCGGATCATGTTCCGGGCGAGGTCGATGATCTTCACCGGCTCGCCCATGTCGAGGACGAAGACCTGGCCGCGGCCGCCGATCGAGCCCGCCTGCACGACGAGCGACACGGCCTCCGGGATCGTCATGAAGTAGCGCGTCATCTCGGGATGCGTCACGGTGACGGGGCCGCCGCGCTCGATCTGCTTGCGGAAGATCGGGATCACGCTCCCCGACGAGTTGAGGACGTTGCCGAAGCGGACGGCGACGAAGCGCGTCCGGACGTCGCGCCGGTGGCCGAGCGACTCGACGATCCACTCGCACAGGGCCTTCGACTGGCCCATCACCGTCTTCGGGTTCACGGCCTTGTCGGTCGAGACGAGGACGAACCGCTCGACGCCGAACTCCGCCGCGAGCTCGGCGATGACGCGCGTCCCGACGACGTTGTTGCGCACCGACTCGACCGGATGGGTCTCGAGCATCGCCACGTGCTTGTAGGCAGCAGCGTGGAAGACGACCGTCGGCGCGTACTTCTCGAACACGTCGCGCCGCAGCACGGTCCGGTCCTTGACGTCGACGAGCTTCGTCACGGACGCGGTGAAATCGCGTTCCGACACGAGCTCCCGCTCGATCTCGAACAGCGGCCCCTCGGCGCTGTCGACGAGGATGAGCCGGGACGGGCGGACGCGCGCGATCTGGCGGCAGAGCTCCGAGCCGATCGAGCCGCCGGCGCCGGTGACGAGCACCGTCTGCGCCGTCGAGATAGGCGGCGACCTCCTGGAAGTCGACCTCCACCGGCTCGCGGCCGAGCACGTCCTCCACCTGCACGGGCCGGATCTGACCGGCCAGGCCGAGCTCTCCGCTGATGAGCTCGTACAGCCCCGGCAGCGTCTTCACGGGGATCCTCGACTCCTGCGCCGCGTCGACGATGCGGCGGCGCACCTCACCGGAGACGGACGGCATCGCGATCAGCATCTCGTCGGGCCGGTGCTCGCGGAGGACGTGGGGCAGCTCGTCCAGCGTCCCGAGCACGCGGACGCCCATGATCCGCGTGTGCCGCTTGCGCGGGTCGTCGTCGACGAACCCGATCGGCGTGTAGTCGATCATCCGCGAGCGCTGCATCTCCTGGACGATCAGCCGCCCGGCGTCTCCGGCCCCTACGACGAGCACCTCCTTGCCGCGGGCGACCACGGTCAGCCCCGGCCGCTCGATCACCGTCCGTGCGAGCAGCCGTGAGCCGGCGACGAGGGCAAGCGTGAGGAGGAGGTCGGTGGCCGCGATCGAGCGCGGCAGCCGGACGCCGTGCACCGGCGAGACGAGATAGACCGTGACGTCGGCGATGAGGCAGGCGACGACGACGCCCCGCACCGCAGCCCACATGTCGCGGATCGAGACGTAGCGCCACCAGCGGTTGTAGAAGCCGAAGGCGACGAAGACGAGCAGCTTGATCGCGATGACGGGCAGGATCGTCCGGTCGAGCAGGCTCGAGTAGTAGATCGGCAGCCCGTGGTCGAAGCGCAGCTCGAAGGCGAGCCACCACGAGGCGGCGACGATCGCCGCGTCCACCAGCAACTGCCAGAGCCGGTGGAGTGAGATGAGGCGTCGCATCAGACTCCGGACGCGACGCCCGCGGCCGAGCGCACCGTCTCCACCACCCGCTCCTGCGCCTCGGCCGGAATCCCCGGCCAGAGCGGCAGCGAGAAGTTCTCGGCCGCCGCCTGCTCGGTCGCGGGCAGCGAGCCCGCCTCGTAGCCGAGGTAGCGCAGGGCCGGCTGCAGGTGGAGCGGCGTCGTGTAATACGTGGCGGAGGCTATTCCGGCCTCGGCGAGCGCGGTGCGGATCTTGTCGCGCTCGGGCGAGCGGCAGACGAAGAGGTGGTAGACGTGGCCCGGCTCGTCCGCGGGGATCTCGACGAGCTCGCCGAGCCCGAGCTCCGCGTAGCGCGCGGCCGCCGCCCGCCGCCCCTCGTTCCACCCGGCGAGCTCCGGCAGGAAGATGCGCAGCAGCGCGGCCTGCAGCTCGTCGAGGCGCGAGTTGTAGCCGACGAGGTCGAAGGTCGACTTGTCGCGCGAGCCGTGGAAGCGAGAGAAGCTGCACGCGCTCGGCGAGCTCCTCGTCGTCGGTCGCGACGAGGCCGCCGTCGCCGAGGCAGAAGAGGTTCTTCGTCGGGTAGAAGCTGAAGGTCGAGATCGTCGCCGCGCTTCGCGACGCCGGGAGCGCCGAACGCCTGCGCGGCGTCCTCGAGCACCGGCACGCCGAGCTCGAGCAGCGGGCTCGACGTCGAGCAGCCGGCCGAAGAGGTGGACGGGGATGATCGCCTTCGTCCGCGTCGGTCTTCCGGCTGGCGGCGTCCTCCACGTCGAGGTTGAGCGTCGCCGGGTCGATGTCGGCGAAGACGGGCGTCGCGCCGCGGCGGGCGATCGACTCGGCGGTCGCGTAGAAGGTGAAGGCGGGGCAGATCACCTCGTCGCCCTGCCCGACCCCGAGCGCGTCGAGCGCGAGCACGAGCGCGTCGGTGCCGTTCGCGACGCCGATCGTCCGGCTTCACGCCGAGGTAGGCGGCCGCTTCCTCCTGGAAGGCCCAGTAGTTCGGGCCGCGGACGAGCCGGGCGTCCTCGAGCACCTCCCGGAACGCGCGCCTCGAGCTCGCGGGATCAGCGGCTCGTACTCGGCACGGACGTCAACGAGCGGAATCTTCTGCATGTCGCCTCACTCTACTCGCCGCCTACCCACCGGTACGACGAGATACGCCGCGACGAGGACGACGCCCGCCACGACCGCGTACTCGACGTAGTGGAAGCCGTGGTCGAAGCCGCTGGTAGCTCGTACCGAGGCCGTAGCCGGCCCCCGCGAAGGCGAACGCCCAGATCGCCGAGCCGACGAGCGTGAACAGCGTGTACGGAGCGAGCCGCATCTCGAACACCCCGGCCGGGATCGAGACGAACGAGCGGACGACCGGCGTGATCCGCCCGAGCAGGACGCCGAGGTTGCCCCAGCGCGCGAACCACCGCTCGGCGCGGTCGAGCCGCTCCGGCGAGAGGTGGAGCCAGCGCCCGTGGCGCTCGAGCAGCGGCCGCCCTCCGTACAGCCCGATCGCCCAGCCGACGAGAGCCCCGGCGAGATAGCCGAGCGTCCCGGCGAGGGCGAGGGCGACGAGCGCCCCTGCGCCGAAGCCGATGTGCGAGCCGAAGAGCGTGACGCCGTGGGCCGCTCCGAAGACCCCGGCGGCGACCGCCCCCGCGTAGAGCATCACGAGCTCGCTCGCACGCGGGGAAGACGGCGTCGATCGCCATCAGGCCGAAGACGGCGTAGACGCCGTGCGAAGCGACCGCCGAGGTGAGGCTCGAGGAGACGCTCGCGAGGAGCACCGGCGGCACTCTACTTGCCCGCGTTAAGCGTCAATGAGAACGGCGCGACGAGCGAGCTCGTGCCGACGGAGCTCGTCGCCTGCGACGTCGACCTGGTAGGCGGCCGTTCGGCGCCCGGCGCCCGGCCGCGTTGCCCTTCCAGATCGACGCTGTGCGAGCCCGCGGCGAGGGTCGCATCGAGCGGCGTAGCGAGGGCGACGCCGTTCGGGCGCTCGACCAGCACGACGACATCCGCGGTCCGCGTCAGGGCGAAGGTCGCCGTCGGCGTAGCCGCCGGGCCCGGGCGCGACGGTGAGCGAGCCGAGCGTGTCGTCGAGGGAGAACGTCCGCTGCGCGGTCGTCGTCACTCCACGGTCGTCCGTGCCCGTGACGGTGAACGTCCACTGGCCCTCGCGCGCGGGCGCGCCGTTGACGGTGCCGTCCCAGGTGAGCGTGTGCAGGCCCGGCTGCTCCGTCCTCGCTCGCGAGCTCGACGCCCGCGCCACCGGGGCCGCTGAGTCGTGCGACGACCTGCGAGGGACGGGCGAGCCGGTAGGCGAGCGACTCCGTATCGCCGACCCCGTCCCCGTTCGGCGAGAGCACCGGCGGCGAGGGCGGGGCGGCGTAGACGCCGGAGTAGGAGAGAACGAGCGCGTCCGAGACCCGGCCTTCGCGGCCGCTCGACGGCCGCGTCATGAGCGTGCCGTCGAACGCCATGCCCGCGGGAGCACCGGAGCCGAGGCCGATCGCCGTCTTGGCTCCGAGCTGGACGAGCTCGACCGCGAGCTCGTAGCTCGACATGCCGATGCTGTAGGCGGGACCCCCGCCTTCGACCGTGACGAGAAGGATCCGCCCGTCGGCAAGCTGGCCGATCGCGCACCGAGCCGTGCGGCTGTTGAGGGAGCGCGAGTCGAAGGTCTCTCCGGCGTCGAAGACCGCCTTGCCGTTCTTGACGAGCAGCGGCCCGCCGCCGGCGGCGCCCGCGAGGGCGCTCCAGTCTGGGCGAGAGCATCAGCCGTACGGCCAGCTGCTGTCCCACCGGCGCTTCCGCCTGGAGCTGCGCTGCGCGCGCGCCACGACCCACGAGCACCGCGCCGCCGGGCGGGATCGGCGTCGGGCCGCCGTCCGTGACCTGCGTGACCGTTCCCGTGAGCGGCTGTCCCAGGGTCGCCGGCGGGAAGGACGAGACGACGGCTTCCGTGACGCCGGTCTCGCTCGGAGTCTTGCGCCCGTAGGCGGGCGTGTAGAGCGTGAAGTGCGCCTTCTTCGGCGCTGTTCAGCTCGAGGACCCGGCGCTGCCCGCTGCCCTGCCACGTCCCCGCGAACGCGACGCGCGCGACCTGGAGGGTCCCGTCCGTCCCGATGCCGAGGCTCGAGCGGCCCGACAGGGGCGCGTTCTCGAGCACGCCGCCTTGCAGGAAGATCCCGCTCGGCCTGCCGGACTGGGTGTTGAAGTAGTCGCCGTCGATCGCGACGCTCGCCGCGGCGGGAGCGACCCGGCTCTGCAGTCCCGTGAGCGTCTCGGTGCCGCCGACCGTCCCGTTCGCGAGGACCGGTGCGAGCGTGTACAGGCGCCCGTACGGCCGCGGCGCCGTGACGACGTCGAGCACGACGGGCCCGCGGGAGGTGAAGACCGCCTGGCGCGTGTACGTGACGCCCGGCATGAGCGTCACGGTCGAGACCGAGTGCGGCTGCTGCTGCGGCACGCTGCGCTGCGACCCGGCGGCCGAGGCCGCAACGGACGGGAGCAGCACGGCGAGCGCGGCACCGATGAGGAGCTTGCGCAGCACGACCCGAACGCCAGGGTAGCGTTGCTCGGGTGAACGCGCCCCTCGTCGAGATCGACGCAGGCTGGGACCACAAGGTGCTGGTCCTCGAGGGCGAGTGGGTGGTGCGGGTGCCGCGCTCGCAGTCCGCCGTGGAGCAGCTCGAGGAGGAGATCGCACTTCTGCCCGTGCTCGCGCCGCTGCTGCCGGTGGCGATCCCACAGTTCGAGCAGGTCTCGCGCGAGCCGTGGTTCGTCGTCTACCGGCTGATCCGCGGCGAGCAGATGGAGGACGAAGACCCCGACGGCCTCCGCGCCTTCCTCGAGGCCCTGCACTCGCTCGACGTTGCCGGCCTGCCGGCGCCGCGACCCGACTGGCAGGGCATCTACCGCGCGCACGTGGAGGACTGGCGGCGACTCGTCCTCCCCCTCCTCGACGCCGACGAGCGGGCACGGGGGGAGGCGCTCCTCGCCGAGATCGAGACGCTGGCGGGATTCGAGCCGGCGCTCGTGCACTGCGATCTCGGCTCCTCCCACCTGATCTGCCGCGACGGCAGGCTCGTCGGCGTGATCGACTGGGGCGACGCGAAGATCGGCGACCCTGCGATCGACTACGCCCCCTGGCTGAACGGGCCGTTCCCCGGCTGGGACGTCGACGACGAGCTCCGCCGCCGGGCCGGGATCTACCACCGGCTCGGGCCGTGGCACGAGGTCGACTACGGCGTGCTGACGGAGCAGCCGAAGTTCGTACGGAGCGGTCTCGCCGGCGTCAGATCGAGGCTCTGAGCCCTACGAGCCCCGTGGCGCAGGGCGGCGGCGTAACGGGCGCCGCAGGCAAGCCTTGTCGCACGAGGGCCGGGAGACCGCGCTCTCCCCGGCCCGCGTTCCCTGCTCCTCCCGGGCGAAGAGCGCAGCTCTTCGCGGATTAGTTCCAGACTCTGACGTCCCGGTAGAGCGTGTCCCGCTGCACGGCCGTCTTGCCGAGCGAGCGGATGAGGTGGACGAGCTCTTCGGCGCTCGTGCGGTGCGTCGTCCCGGCCGCGGAGACGACGTTCTCCTCGATCATGACCGAGCCGAGGTCGTCGGCGCCGAAGCCGAGCGCGACCTGGCCGATCTTCTTGCCCTGCGTCACCCACGACGAGCCGATGTGGGGGACGTTGTCGAGGTAGATCCGCGAGACGGCCTGCGTGAGCAGGTAGTCGAAGGAGGTCGGGCGCGACTCGACGGGCACGAGCGAGACGAGCCGGTTGCCGTCGTCCTGGAACGTCCACGAGAAGAAGGCGCGGAAGCCGCCGGTCTCGTCCTGGAGCTCGCGGATGCGCCGCAGGTGCTCCACGCGCTCGGAGAGCGTCTCGACGTGGCCGTACATCATCGTCGCCGTCGTCGAGATGCCGAGCCGGTGCGCCTCCCGCATCACGCCGAGCCACTCCTTCGTCTTCGTCTTCTTCGGCGCGATGATCTCGCGCACGCGGTCGACGAGGATCTCGGCGCCGCCGCCCGGGATCGAGTCGAGCCCGGCTTCGCGCAGGCGCACGAGCGTCTCGGGCACGGTCAGCTTCGAGCGGCGAGCCGCATGGAGGATCTCCGAGGGCGACAGGGCGTGCAGGTGGATGGGATAGCGCGCCTTGATCTCCCGGAACAGGTCCTCGTAGTAGTCGACGCCGAGATCGGGATGGTGGCCGCCCTGCATGAGGAGGCCCGTGCCGCCGAGCGCGAGCGTCTCCTCGATCTTCTTGAAGATGACCGGCTTCGGCAGCAGGTAGCCCTCGCGCACGTCGCCGGGCGGGCGGTAGAAGGCGCAGAAGTCGCAGTCGGTGACGCAGACGTTCGTGTAGTTGAGGTTGCGGTCGATGATGAACGTCACCCGGTCCGGATCGTGCAGCCGGTTGCGGATCTCGTTCGCCACCCGGCCGACGGAGACGAGGTCGCGGGAGCGGAGGAGCTCGAGCGCGTCCTCGTCCGAGATCCGCTCGCCCGAGACCGCCCGCTCGAGGATCTCCGAGACCTGAGTGCCCTCAGCGACGCTCATGCCACTGCAGCCCCGGCGCTCGTCTGGACGAACCGCAGCTCGGGAACGTCCTCGAGCAGGCCGGCGTCACGGGCGAGCTCGAGGAACGTGTAGAGCCCGGCGCGCTCGCGCGGCCCGAAGCGGTAGCGGAGCTTCTCGAAGTAGCGCGCGAGGAAGCCGGCGGGATAGCCGTATCGCTCTGCCGCCTCGTACGCGAGCTGCTGCGGCTCGGCGCGCGCGAGCCGGACCGAGGAGACAAGCGCGTCCTCGAGCTCCGCGAGACCCTCCGCGAGCGGCTCCGGGCACGCCCAGACGGCGAAGACCATCGGCAGCCCGGTCCGCTCGAGCCAGAGGCGGCCGAGGTCGTGGTGCGGCGTCGGATCCTCGAACGCCGAGCGCAGCGCAGCGTCGCCGATCAGGAGCTTCGCCTCCGCCTCGCCGCTCTCGTATGCCTCGAGCGGCGCCTGCTGCGCCTCGGGCAGCAGCACCTTCGTCAGCGCGACCGACGTCGCCGACTCGGGCGTCACCCCTACGACCCGCACCTGCTCGAGCGGCACGCGCGCAACGAGCTGGATCGAGTCGACCGCGCCTTCGGAGGCGACGCAGAGACGAGGCAGCAGCCGCAGCCGGTCCGCGTGGCGTGCGTAGGCGATCGAGGAGATCGGCGCCGTGTCGAGCTCGCCCGCGACGAGCATCCGGTTCAGCTCCGTCGGGACGCCCTGCACCTCCTCCACCTCGACCTCGACCCGGTAGAAGACCGGCGCCATGTTCACGTAGGAGATGCGCCCGAGCCTCACCATCGTCGCAGCTCGTTGTAGAGGCTGTCGCGCTGCACGGGGATCCGACCCGCCTCGCGCACGAAGCGGACGAGCTCGGCGACCTTCTGCTCCGTGCCGGCGCTCGCACCCGCCGCCTGGAAGATCTTCTCGCGCACGACCGTGCCCTGGACGTCGTTCGCGCCGAAGTGGAGCGCGACCTGGGCGAGCGGGAGGCCCATCATGATCCAGTAGGCCTTCACGTGCGGGATGTTGTCGAGCAGGAGTCGCGCGACCGCGATCACCTTCAGGTCGTCGGCCCCGGTCGTGAAGCGGAAGCCGCGCCGCTCGAAGACGGTGTTCTCGGGGTGGAAGGCGAGCGGGATGAAGGAGAGGAAGCCGCCCGAGCGGTCCTGCTGCTCGCGCAGGCGCAGCAGGTGGTCGACCCGCTCCTCGTACGTCTCGACGTGCCCGTAGAGCATCGTGCACTGCGTCGTGATGCCGAGCCGGTGCGCGGTGTCGTGGACGTCGAACCACTCGTCCGGATGCTCCTTGCCCGGCGCGATCAGCGCGCGGACGCGGTCGGCGAAGATCTCGGCCCCGCCGCCCGGCATCGAGTCGAGGCCGGCGTCGCGGAGCGTGCGCAGGACGTCCTCGTGCGAGCAGCCCTCGAGCCGCGAGATGTGGTGGATCTCGGAGGCCGTATAGAACTTGAGATGGACGTCCGGCAGCGCCTCCTTGAGCGCGCGCAGGAGCCCGGCGTAGTAGTCGAGGTCGACGTGCGGGTTCTCGCCGTTGACGCAGTGGATCTCCGTGAAGCCGAGGAGCTCGTGCTGCGCGACCGCGTCCTCGACGAACTCCTCCGTCGTGAGCGTGAAGGCGTCCTCCTGCTTACGCGTCTTCGCAAAGGCGCAGAACTTGCACTTCACCCGGCAGACGTTCGTCTGGTACAGGTTGATGTTCTGGACGAAGTAGGCCTCGTCGCCGACGCCGCGCTGCCGGCGGGCCAGGTCGGCGACCTCGCCGAGCGCGAGCAGGTCGTCCGTCTCCATGAGCGTGACACCGTCGTCGAAGTCGAGCCGCTCGCCGGCGAGCACCTTCTCCCGGATCGGCGCGAGCGTGTCGAGCGTGTCGAGTACCGCCACTGCTTTCGGCCTACCTCTCCCGGTCGACGACTGCGTGCGTCAGGGCCTCGAGCTCGTGGCGGTGGAGCTCGCCGTCGAGGCAGGCCCTGGCGCGATTAGCGTAGTCGAGCGCCACCTGCCTGGCCTCGTCGAGCGCGCCTGTCGCGGCAACGCGCACGAGGGCCCCTCCCTGTGACAGTGCGAGCGGGTCGCCGGAGAGGGCGGCCCGGACGACGTCGTCCTGCTGCGCCGCGAGGAGGAGCGGCAGCGTCGGCGTCCCGTCGCGCAGGTCGGTGCCCGCGATCTTGCCCGTCTCGATCGTCGCGCCCGAGCAGTCGAGGACGTCGTCGGCGATCTGGAACGCGATGCCGAGCGCGAGGCCGTACTCACCCGAGCCTCCGCCGAGGCGGCAGGCTGCCTCGAACAGCTTCCCCGTCTTGAGCGCGCAACGCTCGAGGTACGCGTCGACCGTCGTCGCGGCGTCGCGGGTCTGGGTGCGCTGGAGCGCCTCGCCGCGCGCGAGGCAGAGAGTCGCCTCGGCGAGGATCTCGACGGCTTCGGCGTCTCCGGTCGCGCTCAGCTCCGCGAAGGCGCGCGCGAAGAGGTAGTCGCCGGTGGCGCGGGCGGCCTCCGGGCCGTAGACCGACCACGCGGCGGCCTGGCCGCGCCGGAAGTGGGCGCGATCGATGAGGTCGTCGTGGACGAGCGTCGCCATGTGCACGAGCTCGACGGCGACGCCGGCGGCCAGCGACGGCTCCGCTCCCGGCGGCGCGGCGAGGAAGACGAGCGTCGGGCGCAGGCGCTTCCCGCCGGCGGCGAGCGCCTCGTTCCCGACGGCCGCGACGAGGCCCGGATGCGTCGCCACGCGTGCGCGCGAGCCGCTCCTCGAGCGCGTCCAGATAGTCGTCGAGCCCCGGCACCGACCGGATGCCCTCGAGCGTCGTCACGCTCATTCCCGTCGAATCGCCTCCCCTGTGTGTAGGGCGACGATACCCCCTGCCAGCAGGCGGAACCCCACGCCCTCGAACCCGCAGGCGCGCAGCAGCTCCGCGAGCTCCTCGGGGCCGGGGAAGCGGCGGACGCTCGCGGGGAGGTACGAGTACGCCTCGCCTCCCGGCAGCAGGCGGCCCAGCAGCGGCACGATCCGGTCGAACCAGACGCGGTAGAAGGGCGCGAGCACGCCGCGCGGCCTCGTGATCTCCAGGATCCCTACCCGCCCGCCGGGAGCGAGCACGCGGCGGAGCTCGCGCAGCGCGCGCTCGAGGTCCTCGACGTTCCTGATGCCGAAGCCCACGACGACCGCGTCGAAGCTGCCGTCCTCGAAAGGGAGGGCGAGGACGTCTGCCTGCACCCACTCGAGGAGAGGCGCCTTGCGGCGCGCGCGCTCGAGCATCCGCTCCGAGAAGTCGACACCGACGACGCGCCCGGCGCCGGCGGCGCTCGCGGCGAGCGCAAGGTCGCCCGTACCGCAGCAGGCGTCGAGGACGCGGTCGCCGGGCCGGACCGCCCCCCGCACCGTCAGCGCCCGCCAGCGGCGGTCGAGCCCCGCGGTCATGACGCGGTTCATCGCGTCGTAGACGGGAGCGATCCGGTCGAACATGCGTTGCACGCCTTCGGCGGGGAGCCGCCCGGTGTCGGCGGTCATGTCCTATTGCCCCCAGCGCGGTGCGAGCGCCTGGTCCAGACCGAGCTCAACGTGGGGGAACCCAGGGTTCCCCACGAGCCCCCTCCTTTGCCGCACTCGGTCACAAACCCCATCGTCGTGACATTTCGTGTTCAAGACCCAGAAGGTCGAGGGCCCGCGCGACGACGAAGTCGACGAGATCGGCCACGGTCTCGGCCCCGTGGTAGAAGCCCGGCGCGAGGAAGAGGATCGTCGCGCCCGCCTCCCGCAGCGTGAGCATGTTCCGGAGGTGGATCGCGGACAGCGGCGTCTCGCGCGGCATGAGCACGAGCCGCCGTTCCTCCTTCAGCGCGACGGAGGCCGCGCGGTGGATGAGGTTCTGCATCGCGCCCGAGGCGATCGTCCCGAGCGTTCCCATCGAGCAGGGGCAGACGACGTAGGCGTCGACCTTCGCCGAGCCCGAGGCATAGGGAGCGCTCCAGTCCTCGGGGTCGTAGACGCGGGCCGCGCCGCCGGTGCGCTCGAGCAGGCGCGCGAGAGTCTCGGCGCGCGGCAGCGTCGCGTCGCCGTAGAGCTCGGTTGCGAGCACCTCGATCCCGGCGCGCGAGACGCAGACGCCGATCTCGCAGCCGGCGGCGGCGAGCGCCTCGAGCAGCCGCGCCGCATAGGGCGCGCCGGACGCTCCGGTGATGCCGAGAAAGACACGCATCGGCCCTGATTGTGACGGCACGGCACCGCCCGACGGCGGCGAGCCGCTAGTGGATGCCCTTGGAGGCCTCGAGGAAGACGGCCAGCTCGTGCAGGCGCTGCTCGCCGAGGGAGTCGAAGTGCGGCATCGGCGAGCCGGGGTTGACGCACGACGGGCACTTGAGGTGGTTGATCTGGAAGGTGATGCCGAGGTTGCGCGAGCCGATGGACGTGAGGTCCGGCGCACCGAGGTTCGAGCCTCCGGAGCCGGCGTACGTATGACAGGCGGTACAGCCGGCGGTCGCGAACAGCTTCGCCCCCGGCAGCGCGGCCGGCGGCAGGTGCTCCTTCTGCACCCAGCTCGGCACGTCTGCGATGACCTCGGAGGCGAGCGCCTCCTGCGCCGTTGCGCCCTTCCACGTGAGCACGCCCATCGAGACGACCGTGAGGGCGGCGGCGACGAGCGCGACCGGCCGCGAGGACAGGCGCCGCTCGCGGCGGCGGTCCATGAACGGCAGCGCGAACAGGAGGACGAGGCAGACGGTCGGGATGCCGACCGTGGCGAGGAAGACCGACTCCGGCCACTTGAAGATCCGCAGGAGGTAGAAGAGGAAGTAGAAGTACCAGTCGGGACGCGGCACGAAGCTCGTCGTCCCGGGGTCGGCCGGCTTGTCGTACTCGGGCCCGAGCAACCCCGGGTGCAGGCCGTCGTGGTGCGGGCCGTACGACGTCCACTTCCAGACCGCGGCGAGCCCCACGATGACGGCCACGACGACGAGGCTCATGACCGTGTCGTGGAACATCGCGTACGGGAAGAAGGGCTTCCCGCGCTCCTTGACGTCGGCCTTGTAGCGGGCGAACCCGGCGCGCGCCTCGTCGACGCGGGACGGCTTCTCCTTCGGGGCGGCGGCCATCAGTCACGACCTCCCGGCTCGCCCTGCATCGCCGCCGCACCGCGCGGCAGCTGCCGCGTCAGCCCCGGCCGCAGCGGCACGGGCTCCTCGGCCGGCTCCATCCCCGCTGCGTCCTTCGACCACGGGGGCGAGGTGACGCCGAGCCGGACGACGAGGTAGAGGTGGAGACCGATCAGCGCCATGATCGCTCCGGGGATCACGAGCATGTGCAGCGAGTAGAAGCGGGTGAGCGTGTCCGCGCCGATCTCCTGCCCGCCGCGTAGGAACTGCGCGATGAACGGGCCGAGGAAGGGCGCCGTCCCGTTGAGGTTGATCCCGACGACGGTCGCCCAGTACGCGGTCTGGTCCCACGGCAGGAGATAGCCCGTGAAGCCCTCCATCATCCCCATCACGAGGATCATCACGCCGACGATCCAGTTGAGCTCGCGCGGGTACTTGTAGGCGCCGAAGAGGAAGACGCGCCCCATGTGGAGGAACATGAGGATGATGAAGACGCTCGCCCCCCAGCGGTGCATGCCGCGGACGAGCCAGCCCATCGTCACGTGGTCGGTGATGTTCTGGATCGAGGAGTAGGCCCCGGTCGGCGTGGGCTGGTAGTACATCGCGAGGATCACGCCGGTGATCGCCTGGACGAGGAACGCCGTCAGCGCGGCCGAGCCGAGCGTCTGCATCCAGTTGGTGTCGCTCGGGACGTTCCGGAAGAGGAAGTAGCGGACGCCGCCGACGAGCCCGGACCGCTCCTCGACCCAGTCGAGCGGATAGGTGACGAGCTCCTCCATCCGCCGGCGCCGCAGCTCGGCACGGGTGGGTTTGCGGACGTACGGCATCAGTGGTGGGGGGCCTGCAAGGGATAGAACCACTGCTCCGGCCCATCGACGTGGTCGCCCGGGTTGGCCTGCTCGTAGCGGTAGATCTTGGCGGTCGCCCCTGCTCCGACCACGCGCGAGACGGAGTACGTGCTGAGGAGGATCACGTGGCCGTTGTCGATCTCGAAGCCGTAGCGGTCGAGCGCGCGCACGGCCGGGCCTGCGGTGCGGTTGCCCTCGACGTCGAACTGGCTGCCGTGGCAGGGGCAGCCGTAGCCCGCGGGGACGACCGGGAGCAGCGTGATCTTTCCGTTGCCGGTGTGCTCGTAGACCGTCTTCTGACCGAGGATCGAGCCGCTCGGGCCGTTCGGCTGGGTCGGGCAGCCGAGGTGCGTGCAGCGGTTGGAGATGATCGTGAAGCTCGGCTCGTTGTCCGGGCCGTTGCCGTTGTTGCGGATGAACGCGGTACGCCGCGACACGTCACCCTCGGCCGGATCCGTCACGAACGTCGCGACGTACCACTGCCCGATCGGGAAGTCCGCGAGCAGGCCGAGGTCGACCTTGTGCTGCTTCTGGCCGAGGAACGACGGGAGGATCGCGAAGCCCGCCACGGGCACCGTGATGAGGCCGCCGATCACGCCGCCGAGACCGAGGGTGGCACCCTCGAGGAAGCGGCTGCGCGTCACGCCCGCCTCGGAGACCGGGGCCAGGGTGACACCCGCCTCCTCGGTGGACACGACCTCGCGGTCGGCGGGGACGTCGCGCCGCTCGGGCTCGACGACGACCGGATGGCCACGCAGCTCGGCGGTGGCCTCGCGAGCCCAGAGGAAGCCGAAGGCGATGGCGATCGCGCCCCCGATCGACGAGATGAGCTCGGGGTTGATGACGAGACCGACGAGGATGACGACGATGCCGATCGCGAAGCCGATCGGCCACAGCGTCGGCGACGGCAGGTGCGCCTCCTCGTGGAGCGGCTCGTGCTGCTCGGTTTCGGGACTCGGGTGCTCCGGCTCCACCAGAGCGAAGTCTTATCGGAAACGCCGCTGCGCTGCCGGGCGAAGAGCTGCGCTCTTCGCCCGGAGGAGTCAAGGAACTCCGCCGACGGGAGAGCGTGGTCTCCCGTCGGCTCCGTGCTGTCTTGCTTTGGGCTGCTGCCGACGGGAGGCCTCTCTGGTGCGCTCGCGCGCGGCGCGGCCTTTTGCCCGGGGTGTGGTTGAAGCGCTAGAACCCCCTGCTGCGTCGGGCGGCGGCGTAACGATGCGTTACGACGCCGCCGAACCTGTCGCGGGCGGGCACGCCGCCGCAGGCGGCCTGCCCCCACGCGACCCCAGGCTCGGCGCTCAATCCTCCCCAACCCGAGCAAGCCCTGACAGCACGAGGGCCGGGAGACCACGCTCTCCCGGCCCGAGTTCCTTTGTCCCCGGGCGAAGAGCAAAGCTCTTCGCCCGGCTCCCTAGGAGTAGGGCCAGCGGCGGTCGACGAGCTCCTTGATCTCCGGGCTCATCTCGATCTCGTCGGGCCAGGGGCGTGCGCCTTCCTCGCGCCACTTCGCGGTCGCGTCGATGCCGAGCTTGCCGCCGACGAACTGCCGCTCGGGCGCGTGGTCGAGGTGGTCGAGCGGCCCCTCGCCGATCACGACGTCCCGCTTCGGGTCGACGTTGGCCCCGGCGTAGAAGAGCACCTGCGCGTAGTCGTGGACGTCGACGTGCTCGTCGACGACGACGACGCACTTCGTCAGGCTGAGCATCCCGAGGCCCCAGATCGCCGACATCACCTTGCGCGCGTGGCCCGGGAACTGCTTGCGGATCGAGACGAGGCAGCAGTTGTGGAAGGCGCCCGCGATCGGCAGGTCGTAGTCGACGATCTCGGGCACGGTCGCGCGGACGGCGGGCAGGAAGATCCGCTCCGTCGCCTTGCCGAGCCACGCGTCCTCCTGCGGCGGCTTGCCGACGACGATCGAGGGGTAGATCGCGTCGCGCCGCATCGTCAGCGCCGTGACGTGGAAGACGGGGAACGGCTCGGCGGCCGTGTAGTAGCCGGTGTGGTCGCCGAACGGCCCCTCCTCGCCGACCTCGTCCTGCTCGATGTAGCCCTCGAGCACGATCTCCGCCCGGGCCGGCACCTCGACGTCGACGCTCACGCCCTGGACGAGCTCGACGGGGTCGCCGCGGAGGAAGCCGGCGAGCATCAGCTCGTCGACGTGCTTCGGCAGCGGCGCGCTCGCCGAGTAGGCGGTGATCGGGTCGAGCCCGAGCGCGACGGCGACCTCGATGCGGCCGTCCGTGGCGAGGTAGTCGGCGCGGCCGTCCTTGTGGATCTGCCAGTGCATGAACGTCGTCCGCGCGTCGATCACCTGCATGCGGTACATGCCGACGTTGCGGCCGCCGCTGCGCGGGTCGTGCGTGATGACGGCCGGGAGGGTGATGAACGGCGCCGGGTCGCCGGGCCAGCAGCGCTGGATCGGGAGGAGGCCGAGGTCGACGTCGTCGCCGCGGAGGACGATCTCCTGGCAGGCGCCCTTGCCGACCGTCTTCGGCCGCGAGTCAGCGATCGACTTGAGCTTCTGCAGGCCGCGCACCTTCTCCATCAGGCCGCTCGGCGGCTGCATCTCGAGCACGTCGGCGACTCGCTGGGCGATGTCGTCGAGCCGCTCGACGCCGAAGGCGAGGCACATGCGCCGCTCGCTGCCGAACTGGTTGATCAGGAGCGGATGGTCCGAGCCCTTCGGGTTCTCGAACAGGAGCGCCGGCCCGCCCGCCTTGACGGTGCGGTCGACGATCTCCGTGATCTCGAGGTCCGGGTCGACCTCGGCGGCGACGCGAACGAGCTCGCCCTCGCGCTCGAGCAGGCGGATCCAGTCGCGGAGATCCTTCGCGGGCACGGGCCGAGTCTACGGCGCGAGCGCCTCCTCGACCGCTTGCTGCAACGAGAGCGTCCGCCCGTCTCCGGCGGCTGAGACGCCGATCGCGGAGCGAAAGAAGTCGCGCTCCTCGGCCCACCCAGCCACGGGGTCGCGCTCGTACTCGGCCTCCACGGCGCGCCAGATTCGTCCGGCGGACGCCTCGTTGCCGAGCGCGGCGGCGACCCTCGCGACCCGCATGAGGCTTGCGAGCATCCCGGCGCGATCGTCCATCCCCCGTGCGAGCTCGAGCGCCTCCCGCGCCGCCCTTCGTGCCTCGGCCGGTCGCTCGAGCTCGAGATACAGATCCGCGCGGGCGAGATGAGCACTCTTCTCCCACCAGGCAAACCCGCAGTCGCGCAGCGGCCCGATGCTCTGCTCGTAGTAGTCGAGAGCCGCCTGGAGGTTTCCCGCCTCGCGCTCGACTGCGCCGAAGAGGGTCAGCATCTGCGCCTCTCCCTTCGCGAGCTCGAGCTCACGGAAGCGGTCGAGCGCCTCGGCGCCGAGCGTGCGGGTTCTCTCGAGGTCGCCGCTGTTGAAGGCGACACGTCCCATCGTCACGGCGATGCCGGGCTCGTCTGCGAGAGCACGGAACTCGTCGAGGCTCTGCTCGTACAGCTCGAGCGCACGCGGCCCGTCCCCCTGAACGGCGGCGCAGTTGCCGAGACCGCGAATCGCCAGCGCGTGCAGGCCGGGGGAAGCGGGTTCTCGGGCGAGCAGGGTCTCGATCCACCGCGCGCCTTCTCTCGGGTCGCCGCTCGAGCTCCAGTAGTTCTCGAGCGCCGTCACGAGCTCGAGCCCGGCCGCGGCGTCGTGTTCGACCGCCCAGGCGAGAGCGGCTCGGATATTGTCGCGCTCGGGGACGACGAGCGCGTGCATCATCGGCCCCGGCGACTCCATCGTCAGGTTCGCCGACCGGGCGAGCTCGATCAGCGAGCCGAGATGGCGCGCCTGGTATCCGTCGGACTCCCCGCTGTCGCGCAGCGCCTCGGCCGCGTACTCCCGGATCATCTCGAGCATTCCGAGGCGCCCGGTGTCCCAGCGGCGAACGAGGCTCTTGTCCAGAAGCGACTCGAGGAGCTCGAGGTCGGCGTCGCAGACCTGCTCCGCGGCCTCGAACGTCCACCCGCCGCGGAAGACCGAGAGTGCAGCCAGCAGCCTCTGCTCCTCGGGCTCGAGCAGGTCGTACGACCACTCGATCGTGGCGCGGAGCGTCTGCTGCCGCTCCTCGGCGTCGCGGCCCCCCTTCAGGGCGTCGAGCCGGCCACCGAGCCGCGCGAGCAGCTGCTCGGTCGTCAGCAGCGGCGTGCGGGCGGCCGCGAGCTCGAGGGCGAGCGGGAGGTCGTCGAGGCGGGCGCAAAGCTCGCCGACGCTCTCGTCCGGCTCGAAGCGGGGCTGCACGGCGCGTGCGCGCTGGGTGAACAGCTCCCGCGCCTCCGCGCGGGCGAGCACCGGAACGGGGTAGACGTGCTCGCCCTGGACGCGCAGGCGCTCGCGGCTCGTGACGACGATGTCGGCACGGGGGCAGGCGAGGAGGACATCGGCCACGTCGAGCGCGGCGGCGACGACGTGCTCGAAGTTGTCGAGCAGGAGCAGGACGTGCCGGTCCGAGACGAGCTCGACGAGCGTTCCCCCGCCGCCGAGCTCGCGCGCGGCCGCCGGGAGGACGTCGGCCGCCTCCCGGAGCGAGCCGAGGGGTACCCACCAGATCCCGTCCGGATACGCCTCCGCCACCTCGCCGGCCGCCTGGAGCGCGAGCCGGGTCTTCCCGGAGCCGCCGGGGCCCGTCAGGGTGAGGAGCCGCACGTCGTCGCGCGCGAGCAGATCCGCCACCTCCCCGAGCTCCTGCTCGCGTCCGAGGAAGGACGTCGCGGGGACCGGCAGGTTCGTCCGGTCGAGCGCCTTGAGCGGCGGGAACTCACCGTCGCCGAGCTGGAAGATCCGCTGGGGCGCGCTCAGATCCCTGAGCCGGTGCTCGCCGAGATCGCGTAGCGTCGCCCCGTCGGCGAGCGAGGCCGTCGACGCCGAGACGAGCACCTGGCGGCCGTGCCCGGCGGCAGCGATCCGCGCCGCACGGTGCACGTCGGCGCCGACGTAGCCCTCCTCCGTCAGCAGCGGCGTGCCCGTGTGCAGGCCCATTCGCACCGGCAACTCGAGCGCGGCCTGCGCCTCCTCCGCCGCAGCGAGCGCGCCGGGAGCGGTCGAGAAGGCGACGAAGAACGCGTCGCCCTGCGTGTCCACCTCGACCCCGCCGTTCCGCAGGAACGCGTCCCGCAGGACGCGGCGGTGCTCCGCGAGCGCGTCCGCGTACGCCTCCGCTCCCAGCTCGTGCAGCAGGCGCGTGGACCCCTCGATGTCGGTGAAGAGAAAGGTGACGGTGCCGCGCGGCAGCTCGGGCACGGCCCGAGTGTATTCAGTGCCGTCCTGCGGGGCCTAGCGCTTGTGCCGCAGCCAGTGGGTGAGCTCGCCGAAGGCGACCACGACGACGAAGACGCCGCCGACGGCGAGCATCATCTCGACGACCTTCGCCCCCTGCTGGGCGGCCGTCTCGACGGCCAACAGGTGGAGGAAGAGCCCGGCGACCACGTCCGGAATCTAGCTAACCCCGGTCCAGCGCGCAGCATGTGCGGCGAGCGCCGCGTCGACCGCCTCGGCGCCGGCCGCCGACCGCGCCGCCGCGTCGAGCGGCTCCGGATCCGAGCGCAGGCGCAGCGCAGCGCGCGCCTCGTCGAGCTCGCTCCGGCCGAGCAGCGCAGCCGTCGCCGCCCAGAGCGCTCCGTCCCCGTCCCGCTCCTCCGCCCGCAGCTGGCCGCAGAGCGAGATCAGCTCGGCCAGGTCGGCGACCGCCGCGACGTCGTGCAGCGCGGAGATCCGCGCCACGCCGTGCGCGTAGAGGTAGTCGCCGAGCAGGAGCGCCGTGTCGTCGTCCGCCGGCGCGAACAGGCGCGGCCGGCCGTAGTGGACGAGATACCCCTCGTAGATCGTCTCCAGCCCGAGCGCGTACCGCGGCTCCCCCAGCGGCGAGAAGACCGGCTGGCGCACCCGCTCCGCCTCCGGCAGCAGACAGGCGCCCCAGAGCGTGCTCTCGGCGACCGCGTCCACCGCCAGCGTCTCCCAGAGATCAGCGGCCAAAGCTCTCGACCGCCGCAATGGTCCGCTCGACCTCTTCCTCGCCGTGCGCCGTCGACGGGAAGAGCGCCTCGAACTGCGACGGCGGCAGGTAGACGCCCTGCTCGAGCACGTGCCGGAAGAGCGCGCCGTAGCGCTCGGTGTCGCTCGCCTGCGCGTCGTCGAAGTCGCGCACCGGGCCGTCCGCCATGAACAGCGTGAGGAGCGCGCCGACCCGCTGCACGCGGCCGAACGGAGCGAGCCCCTCCTCGAGCAGCGCAGCGCGGCGCTCCAGCTCCTCGTAGATCGCGCCGTCGCGGAGCCGCCGTAGGACCGCCAGACCGGCGGCGGTGGCGAGAGGGTTCCCGGCGAGCGTCCCGGCCTGGTAGACGGGACCGGCGGGCGCGAGCAGCTCCATGATCTCCGCCCGCCCGCCGAAGGCCGCGAGCGGCAGGCCGCCGCCGGCGATCTTGCCGAGGACCGTGAGGTCGGGGAGGACACCGAAGCGCTCCTGCGCCCCGCCGCGGGCGACGCGGAAGCCGGTGATCACCTCGTCGAAGACGAGCAGCGCGCCGGACGCGTCGCAGAGACGGCGCAGCGTCTCGAGGTAGCCCGGCTCGGGCGGGACGACGCCCATGTTGGCGGCGACCGGCTCGACGATGATCGCCGCGAGCCCCTCTCCGTGGCGGACGAACGCCTCCGCGGCGGCGTCCACGTCGTTGTACGGGACGACGACCGTGTCCGCGGCGGCGCCGCTGGGAACGCCGGGCGACGCGGGGATGGAGAGCGTCGCGAGACCGGAGCCGGCGCTCGCGAGGAGCGCGTCGGCGTGGCCGTGGTAGCCGCCCGCCGTCTTGAGGACCCGGTCGCGACTCGTGAACGCGCGGGCGAGGCGCAGCGCGCTCATCGCCGCCTCCGTCCCCGAGGAGACGAGCCGCACCTTCTCCACCGACGGAACGGCATCGACGATCTCGGCGGCGAGCTCGACCTCCGCCCTGGTCGCCGCGCCGAAGCTCGTCCCGCGCAGCGCCGCCTCCCGCACGGCCTCGACCGTCTCGGGATCGGCGTGGCCGAAGAGCAGCGGCCCCCAGGACATGACCCAGTCGAGCAGCCGCCGCCCGTCGGCGGTCTCGACGTATGCGCCCTCCCCCCGCTCGACGAAGAGGGGCTCGTCGAGACCGACGGCGCGCATGGCGCGAACGGGCGAGTCGACGCCGCCGGGAATCAGCTCGAGCGCGCGGCGATAGAGGTCGCTGCGCCTCGTCAGAGCCACGCCGGCAGGTCGCGCGTCCAGTAGCTGACGACGAGGTCGGCGCCGGCGCGACTGATCGCGGTCAGCGATTCGAGCGCAGCCGCCCGCTCGTCGAGCCAGCCTGCCTGCGCCGCCGCCTTGACCATCGCGTACTCGCCCGAGACGTTGTAGGCCGCGACCGGCAGGTCGAACGCCTCGCGCGCCGCACGGATCACGTCGAGGTACGGCAGCGCGGGCTTGATCATGATCGCGTCGGCGCCCTCCTCGACGTCGAGCGCGCACTCGCGCAGCGCCTCCCGGACGTTGGCCGCATCCATCTGGTAGCCACGCCGGTCGCCGAAGCTCGGGGCCGAGTCGGCAGCCTCGCGGAACGGGCCGTAGAAGGCGGAGGCGTACTTCGCCGAGTAGGCCAGGATCGGAGTCGAGGAGAAGCCGTGGTCGTCGAGCGCCTCGCGGATCGCGCCGACGCGGCCGTCCATCATGTCGCTCGGCGCGACGACGTCGGCACCGGCCTCGGCGTGGCTGACCGCCGTCCGGGCGAGCAGCTCGAGGCTGCGGTCGTTGTGCACCTCGCCGTCGGCGACGACGCCGCAGTGGCCGTGCGACGTGTACTCGCAGAGGCAGACGTCGGTCAGGAGGACGAGCTCCGGAAAGCGCGGCCGCAGCGCACGCAGCGCCTGCTGCACGACTCCGTCGTCCTCCCAGGCTCCGGTCGCCTCCTCGTCCTTGTCCGGCGGAACGCCGAAGAGCATGAGCGCGCGCACGCCGGAGGCTGCGAGGGACTCGGCCTCGTGCACGAGCCCGTCGAGGTCGAAGCGCGCCAGCGCCGGCAGGGCCTCGTTCGCGAGCGGCTCGGGCGCGACGAAGAGCGGCATGACGAAGTCGTCGAGGTGGAGACGCGTCTCGCGGACGAGCCCGCGCAGCGGCGCGGTCCGGCGGAATCTCCGCAGCCGCGTGACCGGGAACGAGCTCACGCGCACAGAGTACGCGCGTGGCCGCTCAGGTGGCCGGCGCCGGCGGTTGCTTGGGGCCCGTGTCTCCCTCGAGCCCCATCTCGGCGAGCGGCTCGTCCTGCGGCCACTTGGCGAACTGAACCCGCTCCGCGAAGAACTCCCAGGCCGCCCGGCCCGGCGGCCAGCAGCGGCAGCGAGACGAGGATGCCCGGGAAGCCGTAGATCTCGCCACCCGCGAGCAGGCCGAAGATCACGAGCAGCGGGTGGAGCCGCAACGACCGCCCCATCACCTTCGGCACGACGAGGTGTCCCTCGAGCTGCTGGATGCCGAGGAAGAGGAGCGCGACCCAGAGCGCCGCGAGCGGGTGCTGGACGAGCGCATACAGAACCGGCGGAGCGGCGCCGAGCCACGGCCCGATGTAGGGGATCAGCTCCGTGACGGCGGCCCAGGCGCCGAAGGCGGCCGCGTACCGCCCTCCGTGGGGAACGAGGCCGATCACACCGAGGATCGTCAACCCGGCCCCGGCGCTGACGCCGATGATGAGCGAGAGCAGGAACTGGCCCTTGACGTAGCTCGCCACGGCCTGCTCCATCCGGACGATCAGACCGCCCCCTTCGCTTGGCGGGAAACGTCGGTCGACGGCTGCCGTGAGGCGATGCATGTCGAGGAGCATGTAGATCGAGACGACGACGACGAGAACGGCGTCGAAGAGGAGCGTGACGACGGCGACGCCCGCGCCCTCGGCCCAGCTGAGCGCCTTCGACGTGTACTTCTGCACGTCCTGCGTCCCGACCTGGTTGAGGAACTTCTCGCCCTCGCGCTGGATGTGGATGCCGCTCAGGTGGTGGTGGTCGAGCCAGCCCTGGAAGCGGGCGAGATCGTGCTCCGCACCGGTCTGCGAGGGGTGTCCGGAGTAGACCGTAAAGTAGGCGTCCACCCGGTGGGCAGCCGTCCGAGTCTGCTGTACCACCACCGTGGCGAGACCGAGGATCGCGAGTGCGACGACCGCCGCAAAGGCGAGATAGACGATCGCAACCGCCGGCCCGCGCGGGATCCAGGCCCGACCCAGCCCACGCACGAGCGGGTTGAGGAGCAGGGCGATGAGCAGCGACACGAGGAAGAGGAAGAGCACGTGACGCACCGCTCCGGCCACCGCCCACGCCAGCAGGAGCAGCAGCGGCAGCAAGACGAGCTGCGCCCAGCGCGGGATCTCGATCCGCACGGAGGCGGGAGGCTGCATGGGGGCGATGGTATCGCCGGGATCGGGCGCCAGAAGCGCGGACGACGGGGCCGGCCGCACCCGGCCGAAGAGCTCTTGCAGACCCGGGGAAGTCTCGCGCTTGCTCCCATGCTCTGGGACGAGCCGCGGCCGTACGGTAGGGTGGCGCCCGACATGCCGTCCTCGCGCCCCCACGGGAGGCGGCGGATCGAACCCCGCCAGGCGCGCTCGGCACGCCGAGCCCGCCGGTTCGCCCTCCTCGTCCTCCTCGCCGCGGTCTTTTTCGTCGCGCTCGGTCTCACGGCCTTCGGCAGCGGCACCGCTCGCGAGCCGCTCACGCTCCCGCACCAGGCCCTCGCCTCTGCGGTGCAGACGCGCCCGAAGCCGGAGATCGTGGCAGTGCACGGCGCGTTGCGGCTCCAGCTGCCGATCTCCCAGGCCCGGCTGACGGCGATCGGCTACCACGCCGCACGCGACGGCGCACAGCCGCTGTCCCCGGTCGGACACCAGGCGAACGAGGGGCTCCTGCAGCGAGTCGTGCACGGCATCTTCGGCGGCGGCGGCGGCTCTCCGGCCTGGTATCAGCTCGGCGGCGGCGGAACCTCCGCGCTCGACGTCGGCGCAAGCGCAGGCACCGACGTCTACGCCCCCGCCGACGGCACGGTCGTCGCGATCAAGCCGTTCATCGTGGAGGGGAAGCGGTACGGGTCCGAGATCGACATCTCGCCGCTGACGGCTCCGTCGCTCCTCGTGACGGTGACCCAGATCCTCGCCGATCCCTCGCTCTCCGTCGGCAGCCCCGTCGTCAGCGGCGCGACGAAGCTCGGCCGCGTCGTCGATCTCGCCGCGATCGAGCGGCAGGCGCTCTCGCGCTACACGAACGACGGCGGCAACCACGTGACCGTGGAGATCCGCGCGGCGCCGGTTCAGACCACCGGCTGAGGTTCCGGGCCCTGAAGATCCTCTTCCTCGCCGACGTCTTCGGCGCCCCCGGGCGCCGAGCGGTCGAGGAGCACCTGGCCGCTCTGCGCCAGGGTTACGACGCCGATCTCGCGATCGTCAACGGCGAGAATGCCGCCGACGGCTCCGGCATCACCGCGAAGCTCGCCGACAAGCTCCTCGCGGCCGGCGCGGACGTCGTCACGCTCGGCAACCACACCTTCCGGCGCAGCGGCATCGCCGCCTACCTCGAGACGAGCGAGCGTGTGATCCGCCCCGCGAACATGGGCGCGAACACGCCGGGCCGCGGGCTCGCCGTCGTCGAGGCACGGAACGGCGTTCGCGTCGCCGTCATCAGCCTCCTCGGCCAGCTGTTCCTCAACACGCCCGTCTCGCCGTGGGAGGTGATCGACTCGCTCGTGGAGGAGGCCCGCGCCGCAGCTCCCGTCGTCGTCGTCGACTTCCACGCCGAGGCGACGAGCGAGAAGGTCGCGCTCGCCGGCTGGCTCGACGGCCGCGTCACCGCGGTGATCGGCACGCACACGCACGTCCAGACGAACGACGCGCGCATCCTGGTCGGCGGCACGGCGGCGGTCAGCGACGCCGGGATGACCGGGCCGCACGACTCGGTGATCGGCGTCCGCTCGGAGCTCGCGATCGCGCGGATGCGGACGCGGCTACCCGTCCGGTTCGAGCCCGCCGAAGGCGACGTGCGGCTGGAGGGCGTCCTCGTCACCTGCACCGAGACGGGACGGGCGGAGACCATCCAGCTCGTACGCCATCCGGCGTAGCGGAACTGCGCGCGCCCGAGAGCGCGGCCGAGGCCGGCGCGAGCGCTGTGCGGCCTCCGAGGATGGTTGAAGCGTTCGACCCCACTCCGGCGCGGGTGGCGGCGTAAGGAGAGCGAAGCGAAGCCTTACGACGCCGCCGAAGCTGTCGCGGGCGGGCACGCCGCCGCAGGCGGCCTGCCCCCACGCGACCCCGACGCGCGCTCAATCCTCCCCAGCCCAGGCAGGTCCTACTGCCCGAGGGCCGGGGAGACCGCGCTCTCCCCGGCCCTCGTTTCTTGCTCCTCCCGGGCGAAGAGCAAAGCTCTTCGCCCGGAAAGCGGAGCGAGCAGCGCAATCGCGGCGAAGGGGTAGAACCAGGGGATGTACGTGTAGAGCCAGTACGTCTGGACGAGCTCGAAGCCGGCGAGCAGCGCCGCCGTCAGCGCCGCGAGCTGCAGCGGCGACTTCCGCCGGGGCACGAACGCGGCGACGACTGCGCCGAGGACGAGCAGCCCCTGCAGGACGCGCTGGACGAGGTGGAGGTCCGGCAGGCCGCGGGCGTGGTACTGGCGCCAGTCCCAGAGCGACCAGGGGGAGGCGCGGCCGATCTGCCAGCCGATCGTGCGCGTCCAGAAGACGTGCAGCTCGTCCAGCGGATGCGGCGCGAGCAGGAGGATCGAGAAGGCGGCGAGCGTCGCCGCGACGAAGCCGGCCGCGAAGCGCAGGCTCGGCCGCCGCCCCGGATACGTGAGCCAGAGCGGGGCGACGACGAGCGAGGCGAACTTCGTCCAGCCCGAGAACGCGGCGAAGACGCCGCGTGCGACTGGTGCCGAGACGAGCCAGAAGCCCCAGACGAGAAAGCACGGCATGAGCGCGTCGTTCGTGTTCGAGTTCGAGACGTACTGCGTGAACGGGTAGGCGACCCAGGCGAAGCCGAGCACCGCGGCGAGTCGCCCTCCGCCGAAGCGCAGCCCGACGAGCCAGAGGCCGAGCAGCGTCAGCAGGTCGAAGGCGATCGACGTGAAGTGGGCCGCCGGGAGGTCGTCCCACTTTCCCGTCCAGCCGAGGGCGAGATAGCCGGGGATGTACGACTCGTAGGCGGTCGGGCCGTAGGTGTCGCCCTCCGGGTTTGCGCTCTCGCAGCGGCCGTTCGTCTGGATCCGGTCGCGGATCTCGCCGGAGGCGTCGGCCGGCCCGCAGGCCTTGAGCGATTCCTCGACCGGGAAGTTCCCCCACGGCGCCTGGCCGTTCACGATCCGCTCGGCGCCGATCACGCCGGAGTAGCCCACGTCGATCACGTTCGAGCGCTCGACGTTGAGGCCGATGCGGAAGCCGGCCAGGAAGACGGTCGCGCCGAGCAGGACCCACACCGGCCAGCGCGGCCCACCGGGAGTGCCACGGTTGCGGGTGCCGATCCACGTCGCCCGCAGGACGACCCAGACGAGAAGCGGGTAGAAGAGCGGCACGGCCGTGAAGACGTCGCCGTGGTTGAAGAACCAGAGGGACGCCGTGGGCTCCAGGAGGAAGAGCAGGTCGAGGTTGCGGAGCGAGAAGAGGCGGCGCAGGTCGGCGAGCCCCACGAAGAAGACGAGGCAGAACGCACCCCAGATCCACGGGTTGTTGATGGCGGTGCCGCCGAAGGCTCCGGCAGACCCGCGCCCCATCCCCCACGCCACCTGCGGTCCCGTCCACGCCTCGAGCACCTGCCCCGTCGAGTCGAGCACCGTCCCCTGCGCAATCTCCCCGGCCGCGCCCCACCAGATCTTCACCGTCCACACGCCGCTCTTGACCGAGTACGTCTCCTCGTCGACGAGGCCGTGGCGCGGGTAGCGGCGCAACCAGGCCGACACCTTCGCGTTGTGCTCGAAGTTCCCGAGCGCTTCGGCCTTCGTCAGCCGGCGCGAGCCCGCCTCGTTCGGGACGAAGGGCGTCTGGACGAGACGGCCGTTCGAGTCGAAGAGGGGCGCCGTCGGCGCGGGCGTCGTGCCTGCCGTCGCAGCCGGTGCGAGCGTGAGCGCGGCGAGGCCGGTCGCAAGGAGGACGAGGCGGCGCCTCATCCGGCGAACGCTACGTCTTCGCCCGCCGGAACGACCAGAGCTTGTTGCCGATGAAGTTGAGCGGCGTGACCGCGACGATCGCGAGCGCCTGGCCGAGGAGCTTGGAGAGGCCGCCGCTGCTGACCAGCAGGTAGAGGACGACGAGATTCGCCCCGAGCGCCGCGACGGACACGACGAGGAAGCGCGCCCCCTGGACGGCGACGCCGCCGCGCTCCGCGCGAAACGTCCAGAGTCGATTCCACGTGTAGTTGCTCGTCACAGCGACGAGGAAGGAGCACGTCGCCGCGACGAGATAGTGAACGCCGCCGTGCCGCAACCCTTCGTAGACGGCGAGGTTGACGAGATAGCCGACGCCGCCGACGGCGCAGAACTTGCCGAGCTGCTGCCAGTTGCGTCCCGAGCGGAGCGAGGCGGCGAGGCGCGAGCCCGCGCGCGCGGGCTCGATCGTGGCGACTGGCCTTTCCACCGGGCCGAGGGTACCGCCGGACCCGGTCAACCGCCGAAGCCGGCTCGATCGGGGTACCCGGCTTCGGAACACCCGGAGACTGCGGCTACGAGCCCGCGACCAGCGGCACGAACCGGCACGGGACGCTGCGAACCACGGCCGGGCCTTCGGGCGTCCGCACGACGACCTCGAGCCACTGCTGGCCGGCGCCGCCGACCGGCACGACGAGTCGACCGCGCAGCTCGAGCTGCTCGTAGAGAGCGGGCGGCGGCTCGAGCGCGGCGGCCGCGACCGCGATCGCCGCGAACGGCGCGTGCTCGGGCAGGCCGCGCGTCCCGTCGCCGGTGTGGAGATCGACACGCCCGCCGTAGCCGGCGGCAGCGAGGTTCTCCCGGGCGCGTGCGGCCAGCTCGGGGATCCGCTCGATCGTGTGCACCTCCGCCGCAAGCTCCGCCAGCACCGCTGCCTGATAGCCCGAGCCGGTGCCGACGTCGAGCACGCGCTCGCCCCCCTGCAACGCGAGCTGCTCGCAGATGAGCGCAACCATGAACGGCTGCGAGATCGTCTGGTCGGCACCGATCGGCAGCGCGGCGTCGGCGTAGGCGTCCAGCCCCAGCTCCGGCGGGACGAAGAGCTCTCGCGGCACGCGCCCGATGGCGGCCAGCACCCGCTCGTCGTCGATTCCCCGACCCCGTAGCTGCCACTCGACCATCGCAGCACGCTCCTCAGCGGACACCGGCCGGCACCTCCATCGACGCGGGAACCGAAACTCCGAAATGCTCGAGGACAGCGGGAGCGACGTCGGTGATGCTCTGCGCATCCAGCTCGAGGCCGACGGTAAGCAGCGGGACGAGCGAGTCGCCGGCCGCGAGCGAGCCGTGGCTGCCGCCGCCGGCATGGTGGCGGCCGCCGAGATCGGCGAGCTCCCATCCTTCGGCCGCCGACACGAGCAGCTCGCCGGCGTTCGGGTTCGCGAGCGCCGACCACGCGCGCTGGAGCGCGTCCGGCTGTTCGAGCAGCGTCACGTCGCCGCTCGTCTCCCAGGCGCCGGCGGCCGGCCGGAAGCGCAGCTCCTCGCCCTCGCGGCGGGCAACCGCCTCTTCACCCTCCCGCCACAGCGTCACATCGACCGCCTGCTCGCCGTCCAGCCTGCGTGCAAGCTCGGCCGCCTCCACGCGGGCGCCTGGCAGGAGGTAGACCTGCCCGGCCCGGTTAGAGGCCGTCACGACAACCTGTCCCTCGAGGTCCGTGAAGCGCGTCTCCAGGCGCACGGCCTCCTGCACCGCGGTCTGGCCGTGATCCGACAGGAGGACGACGGCGTAGCGGTCGAGGAACTCTTCGGGGCCCCCGGCCGCCTCTAGCAGCGTGCCGATCGCTGCGTCCGTCTGTTCGAGCGCGCTGCTCGACGCCGCCCGGGCGGGGCCGTGGGCATGGGACGCGTAGTCGTAGCCGGACAGGTAGTAGACGAGGAAGTCGAACCCGTCGCGCGTCACGAGCCACCGGCCCACGGCGGCGGCGTAGGCGTCGACGGAGCCGCCGCGGCGGCTGCGCACGGCTGACGGAGCTCCCGCCCGGTCCGACTCGAAGAGGCCGTAGAAGAAGAAGCGGCGCGGGCCGTACGCCGCACGTCTCACGCCGGGCAGGGTGGCGACGTGGCGGTGCCGGCCGCGATAGCAGGTGATGTTCACAGCCGCGGCAGCGAGGCCCGCGTCTTCGAGCGCCTCGAAGACGGTGACCGCGTCGCGGGCGAGATGGCGGGCGTTCATGTTGAAGATCGAGTCCGGCAACGCCTGCGAGAGACCGGCGGCACGCAGGGCCGCGAACGAAGAGCCGTATTCGATCACCCGCCGTTCGCGGCGGTTCCACCAGACGAGCGACGGGATGTGGTGCACGGCCGGCCCTGCACCGGTCACGATCGAGGAGAGGCAGACCGGCGTGAGCGAGGGGAAGACGGACGTGGCGCGGCGGTACTCGCCGTGCGCGGCCAGGAACGCGAGGGCGGGCGCGCGCCCGTCCTCCACCGCGCCCTCGAACGTCGCCGGCGTCATGCCGTCCACGACGATCAGGACGACCTTCCTCACGCGCGCCCCTCGCCGGCGGCGGCTCCCGCCGGGCAAAGCCCGGCTCCGCCGCCGCCTGGGAACGTGCGTGGTTTCCTCAAAGGCGTTGCGCCTCGCTCTAGTCGCGCCCGAGCGTCCGCAAGCCTGCGTACCGCTCGGGTCTCGCCCGCCGCAGCCGCACCCCGAGCGCCGGCAGGGCGAGCGCCTCGAGGTAGCCGACGACCGGGACGAAGCCGATCCCCGCGGCGATGAAGGCGGCGCCACCGAGGAGCAGCGCGGTGCCGCCGCGCGTGCCGCCGCGCCGCAGCGCGCCGACGACGATCTGCGCCGCTCCGAACAGGCCGAGCAGACCGCCGGCGGCACCCGCCGCGATGTCGGCCGGCCCGCCGGGCTTCCACTCGTGGATGCCGTAGCCCAGCCCCGCACCGAGGAGAACCGCGGCCACCGCCGACGACGGCGAGCACCACCCTGGGGGCTGCTCCCACCGCGCCCGCGAGGAGCACTCCGGCCGCAGCGCCGAGGCCGGCGCTCACGCCGATCCAGTACCACCAGCCCATCCTCGGGTCAGTGTACGGCCGTAACCAGGGACGGCGTACGGACGTTGTGGCCTCGACACCCAACTCCGAGGAGGATTGCGTGGCCCATCGCGACAATCCCGCTGCTCGTGTTCTTCACCTCGCGCCGCTCCGGGCCGGCGCGCCGCATGGAGAGCCTGCTGGCGCACCTCGCGCGCAAGGAACGCGACAGGCTCCGCATCGACAAGATCGACGTGGACGAGTTCCCTCACCTCGCCCGGCGCTTCCGCGTCCGGCAGGTGCCGTCGCTCGTGCTCGTGGTCGAGAAGCGCACCGTCTCGCGGCTCGACGGCCGCGTCACGGCCCCGCGGATCGAGAAGATGCTCGCGCCGTATCTCGATGAGCGCGAGGGCGCTGCCGCCTAGAGGCTTGATGTGAGATAGACGCCCGCAGGGGCCGTTCCAGGCCAAGCGAGGGAGGCTCGGCGGTCGCAGCGCAGGCCGGTGGCCTGTGCAAGGCCGACGAGACGGCCTCGCGCCGCGCCTGGGACGGCATCCGGCGCCGCGGGCTATTTCACCTCAAGCCTCTAGCTCTTCTCGAGCCGCGCGATCACGTCCAGGCCGAAGTCGGCGGCGCGCTTGCCGTCGATGACGCGGTGATCGAACGTGACCGAGACGTTCCCCATCGGCCGGACGGCGACCGCGCCGTCGCGCACGACTGCGCGCTCGGCGATCCGGTGCACGCCGAGGATGGCTACCTCCGGGTGGTTGATCAGAGGCGTGACGAAGAGGCCCGCCGCCCTGCCGGCACTCGTGACGGTGAACGTGCCGCCGCGCAGCTCCTCCGGCTCGAGTGTCCCCGCGTTCGCGGCCTCCGCGAGGCGCCGCACCTCCGCGTCGAGCTCGTCGAGCGAGAGCCGGTCGCAGCCGCGGACGACCGGGACGACGAGTCCCTGCTCGGTCTGCACCGCGATCCCGAGGTCGTAGCGGTCGAGGAGCACGAGCTCGCCGTCGCCGACGCGCGCGTTGAGCTCCGGGAACTCCTGCAGCGACCCCGTCACGGCCTGGAGGACGAGGGGCACGAGCCGCTTCAGGTCGACGTTCGAGAAGTCGCACTCCTCGACCCAGGTTACGGCAGGGATCTCGCGGTGGGCCCGGATCAGGTGCTCGAACATCTGCCGCCGGACACCGCGGAGCGGCACACGCCGCTCCCCTGACTCCTCTGGACCTGTCCGGGTATCTGTTACCGGAACAGGTCCGGAAGAGACAGCTGACCGGACATCCTGCTCCGTGATCCGACCCTGCGGCCCGGTGCCGGTCAGGCTTGCGAGGTCGACTCCAAGCTCGGTCGCGACCTTGCGCACGAGCGGCGTGGCACGAACCTTCGGAGCCGCGGGCCGCGTGGCGCCTGTCGCTTTCGGACCTGTTCCGGTAACAGATACCTGGACCTGTCCCGATGGGCCGGGCGCGGCTGCAGCAGCGCCGTCTCCGCCGATCACGACAAGGACCGTGCCCACCGGGACGACCTCACCCTCCTGCACGAGGATCCGCGTTACGGTGCCGCCTGCCGGCGAGGGAATCTCGACCGTCGTCTTGTCCGTCGCGATCTCGACGAGCGGCTCGTCCTCCGCGACTTCCTGCCCCTCCTCGACGAGCCAGCGGGCGATCTCGCCCTCCGTCAGCCCCTCGCCGAGGTCGGGCAGCCTGAACTCGTACGCCATCAGAACTCGAGGAGCTTGCGCACCGCCGCCGCGACCCGCTCGACCGACGGCATGTAGTGGTCCTCGATCTTCCAGTACGGATACGGGACGTCGAAGCCGGTCACGCGCAGGACGGGGCCGTGGAGGTCGAGGATCGCCTTCTCCGCGAGGATCGCCGCGATCTCGGCCGCGAAGCCCGCGGTCCGCGGCGCCTCCTGCACGACGACGACGCGCCCGGTCTTGGCCGCCGAGGCGAGCAGCGCCTCCTCGTCGAGCGGCTTGAGCGACCGGAGGTCGAGCACCTCCACGGACGCCTCGCCCGCAAGCTCCTCCGCGGCGCGCTCGCAGACCGGCACCATCGCGCCGTAGGCGACGAGCGTCACGTCGGTCCCCTCCCGCGCGATGCGCGCCTCACCGAGCGGGACGACGTACTCGCCCTCGGGCACCTCCTGCTTCTCACTGCGGTAGATGAGCTTCGGCTCGAGCACGACGACGGGATCGGGATCGCGGATCGCCGCCGCGAGCAGCCCCTTCGCGTCGGCCGGTGTCGAGGGGATCGCCACCTTCACGCCCGGCGTGTGGACGTAGTACGCCTCCGGCGAGTCGTCGTGCAACTCCGGCGCGCGCACGCCGCCGCCGTACGGCATGCGCACGACCAGCGGGAACTCCATCTTCCCGCCGGTGCGCCAGCGGTAGCGGCCGACATGGGTGATGAGCTGATCGAGGCAGGGATAGGAGAAGGCGTCGTACTGCATCTCGCAGACCGGCCGCCAGCCGGCCATGCAGAGCCCGACGGCGCTGCCGAGGATGCCGGCCTCGGCGAGCGGCGTGTCGACGCAGCGGCTCTCGCCGAAGCGCTCGCGCAGCCCCGCCGTGGCACGGAAGACGCCCCCGGCACGCCCGACGTCCTCGCCCATGACCATGACGGTGTCGTCGCGCGCGAGCTCGACGTGGAAGGCGTCGTTGATCGCCTCGACCAGGAAGAGCTCCGGCATCAGCCGCTCCAGCCCTCGCGGAGGTTCGGCGGCGGCAGGACGTAGGCGTTGTCGAAGAGGAGCTCGGGATCGGGCTCCGGCTCCGCCTCGGCCTCGGCGATCCCGGCGCGCATGAGCTCGAGCGCCTCCTGCCGCACCTCCTCTGCGCGCGCGTCGTCGAGGATGCCGAGCCGGCGCAGGTAGCTCTCGTAGCGGCCGAGGCACTCGTTCTGCTTCTCCACCTCGACGCGCTCCAGGTCGATGTACGCACGGGGGTCGTCGGCGGTGGCGTGCGGCGCCGCCCGATAGGTGACGGCCTCGACGAACGTCGGGCCGCCGCCGGCGCGGGCCCGCTCGGCCGCCTCGCGCGTCGCCTCGTACACCGCGAGCACGTCGCCGCCGTCGACGCGCACGCCCGGCATCCCGTAGCCGGCGGCCTTGGCCGCGAGCGTGTCGGCGTGTGTCTGCTCGCCGACCGGGGTCGAGATCGCCCACTGGTTGTTGTTGCAGAAGAGGATCAGCGGCGCCTGCATCACGGCCGCGAAGTTGGCACCCTCGTGGAAGGAGCCCTCGCTCGTCGCGCCGTCCCCGAAGTAGGTGATGGCCACGGTCGGGTTCCCCTTCAGCTTCTCGCCCCAGGCGAGACCCGCGGCGTGCGGTACGTGCGTTCCGATCGGCACGCAGATCGAGGCGACCCGGTAGTCGACGGGGTTCCACCAGCCGGCGGGATGGCCGCGCCACCAGTGGAGGACGGTGCTGACCGGCATCCCGCGCAGCAGGCCGATCGCCGACTCGCGGTAGCTCGGGAAGATCCAGTCTCCGTCGGCGAGCGCGTGCACGGATCCGGCCTGCATCGCCTCGTGGTTCCAGAAGATCGCGTACGTCCCGATCCGCCCCTGCCGGTGGTAGACGACCGACCGCTCGTCGTACGTGCGCAGGAGGACGAGCGAGCGGTGGATCGCGAGCAGCTCCTCCTCGCCGAGGCCCTCGACCTCGCGCTCCTCGTCGATCACGCGGCGGAGCTCGTGCTCCTCGAAAGCGACCTTGCCCACCGGCCTCAAGCCTAGTGATGTGGCCGGTAGCGTTGCCCGGTTCCAGGGTCGCGAGGGCCAAGCGATGCGAGGACGCAGGGAGCGGCCATAGCCGAAGCTATGGGCGCGACCGAGGACGAAGCAGCGCGCCGGCGATCGCGGGCCGGGGGCCCGGCAAACGTTGCCGGTTACATCACTAGTCGGAGGAAGGGTGCAGCTCCGCACGCAGCCACACGAACTGCTGCCAGAACGCCGCGCGGTCGAGCACGTGCTGCGTGTCGTACCACGAGACGCGGCGGTGCCCGTGGATCGCCGCGATCGTGCGACGGAGCTGAGCTCGGGGGACCACCTCGTCGTGGAGGCCGTTCTGGAGGTAGAAGTCCCCGCGGGCGTAGCGCAGGTAGCGGGTCACGACCGGGCCGCCGCGGCACGACATCAGTCCGAAGACGCGCGGCCGCGGGTCGACGCCGGCCACGATCGCGGCGGTCTCGGCGCCGAGACTCATGCCGACCACGCCGAGCCGGTTCGGGTCGACGTTCGGCTGCGCCTGCAGGACGTCGAGCGCCCGGCGGGCGTTCTCCACGAGCGGCGCCCAGGTTGTCGCGTCGTTCGGCTGCTGGATCGAGAGGCCGACGCCCCCCGCGTTGGCGAACAGGGCGGCCGAGACGAAGAAGTCGTTCATCGACCCGCCGGCCCCGTGCAGGAAGAGCGCGGCCGGGTGCCGGCCGGGGCGGCGCGACACGGCGAGGAATCCCTCGACGACCCTCGATCCGGCTCCGCGAAACGTGACGAGCTCGATGCGAACGGCGCTGCTATGCGAGATGAGCTGGGTATGGACGTCGAGCGGTCCGGGGGGGTCGGGGAAGGCCGCCGGGCGTCCCGCTCCGCCGCCGCAGGCGGCGAGCGCCGCCACGAGCGCTCCTGCGAGGAGCGCCCTACACGAGCACCGAGATCGCATCGCGCTCCGCCTCGAAGACAGCCTGCTCGGCATCGCCGAGATCCTCGCCGTCGGCGTGGAGTGGCAGGGGAAGGTCACACGCAATCTCGATCCGGTCGAGATCGTGCCCGTGGAGGAACCCGCCGCCGCGGACACGACCGGAGAGGACGCGGGCCGCGGTGAGCGGCAGCGCGACCGGATGGACGCGATGGGGCGCGACGACGTCGAGACCGAGCTCGAACTCGCGCTGCCGGGGCGATCGGCAGCCCGAGCCTCTTCCCGTACGTGTACGGCCGGCCGTTCGCGACGAAGACGCAGCAGGCCCGGCCGAAGCCGGCGACCTCGAGCCGAGGCTCGAGGCGGCCCCGGTGCGCGGCGATGGAGCGGACGACCGCGAGCGCGAAGGCGGCGTCTCCGGCACGCCGCCCCTCCCGGTCACGGCCGAGCGCGTCCACGCGCCGCACCGCGTCGGCAGGCAGCCCGAGCCCGGCGGCGAAGCCGAAGCGGCGCCCGTTGACCCGCCCGAGCGAGATCCGGCGCGTCCGGCCGGAGGCGAGCGCGTCCGCCACCTGCCGCGCCGCAGCCACCGGATCCGGCGGCAGGCCGAGCGCGCGCGACAGGACGCTCGCCCCGCCGCCCGGCAGGAAGCCGATCGGCACGTCCCGGTCGAGCCCGTTCAGGGCCTCGTTGAAGCCGCCGTCGCCGGAGAAGACGACGATCGCGTCCGCCTCTTCGCGGCAGGCCTCGGTGACGAGCTCGGTCGCGTGGTGCGGCCGCTCCGTCAGGACGACCTCGAGCCCGGCCACCCGCTCGAGCGCCGCCTGCACGGCCTCGAGCCGGTCCTCGCTGACGCGCGTCGCGAACGGGTTGACGACGAGGCAGAGTCTCAACGGCTCGCGTAGCCGCGCATCCCGTCGAGCAGGAGCGCCGTGAAGCGGTCGGCGAGGTCGTCCGTGCCGGTCCCTGGGCGGAGCCACGTGTACGCCCAGTTTGCAGCCGAGAGCGCGAGCAGCGCCGCCGTCGCGTCGTCGAGGTCGGTGCGGAGCTCGCCGAGCTCGCGCCCCTCGCGGAAGAGGGCGCGGAAGCGCTCCTCGTAGCGGCGGCGCTCGGCGACGAACTCCTCCCGCCGGTCGCCCTCGAGGTAGCGCCACTCGCGCACGAACACGGTGGCGATGTCGAGCTGCTCTGCGACGACGCGGAGGTGCGCGCGCAATGCGGCGCGGATCCGCTCCACGACCGGCCCCTCCTCCGGCACCGAGTCGAGCGCGGCATGGAAGGCGACGGCGCCCTCGCGCGCGACCTCCCAGAGCAGGTCGGCCTTCGACTCGATGTGCGCGTAGACGGAGCCCTTCTGCACGCCGAGCGCGTCGGCGAGGTCGCCGATCGAGGTGCCGTGGTACCCCTGCTCCGCGAAGAGGCGGGCGGCGGCGCGCGTCAGCTCGGTGCGGCGGGCGGACATTACAATCGAGAGGCTAACGATCGTTCGGAAGGTGGTGCTGCGTGGCAGCCGTCGAGATTCCCCGGAACGAGCAGGCATTTCTCGAGTACGTCCAGGCCGGCGGCCAGGTCGAGACGACCGACTGGATGCCCGACGACTACCGGGCCAAGCTGATCAAGTTCATCGAGATGCACGGTAACTCCGAGCTCATGGGCGTCCTGCCCGAGCGCGAGTGGATCCTCCGTGCTCCGACGCTCCAGCGCAAGCTCGCGCTGACGGCGAAGGTGCAGGACGAGGTCGGGCACGCGCAACTCATCTACCGGGTCGTCGAGGACCTCGGCAAGCCGCGCGAGCAGTGCCTCGCCGATCTGATCTCGGGCAAGTCGAAGTTCCACAACGTCTTCCACTACCCGACGAGCACCTGGGGCGACGTCGGCGTGATCGCCTGGCTGGTGGACGCGGCCGCGATCATCAGCCAGAAGGCGCTCCTCAAGTGCTCGTACGCGCCGTACGCGCGAATCATGAAGAAGATCTGCTGGGAGGAGTCGTTCCACATCCTCCACGGCCGCGACGTGATCCTCGCCCTGGTCACCGGCACGCCCGCGCAGTTCGAGCTCGTGCAGGAGGCGCTCGATCGATGGTGGGGCCCGCTGATGCAGTTCCACGGCAACCCGATCCCGCGCGGCGAGGACCCGATGTTCCTGTGGCGGATCAAGTCGCAGGGGAACGAGGAGGCACGCCAGCAGTTCCTCGACGGCTACGTGCCGCAGATCCGCGAGCTCGGCCTCGAGATCCCCGACCCGAAGCTCCGCAGGCGGGACGACGGCGTGTGGGAGTACACCGAGCCCGACTGGGACGAGCTGCGCCACGTCGTCACGGGCCACGGGCCGATGACCGAGGAGCGGCTCGCCTTCCGGAAGCGGTTCCTCGACCAGGAGCAGTGGGTGCGCGACGCCCTGGCCGCATGAGCGAGCACGTCTGGGAGGTCTTCCGCCAGGAGCGGCGCGGCCAGCCGTTCGAGCACGCCGGCTCCGTGGTCGCGCCCGACGCGGATTTCGCGGAGGCATGGGCGCGCGAGCAGTACGGCCGCCGCGGCGAGTCGGTCGCGCTCTGGCTCGTCCCGCGCGACGCGATCCGCGACGTCGAGGACTGGGCGGACGAATTCGACCTCAAGTACCGGCGCGTCGACGGCTACTCGATCAAGGCGCGCCTGAAGGAGGCCCGTGAACGAGCATCTGCTCGGACTGGCGGATGACGAGCTGATCATCGGCTGGCGGGACTCCGAGTGGACGGGGATCGCGCCGCTGCTCGAGGAGGACGTCGCCTTCTCCTCGATCGCGCAGAACGAGATCGGTCATGCCCGCGCCGTCTACTCGCTCCTCTCGGACGATCCGGACGCCCTCGCCTTCGACCGCAAGCAGGACGAGTACCGCTGCGCGCCGCTCGTGGAGCTCCACCTGCTCGACTGGGCGCACACGATCGCGCGGCGCTGGCTCTACGAGATCGCGGACGAGGTCCGGCTCGCGACGCTGAAGGACGACCCGGATCCCGCCGTCGCAGGCCTCGCGGCGAAGATCGACCGCGAGGAGGCGTACCACCGCATGCACGCAGAGATGTGGCACGAGCGGCTGCACGGCGAGCCGCGCTTCCGCAAGGCCGTCATCGATCTGTGGCCCTATGCGCTCGGCGTGCTCCCGGCCGAGCAGCGACCCGAGCTCGTCGCCCGCACCGACCTGGCCGAGGTGGATGCAGTCGAGCGCGGAATGCACACCGACGACCTCGCGCCGCTCTGGGAGGAGATGACGATGGTGCGGCGCTCCGCCCCCGCCGGAGCGCAGTGGTAGCGGTCGCCGAGGAGCAGGTCTGGGAGGCGCTCGAGGAGATCCCGGACCCGGAGATCCCCGTGGTGTCCCTCGTCGACCTCGGCGTCATCCGTTCGGTCGATGTCCGGGAGGGACACGTCCGGATCGAGTTCACGCCGACCTTCCTCGGCTGTCCCGCGCTCGAGGTGATGAAGCGGGCGATGGAGGAGAAGGTCGCCGAGCTCGGGGCCGAGCCGGAGGTCGAGGTGGTGACGGACGACTCGTGGTCGACCGACCGGATCACGCCGGCCGGCCGTGAGAAGCTCCGCGAGGCCGGCTTCGCGCCACCCGCGCCGCGGGAGGCAAGCGCCCCGAAGCTCGTCCAGCTGCAGACGAGCGTCTTCCGCTGCCCCTACTGCGGCTCGACGCAGACGCGGCTCGAGAACATCTTCGGCCCGACGCCGTGCCGCTCGCTGCGCTACTGCGAGAGCTGCCGCCAGCCGTTCGAGCAGTTCAAGACGATCTAGTAGTAGGGCTACCCGGCGGCGGACGTGACGCGTGGGCGCCGCTCCGCGAGCAGGCGGTGGACGAGCTGCACCGCGGTCGCCCCCTCGCCCACGGCGGCGGCGACACGCTTGACCGATCCGTGCCGGACGTCCCCCACGGCCAGGACCCCCGGCATGCTCGTCTCGAGCGAGAGCGGCGGCCGCGAGAGCGGCCAGGCGCCGTCGAGGTCGTCACCGGTGAGCAGGAAGCCGTCCGCGTCGCGTGCGAGCTCCGCGGGCAACCACTCCGTCAGTGGGTCGGCTCCGATCAGGACGAACAGCGCGTCGGCGGGAACCCACTCCTCCGAGCCTGTGGCCAGGTCGCGAAGGCGCAGCCGCTCGAGATGGCCTTCGCCGCCGGCGCCCGTCACGGCCGTTCGGGTGCGGAGGACGACGGTGGGGTCGTCCTCGATCGCGCGCACGAGGTAGTGCGACATGCTCGCCGCGAGCGAGTGCGCGCGGACGAGCAGAGTGACGCGGCGCGCGTACCGGGCGAGATGCAGTGCCGCCTGGCCGGCGGAGTTCCCGCCGCCGACGACGTAGACGTCCCTCCCGCTCAGCGACGGCGCCTCGGAGACCGGTCCGCCGTAGAAGACGCCGGCGCCGACGAGATCCTCGAGCTCAGGGATGCCAAGTCGGCGATAGCTCGCTCCCGCCGCCAGGATCACGGCCGCCGCGCGGACCGCGCGGCCGTCCCCGAGCGTGAGCACGAGCTCGTCGCCGTCCTGAACGAGCCCGGTCGCGCGGTGCATGAAGATGAACGTCGCACCGAAGGCCGACGCCTGCTCGTACGCCTGCTCGGCCAGACGGCCCCCGCTGATGCCCTTCGCGAAGCCGAGGTAGTTGCGGATGAGCGAGCTCGACCGTGCCTGCCCCCCGATGCCGCCGGAATCGACGACCAGGACGCGCAGCCCCTCCGATGCGCCGTACACGGCCGCGGAGAGCCCCGCCGGGCCCGCGCCGACGACGACGAGGTCGAACGGCCGCTCCCCGAGCACCTGCGGTGCCCCTGCAGCGACGGCGATCTCTGCGTTCGACGGATTGCTCAGGGCGCGCCCGTCGGGGAGCACCATGAGCGGGAGCTCCACGTTCGGGCCGGCCTCGGCCAGCAGCTCACGGCCCTGCTCCGACTCGGCGAGGCAGAAGACGTGCGGGACGACGCACCGCTCGAGCGCGGCCCGCAGCTCGTAGGCCCTCCCCGTCCATTCCGCACCGACGATGTGGATCGGCTCCGGGACGAGGCGCCGCTCGTACGCCCACTCGAGGACAAACCCGCCGACCGCCCCGAGGAACACCTCGTCGGGCGAGGGGCCGGGCTCGTACACGAAGTGGTCGACGCGTCCGAGCGCCAGCGCCGCGCGCACCGCCTCGGCCGTCGCCGCGTCCAGCCAGACGTTCGCGGGAACGAGCATGGCCCGCTTCGTCTGGGGGTGCAGCCGGCGCGTGCGGTCGAGCAGCGCGCCGACGGTCGCGCCGACGGCCGCCGGCGTGGCGAGGAGCAGCGCGAGGGCGGTGCCGTCCTCCGCCAGCGACTCGAGCAGCGAGATCGCGTCGGCAGGGTCGCCGAGGCACTCGATCCGGTAATGGCGGTCGAACCGCGCACGCAGCTGCGCCTCGACCTCGGCGAGCACGCGCGGCTCCCCGGCGACGGCCAGGACGACGGGAAGCGTCATCGAGGACCTGCTGCGGCGGCGCTACACCGCATTGCGATCGATAGAGACATCTGACACAAAGGCTAGCGGCGAGCCGCCGTCAGGACGACCTGGCGAGACGCTCCGCGAAGGCGGGATCATCCGAGCAGAGACGATCGATCTCCGCCCGGGCGACCGCGAGCAGGACGCCGTCCGAGACCGCGCGGACGCGGGCAGCCCGCTTGCCCTCGGCCGAGAGAAGCGCCCGTTCCCCGACCACCGTGCCGGGCCCGTACTCGACGGTCTCCTCCGGTGCGTCGACGACGATCTTTCCCTCGAGGACGACGAAGAGGCCGGCACCGGGCTGGCCGCGCTCGATCAACATCTGCCCTGCCGCGAACTCCATCTTCGACCCGGCCGCGTGGAGCCGCTCCAGATCCTGCTCGGTCACACCCCCGCTCATGCCTCGAGCCCCACGTTGAGGCTCGGGTAGCGGTCGGTGACGAGGTACACGTACGCCTGCGTCTGCGCGTGGTAGCGGACGCTGAAGGCGAGCAGGTTCCGCATCCCCTCCGGCATCCGGCCGAGCACGAGGCAGACGAACCAGGCGAAGAACGCGACCACCTCGGTCAGGTAGTTGAGGACGGTCGAGACGACGAGGGCGGGCAGGGCGAGGAGGATGCGGAAGAAGACGCCGAGCCTGCCCTGCTCTCCGGGAGGGGCGATCTCGACCGTCACGGGGTAGCCCGCCGAGCCGGAGAAGCTCGGGTACGGGTCCGCGACGAGCGTGATGTACGAGAAGACATGCACCTGGTAGCGCACGAAGCCGGCGAGGAAGCCGTGCATCCCCTGCGGGACACGCTTCGTGAACAGGGCCGCGAACCACGCCACGATCAAGACGATGGTGGCGGCGATCCCCCAGAGGTAGAGCCAGACGACGTGAGGGATGACGAGAAGCAAGCGGAAGAACACGGTGAGACGACTCCGCTTCAGGTCGTCGGTGACGATCAGGCGAATGGGATGGTCCATGCGCGGGAGTGTCGCATCCTCGGCGTACGATCTCAACGTGGCCGTCGAGATCCTCTACTGCCCCACCTGAAGCGGGTACGAGCCGAGGGCCGCGAGTCTCGCGGCCAGGTTGACCGACCGCGGGATCGAGGCGAAGGCGCTGCCCGGCGGCAGGGGACAGTTCGACATCGTCCGCGACGGAGAGCTCGTCTTCTCGAAGCACGAGCAGCACCGCTTCCCCGGCGAGGCCGAGGTCGATCGGCTCGTCGGCGTATAGCTACTTGCCGCGGAACTCGGCCGAGCGCTTCTCGACGAAGGCCGAGACCCCCTCGCGGAAGTCCTCCGTCTGCGCCGCCTCGGTCTGCGCCTCCGCCTCGAGCTCGAGCTGCTCTTCGAGCGTCGACGTAGCCGCGGCGTCGTAGAGCCGCTTCGTCAGCGCGATCGCCCGTGTCGGTGCCGCCGCGAGCTCCGCCGCGACCTCGCCGACGCGCGTCGCGAAAGAGTCCGCCTCGACCACCTCCGAGACGAGCCCCCACGCGTGCGCCTCCGCGGCCGTCAGGCGCCGGTTCGACGTCATCCACTCGAAAGCGCGAGGCGTCCCGAGCAGTCGCTGGAGGAAGTACGTGCCGCCGGAGTCGGGGATCAGCCCGATCCCGACGAAGCCGGGGACGAAGAAGGCCGCGTCGGACGCGAGCCGGATGTCGCAGGCGCAGGCGAGCGACAGCCCCGCGCCGGCGCAGACGCCGTTGACCGCCGCGAGCACCGGCTTCTCGAGCGAGCGGATCGCGAGCACGTTGACGTGGTACGTCGCGCGCAGCATCGCGGCGATGTCCCGCGCCTCGCCGAACTCGGTCAGGTCCTGACCGGCGCAGAAGCCGCGGCCGGCGCCGGTCAGGACGACCGCACGCACCTGCGGGTCGCGCGCCTGCTCGAGCGCGTCGCGCAACCCTTCGTGCACCGCGAGCGTGAACGCGTTCAGCTTGTCGGGCCGGTTCAGCGTGATCGTCTGAACCGCTCCGTCCCGGCTGACCTCGACCTCCGCCACGGTACGGACACTAGTCACTGACGAGGGCACGGCCGGAGCGTCCTGGCCGCGCCCCCGTAGCTCAGTGTCCGAACAGCAGACGCCGATGATGGTGCCGCTCGTGGCGCTGCGCCCGCAGCCGCCGCACGACCGGCACGAGGAGGAAGACCGAGAGCACACCGACGATCCGGCCGCCGAGCACGAGCTTGTGCGAGTGCCTCTCGATGACCCCTTCCGGCTTCTCGTCGCCCATCCGAAACCTCCTTGTCGTCGAGGAGATCGTGCCTCGGTGAGCGCCGGCGCAAATCGGGGATTCCGCCGATCCTGCCGGCTGATCCGGCCCCGGCGAGTCTCAGGAGAGCTCGAGGAACTCGACCGTCGGCCGCGGCAAGCCACGCTTGAAGGCGTCCTTGCCCGTGGCCATGAACTCCTCGCTCCGCACGGCCGCGTCGAACGCCTGGCGGTCGGCGAACTCCCACTCCGCGTAGTACGCATGCGCGGGCTCGCCCATGGGAGCGCCCGTCACCCTCCCGTGCCGGAAGACGCCGTTCGGCACCTGCGCGCAGAGCTCGGCATGCTCGGCGTAGGCACCCGCGTCGGGCTCCTGCTCGTAGAGGACGACGACCCTGTACATGAGACTCCTTCGGGCTGGCTGGCGAACAGAGACTAGCCGCGCCGGTCGAGCACGCGCAGCGCCTTTCCCTCGCTTCGCGCCACGCTTCCCGGCGGCCCGACCCGCACCTGCGCGGTGAGCCCGAGCGCCCGCCCGAGCCGCTCCTCGACGAGCGCCTGGAGCCGCTCTCCGCCCGGCTCGCCCGCACGCAGCTCCGCCTCCACGGCGAGCTCGTCGAGATGGCCGGGCCGCTCGACGACGAGCTGGTAGTGGGGCGCGAGCTCCGGAACCGCGAGCAGCGCCCGCTCGATCTCGCTCGGGAAGACGTTGACGCCGCGGATGATCAGCATGTCGTCGGTGCGCCCGAGGACCCGGGACATCCGTGCGAAGGTGCGCCCGCATGCGCACGGCTCGCGTGTGAGGGAGGCGAGGTCGCCGGTGCGGTAGCGCAGGAGCGGCAGCGCCTCCTTCGTCAGCGTCGTGAAGACGAGCTCGCCGACCTCTCCGTCGGCCAGCAGTGCTCCCGACTCGGGATCGACGACCTCGACGAGGAAGTGGTCCTCGTTCACGTGCGCACCGTCCCGCCCCTCGAGGCACTCGGACGAGACGCCGGGCCCCATCACCTCCGAGAGCCCGTAGATGTCGAGGGCGGCCAGTTCGAGCGCGGCCTCGATCGCCTCCCGCAGCTCCTCCGTCCACGGCTCGGCGCCGCAGAGCCCTGCCCGGAGGCTGAGTCGTGCGGGCTCGGAGACGTGGTCGGCGATGGCGAGCGCGTAGCTCGGCGTGCAGCAGAGGATCTCGGCGCCGAGATCCTCGAGGAGCTGTGCCTGGCGTGGTGTGTTGCCGCCCGAGGCGGGGATGACGGTGCAGCCGAGCCGCTCCGCGCCGTAGTGGAGACCGAGGCCGCCGGTGAAGAGGCCGTAGCCGTAGGCGACCTGGACGATCGTGCCCGGGCCGGCCCCCGCGGCAGCGAGGGCCCGGGCGCAGCAGTCCGCCCAGCCGGCGATGTCGGCCGCCGTGTAGGCGACGATCGTCGCCTTGCCGCGGGTGCCTGAGGAGGCGTGGATCCGGATGCACTCCTCGAGCGGGACGGCAAGCAAGCCGAACGGGTACGCGTCCCGCAGGTCGGACTTGACGCGAAACGGCAGCTCCGGCAGGGCTTCGAGCTCGATACCGAACCGCTCGCGCAGACGCTCGCGCTGGAGCCGCTCGAGCTCCGGCCGCGGCAGCGTTTCCAGCTCGGGCTGGAAGATCGGCACCGGGTTATCGTAGGCCCGTGTCAGGGGGCGCGCTTGCGACGGGGCTGGCGGTCGTCGCCGGCCTCGCCGGCTCGATTCAGATTGCGCTCATGTCGCGGCTCGGCGAGCGTGTCGGCGTCCTCGAGGCGCTCGGCTTCGCCTCCGTGCTGAGCGCGGTGCTCGCCGTCGCGGTGCTCTGGCTCGCGCACCGCAGCCTCTCCGGCTTCGCGCGGGCCGTGCACCAGCCCTGGTGGATGCTGCTCGGTGGGGTGATGGGCCTGCTGATCGTGTTCACGGTCACCTACGCGGGCCCGCGAATCGGCGTCGCCGCGACCGTCGGGATCCTGATCGCGGGTCAGCTCGCGATGGGCGCCGCGATCGACCGCTGGGGGCTCTTCGGCTCCGAGCGCATCGCGCTCCACTGGCCGCGCCTGCTGGGGATCGCGCTCCTCGCGGCCGGCGCGGCCCTCTCGCTGCGGAAATAGACGCCGTCTACGCGATCAATGCTGGTGCCCCGAGTGCCGCGGCACCCAGAACGGAGCGACGACGAACGACCAGAGCGCGACGGCGAGGACGAAGACCACCACCACGACCGAGACGATCATCAATGCGGTATTCGTAGCCATTGACACAGCATCGTCCCCCGGGCTCGCCGCTCCATCCGGGACAATGCTGATCCGCCCTGCCTGGAGGCCGCAGCCTCGAACGCCGTCCGAGAACACGCTCAGGCGGCGGCGACCCGCTCGATCAGGTCGGCGGCGACGACGGTTCCCGGCCGACGGCGCAGACGCTCCCCCGCAGCGGCGCAGCGCGCACGGAGCGGCTCGTCGGCGAGAACCTGGTCGACGGCGGCGGCCAGCTCCCCGGCGGCGAAGTCGTAGGTCGGCAGCCGCGCGCCGTAGCCGGCCTCGTGCACCCGCTGCGCGTTGTCGTGCTGATCCCAGAAGATCGGGAGCACGAGCATCGGCTTGCCGAACCACATGCACTCCGTGGTCGTGTTGTTGCCGCCGTGCGTGATCACCGCGTCCACGCTCGGCAGGACGGAGGTCTGCGGCAAGAACTCCTCGCCCGTCATGTTCTCCGCGAGGTCGAACTCCGCGTGCTGCGGCCCCTTGCTCACGATGTACCGATGCGGCGTGTCCGCGAGCTCGGCGACGAGCCGCTTCATCAACCGAACGTCTGCGGAGCCGAGCGAGCCCAGGCTGAGGTACACGGTCGCTCGGCCGTCCGGCGCGGGCGGCGACCACGGCGCGTCCGTCGCGCGCACGCTCGTCTGGAGGTTGTGCCAGCGCGACCCGAGGGGACGGCTCCGTGGATAGTCCAGCTCGTCGGGGTAGACCACGAGGTTCAGCCACGGCGACTCGTGGATCAGCTCCAGGTCGGGAAGCGGAGGTGCGCCGCGCTCGACGCAGAAGGCGGAGAAGGACGCCTGCAGGTCGCCGACCTGCCGCGCATACTCGCTCCGGAACGCCTCCCACTCGGACCGGTCGTCGAGCGGCAGCCCGGAGAACGGCGGTGGGAGATCCGGCTCCTTCACCTCGAGGGGGTTGCAGGAGACGATCCTGACCCAGGGCCGGCCGCTCGCCGGAATCGCGGGGAAGGCGACGACGTTGTCCTCGACCACGACGTCCGGCGCCACCTCGGCCAGGATCTCGGCGAGCCGCTCGTCGACGTAGCGGGCGCCGTCTGCGAGCGCCTGCCAGGTGGGGGCGATGAACTCGCCGAGCTGCTCGAAGGTGCTCTTGCGGAAGACCGGCGCCGTGTCGCGGATGAACTCCTTCCAGAACTGGCCAGGCTCCTCGGGCTCGGCGGGCGGCGGGGCAAGACGCATCAACCGCTCCTCGAACCCCTTCGCCTCGAGCGTTCCCGCAAACGACTCCTCGACCACGAACACGATCCGGTGCCCGCGCCGCCGGAGCACGTCGCCGATGCCGACGCAGTTGTTCGTCGGCCCGAAGGCGCCCTCCGGGAAGAAGACGATCGTTCGGCCCGAGGCGGTGGTCAACAGCTAGAGCTCGAAGGGATCGAAGGGCTCGGGGCTCGTGGAGAAGAGCACGCCCTTCGTCTCGAGGTACAGGTCGAGGGTGTCGATCGAGAGCTCGCGGCCGAAGCCCGACTGCTTGTAGCCGCCGAACGGAATGCCGGGGAGAGCCGTGAACGGCATGGCTCGTTCAGGTCGCGGAACTCGCCGGATACCGGTTCGACGACCTCGCCGCCGATGAAGGGCCCGAACTCCGGTCCGGCCGTGATCGCCACGCCTGCGGAAAGTAGCGGTTGCGGGCCGGCCACTGCTCGGGCGACAATCGGGATCCAAGATCGACGTCTGGCCGCCCCGTGAGGCGGTCACAAGCCCCGTTCGGATCCGAGATCCGAGGAGAGGAGACGAGATGCCGAGCACGATCCGCGTCGAGGCCGCCCGCATCCCCGACCGCGACCGGTTGCTCGAGGCGCTGCGCGACGAGGGCCTCGATGCCAAGCCGGAGGACGAGATCGGCATCGTGGTCCCGGTCGGCGAGGGCGGCGGCGAGCTCTTCCACCAGGTCGAGGGCGTCGTCTTCAGCGTCGGCGCGCCCTTCGTGCCGATCGAGCACGAGGGCGTGATCTACATCAGACCCCCCGTGGGATAAACCGGGCGAAGAGCTTCGCTCTTCGCCCGGAGGGTGAAGGAACTGCGCCGGCCGGAGAGCGCGGTCTCCGGCCGGCTCCGTGCTGTCTTGCTTGTGATGCTCTGGATGGTCTGCCTACCTCGTGTGCTCGCGCGCGGCAGAGGCCGGCGCGAGCACGGTCCGGCCTCCGCGTAGGCGTCCCGCCTACGCTCCGGCCCTGATCCTGCGAGGGGTTCGAACGCTTCGAACCCTCGTGCGGTACTGGCGGCGGCGTAACAGGAGCCGCAGGCGACGTTACGACGCCGCGAATCTTCGCGGGCGGGCACGCCGCCGCAGGCGGCCTGCGCGTTCGCGACGACACAGCGGCTCGACCCCTGCGTCAGCCCCATATGCCTTCAGCACGAGGGCCGGGGAGACCGCGCTCTCCCCGGCCCTCGTTCCTCAGCCGAGCGAGCGGGTGCGCAGCACCCGCGAGCTACCTCTCGAAAAGAGCTGCCTGCCCTTGCCCGACTCCCACGCACAACGTCGCGAGCCCATAGCGACCGCCACGCCGGCGCAGCTCGTGCAGGAGGGAGACGACGAGGCGCGCGCCGCTCATCCCGAGCGGATGGCCGACGGCGATCGCGCCGCCGTTCACGTTCACCTTCTCCGGGTCGAGCCCGAGCTCGCGGATCACGACGAGGCTCTGGGACGCGAACGCCTCGTTGAGCTCGACGAGATCGATCTCGTCGAGCGAGACGCCGGTGCGCTCGAGCACCTTGCGCACGGCCGGGATCGGACCGATCCCCATCACGCGGGGGTCGACACCCGCGACCGCGCTGCCGGCGAAGGCGGCGAGCGGCTCGACGCCGAGCTCTCGCGCCTTCTCCTCCGATGCGATCACGAGCGCGGCGGCACCGTCGTTGATCCCGGATGCGTTCCCCGCGGTGACGGTGCCTCCCTCGCGAAAGGCGGGCCTGAGCGCGGCGAGCTTCTCGGCCGACGTGTCGGAGCGCGGGTGCTCGTCGCGAACGACGTCCCCCACGGGGACGAGCTCGTCGCCGAACCGGCCGGCCGCATCGGCCGCCGCCCAGCGGCGCTGCGACTCGAGCGCGAATGCGTCCTGATCCTCCCGCGAGACCCCCCACCGCTCGGCGACGTTCTCGCCGGTCTCGCCCATCGCCTCCGGCGGGAACAGCTCGGTGAGCCTCGGATTCGTGAAGCGCCAGCCGAGCGTCGTGTCGTAGAGCGGACGGTCGCCACGCGCGAAAGGCTTCTCGGCCTTCGGCGTGACGAAGGGCGCGCGGCTCATCGACTCCTCGCCGCCCGCGACGAAGAGGTCGCCGTCCCCCGCGGCGATCGCATGGCAGGCGCCGACGACGGCGGTGAGCCCGGAGGCGCAGAGCCGGTTGACGGTGACACCGGCGACGGAGTCGGGCAGGCCGGCGAGCAGCCCCGCCATCCGCGCGACGTTGCGGTTGTCCTCTCCCGCCTGGTTGGCGGCCCCGAGCCAGACGTCCTCGATCTCCTCCGGCGCAACGCCTGCCCGCGCCACCGCCTCGCGGATCACGAGCGCGGCGAGGTCGTCGGGCCGAACGCCCGCGAGGCCGCCGCCGTAGCGGCCGATCGGGGTGCGGACGGCTGAGAGGACGACGGCGCGACTCACGCGCGCGAATCCTACGCAGCGGCCGTGGCGCGGCCGAGCAGCCGCTCGATCGCAACGAGCCCCTCGTCGCCGATGTCGACGCTGCTCTCGTTCACGTAGAGCGCGATGTGCGCCGCACACACCTCGTCCGAGAGCTCCTGGGCGAGGCCGCGGACGTAGTCGCGACTCGCCTCCGGGTGCGCGAACGCGTACTCGACGGAGGCGCGGATCGCCGCCTCGGCCGCCGCGGCGGTCTCCGGCTCGAGGTCGGAGCGCGCGAAGATCCCCGCGAGCGGGACGGGCAGCCCGGTCTCGCCCTCCCACCACTCGCCGAGATCCGCGACCTTGACGAGCCCGTGCTCGGCGTACGTGAAGCGGCTCTCGTGGATGATCAGCCCGGCGTCCACCTCTCCCTCGACGACGGCACGGAGGATCCGGTCGTAGCGCAGCTCGACGACCTCGCCGGGCTCGGGCGCCGCGAGCCGCAGGAGGAGGAACGCCGTCGTCTCCCGCCCCGGTACCGCGATCCGACCGGCTGCCGCCTGCTCGAGCGAGACGGCCTCCCGCGCGACGACGAGCGGACCCGACACCACGCCCGAGCGCGGCGCCGCTCCGCAGCAGCCGGTACCGGCCGCCGGCGGCGGCGGCTGCACCGAAGCTGAGCTTCGTCAGCTCGAGGTCGCCGGCCGCCGAGCGTCGGTTCAGCTCCTCGATGTCGAGCAGGACGGGCTCCACCTCGAAGGGCGCGGCGACGAGCCCGTGCGCGAGGGCGTGGAAGGCGAACGCGTCGTTCGGGCACGGTGTGAAGCCGAAGTGGAGCTGCACTAGTCGCGCCCGAAGAACCAGCGCTCGAGCGGCTTGAGCAGCTCCCCCCGCGTGAACGGCCGCACCCGCTCGTCGTGGCCGTCCTGCTCCGAGACCGTGAGGTCGTCCTCGAGCGCCTCGTTGGCGGCCTGGAGTGCGTCCTCGAGCTCATAGCCGTCGAACACGTAGTCCTCGGGCCGCGGGCGCTTCACCTCGCGCTCGTGCGGGTTGACCGCCCGCCCGACCGCCCAGACGCCGCCCTCCTTGCGCTCGATCCAGATCACGATCGTCTCCGGGTCGCCGTTCGAGTCGACGCCGTGGAGGACGCGCTCGGCGAACCGGCCGTGGTCGGTGGACGTCTGCACGCCCCGACTATTGCAACTCTCGCCCCGCGCCGGTGGCGCGAGCGCGCTCGACGACCGCTGCGGCTGCGGCGACGTCCCAGGCGGCGAGGCCGTGCGACTTGAAGAGGACGACGTCCTCGTCGGACTGGCGGCCCGCCTCCGCGCCTGCGACCACCTCCTGCAGCTCGTGCACCTCGAGCCAGTCGAGGACGCCGGAGGTGACCGGCTCGATCAGGTCGGCAGACTCGAGCTTCGCGTTCTCGATCGAGTCGCAGCACACGAAGGCGGCGCGCTCGAGCACGACGTTGTCGAGCTCGCGCCGGTGGCCGTCGTTGGCGCCCACCGCGCAGACGAGCGCACCGGGCTCCAGCCACTCGCCGCGCAGGACCGGGTCCGGCGAGGTGGTGACGGTGACGACGACGTCGCACGTCGCCGGATCGCGGTGGCTCTCGCCCGGCTCGGCGCCGTGCTCCTCGCAGAACGTGCGCCGCCGCTCGTCGTTCCGGCAGTACGCGACGACGCGCTCGATCTCCGGCACGGCGGCGCGGATGCAGGCGAGCTGCGACTCCGCCTGCCAGCCGCAGCCGATCAGGCCGAGGCTGCGCGCTCCGCTTCGCGCAAGGTGCTTGGCGGCGACCGCGCTCGCCGCACCGGTGCGGAGCTGGCCGAGCGTGTCCGCCTCGATCACCGCGACGAGCTCGGGTGCGCCGGCGGCGAAGAGGAGCACGACGAAGCGCGCGCCGTCGCGGAAGCCCGCATAGACCTTCGCGCCCGCGTAGCCGAGCTCGAGGTCCGCTGCGCTCATCACGGCGAGCGCCCCTTCGTCGAGCCGCAGCCGGTAGCGCGGCCGGTTCTCGACCGCTCCGGCCGCCATCCGCCGGAAGCACGCCTCGATCGCCTCGACGGCGTCCCCGGGCGTCAGGAGCTCGGCAACGTCCTGCTCGGTCAGATAGAGGGGCATGCCAGGATTCTCCCTGCAAGCGGGGTGCAAGCGGTGTGTAAGGAAACCGGCCTCCGTGCTTTCGGCGGATGCGGAGAGCCGCCGCGCGACCTACCATCCGGCGTGCCATGCGGGCTCGGCTCCTCATGTCGCTGCTCGTGGGCGCAATCGTGGCCCTCGGATCGACGGCCGCGTCGGCGTCGGCGCGGAAGGCCGCTCTGCACGCGCGAACGCTGACCGTCCATGTCAGGGCCGGCGTCGTGGTCCCCCAGCAGGGGCCGATCGAGGGGCTGGCGCTCGACGGCACCAAGGCTGCGTTCGTGAAGGGCGTCCCCTTCACGCGGGCCTGCGCGCTCGGCCGGCGCGTGTATCGCTGGAACCTCGCGAGCGGCAGGACGTCCCCCGCCAGCGGCGCAAAGACTTGTCGACAGCCGGACACGAGCACCGGAGGCGGCATCTTCGAGATCGCGCTCACCCGCACCGCCAGCGCCTGGCTCCTGAACAGCGGCGGCAACATCGAGAGCGGCGAGACGCTGTTCACGTCGAAGGCGAAGCCGCACAAGGACGAGGTGCTCGCGACCTCCGACCGGTACGGAAGTGACACCGGCAACACCTTCACCGGCACCTTCATCGGCGGGCTCGTCTCCGACGGCTCGCGGATCACGTACGCGACCTGGTCGATGGACAAGGACGGGAACGTCACCGAGAGCGCCCTCTGGCGCATCTCGGGCGCGAAGGCGACGAAGATCGCGAGCGGCAGCGGCGCCGTCGTCTCGGCGTCCGCAGACCGGGGCCGCATCGCCCTGCTCCGCACCGACGGCACCGTCGCCGTCTACGCCCGCGACGGCAGCCTGCTGAACACGATCGCCGGGGCGGGACGCGCAGGAATCCAGTGCAGCTACGGCTGCGGCGCTCCGGGGGAGGCCGTCGCGCTGACGAGCAAGCTCGTCGCGGTGCTCACCGAGGCGCGGGTCAACCGGCAGGCCGGCTCGATCGAGGTCTACGACCGTACGACCGGCGACCTGCTGCACACGTGGCCGGCGGCGGGATACTCCTGGCAGTTCGACGCGTACGGCGGGATCGCCGTCTACCTCGACGGTGCGCGCCTCCACGCGCTCGACCTCAAGACCGGCAAGGACGCCGTCGTCGCCAAGCACCGGCACACGATCCAGCAGGTCCGGCTCGACAGGGCCGGCCTGCTCTACTACCTCAACGGCGCCTGGTCGAAGAGGACCGGGCAGGACGGGAAGCTCGTGTTCGTCCCCTTCGGGACGATCGCGGCCAAGCTCGGCCGCTGAGTTGCCGGCGCCGAACGCCGCGAGGGCTGAGCACTAAGGGCCCAACCGAGAAGCGGCACCCCACAGTCCAGCTAGGCCGGCCGGCTCCGACGTGTGAGCACCGTCGAGCTCCCGGCCGGCCAGAAAGCGGCTCTCCCCTGGGCGTCGTGCCCAGCCCACCCGCAGCATTGACTCAGCCCACCAGAGGTGGAGAATGCCGCAACAGCCATCGAGCCCGAGGGGAGAGCCCATGCACAAGCGTCGCTTGAAGCCACCGAGTGCGGCGCTGGTCATCTCGCTGATCGCGTTGTTCGTCGCGCTCGGCGGTACGAGCTATGCCGCCATCCAACTGCCGAGGCACAGCGTTGGCACAGCCCAGCTGAGGAAGAATGCGGTCACGACCAGCAAGATCAAGAACCATGCCGTCACGAGCAAGAAGATCAACACGAAGGGACTCACCGTCCCGAACGCGCTCGAAGCCACAGACTCCGGTACGTTGGGCGGACTTGCCCCGAGCGCCTTCCTTCGCTCGAACACCGCAGCGGGCGGAGATCTGACCGGCACCTATCCGAACCCGACCATCGCGGCCGGGGTGATCACGGCCTCGAAGCTCGCGACGATCACCACCGTCACGAACAGCACCACCCTCTCCACCGGCCCCGGCGTGGACGGATCCGTCTCCGTCACCTGCCCCGCGGGGAGCCTCGTCATCAGCGGTGGAGGCCAGCCGGGCCACTTCGGAACCGAGATGACGTCGAATCGACCGTCCGGGAACGGCTGGCTCTACCAGGCGGTCAACAACACGAACGGCGCCGAGACGCTGACGGTCTTCGCTCTCTGCCTCTCCGGTTAGCAGCCACTGGCTGCCGCAGCTTCCGCCGGGCCCCGCCAGGCCCGGCGGAAGCGATCCCTTCAGGTCGAGAGCAGAGCACGCGACAGTGCGCCCGGCATGATTCGAACATGCGACCTCTGCCTCCGCAGGGCAGAGACAACGCAGGGGAACCCATGGTTCCCCCACGAACCCCCTCCTTCAGAAGATCAAGCGCAGCACGAAAAAGTGCGCCCGGCATGATTCGAACATGCGACCTCTGCCTCCGCAGGGCAGCGCTCTATCCCCTGAGCTACGGGCGCCCGGGGCGGTCAGTGTAGCCGCCTAGGCCGCGACGGCCATCGCCGCCGCGCACGCGACCTCGGCGAGGTGCGCACGCGCAGCGGCGATGGCGGCGTCGTAGCGCTGCAACTCCTCCGCGGCGACGCCGCGGTCGGCGAGCAGGTCGCGGAGGAAGAGCAGGTCGTGGATGTGCCGGATCTCCTGTTCGACTGCGCTTGCGGTCATCGTGTGCTCCTGGGGTCGAGTGACGCACCGAGCATCGCCGCAGTGCGTGAGAGCCTCCTGAACCGCAGCTAGGAACTTCGTGAGAACAGCCGCGCCAGGAGTCCTGCTCGCGCGGGCCGGCCGGGCAGGTTCGCCGCCGCGACGCACTCGAGGTGCGCGTGCCGGCGGCGGCTCGTGTCCCCCTCGGGCGCGATGAGCACGTGGTCGCTCATCGCATGCAGCCGGTAGCCGCAGAGCGGGCACGTGTACGTCGCCGGCTTCAGGCTCCGGACCGGCCGAACGGAGTACCAGTCAGCCGGTTCGAGCCGCGAGCGCGAGCGGCGCGTCATCCGGTACCTCCGTCCGCACGTAGGCGAGCGCGACGACCGACCCGTCCTCGCGTCGTGCGGCGCTCGTGACGCGGCCCACCTCCCGCCCCTCGTGCAGGAGCGGCGCGTCGTACTCCGGCAGCTCGTCGAGCTCGACCACCCGCAGCCCCCGGTTCGGGTGGCCGCGAAAGTGAAGCCGCGCGACCGGCTCCTGCCCCGGATAGCAGCCCTTCGAGAAGGAGACATGGGTCGTCTCGAGCCCCGCCTCGGCGGGCAGGATCCGCTCGTCGATCTCGCGCCCCCAGCGCGGCACGCCGGCCTCGACCCGCCGCCGCTCGAGCTCCTCTTCCGTCAGCGTCGGCTCGAGCCTTGCGTCGAGCACCTCGCGCGCATCCGGCCAATCGGTCGCGAAGCCGTCCCGGCCGCCGAAGACGAGTGTCGCCTCGTGCTCTTCCGGCTCGATCTCGCATTGCGCGCGGAGCCGCATCCGCGTGAGATGGGCGCGCACGACGTCGCCGAGCCCCGGCTCCGTCAGCAGGAGGAAGTCCTCCTCGCCGCGCCGGAGCACGACGAGCGGTGCGATCACGCGGGCCTTCGCCGTGAGCAGAAGAGCAGGGCGCGCCTGCCCGGGGTCGAGCCCCTCGACGTCGTTTGAGACCATCCGCTGCAGGTAGCCGCTCGCGTCGGGGCCTGCCACGCGGACGAAGTCGCGCGCTCTTGCCGCCAGGTCCATCGCATCTAGTGTGCACGCTGATGCCCCTGTTCCGTTCGAAGGCAGAGGAGAAGGTGCGCGCCGCGGGCTACGACCCCGCCCGCCTGCCGCCCGGGCAGTACCTGACCGAGAAGTGGCCCGTCCTCCACGCCGGCGACGTCCCCGAGGTCGACCTCGCGACCTGGACGTTCCGCGTCTTCGGCGAGGTCGAGAGCCCGCTCGAGCTGACCTGGGAGCAGTTCCAGGAGCTGCCGCGCACGGAGCACACGCAGGACATCCACTGCGTGACGCGCTGGAGCCGCTTCGACGCGACCTTCCGGGGCGTCCACTGGCGTGACCTCGCGCCGCTCGTGCGGCCGAAGCCCGCCGCCCGCTTCGTTGTCGCGCACGCGGAACAGGACTTCACGGCGAACATTCCGCTCGCCTCGCTCGAAGACGACCTCGCCCTCCTCGCCACCGACGCCGACGGCGAGCCGCTGACGTCCGAGCACGGCCGGCCGCTCCGCCTCGTCGTCCCGGGCAAGTATTTCTGGAAGAGCGCCAAGTGGCTGCGCGGGATCGAGCTGTCCGCGACGGACCGGCCCGGCTTCTGGGAGAGGTACGGCTACCACAACGACGCAGATCCCTGGAAAGAGGAGCGATACGCCTTCTAGGCCGGGCGAAGAGCTGCGCTCTTCGCCCGGGGGAGCATGGAACGAGCGCCGGGGAGAGCGCGGTCTCCGCGGCCCTCGTGCAGTCAAGGCTTGCTTGGGCTGGGATGGGTTCACGCCGTGCCCGTGTCGCGTGGGGGCAGGCCCTGCGGGCGTGCCCTCCCGCGACGGATTCGGTGGCGGCGTAACCCGCGGGTTACGCCGCCACCCAGCGCCGCAGCAGGGGTCGAAGGCTTCAACCCTCCTCGGCGCCCAGGGTCTCCGCGTACGCGGAGGCCGCACGGCGCTCGCGCCGGCCTCAGCCGCGCACGACCCGCGAGCTCCCCTGGCCGGGCTAAGGTCCCAGCCACGTCTGCCGATAGAAGTCGGGAACTACCCGCCTCCCCTACGGAAACGGCGCCCCCGGGCGCCGTTTTCGTGTCCGGATGCGGGCGCGAGCTTCACGCGACTGTGTCCGCGGCGGCTTCGCCGCGCGAGGTGCGAAGCCTCCAGAGGAGATAGACGTCCGCGACGAGCGGCGCGAGCACGAGGAAGCCGAGCAGGACCGCCGGCCAGACGGGCGACCCGCCGCCTGTGCAGATGGCCGGCCGGCCCGGTGGCCCCGAATGGCAGCTCCCGCCGGAGCCGCTTCCGACGGCGGCCAACAGAAACCCTGGCACGAGGAGCCCGCCGGGAATCACGAGCGTCCCGATCACCTTGTCGCGGGCGGTCCAGGCATCGGAGACCCAGAGGAGCACGACACCGACGAACCAGCCGACGACCGGGAGGACGACGCCGCCGAAGGGGAGGAGGAGCAGCGCGCCGACCTCCCGCCAACCCGTCCGCGGGCGGCGTACGCCCAAGCGCTCGAGGGCTTCCGCGGCGATCTCCGCCGGGTCGCCCAGCCGCTCGAGCACGTTCCGCACTCCCGCCTCGTCGTCCGGTGCTACGCCGGCCAGCGCCTCCTGGACATGCGCCTCGATCCCCTCCACGACCTCGCGCCGGCCGGCGCGCGGGACGCCCGCGAGCTCGGACCCGAGCCGCGTGAGGTAGTCGTCGACCAGCCGATCCATGGCGTTCAGACGGTGCTCCTCTCCATGAAGTGGTCGACGGCGTCCCGGAAGCGGGCCCACTCGTGCACGAACGCCTCGAGCGCCGTGCGCCCGGCCTCCGTGGCCCGGTAGTAGCGCCGGGGCGGCCCTTGCGTCGACTCGCGCCACGTCGACTGGACCAGGCCGTCGCGCCGCAGGCGGCTGAGCAGGGGATAGATCGTGCCCTCGCTCGTGACCATCCCCTCGACGTCGCCGAGCGCACGCACGAGATCGAAGCCGTAGCGCTCCTCCTCGGCGAGCAGCGCGAGAACGCAGTACTGGAGGACGCCGCGCCGCAACTGAGGGAGAAGTGCCTCCTGCGTAGCTACCATGCCGTGAAAGGTACCCGCCTGCGCCGGGTAAGACAAGGGGCGGCCTTGCGGGCCGCCCCTCGAAGCGATTCGCGTCGGCGAATCGAGCTACATCATCCCGCCCATGTCCGGCATGCCGGCGCCGGCGCCCATGGGATTCTTCTCCGGGGCCTCGGCGACGACCGCCTCGGTGGTGAGGATGTTCTTCGCGATCGAGGCTGCGTTCTGCAGCGCCGAGCGCGTGACCATCGTCGGGTCGCCGATCCCGCTCTTGAGCAGGTCCTCGACCTCGCCGGTCTCGACGTTCAGGCCGAAGCCCTTCGCCGCCGTCCGCACGTCCTGGACGACGACCGAGCCCTCGAGGCCTCCGTTGTAGGCGAGCTGCCGGAGCGGCTCCTCGAGCGCGCGGATGATGATCAGCGCACCCGTCTTCTCGTCGTCGGAGAGCTTGCCGAGAACGTCGTCCTTGACCGCGTCCGCCGCGTTCAGGAGCGCGACGCCGCCGCCCGGGACCTGACCCTCCTCGAGGGCCGCTCGGGCTGCCTGAAGCGCGTCCTCGACGCGGTGCTTCTTCTCCTTCATCTCGGTCTCGGTCGAGGCGCCGACCTTGATCACGGCGACGCCGCCGGACAGCTTCGCGAGCCGCTCCTGGAGCTTCTCGCGGTCGAAGTCGGAGTCGGTGTTCTCGATCTCGGACTTCAGCTGCTTGATCCGGCCCTTGATGCCGTCGGTGTCGCCGGCCCCGTCGATGATCGTCGTCGAGTCCTTGTCCACGACGATGCGCCGGGCGCGGCCGAGCTGCGAGAGCTTCGTGTTCTCGAGCTTGAGGCCCATCTCCTCGGTGATCACCTCGCCGCCCGTGAGGACCGCGATGTCCTCGAGCATGCGCTTGCGCCGGTCGCCGAAGCCGGGCGCCTTGACGCCGACGGCCTGGAACGTGCCGCGGAGCTTGTTGACGACGATCGTGGCGAGCGACTCGCCCTCGACGTCCTCCGCGACGATCAGCAGCGACTTGCCCGACTGGATCACCTGCTCGAGCACCGGCAGGAGATCCTTCACCGCGCCGATCTTCTGGTTGGCGATGAGGATGTACGGGTCCTCGAGCACCGCCTCCATCCGCTCGGGGTCGGTGACCATGTACGGCGACAGGTAGCCCTTGTCGAACTGCATGCCCTCGGTGAACTCGAGCTCGAGGCCGAGCGTCTGGCCCTCCTCGACGTTCACGACGCCGTCCTTGCCGACCTTCTCGATCGCGTCGGCGATGACGTCGCCGATCTCCCGCTCGCGCGAGGAGACGGTGGCGATCCGGGCGATGTCCTCGCGGCCGGAGACGTCCTTCGACTGCACCTTGAGGTTCTCGACGACCGCCTCGACGGCCGACTCGATGCCGCGCTTGAGAGCCATCGGGTTGGCGCCCGCGGCGACGTTGCGCATGCCCTCGCGGACGATCGCCTGCGCGAGCACCGTGGCGGTCGTCGTGCCGTCACCCGCGACGTCGTTGGTCGATGTCGCGACCTCGCGGACGAGCTGCGCGCCCTGGTTCTCGAAGACGTCCTCGAGCTCGATCTCGCGTGCGATCGTGACGCCGTCGTTCGTGATCGTCGGAGCGCCGAACTTCTTGTCGAGCACGACGTAGCGCCCCTTCGGGCCAAGGGTGACCTTGACCGCGTCGCAAAGGATGTTGACGCCGCGCTCGAGTGAGCGCCGCGCATCCTCGTTGAACTTCAGCTCCTTGTGAGCCATGTCTTGTTCTGACCTCCGTTGTCTCTCTTACGTAGTGGCGCCGGCCGGCTCCCGCGTCCCGACGACCTTCGCGAGCACATCCGACTCGCGGAGGATCAGGTACTCGTCCGTGCCGACCCTGATCTCGGTCCCGCCGTACTTGGAGAAGACGATCTCGTCGCCGTCCTCCAGGTCCATCGGGACGAACTTGCCCTTGTCGTCCCGGGAGCCCGGGCCGACGGCGAGGACGCGGCCGCGCTGCGGCTTCTCCTTCGCGGTGTCCGGAAGCACGATGCCGCTCGTCGTCGTCTCCTCCTCTTCGAGGACCTCGACGATGAGGCGGTCACCAAGCGGCTTCAGGTTCATGCATTTGCCTCCTGACTTGCTCTCAGTGACAGATCCCTGGCACTCTATGCTCGAGAGTGCCGAGGGCATTGTACGGCTGGCACTCAAGCCGTGCAAGTGCCAACTGATAGAAGGATAGCCGTGCAGCGGGAGTTCTCGGCAGGAGGGGTGCTCGTGCGGACGATCCGCTCCCAGCCGATGCTCGCGGCGATCCGGCCGCGGGGCCGCGACGACGTCTGGGCGCTGCCCAAGGGCAAGATCGATCCGGGCGAGTCGGCCGCCGCGGCGGCGGTGCGCGAGGTGCGCGAGGAGACCGGCGTCGAGGGGCGGCTCCTCGAGAAGCTCGGCGACGTCCGGTACGTCTACACGTTCCGCGGCGAGCGGATCTTCAAGGTGGTGAGCTTCTTCCTCCTCCGCGCCGGGCGCGGACGGATCGGCCAGATCGAAGAGGCGATGCGAATCGAGGTCGCCGAGGCGCGCTGGCTGCCGCTCGAGGACGCGCCGCAACTGCTGACGTACGACGGCGAGCGCGAGATGGCAGTCAAGGCCCTCGCACGTTGCAACCTGCAGCTCGGCGGAGGGCGGTCGCGCGCGTGACCGACCCCCTCTCCGTCGCCGACTACGAGCGGCTCGCGGCCGAGCGCTGCGAGCCGGGCCCATGGGCATACCTCGCCGGCGGCTCCGGCGACGAGTGGACGCTGCGCGCCAACCGGGCGGCGTTCGAGCGGTGGACGCTCCGGCCTCGTGTTCTCCGGGACGTGTCGGACGTCTCGACCGCAACGACCGTCCTCGGCGAGCGGCTCGAGTTGCCGGTCGTGGTCGCCCCGGTCGCCTACCAGGAGCTGTTCCATCCAGACGGCGAGATCGCGATCGCCCGCGCGGCGGCCGCCGTGGGCGCAGGCATCTGCGTCTCGACGTTCACGACCCGGACGCACGAGCAGATCGGCGAGGCCGCCCCCGGCGTGCCGCAGTGGTGCCAGCTCTACGTCTTCCAGGATCGCGGGCTGACGCGGGAGCACCTCGCAGGCGCCGCAGCCGCCGGCTGCAAGGCGCTCCTGCTCACCGTCGACACCCCGCGACTCGCGCGGCGCGAGCGGGACCTCCGGGCCGGCTTCGAGATCCCGTCCGATCTGGCGCTCCCGTACGCGCGGACGGCGATCGGCTTCGAGGCTCAGAATCCCGCGGAAGCGTTCGAGCTGCTCGACCCCTCCCTCTCCTGGCGCGACCTCGAGTGGATCGCGAGCGAGGGGAGGATGCCGATCGTGTTGAAAGGGATCGTCACGGCCGAGGACGCCGCACTCGCGGCCGAGCACGGCGTGGCGGCGGTCGTCGTCTCGAACCACGGCGGCCGCCAGCTCGACGGGGCGCCGGCGGCGCTCGACGCGCTGCCCGAGGTCGTGGAGGCGGCGGCGGGCAGGATCGAGGTGTACGTCGACGGCGGAATCCTGCGCGGAGTGGAGATCGCGAAGGCACTCGCCCTCGGCGCCGGCGCCGTACTCGTCGGGCGCGCGGCGATCTACGGCCTCGTCGTGGCAGGCGAAGACGGCGTCCGGCACGTCCTCGAGCTCCTTCGCGACGAGCTCGCGCTCGCCCTCGGCCTGCTGGGCTGCACCTCGCCGGCCGAGCTCACGCGCGAGCATGTGCGACCGGTGGCCGCGTAGCTGGCAGACTGGCGGCGATGTACGCCCTCAACTTCTACTCGCCGCTCGTCGCCGACCAGCTCCGCTCGGGCCGGAAGTCCGCCACGATCCGGCTCGGCGACAAGTCCGGCAAGTACAAGAAGGGCATGGTCGTCCGCGTCCTGTGCGGCGTCCGCTTCAGTCCGCGCGAGCACGTGTTCGACGCGGTGATCGACAAGGTCGAGGTCAAGCGGCTGGGCGACCTCTCGCCGCGCGAGATCGAGCACGACAACCCCCAGATCCGGCACACCGACGAGATGGCGAACTTCCTCGCGCAGCTCTACAACCGGGAGATCGGCGAGGAGGACCTCGTGACCGTGATCCGCTTCTCGCAGATCATGAGCGGGCCGGTCGTGCCGGGCTTCCGCGGCGAGAACGAGGTCTTCTAGCCCTTCCGGCAGCAAGCTCGACGAGCCCCGCGCCGAGCTCGACCGCCTCCTCGTCGCCGACGGCCGCCAGGGCGCGCCAGAAGTGGAAGTCGGTCGCGACGCGGAGCGCCGCCTCGACACGGCGGCTGCGGCCGTACGGGCGGGCGAGCACGCCCTGGACCGCGTCGAGGTACGCGCCGAGACCGGGATCGATCACGCGGCGCAGCGACGGGAGCAGCTCCACGTCGCGGAGCACGTGCGCGGTCATCGGCTCCGTCTCGCGGTACCAGGCATAGAGCTCGCTCAGCCCGTGGCGCAGGTCCCGCCAGCCGGCAGGATCGGGAGCCGGATGCTGCGCCCGCCAATGGGCTGAGCAGGCGGCGAAGAGGGAGGCGTCGTCCGGGAAGTGGTTGTAGACCGTCCGCCGCTGGACGCCGGCGCGCCGCGCGACCTCGGCGACCGCGGTGGCCGCCGGCCCGCGCTCGAGATGAAGCCCGACGGCCGCGGCGACGATCCTGCTCCGCGTCTCGGAGACCTGCTCGGCCCGCCGCCTCTGCTCGTACTTCCGCGCCATTTCGCTGCGCATAGCGTACAGCGATCCGATGTGCTATCTATTCTGATGTACGGCGCGTATAACGAAAGGGGATCGGGATGGATCTGTACCTGTTCGACCTCGGCGTTCGCTTCCTGATCGACGGCGAGGCCGGCGGCAGCTTCGCCCTCGTCGAGCACACGCTGCCGCCTCGCGGACTGGGCGCGCCGCTCCACCGGCACGCGAACGAGGACGAGTACTCGTACGTGATCGAGGGACGGCTCGGCGCACAGCTCGGCGACGAAGTGGTCGAGGCGGGGCCCGGCGAGGTCGTGCGGAAGCCGCGCGGGCAGAAGCACACGTTCTGGAACGCGGGCGACGAGCCGCTCCGGTTCCTCGAGCTCATCTCCCCGGCCGGCTTCGAGAACTACTTCCGCGAGATTGCGCCCCTGCTCGAGGAGCACGATCAGGCAGGAGTGCAGCAGGTCGCCGCCCGCTACGCGCTCGAGATCGACTTCGCGACGATCCCGCAGCTCGCGGAGCGCTACGGGCTCGAGGTCGCCGCGCCCGCCTAGATGCTCAGTCGTTCCACGGCAGGGAGCCCCACCCGGCTGGACGACCCTGCTCCCACTTCGGAAACGGCGCGTACGCCTCGTCGGGAGTGTCGGTCTCCCGCTCGACGCCGGCGCCGTGCCGGAGCGCCGTCTCGTCGCGGGCGTAGCGGATCGTGCCGTCCTCGTCACGAAGACCGAGGGTGACCACGACGCACGGGCCGTCACCCGCCCCGACAAACGAGTGCGTCGTGTTCGGCGCGCAGTGGAAGTAGTCCCATGGTCGCAGCAGCCGTTCGTCGCCCTCGACGAGGAGCGTGCATTCCCCTTCGATCACGAGGAAGCCCTCCTGCTCGGACTCGCCGTGGTAGAGGGTGCTCGGCTTCCCGGGCTCGAGCACGTGGACGCGCACGCCGACCTGCGATTCGCCGGGCACGAGGAAGGTGCGCGCGCCGAACTTCTCGTTCACCCACCACTCCGCGTCCCGGACGTTGCGGACGAACCAGTCAGGCACGGCGGATCCTCGAGCCGAAGAGCTCGTTCGGGCGCACCGGCGTGCCGCACTCCTCGCAGTCCACGACGGCAAGCGAGGAGAACGGCGCTCCGCACGAGGGGCAACGGCGGAGCAGCTTGCCTCCGCACTGCGGGCAGGCGTCGGGCAGCTCGGCCTCGAACTCCTCGAACCAGCGGCGCGCGGCGCCGCAGCCGACGCAGAACGCGACCCAGTCCCCGAGCACCTTCCGACGCTCCTCCCGCAGCCAGTCCGCCGCCTTCCCCACAGGGTGACTGTAGCCTCGCCGCGTGGAACCCTCCCCGAAGATCGAGCTGCACGTCCACCTGGAGGGGACGGTGAGGCCGGACACCCTGCGCGAGATCGCGCGACGCAACGACTACGCGCTCCCGGACGACCTGGCGGCCCTCTACCGCTTCCGCGACTTCGCCCACTTCATCGAGGTCTGGATCCTGACGACGAACGCGCTCCGCACGGACGCGGACTTCCGGCAGATGGTCGTCGACTACGCGGAAGAGGCTGCCGCGCACGGCGCCGTCTACCTGGAGGGGATCTTCAGCCCTGCCGAGCGCGTCCGGCGCGGCGTCGCCTGGGAGGAGCTCTTCGAGGGCGTCTGCGCCGGTGCGCAAGAGGCACGCGAGCTGTTCGGGGTCGAGATCCGGCTGACGCCCGACATCCCGCGCGGCTTCTCGCAGGAGGAGGCGCGCGCCACCGTCGAGTGGGCGGCGCGCTACCGCGAGCGCGGCGTCGTCGGGGTGGGGCTGGGGGGACGCGAGGCGGACTTTCCGCCGGAGCCGTATGCCGACGTCTTCCGGCTCGCGCACTCGCTCGGCCTCGGCTCCGTGCCGCATGCGGGGGAAGCGGCCGGCGCGGCCTCGGTGCGCGGCGCGCTGGAAGCCCTCGGCGCCGACCGGATCCGGCACGGGATCCGCGCCGTCGAGGATCCGGGCCTCGTCGCCGAGCTCGCCGGCCGCGGGACCGTCCTCGACGTCTGTCCGATCTCGAACCTCCGCACCGGCGTCGTCCGCTCGCTCTCCGAGCACCCGCTGCCGCAACTCGTCGCCGCGGGCGTCCGCTGCTCGATCTCGACCGACGACCCGGCGATGTTCGGCACCGACCTGACGCGCGACTACGAGGCGGCCGGCTCGCTCGGCGTCTCCCCGCGCGCCGCGTACGAGGCGGGGCTCGCCGGTGCCCTTTGCGACGAGGAGACCCGCGGACGCCTGCGGCAGATCAGTGACGCACATGAGTGGGTCGGATAACCTCACGCCCATGGCGATCGCCAGAGAAGCTGAGCCCGTCGGGTCGCTCCACGAGGTGCGCGAGGCGGGCCTCGACCGAGAGGACCTGCTCGGCGTCTACCGGCACATGCTCATCACCCGCGGCGTCGAGGAGCGCGGCCACATCCTCTACCGGCAGGGCAAGATCCCCGGCTCCTTCTACACGGGCCGCGGCAACGAGGCGTCCTCGGTCGGCGTCGCGACCGCACTGGGGCCGGACGACGTCGGCACGCCGCTGCACCGCGACATGGGCGTCCACATCGTGCGGGGCGTCGATCCGTGGCGGATCTTCGCCCAGTACATGGGCCGGGTCGGCGGCCCGACCCACGGCCGGGACGGCAACGTCCACATGGCCGACGCGCAGCTCGGGCTGATCGCGATGGTCAGCCACCTGCCGGCGATGCTCCCGGTCGCCACCGGCTGCGCGCTCGCCTTCCGGATCCGCGAGGAGCCGCGCGTGGCCGTCGGCTGGTTCGGCGAGGGAGCGTCGGCGCGCGGAGACGCGCACGAGTCGATGACCTTCGCCGGCACGCGCAAGCTCCCGATCGTCTTCGTCTGCGACAACAACCAGTGGGCGTACTCGACGCCGACACACCTCGAGTACGCGACCGAGCACGTCGCCGACCGCGCCGAGGCCTACGGCTTCGAGGGCGTCGTCGTCGACGGCACCGACGTGCTCGCCGTCTACCGCGAGGCGAAGCGCGCGATCGAGAAGGCGCGCGCAGGCGGCGGGCCGACGCTGCTCGAGTGCCTGACCCTGCGGATGGAGGGTCACGCCGTGCACGACGACGCCTTCTACGTGCCGAAGGCGATGTTCGAGCGCTGGGCAGAGCAGGACCCCATCGAGCGCTTCCGCACCTGGCTCCGCGACCACGCCGACCTCAGCGACGAGGAGGAGGACGAGATCTCGGCCGGGGTGAAGAAGGTCCTCAACGACGCGCTCCAGCGCGCGGAGGAGTCGCCGTTGCCGGAGCCGTCCGACCTCACGGAGGGCATCTACGGCTCGCCCGAGGACCTCGACACGCCGCACCACAAGTAATGGCCGAGCTGACGTACCTCCAGGCGATCTCGGACGCGCTCCGCACGGAGCTGCGGCGCGACGAGCGCGTCTTCCTGATCGGCGAGGACGTCGGCGTCTACGGCGGGGCGTTCAAGGTCTCGCTCGGCTTCCAGGAGGAGTTCGGGCCGTGGCGCGTGATCGACGCGCCGCTCGCCGAGTCGGCGATCGTGGGCGGCTGCACCGGCGCGGCGCTCATGGGGATGCGCCCGGTCGCCGAGATGCAGTTCGCCGACTTCATCTCCTGCGGCTGGGACCAGCTCGTCACCGTCGCGGCGAAGCAGCGCTGGCGCGCAGGCACGCCCGTGCCGATGGTCGTCCGCCTGCCGTCGGGCGGCGGCTTCTCCGGCGGGCCGTTCCACTCCCAGAACCCTGAGTCGTCGTTCGCGCACATCCCGGGGCTCAAGTGTGTCTGCCCGGCGACGCCGGAGGATGCGAAGGGCCTCCTCATCAGCGCGATCGAGGACCCGAGCCCCGTCCTCTACTTCGAGCACAAGCACCTCTACCGGCGGATCAAGGCGGAGGTGCCGGAGGAGCGGTACACGACGCCGATCGGCAAGGCGCGCACGCACCGCGAAGGCGACGACGTCTCGGTGATCACGTGGGGCGCCATGGTGCACACGGCCGACGAGGCGGCCCAGCAGCTCTCCTCGGACGGCGTCTCGGTCGAGGTCGTCGACCTGCGCACGGTGATGCCGTGGGACAAGGCCGCCGTGCTGGAGTCGGCGCGGAAGACGTCGAAGGTGCTCGTCCTGCACGAGGACACGCGCACGGGCGGCTTCGGCGCCGAGATCGCGGCGACGGTCGCAGAGGAGGCATTCGAGGATCTCGACGCTCCCGTGAAGCGGATCGCCGCTCCCGACACGCCGGTGCCGTTCTCGCCGCCGCTCGAGAAGGCGTTCATCCCGCAGGTCGAGGACGTCGTCGCAGGCCTGCGCGAGCTCGCGGAGTATTGAGTACCAAGGGGGGCCGATGGCCACGGAGACCGCAGTCGACGTCGTGATGCCGCAGATGGGCGTGTCCGTCTCTGAGGGGACGATCACCCGCTGGATGAAGAAGGAGGGCGAGCACGTCGAGGCCGACGAGGCGCTGCTCGAGATCTCCACCGACAAGGTCGACACCGAGGTTCCGAGCCCCGCCTCCGGGACGCTGACCCAGATCCTCGTCCAGGAAGGCGAGACGGTCGCGGTCGGGACGAAGCTCGCCCAGATCGGCGGAGCGGCAGGAGGGGCCCCCACGCCCGCCGCACCGGCGGAGCCCGAGGCTCCGGCTCCGACGCCCGCGCCCGCGGCGGCCGAGCCCGCAGCGGCCGAGCCTCAGCCTGCGTCGCCGCCGGCAGCGGCTCCTGCGCCGGCGGCCGAGCAGCCGTCCGGCAACGGCAAGGCCTTCGTCTCCCCCGTCGTCGCGCGCATCGCCTCCGAGCACGGCGTCGACCCCAGCCGCGTGGCGGGAACCGGCAGAGGCGGGCGGGTGACGAAGAAGGACATCCTGGCCTTCGTCGAGTCCGGCGGCGCACAGCAGCAGCAAGCGGCGGCCCCGGCCCAGGCGCCGGCCGCACCACCGCGTCCCGGCCCGGCACCGGTCGCCCCCGGCGAGCTCCAATCCGGGGAGCAGGTCGAGCCGATCACCGCGATGCGGCGCGGCATCGCCGACCACATGCGCCGCTCGATCGACACCGCGGCCCACGTGACGAGCGCGATCGAGGTCGACTTCACCCGCATCGTCGCCATCCGCGCCGGCCTGAAGAAGGAGTACCAGGCCGCCTACGGCGTCAACCCGACCTATCTCGCCTTCGTCGCGAAGGCGACGGTCGACACGCTGCGCGACTTCCCGTACGTGAACGGAGAGATGCGCGGCGACTCGATCGTGACGCGCAACTTCGTCAACCTCGGCATCGCCGTCGAGCTGCAGGAGGGCAAGGGCCTGATCGTGCCGGTGATCCGGAGCGCCGAGACGATGAACCTGCTCGGTCTCGCCCGGGCGATCTCGGAGCTGGCGGGCAAGGCGCGGAACAAGCAGCTCGTCCCGGACGACGTCCAGGGCGGCACGTTCTCGATCACGAACCCGGGCGGCTACGGCACCTTCCACGGGACACCGGTGATCAACCAGCCGCAGTCGGCGATCCTCGGCACGTATGCGCTCGTGAAGCGCCCGTGGGTGCTGGAGGACGAGTTCGGCAACGACGTGATCGCGATCCGGCCGATCATGAACGTCACGCTCACGTACGACCACCGCCTCGTCGACGGCGCGTACGCCGGCCGCTTCCTCTTCGCCCTGCGCGAGCGCCTCGAGGGCTGGGAGGGAGACGGGGGCTAGCCGATCGCCGCGAGAACGCCGGCGAGCGGCCGCGGAATCCTCTCCGGCTCGACCGCGCCGAGCAGCAGCGGCGGATAGCGGCTGGCGCGCCGGTCGGCGGCGTGGAGCCAGCGGCGAAGCTGCGCCTCGACCGGGCGGCCGCGCCAGGCGGGCTGCTTCTGGAAGCTGCGGAACGCCTCGAGGTCGTTCTGCTCCGCGAGGACCTCCTCCACCCGCGCGGCTCCGAGGGCGCGGATCAGCTCGTCCTCGAGGTTCTCGACGCAGATGTAGACGGCGTCGCCGAGCACGCGGCGGAACCAGCGCTCCTCACCGGCGTCGCACAGGCCGACGACTCGCTCGCTTTGGTACTGCGCGAACGCGCGCCCGACCGCCTGCGCGCCGCCGATCGAGACGATCTCGACGCCGTCGGCAGCAAGGTCGCGCCCGAGGCGCTCGGCTGCCGCCTCGACCGCGATCCGGTCGGTGATCCCTTCGACGAGGACGATCGTGCGGGCTGCTCCGGCCACGGCGGCATGGTTGCAGGCCGGAAGCGGCCATGTCCGCTGCCGGCCTGTCCGGGGTCAGACACCGGACGTGTCTCGCCGGGACCTGTCTCCGGCTAGCCTGACGCCGTGGCGACCGGCGGCTATCTCCTCCGGCTCGGCGAGGTGCCGTACCTCGAGGCGTGGGACCTGCAGCGCTCGCTCGCGGGCGCCGTCTCGCAGGGAGCGATCCCGGACACGATCATCCTGCTCGAGCATCCCCCGGTCGTGACGCTGGGCCGGCGAACGGACGAGACGGCGGAGCTCCACGTGCCGGCGAGTGCCGAGGTCGACATCGTCGAGACCGACCGCGGCGGCAAGTCGACCTTCCACGGGCCGGGCCAGCTCGTCTGCTACCCGATCCTCGACCTCAAGCGCCACGGCCGCGACGTCAAGCAGTACGTCCGGAACCTCGAGGAGGCCCTGGTCGGGACGGTCGAGCCGTTCGGACTGGCGGGAGAGAGGATGGAAGGGCTCACGGGTCTGTGGTTGACGCGGCCGCCGCGGAAGATCGCGTCGATCGGCGTGCACGTCTCCCGCTGGGTCACGACACACGGCTACGCGCTCAACGTCGACCTCGATCCGGCGCCGTTCACCGACTGGATCACCGCCTGCGGGCTCGAGGACGCGATGTTCACGACGATCGCGCGGGAGCTCGACCGTCCCGTCACGGTCGACGAGGTGCGACCGCACGCGGTCACCGCGCTCGAGGAGGTCTTCGGCCTCGAGCTCGAGGAGCTGCCGGCGGAGGACGGTGCCGGCCTCTGGCCGCAGCCGCTCCACGCCCGGCTCGCGGCGAAGGCCTAATGCCACGTTGCAATCTGCAACTTGCTCAGTGCAGCTGTTCTCCGCAGGGCACCTACGGCAAGGGGGGCAGCAAGCCGTCGCGGTAGGCGGTCGGCCGGCGCGACGGCCACCCCGCGTACGCCTCGGACGCACCATGACCCGCGTCGGGCACGGCCTAGACTCTCGCAGATGAGTGAGCGACTCGACGCCGCCGCGACGCTGTACGACGAGGTCACCGCCGAGCTCGAGCAGGCCGCGGCCCACGCCTCGGTCGCGGCGCAGCACTTCCGCGACGAGAACGTCCCGCGCGGGGCGGCGCACGCGTGGGCTGCGCGCGGCCACATGCTCGAGGCGCAGGCGCGTCTCGACGAGCAGGCGCGCGAGCACGCGCGGATGTCCGAACCAGAGGCCTAGACCACTCAGGCGCTCGCGAGCGCCGGCTCGCCGGCCTGCGCCTCGATCCGGGCGACGTGGCGCTTGCGCAGGAGCGCGACCATCGCGACGAGACCAGCCGCGACGAAGATCGCGCCGCCGGCGAAGGCCCAGTGGAAGCCCGGCACCTGGGCATCCGCGGCCTGGCTGTGCACCCGGCTCGCCGCGACCGTGGAGAGGATCGCGAGCCCGAGCGCTCCGCCGATCTGCTGCGAGGTGTTGAACAGCCCCGACGCAAGCCCCTGGTCCTCGTTCTTCAACCCCGTCGTGGCGACGAGCGTGAGCGGCATGAAGACCGCGCCCATCCCGAGCGAGGACATGAGCAGCGCCGGCAGGACGTCACCCGCGTACGAGCCGTGGACGGGCAGGAACGCCAGCCAGATCAGGCCGCCGATCGTGAACAGCATCCCCGCGGCGGCGACCGGCCGCACGCCGACCCGCGGGGCCAGCGCCGAGGCGAGACCGGCCGAGAGCATGATCCCGCCCGTGAACGGCAGGAACGCGAGCCCGGCCTCGAGCGGCCCATACCCGAGCACGGTCTGGATGTACAGCGTGTTGAAGAAGAACATCGCGAACAGGCCCGACGCGACGAGGAACATGACGAGGTTCGCCGTCAGGAGCGAGCGGACGCGGAAGATCGAGAGGCGGACGAGGGGCTCGGCCGAGCGCAGCTCGATCACGAGGAACGCCGCGTGGAGCGCCGCCGCGGCGAGGAAGCAGCCGATCGTGACCGTGTCGCCCCAGCCGTGCGTCTCGGCCCGCACGATCGCGTAGACGAGCGTCATCAACCCGCCGGTGATCGTCACCGCCCCCCAGACGTCGTACGAGCGGTGCGCGTGCTCGTCCTTCGACTCGGGCACGAGCCGCAGCGAGAGGACGAAGCCGGCGACGCCGACGGGAACGTTGACGAAGAAGATCCACGGCCACGAGAGCGACTGCGTGAGCGCACCGCCGAGCACGAGACCGACCGCCGAGCCGCCGATCGCGATCGCCGCCCAGACGCCGAGCGCGCGCGCCCTCTCCCTCCCCTCGGCGAACGTCGTCGAGACGATCGAGAGCGCGGCCGGCGAGATGAGCGCGGCGCCGAGCCCCTGCAGCGCGCGCGTCGCGATCAGCATCCCGAAGCTCGCCGCGAGGCCGTCGAGCAGCGACGCGACGGTGAAGATCGCGAGCCCGACGAGGAAGACCCGCTTCCGCCCGAGCAGGTCGCCGGCCCGCCCGCCGAGCAGCAGGAAGCCGCCGAAGACGAGCGTGTACCCGTTTATGACCCACTGCAGGTTCGCGTCGGTCACGCCGAGATCCCGCTTGATCGAGGGCAGCGCGACGTTCACGATCGTCGCGTCGAGGACGACCATGAACTGCGCGACGCAGATGAGGACGAGGACGACCCAGGGGTTCGTCGAGTGGCGCCGGCTCATCCGGCCCCAAGGTACCCGCGTACACTGGGTCCCCAGATGGAGACCTCGCAACCCGTCACACAGCGCCCGCGCCGCCCCGAGTGGATGAAGGTGCGCGCGCCGTCGAAGGACGGCAGCTACTTCGACGTGCAGAAGCTCGTGCACGGGCTCTCGCTGCACACGATCTGCGAGGAGGCGCACTGCCCGAACATCTCCGAGTGCTGGGGCCGCGGCACCGCGACCTTCCAGATCCTCGGCGAGACGTGCACACGCGCCTGCCGCTACTGCTACGTCCACTCGGGCAAACCGGAGTCGCCGCCCGACCCGCTCGAGCCGCTGCGACTCGCGCAGGCCGCCGCGCAGATGAAGCTCAAGCACGTCGTCGTCACCTCGGTCGACCGCGACGACGTCCCCGACCGCGGCGCAGGGCACTACGCCGCGACGATCCGCGCGCTCAAGGCGAAGCTGCCGGAGTGCTCGGTCGAGGTGCTGACGCCCGACTTCCTCGACGTCGAGGAGGAGGCGCTGCGCACGGTGCTCGCCGCGCGGCCGGAGGTCTTCAACCACAACATCGAGACGGTGCGCCGCCTGCACCGGCGGATGCGGGGCGCGAAGGCGGACTACGACAAGGCGCTCTGGCTGCTGCGCAGGGCGAAAGAGCTCGCCGACTATCCCGTCCTGACGAAGTCCGGGATCATCGTCGGCCTCGGCGAGACGAACGACGAGGTCGTCGAGACGCTGCGCGACCTGCGCGCGAACGGCATCGACGTCGTCACGATCGGCCAGTACCTCCAGCCGAGCTCGAAGCACGCGCCGATCGACCGCTGGGTGCACCCCGACGAGTTCCGCTGGTTCCGCGAGCAGGGCGAGGCGCTCGGCTTCGGCTCCGTTTTCGCGGGCCCGCTCGTGCGCTCGAGCTACCGCGCCGACGAGCAAAGACATGCGGCCGCGACAGGCCGCGGCGCCGTCGCCTACTAGAGGCTTGATGTGAAATAGACGCCCGCAGGGGCCGTTCCAGGCCAAGCGAGGGAGGCTCGGCGGTCGCAGCGCAGGCCGGTGGCCTGTGCAAGGCCGAAGAGACGGCCTCGCGCCGCGCCTGGGACGGCATCCGGCGCCGCGGGCTATTCACATCAAGCCTCTAGGAAGGCGGTACGGCAACGAAAAGGGCCCCCTCGCGGGGGCCCTTTCCATGCTCAGAGCGATGAGTGACCTGGAGGTCGGCTAGCGCGAGACACTCCACACGTAGGTGCCCCAGTTGTCGACGTCATCCAGGCCGTCGTCACCCGGCGGGACGTACTCGTCGGCCATCCAGACGTCCCCGCTGGCCGGATCGAACGCCATCGCCGAGTAGTCGCCCCAGCGCTGCCTGAGGTAGCCCGGCTGCTGACCGGAGAAGCTCACGTGCGGTCCGGACCCTGCGCCCGTGATCGTGACCGGCGCCCACGAGTTCCCGAGGTTCTTCGAGGTCGTGTAGCCGGTGCTCGGATCGAGCGTGTCGCTCGTCATGCTGAAGTCCAGGACGAACGTGTTCGACTGCGTGCGCACGAAGCTCGGGTAGAGCAGGAACGTCCCGTCGACGCCCACGTAGCCCTGCTTCGTGACGACCGCCCGCCGCGGATCGACCTGGAACCAGGCTGCTCCGTCCACGAGATCGGCCCCGACGTAGAGGGCGGTGCTGAGCGAAGCGTAGAGCTTCCCGTTGCCCGCGTACTGCACCTGCGCCATACGCTGGTCGTCCACCTCCAGCCACGCCTCCGGCACGGAGCACCAGCCGCCGAAGTCGTGGACGCACGTCGTGCCGTCGCCCGTGCTCGTGGCCTCGACGGGCTGGGCATAGGACTCGCTGGGGATCTCCCAGCCGGAGAGGTAGATCGGGCCGTGGCCCGACGTGATGTTGCTGTCCCGCGTGACCTGCCAGAAGCCGAGCGTGTTCCCGGAGTAGTCGTAGTTCTCCGAGTCCAGCAGGTACTCGGTGCTCGTCCCGTCACCGATGGCGGGTCGCAGCACGACGATCGGATTGCTCAGCCCGAGGTTTTCCCAACTGACCGAGTTCGGAGACAGCGAGTGGCTCGCGAGCTGCGACTTCGAGATCCCGTACAGCGACGCGCCGTCGTAGCTGTCGAAGTACGGCGGTCCACAGAACTCGTTGACCGTGATGTAGAACGCGTTGTTGTCGAAGCCGCTCTGCGGGAAGTCCGCGAAGCAGTAGCCGCTCTCCCCGGTGTCGACCCCGTAGACGGAGTAGCCGCTCGCGTTCATCACGGCGAGGTCGGTGCCGGCGCCGTAGCCGCCGATCCCGATGAAGAAGAACGTCTGGGTCTGCGGGTCGTAGTTGCAGCCGATGTCGCCGTACTCGCCCTCGTCGCTGAAGAGGTCGCCGAGCCACAGCGGCCCGTAGAGGAGCGCGCCGGTCGTGGAGTAGACGGCGATGGCGTCGTTCGTCCCTTCCACGACGACGGTCGTGTTACCGCCCACAGCGAGATGCAGCGGGGCGAGGGCGCTTGCAGGCCCGAGGCACAGCGCCTGGTCGGGCGGCGTGTAGTGGCCGCCGCTGACGGTGCGCTGGAGGACGTCGGAGATGCCGCTGAAGCCGGTCCCGAAGTTCCCCGATCCGGTTCTCGTCGCGCCGGCGGCGGCGATAGCCGGGGCTCCGATTCCCGTTCCGGTCGCTCCGTCGTCCTTCGGACCGGTGCACGGATTCACGAAGGGAACGTCGCTCGCCGGATCGCACGAGATGCTGGACCGCACCGGCGCGGGGCCCTGCGGCACGGCACCGTTGGCGAAGCGCGTGATGGTCACAGACTTGCTCGCGAACGTCTTCTTGCCGGAAGTGGATCCGCCGCCGCCGCCACCGGTACCGCCACCACCGGTACCGCCGCCGCCACGGCCTCCGCCGCCCGCATTGTGGTGCGTAGCCGCCGCCGCGCTGCCGGCACCGAGTGCCAGGACAGCGACAGCTGTGAACAGGACCGCGAGACCGCCTACTGCGCGTACGCGCGATCGATTCCTAAGACGCATGAACGCTTTCTCCTCTCTCCCTCTTTGCACGAACGCGGACTCGCCCGCGCTCTCCCAACTGTCGTGCAGGGGTATCTTGCTGGCCGGGCCGGACTTTTTCAAGGCGATTCACCCGATTGAAGCGATCTCCTCCCCGAACCGGCCCGCCTGCAGGCCCCTTGGCGCCAGCGGATCCTCCAGAAACAGCTGCCGATCGAAACCCTCGGACGAGTTACCCGTGCGGCTTCGCCATCGCGCGATAGTCGAGCGCCTCGTCGAGCACCGAGTCCTCGACGCCCTTCTCCCGCGCCACTTCGCGCAGCGAACGGCCCGAGGCAGCCGCCTCCTTCACGATCTCGGCCGCCCGGTCGTAGCCGATGTACGGGTTCAGCGCCGTCGCCGCCGACAGGGTCAGCTCGGCGTAGCGCTCGCAGGTCTCGCGGTTCGCCTCGATCCCGTCCACGCACTTGGCCGCGAACAGCCGGCACGCGCTCGCCAGCAGCTTGACCGAGTCGAAGACGTTGCGGGCCAGCAGCGGCACGAACACGTTGAGCTCGAAATGGCCCTGCATGCCGCCGATCGTGATCGCGGCGTCGTTGCCGATCACCTGCGCCGCAACCTGCGTCACGACCTCCGCCATGACTGGATTGACCTTGCCCGGCATGATCGAGCTGCCCTTCTGGAGCTCTGGCAGGGTGATCTCGGCGAGCCCGGCGCGCGGGCCGGAGCCGAGGAAGCGGATGTCGTTCGCGACCTTCGTGAGCGAGACGGCCACCGTCTTGAGCGCGCCCGACACCTCCACGATGCCGTCACGCGCCGCCTGGGCCTCGAACGGGTCGGCCGGCGCGGAGATCTCGAGCCCCGTCTCCTGCGCCAGCAGCTCGCGCACGCGTGCCGCGAACTCCGGATGCGTGTTGAGGCCGGTGCCGGTCGCGGTGCCGCCGAGCGGGATCTGCCCGAGGCGCGGCAGCGCGTCCCGGACGCGCGCGGCCCCCTGCCGCACCTGGGCCGCGTAGCCCGAGAACTCCTGGCCGAGCGTGACCGGAACGGCGTCCATCCAGTGCGTCCGGCCCGACTTGACGACGTCGTCGAACTCGACTGCCTTCGCCTCGAGCGAGGCGGTGAGCTGCTCGAGTGCCGGCACGAGGTCGCGCACGATCTCGTCGAGCGCCGCGAGGTGAACCGCCGAGGGGAAGACATCGTTCGAGGACTGGCCCATGTTGACGTGGTCGTTCGGGTGGACGTCCTCGCCGGCGAGGGTGGCGATCACCTCGTTCGCGTTCATGTTGGAGGAGGTGCCCGAGCCGGTCTGGAAGACGTCGATCGGGAACTGGTCGTCGAGCTCGCCGTCGGCGATCCGCTGGGCCGCGGCCGCGATCCGCTCGGCCCGGTCCGCGTCGAGGAGGCCGAGCTCCGCGTTCACCCGCGCGGCCGCGCCCTTGATGCGGCCGAGCCAGCGGGCGACCGGCGCCGGGATCGGCTCGCCCGAGACGGTGAAGTTGGCGACCGCCTTCGCGGTCTCGCCGCCCCACAGCTCGCGCCGGTCCTCCGCCTCCGCCATCGAGGACGAGTCTAGGCGAGCGCAGGAGACCCGCGTGGACGATGCGACGAGGCTACGCGACCGACGAGAGGCGCCGCTCGGCAGTCGGCTTGCGCGGCCCGCGCCCACCGGTTCCGGCCGGCTCGCGGAGGGGCGCCCAGCCGAGATAGCCGCAGGAGGGGCACTCCGGCGTGTCGAAGCGCTTGAACACGCTGCGACGCACGAGACGCGAGGTGCCACAGCGGAGACATTCCACCGCAAGAACTTCCATGGCGGGTCCATCGGCGCCGGCAGACCGCCGCCGACTCCCCCATCCGAGTGACTAGACGATTGAAGTCGTCTAGACGGACTCTGACGCGACGCGCTCGGCGGCGGCGAGCAGCTCGTCCCAGGTGCAGAGCTTCACGCGCGGACGCCCGAGCTTCTCGCCGGCGGCGCGCTCGGCTTCGTCGATCGCCGTCCAGCCCGCGTACTCGACCACCCGCACGCCCCGCTCCCCGAGAAGCTCGTCGACTGCGGCCGTCGTAGCTGCGGGCTTGCGTTCCAGCCGTCCCGCCGCGGCGTCCTCGAGCAGGAGCTCGACCGTCTCGGTCGCGTCCTTCTTGTTCGTGCCGATCACGCCCGTCGGGCCGCGCTTGATCCAACCGGCGCAGTAGACACCCGGCGCGACGCCGCCGCCCTCGTTCGGAATCGTGCCGCTGCGCTCGTCGAACGGCAGGCCGGGAAGCTCGACGCCGCGATAGCCGACGCTGCGGAAGACGAGCCCGCAGGGCAGCGTCTCACGCTCGTCCGTCGCCACGGGGCGCTCGTTCTCGTCGAGCTCGTTGCGGACGAGCTCGATCGCCTCGACCCGGTCGTCGCCGAGAATCGCGACCGGCGAGTGGAGGAAGCGGAAGACGACGCGCCGCGGCTTACCCTCCGGCTCGCGCTCGGCGAGCTCGTGCAGGACGGCGAGGTTGCGCTCCGCGTTCGTGTCCTTCGGCTCCGCCCCCTCGAGCTCGGCCGGGTCGACGAAGACGTCCGCGCCGGCGAGCTCGCCCATCTCCTGCAACTCGGGTGTCGTGAAGGCCGCCTGCGCAGGCCCGCGCCGGCCGACGATCACGATCTCGCGGATCGGCGAGCTCGCGATCGCGTCGATCGAGGCGTCGGTCGCGTCGGTCGCAGCGAGCTCCTCTCGCGTGAGGGCGAGCATCCGGGCGATGTCGAGGGCGACGTTGCCGATCCCGACCACGACGGCCCGCTCGACGTCGAGGCCGAACTCGAGGTGCTGGTAGTCGGGATGACCGTTGTACCAGGCGACGAACTCGGTGGCCGGCCACGAGCCGGGAAGGTCTTCGCCCGGGATGCCGAGCTGACGGTCGGCCTGCGCACCGACCGCGTAGATCACGGCGTCGTAGACGCGGACGAGGTCGTCGTGGTGGAGGTCGCGGCCGAGCTCGACGTTGCCGAGGAAGCGGAAGCCGGGCCGCTCCGCGATCTTCTCGAAGGCGCGGGAGACGGTCTTCAGCTTCGGATGATCCGGTGCGACGCCGAGCCGGACGAGCCCCCAGGGCGTCGGCAGGCGCTCGATCATGTCCACCTCGGCGGGCGGGTCCGCCGTCAGCAGCGCCCCGGCGGCATAGAAGCCGGCCGGCCCGGAGCCGACGATCGCGACGCGTAGGGGCCTGTCCACGCCGTCGATGCTAATCGGAGTGCTGCGGTCTCGTGATCCGTTGTTCCACGGAGATCATCACCCGCCGCAGGAGCGCGTTCAGCTGCTCCATCTCCTTGGGAGCCAGTGCAGCGGCGAGCAGCTTCTCCTTCTCCGCCTGCACGCCCATCGCCTGCTCGAGCCTCCGCCGGCCCTTGTCGGTGAGCTCCACGAGCACACTGCGGCGATCATCCGGGTCGCGTAGGCGCCGTACGAGTCCCTCGCCCTCGAGATGGTCGAGGCGCGCGGTCATCGTCCCGCTCGTGAGGTCGGCCTGCCGGGCGAGCTCGCCGGCCGACCGCCGGTTCGGCTTCGCCCACCGCAGCGACGTCAGCACCTTCCAGTCGCCGATCGTCAGGCCCTGATCCTCGAGGGTCTCGTCCAGCATCTTTCGGATCCGCCAGTCGATGCCGTGGATGCGGTCGACGATCCCCTCGACAGTGAGGTCGATCGACGCGGGCAGGAGAGGCGTCACCTCCTCGAGCCACGAGTCGACGCGATCGCGCTCGTGACTTCTGCGCGCTCTGGCCACGCGCCCCAGTGTGTCCGAGCTGTCTCTTGACGTCAAGACACTTGGCTTGGTAGCTTGCCCGGAAGTAGTTCGAGGTCAAGCTTTTTGTTGTCAAGACATGGGGAGGTCGGTACACGATGGCTGCCACTCAGGCCGCGTACAGCGTCGCCTCCCTCGGCGACCATCTCGCCGAGGCGGAGGACGACCGCGGGTTCGTGCGGCTCCGTGAGGATCTCGACGTGGGCGCGTTCGGCGTCGGCGCCGTCTACCAGCGCAAGACCGGCGAGCCCGTGGTCGGCGAGCACGACGAGGCGGGGCCGGGACAGGACCGGCACGAGGAGCTGTACGCCGTCGTGCAGGGCTCGGCGGTGTTCACGGTCGACGGCGACGAGATCGACGCTCCGCAGGGGACCGTGGTCTTCGTCCGCAACCCGGAAGCGAAGCGGAAGGCCGTGGCGACGGCGGACAATACGATCGTGCTCGCCGTCGGCGGGCGGCGCGGGAAGGCGTACCGGCTCTCGCCGGCGATGTCCGCACGGGGCTTCTTCCGCGCGTATCAGGCGAACGACTACGAGGCCGCTCTCGAGGCTTGCAACCGGGGCCTCGAGGCATACCCCGGCAATGCGTACCTGCTCTACAACGTCGCCTGCGCGCAGGCGCTGCTCGGCGACGGCGAAGCCGCCCTCACGGCTCTCGCCGAATCGGTCGCCAAGTGGGAGCCCTTCAAGGAGCTCGCGCAGAACGACGACGACTTCGCGTCGCTCCGCGACGACCCGCGGTTCACGGAGCTCGTCGGCTGAGGTGAGAGAAGCGTCTAGTGGGAGCAGCCGGAGCCACAGCCGGCTGCATCCCCGGGCGCCTCGCCGTCGGCCACCTGGAACGAGTGGCCGCAGCCGCACGAGGAGACCGCGTTCGGGTTGTCGATCTTGAACCCGGACTCCTGGATCGTCTCGAGGTAGTCGACACGCGCGCCTGCGAGATAGGGGGCGCTGAAGGGATCGACGACCACGGTGACGCCCTCGCAGTCGAACTCGTGGTCGCCCTCCTGGGCGCCGCGGTCGAAGCCGAGGCCGTACTGGAAGCCCGAGCAGCCGCCGCCCTCGATCGCGACGCGCAGCACCGAGACGTCCTCCTCCGTCGCCATCAGCTCGCGGATCTTGGCCGCAGCGGCAGGCGTGAGGGAGACGATGCTCTCGGTGCGCTCGCGAATCTCCATTCGGCTCGCATCGTAGCAACGTGACCCGTCTTCACCCGGTCGCGCACCCTTCTGCACGAAGCGCGACTTTGTGACAGCCCCCACACGCACGGCTGCGGGATTTCGCTACCCGTAAGTGCGACCGTCGCAGCACTGATAACGTCAGCGCCCGGTGATTGCGTGTGGTGCGCGAACGGGTACGGGGAGCGGCGCGGGGTAGATGCTCCACAGTTGGCTGCCATTCCTGATCTACGGCGTGCTCGCGCTCGCGATCCCCGGCTCGATGATGGTGATGTCGTTCCGGCTCTCACAGCGTCCGGCACGGCGCACGCGCGCGCGCACGACGCCGTTCGAGTCGGGCGTCTCGACGGGGCCGCTGCCGCGCCAGCGCTTCAGCGTCAGCTTCTACCTGACGGCGATGCTCTTCATCGTCTTCGACATCGAGATCGTCTTCCTCTACCCGCTCGCCGTGCAGCTCCACGCGCTCGGCTGGTTCGGATTCGCAGAGCTCGCCTTCTTCATCCTCATCCTCCTCGTCGCCTACGTGTACATCTGGCGGAAAGGGGCGCTCAATTGGTAGGCCGCGGTGGCTGACGAGCCGACGCGGCTACGCGACTACGGCCTGCAGTCGGAGCGGCTGCTCTGGCCGACGAAGGGCCCCTCCCGCTTCGAGGAGGAGCTCGGCCTCGAGGAGATGGAGCGCGCACTCGGGCTGACGACCCTCGAGAAGGCGGTGCGCTGGGCGCAGACGAAGTCGATGTGGCCGGACACGTTCGGGCTCGCGTGCTGCGCGATCGAGATGATGTCGATCGTCGGCTCGCGCTACGACCTCGCCCGCTTCGGGATGGAGGCCTTCCGCTCCTCGCCGCGCCAGGCGGACCTGCTCATCGTCTCGGGCCGCGTCGCGAACAAGATGGCCGAGCCGCTGCGCCAGATCTACGACCAGATGCTCGAGCCGAAGTGGGTGATCGCGATGGGCGCCTGCGCGAGCTCGGGCGGAATGTTCAACAACTACACGATCCTCCAGGGCGTCGACCGGATCGTCCCCGTCGACATCTACGTCCCCTTCTGCCCGCCGCGGCCGGAGGCGCTGATGGAGGGGATCATCCGGCTGCACGAGGCGCACCTGGCAGGCGTGCCGCCCGCGTACGAGCGTGTGGGAGTCGCCACGTGACGGACTGGGGCGCGCTGCCTGGCTACGTCTCGCACCGGGACGGGCCGGAGATGCCGACGGTGACGGTCGCGACGGAGCGGATCCGCGAGGCGTGCGAGCATGCGCGCGACGAGCTCGGCTTCGGGATGTGCGTCGACATCGTCGCCACCGACTACCTCGGCTGGGCAGGCAAGGGCGTCTCGGGCTACATCGGCACGGCGAGCGGGCGCGACATCATGCACCCGATGACGGAGGGGCTTCAGGCCCTGCCCGCCCCGAAGCCGAAGCGCTTCTCGCTCAGCTACCACCTGCTCGCGCTCCAGCCCGGCGCGCCGCGCGTGCGCCTGCAGTGCTGGGTCGACGACGGCGACCACGTGCCGAGCGTCGTCTCCGTCTGGCCGACCTGCGACTGGCACGAGCGAGAGCAGTTCGACCTGATGGGGATCGTCTTCGACGGCCACCCGAACCTCGCCCGGATCCTCATGACCGACGACTGGGAGGGCCACCCGCTGCGCAAGGACTACCCGATCGGCGGCGAGCCCGTCCGCTTCAGCGACGAACAGTGAGCGCCGTCAAGTCACCCACCGGCCGCCGGCCGATCGTCGCCGAGCCGCAGTACGAGGGCTCGCGGATCCCGCCGCGCGTCCCGACGATCCTCGACGTCCCCGAGGAGCTGCGCTCGAGCGAGGACCTGCTCCAGGTCAACTTCGGCCCCAACCACCCCTCGACCCACGGCGTCCTCCGCCTCATCGTCGACCTGCACGGCGAGGAGGTCGTCGGCGTCTCGGCCGTGATCGGCTACCTCCACACCGGCTTCGAGAAGTCGATGGAGTCGAAGACGTACTGGAAGTGCGTCACGTACCCCGAGCGGATCGACTACGTCGGCTACCAGAACAACGAGCTCGTGTACGTGCTCGCGGTCGAACAGCTGCTCGAGCTCGAGGTGCCGGCGAAGGCGACGTGGATGCGGATGCTCCTCTGCGAGCTCAACCGGATCCACTCGCATCTCGTCTTCCTCGGCACGTCGGCGCTCGAGCTCGGGGCGATCTCGATGTTCTGGTACTGCTTCCGCGAGCGGGAGACGATCCTCGACCTGTTCGAGCTCGTCACGGGGCAGCGGATGCACACCCGCTACTTCCAGATCGGCGGTCTGGCCGAGGACATCCCGCAGGGCTTCTTCGGAGAGTGCCGCAAGTTCGTCGAGTGGATGCCGCACGCCCTCGACGACTACCGCAGCATCCTCGACCGGAACCAGATCTGGCTCGAGCGGACGCAGGGCATCGGCGTCCTCTCGGCGGAGGACGCGATCGCACTCGGGCAGACCGGCCCGAACCTGCGCGCCTCGGGCGTCGACTGGGACCTGCGCCGCGACCAGCCGTACCTCGCCTACGACCAGGTCGACTTCAAGGTTCCCGTCTACCCGAACGGCGACGTCTACGACCGCTACCGCGTGCGGATGGAGGAGATGGCATCCTCGACGAACATCGTCCGCCAGTGCCTCGACAAGCTCGAGCGGATGGAAGGGACGCCGTGGATCGCGGACGACCGCAAGGTCGTGCTGCCGCCGCGCGAGGAGCTCCACACCTCGATGGAGTCCCTCATCCATCACTTCAAGATCGTCACCGAGGGCTTCCGCGTGCCCGCCGGCGAGATCTACGTCGCCGTCGAGGGGCCGCGCGGCGAGGCGGGCTGCTACCTCGTCTCCGACGGCGGCCCGAAGCCGTGGCGCATCCACTTCCGCGCTCCCTCGTTCGTCGCGCTCGAGGCGACGGCGACCTGCCTCCACCGCGCGCTCATCGCCGACCTGATCGCCGTCGTCGGCTCGCTCGACGCCGTGATGGGAGACACCGACCGATGAGCGTAGGCTCGACGGAGCTCAACCACGAGCGGAGGTGGCGGCTTTGCCGCCGCCGGAGCGGGAAATAGTGGGCTTCTGCGAGGACGTCCAGGAGATCCGCGCGCGCTATCCCGAGGGGACGCGCTCGGCCGTGCTGCCCGCGCTCCGGCTGGCCCAAGAGCGGCACGGCTGGCTCTCTCGCCAGGCGCTCGAGGAGGTCGCGGACGCGCTCGAGCTGACCCCGGCCTACTGCTACTCGATCGCGAGCTTCTACGACATGCTCCACCTCCAGCCCGTCGGCCGGCACGAGATCGCCGTCTGCACGAACGTCTGCTGCGCCCTCGTGAACGCCCAGGCCGTGCTCGAGGCCTTCGAGCACGAGCTCGGCATCGGCCCCGGCGAGACGACGCCCGACGGCAAGGTGACGCTACGGGCAGTCGAGTGCCTCGGCGGCTGCTCGACGCCGACGGTCGTCGCAGTCGACCGCGCCTACCGGCAGTCGGTCACACCCCAGGACGTGCCTGCGATCCTCGAGGAGCTGGCGGAATGAGCGAGACGACCGTCCGCGTCGCCGAGGGCCCCGCGCTCGTCCTGGCCGGCTACGAGGGGGAGCCGCTCCGGGACCTCGCCGCCTATCGCGCAGTCGGCGGCTACGAGCAGCTCGAGCAGGCCCGCACGCGCGACCCGCAGGCCGTCATCCAGGAGGTGATCGAGTCGAACCTCCGCGGTCGCGGCGGCGCCTTCTTCCCGACCGGCCGCAAGGCGAGCTTCATCCCGACCCCGGACAAGATCGCGAGGCCGATCTACATCGCCGTCAACGCCGACGAGTCGGAGCCGGGCACGTTCAAGGACCGCGAGATCATGCTCAAGGTCCCGCACCGGCTGATCGAGGGCTGCCTGATCGCCGCGCACGCGATCCAGTCGAAGCAGGTCTACATCTACATCCGGGGCGAGTACCTCGCCGAGTACGAGTCGCTGCAGGGCGCAGTCGACGGGGCGCGCTCGGCCGGGATCCTCGCCGGCGTCGAGATCACGATCCACCGGGGCGCCGGCGCGTACATCTGCGGTGAGGAGACGGCGCTGCTCGAGTCGCTCGAGGGCCATAGGGGCCAGCCGCGCTCGAAGCCGCCCTTCCCGGCGATCTCCGGCCTCTACGCGTCGCCGACGCTGATCAACAACGTCGAGTCGATCACGACGATCCCGGCGGTCCTGGCGGTCGGCCCCGCGGAGTACGCGAAGATCGGCGCCCCGCCCGACTCGACCGGCACGCGCCTCTTCTGCCTCTCCGGCAACGTCGAGCGGCCCGGCGTGTACGAGGCGCCGCACGGGATCACGCCGCGCCACCTCATCTACGACATCGGCGGAGGCGTCCCCGGCGGTCACACGCTCAAGGCGGTGATGATGGGCGGCTCGTCGTTCCCGGTGATGACGCCGGACGACCTCGATACGCCGCTCGACGCCGACTCGCTCGGGAAGAAGGACTACTTCATCGGCTCGGGCGTCGTGACGGTGATCGACGAGCGGACGTGCATCGTCCAGTTCGCGCTGCGGGTCGCGCAGTTCTACATGCACGAGTCCTGCGGCAAGTGCACACCGTGCCGGGTCGGCACGCGCTGGCTCGTCCAGCTCCTGCGCGCGGTCGAGCAAGGGACGGCGCAGGAGCGCGACCTCGACCTGCTGCTCGACGTCTGCGACCGGATCATCGGCAAGTGCCTGTGCGTGCTCGGCGACTCGGCGGCCATGCCGGTCGCGAGCTGCGTCACGAAGTTCCGCGACGAGTTCCGGGCGCACCTCGAGCACGGCGGCTGCCCCTTCGGCGCCGACTCGCAGCTCGCGCGGCTGTTCGCGCCGGTCGACCAGCACGCGCACACACCCGTCGCGCAGGAAGCACTCGTATGAGTACGCCGGGGCTCGTCAAGGTCACGATCGACGAGCGCGAAGTCCATGTCCCCAAAGGGACCGGGATCATCGAGACGGCCCTCGCTGCAGGGATCGAGATCCCCGTCTTCTGCTACGAGCCGCGGCTCGGCGGGCCGGTCGGCGCCTGCCGGATGTGCCTCGTCGAGGTGGAGGGGATGCCGAAGATCCAGGCGGGCTGCACGCTCACGGCGCAGGACGGGATGGTCGTGAAGACCGCCCGCACGTCGCAGCAGGCGGCCGAGGGACAGCACGCGACCCTCGAGTTCATCCTCGTCAACCATCCGCTCGACTGCCCGGTCTGCGACAAGGGCGGAGAGTGCCCGCTCCAGGACCTCACCTTCCGCTACGGCCCCGGCAGCACCCGGATGAGCTTCGAGAAGCTCACCTTCGAGAAGCCGATCCCGATCTCGCCGACGATCTCGCTCGACCGTGAGCGCTGCATCCTCTGCTACCGCTGCACGCGTTTCAGTGAGGGCGTATCGGAGGACATGCAGCTGATCGCGGCCAACCGCGGCGCGATGTCGGTGATCACGACCTTCGAGGACCTGCCGTACACCGGCGCCTTCACGGGCAACGTGACCGAGCTCTGCCCCGTCGGCGCCCTCCTGCCGACGCAGTACCGCTTCGAGGGGCGGCCGTGGGAGATCGTCGACGTGCCGACCGTCTGCGGCCTCTGCCCCGTCGGCTGCAACATCCACGCGACGGTGCGCGAGGGGAAGGTCAGGCGGATCCTCTCCCGCAACCACCCGGAGATCGACGAGGGCTGGATCTGCGACAAGGGCCGCTTCGCCTTCACGCACGTCCACGCCGGAGACCGGCTCGTGCAGCCGCTGCGGCGTCGGCAGCGGCTCGGTCTCGAGGAGGTCTCGTGGGAGGACGCGATCGACGAGGCCGAGCGGCTGCTGCGGAACGCGCACGGCCGGATCGTGACCGTGCTCTCGGGCTCCGAGACCGTCGAGATCGGCTACGCGCTCGGGAAGCTCCTGCGCCGAGGGCTCGACTCGCACCAGGCGATGCTGCCCGAGGAGGTCTCGGGCGCGCTCGACGCGTACCGGCTGCCGCTGTCGGCGATCCGCGAGGCGGACGTCGTCGTCGTGCTCGGCGACGTCCCGGTCGTGGAGCGCGCGCCGGTCGTCGACCTCTGGATCAAGGCGGCCCGCCGCAACGGCGCGCGGATCCTCGAGGACGCGAACGATCCGGCGGTCACCGAGGCGGAGCGCGTCGTCCTCGTCTGGTCGGGCCCCGGCGGCCGCGGCGGCGCCACGGTCGCGCAGCTCGCCGAGAAGCTCGGGCTCGCGGAGCGGGAGGGCTGCGGCGCCTTCTACCTCCCCGAGACGCCGAACGCCCGCGGCGTCGCGGACGCCTGGGCGGCCTGCTGCGACGAGCAGGATGCCGAGAGGGAGTCGATCGGCCTGCTCGTCGTCTCGGGCGACGAGGCCGCGGCCGACGAGAACGTCCGCGCGCTTGCAGAGCAGGCCGAGGCGACGATCGTCCTCTCGATGTTCGGCGGGCTCTCGGCCGGCTGGGCCGACCTCGTCCTGCCGGGCACGAGCTACCTCGAGCGCGACGGCACGCTCGTCAACCTCGAGGGCCGCCTGCAGCGGCTCCGCCGCACGACCACACCGCCGTGCCCGGACGAGCTCGAATGGATCGCGGAGCTCGCGGCCCGCTTCGACGTCGAGCTCGCTCCCCACGCGCCGTCCGTCTTCGCGGAGGTCTCGAAGCTCGTCTACGGCGGCCTTTCCTTCGGCGAGGTCGGCGAGCGGGCGCCGCTACGCGGCTACCCCGAGGCATCGGAGCACGTCGAGCGGCCCGCCCTACCGGAGCCGCACCCGCAGCTCCGCGAGGGAGAGATCCGCCTCGTCGCCTACAAGCCGCTCTTCTCCGGCGTCGCGGTCGAGCGCGTGACGGAGCTCCAGTTCCAGCGGCCGAGCCCCGAGCTCGAGCTCTCGGCGGAGGACGCCCGGCAGCGGGGGATCGCCACCGGCGACGCCGTCACCGTCGGCTCCAACGGCAGCGCGGTCACGCTGCGGGCGCGGGTGAACCGGCGCCTGCAGAGCGGGATCGCGCGCGTCGCGCTCGAGCACGCGAACGGGCTCCAGGGCGCCGTGAAGCTCGCCAAGGCACGGGAGGTGAACGCGTGATCGCGGCCTACGCGTCGATCCCGAACGAGCCCTGGTGGATCGCGCTGATCGAGGCGATCGTGATCGTCAACGTCGTCCTCCTCCTGTTCGCGTACCTGACGCTGGTCGAGCGCAAGCTGATGGGACGGATGCAGCTCCGTTACGGCCCGAACCGCGCCGGCCCGTACGGCCTCCTCCAGCCGATCGCCGACATGGTCAAGCTGATCCGCAAGGAGGCGTTCTCGCCCGCCGCGGCGATCGACCTGCCCTATATCCTCGCGCCGGTCGTCTCGGCCTTCACCGCGATCGCGGCCTTCTCGTTCATCCCGTGGGGCCCGGGCTGGAACGTGAACGGCTGGCACATCAACGGCGAGGTGGCGAACGTCTCGATCGGCCTGATCGCGATCTTCGCGCTCGGCTCCGTCGGGATCTACGGCTTCATCGTCGGCGGCTGGGCCTCGGAGTCGAAGTTCTCCATCCTCGGCTCGATGCGGACGTGCGCGCAGCTCGTCTCGTACGAGGTCTCGCTCGCGCTGAGCGTGCTCGGCGTCGTCATCCTCGGCCGCTCGCTCAACCTGCCCGAGATCGTCGCGCGGCAGGGCTCGTTCCTGCCCTATGCGGCGCCGGAGTTCGTCGGTCTGCTCGTCTTCTTCCTCGGCGGGATCGCCGAGACGAGCCGCGCCCCGTTCGACCTGCCGGAGGCCGAGCAGGAGCTCGTCGCCGGCTACCACACCGAGTACTCGGGGATGCGCTGGGGCCTGTTCCAGATGGCCGAGTACATCAACCTGATCACGCTCTCCGGCCTGATGGTGACGCTCTTCTTCGCCGGCTGGCACGGGCCGTGGGACATCGGACCGATCTGGTTCCTGCTCAAGATGATGGGAGTCCTCTTCGTCTTCATCTGGCTCCGGACGACGCTGCCGCGGCTCCGCTACGACCAGCTGATGCGCTTCGGCTGGAAGATCCTCCTGCCCATCGCGACGGTGAACGCCGTCGTCACCGCCGCACTCGTGGTGGCGTTCGGATGAGCCCGCAACCGGTCGAGACGCTGAAGGGCTTCGGGGTCACCTTCAAGCAGATCTTCAAGAAGCCGATCACGCAGCAGTACCCGGAGTACAAGCGGCCGGTCTACCCGCGCTTCCGCGGCCGGCATCGGCTCCACCTGCACGAGAACGGGCTCGAGAAGTGCGTCGGCTGCTCGCTCTGCGCCGCCGCGTGCCCGTCCGACTGCATCCGCGTCGTCGCGGCCGAGAACACGCCCGACAACCGCGTCTCGGCCGGCGAGCGCTACGCGCGCATCTACGAGATCAACATGAGCCGCTGCATCTTCTGCGGCTACTGCGAGCTCGCCTGCCCCTTCGACGCGATCACGCTCGGGAACGACTACGAGATCTCGGAGCACAACCGGGACGACCAGATCTACACGAAGGACATGCTCCTCGCGCCGCCGGTGAAGCAGACTCCGGTCGCCGACCCGGACCTCTACGACACGCCGATCCCCTACTACAAGTCCGACTCGTGACGACGCGTCATCGCTCGCATCGGCAGGCGGCAGCCCTCGTCTGGGCCGTCTGGGTGATCGCGGCCTTCTCGTGCCTCGCCTCGGGCGTCGCCGTCGTCACCTTCTCGAACCCCTTCTACTCGGCGCTCGCGCTGATCGGGAACCTCGCCTCGCTCGCCGTCATGTACCTCCTGCTGTCGGCGGAGTTCGTCGCCGCGGCGCAGGTGCTCGTCTATGCAGGCGCGGTCGTCGTGATGTTCCTGTTCGTGATCGCGTACGTCGGGCCGCGGCACGAGACGCCGTGGTCGGGCGGGCCGGGCTGGCAGACGGTCGGCGCGGTCGCCGCCGCCGGCGCGCTGCTCGTGGAGATCGTCGTCGCCGTGGGTCTGCAGGCGAGCGGAAGCCTCGGCCACGACGGCACGGTCGGCCCCGCGTTCGGTAGCCCCGCCTGGATCGGCCGGATCTTCCTCGTCGACCACCTGCTCGCCTTCGAGATCACGTCGGTCGTCCTGCTCGTCGCGGCGGTAGGCGGCGTGATCCTCGGCTCGCACACGGCAGAGCGCGCTCGACGCAGGAGCGACGCAGCTGATGCTCGGTCCCGGCGTCGCCTGGTACATCGCGCTCGCCGCCACGCTGTTCGTGATCGGCGCGCTCGGCGTCCTCATCCGGCGGAACGTCCTCGTCGTGCTCCTCTCCCTCGAGCTGATGCTCAACGCCGGCAACCTCGCGCTGATCGCCTTCTCCCGTCACTTCGCCAACGGCGCGGGCCAGACCTTCGCCCTCGCCGTGATGGCCGTCGCCGCCTCGGAGGTCTGCGTCGGGCTCGGCCTCGTCGTCGCGCTCAACCGCCGCAAGCTCTCGCTCGACGTCGACACGCTCTCGGAGCTGCGCGGATGACGGGCATGACGTACGGCGCGTGGCTCTGCCTGCTCGCGCCGCTCGGCGGGACGATCACGATCCTGCTCGCCGGGACGCGGATCCCGCGCGTCGCCGCCGGGCTGGATCGCGACGACGAGCGTCTTCGTCGCCTTCGGCGGTGCGGTCTGGGCCTTCTTCGGCGTCCACTCGACGAATCCGCGGACGTGTCTGGGGTTTCCCGGCTGTAGCAACCCTCGCGGCGAGATCACGACCGCGTGGACGTGGCTCCAGTCGAGCCACTTCCACGTCGGCCTGCAGCTGCTCGTCGACCCGCTGAGCGTCGTGATGATGCTGATCGTCAGCGGCGTCGGCGCCCTGATCGTCCTCTACTCGATCGGCTACATGGACGGCGACGACGAGGAGCGCCGCTACTTCGCCTACATCGCCTTCTTCGTCTTCTCGATGCTGCTGCTCGTCGAGGGCGGCAACCTGCTGCTGCTGCTCGTCGGCTGGGGCCTCGTCGGCCTCTCGTCCTACCTGCTGATCGGCTTCTGGCACGAGCGGCCGAGCGCGGTGCGGGCGGCGAAGAAGGCGTTCGTGATGAACGCGTTCGGCGACGCGACGATGGCGCTCGCCTTCTTCGTCCTCATCGCGCACACGCACTCGCTCTCGTTCGCAACGGCCTTCGACGTCCACCTCTCCTCGACCGCGGTGAACCTCGTCGCGCTCGGCCTGCTCGGCGGCGCGGTCGCGAAGTCGGCGCAGCTCCCGCTCCAGACGTGGCTGCCCGACGCGATGGAGGGCCCGACGCCGGTCAGCGCCCTCATCCACGCGGCGACGATGGTCACCGCCGGCGTCTACCTGATCGCCCGCACCCACCCGATCTTCGAGCAGGCGCGCACGATCGAGCTGATCGCCGCCGGCACGGGCGCGCTCACCCTCGTCGTCACCGGGCCTGATCGCGCTCGTCCAGACGGACATCAAACGGGTGATCGCCTACTCGACCATGTCCCAGATCGGCTACATGTTCCTCGGCGCCGGCGTCGGCGCATACGCGAGCGGGATGTTCCACCTGCTCACGCACGCGTTCTTCAAGGCGCTCCTGTTCATGACGGCCGGGCTCGTGATCCACGCCGTCGCGAACGAGCAGGACATCCGCAAGCTGCGCGGCGTCGGGAAGCTGATGCCGTTCACGAAGTGGTGCTTCCTCGCCGGGGCGCTCGCGCTCGTCGGAATCCCACCCTTCAGCGGCTTCTTCTCGAAGGACTCGATCGTCGCGTCCGCGGCCGCGCTCGGCACGCTGGTACGGCTGGATCTTCTGGGCCTGCGGCGTCGCCGGCGCCCTGCTCACCGGCCTGTACACGTTCCGGCTCTGGTTCCTCGTCTTCCCCGGAGAGCCGAGCGCCTTCGTGCGCGAGCACCACCACCGCCACCACGGCCGCGAGGGCGCGCTGACCATGCTCGTCCCGGTCGGCGTGCTCGCGCTGCTCGCGACCGTCGGCGGCTGGCTGCAGTGGGCGCCGAAGTGGGATCCGTTCACGACCTGGCTCGAGCCGGCGGCACGGACGCTCGCGGTCGCCGCGCCGACGAACACGCAGGAGTACTTCACCTCGGCGGCCACCGTGATCGCCGGCGTCGTCGGGATCGCGATCGCCTGGGCGATCTACTCCGAGCAGCGGCTCGAGGTCCCCGCCGTGCCCTTCTGGCAGCGCCTGCTCGAGGAGAAGTTCTACTTCGACCTCGCCTACGACCTCGTCTTCTACCGGCCGGCCGCCGCCCTCGCAGCGGGCCTGCGGCGCGAGATCGAGGAGCCGGTCGTACTGCAGACCGGCACCGACCTCGGTGACACGACGCTCGCCACGGGCGGCCTCGTCCGCAAGATCCAGACCGGCTTCCTCCGCACGTACGTCCTCTTCCTCGCGGCCGGCGCCGCGGGCGTCGTCCTCGCCTTCCTGATCGCCAAATGAGTGCGAGCTCCCTCACCTCGATCCTGATCTGGCTGCCGGTCGCCGGCGCGATCCTCGTCTGGCTGCTGCCGCTCTCGCGCTACGCGACGGGCAGCCTCGCGCTGCTCTTCTCGCTCGCCGAGGTCGGCTTCTGGATCGAGCAGGCGGCGCGCTTCGACTTCTCGCGCTCCGGCCTGCAGTTCTCGCGAGCACGCGAAGTGGTTCGGCGAGCTCGGCGTCTCGTACCACGTCGGCGTCTACGGCTTCTCGCTCTGGCTCGTCGGCCTCACGGTCGTCGTGATGGCCGCGTGCGTCGGCTACGGCTTCTGGGTCGGACGCGACCGGCCGCGCGGCTACTTCGCGCTGATGCTGCTGCTCACCGGCGCCACCGTCGGCGTGTTCGAGGCGCAGGATCTCGTCGTCTTCTACGCCTTCTTCGAGGCGATGCTCGTGCCGCTCTACGTCCTGATCGGCGTCTGGGGCGGCGCGCGGCGGATGGAGGCGACGGTGAAGTTCGTCATCTACACGATGGCGGGCTCGCTGCTGATGCTCGCGGCGATCGTCGCCTACGGGCTCCAGGCGGGGACGTTCGACCTCGTCGACGGGCCGACGAGCACGAGCCGCTGGCTCTTCCTCGGCTTCATGCTCGCCTTCGTCATCAAGGCGCCGCTCTTCCCGTTCCACGGCTGGCTGCCCGACGCGTACCGGGAGGCGCCGCCGGAGGTGACCGCCGTGCTCTCGGGCGTGATCTCGAAGGCGGGCCTGTACGGGATGCTGCGGATCGCGATCGTGAAGTTCCCGGAGCCGACGAGCTTCTACCGGACGGCGGTGCTCGCGCTCGCCGCCGCGGCGCTCGTCTACGGCTCGCTGCTCGCCTTCCGCTCGACCGACTTCCGCGGCGTCGTCGCGTACTCGTCGCTCGCGCAGTCGGGGCTGATCGCGCTCGGCCTCTTCGCCGGCACCGACCTCGGCTTCGACGGCGGTGTCCTGCAGATGATCGCGCACGGCCTGATCTCGGCCTCGCTCTTCCTCATCGCCGGCGTGGTCGAGCGGCGGACGACGACGGGCGAGTTCCGGCTGCTCGGCGGGATGGCGCGGGGGAGGCCCGCGCTCGCGACCCTGCTGATGACCGTCGGGATCATCTCGCTCGCCGTCCCCGGCTCGGCCTCGTTCGCGGGCGAGTTCCTCATCCTCGCGGGCGTCTTCCAGCGCCACTGGTGGTGGGCGGTGATCGGCGCCGGCGGGATCGTGCTCGCCGCGATGTACATGCTGCGGCTCATCTCCGCCGTCCTCCACGAGGCCCGCGGCTCGACCGTCGTGGACGAGGCGCTCGACGTGCGCCCCGGCGAGCTCGCGCTCGTCGTCCCGCTCGTCGCCGTGCTTCTCGCGCTCTCGGCCTGGCCGGCCGGGATCAGCCACCACTCCTTCCTCGGCCAGACGCCGACGGCAGCGGTGAGGAGCCAGTTCAAGTGATCGCGTACTCGCTCCACACGCCGCACGTCGACTGGTTCGGGCTCGGGCCGATCTTCATGCTCGTCGGCGCCTCCGTTCGTCGCGCTGCTCTGCGCGGTGCTCGTGCCGCGGACGGCGCGGCGCGTGACGGCGGCGACCGTCTCGGGGCTCGGCTTCGCCGGCGGGCCTCGCGCTCGCCGTCTGGCTCTACGTCGACAGCGCGCACGGCCACACGATCGTCTCGGGCGCCTTCTACCGCGACCGCTGGACCGCGCTCGCCCAGGTCATCCTCTGCGCAGTCGGGCTCGCGACGACGCTGCTTGCGGTCGAGCATGTGCCCGGGTGGCCGCGTGACGCAGACCGCAGCCGGCGCGACGACCACATCGCGGAGTTCTTCGCTCTCCTCCTCGCCTCGGCCGCCGGGATGGCGTTCTTCGTCGGCTCGGCGAACCTCATGGTCATGTTCCTCTCGCTCGAGTGGTTCTCGATCGCGCTCTACGTCATGTGCGCGATCGACTACGACCTCGAGGGCGCGCTCGAGGCGGGCCTCAAGTACCTCATCATCGGGTCGTTCGGCGCCGCCGCGCTCCTCTTCGGCTCGGCGCTCGTCTACGGGGCGACGGGGACGATCTCGTTCCAGGGCATCGCCGCGGCGGTCGCGGCGCACGGGCTGACCGGCGACTGGTTCCTCGTCCTCGGCCTCGCGCTGATCGTCGCGGGGCTCGGCTTCAAGATGTCGGCTGCGCCGTTCCACATGTGGACGCCGGACGTCTACGAGGGCGCGCCGACGACGGTCACGGCCTGGATGTCCTCGGCGACGAAGCTCGCGGCGCTGCTGCTCACGTTCCGCCTGATGACGACGGCCTTCGCGCACGACACGCACCTGTGGACGTGGGCGTTCGCGATCGTCGCGACGGTCTCGCTCGCGATCGGGAACCTCGCGGCGCTCGTGCAGACGAACGTGAAGCGGATCCTCGCCTACTCCTCCATCTCGCACGCGGGCTTCATGCTCATCGGCCTCAGCGCGGGCAGCGCGCTCGGCGGGCGGGCGCTCATGTACTACCTCGTCCCCTACACGGCGATGGCCTTCGGCTCCTTCGCCGTCGTCGCGGCGCGCGAGCGGGAGCTCGGCGTGCCGGTCACGCTCGACAACCTCGCCGGCTTCGGCTGGGAGCGGCCGTTCCTCGGCGTCGCGATGTGGTTCTTCCTGTTCGGCTTCGCCGGCCTGCCGCTCGGCGGCGGCTTCGTCGGGAAGTTCTACGTCCTCTCCGCCGCGTACCGGCACGGCTGGGTCTGGCTCCTCATCGTCGGCGTGCTCGCGACGCTCGTCAGCCTCTACTACTACCTCGGCGTCGTGCGGGCCATGTACATGCGCCCCTCGGAGGAGCTGCACGTGCGGACGGAGAGCGGCCTCGCCGTCAGCGGCGGCGCGCCCGCACGCGAGACGCTCCTCCATCTCGCGGTCGGTGCGGCGCTCGCGGTCTCGGTCGGGTCGCTCTTCGCCGTGCAGCCGCTGATCGACCTCGCCCGACACGCAGCGAGCGCGCTCCCGCTCTAGCTTTCCGGTAGGGCTTGCTTGGGCGCGGGAGGTTCGAGCGCCGCGTCGGGGTCTAGGTGGCGGCGTGCGCCCGCGCGGCAGCCGGGGGTTCTAGCGCTGCAACCACACCCCCGGCAAAAGGCCGCAGCGTACGCGCGAGCGTACGCGCAGGCCGAACCGCGCTCGCGCCGGCCTCAGCCGCGCGCGAGCGCACCCCACAGACAACCCATCCACAGCATCCCGAGCAAGAACAGCACGCAGTGCGGGCGAGACCACGCTCTCGCCCGCGCGGAGTTCCGCTCCGTCAGCTCGCGGCGGCTTCGCGAGCTAGGCGGCGCGGGAGAGGAGCTCTTCGACCTCGGCGGGGCGCAGGCGGCGCCGCACCGGCCTCCGCCGGGGGAGGCCTACCGGCTCGAAGATCCAGGCGACCGCCGGCAGCGAGTACGCGGCGAGCGCGGCGAGAAGCGCCCACGTCGCGAGCCGCGGCACCGCCGCTCCGGTCGCCGCGTTCTGGCGTACCGCCGAGCCGACGACGATCAGCACGAGGCCGAGACCGCTCGTCAGCGCCCGCAGGAGGGCGGATCGTCCCTCGAGGACGTCGCTGACCGCGAGGAAGGCGCCTGCGGCCGCCGCCGGGACCGCGAGGAGACCGAGCCAGAGCGCGAGTCCGTCGAGCCCGACCGCCGCCGCCGCGAGGGCGGTCGCCGCGAGCACCAGGGGCAGGAGCCGCGAACCCATTCCCGATAGGTTCGTCTCCGCACCGGACGGTCCTCCTCAGTAGGCTCGGGCCAACCCAGTCGAAGGAGCACGCATGCCCGATACGACCTTGACCTGGCTCGGTCACTCGACTTTCCGGTTCGACACGCCGGGGGGCAAGCGCGTCTACGTCGACCCGTTCCTGAACGGCAACCCGAAGTGTCCGGAGGGCGAGCTCGAGCCCGAGCGCGTCGACGTGATCGCGCTCACGCACGGCCATGGCGACCACGTCGGCGACACGGTCGCGCTCGCGAAGAAGCACAGCTGCACGGTCATCGCGCCGGTCGAGCTCGCCTGGTGGCTGCAGAGCAAGCACGAGCTCGAGAACGTCCTCGACCCGAACAAGGGCGGCACGGCCGAGGCGGCCGGCGTCAGGTTCACGTACACGACCGCCTACCACTCGAGCTCGAACACGGACGGCGACTACATGGGCGAGCCGTGCGGCATCGTGGTCGAGGTCGAGAACGGGACGAAGCTCTACTTCGCCGGCGACACGTGCGTCTTCGGCGACATGCAGCTGATCGGGCGCATCTACTCGCCGGACGTCGCGATCCTCCCGATCGGCGACCACTACACGATGGGCCCGCGCGAGGCGGCGGTCGCGCTCGAGCTGCTGGGCGTCGAGCACTGCGTGCCCTGCCACTGGGGCACCTTCCCCCTCCTGACCGGAACACCCCGCGCGCTGCAGGAGCTCGCGCCCGACGTGCGGGTCGAGGACCTGGAGCCGGGCGACTCGGTGACCATATGAGGGAGCGCTGGTGGGGAGCGAGCGGCCGGCGGGTGCCGGAGCTCGCGGTCGAGGGCGATCCGGCCCTGCCGCTCGAGGAGGCGCTCGTCCTCGACGGTGTCGAGGATCTCGCGGCGATCACGGCGGCATTCGAGGCCGGCCGGCCGGTCGTCGTCCGCGCAACATCGGCCGACGCGGTCCGCGACGCGCTCGCACGGCCCGAGGTCGCGGCGGTCGTCGTCCCCGAGGAGCAGCGGGCGCTGCTCGAGCTCGATCTCACGGAGCTGACGTATGGCTAGCCCCGTCGTCGCGACGTATTCGATCGTCGCCTGCGACCTCGAGGCGAAGCAGTGGGGCGTCGCCGTCCAGTCGAAGTTCCTCGCCGTCGGCGCGGTCGTGCCGTGGGCGGAGCCGGAGGTCGGTGCGGTCGCGACGCAGGCCTACGCAAACCCGCGCTACGGCCCGAACGGCCTCGCGCTTCTCCGCGAGGGCCTTTCCGCGAGCGAGGTCGTGGACCGGCTCGTCGCCGAGGACGACGGGCGCGACCAGCGGCAGCTCGGCGTCGTCGACGCGAACGGCGGCAGCGCGAGCTGGACGGGGCCGGAGTGCAACGAGTGGGCCGGCGGCCGCACGGGTCACGGCTACGCAGCGCAGGGCAACATCCTCGTCGGCGAGGAGACGGTCGCGGCGCTCGCCTCCACGTTCGAGGCGAGCCCGGACCTGTCGCTCGTGCAGCGGCTGATCGAATGCCTCGCCGCCGCACAGGCGGCAGGCGGAGACCGCCGGGGGCAGCAGTCGGCATCCCTCCTCGTCGTCGAGCGGGACGGCGGCTACGCCGGCCTCTCCGACCTCCTCGTCGACCTCCGGGTGGACGACCACGAGCGCCCGATCGAGGAGCTGCGCCGCATCTACGGCCTCCACCGGCGTCTGTTCGAGGTGAGCCCGCGCGAGGACTGGCTGCCGCTCGAGGGCGAGCTCCGCACCGAGGTCGAGGAGCGGCTCGCGCAGCTCGGCCACGCCTCCCTCGAGTCGTGGGCAGGGGTCGAGAACCTCGAGGAGCGCGTGGACGGAAGCGACGCGATCGACCCGGTCGTGCTCGACGCGCTACGGGAGGCGACCACGTGAGCGGCGGCTACGAGATCCTCTCCCTCGACGAGGTCGAGACGTCCCCGCACCGCGGCAGCAACCTCGTTCCCGTCCGCTACCTGCTCGGCTACCGCGCGGCCGGCGTCAACGCCTGGCGGGCGGACGCCGGCGGACAGCTGATCCCGCCGCACGAGGAGGACAGCGGCAACGAGGAGCTCTACGTCGTCGTGGGCGGGCGCGCGACGTTCACGGTTGGGGACGAGAAGTCCGACGCCCCGGCCGGAGCCCTCGTCTTCGTCCCGGCCGAGGTGTTCAGGACCGCCGTGGCCGAGGAGGACGGAACGATCGTCTTCGTCGTCGGCGCGACGGTCGGCGAGCCGTTCGAAGGCGGCGGCTGGGACACGTTCGCGGTGGCCGACGGGCTCCGCCAGGCGGGCCGCCTGGACGAGAGCCGCGCCGTCGTGCGCAAAGAGATGGAGGCCCGGCCGGAGTCGTGGGCGCTGCCGTACAACGCTGCCTGCCTCGAGGCCCTGTCGGGGAACACGGACGAGGCGATCGCCTTCCTGCAGCGTGCGCTCGAGCTCGACCAGGCCGAGATCCACGATTACCTCGCCAACGACAGCGACCTCGACTCGCTCCGCGACGACCCCCGTTTCCAGGAGCTGCTCGGATGAACCTCGCGCACGTCGACGGCCTCGACGCGATCGAGCTCCCGGACGGCTTCGTCTGGCGGCCGGTCCGGAGGCACTTCGGCATCCAGGCATTCGGCGTCAACGCGTACACACCCGGCGCGAGCGGCCAGATCGTGGAGGAGCACACGGAAGGCTCGCTCGGGCACGAGGAGATCTACCTCGTCCTCCGTGGCCGCGTCCGCTTCACGGTCGACGGCGACGAGCACGACCTGTCCGCCGGCCAGCTCGTCTTCGTCCGCGACCCGTCGCTGCGGCGCAGCGCCGTCGCGCTGAGCGACGACGCGGCCGTGCTCGCGACCGGCGGCAAGCCGGGCAGGCCGCACGAGATCTCGGCCTGGGAGTACGACTTTCCCGCGATCCCCCACCTGAAGGCGGGACGCTACGACGAGGCGAAGCGGCTGCTCCTCGAGGGACTCGAGGCGAAGCCCGGCAACGCCTCGATCCTCTACAACCTCGCCTGCGTCGAGGCGCTCGCCGGCGAGCACGACGAGGCGCTCGAGCACCTGGCCGCGGCCCTCGCCGCCCAGCCGCGCCTCGTCGAGACGGCGCAGACGGACGAGGATCTCATCGCGATCCGCGACGACCCGCGCTTCCCACACAAGTAACAGACTGTTACTACCTGCCTGGGAAGCGCAGGAGCTGCGACAGTCGACTCCGACATCTCGGCCAGGTCCGAGCAAGTAACAGACTGTTACTAGCGCCCGCTACCTGGGATCGCCGGGGAGCCTGATGCCGAGGGCGCCGCGAGGCAGCGGAGGTCCTCAGCGTCCACGGCCCTTCCGGGCCAGCAGCGCCGCACCGATCGCGGCGCTGACGGCGACGACCACCGGCGGCACGCGTCGCCGGGCGTGCGGGTAGGCGCGATCGCTGAACTCGAGCATCGGCCAGTCCCGCTCGGCCGCGATGCGGCGCAGCGCGCGATCGGGATTGACGGCGACCGGATGCCCGACCGCCTCGAGGAAGGGGAGATCCGTGTGACTGTCGGAGTACGCGGTGCACTCCCCCAGATCGAATCCCTCCCGGCCCGCGAGCTCGCGCAGGCAGTCCGCCTTCGCCTGGGCGTGGAGCGCGCGCACGGCCCGGCCCGTGTAGCGGCCGTCGCGCACCTCGCAGATCGTCCCGAGCGCGCCGTCGAAGCCGAGGTCCTCGGCGATCGCCTCGACGATCTCCTGCAGCGTCGCGGAGACGATGTAGACGCGGTCGCCGCGGCTGCGGTGCTGCGCGACGAGGCGCAGCGGCTCCGCGTAGACGAGCGGCCGCAGCACCGGCTCCATCGCCTCGGCGACGAGCGCCCGCAGCTCCCAGGCGTGCGTCCGGCGAGGACGCGCAGCCCGTCCTCGGCGGCCCGCCGCACCGCCTCGTGGCCCGCGCCGCGAGCGACGAAGAGGAGCTGCCAGGCGGCCGCGTGCAGCAGCTGCCGGCGCGAGATGATCCCGCGCTCCCGGAACGAGCCGGCGAGCGCCAGCGCGGACGAGCGGCGTAGGAGTGTCCGGTCGAGGTCGAAGAAGGCGGCCGCAGCCACGTTCGGCGGCGCCGCTCAGCCGACGAGCGGCAACGGCTTGACGATTCCGCCGCTCTCGCGGCGGAGCGTCTCGATCTCCTGGGCGACGGCAACGATCGCCTGCGCCGACGGCGCCTCCGGCCAGGCCGAGACGACGGGCACACCGGCATCGCCCTGCTCACGCAGCGCCAGGTCGAGCGGCACCGTCCCGAGCAGCGGGACCCCGAGCTCCCGTGCGAGCTCCTCGCCGCCGCCGCTCCCGAACACGTCGCCAGACATGTTCTCGACGACACCGAGCAGGCGCATGTTCGTCTTCTGGGCCATCGCCGCGGCGCGCGCTGCCACGTCCTGGGCGAGCTTCTGCGGCGTCGTGACGACGACGACCTCCGCGCGCGGCAGGAGCTGCCCGAGCGAGATCGAGACATCGCCCGTCCCCGGCGGCATGTCGACGACGAGTACGTCGATCTCGCCCCAGTGGACGTCGGTGAGGAACTGCTCGAGCGCCCGGTGGAGCATCGGGCCGCGCCACATCACGGGCTCGTTGCCGTCGAGGAAGAAGCCGATCGACATCAGCTTCAGGTCGTCCTTCACGGGCGGGACGATGAGATCGTCGACCGCGATGGGCCGCTGGCGGATGCCGAGAATGTGCGGGATCGAGTGGCCATAGATGTCGGCGTCGAGCACGCCGACGGCGTGTCCTAGCTGCGAGAGCGCGACCGCGAGGTTCGCGGCGAGCGACGACTTGCCCACGCCGCCCTTGCCGCTCGCGATCGCGAGCACCCGGCAGTCCTGTGGCAGCCGGATCACGCCGTCCCGCTCCGGCGCGCCGCCGCGCAGCTTCTGGGTCAGGGCCTGCCGCTGCTCGGGCGTCATCACGTCGAAGGACAGCTCCACGCCCGTCACGCCCTCCACTTCGGCAAGAGCACGCTCGACCTGCTCCTCGAACGAGTTCCGCAGCGGGCAGCCCGCGACTGTGAGGACGATCGTGAGGGCGACGACGCCGTCGTGGATCTCGACGTCGCGCACCATGTCGAGCTCCGTCACAGGGCGCCTCAGCTCGGGATCGATCACCTGTCCGAGCGCCTCGAGCACCCTTTCGCGTGTCGGTGTCACAAGGCGAGGGTAGCGTCTGACGCCCGACTCAGGAGGAGCCGGGCCGGACGCGGCGAAGCGCTCGCCCGATGGCATCCGATTCCACCGGCTGGCCGGTGCTGGACGAGCGTGCGCCGGTCGTCCGGTCGCCGCAGAGGGCGCAGGCTCGCCGCAGCACGCGGCGCCCGGGCTGGGTGCTCGCAGCGCTCGCCTTCGTCTGCGGCGGGCTCGTCAGCGCAGCCGGCTTCTCGATCGGCTGGCGTCACCAGGCTCAGCAGGGCAACGAGGCCCAGGCCGCGCTCGCGTCCGCGACGGCCCGGAACCACTCGCTCCAGGCTTCGCTGACGGCCGCGCGCGACGCCGAGGCCCGCGCGCGCCTCGCCGAGAAGCGCGCCCGCGCGGGCCAGGCCGCCGCGGAAGCGTCGGCCACCGCCCTCGCGTCGGCCGCAGCGACGCTCGCGAAGCAGGCCACGGCCTCGCAACATGCCGCCGGCACGGTCTCCGGCGGCGCCGGCGCGCTCACGTCCTCGACGGCAAAGCTGGAGAGCGAGCTCAAGACGCTCGGGACGTATCTGACGACGACGCCGACCGGTCAACTCGACGCCGGCTACATCCAGAGCCAGACGACCTATCTCACGCGTCAGCTCTCCGCGCTCCAGTCGGCGGGCGGGAACGTCGGCGATGCCGTCGCCGCGTTCGACGCCGCAGCGAGGAAGCTGGCACAGCGGGCCGCCGCACTCGCAGGCGGCCACTGACAATTCCCCGCGGGCCGCGTCTAACTATTCGAATGGGGGTTGTTCTCTTCGGCTGTGCCGTGCGAGGCTTTCGCCTGCAGTGAGGAGACTGCTCGCAGGCACGCTCGTGACGGCCGCGCTCCTGCTCGGGGCGGCGCCGGCGAGCACCCGCGCCGCGGGAGGCGGCCAGGCTCCGATCCTGGGCATCGTGCCGCACGCCGGAGGAGCCGCATTCCTCCCGAGCGCCCTCGGCGAGGCGGGCTACGGCCCGCTCGTCTACCACGGCGGCGCGACCCTGCGAACGAACTCGATCTACGCCATCTACTGGATCCCGAGCGGCTTCCAGGTCAGCACGAACTACGTCAGCCTGATCAACGGCTACTTCGCGAGCGTCGCGGCGGCGAGCGGGACGCCGGGCAACGTCTACTCGACGGACACGCAGTACTACGACACGACCGGCCCGATCGCCTACCAGTCGACGTTCGCCGACTACTACGTCGACACGCACGCGTTCCCCTCGAACGGCTGCGACGACGGCAGTGACCCCGTCTGCCTGACGAACGAGCAGCTGAAGTCCGAGATCTTCCAGCTGATCGCGGCGAGGGGCTGGCCGATCGCCGCGACGAGCCTCTTCTTCATCATGACACCGGACCACGTCGGCATCTGCACGCAGAACAACCAGTGCACGACGAACACCTTCTGCGCCTACCACAGCGCCTTCTCGGACTACGGGGGCAACTGGTCCTCGTATGCGGTCGAGCCGTACGACGCGACGATCGGCGGGGGAGGCGCCTGCTGGGACGGCCAGTCGCCCAACGGCGATGCCGCCGACGCGACGATCAACACGATCAGCCACGAGCACAACGAGGCGATCACGGACCCGACGGGTGAGGCCTGGTTCGCAGAGGACGGCTCCGGCGACGAGAACGGCGACCTCTGCTCCTGGAACTTCGGGGCGGCGCTGGGAGGCACACCCGGGCACTACTACAACCAGGTCATCAACGGCCATCACTACTGGCTCCAGACGGAGTACAGCAACGACGGCGCCGCGTGCCTCCAGAGGTACACCCTGCCGAATCCGCCGCCCGCGAACGTCTCGCTGCCCGCCGTGTCCGGGGTCGCCGCGGTCGGCCAGGTCCTCACGACGACGGCCGGAGGCTGGACGGGATCTCCGACGTCGTACGCCTACCAGTGGCAGGAGTGCGCGGCGGACGGCACCGGCTGCGCGGACATCGCGGGGGCGGCCGGCTCCTCGTACCAGCTCGGCGCGAGCGACGCCGGGCACACCGTCCGCTCGAAGATCGTCGCGACGAACGTCGGCGGCGCCTCGGTCCCATCCGTGTCGGTGCCGACCGCCGTCGTCGTCGGAGTCCCGGCGAGCACGGCGCAGCCGGACGTCTCCGGCGTCGCGGCCGTCGGCAAGAAGCTGTCGACGACGACGGGCAGCTGGAGCACCGCGGCCACCTTCGCGTACCACTGGCTGCTCTGCCATCCGAACGGAAGCAGGTGCAAGACGATCGCCCGCGCGACGAGCTCGACGTACACGCTCTCCTCCGCCGACGCAGGACACACGCTCAAGGCGCAGGTCAGCGCCGCGAACGCCGCGGGCACGACCGCCGTCCTCTCCGCGCACACCGCCGTGGTGGTCGCGGTGCCGGCGGTCAGGAAGGAGCCGAAGATCGCAGGCCAGCCGAAGGTCAGGCACAGGCTGCGGGCGAGGAACGGCATCTGGCGGGGCCCGCCGGCGACGTATCGCTACGAGTGGCTGCGCTGCAACGACCAGGGCCGCTCGTGCCGGCGGATCAAGGGCGCGAGGTACGTCAGGTACCGCGTCAAGAAGAGCGACGTCGGGCACACGCTGCGCGTGCGCGTGATCGCGCTGAACGCGGCCGGCAGGGCGAGGGCGATCTCGGGCCCGAGCCGCGTCGTCTCCTGACGGGCCCTACGCGGACAGGGCGTGCGCGATCCGCGTGCACACGTCCGCCGTTCCCGCCGCGACGACCCGCGAGCGCTGCTCGAGATCGAGCGGCGCCGCGCCGAAGGGCTCCTCGACGTCGAAGAGCTGGACCGGGATCCCGAGCTCGCGACAGAGGAGCTGCGCCGCCGCGATGTCCACCGACCGCGCCTCCTTGAGCGAGCAGACGGCGTCCACGCGGCCCGCGGCGAGGTGGCAGAGGGAGAGCGCGAGCGAGCCCATGATCCGGAGGCGGTACGCCAGCGGTGCGACCTTGGGCGCGTCGCGCGCCACGAGCGCCGTCCTCGTCGCCTCGAACGAGAGGATCTCGACCTCGTCCTTCGGGCGCACCGTCCCGAGCGGGTTGCCGTCCAGGAAGGCACCCTCGCCCCGCCGCGCGACCCACTCCTCGCCCGAGCCGAAGTCGTGCACGAAGCCGAAGTGGACGTCGTCCATCGTCTCCCCGTCGGCGACCGCGATCGAGACGGAGAAGAAGGGGATGCCGCGCTTCGCGTTGAGCGAGCCGTCGATCGGGTCGACGACGACGAGCGGCCCGCGGCCCTCCAGCCGGCCGACCTCCTCGGAGACGACCGTCGCGCCGAGCTCGCGGAAGCGGCCGAGGATCGCCTCCTCCGCGGCACGGTCGACGGCGGTCGTGTCGTCGCCGCCGAGACCGAGGCCGACCACCGGCTCCCGCTCGACCCGCGTCGGCAGCCGCGCGAGCACGCCTTCGACATCGGCGACCGCGGCGCGGCAGAGCTCGAGCCAGTCGGTCATGGCTCGAGCGGCAGGAGCAGGAGACCCGACGTGAGCTTCGGGTAGAAGAAGGTGCTCTTCTGGGGCATGACGTCGCCGCGGCGCGCCACGGCCCAGACGTCCTCGATTCGCGGCGGGCGGAGCAGGAACGCAGCCTCGGCCTCCCCGCCGTCCACCGCCGCCACCGCCTCCTCCCGGCGCGGCGTGTACGTGACGCCGGCCGGAGCGGCGCGCTCGACGATCTCCGGGTCGAGGCCGTCCCCCTCGAGCAGCTCGTAGCGGCCCTGCCCGTAGAGGACCGGGCCGGGCAGCTCCTCCGCCGGCGGGTCGATCGGCGTCCCCGCGGCCGTGCCCGCCGACTGCGCGATCCGGTGCGTCGGGAAGATCGTCAACCCTTCCTGGCCGGTCGGCACGACGACGGCGAGCAGCCAGGCCGATTCCTCGCTGCCGTCCTCCGCGTGGAACGCGAGTGCCGTCTCGTAGCGGTGGTGTCCGTCCGCGATGAGGAGCTGCGCGTCGCGGAGCTCCTCGGTCAGCGCGTCGCCGAACTCCGCGCCGAGCCGCCAGAGACGCGAGACGACACCGCCCTCGTCGACCTCGAGCTCCGGTTCCTGCAGGCCGTCGACGTCGATCGTCCCGTCCCAGAGCAGGAAGATCGGCTCGAGCTGGGTGCGAGTCGCGCGCAGCAGCCGCAGCCGTCCCTCCTTCGGGCCGGCGTGGGTCCGCTCGTGCGGCAGGACGACGCGCTCGGCGTACGGCTGGGCGCGAAGCGCGGCGACCAACCCGGCCCGGCTCCGCGCGACGCCGTCGGGGCCCACGTACTCCTGCACGAGCCACCAGTAGGACCGCTCGGGCTCCTGCACCAGGATCCCGCGCTCACGCCAGTCGGCGAGCAGCGCCGCCGCAGCGTCCTCCGATTCGGGGAGCGTCAGGTGGACGATGTTGTGCGGGCTTCGCTCCTGGAGCTCTCTGCGCTGCTCTCCTCCGACGACGTCGTACGGGGGCGCGACGAGCGACTCGAGCGGCCCGGCGGCAGCCTCGTCATAGCGGAGCGCACGAAATGGCCTGATCACTGCCACGCAACCGACCGTACCAACCGCGCGGCCTCGACTCCTGCACGTCTCGCCGGGCGCAGCAGCGGCCCGAGCCACTTCAAGTGGTCTCGACGCCCCGCCGCCCCCGGCGGGCAAGCGCCGCCGTCCGTCCGCTTACACTCCCTTTCCGTGACCGCGATCGCGGAGCTCGAGGAGAACCGCACGGTCGACGGCGTCTACGCGGTCGTGCGGAAGGAGCGGCTCCGGACGCGCGGCGGCGCCGTCTACCTCGCGCTCGAGCTCGTCGACGCGAGCGGCCGCATCTCCGCCCGCGTCTGGAACGACGTCGACCTGCTCGACGGACGCTTCGCCCCGGGGGACGCGGTGCGAGTCCTCGGCCGCGTGGAGCGGTTCCGCAACGAGCTCCAGATCGACGTGCGGTCGCTCGAGCCGGCGGAGGGCGTCGATCCAGTGGAGCTGACGCCCGGCCTGAGGCGCGACGCGGGGGAGCTCGAGGGATTCCTCGAGTTCCTCGTCGGGGAGATCCGGGACGACTCGCTGCGCAGTGTCGTCTCGCGTGCCCTCTCCGCTGCGCAGCTGCGCGCGTATCCCGCTACGCCCGACGGCCATCACTCCTACGCCGGCGGCCTGCTCGAGCACACCGTGGGAGTTGCGACGCTCTGCCGGGAGCTGGCCCAGATCCACCCGCGCCTGCGCAGCGACCTCCTCCTCTCCGCCGCCCTCGTCCACGACGTCGGGCGCACGCGCGAGCTCGGCCCGCCGCCGCTCTTCGCCCCGACGCAAGAGGGCCGGCTGCTCGGTCACGTCCACCTCGGGCTGCGGACACTCGAGCAGCTCGACGCGCCCGCCGAGCTCCTGCACGCCGTCGCCTGCCACCACGACGCGCGCGCGGCCCGCACCGCCGAGGCCGCCGTCCTCTACCACGCGAACCAGCTCGACAGCGTGGCGGCGACGCGGCCGGTCGAGACCTAGCGACGCCGCCGCTGCACCTCCTCGAGGTCGAGCTCGCGCTCGATCTGCCGCGCCTCGCCGGCGGAGACCTCGCCGCGCTGGGTGAGCCGCGTCGAGCGCCTCCCGCTGGGCGGCGATCAGCTCGCGTCGCAGCCGCGCGTAGTCGCCGTGAGACGGCCCGTCTTCGCGCTCGGGCTCCACGTGCGCGGCCAGCCGCTGCGCCTGCTGCTCGTAGTTCTGCCGGGTCGCCTCGACGACCTCGGGTGCGGCCCAGTCCTCGCTGCGCAGCTCGTCGAGCCGGTCGAGCGCCGCCCGCGCGAGGCGAAGGCGTGCCTGCGCCTCGGCCCGGCCCATCTCCCCGGTCCCTCGGAAGCCGAGCGCATGCAGGAGCCACGGCAAGGAGATCCCTTGCACGAGAAGCCCGGCGAGGATGGTCGTGAAGGTGAGGTAGAGCAGCAGCGCGCGGTGCGGCACCGCACCGGTGATCGAGAGAGCCGCCGCGAGCGAGAGCGCCCCGCGCATCCCGCTCCAGCCGAGCACGACGCGGTCACGAGTCGGCGAGACGTCGCGCCAGGAACGCGATCGTGTCAGCGCCGAGACGAGATACGGCACCGTGAACATCCAGACCATCCGGACGCCGACCACGACGAACGCCGTCAGCAGCGCCCACCAGACGAGCTGCCACGGCGAGTACTGGCCGAGTGCCCCGATCACCGACGGGAACTGCATTCCGAGCAGGACGAACAGGACCGCGGTGAGGAGGAAGTCCAGGACATCCCAGAACGCCGCCGACTGGAGTCGGACGTGCGGCTTGAAGATCCCGCCTGCATGCCAGCCGAGGTAGACGCCGCAGGCGACGGTGGCGAGCACGCCGGAGGCGTGCATCCGCTCCGCCGGCAGGTACGCGGCGTACGGGGTCACGAGCGAGATCAGGATCTCGATCTCCGTGTCGTGCACGTGCCGGCGGATGCGCTCGACCACCCAGCCGACGACAAGCCCGAAGGCGACGCCGACGCCGGACAGCTGGACGAACTCGACGAATGCATGGGAAGCCGAGAAGCCGCCCTCGCTCGCGGCCGCGACGGCGATGGCGAAGGCGACGAGCCCGACTCCGTCGTTGACGAGGCTCTCCCCCTCGATCACCGCCTGTAGGCGCTCGGGCACGTCGAGCTTCCGGATGATGGCCGTCGCGGCCACGGGATCGGTCGGGCCGAGCACGGCACCGAGCACGAAGCCGGCACCGATGCCGACGGTGCCGATGGCCGCAGCCACCACCCAGCCGACGGCGAACACCGTCGCGAGCACGAGCCCGAGCGCGAGCGTCAGGATCGGCACCGCCTGTGCCCGCGTCTCACGCGGCGACGTGAAGAACGCCGCGTGGTAGAGGAGCGGCGGCAGGAAGAAGTAGAAGACGACGTGCGGGGGGAGCCGGACCTGCTCGACTCCCGGCACGTAGGCGACCGCGAGGCCGGCGAGCACGTAGAACACGGGCGCCGGCACCGGCGAGATCCGGGCCAGCGACACACCTGCCAGCGCGGCTACCGCCACCGCAAGGGGGACGAGGATGGAGAGATGCACCTGACGCCTCCCTTCCCATCTTGCCTGGAACGGCCCCGGCGGACCGGACTATCCGTCCCGAGAGGACGTGTCCCGGTATCAGTTACCTGGACATGTCCGTCCCGGACAGCGGTCAGACGTTGAAGCGGATGTTGAGCACGTCTCCGTCGGAGACGACGTAGGTCTTGCCCTCGAGCCGCTGCTTGCCGGCCCGCGCGGCCTCCGCATGGCCGCCCGCCTCGACGAGGTCGTCCCAGCGCACGACCTCGCAGCGGATGAAGCCGCGCGCGATGTCGGTGTGAATGGTCGCCGCGGCAGTCGAGCGCCGTTTCCCCTCGCGGCAGCGTCCAGGCCCGCGTCTCCTTCTCGCCGGCCGTGAAGAACGTGATCAGGTCGAGCGTCTCGGCGAGCCTGCGTACTATCTCGCCGAGAGCGGACTCGCCGCCGCCCCGGAACTCGGCGGCCTCCTCCGGCGACAGCTCGGCGAGCTCGGCCTCGAGCTCGAGGTCGATGCCCATGGCTGCAAGAGCCGCCGGATCGCGGCCGAGGACCGCGGCGCCCCCGGCGGCGCCCGGCGGTCCGTTGACGAGCTCGAGGAGCGGCTTCGTCGTCAGCGGCTCGAGCTCGGGCGGCAGCTCCCCCTCCCATTCCGTCAGCGTGCGGCCCGCGTCGACGTGCGCGAGCAGGCGCTCGAGCTCGGCAGCCTCCGCCTTCACGCGAGCGTCGCCGGACTTCGCCTGCTTGGCAACCCGCTCGAGCCGCCGTTCGACGTGGTCGCGGTCGGCGACGAGTAGCTCGAGCTTCAGCGTCTCGAGGTCGTCGGCCGGAACCCGCGTCCCGGAGAAGCCGTCGAGGACGACGAGGAGCGCGTCGACCTGGCGCAGGTTGCCGAGGAGCTGCGGGCCGGTCCCCGGCACGTCGACGACCCGGATGGCAGCCGGGGTCACCTTGCGGGCGCCGACGGTCGCCGCAAGCCGCTCGAGTCGTTCGTCGGGCATCTGCGCCATGCCCACATGCTCCTGTCCGGAGCCGTGCGTCTCGGCCCGCGTCAGGGCACGGAAGAGCGACGTCTTCCCTGAGGCCGACAGGCCCACGATCCCCACCTCGAGCGCCACGCGGGCAGGCTAGTCGTCCTCACCCTCGATCTGCGCCTGGAGGGAGGAGAACGCGCGGTGCTGAAGCGACTTGACGGCCCCCTCGGTCTTGCCGACGATCGCCGCCACCTCCGCGTTCTTGAGACTGAAGACGAACTTCAGGGTCAGCACCTGCTGCTGCTCCGGCGAGAGCCGCTCGATCAGCTCGAGCATCGACTCGCGACCGAGCGTCTTCAGCGCGGCGAGCTCGGCCGACGGCTCCGCGTCGCCGGGCGGCTCCGGGACATCCTCCTCCGGCTGCCAGCGGCGCTGCGCCCGGAAGTGGTCCATCGCGAGGTTGTGCGCGATGCGGAACAGCCAGGCCGAGAAGGGCGCCGAGCGCCACTCGAAGCTCCTGATCTTCTCGAGCATCTTGAGGAACGTCTGCGTCGTCAGGTCCTCGGCGTCGTGCCGGTTCCCGACACTCACGTGGAGGTAGCTGTAGATCCGGTCGAAATGGATCAGGTAGAGCTCCTCGAGCGCGTCGCGGTCACGATGCCGTCCACGCTCGACGAGCTCGCGCACGTGCTGGGATGAGTCGCGCGCAGGCTCGCGCTCTGCGGAGGTGCTCATCCGGATCGCTCTCCCCGGGATCGGGGAGAGCTAACGCGGCAGCGGTACCGCCCGGTCTAGCCGAAGCCGACCTTGCCGGCCCGGACGATGCGCCTGTAGTACGCCACGTGCGAGACGACCACGTGGAAGGGGCCGTCCTCGGTCTGCAGCACGACGACACGTTCCTGCTCGCCGCCGCCGAGAGCACCCTCGAGAGCATCCGCGGACGCCGGTTCCACGAAGGCGCCGACGACCTGCCCGCCGGCGAAGCCAACCTCGATCCTGACCTGCTCTTCAGCCAACGGACACCACTTCCGAGAGGACTCCGTGCACCGAGTCGGGATGGATGAACGCCACCTCGAGACCGAACATACCGCGCCGCGGCGCGGAGTCGATCAGCTCCGCTCCGGCGCCCGCCAGATGCGCGAGAGCGGCTCTGATGTCTCCGACCTCGTACGCGACGTGGTGCACGCCCGGCCCCTGCCTCGCGAGGAAGCGGCCGACAGGAGTGTCCTCGCCGAGCGCGCCCAGCAGCTCGAGACGGCCCTCGCCCAGGCGGATCGAAGCCGCCTCGACGCCCTGTTCCTCCACACGCGAGCGCTCCTCCAAGCGCGCCCCGAACAGCCTCCCGTACGTCTCGAGCGCGGCGTCGAGATCCTCGACCGCGAGCCCCACGTGGTGGATGGATTGGAGGGGTTCCATGCCGCGATCGTATGTGAAAGACTGCGGCCCGCGATGACGCGGCTCTCGATCCTCACGCTCGTGATCTCGGCTGCGCTGCTCGCCGGTTGCGGCGGCAGCGGCGGGAGCGGCACCAAGTCCTCCCCCTCGAACGGCGAGGCCTCGAAGTCGGCGACCCAGGTGCTCGCAGACGCGAAGACGGCGGCCGCGGACGCGACGTCCGTCCGTCTTTCCGGCACCATCACGTCCGGCGGCCAGGAGATCTCGGTCGACATCACGATCGCCGGCGGCAAGGGCGCCAAGGGGTCGATGACCGTGGGCGGCGCCGGCGTCTCCCTCGTGGTCGTCGGCGGCAAGGCGTACATCAAGGCGAGCGACGCCTTCTACAAGGAGTTCGCCGGCGCGAGCAGCGCAGCCGCGATCCAGCTCCTGCACGGCAAGTGGCTCGTAGGCTCCGCAGCGTCGGGGCAGCTCAAGTCGCTCGCCGCCTTCACGAGCGTCGACCAGCTGTTCAGCCAGGTCGTTTCCTCTGGCGGGACGCTCGTGAACAAGGGCGAGACGACATACCAGGGGCAGAAGGCAGTCGCGATCTACTCCAAGACGAAGAACGGCACGCTGTACGTCGCTGCGACCGGCACGCCGTATCCGGTCGCGCTCGTCGGCACGGGCAGCGACAAGGGCTCGATCGCGTTCGGCGACTGGAACGCGAACGTCTCGATCACCGCGCCGAGCGGCGCGATCGACATCTCGCAGTTCGGCGGCTAGGCGATCAGTCGTCCAGGTCGGTGCTCTAGACCGGCGGCGGGCGGTGCACGGCCGCGACGACGCGCGGCACGCCGACGCTCTCGGCGGCCCGTGACTCCGGCTCGACGCCGGCGACGAGCGCGAGCAGCTCGTCCCGCACCAGGGTCTCCTTCTCCAGCAGCGCCGCGGCGATCCGGTCGAGGAGCGCCCGGTGCTTGCGCAGCAGCCGCAGCGCCTCCTGGTAGGCGCCGTCGGTGAACCGAGCCTGCTCGTCGTCGCGCACCCGCTTCGTCGCTTCCGAGAGGGCGTAATTGTCGGCGCGCATCGTCCGGGAGGAAACCGACTCGGCCATGCCCCATTCGAAGACCATCGAGCGAGCGGTCTCCGTCACCTTCTCGAGGTCGTCGGCAGCCCCGTTCGTGACGCGCCCGAAGACGACCTCCTCGGCGGCGCGGCCCGCGAGCCCCACGACCATCCGGTCGACGAGCTCCTCCTTCGTGTGGAGGTAGCGATCCTCCTCGGGCACGTAGAACGCGTAGCCGAGCGCGTTCCCACGCGAGACGATCGTCACCTTCTGGAGCTCCATCACCGAGCCCATGAGGTGCGACATGAGCGCGTGGCCGCCCTCGTGGTAGGCGAGGATGCGCCGCTCCTTCTCCGTCAGCACCCTTCGCTGCTGCAGCCCTGCGACGACTCGCTCGAGCGCGAAGTCGAAGTCCGACGGCGAGATGTCGTTGTCGTCGCGGCGGCCGGCGTTGATCGCCGCCTCGTTGCAGATGTTCGCGAGCTCCGCGCCCGTGAGACCCGAGGTCTGGCGGGCGACGAGGCCGAGGTCGACGTCCGGCGCGAGCGGCTTGGTGCGCGTATGGACGTTCAGGATCGCCTCGCGGCCGGCGAGGTCAGGCGGCGACACGAGCATCTGGCGGTCGAAGCGGCCCGGGCGGAGAAGCGCGGGGTCGAGATCCTGGATCCGGTTCGATGCTCCCATCACGACGACCTGCTCCGCTCCCTCGAAGCCGTCGAGCTCGACGAGGAGCTGGTTCAGCGTCTGGTCCTGCTCGCGGTTGAAGCCGTGACCGGTGCGCTGCGCCCCGACGGCGTCGAGCTCGTCGATGAAGACGATCGCCGGCGCGTTCTTGCGCGCCTGCAGGAACAGCTTCCGGATCCGCGCAGCGCCGAGGCCGGCGAACATCTCGACGAACGACGAAGCGCTCGCGGAGTAGAAGTTCGCCCCGGACTCGTGCGCGACCGCCTTCGCGAGCAGGGTCTTGCCCGTGCCGGGGGGCCCGAAGAGAAGCAATCCCTTCGGGGTCTTCGCGCCAAGCCGCTCGAACCGCTGGGGGTCGCGGAGGAACTCGACGACCTCCAACAGCTCCGCGCGCACCTCCTCGACCCCGGCCACGTCGGCCCAGGTCGTCTGGACGCGCGCCTTCTGGGCGAGGTTGACCGGCTTGATCCTCGGCATCATCCCGATCGTCCGCCAGAGCAGCCATGCGACGAGGAGGAGCATCAGGAAGAACGCGAGCGGCAGCCAGGTCACAGCAAAGTTGGCCGCATCGTGAAACCAGTTGCCGACCATCTAGCGTCTCATCGGCATCCGCCGCCGAGTCCCTTAGCCGAGGGAAGCGGCTGCCTCTTCAGCCGTCGTGAAACGAACGCCTGCCTCACGCCACGCGGCCGTGCAGGCGGCGGTCCTCGCCTCGTCGAGCCCGCGGGACGCATCCTCGACGAAGGCGACGCGGCGGCCGCGGCGGAGCAGCGCCCGCACGGCAACGTCGTCGCAGATGTCGGTCGCGACGCCGAAGAGGAGGATCTCGTCCGGATCGAGCGCGTCGAGCAGCGGCTCGGCGTTCGGGTTCGTGAACGGGTCGTAGTGCTTCTTCGGGATCAGGATCTCCCGCCGGCCTTCGACAAGGCGGCGGAGGACGGCGTGCGGCAGCGGCAGGTGCGGCAGCGGCAGCGGGTCGAGCTGCTTCGTCTCGTCGACCTTCTCGGCTCCGCGCGTCCCACGCAGGCAGTGGGGTGGCCAGGTGCTCTCGAGGTCCGGCTCCTCCGAGATCTCCGGGTCGGTCAGCTCGTGGTCGTCGGCCGAGGCGACGTGGACGAGCGCGGCCTGCCGGGCCGCCTCGACCACCCGCCCCATCGCGGGCTTCACCTGTTCGGCTCCGGCGACATAGAGCTTCCCGCCCGGCTCGACGAAGTCGACCTGCGTGTCGACGTCCCAGAGGACCGTCCCGCCCACGCCCCGACTGTAGAGGACATGTCTCGGTAACAGATACCCGGACATGTCCTCCCAGGACCGGGCCCGTGAGGCGTCTTGTCGAATGCTCCCGCTTCAGCAACCCTGACTGCCGTGCCTTCGCCACCTCGCGACTGCGCCGCCGGCCTCCACCACGTCTGGGTGAACGCGACCGGCAACTGGGCCTACTTCATCGACGACGCCGATCGAACGACCTGGATAGACCTCCTCGAGGACGTCGCCGGTCGGCACGGCTGGACGGTGCTCGCCTTCTGCCAGATGACGACTCACGTCCACGCGATCCTCGGCCTACCCGATGACTCGCTGCCTCACGGGATGCAGTACCTGAGCCGTGAATACGGGCGGATCTTCAATCTCCGCCACGACCGTTCGGGCAATCTCGTTCGCAAGCGCTACGGAAGTCGAAGGGTCCAGGACGGGCGCGATCTGCTGATCACGTATCCCTACGTCGTGCTCAATCCGGTCAAAGAGGGCATGTGCGATCGCGGTGAGGACTGGCGCTGGAGCAGCTACGCGGCGGCGCTCGGGCTGACTCGGGACTTCGCCTTCGTGAACGCCGACCTCGTCGTAGCCGAGCTCGGAGGCTCGGTCGGCGCACTGCGGTCGCTCGTGACAGAGCGAGCGCAGCACTTGTCCACTCCGGCCATGTCCCGGTAACTGATACCGAGACAGGTCCGCCCCAGACCTCAGCGGAGCTCGCGCAGCGCGCGCTCGAGCCTCTGACGCGTGGCCAGCACGCCCGCGAACAGGTCGCCGTGCCGGCGGATGCGCTCGCGGACGACATCCATGGTGAACGACCGCGGATCGAGCGACTCGACCACCTCCTCCCAGTGCAGCGGTGTCGAGACCGGAGCCCCCGGCCGCGGCCGCACGGAGTAGACGGACGCGATCGTCTTGCCTTCCCCGTTCTGGTTCGCGTCGATGAGAACGCCGCGCCGCTTCGCCTTCGACCACTCCGTCGTTGCGAGCCCCCGGTGGGTCCGCGCGATCGCGCCGGCCACGATCTCGCAGAACTCGCGCGTCTGCCCGTACGTGTAGCGCCGCTCGACCGGCACGAGGACGTGGATGCCGTCGGCGCCGCTCGTCTTCGGAAAGCCCACGAGGCCTAGCGCGTCGAGCGCCTCCTTCACGAGGAGGGCCACCTGTACGGTCTCGCGGAAGCCGACATCCGCCGAGGGGTCGAGGTCGAAGAGGACGAAGTCGGGCCGGTCGGGCCGGTCGATGCGCGAGTACCAGGCGTTCAGGTCGATGCAGCCCATGTTCACCATCCAGAGCAGCGCTCTCTCGTCGTTGACGAGTGGCGCCTCGATCCAGCGTCGCCGGCGCGGCGAAGCCGCGGGTCGAGACCTCGACGCGGAAGCGCGGAATCCACTCCGGCATGTGCTTCGGCGCGTCCTTCTGGAAGAACGCCTTGCCGTACGCGCCGTCGGGATAGCGCCGCAGCGTGAACGGCCGCTCTCGCAGGTGCGGCACGAGCACCGGAGCGACCGCCCGGTAGTAGTCGATCAGATCACCCTTCGTGATTCCCTCGTCGGGCCAGAACGGCTTGTCGAGGTTCGTCAGCCGGACGCCGTCCGGCTCGGTCTCGACCGGATCCTCACGTCGCACCGCCCGGGCCGGCTTGTCGTCGCGTAGGCCCTGGAATGACGGCGCACGGAGGTGGCCCTCGTGCGTCCACTCCACGAAGGCGACCTCGCAGACGAGCTCCGGCTCGACCCAGACGACGTCGCCCTTCCGCACGCGCGGCATCTTCGGCTCGACCGGGAACGGGCTGGTCTCCCGGCGGAGCGCTTCGAGCCGAGCGAGGAGGTCGTCGATGTCGCGGTCGCCAAAGCCGGTGCCGCAATTGCCGACCCACGCGAGCTCGCCGCCTCGCCGGACGCCGAGGACGAGAGAGCCGAAGCGGCCCTCCCGCCTGCCCTGACCCTTCGTCCAGCCGCAGATCACGAACTCCTGCCGCCCACGCGCCTTGACCTTCAGCCAGTCCCGGCAGCGCTTCCCCTCCTGGTAGCGCGAGGCCGCGCGCTTCGCCATCACTCCCTCGAGCCCCTGTTCCACCACTGCCTCGAGCAGCGCGTCGCCGTCGTCGAAGACGCCGGACACCTGGACGGCCCGCGACGGGACGACCAGCGCCTCGAGCTGCGCACGCCGCTCCGTCAGGGTGAGGCCGAGGAGCGGCTCGCCGTCGAGCTCGAGCAGGTCGAAGACCTCGTACACGAGCGGCGTTCCCGGCTTCGCCTGCTGCAGAGCGGAGAAGCTGGGGCGGCCTTGCTCGTCGAGTGCGCACACCTCGCCGTCGACGACCGCGTCCGGGGAGCGCAGAGCCTTCGGCAGCTCCCGCGCCACGGCCGCGAAGCGGCCAGTCAGGTCGTTGCCCCTGCGCGAGCGAAGCGTCACCTCACCGCCGCGGACATAGCCGAGCGCCCGGTAGCCGTCCCACTTCGCCTCGTACAGCCAGCCGCCGCCGGTGGGCAGCTGCTCGGCGAGCGAGGCAAGCATCGGCCCGTACTCCCGCCTTCCACCTCCGGTCGAGCCGTCGCGCTTACGCAGGATGAGCCAGTTCTTCGGGTCGCCCGACAGCCCGGCGGGCACGAGCGCCCACGTCCCCTCGAGCCTCCTGCCGTGCAGCCGCACGGTCAGCCCGCCGTCGCGCTTCTCGTCGAGCAGCTCGTACGTGCCGCGATCCCAGACCTCGACCGTGCCGGCCCCGTAGCTCCCCTGCGGGATCTCGCCTTCGAAGTCCGCGTATCCGAGCGGGTGGTCCTCCACGTGCACGGCGAGGTGCTGCTCCCCGGGTTCGAGCGGGACTCCCTTCGGCACCGCCCAGGAGGCGAGGACACCGTCGCGCTCGAGGCGGAAGTCGTAGTGGAGGCGGCGCGCGTCGTGCCGCTGGACGACGAAGATCGGCGCGTCGCCCTCGCCGCCTCCGGTGTTCTCGAAGGGCTCCGGCGTCTGCTGCGGGTTGCGCTTGCGCTCGTACTCGCGAAGGCCCACGAGCCCTTCTTACTACGCGCGGGCCGTCGCGCGCGCAGTGCAATGTCTCGCTCGGTCGCCCCCGGCGAGCCCCTCGCCCGGGGGGCGAATCGCAGCGTAAACCTGCTTCTCGACAGTGGAGTCGAAGCTCGAGGCCGGCATTTTACCGTCCTCGAGTGGTACGCCTACCCGTTCACACGATGCATACAGTGCGGGGATAAGCCTGTGGACGGTGTGGACAGCCGGCCCGCACACGCCGAGCAAACCTCCGTAAACCTGCGCGAAGCTATCGTCCGAACGGCGGCCGGGCGGCAACGGTCACGCAAAGACGCCGAGAGAGCGGAAGCGCGCCCGGCGACGGCGACGGAGGTCGTCGGCGGAGATTCCGTCGAGCTCCGCGAGCGACTCCTGCAGCGCCTCGCCGAGCAGACGAGCCGCCTGGTCGTGGTCGAGATGCGCCCCGCCCTCGGGCTCCGGCACGATGTCGTCGATGACGCCGAGCTCGAGCGAGCGCGCCGCGTCGGGCCGGAACGCGGCTGCCGCCTTCTTCGCCTGTCCGGCGTCGCGCCAGAGAATCGCGGCACAGCCTTCGGGCGAGATGACGGAGTAGATCGCGTTCTCCTGCATGAGGACGCGGTCGGCGAGCGCGATCGCGATCGCGCCCCCGGAGCCCCCTTCGCCGATCACGCAGGTCACGATCGGCACGCCGAGCCGCGCCATCGTCGCCTGCGAGCGCGCGATCGCCGCTCCCTGCCCGTGCTGCTCCGCGACGACGCCCGGGTAGGCGCCCGGGGTGTCCACGAGCGAGACGACCGGGAAGCCGTGCCGCTCGGCGAGCTCCATCGCGGCCATCGCCTTCCGGTAGCCCTCCGGATTCGGCATCCCGAAGCGCCGGCTCGCGCGCTCGTGGATGTCCCGTCCCTTCTGCTGGCCGACGAGGACGATCGTCCGCCCGTCCAGCTTCCCGAGCCCCGCGATCATCGCGCCGTCGTCGCCGAGAGCGCGGTCGCCGTGGAGCTCGAACCAGTCGTCGAGCAGGCGCCCGACGTAGTCGAGCGTGTACGGGCGCTGGTCGTGTCGCGCGAGCTCGACCTTGCGCCAGATCTCCTCGTCCGTCGCCTCGTCGCCGATGCGGTCGATCTGCCGCTGCAGGCGCTCCAGCTCGCCGGAGAGCTGGGTGCCGCCGAGCAGCGGAAGCTTCTTCAGGCGCCCGAGCCGGTCGCGCAGCCGTAGCTCGTGCTCACTCGGGGGCATCGAACAGCCTCAGTAGGCGGCCGAGCGTCGGCCGCAGCTCGGAGCGGGGCACGATCGCGTCGATGTGCCCGTAGCGGAGATTCTGCTCGGCCCGACCGAAGTCGTCGGGCAGCTTCTCGCGCGTGATCTCCTGCACGACGCGCGGTCCGGCGAAGGACATGAGCGCGTTCGGCTCCGCAAGGAGGACGTCGCCGAGCGTGGCGAAGCTCGCGAGCACGCCTCCCGTCGTGGGATGCGCCATCACGCAGAGCAGCGCCTGGCCGGCGTCGCGGAGATCCTCCACGGCCGCGACGGTCTTCGGCAGCTGCATGAGGGCGAGGATCCCCTCCTGCATGCGCGCGCCGCCCGAGCTCGTGACGGCGACGAGCGGCAGGCCGGCCTCCGCAGCCGAGTCGCAGGCCCGGGAGAGCTTCTCGCCGACGACGCTTCCCATCGAGCCGCCCATGAAGGCGAAGTCCATCACCGCGAGCTCGCACTGCCGCTCCTCGATCGCCGCCCGCCCGATCACCATCGCGTCGGCGAGACCCGTCTTCATCTCCGCCTCGGCGAGCCGCTCGGTGTACGGCCGGAGGTCGAAGAAGCCGAGCGGATCCTCCGAGTGGAGCTCGAGCGCCTCCTCGGCGAACGAGCCCGGGTCGGCGAGCGACGCGATCCGCGCCCGCGCGCGCATGGGGAAGTGATGCCCGCACTGGCCGCAGACCCAGAGGCTCTGCTCGAGCTCGTCGTCGCGGTAGTGCGAGTGGCAGCTCGGGCAGGTGTTCGGGTGATTCGGCGGAGGGCTCGGCTGGTCCGGAGTCTCGACGGAGACGTCTATCTTGGCCACGTTGCCAGCTTAGACCTCGGGCTCCGGCGGTGGGTTGCGAGAACCCCGGAAGGTCAGTAACCGAGCGCGGTTGCCAGCTGCTCGAGCCCGGCGACGTTGGCAGGATCGGGGGCGAGCCCGGTGAAGCCGAGGCCGACGAGCTTGCCGCTCGCCCCGACGCGGCGCAGGAACCGGTCGAGCTCGGCGAGGGACGGCCCGCCGGGCTCGGGCATGAAGACCGCGAGCTCACCGGGATCGAGCACGTCGCAGTCGAGGGCGACGTAGACGGCACCGGCCCGGTCGAGCAGCGAGTCGACGTCGTCCCCTATCCCTGCCGCCGCGATGAACTCCTGCTCCGGAGGGTCGAGGTTGCGGGCACCCCACAGAGCGACGTCGGCGACGTCGATCGTGCCGCGGTCGAGCAACATCCGCAGGGGCATGCCCCATTCGTTGCCGGAGGGCGACGACTCGGGCGTGTTGAGGTCACCGTGCGCGTCGAGCCAGAGCACGGAGACCCGGTCGTGCCGGGCGGCCAGTCCCTCGACCGCACCGACATGGGCGCAGCAACAGCCGCCGAGCACGAGCGGCCGCGCCGGCAGATCGGAGGCGACGGCGAGCGTCTGCATGGCAAGCGTGTCCTCCTCGACGACCGCGACCTCGGGATAGGCGAGCGGGAGCGCCGCAGCCTCGACCATCGCCTCCCCGCCGTCACCCCACGCGCGCGGGACGCGTACGAGACCGGCGCCGAACGTCCGGCCGCAGGTGTGGCACTCGTAGCCGTCGTCGACCGCGACGGCCGTCAGCGTCCGGCAGTCCGGGCAGCGAGCGCGCAGGAGGCTCACGTCGACGGCCTTCTCCCAGACGACGTGCTCGACCTCGACGTGCATGCCGACGCTTTCGTAGAGGTGGGTGGCGCCGGTCGGGTTGGCGGCGTCGACGCCGAGCCCGACGCGCCGCAGGCCGCGCGCATGGAACTCGCGGAAGCTGTGCAGAAGAAGCGCCCGCGCGAGCCCCCGGCCGCGCCAGCCCCGGCGCACGCCGAGTGCGCCGATCCAGCCGCCTCCGTTCCGGTTCGGGTCGTTGCGGGTGGCCGCCGCGACCTCGTCGCCGTCCCGGACGAGGAACCAGAGCGACGGGTCGTGGTCGTGCTTGCGGGTCTGCCGCTCCCACCAGTCCTCGAAGGATTCGGGGCTGTGCTCCCAGTGGTCTTGGAACGCCTCCTCGAGCGCCGCGTGGAACGCCCGGGCGGCGCCGGCGGAGAACGGCTCGATCGTCAGTCCCTCGGGCAGGCGCGGCGCGGCGAGGAGCTCGTCGCCGAGCTCGATCGTCATCTCCCAGAAGCGGCGCACCTCGCGATAGGCGCGGGCAGCCAGGAGCGCGTGGGCACCCGGATCCGCGGCGAGGACCAACTGGTGGATACGAGCGACGCCGTGCTCGCGCAACGCGGCCTCGGAGCGTTCCACGAGACTCCGAGCCGAGACCACGGCCGGTCGCGTCGCGCCGCACGACGCCGATCGCGATCCCCACGTCGTCGTGAACTTCCGCCCAGCCGAGCCCGACGATCCGGCCGGCCGGGTCCTCGTACAGCCAGCTGAGGCTCTCGAGGGAGCTCGGTGCGATCCACGCACGGACATCCTCGATCCCGATGCGCGACGGACGACCGAGCAAGCGCTCCTCGTCGTCGGCGAGAAAGGCCGCGGCGGCAGGCAGGTCGTCCTCGGTAAGCGGGCGCGCCTTCACGGGACAAGTGAGTCGAGCGAAGGCGCGAGGCGGGCGAGCGTCCGCAGCTCGACGTCCGGCTGCGGCTCGGCCTGCCGGCCGAGGCGGTTGATCCAGACGGTGCGGAGCCCGAGACCGACCGCCGGCGCAATGTCGTGGAAGAGGCTTGCGGCGACGTGGACGTGCCCTTCGCGCGGCGCGCCGGTGCGCGCGAAGAACTCCTCCCAGTGCGGCGGCGCCGGCTTGTACGAGCCGATCTCGGAGGCGACCACCGCGAGCTCGAACGGGACGCCGATGCGCGCGAGCGAGGCGTCGATGAACTCGCGGTCGCTGTTCGAGAGAACGGCGAGCCGCCAGCCGCGACTGCGGGCCTCCTCGAGTGCCCGGGGCACCTCCGGAAACGGCTCCCACCCGGGCAGCGCCCGCGCGAGGGCATCCTGCTCGTCCGGCGGCGCGCCGAGCCGTGCGAGCACGACGGCGAGTACCTCGCGGTAGCTCCGGCCGGGATCCTCCCGCTGGACCTGCGGCTCGAGCTCGTGGTAGGTGCGGAGGAGCTCGCCCGTCCGCGCCGCGCCGAAGAGGCGCTCGAGCTCGCGGCCGATGCCGGCATTCCAGTCGATGAGGGTCCCGTAGCAGTCGAAGGTCGCCCAGCGCTCCACGGGCCGAGCGTAGTACACGCATCTGCCCGCCACGGGTCGAGATCGCCCGGGGAGCCGAGGCTCGCAGAGCGCCGAGCGTTACCCGTCGTACTGCTTGAAGACGACGCAGGCGTTGTGGCCGCCGAAGCCGAAGCTGTTCGAGACCGCGACGTTCACCTCCGCGTCGCGCGCCTCGTTCGGCACGTAGTCGAGGTCGCAGGCGGGATCCTCGACCTCGTAGTTGATCGTCGGCGGCAGCTTGTCGTCGCGGACGGCGAGGATCGTGAACATCGCCTCGATCGCGCCGGCGGCGCCGAGGCAGTGGCCCGTCGCGCCCTTCGTGCCCGATACGGGCGTGCGGTAGGCGTTCTCCTCGCCGAGCGCGTACTTGAGCATCTGCGTCTCGGAGGCGTCGCCGATCGCGGTCGAGGTCGCGTGCGCGTTGATGTAGTCGACTTGCTCGGCCGTGACTCCCGCGTCCCCGAGCGCCATCGTGAGGGCCGTGACCGGCCCGGTCGGGTCGGGCTCGGTGATGTGCTTGGCGTCGGAGGAGAGTCCGTAGCCGGCCACCTCGGCGTAGATCTTCGCCCCGCGGGCCTTCGCGTGCTCGAGCTCCTCGAGCACGAGGACGGCGCCCGCCTCGCCCATCACGAAGCCGTCCCGCTTCGCGTCGAACGGGCGGGACGCGTGCGCGGGATCGTCGTTGCGGCGCGAGAGGGCCCGCATCGCGCCGAAGCCGGCGATGCCGACCTCGCAGACCGCCGCCTCCGTCCCGCCGCAGAACATCACGTCCGCGCGGCCGAGCCGGATCGCGTCCGTGCCGTCGCCTATCGCCATGTTCGACGCCGCGCAGGCGGTGCACTCCGAGAGGAGCGGCCCCCGTGTGCCGAGCTCGATCGAGACCCAGCCGGCGCCGAGGTTCGGGATGATCGCCGGGATCGAGAACGGGTTGACCCGGTCGGGCCCACGGGACGCGAGCGTGTCGTAGCACTCCTGGAAGGACTGGAGCCCGCCGATGCCGGTCCCGATCGCGGCGCCGACACGGCCGGCCTCCCTCGCGATGTCGAGCCGGGAGTCGGCCTCGGCCTGCCGCGCCGCGGCGAGGATCAGGTGCGTGAAGCGATCCATCCGGCGAGCCGCCTTGCGGTCGATCCACTGCGTCGGGTCGAAGTCCTTCACCTCGCACGCGAAGTGGACCGGATAGTCGGTGTGGTCGAAGTGCGTGATCTCGGCTGCACCGGAGTCGCCCGCGAGCAGCCTGGACCACGTCGACTCGACGTCGAGCCCGAGCGGCGTCACCGCGCCCAGCCCGGTCACGACGACGCGTCTGCGCCCGCTGAGAGATCCGTTACCCGTGTCCACTACATTCCAACTTCGCCATCGCCGAGCAGCCCGTCGTCCGTAATGCAACGCGGGGGAACCCATGGTTCCCCCTCGAGCGCCCCCTCCTTCTCGCCCACCTCGGTGTCGTCTTCACATCCCCAGTCCGCCGTCGACGAGGAGCACGTCCCCCGTGATGAACGAGGCCTCGTCGGAGCAGAGGAAGCGTACCGCGCCTGCCACGTCGATCGGCTCCCCGAGCCGGCCCAGCGGCGTGTTGCCCAGCATCGCCGCGGTCGCCTCCTCGGGCAGAACATCCGTGAGCTGCGTCCGCACGTAGCCGGGGGCGACGACGTTGGCACGCACACCTCGGCTGCCGAGCTCGCGGGCGAGCGACTTCGTGAAGCCGATGATTCCGGCCTTCGACGCCGCGTAGTTCGTCTGACCCCAGTTGCCGTGCAGACCGACGATCGATGAGACGTTGACGATCGAGCCCGACCGTTTCCGCATCATGGGCCGGCAGACGGCGCGGCACGTGTAGAAGACGGAGGAGAGGTTCGTCTCGAGCACGGTACGCCAGTCGTCGTCGGACATCCGCGCGAGGAGCCCGTCGCGGGTCAACCCCGCGTTGTTGACGAGGATGTCGAGATCGCCGGACTCCTCGACGAGTCGGGCCGCCTCCTCGGCGCTCGAGACGTCGGCCTGGACGGCTCGGCCGCCGATCGCCTGCGCAAGCTCTTCTGCCTCCCCGGCACCGGAGCGATAGCCGACGACGACCTCGGCCCCGGCGCTCGCAAGCTCCTCGGCGACAGCCCGGCCGATGCCCTTCGACGCGCCCGTGACCAGCGCGCGCTTCCCCTCGAGGGAGCAGAAGCTCACACGTGGTCCGAGAGGAGATCAGGCAGCCGCTCGAGCGCCTCGACGCTGTTGACCGAGACCGCCTTGACGCTCCGGTCGATCCGCTTCACGAGCCCCGAGAGCACGTTCCCCGGCCCGACCTCGACGAAGGTGCGAACGCCTTCGCGCATCAGCTCGGACGCCGACTGCGTGAAGCGGACGGGAGCGGTCAGCTGGTCGACGAGGAGCGGCCCGATCCGCTGCGCGGACTCGACCCGCGCCGTGACCGTCGACATGAACGGCGCCACCGGCTCCTGGAAGCGCACCTTCTCGATTGCGGGCCGCAGCCGGTCGGCGGCGCGGGCGACGAGCGGCGAGTGGAAGGCGCCGGAGACCCGCAGCTTGACCGCGCGGCGCGCACCCTCTCCCTGCGCCCGCTCGATGCACTCGTCGACGGCCGCGTTCTCGCCCGAGACGACGATCTGGCCGGGGCAGTTGTAGTTCGCGGGCCAGACCCCGAGGATCCGGCGGCAGAGCCCCTCCACGATGTCGTCGGCGAGACCGAGGATGGCCGCCATCGAGCCGGGGTTGCGGGCCGCCGCCTCGGCCATGGCGAGACCGCGCTCGCGCACGAGCGCGATCGCCTCCTCGACCGTCATCGCCTCGGCCGCGGCGAGCGCCGCGAACTCGCCGACCGAGTGGCCGATCATGAAGTCCGCCTTCACGCCCCGCTCGCGGAGCGCCTCGAGCACGGCGAGGGAGGTCGCCACGAGCGCCGGCTGCTGCACGGCGGTGTCGAGCAGCTCCTCGGCCTCCGCGTGGAAGCAGAGCCGCTCGAGGTCGAGGCCGCTCGCCTCGCTGCCGCGTTCGAAGATGCGTCTCGCTGCGGGTACCAACTCGGCGAAGTCGCGGCCCATGCCGGCCTCGAACGACCCCTGCCCCGGGAAGCAGAAGGCGATCTTGCTCATGCGACGCCCCCGGCGGCCGCCTGCCCTCGAGTCCAGCGCAGGACCGCACTGCCCCAGGTGAGCCCGGCACCCATGCCCGTCATCAATACGAGGCTCCCCGGCCGAAGCCTTCCATCCTCCTGTGCCTCGACGAGGGCGAGAGGGATCGATCCCGAGGACGTGTTGCCGTAACGGTCGACGTTGATCACCACCCGCTCGGACGGGATGCCGAGCTTCTTGGTTGCGTGGTCGATGATGCGCACGTTCGCCTGGTGCGGAACGTACACGTCCACGTCGCCGATCTCGATGCCGCACCGCTCGAGCACGGCCTCGGCCGACTGGACGAGCACGCGGGTGGCGAACTTGAACACTTCCCGGCCGTTCATCTTCACGAGGCGGTCGGCGTCGGCGAAGACCCGCGAGCCGCTGCCGGGAAGCCACAGGTGCTGTCCACCGGCGCCGTCCGCACCGAGCTCGAAGGCGAGGAAGCCCGCCTCGGGCGAGTGCTCGAGAACGACCGCGCCGGCGCCGTCACCGAACAGCACGACCGTCGAGCGGTCGCTCCAGTCGAGGATACGCGAGAGGATGTCGCCGCCCACGACGAGCGCCCGTGAGGCGAGACCGCCCGCGAGCATCCCGTAGGCCTGGGCGATCGCATACATGAAGCCGGTGCAGCCGGCCGAGAGGTCGTATGCGGCTGCGTCGGTCGCACCGAGCCGGTCGGCGAGGATCGCAGACGTCGACGGGAACATCATGTCGGGCGTGACGGTGGCGACGATCAGCAGGTCGATGTCGCCGCCGCCGAGACCCGCCTGCTCGAGCGCGCGCTCCGCAGCCGGCAGGGCGAGATCCGATAGCGCTTCCGACTCCGCTGCGATGCGGCGCTCGCGGATGCCGGTGCGCTCGACGATCCACTCGTCGGAGGTGTCGACCATCTGCGCCAGCTCGTCGTTCGTGACGACCCGCTCGGGCACGTGAGCACCGAGACCGCTGATCGTGACGTGCAGGTCGTTGCGCCCGCTGCCGATCACGACGCTTCCTCCTCGCCGGCGACGAAGACGGTGAGCATCGCCTCGGCTGCGAGGTCGCCGTCGACACTCGCCCGGCCCTGCCCTTTCGCGATCGGTCCTCGCACCCGCAGGAACTCGCACTCGAGGTCGAGCACGTCCCCCGGCTCGACGACCCGCTTGAAGCGGCAGTCGTCGATCCCGCCGAAGAAGGGGACCTTGCCCGAGTTCCGCTCGTCGGCGAGCACGGCCACCGCGCCGCACTGCGCAATCGCCTCGATCGTGAGCACGCCCGGCATCACCGGGCGCCCGGGGAAGTGACCGCGAAACCACCAGCCGTCCGCAGGAACCGTGAAGCGGCCGCGGACGCGGCGGCCCGCGTCGAGCTCGAGCACCTCGTCGACGAGCAGGAACGGCGGCCGGTGCGGGATGATCGACTCGATCACGTCCCGACCGAACGGCGCGGGCGGCGTGCTCACGCCACGTCTCGGTGCTCGAGCTGCTCGCGCAAACGGCTGCGGCCTCGGTGCGCGTGGCACTTCGCCGTGCCGACCGGCATGCCGGCCGCCGTGGCGATCTCCTCGAACGTGTAGCCGAGTGCATCCCGGAGCACGATCACCTGCGCCTGGGCGGGGGAGATCCCGGCGAGCGAGTCGCAGAGCTCCCGCCGCAACTCCGAGATCCGGACGCCGCGGATCGGATCGTGCTCGACGTCGGCGCCGAGCTCCTCCGGCAGCGACTCGTGCGTGCGGGCCCGTTGCCGGTCGGCGACGTCGCGGCACGTGTTGACGACGAGCCGGTGCAGCCACGTGGAGAACTGCGCCTCGCCCCGGAATTGCCGCAGCCGCACGCAGAGCTTCGCGAGGGACTCCTGCGCCGCGTCGCGGGCATCCTCGCGGTCGCGCAGAAGATGGTGCGCCAGCCGCTCGACGCGTGGTGCATGGCGAGCGCAGAGCGCTTCGAGCGCGCGGGCGTCGCCGTCCTTCGCGCGGGTGACGAGGATCGGGTCGCTGAGGCTCTCGTAGTCGAGCCGGCCTTGCCGACGCAGCGGCTGACGAATCGCGTCCACGGCGGGACTAGTCTAAGCAGCCGTGTCGGAGCTGGCTCCGGAGGTCCTACTGCCGCTCCTGCGCGGCCGTCTCGGTCGCCCGTACGCCTTCGTCGACGAATGCGAGTCGACGCAGCGCCTGCTCGGTCAGGCAGAGCCCGAGGGCGCGACGGCCGCCGCGGACCTCCAGACGCAGGGACGCGGGCGGCTCGGGCGGAGCTGGCTCGCGCCGCCGGCCCGGGCACTGCTCTTCTCGGTCGTCCTCCGGCCGACGCTGCCGCTGGCCCGCTGGCCCGAGCTCTCGGTCCTCGCGGGGGAGGCGGTCGCCGCCGCGCTGCCGGTCGACGCGGTCGTGACCCATCCGAACGACGTCATGGTCGCGGGGCGGAAGATCGCGGGGCTCCTGCCGGAGGCGGGTGACGGGCGGGTCGTGCTCGGGATCGGTGTCAACGTCAACCAGGCGGCGGACGAGCTGCCCGCCGAAGCCGTAAAGCCGCCGACGTCCCTTCGGCTCGAGACGGGGCGCGAGTGGCCGCGTGCGCCGCTCCTCGCGGCGATCCTGCTCGAGCTCGAGCACCGCTACGACGACTGGCAGGGGCTGCAGACGGGGCTCTAGACGATCCGAGGCGGGACGGCGACCGCGTGGAGCCATTCCTCGCCGAGCTCGCTCAGGCTGGACTCGACGCTCTCGGCGGCGAGGCCGGCGGCCGCGAGCGCCGCCCGCAGCTCGTCCGGCTCGTACCGCGCGAACAACCGGCGCGGCGCCGCGGCGGCCTGCTCCCACTGCTCGCCTGCACCGCGCTTGACCGCGAGGACGACGACCCCGCCGGGCTTCGCGACCCGCCGGAACTCCCCGAGCGCGCGGGCCGCGGCCGCCTTCGGCAGATGGAGGAGCGACGCGATCGACCAGACGACGTCGAACGAGGTGTCCGGCAACGCGAGCTCACGCATGTCCATCTCCAGCAGCACGCCGCGACAGCGTGTCCGGGCGAGCTCCAGCATCCGCCGCGAGACGTCGACACCCGTGACGGTCGCGCCCCGCTCCTCGAACCAGGCCAGGTCCCGACCCGGCCCGCAGCCGACGTCGAGAACGCGGGGAGTTGCGGGAGAGCGGGCGAGGACACGCTCACCAAGCGCCGCGAGGGCACGCGGCATCGCAGCCGTCCGCTCGGCGAACGTCTCCGCCCACGCGTCGTACGCCGCGGCGTGCACGTCGACCACCGGGTCGTCGGAGGCCGGCATCGCGCCAGGACCGTCTACGGCGCCACGCTGCGGACGCGCTGCTCACGGAACGTGCGGGCGGCCTCGATCGCCGCGCCGAGGTTCAGGCCCTTGTCCTTCGCCTGCTTGATCAGCATCACCGTCTCGAGCGCGTCGATGTCGTAGATCCGCTGCTTCTTGCCCTTCGTCGGGATCTGCGCCTTGTTCGTCCAGTAGTCGAGCTGCATCTTCGAGACGCCGGCGATCCGGCAGACCTGGCCGAGATAGAGCTCGACCTTGTCCAGATGTTCCGCAAGATTGATTGGCTCGAGAAGATCGGCCTGCCGGCTGACCGCCATGTCCGCCCTCGCCCGTTGGACAGTGAACTGCTGGGGGAGTTATAGAGCGCGGGCGCAGCTTTGGGAAGGGGGGCGGCCGAACGAGCCCGGTCAGGCGTCGCGCGGATCGGCGGGATCGGCCGGATCGGCCGGATCGCCGGCTTCCGTCTCGACCACGGGAGCGAGCGCCGAGACGCGCTCGTCGGAGCCGCGCAACCGCATGACGATCACGCCCTGCGTGGAGCGGCCGAGCCGCTTGACGTCCTCGACCGGAATCTTGATCACGGTGCCCGCGGTGGAGATGAGCATCACCTGGTAGCCGTCGCGCACCACGCGGGAGCCGACGAGATAGCCGCGCGCCTCCGTGAGCTGCACGGTCTTGACGCCCATCCCGCCACGGTGCTTGACCGGGTAGTCGGAGACGCGGGTGCGCTTGCCGAAACCGTTCTCGGTCACGACGAGCAGGTCGGCATCGTCCTCGGCGATGTTGATCGAGATCACCTCGTCGCCGGCGCGCAGCTTCATGCCGGCCACGCCGGAGGTATCACGGCCCATCGGTCGCGCGTCGGTCTCGTGGAAGCGGATCGCCTGGCCCTTCTTCGAGACGATGAGGATGTCGTCCCTGCCGGTGGCGTGGCGGACGCCGACGAGCTCGTCCCCGTCGCGCATCTTGATCGCGATGATCCCGTCCGCCTTGAGCGGCGTGTTGTACGCAGCGAGCTCGGTCTTCTTGACGACGCCGTTCTTCGTGGCGAAGACGAGGTACTTGGCCTCCTCGAAGTCCCGCGTCTGGATCACGGCGCGCACCTGCTCGTCCTGGCGGAAGGGGAGAAGGTTGACGATCGCCCGGCCCTTCGACTGGCGGGATCCGAGTGGCAGCTCGTGCACCTTGAGCCGGTAGACCTTGCCGACGTTCGTGAAGAAGAGGATGTAGTCGTGCGTGGAGGCGACGAAGAGGTGCTCGATGTAGTCGTCCTCCTTCAACTCCATCCCCATCACGCCGATGCCGCCGCGCCGCTGCTCGCGATACGCCGTCACCGGCAGTCGCTTGATATAGCCGGAGCGCGTGATCGCAATGACCATGTCCTCTTCCGCGATCAGGTCCTCGAGCTCGAGCTCCTCCTCGGCCGCGACGATCTCGGTGCGGCGGTCGTCGCTGCGGCCGTAGATCTGCTTGATCTCGAGCAGCTCGTCGCGGATCAGGGCGTCGATCTTGGCCTGGTCGCCGAGGATCTCCCGTAGCTCGGCGATCCGCTCCTGCAGGTCCTTGAACTCGGCCTCGACCTCCTTGCGGGCAAGCCCTGTGAGGCGGGAGAGCCGCATCTCGAGGATCGCCTGCGCCTGGATCTCGCTCAGCGCGAAACGCTCGATCAGCTGCGTCCGGGCTTCCTCGACGTCGTCCGCGGCCCGGATCAGGGCGACGATCTCGTCGATGTTGTCGAGCGCGATCAGGTAGCCCTGGAGGACGTGCGCCCGGGCCTCGGCCTTGCGCAGCTCGTCCTTCGAGCGGCGGGTGACGACCTCGCGCTGGAAGTCGAGGTAGTGCGTGACCAGCTCGAGCAGCGAGAGCGTGCGCGGCACGCCGTCGGCGAGAGCGACAGCGTTGTAGCCGAACGTCGCCTGCAGCGGCGTGTGCTTGAACAGCTTGTTCAACGCCACCTGCGGCACGGCGTCGCGCTTCAGCTCGACCTGGATCCGCATCCCGGTGCGGTCGGAGTGGTCGGCGAGGTCGGAGATCTCCGTGAGCGTCTTGTCCTGCACGAGGTCGGCGATCTTCCGGATCACGCCCGTGTCGCCGCCCTTTTTGACGCCGTACGGGAGCTCGGTGATCACGATCGCCGACTTGCCTCCGCGCAGCTCCTCGATGTGCGCCCGCGCGCGCATGATGATCCGGCCGCGGCCGGTGCGGTAGGCGTCACGGATCCCGGAGCGCCCGACGACGATCGCGCCGGTCGGGAAGTCGGGGCCCTTGATGTGCTTCATCAGTCCCTCGACCGAGATCTCCGGCTCGTCGATCATCGCTACGACGGCGTCGATCGTCTCGCCGAGGTGATGAGGCGGCATGTTCGTCGCCATGCCGACCGCGATCCCGGTCGAGCCGTTGACGAGCAGGTTCGGGAAGCGCGACGGCAGAACGGACGGCTGGCGGCGTGACTCGTCGTAGTTCGGCTCGAAGTCCACCGTGTTCGCGTCGATGTCGCGCAGCAGCTCGGTGGCGATCCGGGCCAGCCGCGCCTCCGTGTAGCGCATGGCCGCCGCCGGGTCGTCGTCGATCGAGCCGAAGTTCCCCTGTCCGTCGACGAGTGGGTAGCGCAGCGAGAACGGCTGCGCCATGCGCACGAGCGTGTCGTAGATCGCCGAGTCGCCGTGCGGGTGGTAGTTCGCCATCACCGCGCCGACGGTGGAGGCGGACTTCTTGTACGGCCGGTTCGGCTGCAGACCCGCCTCGTGCATCCCGTAGAGGACGCGCCGGTGCACCGGCTTGAGGCCGTCGCGCACGTCGGGCAGCGCGCGCGACACGATCACGCTCATCGCGTAGTCGAGGAAGCTCGCGCGCATCTCCTGCTCGAGCTCGCGGGACTCGACCCTGCCTCCTCCGAGTGCGCCCGTCTCGACCTCAGACATGCCGGCCCCTAGACGTCAAGGAAGTTGACGTCCTTCGCGTTCTCCTCGATGAAGAGACGCCGTGGCTCGACCTGGTCGCCCATCAGCATCGAGAAGAGCTGGTCGGCGGCGCTCGCGTCCTCGACGTCTACCCGGACGACGAGGCGCTTCGTGGGATCCATCGTCGTCTCCCAGAGCTGCTCGGGGTTCATCTCGCCGAGGCCCTTGTAGCGGGAGAGCTGGATCCCGACCTCCTTGACGAGATCGAGCGCGCCCCGGCGGAGCCCAGGGAAGGTCTGCGCCTCGGCCCGGTGCTTGCCGAGCGCGAGCGTGAACGGCGGCGGGCCGACGGCCTCGACCAGCTTTGCGTACGCCCGGCGCAGGTTCGCGTAGATCGGCGAGGAGAGGAGCTCAGCCGTCAGCGTCACGGTCTGCGCAGCGGACGTCTCCTCCTCTACGACCTTGACGCTGAGGCCGTGCTCGTCGCGCTCGAGGACGGAGAGCTTGAACCCGTTCGGCGGCAGCGCCGCGATCGCCTTCTCCGCCTCGGCCGGCGTCGCCGCGTCGCCCTCGACGAGCCGGTGCGCAATCACGAGGTCGGCGGGATGATGGCCGAAGTCGGAGCGCAGGCGTGCGCTCCAGCCCTCGAACTCGGCGAGCGCCCCGATGAACCGCTTCCAGCGAGCCTCGGTCAGCTTCAGCTCGGTGCCCTCGCGGTCGCGCACGTCGAGGTCGCCGAAGCGCTCGCGCACCAGCAGCTCCTCGAGCTGCGACTCCTTCTCGAAATAGAACTCCTGGTTGCCGAGCTTGACCTTGTAGAGCGGCGGCACCGCGATGTGGATGTGGCCGTACTCGAACAGCTCACGCATGTGCCGGTAGAAGAAGGTGAGCACGAGCGTCCGGATGTGGGAGCCGTCGACGTCGGCGTCGGTCATGATGATGATCCGGTGGTAGCGGAGGCCGGAGAGGTCGAACTCGTCTCCGATGCCGGTGCCGATCGCGGTGATCATCGCCTGGATCTCGGTGTTCGAGAGAACCTTGTTGATCCGGTTCTTCTCGCTGTTGATGATCTTGCCGCGCAGGGGCAGGATCGCCTGGTACGTGCGGTCTCGTCCCGTCTTCGCAGATCCGCCGGCGGAGTCGCCCTCGACGATGAACAGCTCGGCAAGCGACGGGTCGCGGATCGAGCAGTCGGCGAGCTTTCCCGGTAGCGCCGAGCTGTCGAGCGCCGACTTGCGCCGTGTCAGCTCACGCGCCTTGCGCGCCGCGAGCCGCGCGCGCATTGCGGCGATGGCCTTGTTGCAGATCGCCCGCGCGTCCTGCGGGTTCTCCTCGAGAAACCGGCCGAATGAGGAGTTGACGGTCGTCTGGACGAGGCCCTCGATGCCGGGATTGCCCAGCTTCGTCTTCGTCTGCCCTTCGAACTGCGGATTGCGGAGCTTGACCGAGACGACCGCCGCGAGACCCTCGCGCACGTCCTCGCCGTCGAGGCTCTCCTCCTTCTTCAGCAGCTTGAGGTCCTGCGCCTTCGCGTTCAGCGTGCGCGTCAGGGCGCTGCGGAAGCCCGAGAGATGCGAGCCGCCCTCGACGGTGTTGACGTTGTTGGCGAAGGTGAAGACCGATTCCTGGTAGGAGCCGTTCCACTGCATCGCCACCTCGACGGCGCCCTGTTCGGTCTCCCCCTCGAAGTAGGCGATCGACTTGTGGATCGCGTCCTTCGCCGCGTTGACGTACGAGACGAAGTCGCGGATGCCGCCCTCGTAGTGGAACTCGACCGTCTTGCCGCCGGCGCGCTCGTCGACGAGCTTGATGTAGAGGCCCTTGGTCAGGAAGGCCGTCTCGCGCAGCCGCTGCGTGACCGTGGCGGCGTCGGCCTCGAGCTCCTCGAAGACCTCGGAGTCGGGCAGGAAAGTGACGGTCGTCCCCGTCGGCTCGTCCTCGGCCATCTTCCCGACGACCTCCATGTCGCCGAGCGGCACGCCGCGCTCGAACTCCTGCCGGTAGACGTTGCCGTCGCGGCGGACGTCGACCACGAGCCGCTCCGAGAGCGCGTTGACAACCGAGACCCCGACGCCGTGCAGGCCGCCCGAGACCTTGTAGCCGTCGCCGCCGAACTTGCCGCCCGCGTGAAGCTTCGTCAGGACGACGGTCAAGGCGGGCAGGCCCTGTTCGGGCATCACGTCCACGGGGATGCCGGATCCCCAGTCCTGAACCGTGACCGAGTTGTCGGGATGCAGGGTGACGTCGATGCGGTCGTTGCGGCCGGCGAGGGCCTCGTCGACCGAGTTGTCGACCACCTCGTTGATCAGCTGGTGGAGGCCGCGGAGGCCGGTGGAGCCGATGTACATCCCCGGCCTGAGCCGGACCGGGTCGAGCCCTTCGAGGACGGTGATGTCCTTTGCGGAGTAGTCCAATTCAGTCATGAAAAAAGCCCTGCAAATTGGGCATTTGCGGGCACCCGGAAGTGTATCAGACGGAGCGGTCGTCCGGGGCGCGTGCGAGCGCCGCTCTTATCACTTTCGCGACAGATTCCCGCAGGTCCGGATCGGCGATCGCAGCCGTCATCTCCTCGGCCTCACGGACCTGCTCGGGCGAGGCCTTCAGCGGCGCTGCCGGCGGCGCCGGCGGCGCCTCGTCGGGAAGCGGGCCGGGGACGAAGCGAAGGCGCGGGCGGCCGGGGAGGCGCGCCGAGATCTCGGTGGCCCGCTGGGTCAGCTCGAACCCCCAGACGGCGTCGCGCACGTTCACGACGAGTGTCCCGTCGGGCTGTGTCCTCGCCGGCCAGGCGTTGCGGGCGATCTCCTCCCCGACGGCTCCCGCCCACGCCGCGGCAGCACCGCCGGGGCCGCTCTCGCCTCCCACCCGGCGCAGCTCCGCGCGAATGTCCTCTCCGAGAGGTTCCACTAGGCCGCCTCCGCCACGTCGCCCGGGACGACCTCCAACAGCTGGTCCGGCGCACACGGGAGCATGGCCGCATCCGTCGCCGTCACGAGCGCCTGACCCGCGCCGCGCACCCGGTCGGCGAGGATCCTCCGCCGCTCTGGATCGAGCTCGGAGAGGACGTCGTCCAGCAACAGGAGGGGCGGCACGCCGGTCCTCTCCAAGATGGTCTCCGCCTCGGCGAGCAGCAGCGCCAGGAGCGCGAGCCGCTGCTCGCCCTGCGAGCCGAAGCTCCGCAGGTCGCGGGCGGCCGCGGCGAGCACGACGTCGTCGAGATGCGGCCCGAGAGAGGTTGCACCCCGCTCGAGATCGCGGGCGAGGACCGCGGCGAGCGCTTCCCGTGTCGGCGGCTCGCCCGCATACCGCAGCGAGGCGTCCTCGACGCCCAGCTCGGCGGCGCGCGAGGAGAAGGCCGGCTCGAGCTCCGCGAGCGCCTCGACGCGGGCGGCCACGAGATCCGCCCCGAGTGCCGCGACCCGCTCGCTCCACGGCTCGATCGCCTCACGCCCCGACAGGCCGGCCGCCGCACGGCGCAGCGCGGCGTTCCGTTGCGCCACCGCTGCCCCGTACTCCGCCGGCAGACCGGCGCGGGCCGGTCTGAGACGGCCGAGCGCCCGGTCGAGGTATGCGCGCCGCACGGCGGGCGGCCCCTTGACGACGGCGAGGCGGTCGGGAGTGAAGACGAGCGTCGCGACCATCGTCCGTAGCTGCTCGGCGGCTCGGAGCAGCGTGCCGTTCAGCTTCGCGCGCTTGCCCTCACCCCGGCGGAGCACGACCTCGAGCTCCAGGGCCACCTCGCCCCTGCGCCCGGCCACCGCCGCCCGCGCACCTGTCGCGCCGAAGCGGATCAGCTGCGACTCCGTACGTGTGCGCGGCGAAAATCCCTGCGTGGCGACGTGGACCGCCTCGAGGAGGTTCGTCTTGCCGACGCCGTTCGGGCCGACGGCGAGCACGAGCCCCGGGCGTAGCGACAGCTCGAGCCGCTCGTAGGAGCGAAAGTCGCGGAGGGAGATCGTCTCGGCGATCAGCGGTTGCGGCCGGCTAGCCGGGCAGGCGGATCGGCATCACGAGGTACGTGAAGTCGCCGCCTGCATCCGTCAGGACCGCCGGCCGGAGCGGGCTGATGAGCTTCAGGTGCACGTCGTCGCCCTCGACCGACTCGAGACCGTCGCGGAGGAACTCCGCGTTGAAGCCGATCTCGAGGGGCTCCCCCGTGTAGGCGACGGGCATCGACTCCTGCGACTCGCCGACCTCGTGCGTGCGCGCGACGACGGTGACCTCCCCGTCCGCGAAGCGCAGCTGCAGCGGCGTCGCGCGCTGGATCATCACAGCGGCGCGACGGACGACGTCGAGCAGTTCCCCGCGCGGCACGGTCAACTCGTGCTCGAACGTCTCCGGCAGCAGTTGCCGGTAGTTCGGGAACTGGCCGTCGATGCGGCGTGTCGTGAGCAGAACGCCGTCGACGGAGAAGAAGACCTGGTTCTCCTGCACCCCCACCGCGATCTCGCCGGACTCGCCGCCGATTCGCGAGAGCTCCTGCAGCGCCCGGCTGGGGACGATCGCCTCGAGATCGGGCGCAGCCGCGGCGAGCGCGGTCTCCTTCACCGCGAGCCGGTATCCGTCCGTCCCGGCCATGATCAGCTTGTCGCCGGCAAACTGGACGAGCAGGCCGGTCAGGACCGGGCGCGCCTCGTCGCGCGAGGCGGCACGTGCCACCCGTCCGATCGTCTCGAGCAACGCTTCCCGGCCGACCGTGAACGTCTGCGTGTCCGTAGTGTCGGGCAGCCGCGGGAAATCCTCGGGGTTGAACGTGTGGAGTGTGTAGCGCGCGCTCCCGGAGGTGACGTGGACGACCGACTCCGCCGCGCTGTGCTCGAGCGTGACCTCGTCGGCCGGCAAGAGGCGCGTGATGTCCACGAGCGTCCGGCCCGGCAGGACGACGGCACCGTCTCCCTCCACCTTCGCCGGCACCGAGACCTGCAGCGACAACTCCATGTCGGTCGCGGCGAGACGAAGGTTGCCGCCGCTCGCCTCGAGCAGGATCCCCGACAGGATCTGGATCGCGGTGCGGCTCGAGACGGCCCGGCCGACGAGCGCGAGACCCTGGACGAGCTCCGTCTTCGTGCAGGTGATCCTCAGGCCGGACCCGACTGCAATGTCACTCTCGATCATCTGTAAGTCACCGTAGTAGTCATAGGGGGTGTGGATGACGGGGAAGACGTGTCTGGAGCAGCGAGGTTGGGCGGTCGAGCGTGTGGAGCGTCATTGTGGACGATTGGGCTGGTCCCACAGGCGGTCAACTGTCAGCGGACCTGTTTCACCCGCGCGGTCAGGTCCTGCACGAGGTTGTACACAGACCTGTCCTCACGGATCAGGCGCGCGATCTTGGATGTCGCATGGATCACGGTCGTGTGGTCGCGGCCGCCGAACTCCTTGCCGATCTTCGGCAGCGACGAGTCGGTCAGCTCGCGCGACAGGTACATCGCAACCTGCCGCGGGTAGACGATGTTCTGCGACCGCTTGTCGCCGCAGAGCTCTTCGAGAGAGAGCTCGAACCGCTCGGCCACGAGGTCCTGGATCCGCTTGATCGAGACTTCCGCCGCCTCTCCTTGGGGGAAGACGTCGCGCAGGACGTCCTGCGCGAGCTCGACCGTCATCGGCCGGCCTGTGAGCGAGGAGAAGGCGACGACGCGCGTCAGGGCCCCCTCGAGCTCACGGATGTTGGTCGAGACGCGACCTGCGACGAACGTGAGGACCTGCTCGTCGTGGACATGGATCCCGTCGACCTTGACCTTCTTGCGCAGGATCGCGATGCGCGTCTCGAGGTCGGGGGGCTGGATGTCGGTGATCAGCCCCCATTCGAAGCGGCTTCGTAACCGCTCCTCGAGCGTCGCGATGTCGCGGGGCGGTCGGTCGGAGGAGAGGACGATCTGCGAGCCGGCCTCGTAGAGGGAGTTGAAGGTGTGGAAGAACTCCTCCTGGAAGCGCTCCTTCCCCTCGAAGAACTGGACGTCGTCGATGAGGAGGACGTCGTAGGCGCGATAGCGCTGCTTGAAGCCCTCGATCCGCTTGTCGCGGAGCGAGTTGATGAAGTCGTTGACGAACGCCTCGCTGGTGACGTAGCGCACGGACAGGTCGGAGGAGTGCTCCGCGACGTACTGCGCGACGGCCTGGAGGAGATGCGTCTTGCCGAGGCCGGTGCCCCCGTAGATGAAGAGCGGGTTGTACGCCTGCGCGGGCGCCTCGGCGACGGCGAGCGCGGCCGCGTGCGCAAATCGGTTGGACGAGCCGATCACGAACGAGTCGAACGTGTACTTGGCGTTGAAGCCGCCGCTCTCGGGCCGCCTCGGCACGTGTCGGACCACGCGGAGCGAGGCCCTCCTGCCTGCCCGCCGCCCTCGTCGACACGCACCTCGAGCGGCCGCTCGTCGCCAACGATGTCGCGCACCGCGGCGCTGATCAGGCCGCGGAAGTGCCCTTCGATCCAGTCGCGTGTGAACTCGTTCGGAACCGTGAGGACGAGAGTCTCACCCCGGAGCTCGAGCCCACGCGTCTCGCCGAACCACTTGCCGTAGGTCACATCGTTCAGGGTCTGCTTGAGCCGCCCGGAGATCGCCTCCCAGAGGTCATCTGCAGACAGCTCGCTTTGGTCCTCCACCGACGCCCCGATCCTCCTCAGTCCGCCCCTCGGGAGGAGCATAACAGCGGCATCGAGAAGGCCAAACCTGCCTTCTGTGCAGGCATTTTTCAAGCACGCCGATTCGTCCACAGGTGTGGACGGGGGTGGGGGCAACTCCCTCCAGGCGCATGTCTCTGCCCTCTTCGGCTGTGGACAAGTCGGTGGACGGGCGTCGTCTATACTGGCCGTCGTGCCCCGCCCGAGGCGGGGATTTTTCTGGCAAAGACGAGCCTTTTCGCAATCTCGTGAAGCGCACCTATCAGCCGAACGTCCGCCGCCGCAAGCGCAAGCACGGCTTCCGCGCCCGGATGGCGACGCGCGCCGGCCGTGCGATCCTCAAGCGCCGCCGGGGCAAGGGCCGGGCCCGCCTTTCGGCGTAGGGGCTCGCAGCGGGCGACCCACTACTAAGCTGCCTCCGTGAAGCGCGCCAACCGCCTGTCCCGGTCCCGGGACTTCGACGCGGTGCATCGCCGAGGCCGCTCGGCCTCCTCACGGTTCCTCGTCCTCTACTGGCTACCGCAGGAGGAGCCGGTGGAGCCGCGGGTCGGGTTCGCCGTGCCGCGGGCCGCGGGCGGCGCGGTCGAGCGGAACCGGATCAAGCGCCAGCTGCGCGAGGTCTGGCAGGAGCGCCTCGCGCGCGTGCCGCCCGGACACGACTACGTGCTGATCGTGCGCCCCGGCCTGCCGGAGGCGACCGAGGCGAACGGCTTCGCCTGGCTCGGCGAGCGCGTCGACGAGCTGCTCGAACAGACCGGAGCGGTGGCGGCGTGAGAGTCCTCTCGCGTATCCCGTCGCTGCTCGGGATCGGGCTCGTCTGGCTCTACCGGCTGACGTTCGGCGCGCTCTTCCCGACGACCTGCAAGTACCACCCGTCCTGCTCGGAGTACGCGGTGCAGGCGCTCCGGCGGCATGGCCTCGTGCACGGAAGCCTCCTCGCCGGCTGGCGGCTGCTGCGCTGTAACCCGTGGAGCCGCGGAGGCTTCGACCCGGTCCGATGATCGTCTTCGCCATCCCCATCCTCAGCCAGCTCGAGACGATCATGCGTCACGTTCTCGACTGGTTCCACTCGAACCTCGGATTGACGTGGGCGTGGTCGATCGTGGCGACCACCGTCGTGGTGCGGATGCTGCTCGTGCCGCTGACGATCCGGCAGATCCACTCGATGCAGAACCTGCAGCGCTTCGCGCCGCAGATGAAGGAGATCCAGAAGAAGTACAAGCACGACAAGCAGAAGCAGAACGAGGAGCTGATGAAGTTCTACCGGGAGAACAGCATCAACCCGGCCGCGTCGTGCCTGCCGATGCTCCTGCAGCTGCCGGTCTTCATCGCCCTCTACTACACGCTGCGGAACTTCCAGTCGAATTTCCATCCGACGCCGCACGCGGACCTCTCGTTCCTCCACTTCATCCCGTCGATCGCCGACGGGACGACGACCCACTGGGGCGGCTACGTGCTCCTCTTCGTCTACGTCACGAGCCAGATGGCGTCGTCGTTCTTCATGATGACGACGACGGACAAGACGCAGCGCGTGCTGTTCATGTTCATGCCGCTCATCTTCGTCTTCGTCATCGCCCGTTTCCCCGCCGGTCTCGTCCTCTACTGGGTGACGACGAACCTCTGGACCGTCGGGCAGGGGCTGATCACGCGGCGCCTGATCTCGAAGACGCCGGCGCCGACCATCGCGAAGCGCAGCTCGCGCACGCCGCCGCAGGACGACGGCTCGAGCGGGAACGGAGCCCGCGTCGAGGAGCCTTCGCCCAATCCCGGCTCGCCGACCGGTGCGCCGCGCAAGGTGCGGCGGAAGAAGAAGACCTCCGGTCGCCGGTGAACAGCGCGCCGGAGGGTCTGACGGTCGAGGCGACGGGGGAGACCGTCGGCGAGGCCAAGTGGGCTGCGCTGCGCGAGCTCGAGCGGCGGCAGCCCGGGCTCGACAAGACGGCGGTGCGGTTCGAGGTCGTCTCCGAAGGAGAGCGCGGCCTGCTCGGCGTCGGCTACGAGCCGGCGCGTGTGGTCGCCCACCTGCCGGCCGAGGCGGCAGCAGCAGCGGCAGCCGCTGCGGTCGAGGGCGTGGAAGCAGATGGGGAGGCGTCCGAGGCGCGGGCGCTCGTCTCCCGCATCGTCGGCGCGCTCGGTGTCGACGCGACCGTCGAGGTGCGCGAAGAGGCGGACAGGATCGTCGTCACGTGCTCCGGCCCGGACCTCGGCCTTCTCATCGGCCGCCACGGCCAGACGATCGATGCCATCCAGTACCTCCTCAACGCGACCGGGTTCCATGCTTACGGGCCCGAGCGGCGGGAGGTCGTGGTCGACGCGGAGGGGTACCGCGCGCGCCGGGAGGCGACGCTCGAGTCGCTCGCGCTGCGGGTGGCGGAGCGCGTGCGTGCGACCGGCGAGCGTGAGGAGCTCGAGCCGATGACGTCCGTCGAGCGGAAGTTCGTCCACAACTGCCTCAGCGACGTCGCCGGCGTCGCGACGACGTCGGAGGGGACGGAGCCGAATCGCTACGTCGTCGTCCTGCCCGAATCCGCCTGAGCTCGAGGCCTGGCTCGAGGCTCTCGTCGCGACGCCCGGCCTGACGGCGATCCGCGATCCGGAACGGCTGAGGGAGAGGCTGCTCGCCGACGCTCTGCGGGCGCTGCCGCTCGTGGAGGGCTACGCCGGGCCCGTCGTGGACGTCGGCTCCGGCGGTGGTTCCCCCGGGATTCCGCTCGCGGTGGCCCTGCCGGACCGGGAGGTGACGCTGCTCGACGCGCAGCAGCGCAAGTGCGACTTCCTGCGCCGCTGGGCGCCGCCGAACGCGCGAGTCGTCCGCGGCCGGGCCGAGGAGCAGCCCCGGGAGGCGTGGGGCGTCGCGCTCGCAAAGGCGCTCGCGCAGCCGCCGGTGGCGGCGGAGTGGTGCCTTCCGCTCGTGCGAACGGGGGGTGCCGCGATCCTCTGGCTCGGCGAGAGCGCGGATCTCGAGCGCGTCGCGCGCGTCGCGGCGCAGCTCGGAGGGGGCGTCCCCGAGGAGCACGACGGCTTGCTCGTCCTGCCCAAGGCAGGGCCGACGCCGCCGGGCTTCCCGCGCCGGGCCGGGGTGGCGAGGAAGCGCCCGCTGGCCTAGACGATCACGACGACGACGCCGTCCTCGTCCGCGTGGAGCCGTGCTCCCGGCTCGAACGTCACGCCGCCGAAGTCGACCGGCACACCGGTGACGCCGGCGCCCTCCTTGCGGCTCGGGCGGGGGTTCGTGCCGAGTGCCTTCACGCCGAGCCCGAGCGACGCGAGCCCCGCCGCGTCGCGCACGCAGCCGTTGACGACGACGCCCGCCCACCCGTTCCCGAGCCCGAGGCGCGCGAGGTTGTCGCCGAGCAGCGCGCAGCGCCCGGAGCCGCCGCCGTCGACGACGAGCACGCGTCCCTCGCCCGGCTCCGCGAGACAGGCGCGGACGAGGACGTTGTCCTCGTGACAGCGCACCGTGGCGATCGTGCCCGAGAACGCCGCCGGCCCGAACGACCGGAACGGGAGCAGGCAGACGGCGGCGCGCTCGCCGAACTCGTCGAGGACGTCCGCGGTCGCGGTCACGCAGCCGAGCGTACCCTCGCAGCGAAGAGGCGTCCGCAGGCGTAGCGAGAATGACGCTGCATGAGCCGCATCTACGCGCTCGCGAACCAGAAGGGCGGCGTCGGCAAGACGACGACGGCCGTCAATCTCGCCGCCTGCCTCGCGGAGGCCGGCGAGCGAGCGCTCGTGATCGACCTCGATCCGCAGGCGAACGCAACCTCGGGGCTCGGCATGCGCGCGAACGGCACCTCGAGCTACGACCTGCTCGACGGCGCCCCGCTCGCGGATCTCGTCCATCCCACGGCGTTCCGGAACCTCGACCTCGTGCCCGCGAAACCGGATCTCGCAGGCGCCGTCGTCGAGCTCGCGCGCCGCGACGACGGCGAGCTCTACCTCGCGCAGGCGCTCGAGTCGGGCAGCGAGGGCTACAGCTTCGTCTTCCTCGACTGCCCTCCCTCCCTCGGCCCGCTGACGGTGAACGCGCTCGCCGCCGCCGACCGCGTGCTCGTGCCGGTGCAGGCGGAGTACTACGCACTCGAGGGCCTGACTCAGCTCCTCCGGTCGATCGACCTGATTCGCCTGCGGCTCAATCCGCGGCTCGGCATCGGCGGCGTTCTCCTGACCATGGTGGACATCCGCACGCGTCTCGCGCAGCAGGTCTCGGAAGAGGTGCGCCGGCACTTCGGTCCGCTCGTGTTCCGCACCGCGGTACCGCGGTCGGTGCGCCTCGCGGAAGCGCCGAGCCATGGGCTGCCCGCGATCGCCTACGACCGTCGCTCCGCCGGAGCAGACGCCTACTGGAAGGTGGCGATGGAGCTTGTCGAGCGCGCCTGATCCCTCGCCGGGCCGCCGCGGCCTCGGCCGCGGCCTCGAGGTCCTCATCGGCGGCCGCGAGGCCGCCCCGGCGGTGCTCGCGGAGCTGCCGGTCGAGGCCATCCACCCGAACCCGCGCCAGCCCCGGCGGCGCTTCGAGGCGGAGGCGGCTTCGGGACTGGCCGAGTCGGTGCGGCGGCAGGGAGTGATCCAGCCGCTGCTCGTCCGGCCGCGCGAGGCAGGCGGCTTCGAGATCGTCGCGGGCGAGCGCAGGTGGCGGGCGGCACGCGAGGCTGGGCACGAGACCGTGCCGGCCGTCGTGCGCACGACCGACGACCGCGAGACGCTGCTCCTCGGGCTGGTCGAGAACGTCGCCCGAGAGCAGCTGACGCCGATCGAAGAGGCGCGCGCCTACGCCCTCCTGATCGACGAGTTCGACCTCTCCCTCGGCGAGGTGGCCGAACGGGTCGGCCGTTCGAAGCCGAGCGTGTCGAACCGGATCCGCCTCCTCGAGCTGCCGGACGATGTGCTGGGGATGGTGGAGCGCGGCCAGCTGAGCGAAGGGCATGCCCGCGCCGTCCTCGCCGTCCCCGACCACGAGGGTCGCCGGCGCCTGGCGCGGGAGATCGTGCGGCGCGGACTGTCGGTGCGGGCGGCCGAGCAACGGGCGAAGTGGGCCGGCGCACGGCAGCGGCCGCGCACGCCCTCGGCTCCGGTCGACCCGGTGCTCGCGGAACGGGTGCGGGCCGCGCTCGAGCGCCTGACGGGTCTCCACGTGCGTGTCGCCTCGGGCCGGGTCGAGCTGCCGTTCGCCGACGAGCACGATCTCGCGGAGCTCGCCGAGGCGCTCGAGAACGCAGCCGCCCGTCTGTAGCGGGGTAGGATCCGGGCCCTGCGAGGAGGAGGTGCGAGTGGTGGACCGTGAGGGGCTGCGGCGCGTGCAGGAGCCGCTGAAGGCGCGCTACCGCGAGGCGCCGGGAGACGCGCTCGTCACGCTTCGCGCCCGCGGCGACCTCGGCGAGGGGATCACGTGCTCCGTCGCGACCGGCCGAGCGCTCGCCGAGGCGGGGCTGCATCCCGCGAGCGGCGGAGACGGATCGCTGCTCTGCTCCGGCGACATGCTGCTCGAGGCTCTGGCGGCATGCGCGGGCGTGACGCTGCGTGCCGTGGCGACGTCGCTCGAGATCCCGGTGGCCGGCGCCGTCCACGCGGAGGGGGATCTCGACTTCCGCGGCACGCTCGCCGTCGACCGGGATGCGCCGGTCGGCTTTCGCGAGATCCGCGTGCGCTTCGAGCTCGAGACGGACGCCGACGCCGAGCAGATCGACACGCTCGTGCGCCTCACCGAGCGCTACTGCGTCGTCTACCAGACGCTCCTCGCCTCGCCTCGCACGTCCGTCTCCTGGACGCACGCCGCCGCTGCAGCATGACCGTCACGCCGTCGTCGGCGGTCTGCGCTGCCTGCGAGCAGGAGAACCCGCCCGGCGCGCGCTTCTGCCTCGCCTGCGGAGCGCCGCTCGGGTCGCCGGACGCCCGTGACGAGCGTCGCGTCGTCTCCGTCATCTTCGTCGACCTCGTCGGGTTCACGGCGCGTGCGGAGCAACTCGACCCGGAGGACGTCAGGGCGGTGCTCGCTCCCTACCATGAGCGTGTCCGGCGCGAGATCGAGTCGTTCGGCGGGGTCGTCGAGAAGTTCATCGGCGACGCGGTCATGGGGATCTTCGGCGCGCCGCTCGCGCACGGCGACGACGCCGAGCGCGCGGTGCGGGCGGCGCTCGTCGTCCGGGACGCCGTGGGTGAGCTCGCCGGCGGAGACCTCCAGATCCGCATCGCCGTGAACACGGGCGAGGCGGTCGTCTCGCTCGGAGCACGGCTCGCACTCGGCGAGTCGATGGTTGCGGGCGACGTCGTGAACACGGCCGCACGGCTCCAGGCAGCGGCTCCGGTGAACGGCATCGTCGTCGGGCAAGAGACCTATCGGGCGACGCGCGACGCGATCGAGTACGAGCCGACCGGGCCGATCAGCGCAAAGGGCAAGGCGGAGCCCGTACAGGCGTGGGTGGCGGTCCGCGCGCTCACCGTCGCCGGCGAGCGGCCGCTCGCCGAGCAGGGGCTCGTCGGCCGTGCGCGTGAGCTGGCCCTGCTCGATGCGGTCTGGGAGCGCGTGCGCAGCGACGGAGTCCCGCACCTCGTCTCGCTCCTCGGGCCTGCGGGCGTGGGCAAGTCGACGCTCGCCGCGGCATTCGCGCGGCAGGCGGAGGAGGAGGGCGCGACCGTTCTGCGCGGACGCTCGCTGCCGTACCGGGAGAGCGGCACATACGGTGCGCTCGCGAGTCAGGTGATGCTGCTCGCCGGGGCGTTCGAGAGCGACCCCGCGCCGGTCGTCGCCCGGAAGCTCGCGGCCGCCGCGGAGGATCTCCTCGGCGGCTCGGCGGCGAACCCGGTCGCGGTCGCCGGCGATCTCGGCATCGTCGTCGGCGCGGACGCGGGTGCAGGCTCGGCCGACCGGGACACGCTCTTCTCTTCCGTGCTCCAGTTCGTCGAGGCGACGGCTCGCCGGAGCCCGACGGTCCTCGTCTTCGAGGACATCCACTGGGCGGACGGGAACCTCCTCGAGCTCGTGCTCACGCTCGCCCGCCGCGTGCACGGGCTCCCGCTGCTGCTGCTCACCCTCGCCCGGCCCCAGCTGATCGACGCCCGGGAGGACTGGGGTGCCGCGGTCCCCGCCTACACGGCGCTCACGCTCGGCCCGCTCGGCTCACAGCAGGCCCGCGAGCTTGCGCTCCGGCGCCTCGGCGACGAGCGCCACGCCGACCACGTGATCCGGATCGCGGAGGGCAACCCGCTCTTCATCGAGCAACTCGCCGCAAGCGTCGGGGAGCTCGCCCCCGGCCGGCTCCCGACAACGGTCCGCGAGATCGTCTCGGCTCGTCTCGATGCGCTGCCGCGGGCCGAGCGGACGCTCCTGCTCGACGCGGCCGTCGTCGGGAAGATCTTCTGGCTCGGCGCGCTGCGCGTGCTCGGCACCAACGCCGACACGCCCGGCCTGCTCGAGGAGCTCGAACGGCGCGACCTGGTCCGCCGTGAGCCCGCGTCCATCATCGAGGGGGAGCAGCAGTACGCCTTCACCCATGCTCTCATCCGGGACGTCGCCTACGAGCTGCTGCCACGCGACGACCGCGTCCGCCGGCACGCGCTCGTCGCCGAGTTCTTCGGCGAGCGGACGGGGGTGTCGAGCGACGCGATCGGCGCGATGGCGCGCCACTGGCTCGGCGCAGGCGACCACGAGCGCGCGGTGGAGCAGCTCGTTCGCGCGGCGGAGCTCGCCGAGCGAGGCTGGGCGAAGGATCATGCAGCCCTCCTCTACAGGGAGGCGTTCGAGCTCGTTCCGGACGACGAGATCGAGCGCAAGAGCACGCTGCGGCGCCGACTCGCTCTCGCGTCGTCGGCGTCGTTCCACCTGGCGGACGTCAGACCGGGGGGAAGTCCGCCGGCGTGACGTCGCCGACGATCTCTTCGATCGAGTCGATCCGGTGCTGCCCGAGCCGTGAGGAGTGCTGGCGCACGACGTCCTCGCTCGGCGCTGCGTAGATGCAGAAGGTGCGCACCTTGCCGTCGTCGCCGACGACTACGTGGCTGTGCTCCCAGGTGATCTCCGGGAGCTCGGTCTCCGTGATCTCGCGCGACCGCCGGCCGACCGCGGGCATCTCGGGCTCTCCCACGTCGAAGCTCCGCACGATGATGTAGCGAGGCACGGCGCCACGATACCCCCGCTCGGCAACAGAGACAAGCTCGGCGTCGCCGCCGCGAACCCCCGGTGTCGGTGAGATGGGCGATCCTGGATTCGAACCAGGGACCTCCGCCTTATCAGAGCGGCGCTCTAACCAGCTGAGCTAATCGCCCCACCCAGAGGGAACCGCGGAGGCGGATTGTAGCCGCCCGAGGGTCTCGCTCCTGCTGCTCAGCCGAAGGTGAAGCTGTAGGCGCGGACGCCGGACGTGAACGCGAGCTCCAGGATCCCGTCACGGCTCGTCTTTCCGGCAAGGACGGTGTAGAGCCGATTTGCGGTCACGTGGATCGGCGGCAGCGGCCGGCCGTTGCGCGTGACAGTCACCCGGCCGTGGCCGCCGAGGACGACGTAGACGTCTCTCGCGTCGTAGTGGAGGCGCAGCCGGGCGCCCGGCCCGGCGGTCGCGGTCTGGCCGGCGAGCGTCCAGCGGCCACCGTAGGAGATCGCGCCGTCCGGCACAGAGGCGGCGAGCCGGTAGGAGGCCTCCCGGCCTTCGACGAGCGGCGAGCCCACGTAGCGGTTCGGATCGAGCCGCCGCGGGCCGAGGTACGTCTCCGGGGTCGTCACCCCGGTCGGGGTGCGGTTCGACACGGCGGTCGCCGGCGCTGTGACACCGAGCAGCTTGCGGATCGCGGCCTCCGTCTCGGCGTAGCCGCCCTCGCCGAACGTCACGTCGCGGACGTGCCCGCTGCGGTCGACCAGGTAGTCGGCCGGCCAGTACTGGTTCGAGTACGCGTTCCAGGTCGCGTAGCTGTTGTCGAGCGCGACCGGCCAGGTCACGTGCAGGCGATCCACGGCGCCCTGGACGTTCGCGAGCACGTGCTCGAACGCGAACTCGGGCGAGTGCACGCCGACGATCTCGAAGCCGTCCCGGCGGTAGGCGGCGTACCACGCGCGAAGGTGTGGGAGCGTCCGCAGGCAGTTGATGCACGAGTACGTCCAGAAGTCGACGAGGACGACCTTGCCCCGCAGGCCCGCGAGCGTGACCGGCCGGCCGCCCGGGGTGTTCAGCCAGTGCACGATCCCGACGAAGTCCGGGGCCGAGCCGTAGTTCGGCAGTCGGCCGGGTTGCGTCGTAGCCGTGGCCTGGAGATTCAGGCTGCCGCCGGACGTCCCGCGGAGCCCCTGGAGGCGACCGTTCGCGTAGACGGTCGCCTCGGTGTGACGCTGGAGCGCGCTCGTGTACGAGCCGAAGTGCGTCTGGAGCGTCTGGTCGAGGTTGAACACGATCGCGAGCGCGGCGCCGGCCATCACCGCGCCGAGCGCCGGTCTCCACCAGGCGCGCGTCGCGCGCAGGCGGGCCGAGACCCGTTGCCCGCCGGCGGCGATGAGAAGCAGCACCACTCCTGCGCCGGCCGCGTAGCACAGCGTGAGCAGGACGAGCCATCCGCCGATCCGGTGCTGTGCGGCGAGCACGCTCACCGTCGCGAGAACGGGGCCTGCACAGGGGACGAAGACGAGGCCGAGGCTCGCGCCGAGGACGAACCCGCCGCCGAGGTCGCCGCTCGGGCGCCGGCTGAGCCGCGACAGCGGTGCCTCGATCACCTCGCCCAGCCTCGGCACGAGCAGGGTCGCGGCGACGACGAACAGGAGCGCGATGGCGGCGTCGCGCAACGTGTCCTGCGGCAGGCCGAGCGCAGAGAGGAGCGCCGATGCCGAGAGCGTGAACACCGTGAAGCTCGCGATGAGGCCGGCCACGATCGCGTACGGGCGTCGTCGCCCGCCGGCCGCGCCCCCCGCCAGCACGATCGGCAGCACGGGCAGCACGCAGGGGGACACCGCGGCGATCACCCCCGCGAGGAAGCCGATGCCCAGCAGCAGCACGATGCCGAACCCCCCGACGCTTCCCTGGGAGGAGACGCTGGTGGGGTTGTTGGTCGCCTGGTCGGACTTCCCGTGGGGCGTCCGCTGCGTCACGGATGACCGGGACGAGGGCGGTATGGACGAGCCCGCAGGTTGGAAGGCCGGGGCCGGAGAGGCAGCTGCCAGCGCTGCAGACACTACGAGCAGCCCCGCGAGCGCACCGACGAGAGGGCGCTTTCTCGTCACGCTCTTCCTTCGCGGTGGAACGGCAAGAGGTAGCAGAGGCTACCGCCCCAACGGCGAGACTGCGTACCGGCGAGGCACTTCAGGTGCGGTCTGCTCCGGCGAATAGGCGTCGCTTTCGTCCGGGCGGCCTGAGCTATATTCGGCCTGAGGTCGGGGAGACGCATGCAGGAGATGCTCATCTACGGAGTCAGCTTCGATCTGGTCGGCAAGCAGCCGATCGTTCTGCTCAAGACGGCCGACGGGAACAAGTTCCTGCCGATCTGGATCGGGCATCCCGAGGCGGCGGCGATCCTGATGAAGCTCCAGAGCCAGGCATCGCCGCGCCCGATGACGCACGACCTCGTGAGCGACATGCTCGACCAGCTCGGCGCCTCCATCAGCCGGATCACGGTGACGGAGCTGCGGGAGAACACCTTCTACGCGCAGATCACGGTCACGCAGGACGGGCAGGAGATCGAGGTCGACTCGCGCCCCTCCGACGCGATCGCGCTCGCCATCCGCGCGGAGGCGCCGATCTTCGCGGCCGACGACGTGATCGCCGAGTCGGCGATCGAGTTCGAGGGCGACGACGTCGACGAGGAGCAGCTCGAGGCGGAAGTGCTCCGTTTCCGCAGCTTCCTCGAGAACGTCACGCCCGACGAGTTCGTCGTCGAGAACGACGACGACGACTGACGCGCTGCTAGAGCACGGCGGCGGCGAGCGCGACGCCGTTGAAGAGCGCGTGCACGAGCATCCCGGGGACGCTGCTGCTCGTCCGGTCGCGGAGCCACGCGAGCGCGGCGCCGAACGGCACGAGGACGAGCAGCGCCTCGACGAGACCGTGGGCGAGGCCGAAGGCGACGCCGACGACGAGAATCGAGGGTGTACGGCCGAGGAAGCGGAGCAGCGACTGCCCCGCCCCGCGGAACGTCACCTCCTCGACGAACGGCGCCACGAGCACGAAGAGGACGAGGTTCGCCGCGAAGGCCCCGGCGTGCGCCGGCTCCCAGTGCGTCGGCGTGAGGCCCTGCTCCTTGGCGGGGCTCTCCGGTAGCGGCAGGAACGAGACGACAGCCTCCCAGGCGTAGATCCCGACGACGACCGCCGCGCCGAGACCGAGTGCGGCGCCCCACCGGCGCGGCAGTCGCAGTGCGAGGAGATCGAAGCGGTCGACCACGATCAGCAGCACCATGCCGAGCCAGACGGCGTAGACGACCATTCCGCCGGCGAACGTCGAGTACGAGTAGACCTCCTGGCGCGTCGTGCCGTTCGTGCCGCCGCTGCCGGAGAAGCGGGCCGCGTAGTTCAGTGCCGCGATCAGGGCGACGAACAACGTCCAGAAAGCGAGCCGCGTGTAGCTCGGGCCGGTGCCGGGCCGGTGGGCTTCGACGTCCACGACCGCGCAGGATAGGAGCCGGGACCGCTCGCCCTGTGTCCTTCCCTCGCGATGCCCGTGTGTCGCTCCCGTCTGCGCCGTCCTGCCGGGACCTCCTACTAGGGTGGACCGATGCGCCACTTCACGCCCGAAGAAGCGAACGCCGCGCTCGCGCAGGTGCGGCCGCTCGTCGAGCGGCTCGTCTCGCTCCGGGCGGAGCACGTCACCGCCCTCGAGCGGCAGGAGGAGCTCGAGACCAAGATCCGCGGCAACGGCGGCGGCATTCCGCCGGCAGAGCTCGCCTCGGCCACGGCAGAGGTCGACGCGATCGGGCGGCGGCTGGCACAGCTCGTGGACGAGATCTCGAGTCACGGCGCGCAGGTGAAGGATCTGGACGCCGGCCTCGTCGACTTCCCGGCCCGCAGCGGGGGCGAGACCGTCCTCCTCTGCTGGCGGCTCGGCGAGGACGAGATCGCCTGGTGGCATCGGATCGAGGACGGCTTCGCCGGGCGCAAGCCCCTCCCGCTCGACTGAGTCGCGTGGATCCGGGCTGAGGAGTTCCGCGTTCCGTCACGAACCGGGAACGCGAGATGGATCCGTTCTGGAGACACATCCTCGTCGCCGCGGCGATCTTCGTCGTCGTCTCGGTCGTCGCGCGCATCGTCGACTGGCTGCTCGCGCGCAAACCGCTGCCGCCGGAGGCCGAGACGCGCTACCGCGTCCTCCGCCGCGGCGTCACGGCGGTCATCCTCGTCGCCGGCCTCCTCTCGTCCCTGCTCGTGATCCCCGACGTGCGCGCGGTCGCGGGCGGCCTGCTCGCCTCCTCTGCCGTCATCGGGCTCATCGTCGGCTTCGCGTCGCAGCAGACGCTCGGGAACTTCGTCGCGGGCCTCCTGATCGCGACGACGCAGCCGGTGCGGATCGGCGACCGGGTGAGCTACGCCGGCGAGCACGGCGTCGTGGAGGAGATCGGTCTCACATACACGTTCATCCGCACGGCCGGCCAGCGCCGGCTCGTCGTCCCGAACAGCAAGCTCGCCTCCGACCCGATCCTCAACGGCTCGATCCGCAGCCGCGAGACGTACGCCGAGGTGTCGGTGCAAGTGCCGCTCGCGGCGGACCTCGCCGCCGCGGTGGGAGCGCTCCGGGAGGACCTGGCAGGTGAGCGCGACGCGGACGTCTACGTCAGCGCGCTCGACGGGACGGCGTGCGTCACGCTCCGTGCGGCGGCCGCCGACGAGTTCGCAGCCGAGCGGCTCGAGTACGACCTGCGGCTGCGCGCGCACGGGCGGCTGCGGGCGCTCGGCGTCTGGGGCTGAGCGGCAGGGCAGATGCGCCCGGTCTCGTGTCCGGGCCCCACGACTACCGTATGCGCTCAGCGTGGATTCGCTACTCACCCTCGAGGAGGCGCAAGAGCAGGTGCTCGCGCGCGCGCGGCCGTTGCGGGCGGAGGACGTGCCCGTCACGACGGCTGCGGGTCGGGTGTCGGCCGAAGACGTGCGTGCGCGCGTCGACCTGCCGCCTTTCGCGAGCTCGGCGATGGACGGCTTCGCGCTGCGCGCCGCGGACGTGCCGGCGACGTTGCGGGTCGTCGGCGAGTCTGCTGCCGGGCGCCCGTTCGACGGGGAGCTCGGAGCCGGCGAGGCGGTTGCGATCTCGACCGGCGCGGTCGTCCCGGATACGGCCGACGCCGTCGTCCCGGTGGAGCGTGTTGTCAGAACAGACGACGGAATCGAGGTCTCACACGAGCTTGCCGCGGGAGTGAACGTTCGTCCGCGCGGCGGCGACGTCTCCCGGGGCGACGTGGTCGTCCCGGCGGGCGCGCGGCTGGAGCCGGCTCGTCTCGCGGCTGCGGCAGCGGCCGGCGTAGCCGCCGTCTCGTGCGCGCGACGCCCGCGCGTTGTCGTCCTCGCCACGGGCAGCGAGCTCGTGCCACCGGGAGAGCCGCTCCAGCCGGGGCAGGTCTACGAGGCGAACGCCCTCATGCTCGCGGCGGCGCTGGCCTCCGCCGGGGCGGAGGTCGTGGCTGGCCCGCCCGCGCCGGACGAGCCGGCAGCGCTGCGCGCGGCTCTCGAACGGGGGCTGGACGCGGATGTGCTCGTCACCTCCGGCGGTGTCTCCGTCGGAGAACACGATCTCGTGCGCGGAATCGAGGAGGAGCTCGGCGTCGAGGAGGTCTTCTGGCGCGTGGCGATCAAGCCCGGAAAGCCGATCTCGTTCGGTGTGCACGGGCAGACGCTCGTCTTCGGGCTGCCCGGCAACCCGGTCTCGGCGCTCGTCGGCTGCGAGCTGTTCGTCAAGCCCGCGCTGAGAGCCCTGCAAGGGGCGGCGGAGCCGCTGCCGCGCTACGAGCGAGGAAGCCTCGGTGCTGCGCTGCCTCGCAACGAGGAACGTGACGAGTTCGTGCGCGCGCGCGCGGCGGCGGGCGACGACGGGACGGTGCTCGAGCCGGTGGCCGGCCAGCAGTCCCACATGATCGTGCGCGCGGCGGCCGCGGACGCCCTCGTGCACGTTCCACGTGGAAACGGCGAGCTCGCGGCGGGCTCCCGCGTCTCCTGGCTCCGTCTCGGCGCGCCCTAGAGACCCGTTGCGCGCCGGCGCTGAGCTGCGACTGCCCGGCGGTGCTGGGAGAGGACGAGCGTGCGGAGCAGTGCGCGAATCGGCCCCCGGTGCGGGTACTCGCCGCGTGCGGGGTAGGGCGCGTAGCGGCCGGCGGCGACGGCGGCGAGCTGTCCGGCCGCCGCGAGCCACGCGAGTGCGATCACCAGCAGCGAACGCGGTGCGTAGCCGACCGCGAAGAGTCGCGCGAGATACCAGGGTGCGTCCCAGCCGAGCCCGTAGTGGGTCGCGAACATCCAGACGAGCAGTGCCGGCCCGGCGAAGCCCGCCAGGAACACCGCCGCCCGCGCGAGCGGTGAGCGGCTCTGCACCTGGGGCAGCCACAGCCAGAGATGCAGCGAGGGAAGGACGAAGAGAAGCGCGAACGGGTTGGTCGCGGCGACGAGCAGCCCGACGACCGCGAGTGCGAGGAGCGCGCCGGTGTGGCCGGCCAGCCGCTCCTCCGGACGGACGGGGCGGCGTGGCAGGAGCCGGTCACGCGTGACGAGCCAGCCGAGACCGGTCAGCAGCGCGAGCACGACGAGGGCTCCCGTGGGCCACGTGACGTCGTTCAGCGCGGGCGGGCGTCCGCTGCCGCCGCCCCAGAAGCCCAGAAGCCCGAAGATCGCGAAGAGCACGCCGACCCAGACCCAGAAGCCGAGCCGGCCGCGATAGCTGCGGAGCGCCGGCGCGATCCGGATCCGGCGCCGGCGGCAGCGCGCGAAGAGATCGACCGCGGCTGCGAGGAAGGGGAGGAGCATCGCTACGAGGACGATCTCGATCGCCCAGCCGAGCACGAGCCGCTGGCCGAGGAAGACGTAGCTCGCGGGGCCTTGCGCGAGCGAGACGCCTTGCTCCATCGCGTTGACGCTGTCCTCCGCCGCGAGACCGATCAGTCCGAGGTGCTGGACGCTGAGCCGCGTCTCCTTGCGGCCTCCCGAGCTCGGCGGGCGCGCGCCGCCGGTCGTCATCGTCACCGCGGGCATGCCGCGGCTCACGAACGGCGCCTGCTCGTAGGGGTTGAACGGGAAGGCGAGGCCGAGCAGCTGCTGTAGCCCGCTCGGACGCGCCGGCTCGGATCCGCCTTCGTGCACGAGGGCCGCCCGGAGCGTCTCGACGAGGCCCGCGGCGGGAGAGCGGGCGGTGTCGCCCGCGAAGACGAGTCGCGGCGTGCCGGTGCCGCCGATCGAGTCGAGGTTGACGACCGCGACGACGTTCCGGCGCGTCTGCAGCTCGGCGGCGAAGTGGGCGGCGCCGAGGGCGCCCTCGCCGGCGCCGTCCGTCGAGAGGAAGACGATCGAGTAGGGCAGCGAGAGACGCAGCTGGGCAGTCGTCGAGGCATACGAGCGGGCGAGCTCGACGAGCGCGGCCGTGCCGGAGGCGTTGTTGTCGAGCCCGGAGCCGGGCCCGCTGTCGTCGCGGTGGGCCATGACGACGATCTCCTGCGGAAACTGGCCCGCCTTCTCGGCGACGAGGTCGACGAGGGGCGTCGTCCGTCCGTGGATCGTCGCCGTGAACCGGTCGTTGCGGACGGCGAAGCCGTACGGCTCGAGCTGGCGGCGGAACCAGCCGGCCGCGCCGGTCGCACCCGGCGTTCCGGGTGTGCGGTGGGGGTAGCGCGAGGCGAGGTCGGCGGCGAGGCTCGCGGCTGCGGCTCCGTCGAAGGCGGGCGGAAGGTTCGGCGGCTGGAGCGCGGCCGGCCGGGCGACGCTGAAGGCGAGCAGGAGCAGGGGCAGGCCGACGAGCAGCCAGGTGCCGCGATAGAGGCGCGCGTTGACGGGGCGCTCGACGGAACCCGGTCGTGACGGCCGTCGCTCGGGTCTCGGGGTGCCCGACATCACGACCGCTCAGTCTAGGAGGGACTTCGGCCTGCCGTTTTCCCGTGGAAACGCAGGAGCCGGGTACGTGTCGGGCGGAGCGGGGAATCCGTCGCGTCGGCCGCGGCCCGGCCGCTGCCGGCAGAAATCGGCGGGTTTAGAAGCGCGAATCTGTGGGAAGATGCCCGCCGGCTGCGGAGTGAGCGAAGCGACCTTGTCCCACACGTCGAGCGTGGAGCTCGAAGGCAGGCGGACCGTGCGGCTCCGGATCCCGGCGCGCGCGGAATACGTCGCGCTCGCCCGTCTGGCTCTGAGCGGCCTCGCCGACATCGCATCTCTCTCCGACGAGCTCGTCGCGGACCTCAAGCTCGCGCTGACCGAGGCCGTCTCGAACTCGGTCCGGCATGCGTACGCCGGCGGCGCAGGCTTCGTCTCCGTCGCGTACGAGCTGACGCCGCACTCGCTCGGGATCGAGGTGGTCGACGACGGCGCCGGCTTCGACCCGGCCCGGCCGCCGGCGGTCGAGGGCGAGGAGCTCACCGAGGGCGGGCTCGGGATCGCGATCATCCGGACGATCGCGGACGAGCTCGAGATCCGGTCGCAGCCGGGTGTGCGCGGCTCGCGGCTCCGCTTCGTGAAGCGGCTGCAGCCGGCCACGTAGACGTTGCCCGAGCAGACAACGAAGCGGCGCAAGCTCCTCGTCGTCGCGAACCGCGCTCCGGTCACGTACACGCGGGAGGAAGGCGAGCGCGTCGCGCGGCGCGGCGGCGGCGGACTCGTCACCGCGCTCGCGGGCCTGCTCGCCCATCACGACGTGACGTGGATCGCGAGCGCGATGACCGAGGAGGACGCGGTCGTGGCGGCCGAGTCGGGCACGGCCTGCGCGGAGACCACGCGCGAGGGCGCGGAGTACCGGCTCCGGCTCGTCGCGCACGACCCCGCCGCGTACCACCGCTTCTACAACGTCTTCGCCAACCCGACGCTGTGGTTCCTGCAGCACTACCTGTGGGGGCTCGGCGAGGGGCTCGAGTTCGACCCGGTCCTGCACGCCGCCTGGAGCGAAGGCTACGTGCCGGTCAACGAGGCCTTCGCGGCGGCGGTGCTCGAGGAGCTCGAGCGGGACCCCGCTGCGGCGGTGCTCTTTCACGACTACCACCTCTATCTCGCGCCGCGGCTCGTGCGGGAGGCGCGTCCCGGCGTCGTCACCGCGCACTTCGTCCACATTCCCTGGCCCGAGCCCGACTACTGGCACGCCCTGCCGCGAGAGCTGCGGAACGCGATCCACGAGGGGTTGCTCGCGAACGACGTGGTCGGCTTCCATACCGAGCGCTGGCGGCGCGCCTTCCTCGCCTCGGCCGAGCAGCTGCTCGGCGCCCGCGTGGACCAGCGGGCGGGAACGGTCGAGCACCGCGGGCGGACGACCCGCGTCGTGGCGCACCCGATCGGCGTCGACGCCGGCCGAGTTCGAGCGCCTGCGCGGGGACGCGGCGGTGCTCGAGCGGGAGGCGGCGCTCGCAGCGCGGCGGCCGGAGCTGCTCGTGGTGCGGGTCGACCGGATCGATCCGTCGAAGAACATCGTCCGTGGCCTCCACGCCTTCGCGCTGCTGCTCGAGGGGCATCCGGAGCTGCACGGGAGGGTCGGTCTGGTCGGCGCTCCTCGCGCCGTCCCGGCAGGACATCCCCGCGTACGCGGGCTATGCGGCCGCGGTGGAGGCGGCGGCGCAGGAGGTGAACGATCGCTTCGGGCGGGACGGCTGGACCCGGTCGAGCTCGACGTCGCCGACGACTTCCCGCGCTCGGTCGCCGGGTACAAGCAGTTCGACGTGCTGCTCGTCAACCCGGTCTTCGACGGGCTCAACCTCGTGGCGAAGGAGGCGTTCCTCCTCAACGAGCGTGACGGCGTGCTCGTCCTGTCGGAGAACGCCGGCTCGTACGAGGAGCTCGGCGACTGGGCGCTCGGTGTGAACCCGCTCGACGTCTCCGGAACGGCGGAGGCGCTGCACGCGGCGCTCGAGCTCGCGCCGGCGGAACGGACGCGGCGGGCGACGGCGATCCGCGAGCACGTCCGCCGGCACGACATCCACGAGTGGATCGCGGCGCAGCTCGCCGACCTCGAGGCCGTACGATCCGGGAAATGACCGAGCTCTCCCACGTGGACGACTCCGGCCGGGTGCGGATGGTGGACGTCGGCGGCAAGCAGCTGTCGCGCCGTCGCGCAGTCGCGCGCGCCGAGGTCCGGATGGCCGCCGAGACTGCGCGGACTCTGCGCGAGCTGCCGAAGGGAGACGCCCTCACCGCCGCCCAGCTCGCCGGGATCATGGCCGCGAAGCGGACGAGCGAGCTGATCCCGCTCTGCCATCCGCTGCCCCTGACGCATGTCGAGGTCGAGCTCGAGGTGCGCGAGGAGTCGGTCGAGATCGTCGCCTCGGCGGAGACGACCGCGCAGACGGGAGTCGAGATGGAGGCGTTGACGGCTGCGAGCGTCGCCGCGCTGACGGTCTACGACATGGCGAAAGCAGTCGACAAGGGGATGCGGATCGCCGAGGTGGCGCTCGTCGAGAAGACGAAGGAGCAAGTCGTCTGAAGACTGCGGTGCTGACGGTGTCGGACGGCGTGGCCGCCGGCACGCGCGACGACCGGAGCGGCGACGTGCTCGAGCAACTGCTGCGCGCCGACGGCTACGAGGTCGAGCGGCGCGTCGTCCCCGACGAGCGCGAGCGGATCTCCGCGGCGATCGCCGAGCTCGCGGCCGGGGCGCGACTCGTGCTCACCACCGGCGGCACCGGCCTCACGCCGCGTGACGTGACTCCGGAGGCCACGAGGGACGTGCTCGACCGGGAGGCGCCCGGCATCGCCGAGGCGCTACGCGCCGACTCGATCGCGAAGACACCGCACGGGCTCCTCTCGCGTGGCGCGGCCGGGGCCGTCGGCTCGACGCTCGTCGTCAACCTCCCCGGCTCCACCGGCGGCTGCCGCGACGGGTTCGCGGTGCTCCGCCCCGCGCTCGCGCACGCGCTCGAGCTGCTCGACGGCGAGCGGGTCGTCGCCCACGAGCAGACGTGACGGCTTCTTCGACGAATCTTGCGCCGCTGCCGGCGCGTTTCGCGCGGCTCGTCAAGATCGAGCACACCGTCTTCGCGCTCCCGTTCGCGTACGTCGGCGCCTTCCTCGCCGTCGCCGGCACGCCGACGGGTCACGACCTGCTCTGGATCACGCTCGCCATGGTCGGCGCGCGTTCGCTCGCCATGGCGCTCAACCGGCTGATCGACGCCGGGATCGACGCGCGCAATCCCCGCACGGCGGCGCGCGAGCTGCCGAGCGGCCAGCTGTCGGTCGTGCACGTCGTGCTCTTCTGCGCCGCATCGCTCGCCCTCTTCCTCGCCGCCGTCTGGCAGCTGAACCCGCTCGTCCGCTGGCTCTGGCCGATCCCGGTGCTCGGCTTCGTCGTCTACCCGTACCTGAAGCGGTTCACCTGGCTCTGCCACTTCTGGCTCGGTGCCGTGGACGGCCTCGCGCCCGTCGGAGCCTGGGTGGCGATCACCGGCCGGCTGCCGTGGCAGGTCTGGCTGCTCGGCGCTGCGGTCGCCTTCTGGGTCGCCGGCTTCGACCTCTTCTACGCGCTCTTCGACGAGGAGGTCGACCGCCGGGACGGCCTCCACTCCGTCGTGACGCGCTTCGGTCCGCGCGGCGCGTTCGCCGGTGCGCGGCTGTCGCACGCCGCGACCGTGGCCTGTCTCGTCGCGGCCGGCCTCGGGCTGCCCGTCGGCGCCCTCTACTGGCTCGGGGTTGCCGCCGCCGGCGCGCTGCTCGCGTACGAGCACTCGCTCGTGCGCCCGGACGACCTTCGCCGGCTCGACACGGCCTTCTTCACGATGAACGGCGTGATCAGCGTGGTCTTTGCCGTCTTCGTCGTCGTCGACGCGGTCGTGTAGCGGCGGCCGATAGGAACCGGGACGCCCTCCCTCCGTGGCGTCCCGGTCCCTGGTTGGTCTCTCGCCTACCCCTTGGCGGCGTGCTTCAGGTGGCGGTGCAGCCACCGCAGCGGGTGCACCTTCCCCACCTGGCATCCGGCGGAGAGGACGGCGCCGGCCCCGGCGACGCTGTCCTGCCCCAGTGACCCCGACGAGAACCCGCCGGCGGGATCGAACGGCGCGGAGAGCGTCAGGACGATCCGGCCGCTGGGATTGCGGACGCGACCGGCCACGAGGCCGCTCGCCTGCCCGTTGTCGAGCGCGGCGTCGATCTTGCCGGCCGCGGTGTTCCCGTTCGCCGACTTGATCCGGAAGACGCCGACCAGCCGGCCGAGCCCGGTGCTCGTGTCCACGAGACTGCGGGCGCGGATCGTGACGTCGCCTTCGAGGCGACCGTCGCTGCTCGACGCCGCCCCCTTGTAGGTGGCCACCGTGGCCGCGTACGTGTCGCCGCCGTTGACCGAGCACGACACGACCTTCGCGTTCGAGACGGCCGTGGCCGAGAACGTCGCCGACGCAGCCTGCGCGCCGGAGCTCGAGGCGGCGATAGCCACCCCCGCGACTGCGAGGGCAGCAACGAGCGGTAGTGCGAGCAATGCGAGCCGCTTCCTTGACATCAGGGTCGTCCTCCTAACTCGATTGGCGTTCTCCACCCTGACGACGGCGTGCATGGCAGCGGCAAGCTCTCCGTAAAACACCTGTAAAGCGCACGGAACCGCCTATGCTGGGCGGGTGCTGATCGTTCGCGGGCTCGGCAAGCGCTACGGCGACAAGCGCGTCCTCCGCGGCATCGACCTCGACCTGCCGCGCGGAGGGTTCGTCGTCGTCACCGGCCCGAACGGCTCCGGGAAGACGACGCTGCTGCGGATCTGCGCGGGGCTCGCGACGCCGAGCGAGGGCTCGCTCGAGCGGCGCTTCGGGCGCGCACAGGTCGGCTACCTCGGGCACGAGCCTCTCGTCTACCGCGAGCTGACGGCGCTCGAGAACCTCGACCTCTACGGGCGGCTCTACCGCGTCCCGGAGCGGCGCGAGCGGATCGGCATGCTGCTCGAGCGCGTCGACCTCTGGGACGCGCGCCACGAGCGGGTCTCCTCGTACTCGCGTGGCATGACCCAGCGGCTCGCCCTCTGCCGCGTCCTCCTCCACGATCCCGAGCTCCTCGTCCTCGACGAGCCGTACAGCGCGCTGGACGACGCGGGCGCCGAGCTGCTCGACGGGCAGCTCGCCGACCTGCGCGGCGAGCGGAGCTTCCTGCTCGCGACCCACGAGCCCGCCCGCGTCGAGCATCTCGCGAGCGGGCGCCTCGCGCTCCAACCCCCGAAAGTGCTTCGCACTTTCCGGGGGCCCCAAGGGCAGGTCGCATGAGCTACGTCCGGGACGTCGGCGCCCTCGCGCGCAAGGACCTGCTCCTCGAGCTGCGGGCCCGGGACACGCTGCCCGCGATGCTCCTCTTCGTCGCCGCGGTCTTCGTCGTCTTCCACTTCACGCTGCCGGCGAAGCCGTCGCGGCTCGAGACGATTGGGCTGCTCTGGGTCGCGATCCTGTTCACGGCCCTGCTCGGGCTCGGACGCGCGTTCGTGCCCGAGCGGGAGCAGCGGACCCTGGACGGCCTCGTGCTCGCGCCGTGCGACCGGAGCGCGATCTGGCTCGCGAAGTCGCTCGCGACGCTCGCCTTCCTCGCCGCGGCCGAGGTCGTCGCCCTGCCGCTGTACGCGCTCTTCTTCCACCGCGTCTCGGGTGCGACCGTCCTCGCGGTCGTCCTGGCCGACGTCGGCATCTGCGCCGTCGGCACGTTCCTCGGCGCGATGGCCGTCGCGACGCGTGCGCGCGACCTGCTCCTGCCGCTCCTCTTCCTGCCGCTCGCCGTGCCGATCGTCGTGGGCGCCGTCGGCGCGAGCGTCGGCCCGCCGGTTGTCGCCTCGCCGGGGAAGTACCTCGTCTTTCTCGGGCTCTACGACCTCCTGTTCGGGGTGATCTGCTGGGCGTCGTTCGAGTACGTCGTGGCCGAATGAGCGTCGCTCGCCTTCGGGTCGCCGAATGAGTGCGATCGCTGCGACAATTCGGCCGGTGGGTCGGACGTCCCGCATTCCTCTGCCCGTGCTCGCGGCGGCTTCGCTCGTGCTCGTCACGGGCGCGCTCGTGCTCGTCTTCTTCGTCGCGCCGGACGACGCGAACCAGGGCTTCTCCCAGCGGATCTTCTACTTCCACGTCTCGATCGCGATCACCGCCTACGCGTGCTTCGCCGGTGCGGCGTGGAAGGCGTTCCGCCACCTGTGGAAGCGCGACCCGCGGTCCGATCTCGAGAGCTACGTCTGCGTCCATCAGGGCTTGATCTTCGGCACGCTCGTCCTGCTCACCGGCTCGATCTGGGCGAAGATCTCGTGGGGGCACTGGTGGCTGTGGAGCAGCGACCAGCTCGTGCTCTTCCTCGTCCTCTTCCTCTTCTACTGCGCCTACTTCATGCTGCGCTTCTCGCTCGAGCCGGGGCCGCAGCGCGCCAACCTGAGCGCCGTCTACGCGCTCTTCGGCGTCGTCCTCATTCCCGTCAGCTTCGCTGCTATCCGGCTCGCGAAGGACCTCATCCACCCGGTCGTCTTCACCCTGCACGGGCCGAACTTCGGCGGGTGGATCCTCGTCACGTACTGCGCTGCGCAGGCCGCGATGCTCGTCCTCGCGTACACGCTCTACCGCCTGGAGCTCGGCGGCAAGCGGCTCGACCAGCGCGTGCGTGACCTGAAGGAGGTGCTCGTTTGACCACAGCCGAGAAGTACGTCACCGCGGCGTACTGCGTCGTGTTCGCGGTCGTGCTCGTCTACGTCCTGATCCTCGCGCTCAAACTGCAACGGCTCGAGCTCGAGGTCGAGAAGCTTGCCGGGCGCACGCCCGCGCCGGACGGCGAGGGCGAGCCGTCGCGAGAGCCGGCGCCCGTTGGCTGAGATCCTCTTCTGGCCGGCGCTCCTCCTCTACGGCGAGGCGGCGGTCGCCTACCTCGGGGACGTGCGCCGGCCGGGGCGCGCGGGTCGCGTCGCCACCTGGGGGGTGCGGCTCGGCTGGCTCGCGCAGACCGCGCTGCTCGGCGCGCAGGCCGTCCGCGACGACGGCTTCCCGTGGGGCACGTGGGCGTCGTCGCTCGATCTCTTCGTCTGGTTCGTCGTCTCCGCCTACCTGATCTGGGGCTGTCGGCGGCCGTACCGGCTGCTCGGCCTCGCCGTGATGCCGCTCGCGGCGGCGCTCCTCGTCGTCGCCCGCGTCGGCGGCGGGACCGGCGTCGGCAGCGCGAGCCACTACTCGAACCTGTTCCTCGTCCTGCATGTAGGCCTCGTCCTCGCTGCCTTCGCCGGCTTCACGCTCGCGGCGGCGCTCTCGGCCCTGTACGTCTGGCAGGAGCGGCGACTGAAGACGCGGCCGGGGGCCATCCTCCGCCGCCAGGTGCCCGCGCTCGCCACGCTCGACGCGCTCGCGTTCCGCGCCGTCGTGTGGTCGCTCCCGCTCCTGACCCTGGGGATCGCGGTCGGGCTCGTGAGGCTCGTGGTGCAGGACGACCGGCTCGACGCGCTCATCGCCGCGACGGCGGCGACGTGGCTCGTCTGGTGCGCGTACCTCGCGCTGCGCGTCCTCGCCGGCTGGACCGGCCGTCGCGCCGCCTACCTCGCCCTCGCCGGGTTCGCGCTCGTCGTCGTCGTCCGTCTCGCCCTCCCCGCCGCCCACTTCGCCTAGGGAGCCCCGATGCGCCTCGTCCTCGTCGGCACCTCCCACCATCATGCTCCGGTCGAGCTGCGCGAGCGGGTCGCACTCGAGCGGGAGGAGGCCCGCGAGCTCGCGCAGCGGCTTGCGGCGGACGAGCGCGAGGCCGTCTGCCTCTCCACCTGCAACCGGACGGAGCTCTACCTGGCGGCGGACGACGCCGAGCGGGCGGAGCAGGACGCCGTGGCGGCTCTTGCCGCGCTCGAGCCGCAGGTCGAGCCGGCGCTCTACCGCCTGCACGACCGGGCCGCCGCGCATCACCTGTTCCGGGTCGCCGCGGGTCTCGACTCGCTCGTTCCCGGTGAGGGGGAGATTCTCGGCCAGGTGCGCGTCGCGCACGAGCTCGGGACCACCGGCCCGTTCCTCGACCGCGTCTTCCGGCAGGCGCTCCACGCCGGACGCAAGGTGCGGGCACAGACGGCGATCGGCGAGAGCCCGGCCTCGGTCTCCTCCGCCGCCGCGGCCCTCGCCGAGCAGGTCTTCGGCAGCCTGGCGGGACGCACGATCCTCCTGCTGGGTGCCGGGAAGGTGAGCGAGCAGTCGGCCCGGAGCCTGCGCTCGCGCGGAGCCGAGATCGTCCTCGTTGCCGACAGCAAGACGGATCGCGACCGGATCGTCGAGCAGCTGGCGTCGGTCGACGTCGTGATCGCCTCGACGAACGCGCCCGGGCTCGTGCTCGACGCGGCGGCCGTCGCGGAGGCCCTGCGGGGGCGGCGAGGCCGGCAGCTCCTGCTCGTCGACCTCGCCGTGCCGCGCGACCTCGACCCCGCGATCGGCGAGCTCGACGGGTGCTACCTCTACGACATCGACGATCTCGAGGAGATCGTGGCCGAGACCCTGTCCGGTCGGCGGCGCGAGGCGGAGCGGGCCGAGGGACTCGTCGTCGCCGAGGCGGAGAAGTTCCACGAGTGGCAGGCGTCGCTCGACATCGTGCCGGCGATCGCGTCGCTGCGTGCCCTCGCGGAGGAGATCCGGACGGCCGAGCTGCGCAAGGCCGACGGGCTCCTCGGGCGGCTCGACGAGAGCCAGCGGCGGGCGGTCGAGGCGGTCACGGCGCAGATCGTCAACAAGCTCCTGCACCTCCCGACGGTGCGGATGAAGCAGGCGGCCGCGGCAGCCGATGGAGTGATCTATGCTGAGGCCGTGCGGCACCTCTTCGGTCTCGGCGAGGACGAGCGCTGAAGGTCGGGCAGCTCACCGGGCGCCCGTTGCCGCTTCAGGCGCCGACTGCCTTCATCCGGATCCGGCCGCGGAGTGTGGGCTGTGCTCCGCTCGTGCGCAAACGATTGCCCTGTGCTCCTCCGCGTCGGCAGCCGCGGCAGTAGGCTCGCGCTCACCCAGGCGGAGCGTGCGCTCTCCGTGCTGCGGGCACCCGGGATCGAGCTCGCGCTCGTCCCGATCACGACCGCCGGCGACCGCGACCGCTCGCGGCCGTTCGGCGAGATCGGCTCGCGTGGCGTCTTCGTCAAGGAGCTCGAGGAGGCGCTGCTCGAGCACCGGATCGATGTGGCCGTGCATTCCGCGAAGGATCTGACCGCGGTCGATCCCGAGGCGCTCTCGATCGGCGCCTACCTGCGACGCGACGACCCGCGCGACGCCCTCTGCGGCGCGGACTCGCTGCAGCCGGGGATGCGGATCGGGACGGCCTCGGTGCGACGAAGGGCGCAGTTGCTCGCGCTCGAGCCGTCGCTGGAGATCGAGTCGCTCCGGGGCAACGTCGACACGCGCCTGCGCAAGCGACGGGAGCGCGGGCTCGACGCGATCGTGCTCGCTGCGTGCGGCCTCGACCGGCTCGGGCTCGAGGGCGAGATCGGGTACCGGTTCGCCCCGGCGGAGGTGTTGCCGGAGGCTGGACAGGGGGCGCTCGCGCTGCAGGTGCGTGCCGGTGACGAGCATCTCGTGGCTGCAGCCGACGATCGCGTGACACGCGAGCGGGTGGAGGCGGAGCGCGCGGTAGTCGCGGCGGTGGGCGGGGGTTGCCTAGCGCCGATGGCAGCGCACCACGACGGCGCGATCCTGACGGGGCTCGTGGCGGCGGAGGACGGCTCGTGGCTCGAACGGCGCACAGGTTCGGATCCCGAGGTGCTGGGACGGGAGCTCACCGAGGCGGCGGCCATCAACGGCGCGTGACGAGATTTGACGCTCCTGCTCGAGAGCCGGCACGGACACGGCGCGGTTCGCGCGGTAGCGTCGGGCGCAGCACTCGCGCATCCCCTTGGGCGGGTGGGGGTTCGGGATGGAGTCTGAAGGCAGGCTCCGCGTTGCCGTCACGCGTGCCGCAGGCCAGGCGGACGAGCTCGCCGAGCGGCTCACGGCGCTCGGCTGCGAGCCGGTCGTGTGGCCGCTGATCGCGATCGAGCCGCTCGCCGACGATCCGGTCGACGTGGCCGGGTACGACTGGGTCGTCGTCACGAGCCCGAACGGCGCGGCCGAGCTCGCCCGGCGCCTCGCGAAGCGGCCCCACCGCCTCGTCGCAATCGGCCCCGGCACCGCAGCCGCGCTGCGCGAGCGTGGGCTCGAGCCGGACCTCGTGCCACGGGTCTCGAGTCAGGAGGGCGTGCTGGCCGAGCTGCCGCGCCCCGCCGGCCTCGTCCTGCTTGCCGCGGCCGAGGGCGCGCGCCGCCTGCTCGTCGCCGAGCTCGGAGCCGAGTTCCTACCGCTCTACCGGACTGTCGAGCTCGCGCCGGCGGAGGTTCCCGACGTCGACTTCGTCCTCGTGGCCTCGCCCTCCGCAGCCCGCGCGCTCGCACACACCTCGCTGCGGGCGCCCGTAGTCGCCATCGGGCCGCAGACGGCGGCCGCCGTGCGCAGGCTCGATCTCGAGCTCGCAGCCGAGGCCGAGAGCCACGACCTCGACGGTCTTCTCGCAGCGCTCGAGCGGGTTCTTCGCGAGAGACGATAGCCTGCCGCGGCGATGGCGTCGCCGATCACGTTCCTGACCGATTTCGGCCTCCAGGACGATTTCGTCGGCACCTGCCACGGCGTGATGGCCACGATCGCGCCGGAGGCGCGCATCATCGACGTCACCCACGGGATCCGGCCCGGCCACGTCCTGCAGGGAGCGCTCGTGCTCGCCAACGCGCTCCCGTACATGCCGGTGGGAGTGCATCTCGCCGTCGTCGACCCCGGAGTCGGAACCGGCCGCCGAGCGCTCGCCCTGCGTGACCGCGAGGGGCGCCTCTACGTCGGGCCCGACAACGGCCTCCTCCTGCCTGCCGCCGAACACTTCGGCGGGGTCGCCGACGCCCACGAGCTCGCGAACCCCGCCTACTCCCTGCAGCCGGTCTCCCGCACCTTCCACGGCCGCGACCTCTTCTCACCCGCCGCCGGCCATCTCGCGGCGGGAGTGCCGCTCTCCGAGCTCGGGCCGCCGATCGACCCGGACGAGCTCGTGCCGCTCGAGATCCCGCAACCGCAGGTGGGCCCCGCCCGGATCCGCGCCACCGCCCTCGCCGTCGACCGTTTCGGCAACGTGGCCCTCAACCTCACGCGGGAGCATCTCGAGCAGGCAGGCGTCGTCTCCGGCACCCGGATCGAGCTCACCTGCCACGACAGCCGCTTCTACGCGGTCGTGGCGCGGACGTTCGCCGACGCTCCGACCGGCGAGCTCATCGTCTACGAGGACAGCTACGGGAGCCTCGCCGTTGCCGTCTCGAGCGGAAGCGCGGCGCAACTCCTGCGGGTCGAGGAGGGGACGGAGATCGTCCTGCGCCTGGACGTGGCGTGAAGAACGAGTCGTACGCCCGCCTCGTCACCGATCTCGTCGTCCGGAACCAGTCGGCGTGGCGCCTCGTTCGCGGCCGGCTGCGCGACCGGTTCGACCTGCTCGCCGCCACGTGGGAGACGCGGATCGCCCCGCACCACCTCTGGGCACTCGATCTCGCGCTCGCGGACGTGCCGCCGCCCCGGCGCGCCCTCGACCTCGGCACCGGCACCGGGGTCGTCGCGAAGGCGGTTGCCGAGCGGTATCCCGCAGCGGAAGTCGTCGGCCTCGACCTCAGCCCCGCGATGATCGACGAGGCGCGGCGCACCCTGCCGGCCGAGCTCGCGGGCCGCGTCCGCCTCGAGGTTGCCGACGCGGCCGCGCTTCCGTGCGGCGACGCCGAGTTCGAGCTCGTCACGCTCTCGAACATGATCCCCTTCTTCGCCGAGCTCGCCCGCGTCACCGCGCCTGGAGGAACGATCGCGATCTCGTACTCGAGGGGTGCGGAGACGCCGATCTACGTTCCGCCGGAACGTTTGCGCCACAGGCTCGAGCGGCGCGGCTTTACGGAGTTTGCGGAGTTTTCGGCGCCCCCGGCGACGGCGCTGCGCGCAACGAGGCGCTAGGCTCCCGGCCTCTCTGTCGAGACCGCCGGCCCGCTCTCCCGCGCAGGCGAAGTAGCCTCTCTCCACGGTGTCGACGGGAGTCCCGGTAGAGGCCGCGGCGGCGGTGATCCTCGACGGCGACGGCCGTCTCCTTCTGATCAAGGAGAATTACGACCGGCGCCGCTGGGGTTTCCCCGGTGGGGCGGTCGAGGACGGAGAGACGGCAGAGCAGGCCGTCGTGCGCGAAGTGCGCGAGGAGACGGGGGTCGACGTGTCCGTCGGCGAGCTCGTCGGCACCTACCGCCTCGCCGACAGCTCGGTCACGGCGTACGTCTTCCGCTGCACCATCGCGGCGGGGACGCCGGCCGTACCGCCGACGGGCGAGATCGCGGAGATCCGGTGGTGGCCGACGGACGACCTGCCCTCGCCGCAGACGAACGCTCTCCATCACGCGCTTCCGGACATCCTCGCGGGCCGGAGCGGCGTTGACCGGTGCGGGCTGCCTCGGGTGACCTAGGCGCGGCACCTGCGCGAGTGGAAAGCGGAGCGGACGAGCGCGAAAGGAGAGTGGCGAGGGCCGGACTCGAACCGGCGACACCCCGGTTTTCAGCCGAGTGCTCTACCAGCTGAGCTACCTCGCCGCGGCTGCGCGGCGGTCAGTGTAGCCGGGGCGCTGTCGGTGGCGACCTCGCTAGCCTCTCGGTTCGTGAGCGTCGAGAAGGCCGAGATCCTCGAGGTCTGTGACGAGGTCGGGCGGCGCGTCACGCTCGGCGCCCGGATCCTGTGAGCGCGCCCGAGCTCGAGGTTCGCGAAGGCGATATCGCCGACATCGAGGCAGACGCGATCGCAAACGCCGCCAACGACCACTTGTGGATGGGTGCCGGCGTGGCCGGCGCGCTGGCAGCGGCTGGTGGTGAGGTGATCGAGCGTGAAGCGGTGGCACAGGGACCGATCGAACTCGGAACAGCGGTTGCGACTGCCGCCGGGAACCTCCGCGCGCGCTGGGTGATCCACGGCGCGGTCATGGGCCAGGACCTGCGCACCGACGCAGAGCTCGTCCGGCGCACGACCCGCTCCTGCCTCGAGCTGGCCGACAAGATCGGTTGCCGCTCGCTCGCGCTGCCTGCGTTCGGGACCGGCGTCGGCGGCTTCCCGCTCGCCGAGTGCGCGCGGATCATGGTCGAGGAGTGCCGCGGCTTCGAGCCGCGAGCGCTCGAGAAGGTGGTCCTGGCCGTCTTCGGCCGCGACGCCTACGAGGCGTTCTCGTCCGCGCTCTCCTCGCCGCTGCCGGACGGCTCGTAGTACCGGCGGCCCTGGAGCTCCTCCGGCAGGTAGCTGGTCTCGAAGCCGCGCGGGTCGTCGTGCGGATAGACGTAGCCCTCGCCGTGGCCGAGCCGGCGGCCGTACCAGGAGCTGTCGCGGAGCGCCTGCGGCGGGCGGACGGCCCCGTGTTCGCGGACGTCGGCCGCGGCGCGGTTGAGGGCGACGTAGCTCGCGTTCGACTTCGGCGCGCGTGCGAGGTAGACCGCCGCCTGCGCGAGGTTGAGGCGCGCTTCGGGGAGTCCGACGTGCTCGACCGCCTGCGCTGCCGCAACGGCGACGAGGAGCGCGCGTGGGTCGGCGTTGCCGATGTCCTCGGAGGCGAGCACGATCATCCGCCGCGCGACGAAGCGTGCGTCCTCGCCCCCCTCCAGCATGGCCGCGAGGTAGTAGACGGCGGCGTCGGGGTCGCTCCCGCGCATCGACTTGATGAAGGCGGAGGTGAAGTCGTAGTGCGCGTCTCCGCCCTTGTCGTAGACGAGCGGCGGCTTGCGGGCGGCGTCCTCGACGTGCGCCTCGGTGACGGCCGAGCCCTCGGCCTTCGCCGTCTCCACCGCGAGCTCGAGGATGTTGAGCGCGGTGCGCGCGTCGCCCCCGGCCCGTCGCGTCACGAGCTCGACGACCTCGGCGGCCGGATCGATGCCCAGCTCGCGCGCGCCGCGGCGGACGATCTCGCGCAGCTCGTCCCCCTGCAGCGGCTCCAGCTCGTAGACCTGCGTGCGGGAGATGAGCGCCGAGTTGACCTCGTAGTACGGGTTCTCGGTCGTCGCGCCGATCAGCGTCACGAGGCCGGACTCGGCGCCCGGCAGGAGCGCGTCCTGCTGGGCCTTGTTGAAACGGTGGATCTCGTCGAGGAAGAGGATCGTGCGCCGGCCGTTCGCCCCCAGCCGCTCGCGCGCCCGTGCGAGCACCTCGCGTACGTCCTTGACCGTGGCCGAGACCGCCGACAGCTCCTCGAAGCGCGCGCACCGGTCGTCGCCGCCACGATCCGCGCGAGCGTCGTCTTGCCGCTGCCGGGCGGGCCCGTAGAAGATCGTCGAGCGGACGCGGTCCTCCTCGATCGCGCGCCGCAGCGCCGAGCCCTCGCCGAGCACGTGCCGCTGGCCGACGAACTCGTCGAGCGTGCCCGGCCGCAGACGCTGCGCGAGGGGAGCGACCTCTCCGGCGCGGCGCTCGGCCGCATCTGAGAAGAGGTCTGCCATGGAGGAAGTATGCTCGGGCCGGTGGCCACTGCCGCTCTCCGCGACGAGGTCACGGACCTCCTTCGGCGCCTGATCCGGGTCGACACGACGAACCCGCCGGGGAACGAGACGGCGGCCGCCGAGCTGCTGCGCGACTACCTCGAGGCGGCGGGCGTCGAGTGTCAGCTGCTCGCGAGGGTGCCGGAGCGCGCGAACCTCGTCGCCCGGATTCCCGGCGGGGACGGGCCGTCCCTCCTCTTCCTCTCGCACACGGACGTCGTCCTGGCCGACCCGACCGCCTGGTCGGTGCCGCCGTTCTCCGGCGAGCTGCGTCCGGATGAAAACGGCAGGGCACAGGTCTGGGGGCGCGGCGCACTCGACATGAAGGGGCAGGTCGCAGCGAGCGCAGTCGCGCTTGCGTCGCTTGCGCGGGAGGGCTTTCGGCCGGGCGGCGACCTGATCTTCGCCGCCACTGCCGACGAGGAGGTCAACGACGGCTTCGGGCTCTCCTGGCTCTGCCGCGAGCATCCGGACGCCGTTCGCTGCGACTACGCGATCAACGAGGGCGGCGGCGACCGGCTCGAGTTGACGGACGGCACGAGCGTCTACCAGGCCACGGTGGCGGAGAAGATGAGCGCGCCGTTCCGCCTGCTCGTGCACGGCCGCTCCGGCCACGCTTCCATGCCGGGCATCGCCGACAACGCTCTCGTCAAGGCGGCGCAGCTGATCCAGCGGCTGACCGCGTACCGTCCCGAGCCGCAGATCGGACCTGAGATCGAGGGCTTCCTCCGCGTCGTCCTCGGCGAGGTGCCGGCGCCGCAGGAGGTGGTCGAGCGCGTGCGAGCGGTCGCCCCGGCCGCGGCCGGGCTCGTCGAGGCGCTGCTCGCACCGACGTTCGCTCCGACGATGATCTCGGCTTCCCGGAAGCAGAACGTCATCCCGGCGCTCTGCGAGGTCGAGGTGGACTGCCGCCTCCTGCCCGGCCAGCACCCCGAGCACGTCGAGCCGCTGATCCGCGCCGTCCTCGGCGGCGACCTCGAGTACGAGATCGAGTGGCTCGAGGCGCACGGCGGCACCCGCTCGCCGCTCGACACGCCGCTCTGGCAGGCGCTCGAGGAGTTCGTCGCGGTGGCGGAGCCGGGCGCGAAGGCCGCCCCGCTCGCCTGCACCGGCTTCACCGACAGTCATTGGCTGCGCGAGGCCTTCGGCACGGTCGCCTACGGCTTCTTCCCGGCGAGCGGAGAGCTGCCCACGGACGTCGGCCTCGCGCTCGTCCACTCGGCGGACGAGCGGATTCCCGTCGCCGACCTCGAGCTCGGCGTCGACTGGCTCCGCCACGTAGCTCGCTTCATCTCGCGAGACCTTCGGTCTCGCGAGATGGGATAGGGAACTCCGCCGGCCGGAGAGCGTGGTCTCCGGCCGGCTTCGTGCTGTTTTTGCTTTGGGATGCTGTGGATGGGAGGGCTCTGTGGTGCGCTCGCGCGCGGCGGAGGCCGGCGCGAGCGCGGTTCGGCCGGAGCGTACGCTCGCGCGTACGCTGCGGCCCTGGACCGCAGCTGGGGTTGAAGCGCTAGAACCCCGGCTGGGTTGGGCGGCGGCGTAACGGTGCGTTACGTCGCCGCCGAACCTGTCGCGGGCGGGCACGCCGCCGCAGGCGGCCTGCCCCCGCGCGACTCCGGACGCGCGCTCGATCCTCCCCAGCCCAGGCAAGCCCTTAGAGCACGAGGGCCGGGAGACCACGCTCTCCCGGCCCTCGTTCCCTGCCCTCCAGCGAGCGGGTGCGCAGCACCCGGGAGCTACGCTGGGCGCGTGGAGAAGATCCGGCTCGGCGGCATGGCGCTCCCGAACGGCGTGCTCGTGCACGGGCCGCATGCCTGGGCGTGCGCGATTCGGCTTCAGGACGGCTCGCTCGAGGTCGCCTCGGCGCGGAAGCGGTTCCGGGCGGCTGCCGTCAACAACCCCCTCTTGCGCGGGCCGGCGCGCCTCGTAGAGGCGCTGGCGCTACTGCCGCAGGTCAAGGCGAAGCTGCCCGAGGCGCGGCTGCCGATGGAGAGCCCCCGGGTCCTCGGCTCGATGCTCGGCGCGGCCGTCTTCGTGCGCGGCGTACGCGAGTCGAGGCTGCGGCCGGCGGCCCAGGAGCTCCTGGCCGGAATCGCGTCGGTGGCGCCGGCCGTGCTCGCGCTCCGCTCCGGCGAGCTCGCCGCCTACCACGGCGCCGAGCACATCTCGATCGGCAGCTACGAGCACGGGAAGCGTGCGACGCGAGAGCACGAGCGCTGCGGCGGGCACCTCGTCGGGCCGCTGGTCGCCACCTCCGCCCTCGGCAACACGCTCGCCGGACTCGCGCCCGAGCGGCTGCGGCGCCAGGCGCGCGCGGTCGCGCAGCTCGGAGCGCTCGCGGCCGCGACCGAGCTCTTCGGCTGGATGACTCGCAATCCGTCCAACCCGCTCGCGCAGGCGCTCTCGAAGCCGGGGCACGAGCTCCAGCACCGCTTCTCGACCGCCGAGCCGACGGCCGAGCAGCTCGAGGTCGCCGAGGCGGCCCTCGGCGCCTGCCTCGCGCTCGAGCGGGAAGCGGGCGATGGCGCGGAGTCCGACTAGGACGCGGCTCCCGCCGGAGGTCTTCGACCTGCCGGTCGAGAAGATGCGCGCCGGCTGGTACACGGACGCGTACTTCAACCACGCGTGCGCGACGCTCCTCGAGGACGGCCGTCATCCGCACGTCGTCGTCCAGGTCTTCCAGAAGAACCATGCCTATCTCGGCGGCATGGACGAGGCGATCGCCGTGCTCGAGCTCTGCGCCCGGGAGCCCGGCGGCCTCGCGATCCGCGCCCTCTATGACGGCGACCGGATCGAGCCCTGGGAGACGGTGCTCACGATCGAGGGCGACTACACGACGTTCGGCCACCTCGAGACGGTCTGTCTCGGCACGCTCGCCCGCCGGACGCTGATCACGACGAACGTCGTGCGCGTGCTCGAGGCGGCGAACGGCAAGCCGATCATCTTCATGCCGGCGCGGCACGACCACCATCGCGTCCAGGCCGGCGACGGCTACGCCGCCTACCTCGCCGGCCGGATCACCGGCTCCGAGATCGGCGTCACGAGCGACGAGCAGGCGTCGTGGTGGGGAGGCCGTGGGATCGGGACCGTGCCGCACTCCCTCATCGCCGCGTACGGCGGCGACACGGTACTCGCCGCTCGCAGGTTCGCCGAGTGGGCGCCGCCGGACCTGAACGTGACCGTTCTCGTCGACTTCGACAACGACTCGGTGCGGACGGCGCTCGAGGTGGCGGAGGCGCTCGGCGACCGGCTCTGGGGCGTGCGGCTCGACACGTCGGAGACGCTCGTCGACCGCTCGCTCTGGGACGAGCTCGGTGACTTCGAGCCCACGGGCGTGAACGAGCGGCTCGTCCGGAAGGTGCGGGACGCGCTCGACGCCGCCGGTTTCGAGCGGGTGCGGATCGTCGTCTCCGGCGGCTTCACGGTCGAGAAGATCCACTCCTTCGAGGAGCGCGGGGTGCCGGTGGACGCGTACGGAGTCGGCTCCTCGCTGATCCGCGGCGCGAACGACTTCACCGCGGACGTCGTCATGACGGACGGGAAGCCGTCGGGGAAGTTCGGGCGGCAGTTGCGCGACAACCCACGGCTGGAACCCGTGTAGTGAGCCGGCGCGTCGTCATGCGGCTGGAGCGCTGAAAGCTACGCTTGCCACATGGCTTTCGCCTCTCTCGTCACCTCCGCCGCCTGAGCGACCGACCATGCCGAGCGTGTCTCGGTGGCGCTGAAGGAGCAGGAGCTGCGCCTGCGGCTCCGTGAGGCGGCAGACGGCCGCCGCGACGGGGAGAGCGGGAGGCCGCACGGCCTGCGTGCGCGCGTGCGGCCTCTGCTCTCGGCGGCCGGCGGGCTACCGGGAAGCTGACGACCCGCCGGGGCGAGAGGCCGCGCGGCGTGCGCGACCCCTCGCCTCCCTCGGCTACCCCCTGGCCACCTTGAAGCTGACCACGCGGCGGGTCGAGATGCCGCCTACGACAGACGTCCCCGGCTTGCTCGCCCGAATGAGCACGGCGAGAAGCTCCTGGTGCCGGGTGGCGGGGAAGCCCTTCAGCCGCTGCTCGGTCAGCGTGACCGTGCCGCCGGAGCCCGTCGTGCCGTTCTTCCCCTTGAACTGGTTGTAGGGGATCGGGACGGCGAAGACCGTCGCGCCCTCGACCGGGCGGCCGCCGCAGGCGGTGACCCGGACGTGGAGCTGGATGGCCGTCGTCGAGCGGGCCACGACACTCGCGGTCGTCGACCACCCGCTGACTGCGAGCCGGGCGGGTGACTTCAGCTGGCTGATCTTGATAGCGCCCGTGCCGCTCGGGCAACCGGTTGTCGCCGGTGTCGGGACGACTGCCGTCGGAACAGACGTCGCTGCGGTCGAGCCTGCACCGTTGCTCGCGGTCACCGTCACGCGCAGCGTCGTGCCGGCATCCGCCCGGGTCAGCTTGTACGTCGAGTGTGTAGCGCCGCCGATCGCCGAGCAGTTGTGGCCCTTGCCGTCGCAACGATTCCACGCGTATGCGTAGCCGGTGACGGTTCCGCTCCACGTTCCCTTGGTGACCGTCAGCGTCGAGCCGACCTGCACGGAGCCGGAGACGACCGGCAGGGCTGTGTTCTTCGGCAGCGACGTGGCCGAGACGACGCCCGTCGGATTCGATTGGGCGCTCGTTGATCCGCCGTCGTTGCTCGCAGTCACCGTCACGCGCAGCGTGTGCCCGGCGTCCGTGGTGCCGAGCTCGTAGGTCTGCCCGGTTGCCCCGTCGATCGTCGTGCAGTTGCCGCCGGCCGTGTCGCAGCGCTGCCACGCGTACGCGTAGCCGGCGACGGTGCCGCTCCACGTCCCGTTCGTGGCCGTCAGCGTCGAGCCGACCGCCGCGGAGCCGGAGATCGTCGGCGCACCCGTGTTCGTGGGTGCCGCCGGCGTGACGATCGCGGTCGGGGCCGATGTCGCAGGCGCCGAGTTCCCGCCGGAGTTGTGCGCGATGACCGTGGCGCGGAGTGTGTGTCCGACGTCCGCCGCGCCGACCGCGTACGTCTGGGACGCGGCGCCGCCGATCGGCACGCAGGCGTTGCCGTAGGTGTCGCAGCGGCTCCAGGAGTACACGTACGTGTAAGGGCCGCCGCCCGTCCAGGTGCCGTTGCTCGTCGTCAGCGTCTGTCCCTGCTGCGGCGTGCCGCTGATCGTCGGCAGGGTCTGGTTGGTCGGCGCCGGGTCGGCGGCCTGGCTGTTCTCCGGTTGACCGAGGACGGCACCGATTGTGAGCGCGGTCGCGACAGTCGTAACCGCGCCCGCAAGGCGTTTCCATCTCATGTGAATCCTCCTGAATCTCTGAATCTGACCCTCGCCTTACGATGTCGCCGTTGCCCGGGTGCTAAACGCGTGGCGTGTCAAAGCCACGTAAAGTCCGGGCTGCAGCGCTCGGAAACCGCCTGAACAGGGGCTCTCAAGCGGGCGAGGCGGCGCCGAACAACGCCAGACACGGTTCGAGGCCCTCGATCTCGACGGGGAACGGCGGCTGCCAGTCTTCCCGTCGCAGCTCGAGATCCGTGTGCCCGACCTCCACGCCGCGCGGCGAGCAGGTCGAGCGCCCGGCGATCCGGTAGCCGAGCTTCTCGGAGACCCGCAGCGAGGCGGCGTTCCCGTCGATCGCGCCGGAGCGGGCCACCTCGGCGCCGAGCCCGCGGAAGGCGAGCTCGAGCACGGCCGTCCGCATCTCGGTGCCGACGCCGTCCCGCTGGAAGCGCTGCCCGAGCCAGGAGCCGGTTCCCACCGTCCGCGTCTCCGCGAGCCGCTCGCTCCCTATCGCCTGCACGCCGATCGGCTCGCCCTCGAGCCAGACGGCGAGCTCCAGCATCCACGCGTCCGGCGTCCACTCGCGCCGGCGCAGCTCGTGGTAGTCGAGGAAGTCCGACAGCTCCGGGTCGTCCGTCCACGCGACCGAGAACGGCATGAACTCCGGCGGGTGGACGCCGGCGCGCGCGACCTCGCGCAGCTGCTCCAGCTCCGGTCGCGTCGGCAGGCGCAGCTCGAGCCGCGGCGTTCGCAGGCGGAGGGCGAGGAGCGCCGACACGTCCATCAGCCGAGCTTCTCGGGATGCCCGAGCTGGCCGAGCTCGGCGACGTCACGGCGGAAGAAGAGGTCGACCGTCCAGTCCACCACGACCCGGAGCTTCCGCTGCGCGAGCGGGAGCTGGTACAGGTGGTACGTCCTCGCCACCCACCAGCCGACGAAGCCGCGCAGGCGCAGGCCGAGCACCTCCGCGATTCCCTTGTGCCGGCCGAGCGTCGCCACCTGGCCGAGCATCCGGTAGCCGTACGGCTCCGGCGGCTCGCTGAGGTTGCGGGCGAGGCGGCGCGCCTGGCGCAGCGCGTGCTGGCACGTCGGCGGGTCGGGACGGTCGCTGCGTGCGTTCGGGACGCGTGCGCAGTCGCCGAGCGCCCAGACGTGCTCGTGCCCGCACACGCGGAGGAACTCGTCCACCTCGACGTGCCCCTTCTCGCCGAGCGGCAACCCCCAGTTCTGCAGGAGCGGACTCGGGACGACCCCCGCCGTCCAGACGAGCGTGCTCGTCGCGATCCGCGACCCGTCCCCGAGCACGGCCTCCTCCGCGGAGAGGGAGTCGAGGGTCGTGCCGGCGCGGATCTCGACGCCGCGCGCCTGCAGCTCCCGCGCGGCGTACTCGCCGAGCCGGTGCGGGATCTCGGGCAGGATGCGCGGCGCGGCGTCGACGAGCACCCAGCGGCGGGGTGTCGAGCGGAGGCGCGGGTAGAAGTGGAGCGCGTCCTCGGCGAGGTCCGAGAGCTCCGCGAGCGCCTCGACTCCCGCGTAGCCGGCGCCGACGAAGACGAAGGTCAGGCGCCGCGCCCGCTCCTCGTCGCCGAGCGCCGCGTCCGCCGCCTCGAGCTGGTGGAGGACGTGGTTGCGGAGCGCGATCGCGTCGGCCAGCGTCTTGAACGAGAGCGCATGCTCGGCGAGGCCGGGAATCGGCAGCGTCCTCGGCACGGCGCCGAGCGCGAGCACGAGCTCCCGCCAGGCGACCGTCTGCCGGCCTTCGTCGGTCTCGACCGCCGCCGTCCGCGCCCCGAGGTCGATGCCCGTGACGCTGCCGAGGATCAGCTCGGCCTGCGGGCACATGACGCGCAGCGGCACGACGCAGTGGCGCGGCTCGAGCGTCCCGGACGCCGCCTCCGGCAGGAGCGGCGTGTAGAGCATGAAGTTCTCCTTGCTGACGACCGTCGCCCCGCGCGCACCGAGCCCGCGCGCCACGTAGGCGCCGGCGAAGCCCCCGCCGAGGACGAGGACTCCACCGCGTGCCTCCCGCGTCGCCATCCTCGTGTCTTAGCATCGGCCGTCATGGCGATGCAGGTTTCCGTCGTCGGCAGCGGCCCCGAGCACGAGGAGAGGGCCGAGGCGGTCGGACGTCTGCTCGCCGAGCGGGGAGCGACGGTCGTCACGGGCGGGCTCGGCGAGGTGATGGCCGCAGCGGCGCGCGGTGCGAAGCAGGCCGGCGGCGCGACCGTCGGGATCGTCCCCGGCGAGTCGCGTGCCGGCGCGAATCCGTGGCTCGACCACGTGGTCGTGACCGGGATCGGTCACGCGCGCAACCTCGCGGTCGTCGCCTCGGGAGACGCCGTGATCGCCGTGGGCGGGCGCTACGGCACGCTCGCCGAGATCGGCTTCGCCCTCACGCTCGGCCGGCCCGTCGTCGTGCTCGAGCCGGGCTGGGAGGTCGAGGGCACGTTGCGCGCGGCGACGCCCGAGGAGGCCGTGCTGTTGGCGCTCTCAGCGGTCGGGCATACTTCGTGACATGACGCACGTCGTGTTCCTCAACCTCGTCTTCTTCATCGTGCCGGCGTGCGGTGCGACGGCCTTCGCCCTCTTCGTCTACCAGTTCCTCAAGAGCGGTGCCCCACCCGAGCCGGGCGACCCCGGCGGCGGCGTGAAGCCGGCTCCGTCGCCGGCGGCCGGGCCGGACGACCTCGCCCGCTCGGCGTAGCCGTCCAGCATCCGCCGCAGCAGCGCGGCGGGCGGCTAGCGAAAGGGCAGCGTGAGGCAGGTCGGGCCGCCGTCGCCCTTGCGCGAGATCTCGTCGCCCTCGTAGGTCAGCACCTCGACGCCGGCCCGGGCCAGGCGGCGGCGCGTCCGCTCGTTCCCCTCGAGTGCGAGCACGACCCGTGGCGCGAGCGCGAGCACGTTCGGCCCCATCGTCTCGAGCTCCTCGCCGGGGACGCCCACGACCTCGATCCCACGGGCCTCGAGCAGCTCGACGAGCCGAACCGGCAGGAGGGGGACGTGCGCTACGACGAGGTCGGCGTCGAGCGGGCTGAGCAGCGAGCGGAGGTGGAGCACCTCGTCGCGGCCGTGGTGGTGCGGGAGGTCGACGGCGACGATCTCGACCTCCGGCAGAGCCTCGCGCAGCGCCTCGATCCCCGCCTCGTTCGTCCGGTACGAGCGGCCGACGACGAGCGTGCGGTCGTCGAGCCAGACCGTGTCGCCGCCCTCGGCGGTCGCGGGGGGCTCGAGCCGCGCCAGCACCGGCAGCGGGAGGTCGGGCTCGAGCGCTCCCGCCTCGCCGCGCCGGGCCTCCTTGCCCGGCCGGAGGAGGATCGCGCCGCCGGGCGCCACGAGCACGGGGTCGTAGACGTAGATCGAGTCGAGGTTCCTCGGCTCGCCGGCGGCGACGACGACCTCCGCTCCCGTCTCGGCGATCAGCTCTCGCAGCCGCTCGTGCTCGTGGGCGAGCCGCGGGTAGTCGGGCGCGGCGTGCCAGCCGAGGCGCTCCCAGGAGAAGACGTCCTCCGGTTGCGGGGGGCGCACGAGGACGCGCATCAGGCGTCGAGCATACGCCGTAGCAGCGTGAGCGCCCCGTCCTTGTCGAGGAGCTCGTTGAGGTTGCCGCACTTCGGGCTCTGGACGCAGGAGGGGCAGCCTCGCTCGCACGGACAGCCCTCGAGCAGGCGTGCGGTGTCGGCGACCCAGCCCTCGAACCGGTCGAAGCCGCGCTCCGCGATTCCGACCCCGCCCGCGTGGCCGTCGTAGACGAAGACGGTCGGGCCGCCGGTGTCGGGATGGAGGTTCGTCGAGAGGCCGCCGATGTCCCAGCGGTCGCACATCGCCCACAGCGGCAGGAGCGCGATCAGCGAGTGCTCGGCCGCGTGGAGCGAGGAGAGGAGGAGCGGCATCGCCTCGAGCCCCTCGAGCTGGTGCGGGCGCGGCACGAACCAGACCGCCTCCGTCTCGAACGTCGTCGGCGGCAGCTCGAGCGGATGTGTGGCGAGAATCCCGCCGTCCGCGACGGCCCGCCTCTGGTAGGCGACCACCTGCTCCGTCACCGAGACGCGGCCGAAGGAGAGCTCGAGCCCGAGGCGGCGCTCGGCGCGGAGCGGCTCCTCGATCGAGGTGGTCGTCTCCTTCTTCGCCTGGGTGTACCAGTCGCCGGCGAACGGCTCGACGAGCGCGCGCCGCGCCTCGAGGTCGAGCTCGCGGACGAGGTACTGGCGGCCGAGGTGGAGGTAGACGGCGCCCTCGTGCACGGTGGAGTAGGCGCGCTCGCGCTCCGCGAGCCCGAGCACGTCGCCGCTCGAGGCGTCGACGACGAGGAACGCGTCCGGCGAGGTGGAGCGGAGCGGGATCCGCGCGGCCGGCGCCTCCTTCCCCGCCCAGACCCAGCCGCGCGGCGTGTGCCGCAGCTCGGGGACGTGCGGCGCGCGCGCGAGGGCTTCCTCGCCGAGCGTCGCCGCGTCCTCCTCGTCGACCGGCGCCTCGAACGCTGCGGCCGCGACGTGCCCGTCGAGGACGCGCGGGTTCGCGTGGTCGAGGATCGCCGCCTCGACCTGCCGCTCGAGCAGCGTCGCCGGCTCACGCATGAAGTACTGGTCGAGTGCGTCCTCGGAGGCGACGAGGACCGCGAGGCCGTGCGCGCGGCGGCCGGCACGGCCCCACTGCTGGCGGAGGCTCGCCACCGTGCCGGGGAAGCCGACGGAGATCGCGCAGTCGAGGTCGCCGATGTCGATCCCGAGCTCGAGCGCGTCCGTCGCCGTGACGCCGAGCAGCTCGCCCTCGACGAGTCGCCGCTCGATCTCGCGCCGCTGCTGCGGCGTGTAGCCGGCGCGATAGGGAGCGAGCCGCGCGGCGTCGGCCGCGTCCAGCCGTTCGCAGGCGAAGCGGTGGATGAGCTCGGCCGAGCGGCGGCTCTTCGCGAAGCAGATCGTCCGGAGCCCGCGCGCCGCGAGCCCGGCGAGCAGCCGCGAGGCCTCCCCGAGCGCGCTCGCCCGCAGCCCGAGCTCGGCGTCGAGCAGCGGCGGGTTCCAGAGCGCGATCGTCCGCTCGGCGCGCGGGGCGGCATCGTCGGAGACGACCGTCGCATCCTTGCCCGTGAGCGCGCGGGCGAGCTCGCCGGGGTTCGCGATCGTCGCCGACGCGAGCAGGAACTGCGGCTCGGCGCCGTAGATCCGCGCCAGGCGGCGCAGCCGGCGCAGGACGTTCGCCACGTGCGAGCCGAAGACGCCGCGATAGGCGTGCGCCTCGTCCACGACGACGAAGCGGAGGTTGTGGAGGAAGTCGCCCCAGAGGTCGTGGCGCGGCAGGACGCCGACGTGGAGCATGTCGGGGTTCGTGAGCACGAGGCCCGCCCAGCCGCGGATCTGGCGGCGCTGCTCCGTCGGCGTGTCGCCGTCGTAGATCGCCGCGCGGACGCCGGTGCCGAGCTCCGCGAGCGCGCGCGCCTGGTCCTGCGCGAGGGCCTTCGTCGGATAGAGGTAGAAGGCCCGCGCGTGGCGGTCGGCGGCGAGGGCGTCGAGCACCGGCAGGTTGAAGGCGAGCGTCTTGCCGGAGGCGGTGCCGGTCGTGACGACGAGGTCGCCGCCCTCGGCGGCTGCACGGTACGCCGCCGCCTGGTGGGCGTACAGCTCGCGGATGCCCTGCCGCTCGAGCGCCTCGCGCAGGGCCGGATGCAGCCCGTCGGGGAGCGGTGCCGTCCGCGCCCCCGTGCCGGCTCGGTCGCGAGATGCGCGAGCTCCTCGCCGACGAGCAGGTCGTTCCAGGGCAAGGCGGCCGCCACCTCGCCATTGAAGCGCGGCCGGGCTGCGCCGGGGAGACGAGCTACGCTCGAGACATGAACGAGAAGCGAACGGGCAAGTTCCTCGGCATTCCCTACGACTGGCGGCGGCCGACGGTGGCCCGCGCCAAGTCCCGCTGGTGGAATGCCGACGACCGGCGGATCTTCACGCCCAAGACGTACGGCTGGGGCTTCGACGTCAATCTCCGCGAGGTCGCGCGCCGGCTGGGGGTGCGCCGCTAGGGTTTCCGCACCGGGGTGCCTCGCGGAGAGGCTGAGATCACACCCGTAGAACCTGATCCGGGTCATACCGGCGAAGGGAGAGATTTGGTCCCACGCTGCATCACGATCGCGGGCTCCGACTCCGGCGGCGGAGCCGGGATCCAGGCCGACCTGAAGGCGTTCGCGGCCGCCGGCGTCCACGGCACGACGGCGGTCGTCGCGATCACGGCCCAGAACACGCTCGGCGTGACGGCCGTGCACGAGCTGCCGCCGTGGCTCGTCCGCGCCCAGCTCGACGCGGTGGCGGACGACATCGGCTTCGACGCGGCGAAGACCGGGATGCTCTTCTCGAGCGCCATCATCGAGGCGGTGGCCGACTGGCTCGACGAGCACCCGCTGCCGCTCGTCGTCGATCCCGTGCTGATCGCGAGCTCGGGCGCCCGGCTGCTGGAGCAGGATGCGGTCGGGACGCTGATCGGGCGCCTGTTCCCGCGCGCCACCGTCGTCACGCCCAATCTCCCCGAGGCGCAGGCCCTCACCGCAAGTAACAGTCTGTTACAAGCGGAGCTCGCGGTGGCGCTCGTGGGGCTCGGCGCGCCGGCTGCGCTCGTCACCGGCGGTCACGCGGAGGAATCCGTCGACCATCTCTTCGACGGGCGCGAGCATCACGAGATCCCGGTCGAGCGCCACGACGTCGCCGCGACCCACGGCGCAGGCTGTACGCACTCGGCCACGCTCGCGGCGCTGCTCGCACGGGGGCTGTCGCTGCTCGAGGCGGCGCGCGGGGCCGCGGCGGCCGCTTCGCGGGCGGTCGCACAGGGGCTCGTCGAGGTCGGCGGCGGGGATGGGCCTGTCGACGTGCTCGGGGTGGTGTCCAGGTGAGCCTCTCAGCGGGAGCCACGCTGCGCGAGCTGCGCGAGCGGAAGCCGCTCGTTCACCAGATCACGAACTACGTCGTCATGAACGAGACCGCGAACGCGACGCTCGCCGTCGGTGCGCTGCCCGTGATGGCGCACGCGCCGCAGGAGGTCGAGGAGATGGTCGGCCTCGCGTCGGCGCTCGTGCTCAACATCGGCACGCTCTCGGAGCACTGGATCGAGGCGATGCTCTTCGCCGGCCGTGCGGCGGGCGAGCGCGGGATTCCCGTCGTGCTGGATCCGGTCGGCGCCGGTGCGACCCGCTACCGCACCGAGACCGCGCAGCGGATCCTCGACGAGGTCGACGTGACCGTCCTGCGCGGGAATCCGGGCGAGGTCGCCACGCTCGTCGGCGCGGAGGCGGAGGTGCGCGGCGTCGAGTCGATCACGACCGGGCTCGCGCCGGACGAGCTCGCCCGCGAGGCGGCGCGGCGGTTGAGCCTCGTCGCGTCGGTGACCGGCCCGGTCGACCACGTCTCCGACGGCGGGCGGCTGCTCGCCGTAGCGAACGGGCATCCGCTGCTCGCGGCCGTCACGGGCACCGGCTGCATCTCGTCCGCGCTCACCGGCTGCTTCCTCGCCGCGAAGCCGGAGGAGCCGCTCGAGGCTGCGGCCGAGGCGCTCGCCGCGCTCGGCGTCGCCGCGGAGGACGCGGCCGCAGGCGCTGAAGGCCCCGGCACGTTCCATGCGCGGCTCTACGACGCGCTCGCCGCGCTGGACCCCGACACGCTCGACGGCCGGGTGCGCGTCTCGGAATCGTGACGAGCCTCGCCGACCTGGGAGAGTTCGGGCTCCTCGCCGAGCTCGAGCGGCGAGGTCTCGCGCAGGGCATCGAGCACGACGCTGCCGTCGTCGAAGGCCTGGTCGTCACGCAGGACGCGCTCGTCGAGGGCGTCCACTTCCGCTTCGACCTGCTCGGCTGGCGCGAGCTCGGCGCCCGGGCTGCCGCCGTCAACGTCAGCGACCTCGCAGCGTCCGGGGCCGAGCCGCTCGCGCTCCTAGTCTCGCTCGGACTGCCTGGCGAGACCGAGCTCGCGGACGTGCTCGAGCTCTACGCCGGCCTGAACGAGCTCGGTATTCCCGTGCGTGGTGGAGACACGTCCCGCGCGGACCGCGTCATCCTCTCGGTCACCGCGCTCGGTCGCTCGGAGCGCGTGCCGGGACGGGCAGGAGCTCGCCCCGGTGACGTCGTCCTCGTGACCGGGCCGCTCGGAGCGGCCGGTGCCGGGTTCCGCGCGGGACGGCTCGTCCCGGCGCCGAACCGGGTCGCCGAGGGCGGGCGGCTCGCGCGCGTGGCGACCGCCATGCTCGACATCTCGGACGGCCTCGCGCGCGACGCCGGGCACATCGCGGAGCGCTCGGGCGTGCGGCTCGCGATCGAGCTGGAGCGCGTCCCCCTCGCGCCGGGTGCGGAGCTCGACGACCTCGGCTTCGGTGAGGACTACGAGCTGCTCGCGACGACGCCGGACGCCCTTGGCTTCCCCGTGATCGGCCGCGTCGAGGAGGGCGAGGGAGTCGGGGTCACACTGGACGGCTCACCGGCCGAGCTCACCGGCTGGGATCACTTCCGCTCGCTCACCGGCGCCTGACCGTCCCCCGGCAGACTCCGGAGCCGATCGGCGGCTGCAGTGGCACCCTTGGCTTCGTAGACGGCGATCGCCTCCTGTCTCGCTGCCGCCGCCTCGTCGGGCCGACCGGCGAGGCCGAGCACTTCGGCCAGAGCCGCGAGCGCGTCGGCGTGGAGGATCACGAACTCTGTCGCTTCGGCGATGGCGACAGCGCGGCGAGCGAGCGGCTCCGCCTCGTCGAGGCGGCCCTGGTGCGCGAGCGCACGCGCGCGGACTCGATGCCAGCCGATCTGCGCGTCCATGTCCTCGGGTGCGAGATGGTGCTCGACGAGATCGGTCAGCTCGAGCGCCTCCGGCGCACGTCCCTGCGCGATCAGCGCGTCGCCGAGCGGCGGGATCACGCTGACGAGAAAGCCCCAGTTGTCGGCGGCGCGGAAGAAGTCGAAGGCGATGCGGAGCTCATGCTCGGCGGCAACGCTGTCGCCGGCGTAAAGCTCGTCGTGGCCGGCTGCGATCGCCGTGGGAACTGCGTCCGCCTCTGTCTCGTCGAGGTCCCTCAACGTGGCGATCGCCCGGCGCGCCGTCGCGAAGTCACCCTCCATCGCCGCCAGCTGCGCCCGGAGGCGCAGGACTCGGCGCTGGTGCGGGCGGCGGAGCTCGCCTGCTGTCTCCTCGAACTCGGCCGTCCGGGCGAGAGCATCGGCGACCGGCGTCGGACCGTACAGCCAGGAGAGCGAGAGGTAGCCGAGTGCCTCGTCCTCGTCGCGCAGCGTTCCGGCGGCGTGCGCATGCCGGACGGCCCGCTCGGCCGCTTCGGCTGCGGAGCCGAAACGGCCGGCCCAGAAGTGGAGCTTTCCGGCGATGGCGTAGGCATGCGCCAGGCCCTCGTCTCCGCCGAGCCGCTCGTGGACGGCGACGGCTTCCTCTAGTGCCCGCCACACAGGGGCGTGTCCCGCTCCGACCTGGGCGGTGTGGAGCCGGAGCATCGCGAGCTCGAGGCCGGCGTCGACGACGACACCCTCTGCTCCCGTCCGCCGGCCGTCCTCGACGCCAGCCAGGAGAAGGCGCTCGGCCTCGTCGAGCCGGCCGAGCTCGAAGAGCGCATGCGCGTGAACCGGCAACAACTGCAGGCGTCCGTCGTCGTCACGAGCGAGTAGCGACTCGGCTCGTTCGAGAAGGTTGACGGCGGCGGCCAGGTCGCTCCGGTGGTAGGCGCGCCGACCCGAAGAGGCGAGAAGGTCCGCCGCGCGTGCCTGCAGCTCTGCATTCGGCGTCCCGAGCTCGAGCCGGTAGCGCGCCGCCTGCTCGAGGTGGAGGCCGAGCAGCTCGTCGAGCTCGACGAGGCTGGGCGCACGCTCCTCGAGCCACGCTGCGAAGCGCTCGTGCAGCTCGGCGCGGAGCGACTTCGGAACGGCGTCGTAGGCGGCGTCGCGGATCAGCAGGTGCCGGAAGCGGAACGCCTCCTCGCCGGGAAGAGTCGCGTCGCCCGGCCGGACCAGCTCCTTCCGGACGAGGCCGAGCAGGTGTGGGCCCGCATCCCTACCGTCGGGCATGAGCGCCGCGACTGCGCTGCGGTGGAAGACATGCCCCTCGACCGCGCCGCGCTCGAGCGCTGTTCGCTCGACGGGCGGCAGCTGTTCGAGACGTGCGGCGAGCAGCGCCTGGATCGTCGCCGGCACGGTCACTTCGCCGGGGGACTCCTCCCTCATCGCGAGCATCTGCTCGACGAACAGAGGGTTGCCGTCGGCCGCTGCACGGATCCGCTTGCGCAGCTCCGGCTCGAGGTCGTCGCCGGTGAGGAGGCTGTCGATCAACGCGTCGGTGTCGGCGGCCGAGAGCGGCTCGAGCAGGACGGTGGTGGCGTTCAGCTTGCCGCCGCCCCAGCTGGGGCGAAGCTCGAGGAGCTCGGCGCGGGCGAGGCAGAGGAGCAGGATCGGCGCACCTCTCGACCAGTCGGCGATGCCTTCGACGAGGTCGAGGAAGGTCGGCTCGCCCCAGTGGAGATCGTCGAAGACGACGACGAGCGGGTGCTCGGAGGCTGCGTGTTCGAGAAGCTTGCGCACGTCGAAGGCGATCTCGTCGGCGCTGGCGCCGCCGTCGCCCAGTAACGCAGCGATCGCGGGACTCGGCGGGGGGCCGCCGCGCAGGAGCTGCTGAACGACCTCGACGACGGGCCAATACGTGATCCCCTCGCCGTACGAGAGGCAGCGTCCCTGCACGACGGTTGCGTCGACACTGCGGAGAAACTCGGCGCCCAGGCGCGACTTGCCGACGCCGGCGCTGCCGAGGACCGTGAACAGCGCACACGCGCGCTCGGAGCGGCTGCGCTCCCAGGCGTCCACGAGGAGCCGCAGCTCGCGCTCGCGTCCGACGAACGGCGCGTCCAGGCGGCGGTTGACGGCCACGTCGCCCGTGACCCGGCGAAGGCGGTACGCCGTGACGGGTTCCGCCTTGCCTTTCGCCTCGAGGGGAGGGAGCAGCTCCGCGTCGACGGCGTCGCGGACCAGGCTGTGAGTCTCCTCTCCCAGCAGGATCTCGCCTTGATCCCGCCGCCTGCTCGAGCCGGGCGGCGACGTTGACGGCGTCGCCGGTCACGAGCGAGTCGCCGCCACCGGTTACGACCTCTCCCGTGTTGACGCCGATCCGCACCTCGATCTCGACGGCGTCGCGGAGCTCCTCCGCCGCCCGCACGGCGCGGAGGGCGTCGTCTTCCCGGACCGTCGGCACGCCGAACACGGCCATCACGGCGTCCCCGATGAACTTCTCGAGCGTCCCGCCGTGCCGTTCGATCGCGGCCCGCGCGAGGTCGAAGTACCGGCCCATGACTCCGCGCAGCGCCTCCGGGTCGAGACGTTCGCCGAGCGCGGTCGAGCCGGCCACGTCGCAGAAGAGGACCGTCACGACCTTCCGCACCTCACGCGGCGCCTCCGCCTCGAGCGGCGCGCCGCAGGAGTCGCAGAAGCGGGCCTCCTCCCGGTTCTCGGCCTGGCAGCGTGTGCAGCGCACGGTTCGACGCTACTACGCCACGAGCCAGGCGGAAAACTCGCGCTCGAAGTGCTTGCGCGGCCGCGCTCCGACGACGGACGCCTGCGACTCGCCGTCGGCGAACAGGGTCACCGTCGGGATCGAGAGCACGCCGTAGCGGGACGCGATCTCCGGGAAGCGGTCGATGTCGAGAGCCGCGAAGGCCACGCGCCCGGCGCTCTCCTGTTCGAGCTCCTCGAGGATCGGCCGGATCGCCTTGCACGGCCGGCACCACGGCGCCCAGAAGTCGACGACGACCGGCCTCTCGGCCTGCAGCACCTCCTCGTCCCAGCTTGCGGCGTCGAGCTCGCGCACGAGGGCCAATCTACAAGCGCCCGAGCAGCGCCCGCAGGCGCAGCCACGGCACCTTCCAGATCGCCTCGAGCACGATCGCGCGGCTCATCTTCGACTGGCCGGCCTCCCGGTCGACGAAGCGGATCGGAACCTCCACGACGCGGAAGCCGCTGCGCAGGGCGCGAAACGTCGTCTCGATCTGGAAGACGTAGCCGGCGGCGTCGATCGTCGTCGAGCTCGATCGTCTCGAGCACGCGCCGCCGGAAGCACTTGAAGCCGCCGGTCGCGTCGTGGACAGGCATGAGGAGGACGCGCGTGTAGATCGAGGCGCCGCGCGAGATCAGCCGCCGCATCAGGCCCCAGTTCGCGGTGCCACCGCCCGGGACGTAGCGGGAGCCGAGTGCGAGATCGCGCTCCTTGCTCGACCGCCGCGATCAGTCGCGGCACGTCGGCGGGGTCGTGGGAGAAGTCGCAGTCGATCTCGAGCACGAGCTCGGCCTCGCCCGCGAGCACGTGCCGGAACCCGTCGACGTAGGCACGTCCGAGCCCCTGCTTGCCGGGACGGTGGAGGACGTCCACCCAGGCGAGCTCGGCGGCGAGCCGGTCGGCGATCTCCCCCGTGCCGTCCGGCGAGTTGTCATCGATGACGAGCACGCTTCCGCCGTCGGGCAGCACGTCGCCGAGTGCGCGCACCATGCGCTCGAGGTTCTCGCGCTCGTTGTACGTCGGCAGGCAGACGACGGCCCGGGGCATGGTGCTGCCTATGATCGCGTAATGCCCGAGCTGCCGCGGAACGCCGAGATCGCGGACCAGTTCGACCTCCTCGCCGACCTGCTCGAGCTCGACGGCGCCGACTCGTTCCGCATCATCGCCTACCGCCGCGCCGCGACGCGCATCCGGGAGACGTCGGGCTCGGTCGCGCAGCTCGCTCTCGAGGGCCACGCGAAGGAGCTCGCCGGGATCGGCAAGACGATCGAGGGGAAGATCGTCCAGATCGTCGAGCGCGGCGAGATCGAGACCCTGACGAAGCAGAAGGCCGGCGTCCCGCCCGAGGTCGTCCTCTTCCTCAGGCTGCCGGGCCTCGGCCCGAAGACGGCGGCGCGGATCTGGCGCGAGCTCGGCGTCGAGACGCTCGACGAGCTGAAGGCCGCGGCCGAGGGCGAGCGGCTGCGGACGCTCACCGGCCTGGGGCCGAAGAGCGAGGAGAAGATCCTCGCAGGCGCTCGCGTATCAGGCGGAGAGCCCCGAGCCGGGCGCGCCAGCTGCTCGGCCGCGGCTTGCCCGCGGTGCAGGCCGTCGTCGCCGCGCTGCGCGAGCTGCCGGCCGCGATCGCCGTCTCGGAGGCGGGCTCGGTGCGGCGGCGCAAGGAGACCTTCCGCGACCTCGACATCATCGCGAGCGCGACGAGCCCGCCGGAGCTGACGGAGCACTTCACGCAGCTGCCGTGGGTCGTCGACACCGTTGCGCACGGCGACACCAAGGCGACGGTCCTCTCGCGCGACGGCTTCCGCCTCGACCTCCGCGTCGTCCCCCACGAGTCGTTCGGCAACCTCCTCCAGCACTTCACGGGCTCGAAGGACCACAACGTCGCGCTGCGGGAGGAGGCAGTGCGGCGCGGGCTCTCGATCTCCGAGTACGGCGTCACGACCGTCGAGAGCGGCGAGGTCTTCCGCGCGGTGGACGAGGCCGCCGTCTACGAGTTCCTCGGCTACCAGCCCATCCCGCCGGAGCTGCGCGAGAACGGCGGGGAGCTCGAGGCGGCGCGCCGCGGCGAGCTGCCGAAGCTCGTCGAGCTGCGGGACGTGCGCGGCGACCTCCACACGCACTCGCACTGGTCCGCCGACGGCAAGAGCTCGCTCGAGGAGATGCTCGAGGCGGCGGCGGGGCGCGGCTACGAGTACTACGCCGTCACCGACCACTCGCACTACCTCCGCGGCGGCCGGCTGCAGGAGCAGCTCGAGGAGATCGAGCGGCTGCGCGCCCGTTTCCCCGGCTCCGGATCCTCGCCGGCGTGGAGGCGAACATCCGCGCGAGCGGCTAGGTGGACGTGCCGGAGGAGGATCTCGCGCTGCTCGACTGGGTCGTCGCCTCCGTCCACCAGGCGCCCGACTCGCGGCCGACGGAGCGCGTGCTCGAGGCGATGGCAAACCCGTACGTCGACTGCATCGGCCATCTCACCGGCCGGCGGATCGGCAGGCGGCCGCCGCGGGACGTCGACGTCGAGCGCGTGATCGAGGGCGCCGTCGAGACGGGGACGTTCCTCGAGATCAACGGCCAGCCCGACCGGCTCGACCTCCGCGACGTGAACGCGCGCGCGGCGAAGGAGGCGGGAGTCAAGCTCGTCGTCTCCTCCGACGCGCACGAGATCCGCGCGCAGTCCTACGTCGAGCTCGCGGTCGCACAGGCGAGGCGCGGCTGGCTGACGAAGGCGGACGTCGCCAACACGCGCACGTGGAAGCAGCTCGAGAAGCTGCGGAAGAAGCACCGTGAGCGGTGGTGCGGACTTCCGGGAGGACGGCGCGGCGGCGCTCGAGTGGGCGGCTCGCTACCTCGAGCGGGTCGAGGAGCTGCCGGTGCTCGCGCAGCTGCAGCCGGGCGAGCTGTCGGCGCGGCTGCCGGCCTCGCCGCCCGAGCAGGCGGAGCCGTTCTCGGCCGTCCTCCGCGACCTCGACGAGCTCCTCCTGCCTGCGCTCACGAACTGGCAGCACCCGCGCTTCTTCGCCTACTTCGCGGTCACGGCGTCGGAGCCGGGGATCCTCGCCGAGCTGCTCGCGGCGACGCTCAACCAGGTGGCGATCGTCTGGCGCGCCTCGCCGGCCTCGACCGAGCTCGAGCTGCGCGTCGTGGACTGGGTACGCCAGCTGCTCGGCCTGCCCGAGGGCTGGCACGGGCACATCGAGGACACGGCGTCGACCTCGACGCTCGCCGCGCTGATCGCCGCGCGCCACGTGACCGGGCGCAACGTCGTCGTCTGCTCCGAGCACGCCCACTCCTCCGTCGAGAAGGACGCGCGAATGCTCGGGATGGAGCTGCGCAAGGTGCCCGCCGACGACGAGCTCCGGATGCGCGTCGACGGCTACGGCCTCGACGACGTCGCCGCGGTCGTCGCGACGGTCGGCACGACCTCCTTCGCCTCGGTCGACCCGGTGCGCGAGCTCGCCGAGCGGGCCCATGCGGCAGGCGCCTGGCTCCACGTCGACGCCGCGTACGCGGGCAGCTCCTGGATCTGCGAGGAGGAGCGCTGGTCGGCGGACGGTGTCGAGCTCGCCGATTCTCTCGTCCTGAACCCACACAAGTGGCTGCTCGTCCCGATGGACTGCTCGCTCCTGTGGACGGCCCGGCCCGACGAGTTCCGCGAGGCGTTCACGCCTCACGCCGGAGTACCTGCGCACCGCCGACGACGCGTTCTCGCTCGCCGACTACGGGCCGGCGCTCGGCCGGCGCTTCCGCTCGCTGAAACTGTGGGCGGTGCTGCGCTGCTACGGGGCGGAGGGGCTGCGCGCCATCGTGCGCGAGCACGTCCGGCTCGCCGAGCTCTTCGCCGGCTGGGTCTCCGAGTCCGGCGACTGGGAGCTCGTCGCGCCGCAGCGCTTCTCCCTCGTCGTCTTCCGTCGCAACGGCTCCGACGCCGAGAACGAGGCACTACTCGTCGCGCGTCAACGCGTCAGGTGAGATCTTCATCTCGCACACGAAGCTCGACGGCCGCTACGTCCTGCGGCTCGCGATCGGCAACGCGCGGACGACCGAGGCGGACGTGCGGCGGGCGTGGGACGTGCTGAACAAGGAGGCAAGACGATGATCGTGACGACGATGAACGACATTCCCGGTTACGAGGTCGACGAGGTGTTCGGCGAGGTGATGGGCCTGACGGTGCGCTCGCGCAACCTCGGCTCCCAGATCGGCGCCGGGCTGAAGTCGATCGTCGGCGGCGAGCTGAAGGGCATGACGAAGATGCTGGGCGACAGCCGGCGCGACGTTGTGGGCCGCATGGTCGAGGAGGCCGAGGCGAAGGGCGCGAACGCGATCATCGCGATGCGCTTCGACACCTCGGAGCTCGGCAACATCTGGTCGGAGATCTGCGCCTACGGGACGGCGGTGCGCGTGCACAAGGCGTGACGGCCGAGCGCGCCGGGATGACGGCGATCCAGCTCGGCTCGCGTGACGACCGCGAGAGACCGGTGGCAGCCACCGTTAGGTCTCTGTGACCAAACCCCGAACGAGCCACCCGCACGGCTCCGCGGCGCGCCGGTCGGCACGTGCGCTTGCGTGACACTTCCGTGACGGTGGCTGCCACCGGCCTGCCGTAGCTCGAAGACGAGCCGTGCGCTCGTCTAGAGCCTGCGCAGGAGCTCGAGGAACTCCGCGGGCGAGGCGACGACGAGATCCGCGGCGTCGAGCAGCGCCTGCGGCGCCTCGGCCGAGGCCACCGCGACCCGCACCGCCGGCTCGAGCCCGTCGAGAGCGGCGAAGGAGTCGAGGTCGGTCGTGTCGTCGCCGGCCGCGAGAGCGCGGCGCAAGCCGTGCTCGGAGAGCAGCCGCGCCACGGCGGTCCCCTTGTGGGAGCCGACCGGAGGCAGCACCTCCAGGATCTTGCGTCCGTAGCGGCGACGAGCCCCTCCTCGCGCGCCGACTCGGCGATCGCGTCGAGCTCGCGCACGGCCACGCGCTCGTCCGCCCGGCTGCGGTAGTGGAGAGCGACCGCGAGACCTTTCAGCTCGACGTCCCGCTGCGGCCACGGCACGTCGGCGGCGAACGCCGCGAGCCGCCGCCGCCAGCGGTCCGCCTGCGGCTCGAGCTCGAGCCCGTGCGAGCCGACGCAGACGACCCCGTCCGCGCCGAGCCGGCCGCGGAGATCCTCGCTCGCCCGGCCGCTCACGACCGCGACGACGCGCGTACCTCCCCGCCAGCCGCTCGAGCTCGGACCGGGTCTCCGGCGGGGCGGCAGCATCCTCGGGCCGCTCCACGATGGGCGCGAGGACGCCGTCGAAGTCGAGGAAGAGGCCCGCCCGGGCGGGCTCCGCGGCGAGTCGGGCGAGCAGCGAGTCGGGGCTCTCGGCCACACGCCGAAGGATAGGGCTGTGCGGATCGGGCCATAATCAGGCCATGTCGGATCTCGACGAGTTGTGGCTCCCGCTGGTCGACGAGCCGATCGGCCGGATCGTCGATCGCATCCTCCACGAGGATCCTGCGCTCGCGGCACGCGTCGAGACACCCCACCGCATCCTCGCCTTCAAGACCTTCGCCTACATCCGAACCGGGATTCTCCTGGGCCGGCTCCTCTTCGAGCACGACATCGCCGACTGGGACGGTTCCGAGAGCTGGATCGACGCGCTGCTGCGCGAGCCGAGCCACCGCGCTGCGCTCGAGCGGGAGGTGCGGGCCGTGGCGGAGGAGATCGCCTTCGACCCGCACTACGCGGACGACGAGCCGCTCGCCCCGGACGAGGGCGCCCGCGATCGCTTCCGCGCTTTCGCGCGGGAGCACCTCGAGCGCAGCTGACGGCTGCTCCTACGCTCCTACGAAACCGAGCCGTTGCCGCGGTAGACGAACCCGTTCCCGTTGCCGAAGAGGCGCTTCGCGAGCTGCCGGCGCAGCCACGGGCCGGTGACCGGGTTGAACAGGATGCCGATCGCGATGCCGGCGAGCAGCAGGAGGCCGTTCCGTCCGGAGGTGCTCGGCTCGGACGGCTCGCGCCGGACGCCCTGGACGCGGGCGGCAGCGTTGCGTAGCTCCTCGACGGCGTTCCTCAGCTCGTCCTGCATGTCCCGGTCGCTCGCGAGACGGGTTGCGGCCTGGCCCATGCCGCGACGCCTGACGAGCTGGTCGTAGACCGCCCGCGCCGAGCCGTAGGCGCTCCGCACGCTCTGGTGCAGCTCCTGGTCGCGTAGCGCGCGCTCGACGTACGGTCTCGCGTTCGCCGTCGCGTTCGTAACTCTGTCCTTCGTCTTCGTCATCTCCGACGATCCTTTCCGTCGTGGGCGCGGGCCACCCGCACCCGGGGGCTGGAACTCGTGTCTCCTATCTTTCCGCCCTTGCGGTGCGAATGCGAGCAGAATCCGGCTCGCCCTGGAGGTCGCCATGATGGCGCCGGCGTCCGGTCATGAGGTCGCAGTACCCTTTTCGGCGGCATGGCAAGCATCGGGAGGATCCTGCGGCTCGCCGCGGGCGCGCTCGCGGCGCTTCTCCACGTCTGGTACCGCGCCGTGGTCGCCGCGCCGGAGGTGAAGCGCCGGAAGGCGGCTAGGCGCGCGGCTCGGCGGCGCGTCCGGCCCGACTGAGCAGCGCCTCCGCGAGCCGTCGCGACGCTTCGTCCACGAGCTCCCCTTCGAAGCGGGCTGCGCCCTGGGTTGCGGCGAGGATCCGCTCCGCCCGCTCGATCTCTCCGGGCGAGGGCGTGAAGACGAGGCTGACCGGCTCGATCTGGCTCGGGTGGATCACCCACTTGCCGTCGTAGCCGTGGGCGAGTGAGCGGCGGGCCGAGGCGACGAGGCCGAGGTCGTCTCCGAGCCGGGCATGCGGACCGTCGATCGGCTGGAGGCCGAAGGCGCGGGCGGCAGCCGCGACCCTGGCCAGCGCGTAGTCGGAGGTGCCGGCGCCGATCGTCAGCACGGGAACGCCGAGCGAGGCCGCGAGGTCGGCCGGCCCGAGCACGAGCGCCTCCAGGCCGTGGCCCGCGGCGGCGATCCGCTCCGCCTCGGCGAGGCCGCGCGCCGTCTCGATCTGCGCCTCGAGGCCGATGCCGTCCGGGAGCTGCGCGGCCGCGACGGACACGTCCTCCGGGGACTCGACCTTGGGGAGTACCACGACGTCGGGGCGCGCCTCGGCGGCCGCGCGCAGGTCGTCCTTCCACCACGGCGTGCCGCGGGCGTTGATGCGGATCGCCGTCGTCGGCGCGAGTGGGCCCCTGCGCACCGCGGCGACGGCGAGCTCGCGCGCCTGCTCCTTGTCCGCGGGCGCTACGGCGTCCTCGAGGTCGACGATCGCCTCGTCGGCCCCGAGCGACGGCGCCTTGGCGAGCATCCGCTCGCTCGAGGCGGGGACGGTGAGACAGGTGCGGCGTGCGCGGGTGGGCACGGCGCAACGCTAGCGCGTCGCCGCGGAGGCGAATCCGCGCGGCCGTCCTCTCGAACACCGGCGAGGCCAACGCGATCGGAGGCCTCGTGGGCTCAGCTCTTCTCCCAGACGGAGACGTGCGACGGGCTCTCCGCCGTGAACGGGGAGCGGTCCCAGCCGGCCCAGCGCTCGCGCAGCGTCAGGCCGGCGAGGCGCGCCATCAGGTCGAGCTCGGCGGGCGAGACCGACCGGAACGGCATCGACACGCGCTCCCAGGCGCCGTCGACGAGGTTGAAGTGGTGCGAGACGAGCCGTTGCGTGTCGGGGTCGAACTCGTCGACTCCGACGTGCGTGTCGCTCAGATCGAACACCTGCAGCGCCTGTCTGTTGGGGACGCCCACCTCGACGACGAAGCAGCCGCCCGGCTCGAGGTGCGCGGCGGCGTTCCCGAACACCGCCACCTGTCCCTCCTGCGTCGTGACGTTGTTGATCGAGTTGAAGACGACGTAGACGAGCGAGAACGTCCCCTCGACGCGCGCCGTCGACATGTCGCCGATCGTCACCGGGATCTCGGCGGTCTTCTGCCGCAGCTGCGCGACCATGTCGGAAGAGAGGTCGATGCCCGCGACGCGAACGCCCCGGCCGGCGAGCGGCACCGCGATCCTGCCGGTGCCGATCGCCAGCTCCAGGGCTCCGTTCGCGGCGAGCGGCTCGAGGAAGTCGAGAACCGGCTCGACCGGCATGTCGGCCGTCCACTTGTCGTAGCGCTCTGCAGCGGCCCCTGCGAACCAGTCCTTCATCAGCCAGACCGCTTCAGCTTCCCGTGCTTCTTCGCGTACCGCTCGCCGACGCGGAAGATCGCCAGCCCGATCGGCGTCGCGAGGACGGCGATGATCAGGAGCGGCCACACGTCCGCCCACGCGATGCCGGCGCCGTGGACGATCGACGCCCGGTCGCCCCGGATCGCGTACGTCGCCGGGGAGATCTTCGCGATCCACTGCATCCACTCGGGCATCACCGAGACCGGGTAGTAGACACCCGAGACGACGAGCATCAGGCCCTGCGCGACGAAGCCGAGCTGCGCACCCTTCTCCGGCGAGATCAGCGGCAGCACCGAGGTCATGATCCCGACGCCGATGAACGAGAGCGACGCGAGTGCGAGCAGCCCGAGCGCCGCGCCGTAGTTCGCCTGCGGGGCGTGCAGCCCGATGAAGGCGGCGACCGCGAAGAAGAGGATCGTCGCCCGGATCAGGCCGTAGAGCACCGCGAACGCGCCCTGCCCGAACAGGTGCACGACCCGCGACAGCGGCGCCATGAACGTGTACTCGATCGTCCCCTCCCAGCGCTCCCAGGCGACCGTCTCCGTCATGAACTCGAAGATGATCCCGAGGAAGGCCCAGATCGTCGCGCCGACGAGCAGCATCATCGCCAGCGTGTTCTCGCGGGCCGGCGGCAGGTGCGTCGCGCGCGCGATGAACACGATCGTGAGCGTGTTCGCGATCGTCCAGACCATGAACGCGATGTCCCAGAGGATGTAGCGCTTCGTGAGGTAGACGTTCCGCTCGACGATCCCGGCCAGGCCGACGAGTTGGTTCCTCATCTCGAGTGCGAACTCGCTCATGCGAACACCTCCCGATACTCGTCGTCGGCGGTCTCCTCCGCCTCGAAGTCGCGCCCGGTCGCGGCGAAGAACGCCTCCTCGAGCGTCTCGACGCCGAAGCGCCGCTTCACGTCGGCCACCGGCTCGAGGAAGAGCAGCCGGCCGCGGTCGAGCAGTCCGATCCGGTCGGCCAGCGTCTCCGCCTCGTTCATGTCGTGCGTGCAGAGGAGGATCGTCGCGTCGTGCTCCAGCCGCACCTGGCGGATGAAGTCCTGCACCTCGAGCTTCGAGCGCGGGTCGAGGCCCGTCGTCGGCTCGTCGAGCAGGAGCAGCACCGGCGAGGTGAGCAGCGCCCGCGCGAGCGCGACCTTCTGCTGCATCCCGCGCGACAGGTTCTCCATCGCCTCGTCGCGCCGCTCCGGTGGGAAGCCGACCCTGGTCAGGATCTCGGGGATGGCCGGGCGTGTCTGCCGCGGCGACATCCCGTAGAAGCGGGCCGCGTAGGAGAGGTTCTCGGCCGCCGACATCTTCTTGAAGAAGCTCGCCTCGACCGAGACGCGGTTGACGAGCCGGCGGATCGCCCCTGCCTCCTTGACGACGTCGTGGCCGAAGATCCGCGCCTCGCCGCCGTCGTCGATCAGCAGCGTCGAGAGCAGGCGGACGAGCGTCGACTTCCCCGAGCCGTTCTGGCCGAGGATGGCGACGCACTCGCCACGGGCGATCGTGAAGGTGACACCGGCGAGCGCCGGCCACGGACGCTTGCGCGCGAAGCGGCCCGCGCTGCGGTCGCGGCGGAGGAACGTCTTCCGCAGGTCGCGCACCTCTACGGCGGGCGTGACGCGGTCGAGACGTGGGCCTTCGGTTGTGGGTGGTGCGAGAGTGGACATGCTGCTCCTTCGGAAAACGAAGTACGGAACGGAGAACGGGAGACCGCCGGCGAGGGCGGAGCGCGGACCTAGAAGGCGCCGCGCGGGCCGGCGAGGCGGGTGATACCGCCCACCGGCTTCCTGTCCATCACGTTCGCGAGCAACATGGCCCGCGAAGGCTAGGCGCTTCGGAGGCGAACGTCAAATGTGGTGCCTGAGCACGCCTTCTGCCGGTCCGCCGCCCTGCGAGGGCTAACCTCTCGTGGTGGCGCAACGCGACGAGACGGCCGGTGCGGCGACTCCCGGTCCGATCGACCCTCGGGTGGACATCGGCCATGTGCACCTGAAGGTCGCCGACATCGCTCGTGCGCTCGCCTTCTACTGTGGCGTGCTCGGGTTCGAGCTGACCACGCGACTCGGTGACCAGGCCGCGTTCGTCTCCGCGGGCGGCTACCACCATCACATCGGTCTGAACACCTGGGAATCGAAGGACGCGCCGCCGCCCCCTCCACACACGACGGGGCTCTACCACGTGGCGATCCGCTATCCGAGCCGGGGGGCGCTGGCCGATGCGTTACGGCGCCTCGTTGCGGCCCGGATCTCCCTCGAGGGTGCCTCCGACCACGGTGTCTCGGAGGCGCTGTATCTCCGGGACCCCGATGACAACGGCGTGGAGCTCTATCGCGACAGGCCGCAGGAGGAGTGGCCGCGCACGCCTGACGGCGAACTGACGATGTATACGCGCCCGCTCGATCTCGACTCGCTGCTCTCCGAGCAAGCGGTCGACTGATCGAGCGCCTGCGGAGCGGCACAGGCCAGGACCTGCGCTGCGACCGCCGAGCCTCGCTCGCTCGGCCCTGGAACGGGCCCTGCGGGCGTCCATTTCACATCAAGCCTCTAGCTGATGTTCGCCGCCAACTCCTGATACCGAGGGACGAGCTCTTCCCACCGCGCCCCGACATCGCCGGGCTCACTCCCCGAGACGTAGGCGGCGAGGCTCTCGGCATGGATCTGCCATCCGGCCCCGTAGAACGCGATCTTGTCCAGCGGCATGCCCTGGACCTCGACGACGAGGATGGTCTGGTCGCCGTCGGCGGTCAGCGTGATCTCGTTGACCGCATCGAACGGCGGTACGCCTTGCCCTTTCCGATAGGACTCGTCCGTCTCCCTCGTCGTCACCACCAGCCGCCGTGGGGGCTCGCACGCTTCCACGCGCCCGGTGCTCTCGATGTCAACGGCCTCGAGGTACAGGCGGAACTCCCCGCCGGGACGCAGGTCGCCTTCTACCTGGCCGTGCCAGCGGGCGAGGCGGGCAGGATCGGTGATTGCCGACCACAGGTCGTCGATATCCGTGTCGTAGCGGTCTTCGATCCGCACGACTCCGGCATCGTCCGCCGATCGCAGGCTGCCCAGGATGCGGCTGCTCGCAGGTGGGTTGCTGGTCATTTGGTCCTCCTTCGTTGGCGTTTTCCGCGAGCAACCTCGGTGTGGAGGGCGTCCAGCTGCTGCTGCCACAGAGCTCGGTACCGGGCCAGCCATGCGTCGACCTCGCCCAGCGCCTCCGGGCGAAGCTCGTAGACGCGTCGCTGTGCCTCCGGGCGAACCTCGACCAGTCCCGCTTCGCGCAGCACCCGCAGATGCCGGGATACGCCCGGGCGAGCAATCGGCAGCAGGGCCGCCAGGTCGCCGGCGGTTGCGGGACCGTCGGCCAACGCCTTCAGCAGCGTCCGCCTGCTCTCGTCCGCCAGTGCCCTGAGAACAGCCTCCACGGCGGGAGCGTAACGGAGAGGTTACGTAACGGTCAAGCTACATAAGCGATCCAGCTGCGCGCTCGCTCGTCTCGCAGGAGTAAGACTCAGGTCGGGATGACGAAGGACCATGCACCGGGCGCTCCACGCATCCAGTTCGTGGACTGCCGCTGGGAGCTCGGCGACCCCGGACGGGGGCGCGAGCTCTATCTCGCGGGGCACATCCCGGGCGCCTCGTTTCTCGATCTGGAGACCGAGCTCTCCGACCTGGCGGTCCCGGATGCCGGCCGCCACCCCCTGCCGTCTGCGGAAGACTTCGCAGCTGCCGCTGGTCGCGCGGGGATCGGCGCCAGGGTCCTCGTCGTCGCCTACGGGTCGCTCGGCGGGGCCGAGCGGCTGTGGTGGCTCCTTCGTCACTTCGGCCACGACGACTGCGCGGTGCTCGCCGGCGGGATCGACGCCTGGGGCGGCGCGCTGCGGGCGGGCGAGGAGGAGATCGAGCCGGCGGAGCTCGTGCCGCGCGAGCGGGACGGCGACACGATCACGGCGGAGGAGATTGCCCGGCGCCTCGCGGGCTCGTCCCTCGCGCTCGTCGACTCCCGCAGTTCGCTGCGCTGGCGCGGCGAGCCGAACGAGATCGACGACCCGTCCGGCCGGATCCCGGGCGCGGTCAACGCACCGTGGGGCGAGCCGCTGCCGGAGCTCCCGCCGGGGGAGCTCGTTGCCTACTGCGGCTCGGGCGTCACCGCGTGCGTCACGCTGCACCGGGCCTGGCTCGCCGGCCGCGAGGGCCGCCTCTACCCCGGCTCGTGGAGCGAGTGGTCGCAGCGCGGCCTCCCGCTCGAGCGCGGCTGAGCCGTGGCCGCGGAGTCGGCACCGCTCGCGGCGGGGCGCGCGTCGGAGGTGTTCGACCTGGGCGACGGCCGTGTCCTCCGCCGCTTCCGGAACGGCGGGGATCCGGAGCGCGAGGCGCTCGTCATGCGGCACGCGCGCCGGCACGGCTATCCGGTCCCCGGCGTGCTCGGGGTGACTGCCGACGCGCTCGTGCTCGAGCGGATCGAAGGGCCGACGATGTGGGACGCCGTGCGGCATCGTCCCTGGACGCTCCGGCGCAACGCGGACGTGCTCGCGCGGCTCCATCGCAGGCTGCACGAGCTCGACGCGCCCGCCGGCCTGCCCGCAGCCGGGCCGCCCGGCGAGCGCCTCCTCCACCTCGACTTCCATCCCGCCAACGTGCTTCTCTCGCCGACCGGTCCCGTCGTCGTCGACTGGACGAACGCAAGGCGCGGCGAGCCGAGCTTCGACGTGGCCCTGACCTGGGTGATCGGCGCGACGAGTGCCGGCGTGGGTCTCGGCGGCCGCGTGTTCCTCCGCCGCTACCTGTCGCACTTCGACGACGAGGAGCTGCGGCGCGTCCTCCGGGCGGCGTGCGACTTCCGGCTGGCCGACGCAAACGTGAGCGACCCGGAGCGGGAGGCGATCCGGCGCCTGGCCGAGGAGGCCGGCGGCTAGCGCCGCGAAAGCCCGGCGCTCGCGGCCGAGAGCGCGAACTTCGTCAGCGACTTCGGCATCCGCTGCGCGTTCTGGATCGTCGCCTGCAGGGCGTCCGCGAACTCCTCGACGTCCGTCTCGGAGAGGCAGAGCGGCGGCAGCACCTTCACGACCGCCATGTTGTGGCCGGCGACCTGGGTGAGGATGCGGTGCTCGGTGAAGAGCGGCACGACGACGAGCTGGGCGAAGAGGCCCTTCTGCATCCGCTCGATCATCCGCCACGACGTCCGTCCGGACCTCGGCTCCGTGAACTCGATCGCCCACATCAGCCCGATCCCCCGCACGTCGCTCGCGACCTCGAACTCGTCGACGAGTGGCCGCGTCAGCTCGAGGAGCCGCTCGCCGAGCCGCGCGCTCTCCTCGACGAGCCGCTGCTCGCGGAGCTCGTGCAGCGTGGCCAGGCCGGCCGCCATCGCGAGCTCGTTCGGAGCGAAGGTCGAGCCGTGCGACACGGCGTGCTCCATCGAGTCGAAGACGGCCTCGTGCACGGCGCGGGACATCAACAACCCGCCCACGGGGACGTAGCCGCCGGACAGCGACTTGGCCACCGGGACGAGGTCGGGCTCGAGCCCCCAGTGCTCGAAGGCGAACATCCGGCCGGTGCGGCCGAAGCCGGTCTGCACCTCGTCGACGGCGAACAGCGTCCCGTAGCGGCGGCACAGCTCCTGGGCGCTCTCGAGGTAGCCCTCGGGGGGCAGGTGCACGCCCTTGCCCTGGATCGGCTCGACGAGGAAGACGGCGACGTCCTCGCGCCGCAGTTGCTCCTCGAGCGCGTCGAGGTCGCCGAAGGGCACCTGCTCGAAGCCGGGGAGGAGCGGCTGGAACCGGTCGGTGAACTCGGGGCAGCCGTTGGCGGAGAGCGACCCCAGCGTCAGCCCGTGGAAGCCGTGCTCGCAGGAGATCACCCGAGCGCGCTTCGTCGCCGCACGGCCGAGCTTCAACGCCGCCTCGACCGCTTCGGTGCCGCTGCTCGTGAACAGGCAGCGCTCGATGCGGCCTCCGGCGAGCCCGACCAGCGCCTCTGCGAGCAGCCCGGGCAGGAGCGTTGTTCCCATCGCGAGCATCCCCGGCGTCTCGAGCGCGAGCGCCTCGACGAGCGCCGCCCGGATGCGAGGGTTGTTGCGCCCGACGCCGTACATCCCGAAGCCGCCGAGCAGGTCGAGGTAGCGCGTGCCGTCCTCGTCGTAGAGGTACGCGCCCTCGGCGCGGGACCAGGTGCGGTCGAAGCCGATCGTCCGCAGCACGCGCACGAACTGCGGGTTGATCGTGCGAGCCCAGAGGTCGAGATCCTCGCCGCGCCGTGAGTCGAGCAGCGCCTCGAGGCTGAAGGAGCTCATGCGACGGACTGTACCGCCGCATCCGCCGCTCCGCCGTCGGCGCCGTCAGGCGGACGGGCAGGCGTAGTCGTTGTCGATCGTGCCCGTCCACTGGGTCACGGTGACGCTGCCGCCGGTGAACGAGGGGAGGCTGCAGTTCGACCGGGCGCCGGACTCGGTCGTGGCGCTTGGGATCCAGTTCGGGATGCCGAACAGCGAGCCGGCTGCTGCGGTGGACGCTCCCCCGGCGATCGAGTCCCATTGGGCGGAGATCGAGTAGACGCCGATCCTCGTCACGCCGGCACCCTGGAGGCCGGCGATCATTCCCTGCAGGTCGGCGACGTTCAGCGTCGTGTCCGTCTGCCAGCTGTTCGCGGACTCGACGTCGAGCCACCACGGGTAGCTCGCCGGGGCGTCGGGCACGACCGTCGTCGACTCCTGGGCATTGACGCTGTCGGCGGCGCTCGTGAGCCACGCGGCGTCCTGAACGGCCCGGCCGTAGCCGTACTGCCAGGCGCACGCAGCCGAGTTCGCGCCGACGACGTACGCCTGGCCCCCGGTGCCCGCGGTCGTCGTGGTGCACGGCCCGTACGGGGTCGCGCCGGCCGTCGGCCAGTCGGCGACGGGCGCGCCCTCGTACAGATTCCCGGGATCGGACGTGTTGACATAGAGCGAGACGCCCGGTCGGCCGGTCCCGCCGGCCGTTGCGGTCAGAGCCCAGTAGAGCTCGCTCTGCGTGTAGCTCGGATACGACGGGGAGGGGCCGAGGCACGGGTTGAGGTTGTTGGCCCGGCCTCCGTCGACGCCGACGATCGCGAACGTCGTGGACGCGGGCAAGTCTGCACCGCACTGCACGTAGGAGACGTCGAGGCCGGTTGCGCTCGCGCCCCCGCCTCCGGTGCCGTCGGCCAGGAACATGGCGTTCGCCGCGGCTGGGAAGACTCCCGGCAACAGGACCAGGACGCCCGCGGTCACGAGCGCAGCTCGCGACACGGCTCCCTGCAGCGACCCGTGCATGGTCGTCAGCCTCGTTCACATCCCATGACACCCGCGTGAGGAGTGCGGCCGTGCATCGCGTAGAACAGGGGCATGCGTGTCGCGCTGTTCTCGCGGGTTCCCGCTGTGGTGGTGCGTCTCGATGCGCTGCTTCGGGCGCTAGGGCACGAGTGCGTCGGGGTCGTGACGACGGAGGGGCCGCCGGGAAGATACGGCGACACGCCGCTCGCCTCGCTCGTCGACGAGCGGCCACGCCACCTCGACGTGCTCGTCGCCTCCGGCTCCCGCCGCTTCGCGCCTCTGCTCGCCGCGCTCGCGCCGGATCTCGCGCTCTCAGGCGGCTTTCCCGTGCGCATCCCGGCTGAGGCGCTCGCCGTCCCGAGGCTCGGCGTCGTCAACGGGCATCCGGCGCTCCTGCCCCGGTACCGGGGGCCGAACCCGATCGGGTGGGCGCTGCGCAACGGCGACGACGAGCTCGGCTTCACCTTCCATCGGATGGACGCCGACTTCGACACGGGGCCCGTGCTCTCCCAGGGGTCGGCTCCGCTCGCGGCTGCGGAGCGTCCCGAGGACGTGCTCGAGGTCCTGTTCGGGCTCTGGGACTCGCTGCTCCCGCGTGCGCTCGAGCGAGTCCAGGCCGGTGAGCCGGGCGAGCCGCAGGTCGAGCAGGGTGCGAGCTACGCGGGCTCCTTCGAGCCGGAGTTCGCCGAGCTGGACTGGCGCCGGCCTGCCGGGGAGGTGCACCGGCAGGTGCGCGCCTGGTGGTTCGCCGCCGTGCGTGACGGCCTGCGCGGGCCGTTCGCCGAGATCGACGGGCAGCGCGTGCGTGTGCTGCGGACCCGCCTGGACGGCGCCGCAGGCGGGACACGCGTGGAGTGCGGCGACGGACCGATCTGGGTCCTCGAGGCGGCGGCCGTCCAGGCGTGAAGGTCGCGGTTGCCGTAGGCTCTCGCGCCGGATCTGCCAACACGGGCGAAGGGAGCCGCAATGCCGAGGATGGTCATCACCCACGCAGTGGTCGACGTCGACCGGTGGCTGGAGGGCAAGGCCGAGCGCGCCGCCGTGATCGGCGCGGCGGGGACGAACGTGACCGACTACGTCGCGGCCGACGGGAGCAACAACATCGCCGTCACCGCCGACATTCACGACCTGGATGCAGCTCAGGCGATCATGGCCTCGCCGTCTCCCGAGGTCGCCGCGCAGATGGAGGCGCACGGCGTCATCCCGCCGCTCACGGCGTACATCGAGGCCCCGTAGCCGGCTCGTAGAATGGACAGCTCGGCCGAGCGGCGACAGACCGCATGGTTGAGCGAAACAGCCCCCGTAGCTCAGTGGATAGAGCAGCGGTTTCCTAAACCGCGTGCCCAAGTTCGATTCTTGGCGGGGGCACTGACCCCAGATCCAGCTTCGGACGCCCGTCTGCGCTGATCGGGGGTCGGTCGCGCTGTCGTTCCGGGGCCGGCCTAGGCGCGGGCGACGATCAGCCTGGCGCCGATCGGGAGCCAGTGGAAGAGGAAGGCCATGGCCGCGTTCGGGACGTGCACGCAGCCGTGGCTCGCGTACGGCCCGTTCTCGGAGCCCTTCCCGAAGGCGCTCGCGGGCTCGCCCGGGTCGTTGTGGATGAAGTCGCCGTCGTAGAACGGCATCGCCCAGTCGACCGGCGTCGGCGGGTACCAGTACGGGCTCCCCTGCGGCCACGGCGAGTGGAACGTGTACGGGCTGTAGGCGGCCTGGATCCGGTAGCTGCCCACCGGAGTGGGGAGCGCGGGACGGCCGGTCGTCACGGGTGTGCGCAGGACGGGCTTTCCGTTCAGGTACGCCGTGAGCGTCTGGGCCTCGAGCCGGATCACGACGGCCTTCGCGTCCGGGCCGGTGCTGCTCGGCGGCGGCGTCTGCCGCGCCGCCAGGCGCAGCCGCGTGGAGCGGTTCGCCGCGAGGTAGTGCGCGACGAGAGGCGCCGAGCGCCGGACGGCGACGGCGACGCCGGGACGCGCCCGTTGGACGACGGCCCGGCTGCCGGCGAGACGCACGACCGCCGGGCGCGGCCGGCGGCCGTAGCGGCGGCCGGCGAAGGCGAGGTAGCGGGCGAGGCGCTTGCGGTCGACGCCGATCGCGGCGCTCAGCGCCTGCCCGGGTGCAGCCTGGAGCGCGGAGGCGACGGCGGAGGCGACGTCGAGCTGCGCGCCGAGCTTCGAGCGGGACACCGACCAGCGGTGACGGCCGAGCCGGAGGCGTGCCGGCGCGGTCAGCAGCCGTCGCAGCGCCTGCGCCGCGGAGGTGGCGTCGAGGCCGCCGAGGGCGACGCCGTCCACCGTCGTTCCCTGCGCGATCTCGCCCGCGGGCAGGGTCGTGAACGTGGTGTCGGCGCCCGCGGCGCCCGACGACGCGTCCGCGCTGAGCGCGACGAGCCGGAAGTGGTACGTCGTCGACGCGGCCAGACCGCTCAGGGTCGCGGCGACCGGCCCGGCGGCCGCTCCGGCCGGCAGCGCAACCGGAGCCGTGCACGAGCCGTAGGCGTCGGTGGGCCCGTACTCGAAGAACCAGTCGACCTGCTGCGCGCCCGGGTCGAGATTGCCTTGCAGCCGCGCCGCCGTCGAGCCGACGAGGGCGGGCGGGACCGCGTAGCCGACGGTCACCCCGGCGAGCGCGTTCGCGGGCACGGCAGGACAGCCGTCCTGTGCGGTCGCCCGCGCCGGCGTCGTGACGACGCCTGTCGTGGCGACGAGGCAGAGGAGACAGAGCGACGGGCGCGCGATCACGGGGCGACGATACCCGCAGCGGCGTGAGAATCCTCCTTCCACGCGCCGTCTTCGTCACCTGTCTGCGCTCTCGTGGCGATCTGCGGCTGCGACGGTCGCAACGAAGTGGAGGATGCGGCCGGCGACGGCGTGCGGTCGGGCGAGCATGGAGAGGTGACCGGCGCCGGGGATCGTCTGCAGGCGCGTGTGGAGGGCGGCGGCGGTGGTGCGGCCGCTCGTGAGTGAGTCGACGGTGTCGTTCGCGCCCCAGATCACCGCGCGCGGTACGCGGAGGTGCGCGAGTTGGGCGAGGGTGAGCCCTGGGATGCCGTTCGCGAAGAGCTGCTCGAGCGCGGCTTCCGTGCCCTGGACGCGGAAGGGGCGCTCGAACTGGGCGAGGATGGCGTGATCGGCCGGGGGAGCGTCCGGGCCCCAGGCGTTCCGGAAGACACGGCCGACGATCCAGTCGGAGCCCGTGACGAATCGGTAGATCGCCGTGTCGTAGGGGTAGACGAGCAGGTCGGCGAGCCAGCCGTGGCCGCCGCCGAAGGCGAGCGCGTCTCCGTCGAGGAGGACGACGCCCGAGACGGCATGGGGGTGCGCGAGTCCGGCGGCTGCGGCGACGCCGGCGCCCAGCGAATGGCCCACGAGCACCGGACGTTCGATGTGGAGCCGTTGCTCGAATCCTCGGAGGAGCTGGAGCCAGCCGGCCATCGTGTAGGGGCCGTGGCGCTGGGTGTAGCCGAACGGAGGCAGATCGAGCGCGAAGACACGGTGTCCGCCACGGGCGAGTTGCGGCCCCAGCTCGTGCCAGACCCACGAGGGCTCTGCCGCGCCGCCGAGGAGCACGATCGGCGCACCGGCGTGCCCCCACGTGCGATAGGCGACGAGTGTCCCGCCGACCCGCACGAACGGCCCCGGGTAGAGCGCCTGCGCAGGGCGCTCGCCGCCCGCCGTCGCGAGGTCGTAGGCGAAGGCTGTGAGCGTGAGAGCTACGACCAGCGGAAGCAGGGCCAGTGCGAGCCGCCGGCTCCAGCGACGTATCTGCCGCTCCCGGGCGCGATTCACGACGCACGAGCGCGATCGCGACGTATCGGCGGCCGACGGCGACGACCGTGACGGGGGTCAGCGAGGTTCGTGTCGGCGGTCGGTGACGTGGATGGCGGCCCAGAGGACGAGAGCCAGCCCGCCGAGGGCGAACGTCGCCGCGCGCTGCTCCCGGTCGGCGAAGAACAGCAGGCAGGCCCACGAGAAGGCGGTCGTGCTTCCGGCGAGCGCGAGAATCCAGATCAGTGCCTGAGCAGGCGCGATTTCGCGAGGAGGATGCAAGAGCAGAGGAGAGTACCGCGTCGAGCTCCGGATCTCAGGGCGCGGGAAGCCCGCGGGCCGTGAGCCTGCTCAGCCGGTGACCGCGTCGGCGGTCACGTCGCGGTCGAGCAGCCGGGGGCGGCCACCGCTCGCAACCGGCTCGGGGAAGACCTTCGGCGCGTACGGCTCGACCGCGGGCACCGGAGCCTTCGCGGGCGTCAGCCGCTCGCGGAGGAGCACTGCGACGGCGACGACGCCGTCCTTCCACGTGATCTTCTTGCCCTCGTCGTAGGTGCGTCCGTAGTACGAGATCGGGATCTCGTAGATCCGGAGCTTGCGCTTGCACACCTTCGCGGTGAACTCGATCTCGATGGAGAAGCCCGAGCGGCGAAGGTCGAGCGTGTGGAGGACGTCGGCGCGAATCGCCTTGTAGCCCGTCTCGATGTCGCTGAAGGTCGCGTTGAAGAGCACGCACGTGAACAGGCTCAGGAGGCGGTTGGCGAGCCGGTGCCAGTAGCGGTGTACGCGCTGCGGCCTGCCGCCGGCGAAGCGGGAGCCGTACACGACGTCGGCGGCGCCCCGCTGAATCGGCTCGACCAGCGCCGGCACGTCGACCGGGTCGTACTCCATGTCCGCGTCCTGGATGAGGACGATCTCGCCGGTGACGGCCGGGATCGCCGCCCGGATCGCCGCGCCCTTCCCGGACTGCGGCTGGTGGATGACGAGCGCTCGCGGGTACCGGCCGGCGAACTCGTCGGCGATCTCGCCGGTCCGGTCGGTGGAGCCGTCGTCGACGACGATGACCTCGAGGTCGAGCTCGAGAGCGGCCAGGCGGTCGAGGACCTCGCCGATGGTCGCCTCCTCGTTGTGAGCCGGGACGATGCACGAGACCCGTCCTGCGGCAGCGAGGTGAGGACCGTTCGGCAGCAGGGTGACCACCATCGAGTTCCCTCATCGGCGTCCGCTACGTGTCGCTTGAGCGTTCGGTATCGATCGAGGGTCGCCCGCACTTCCGCGGCCGGACGAAGGGAAGTCGCGCACCGGCCGGTCCGCCGGGGCCGGGCCGAGGCGGCCGGCGGCCCGACGGGTCATCGCGTGCCGCCGCCGCAGCTCGCGCCAGCGGGTCGCGATCGGCACCACCCATCCCTCGGCGCCGCGGGCCATCGCGCCGCGAAGCTCGCCTGCGCTCGCCACCCGGCTCGCCTGGATCCGCCCCCGCTGGGCGAGCACGCGCGGCAGGTCGCGAATGCCGTCACGCTTGCCCGCCAGCGCCGCCCGGCCCTGGCCGTGGAGCGCACAGGTGAGCACGGACAGGACGCTGAGCAGAAGGTGCTGCGGCAGGTACAGCCACAGCAGCCACGCGGGCATGTTCTTGACGTACGTCCAGAGCTGGTTGCGGGCCGAGTGGTAGATCACGAACGGGCTCATCGGCCCGGTGGTCGCGGAGCCGACGTGGTAGGCGACGGCTTCGGGCACGTACAGGCAGCGGTGTCCGGCGAGGCGCAGGCGGAAGGCGAGGTCGGTGTCCTCGTAGTAACAGAAGAAGTGCTCGTCGAACCCCCCGACGGCGAGCAGCGCCTCGCGGCGGTAGAGGGCGGCGGCGGCGCACGCCGAGAACGACTCGCCCCGCGGCCGCTCGACCGTCAGGGGAGCTCCCTGGTCGCGCCGCCAGGCGACGCCGCTGACGTGGTACTGGTCGCCCGCCCCGTCGAGCGTCTCGCGGTCGTCGTCGCGGATGAGCCGGCTGCCGAAGGCGGCGCAGCCGGGACGAGCGGCGGCGGCGGCGAGCAGCGTCTCGAGCCAGGCCGGCTCCGGGAACGCATCCGGGTTGAGGAGCGCGACGAGCTCGCAGTCGTCACACATACGGACGGCGAGGTTGTTGGCGGCCGCGAAGCCGAGGTTCTCCTCGGAGCGAACGAGCTCCACGTCCGGGAAGCGCGCACCGAGGCCCTCGAGCGAGCCGTCGTCGCTCGCGTTGTCGACCACGATCACGCGGTGCGGCGCGACGGTCTGCTCCGCGAGCGCCGCGAGCGCCCGCGCCAGGTGGCCGCCGGCGTTCCAGTTGACGATGACGACGCCTGTGCGGGAGCCGGTCATAGCGCGCGCCGGACGGCGGTCCAGTACACGAGCAGCAGCGGATTCAGGGCTCGGACGAAGGCGGGCACCTCGAGCATCCCGGGGTCGACGACCGCGGTGAGCAGGCGGGCGAGGTCCCGGTCGCTTACGCGCCTCCGCCGTTGTGTCTCCCGCCGCCGCCGCAGCAGCGTGCGTGCGTTCCGCACGATCCAGGCCCAGCCCGCGAGCTTGTCCCGCAGCCAGCCCTCCCGGGCGGCGAAGGCGAGCATCGCGATCTCGGTCGCGACGAGCAGCGGGGCGAGCAGGAAGAGCGTGCGCTTCGAGTAGCAGATCGCGAGGAACGCGAGCCGGTTGCGCTCGAGGAAGTAGCGCTTCGCCGTGTGCCGCTCGAAGTCGTAGTCGTGGTAGAAGGCGGCGCCGAGGCTGCAGACGACGCGGGTGCCGGCCATCCGTGCCCGCCAGCCGAGCTCGACGTCCTCGAGATAGAGGAAGAGCTCGTCGTGGAAGCCGCCGAGATCGCGCAGCGTCTCCGCGCGGATCGCCATCGCCGCTCCGCAGGGGGCGGGAACGTCGACGATGCCGGTCGTCGCGGGCGGCGGCGTGCCGTAGCCCGACGACCAGCCCAGGCCGCTGACGTGCACGGCGGTTCCGGCTGCGTGCAGGAGGTCCGGGCGGTCGGTCAGTCGCAGCGAGCCGGTGACGATGCCGATCCCGGGGTCGTCGAGCGGCCCGACGAGAGCGGACAGCGAGCCGGGCGAGACGATCGTGTCGGGATTGAGGAACACGATTCGCTCGCCCGCGGCGACCGCCGCGCCGACATTGCAGCCGCCTGCGAAGCCGAGGTTGCGCGGCGGGCGGACGATCGTCGCATGGCCCGCCTTCTCGACCGCGTCGACCTCGCGCCGGTCGGCGCCGTTGTCGACCACGATGAGCTCCCAGTCCGGCTCGTCCGCCCAGACGGACGCAGCACAGGCGAGGAGGCCCGGGCTCGAGCCGTATGCGACCAGGACCACTGAGCCCGCACGCCTCACACGTACAGGTATCGGACGGTCTGATCGACGGCTAAAGCGGGCTTCCGCCGAGGCCGATAGCGATCGAGTGAGCGCCGTCGCGCAACAGCCGCGCCGCACGCTCGACACCGTCCTCGTGCGCGTCCGCGTTGCACCGCTCGCGCTGCTCGTGATGTCGAGCGCCGCGATCCGCCTCGCCGCTGCATGGCTGCGGCCGACCCCGGACTACTTCCCGGACGAGTACATGTACTCGTCCTTCGCCCGCTCCCTGGCGGCCGGGCACCTGCCCGTCGTCCGCGGCGTGCCCGCCCACTTCCTCCCGCTGCTGCAGCCGCTCCTCACCGCGCCTGCGTGGCTCCTGCCGAGCGTCGAGGCCGGCTACCGCGCGACGCAGGCGATCGAGGCGGTGGTGATGTCGCTCGCCGCCGTCCCCGTCTACTACCTCGCGCGCCGGCTCGACCTTCCCGCCCGGTGGGCGCTCGCCGCCGCCGGCCTCAGCCTCGCGATCCCCGCGCTCGTCTACTCGAGCTTCGTCCTGTCGGAGCCGGTCGCGTACCCGCTCGCGCTCGCGGCCGTCGCCGCCGCGGTGCATGCGGTCGACCGGCCCAGCGCGCGATCGTTCGCTCTCTTCCTCGGCTTGGCCGCGCTCGCGATGTTCGCGCGGATGCAGTTCGCGATCCTCCTGCCGTGCTTCGTCGTCGTGCTCGCGGCCGTCGTCCTGCGCGAGCGGCGGCTGCGCGCGTTCGTCCGCTCGAACCGGGTCGCGATCGCCTTGCTCGGAGTCGTGGCCGGAGTGCTCCTGGTCCTCGGTCCGCTGCGGAACACGGGCTACTACCCGAGCTTCACCTATACGCCCGGCTTCGACGCGGGTACCGCCGTCGGCCTGATCGCGCCGGACGCGCTCGTGCTCGCCTTCGCCGGGGGGTTCGTCCTCGTGCCCGGCGCGATCCTCGGCGTCGCCTACGCGCTCGTACGGCCGCTCCGCCGCGTCGAGTTCGTGTTCGGCGCGATGACGCTCGTGCTCACCGTCGGCCTCTTCGCCCAGGCGATCGTCTACGGCCACACGAGCTACGCCCAGCAGCGCTTCAGCGGGAACGGGAACTTCGTGCAGGAGCGGTATCTCTTCTATCTCCTGCCGCTGTGGACGCTCGCCTTCCTGCTCTACGCACGGCGTGGTCTGCCGCGGAAGGGCTTGCACGCGATCGTCGCCGTGGCGCTGGTCGTGGGCAGCCTGAGGCTGCCGCTCTCCGGCTACCTCGCCGGCGGCGGCCTCGACCATTCCCCGTTGCTCTTCGCGCTGGGGCGGCTCGCGGAGGCCGTCGGCTCCACGTCCACCGCCTCGGTCGTCATCGTCCAAGCGGGGGCCGCGGCGATCGTCGTCCTGCTCGCCGTCTCGTTCCTCGCGCCCCGTGCCCTCGTCACTCTCGCGCTCGTACTCGCCGCCGCCGCGACGATCGTGGCCTCAGTCGGAGCGGCATCGTTCAGCGTCCGCCTCAGCCGCATCGGCTACGACACGGTTCTCGACGGCAGTCCCTCTGCCGTCGACGCTGCAGCAACGGGGCCCGTGACGATGGTGCTCTTTCCGGAGAGCACGAAGGCCGACGAGGTGCTGTTCTGGAACTCGTCCATCGATCGGGTCGCGACGCTTCCGGGAGCGATCCGGCCCGACAGCTTCGCGGTCGAGCGAGCGCGCGTCGCACGCGACGGGACGCTGCTCGTCGACGGCGCGCCGGCCCGCGGCCAGGTCCTCCTCTCGACTCCGCCCGGAGGCGTCGGCTTGCAGAACGGCACGGTCATCCACTCGACGAGCGACTCGCTGTTCGTCAGAGCGCGCGACGGGGTCCGGCTCCGCTACGTCGTCGGCGGCACGTACGCGGACGGCCGGCTCGCAGGCGGGGGCGCCATCACCGTCTGGCCGGCCCGCGGCCGCGTGAACGGCCGGCTGATCCTCGCGCTCCGCGCTCCGCGCGACGGCAAGACGCTGAAGATGTGGTTCGACCATGCGCACGCACGGACTGTCTTCCGCCGCATCGGCGCGGGGCGGTCCGCCGAGATCGCGATCCCGCTCTGCGCGCGGCGCCCGGTCACGATCGTGTATCGAGCGCAGCCGGTGCAGTTCATCCCGGAAGGGATGGTCTCCGGGACGCTCCTCTCCGCCCGTTTCGTCCCCGGCGGCTGCTGACACGTGTCCGCAAGTCAGGGCCACTCCCCGGCGGCGCCCTCGCTCGGCAGTCGCTCGGCGGAGCGAGCTCAGCATCGACCTCCGCGGCCCAGAGCGCTTCGTCCCCTGAGCGTGGGACGGGTGCGACCGGTGTGAGCACCGATTGAACATCGGCGCCCGCGTCAGTACTTCGCCGCGTGAGCGCGCCGTGGCGATGCGGATGTCGTCCGGCCGCGGTGGACGCAAGCTCGACTCCATGCCCCACGTGACCGTCACCGCGCTCCTCGTGACCTGCTTCAGCGGCTACGCGATGCTCTACTCGGGCCTTGGGAAGCGGATGCTCCGGCTCGGCACGCGCGGCCGCTGCCGCACCTGTGGACGGACTCGCGACGTCTGCACCTGCGGCGGCCGGCGTTAGCAGCACACGGCCGGCGCGCCGCAGGAGCCGACGTTCTCACTCGAGCACGCGGATGTTGCGCTCCGAGCACATGCGCTTCAGCACGTGCGGCCAGACGCTCACGCTCACCTCGCCGAGGTGCGCCTTGCGCAGAAGCAGCATCATCGTCCGCGACTGCCCGATCCCCGCGCCGATCGAGAGCGGGATCTCGTCCCGCATGATCGCCTGGTGGTACGGCAGCTCGAGCATGTCGAGCTGGCCCGAGAGCTCGAGCTGGCGGACGAGGGACTCCTTCGTGACCCGGATCCCGCCGGACATGAGCTCGTGCCGGCGGCGGGTGACCGGGTTCCAGACGAGGATGTCGCCGTTGAGCCCGTGCATCGGCCGTCCATCCGCCGAGACGGTCTCGGTCGACCAGTCGTCGTAGTCCGCCGCCCGGAGCTCGTGCGGCAGCCCGTCCGCGAGCGACCAGCCGATCCCGTAGATGAAGATCGCCGGATGCTCCTGCAGGATCGCCGTCTCCCGCTGCTTGCGGGGCAGGTCCGGATACTCGGCGAGGATGTCCTCGGCGTGCAGGAACTCGAGCTCGTCCGGCAGCGGCGGGTGGGCCTCGCCGAGGATCGGATAGCGCTCGTGAAGGAGCGCCTCCGCCTCCTTGAGCACCTTCCAGATCGAGCGCACCGTCGCGGTCAGGTACTCGAGCGTCCGGTCCTCCGGGCGCATCGCGCGCTCCCAGTCCCACTGGTCGACGTAGGCGCTGTGGTCGTGGTCGAGGAAGTAGTCCTTCCGCACGGCGCGCATGTCGGTGAGTAAGCCCTCGCCGGCCCGCAGCCCGAACTGCCGCAGTGCGAGCCGCTTCCACTTCGTCGCCGCCTGCACGAGCTCGGCGTCGATCGGGTTCCGCTCGTCGTCGTTGGCGATGTGGAAGGCGACCGGTGTGCGTGAGCCGTCGCGGTCGAGGTAGTCGTTCACGCCGCTCTCGCGGTCGACGATCAGCGGCACCTGGACGGGAAGGAGGTGCAGCTCCTCGCAGAGCCGGTCCTCGATCAGCCGTTTCGCCGCGTACAGCCCTCGCATCGTCTCCTTCGGATCGAGCAGGGGCACGTAGTCCGTCGGCAGGACGTGCTCGAGCTCCGCGTAGTCGCCGGGGCCTGGGCCTGCGAGGTCCGCTTCCTTCACTGCAGATGCCATCGGTTCATCCTCCTGACCCGGCGTGCCCGTTCGGTCGGGCACGCCGGAGACTGGTTCCTACGGGACGTAGAGGGTCTCGCGCCCGTGCTGCTCGCCGCCGCTCAGAAGCTCGGGGCCGTCTTCCTCGCCGCCGAGCGTGTCGGGGCCGTGCTCCTCCCCGCCGAGAGTGTCGACTCCGGGATGCTGCCTCCCCTCGTGGAGCAGCTCGTCTCCGTGCTGCTCGCCACCCGCAAGCTCGTCGTAGTGCGTCCGACTCGTCATGACGCTCCTCCTCTTGGGGCGACTCTCAGCCTCGCGGACGTGCAGCGAGCGCGCATCCGCAGGCGCCCGGTCTCGACCTCAGCGATATCCCGGATCGTCGGTGGCGGGAGTCCCTGGCGGTCAGCGCCGCCGGCGGTCGACCTGCGTGATCCGTAGATGCCTGGTCCGCTTCGGCGTTCGCGCCTCGACGACGTCGCCCTTCGACCGGCCCGCGAGCGCACGGCCGACCGGCGACTCGTCGGAGAGCCTCCCGTGCTCGGGGTCGGACTCGGCCGACGCGACGAGCACGAACTCCGAGGTCGTCGCGTCGTCGAGGTCCTCGACGACGACGTGGGAGCCGCGGGAGACGATGCCGCTCGAGCCTTCGCGGGGTCGGAGGAGCCGGGACGTGTGCAGCCGCGTCTCGAGGACGGCGATCCGCTCCTGGATCCGGTCGAGCGCCTCCCGCGCGTGCAGGTACTCGGAGTTGTCGGAGAGGTCGCCGGCGAGCTCGGCCGCCCGGTGCAGCTCCTCCACGGCCGCGGGCTGCTTCTCCGTCGGTCAGGTGGCGCAACTCTTCGACGAGGGCGTTGTAGCCGGATCGGGTCAGGACGAGCTCGTCCTCCTGGCGGATCTCGCTGCCAAAGGTCGCTGTCATGCGCGGAAGCCTGGCGGCCGCTTGCCCGACCGGCATCCGCGCGCCCGCTGATCCGCTTGCGTGTAATCACTCACGCCCGGAACGCGCGCAGGGCCCGGGGAATCTTCGGATCTCGCGCTGCTTCAGGGCCCGGCCGGCGCAGCGGAGGGATCCGGCACGATCCGGAGGATGTACGGCTTCGGCGCCTTCCGGTGGCCGAAGACCTCCCTCGCCTCGTCGTTCGGGACCGAGCCGGAGATGATCACGTCGTCGCCTCGCTGCCAGTTGGCAGGCGTCGAGACCTTGTGGCTCGCGGCCAGTTGTAGCGAGTCGATCACGTGCAGCACCTCGTCGAAGTTGCGGCCCGTCGACATCGGATAGACGAGAAGCAGCGCGATCTTCTTGTCGGGCGCGATGACGAAGACGTTCCGCACGGTCTGGTTGTCGGCGGGGGTGCGTTCGTTCGGATCACCGGAGGCCGATGTCGGGGCGGCCGCGTAAAGGGTGGGTAAGCCCGGCCCCGCCCGGCTTCGCCTGCGCCGCGCCCGCGGGCATCCTTGCGGCATGGACTCGCGCCGGCTGACCCTTCTCATCGGCGAGGTGAACGACCGCATCTACGACCTCCTCGAGCCTGCCGATCCCCGGCTTTCGGCGGAGTTCCTCTGCGAGTGCGGGAGCGGCTGCGAGCAGCGGGTCTCGCTCCTCCCGGCGGCGTTCGCGGCGCTGAGGCGCAGCGGCCGGCCGGTCCGCTCGCCGGGCTGCCGCGGCCGCAGGCGTGGGCCGCAGGCCTGGGGGCGCACGCAGGCCGGCGGCAGCCTTCTCGCCCGCGGGTAGCGCGGCAGACGCCGGCGGGGAGGGCCGGGGTGTGCGAGGTTCCGAACAGACTGGGGACAGATTCACATGCAGCTCTTGAACTCCGTTCCTAGGATGCGCGCGTGAATCGGCTCCGCCTGCTCCGGCCTGCTCCGGGACGGCCGCTCGCCGCCGGACTACGCTCGCTCTTCGTCGTCTCGCTGCCGCGGTCCCTCTCGAGCCTCCTCTATGTCGCAGCGACCAACGCGGTCGGTCTCGCCGAGCCGGCCTGGACGACCGACGGGGAGATCCTCAACCGCGATCGGGTGCCGAAGCGGCGGCAGAGCCTCGCGCCGGCGGACGAGCGCTTCACGCTGCTCGGAGCCTCGCCGGACGCCTTCATGGAGATGACGGGCTACCTCGACAGGACCGCGCTGCGGCGGGGCCACGCGTACAAGGACGTCGTGCAGCCGTTCGTGGTCGGCGGCTGGGAGGGCCTCGCCGACTTCCAGGTGCTGAAGGTTCGGCGCGACGTGGCCGAGGTCGCATACACGATGCTCAAGCGGGAGTGGCTCTACCCGGCGCACGCGGCCATGGTGTTCGAGGGGTACCCGTGGGCCCTCGTGGAGGGGCTCGTGCGCGCGGAGGCCGTGTTCGACGCACTCCCCGGCGAGACCGTCGACTACGCCGACGCGATCGTCGACCACTCGACGCTCGAGGCGGCTCTCAGCCGCCTCTACCCCGACACCCCGCTGGCACCGCTTCCCTACATCGACGGCCGGTTCGTACGCACGCGGAGGCGTCTCGAGTTCGAGCGTCGCGACTCGCTCGCCTTTCGCCGGCTCGAGTGGATCGTGTCGGAGGTCCGCGATCGGCTGCAGCTGGACGAGCCGCAGGAGACGATCGCCGAGGCGCTGCCCTAGTCCGCGGGCGTGGTCGGGCCGCCCCAGAAGCGGAACCAGACGAGCGCTGCGGCGCCGACCGCGAGCGTCGGGACGACGACCAACCCGCGGTAGAGCAGCACCGCCGCGACGACGTGCGCATGCGGGGCGCCGAAGCCCACGAGCGTTCCGATCAGTCCGAGCTCGACGACGCCGATTCCGCCGGGAGTCAGCGGCAGCGAGCTGATCAGGCGCCCGATCGCCCACGCGAGGAAGACCTCGGTCGGCGGAAGCTTTCCGGCCGGAATGCCCACGGCGCGCACCGACAGCTCGAGCACGAGGTAGGCGCTGAGCTGGTTGACGAGGGTCGTCGCCGTGAGCGCCGGCCAGCGGCGGCGCAGGTGGCCGAGGCGCTCCCGGCGGAGCCGGACGAGCGCCTTGCCGCTCCAGGCCGGCTCGGGGCGCCGGAGCAAGCGGGCGACCGGTGCCGCCGCACGCCTCGCCGTCTCGCCGAGCCAGTGCGCGGCCGCACCGCTGCGGAGGACGGCGAGGGCGACGAGCCCGACCGCGGCCGCGGCGGCCGCGCTGACGCCGGCGATCACTACCGTCGTCGTCGCCAGGCGGCCGCTGCCGAGCACGAGCGCCGCGCCGACGAGCGGGTAGAGAAAGATCATGATCTGGCTCCAGAGGCCGGTGAGGGCGACGGCGAAGCCGGCCTCCCCGGCCGTGACACGCAGCCGCCGGAGGAGCCCGAAGGAGATGGCCATGCCGAGCGGCGCCCCTCCCGGCAGCACGGTTGTGAGCGCGGTCGAGGCCTGCGTGAAGCCCAGGGCGCGCGGCCACGAGAGCTGCGGCACGAGCGCGCGCCAGGGCAGCGCCGCACTGAGGACGTCGAAGAGGGCGGCACCCGCGAGCGCGGCGGCCCATGCCGGCGAGACCGTCCCCAGCTGGCGCCCGACGCTGCCGTAGCTCGCGATCTCCGGCAGAGCCCACGCGAAGACCGCGGCGACGAGCGCGAGGCCCAGCGCGCCTCTGAGGAGGACGCGCCTCCGCGACCGCATGGGGGCAAGCATAAGCCGGGCGCCCGGTAGCCTTACGGCTCCATGCCTGCCCTGGTCACCGGCGGCGCCGGCTTCATCGGCTCCCACGTCGCCCGACACCTCCTCGACGCCGGCCACGAGGTCGTCGTCCTCGACGATCTCAGCGGCGGCTACGAGGAGAACGTGCCCGCCGAGGCGACCTTTGTCGCCGGCTCGGTCACGGACCCCGAGCTCGTCGACGAGCTGTTTCGCACGCACGACTTCTCGCACGTCTTCCACCTCGCCGCCTACGCAGCCGAGGGGCTCTCCCATTTCATCCGCCGCTTCAACTACACGAACAACGTCCTCGGCTCGGTCAACGTGCTCAACGCCGCCCTCCGCGCCGAGACCGTCGAGCGGTTCGTCTTCACGAGCTCGATAGCCGTCTACGGGCCTGCCCAGACGCCGATGTCGGAGGACGTCGTCCCGGAGCCGGAGGATCCGTACGGGATCGCGAAGTACGCCGTCGAGCTCGACTTGGGCGCCGCGCAGCGGATGTTCGGCCTCGACTACACGGTCTTCCGGCCCCACAACGTCTACGGCGAGCTGCAGAACCTCGCCGACCCGTACCGGAACGTGATCGGGATCTTCATGAACCAGCTCCTGAGCGGACAGCCGCTGTCGATCTTCGGCGACGGGTTGCAGACGCGGGCGTTCACGCACATCGACGACGTTGCGCCCGTGATAGCGCGCTCGATCGACGTCCCCGCAGCGGCGAACGAGGCCTTCAACGTCGGCGCCGACACCCCCTCCACCGTCCTCGACCTCGCCCACGCGGTCGCGCGCGCCCTCGACGTGGCCGAGCCGGAGATCGAGTTTCTCCCCGCCCGGAAAGAGGTCGTCCACGCGTTCTCCGACCACGCGAAGCTGCAGCGCGTGTTCGGTCTTGAGCCGACCGTGCCGCTCGAGGACGGCCTGCGCCGGATGGCCGAGTGGGCGGTCGAGACGGGCGTACGCGAGCAGATCCGCTTCGAGAGCGTCGAGGTGCTGCGGAACCTGCCGCCGTCCTGGGCGGCAGGTCTGACGCAGACCGCGTAGTGCCCGACGTCTCGGTCTCCCTCGTCAACACGAACTCGCGCGATCTGCTGCTCGCCTGCCTCGAGTCGCTGCAGGACACGGACGTCGAGGTCGTCGTCCTCGACAACGCGTCAGAAGACGGCTCGGCCGCGGCCGCCGCGGAGCGGTTCCCGGAGGTGCGCCTGATCGAGCAGCGCCACCGGGCCGGCTTCGGCGCCAACCACAACACCGTCATCCGCGCGACGACCGGGCGCTACGTCTTCGTCCTCAACGAGGACACGACGAGCGACGACTGGGGGTTCGAGCGGATGGTGGCCCACCTCGACGCGAACCCGCGCGTCGCAGCGCTTGCGCCGCGGCTCGTCTATCCCGACGGCCGGCTGCAGGCGTCCGCCTGGCGCTTCCCTACGCCGGGCCGGGCCGCGCTCGGCCTCGTCAGCCTCAGTCGCGTCACAGCCGTGCAGTCCGGCGGCTCGCAGCCTCGGGACATCGACTGGGGGATGGGCGCCGCTCTCCTGCTCCGCCGCGAGGCGCTCGACGAGGTCGGGGTCTTCGACGAGCGCTTCTTCATCTACTCGGAGGAGGTCGACCTCCAGTACCGGCTGCACCGGGCGGGCTGGCGCGTGCAGTACTTCCCGGCCGTGAGCGTCGTCCACCATGAGTCGCAGTTCAGCGCCGGGATCCCCGAGCGGCGGATCAACGAGATGTGGCGCAGCCGGCACCTGTACTGGCGGAAGCACCACTCGGTCGCCGGAGCGCGGGTCGCTGCGCTCTGCACCGGCGCGAAGTACGCCCTCCGTGGCCTCGCTCGGGCGCGCGACCGCGACTTCGCCGCGCGGATGCGGCTGCACGCGCGCGACGCGGTCCGCGTGCGCGGCCCCGGTCTGCGCGAGCTCGCCGACGACTGGAACCGGACGCACGCCGCTTCCGGCGTCTAGCGCAGCCGTTGCGGATCGGGCACACTGCCGGTGTCGCAGCACCGGCACCGGGGGAATGGTGAGAACCGCGCACGCCCAGCGCTCGAGCAAGTCCATCGCTCCGGAGTCCCGCGGACGGCTGCGGAAGCCGAAGCCCCCGACTGCGGCGCGTGGAGGCTGGCGGAGCCGCATGCGCCACCGGCCTGAGCCGGGCGGCGGCACGCGGGGATCCGGCCCGGCGCAGTCCGCTCCCGTCGTGCTGCTCGTCGACGACGAGGGCCCGATCCGGACCATCTGCCGCGTCAACCTCGAAGGCGACGGCATCGGCGTGCTCGAGGCCGCCGACGGCGACGAGGCGCTCGCGCAGCTCCGGAAGGAGCGCCCCTCGCTCGTCCTCCTCGACATCATGCTGCCCGGTATCGACGGCTGGAGCATCGCCGAGCAGCTGGCCGGAGACCCGGCTATGCGGGACATCCCCGTCGTCTTCCTCTCGGCGCGCGCCACGCAGGACGACGTCCTGCGCGCCCAGGAGCTCGGGGCGGTCGGCTACATCGTCAAGCCGTTCGACCCGCTCGAGCTCGCGGGCGTCGTCAGGAGCGTGCTCGAGCGCATCGGCAGGGGTGAGCGCGAGCTGCTCAACCGCGAGCTGTTGCAGGAGGAATGACGCAGCGGGCTGTGGAGTCTTCGCCGGCGGTTCCGGCGAGGGCGCTGCGCCCGGCGCGCCGTAGCGTCGCGGGCGTGTCAGTGGCGCTCGCCGCTCCCGCCGCCGTCAGCCTGCTCGCGCTCGGCAACCCGCACGAGGAGGTGCCGGCGCTCCTCTACGTCCTGTCGGTGCTCGCGGCCACGACGGTCGGCGGCCGGGTGCCGGGACTCGTTGCCGCTGCGGCGTCGATCGTCCCCTTCTACTACTTCTTCATCACGCCGTATCACACGTGGTCCGTCAAGGCCGACGGCGCGCTCGCTGTCGCCGTCTTCGCCGCGACCGCGCTGCTCGGCAGCGAGGTGCTCGCCCGCCAGCGCGGCGCTCGCGCCCGGGCGGAGCAGGAGGCGTCCTCGAGCTTCGAGGCTCTCGGCACGGCGGTGCGGCTGCAGCGGGCGGCCGAAGCGCTCGTCTCGGCCCGGACCCCGGAAGAGGTGCTCGACGCGGTGCTCGTCGAGGGCGTGCGCGCGGCGGAGGCGCGGAGCGGCCTGATCGCGGCGCTGAGCGAGGACGGGGAGTGGCTCGAGGTGCTCGCGTCACGCGGCTACGACATGAGGTACATCGAGCCGTTCCAGCGCGTTCGCCTGGACGGCGACTTTCCCCTCTCCGAGGCCGTACGCACGGGTGAGGGTGTCTTCCTCCACTCCGAACAGGAGCGCGACGCGCGCTATCCCGATCTCGCCGGCCGCTCGCAGCCGGGCCACGGGCTTGCGTCCATGCCGCTCGTCGGCGAGAGCGGTCCCATCGGCGGCCTCGTCTTCTCCTTCTCCACGGACCAGGAGTTCCCGCCCGAGCGCCGTGCGCTCAAGCTCGCGCTTGCCCGTCAGGCCGCTCTCGCGCTCGAGCGGGCGCGCCTCTCCGCCGCCGAGGAGGCTCTGCGCGAGCGGCTCTCCTTCCTCGACGAGGCGACGGCGCTGCTCAACTCCTCGCTCGACCTCGAGCAGACGCTCGAGCGGCTCGCCTCGCTCGCGGTCAGCCGGCTGGCCGACTGGTGCGCGATCGACGTGCTCAACGAGGGGACGGACGAGGTCGATCGCCTGATCGTGGCCCACCAGAACCCCGAGCGGCGTCGCTGGGCGGAGGCGATGCGGGCGCGAACCGGCCCGACGCGCCTCGGCGAGGAGTACGACCTCACGGCCCGCGTCATCCGCACCGGCGAGCCCGAGTTCCTCCGAGAGGTGCCGCAGGCGCTGCTCGACGAGGCCGCGGAGCGCGATCCGGAGGCGGCCGAGGTGCTGCGTGAGATCTCGATCCGGAGCGCGATCGCGCTGCCACTCCGGGCCGGCGAGCGCACGCTGGGCGCCCTCATGCTGATCGCCGAGGAGCGGAGCTTCGACGACGACGACTTCGCCCTCGCCCAGCAGCTCGGCGCGCGGGCTGCGATCGCGATCGACAATGCCCGCCTCTACGGCGAGGCGGAGCGGCGCGCCGATGCGGCGCTCGCGCTCGCGTACGTCGGCGACGGCGTCGTCCTCCTCGACAGCGAGGGGAGGGTTCGCTTCTGGAACACGGCCGCGGCCGCGATCACCGGCGTGCGGGGCGAGGACGCCGTCGGACGTGCTGCGGAAGAGGTCCTGCCGGCGTGGAAAGAGCTGACGAGGCTCGCGGAGGCTCCGGACGCCGCGGAGCCCGAGCGCGCACGGGCCGTGACCGTGCCGCTCGAGACGCCCCGCGGCGACTGCTGGGTGGCGGTCACGCGCGTCGGCTTCGACGAGGGCGCCGTCTACGCGCTCCGCGACGTGACCGACGAGCTGGCGCTCGAGCAGGCCCGCAGCGACTTCGTCACGACCGCCTCGCACGAGCTTCGCACGCCGCTGGCCGCCGTGTACGGCGCGGCCCGCACGCTGCGTCGCCCCGATCTCGATCTCGCCTCGGAGCAGGGGCAGCGGCTGCTCGAGATCGTCGAGAACGAGACCGAGCGGCTGACGAGGATCGTCTCCCAGATCCTCTTGGCCGGGCAGCTCGAGGAGGGGCGCGTCGACCTCAGGACCGAAGCCACCGACCTCGGCTCGCTCGTCGAGAGCGTTCTCGCCGCCGCTCGGCTGGGCGCGCCGGAGGACATCGAGCTCCGGCTGGCGGTCGAGGACGACGCAGCGCTTGCGCTCGCGGACGAGGACAAGCTTCGTCAGGTGCTCGTCAACCTCCTCGACAACGCGATCAAGTACTCGCCGGACGGCGGCGAGGTGACCGTCGAGCTCGAGGGCCGGCCCGGGCGCGTGCTCGTCACCGTGCGCGACAGCGGTCTCGGCATTCCTCCGGGCGAGGAGGAGCGCGTCTTCGAGAAGTTCTACCGCCTCGACCCCGGCCAGACCCGGGGCATCGGCGGCAGCGGGCTCGGCCTCTACATCTCCCGGGAGCTCGTCTCCCGCATGGGCGGCAGCCTGACCGTGGGGTCGCGTCACGGCGAAGGAGCGGCGTTCGTGATCGACCTTCCGGCGGCCTGAGAACTCGGCTCGAGATGAAGCACGGGCTGCGCGGCTGCGCCGGTCGGAGCGATCTTCGCTGCGGGTCTCAGAACGGACTCTCGCGTTGCACGGCACACTTAGGGCCACATGTTGGTGCTCGTCGTCGACGACGACCGTGCCGTGCGCGAGGCGCTAGAGCGGGCGCTCCAGCTGCACGGCTACGAGGTGGCGCTCGCCTCGGACGGCGACTCCGCCCTCGCGGAGGTGGAGGCGCGGACGCCGGACGCCCTCGTGCTCGACGTGATGATGCCCGGGCTCGACGGTCTCGACGTCACGAAGCGCCTGCGCCGGGACGGGAACCGCGTCCCGATCCTCCTCCTCACGGCGCGCGACGCCGTCGGCGACCGCGTCGAGGGGCTCGACGCCGGTGCGGACGACTACCTGCCGAAGCCGTACGACCTCGAGGAGCTGCTCGCCCGGCTGCGCGCGTTGCTCCGCCGCTCGAAGGCCGAGGAGCCGGGTGCCGTGCTCCGGTTCGCCGACCTGACGCTCGACCTCGGCTCGATGGACGCCCGTCGCGACGCCCGCCGCTTCGAGCTGACGACGACGGAGGCGCACCTGCTCGAGCTGTTCATGCGCAACCCGCGCCAGGTGCTGCCGCGCTCGCTCATCTACGAGCGGGTCTGGAGCTACGACTTCAGCCACTCCTCGAACGCGCTCGACGTCTACGTCGGCTACCTGCGGCGGAAGACGGAGGCCGAGGGCGAGCCGCGGCTCATCCACACCGTTCGCGGCACCGGCTACGTGCTGCGCGAATCGTGACGCTGCGCCTGCGCCTGTCGCTCGTCGCGGCCGGCGTTGTCGCAGTCGTCGTCGCGCTCGCCTCGACGACGACGTACTTCGTCATGCGGCACGAGCTGCAGTCGCAGGTCGACACCTCGCTGCGCAAGGCGGCGAGTGCGATCGTGGAGCAGCTGCCGAGCGGCGTGCAGCTGTCGGCAAGCGGGGACGTCGGCGGCAACTACGTCGAGATCGTCGACGGCTCCGGCCGAACCCGTGCCGCCGCGCCGGAAGACCTGTCGCTCCCGATCGACCGTGCCGTCAGGGCGGTCGCTGCCGGCCGTAGCCGCTCCTTCTATCGCGGCATCGAGTATCCGGTGCGGATCAACGGCGAGCTGACGCGGGTAGCCATGCGCGAGTACGTGACGCCGGTGAAGGACCTCGGCGCCGTCCTCGTTGCCCGCCCCTTGCAGGACATGAACCACTCGCTCGGCCAGCTGCGGCTGATCCTGATCCTCGTCTCGCTCGGCGGGATCGCGGTCGCCGCCGCGGGCGGCGCTCTCGTCTCCGGGGCGACCCTCTCTCCGGTGCGTCGCCTCACCGCGGCGGCTGAACGGATCACGGAGACGGGCGAGCCGAGCGAGCGGGTTCCGGAAGGAGGGCGCGGAGAGCTCGCGCGCCTCGGCCATTCGTTCAACCGGATGCTCGGTGCCCTCGAGGAGTCGCTCGAGCGGCAGCGACGCTTCGTCGCAGACGCGAGCCACGAGCTGCGCACGCCGCTGACGAGCCTGCAGACGAATCTCGACGTCCTGCGGGGCAGCATCGAGCTCGAGCCCGAGCAGCGGCGGCAGATCCTCGACGACCTCCACCGCGAGTCGCAGGAGATGCGCTCGCTCATCGCCGGGCTGCTCGAGCTCGCGCGCAGCGAGGGCGTCCAGCCCGACAGGGAGCCATTCCAGTTCGACGAGCTCGTGGAGGAGGCGGTCGAGCGGGCGCGGATGTACTTCCCGTCCGTCTCGTGGGAGACGTCTCGCCTCGAGCCGACCGTCGTCGACGGCTACCGGGACCGGATGGACCGGGCCGTGTGGAACCTGCTCGAGAACGCCGCCAAGTGGAGCGGCAGCGGCAATGCGGTCGAGATTGCGCTCGAGGGCGGCGAGCTGCGGGTGCGCGACCACGGCCCCGGCTTCGAGGAGGAGGACCGGCCCCTCGTCTTCGAACGCTTCTACCGCTCGGCGGCGGCGCGTGCGCTGCCGGGCTCGGGGCTCGGACTCGCCATCGTCCGCGAGGTGGCCGAGGCGCACGGCGGCACGGTCGCGGCCGAGAATGCAGCCGACGGCGGGGCGCTCGTTCGGCTCAATCTCGACGGGGCCGCGCGAGTCGGCACCGTCGCAAAGTCTTAACGGGCGTCTTAGCGTTCTTTCATCCGCTTCTGGTTCGATTGCGCCTGCAGTGAACCCCTCCCGGCTCGCGGCCACTCGCGAGCCGAGGCCAGCCCGGTCCGGCGTCTTCCCGGATCCCCTGCGGTGAAGACGCCGGACTGCGCGGCTGGAGGGGCCTCTCAGGTGGAGACGTGCGCCGGCAGCGGCGGCATCGCCTCGTCCGGCCTCGTCCCGGCCGGCAGCGAGAGCCACACGTCGGCGCCGCCGCCCGTGCTCTCGCCGAGCCCGGCGGTCCCGCCGTGCGCGCGCGCGACGAGCTCGACGATGGAGAGGCCGAGCCCGGAGCCGCCGCGGCTGCGCGCCTCGTCGGCCCGGCTGAAGCGGTCGAAGGCGCGGGCGCGGAACGCCGGCGCAAAGCCTTCCCCCTCGTCCCGGACATGGATCTCGACGAAGCCGCCCTGCTGCTCCGCCGCGAGCTCGACGGCGCCGCCGCCGTGCGTGAGGGCGTTGTCGACGAGGTTGACGAGCGCCTGCCCCACGCGAAGCGGATCGGCGTCGACGTGCAGCTCGGTCGGCTCGACCCGCAGCTTGCGTCCGAGCTCGCCTGCGCGGCTCGAGAAGCGGGTTGCCGCGTCGCGGAGGAGGTCGGCCACGGCGACGTCCTCGCGCCGGATCGGGAGCGAGCCGCGATCCGCGCGGGCGATGAGGAGCAAGCCGTCCGCGAGGCGAGACAGCCGCTCGGTCTCCTCCGCGGCCGAGTGCAGGGCGCTTTCGAGCTCTGCGCGGGAGCGCGGCCGGCGGAGGGCGAGGTCGAGCTCGGTGCGCAGGAGCGCGAGCGGGGTGCGCAGCTCATGGCTCGCGTCGGCGACGAAGCGGCGCTCGTGCTCGAATGCGTCGTGCAGCCTGGCGAGCATGTCGTTGAGCGTGACGGCCAGGCGGGAGATCTCGTCCCGGCCGGCCGGCGTCGGGAGGCGGCTCGGCTCGCCCGCGGTGACCGCCTCCGCCCGCCGCCGCAGCACCTCGACGGGTCGCAGCGCGCCGGCCGCGAGCCCGTAGCCGCCCAGCGAGGCGGCGAGGAGGGCGAGCGGCAGGAAGAGGATGAGCTCGTGGCGGAGATGGTCGAGCGACTGGCTGCGAGGCCCGAGCGAGCGGGCGACGACCACTACCTGGGACGGGCTCGAGCGTGACGGCGAGCACCCGCCACTCGCCGCGATGCAGCAGCTCGGGGAGCTGGACGTTCCGCCAGACGCGCTTGCGGGACAGCGCCTCGCGTACCAGCCGGCGATCGAGCAGCGGGCTGAGGCCGGCCGGTTGCGACGAGGCGAGCCGCCCGTCGGAGCCGTAGACCTGGGCGAGCGTCGTCCCACCGCCCGTGTCCGTGTCGACGTGTCCGCTCTGGCTCTCCTCCCCGGCCTGCGCCACGAGCGTCTGGTCGATGTTCGCGAGCAACTCGTTCGCCACGCGCTGGTAGACGAAGATGCCGACGGCTGCGAGGACCGCGGCCATCGCGACCGCGAAGCCGAGCGTGAGGCGGACACGGATCGGCAAGCGGAACATGCCGTCAGTCGGTGCGGAGCCGGTAGCCGACGCCCCGCACCGTCTCGATCGAGTCGCGGCCGAACGGGCGGTCGATCTTCTCCCGGAGGTAGCGGACGTAGACGTCGACGACGTTCGAGCGGCTCTCGAAGGCGATGTCCCAGGCGCCGTCGAGCAGCTGCGTCCGGCTCAGCGTGATGCCCGGCCGGCGCATGAACAGCTCGAGCAGCGCGAATTCCTTCGCGGAGAGGTCGAGCTCGGTCTCCCCCCGCCAGATCCGGTGCGCGGCCGGGTCGAGCCGGAGGTCGCCGACCTCGAGCACCGGCGGCCGCTCGACGGGCGCCCGGCGGGTGAGCGCGCGCAGGCGGGCGAGGAGCTCTTCGAACGCGAACGGCTTCGCGAGGTAGTCGTCGGCGCCGGCGTCGAGCCCCTCTACGCGATCGTCCACGCCGTCGCGGGCGGTCAGCATGAGCACGGGCGTCCACACGCCGTCGCGCCGCAGGCGGCGGCAGACCTCGAAGCCGTCCGCGCCGGGGAGCATGACGTCGAGCACGATCGCGTCGTACGGGACCGCTTGCGCCATCCAGAGCGCCTCCTCGCCGCGGTCGGCGACGTCGGCTGCGTACCCCTCCTCGCGCAGGCCTCGCCCGAGCAGCTCGCCCAGCTTCTTCTCGTCCTCGACCACGAGCACGCGCACGCCTCCATTGTCGCCTGCCGCGTGAGAAACGGATGAACGACTTCAGGGCCCTCTCATGAGGATCGGCTCGAATTGGGGCGTGCTCACGGAAGAACAGCTGTCGGCGCCTTCCGCCCGCCCGGCGCCGCCCGGCCCCGCCGCGCGCGGCGGAGGGGTCGCAGGGAACGAACGGCTGACCGCCGCGGCGGCGGTCGTCCTAGTCGTCCTGCTCGCCGCGCTCGGGATCACGATCCTCTCGATCGGGCCGCTGATCTGGTGGCACGTGCTGCTCGGCATGCTGCTGATCCCGCCCATCCTGCTCAAGCTCGGGAGCACGGGCTGGCGCTTCGTCCGTTACTACCGCGGCGCGCCGGAGTACGTGCGCCGCGGCCCGCCGCTGCTGCCGCTGCGGCTGATGGCGCCGCTCGTCGTCGTCGCGACGCTCACCGTGTTCGGAACGGGGGTCGCGCTGCTCGTCACCGGCCCGAGCGGCGGCTTCCTCGTCGGGCTGCACAAGGCGTCGTTCGTCGTCTGGTTCTTCGTCACCGCCGTGCACGTGCTCTCGCATCTGCGCGAGCTCCCGCGGCTCGTCACGGCGGACTGGCGGCCCAGGCGCGTCTCCTTCGGGCAGCGTGTGCACGGCGCCGGGTGGCGGCGGTTCCTGCTCGCGGCGTCCATCGTCGCGGGGCTCGTGCTCGGGCTCGCGACCGTCCGCTACGGGCAGCCGTGGGTGCACTGGTTCGCCGTGAATCACGGCGGCGACGGCTAGATAGCCGGGCGAAGAGCTTCGCTCTTCGCCCGGGGGGTGAAGGAACTGCGCGCGGGCGAGAGCATGGTCTCCCCGGCCCTCGTGCTGTCAGGGCTTGCTTGGGCTGGGGAGGGTCGAGCGCCGCGTCGGGGTCGCGTGGGGGCAGGCCGCCTGCGGCGGCGTGCCCGCCCGCGACAGGTTCGGCGGCGACGTAACCCATCGTTACGCCACCGCCCTAGCGCTCAGCCGGGGGTTCCAGCGCTTCAACCCCAGCTGCGGCCCAGGGCCGGAGCGTACGCGCGAGCGTACGCGGAGGCCGGACCGTGCTCGCGCCGGCCTCCGCCGCGCGCGAGCGCACCAGAGAGGCCTCCCGTCCACAGCATCCCAAGCAAGAACAGCACGGAGCCGACGGGAGACCACGCTCTCCCGTCGGCGGAGTTCCGTATCCCCAGCGAGCGAAGCCGCAGGCTTCGCGAGCTATCCGCGCGAGCTATCCGCGGCGGAGCAGCAAGAGCGATCGCTCCTGCACGGCGACGAGCGCCCGCGCGGCGAACGGCCCTTCGGGGCGCCTCGCCGGTGGCGAGCTCGAGGAGCCAACGCACGCCGAAGCGGCGCGCGGGCAGCGTGAATGCGAGCGGCTCGGCCGCGGTGTTGAAGAGAAGCAGGAACGAGGCGTCCTCGATGCGCTCGCCGTGCGCGGTCCGGCTGCGGATCTCCGCTCCGTTGAGGAACACGCCGAGCGTCCGGGTCGCGGGGTCGGACCAGTCCCGCTGCGTCATCCGGCGGCCGTCCGGCCGGAACCACCAGACGTCGGGCAGCCCGGAGTCGCCCGCCGCGCCGCTGAGGAAGAAGCTGCGCCGGAAGACCGGGTGCTCGCGTCGCAGCTCGATCACGCGCCGCGCGAACTCGAGCAGCTCGCCGGTCGGCGCCGTCCCAGTCGAACCACGAGATCTCGCTGTCCTGGCACCAGGCGTTGTTGTTGCCGCCCTGCGTCCGCCCGAGCTCGTCGCCGCCGAGCAGCATCGGCGTGCCCTGGGAGAGGAGGAGCGTGGCGAGGAAGTTCCGCTGCTGCCGCGCCCGCACGTCGAGCACCGCCGGGTCGTCGGTCGGCCCCTCGACGCCGTAGTTCCAGGAGCGGTTGTCGTCCGTGCCGTCGCGGTTCCCCTCGCAGTTCGCCTCGTTGTGCTTCGTCTCGTACGAGACGAGGTCGCGGAGCGTGAAGCCGTCGTGCGCGGTGACGAAGTTGATCGAGGCGAGCGGGTCGCGCCCGTTCGACTGGTAGAGGTCGGCCGAGCCGGTGAAGCGCTGCGCGAACTCGCCGACCCCGCCCTGCCCGCGCCAGAAGTCGCGCACCGCGTCGCGGTACTTCCCGTTCCACTCCGCCCACAGGACCGGGAAGTTGCCGACCTGGTAGCCGCCCGGTCCGACGTCCCAGGGCTCGGCGATCAGCTTCACCTGCGAGAGCACGGGATCCTGGTGGATCATGTCGAAGAAGGAGGAGAGGCGGTCGACGTCGTAGAACTCGCGCGCGAGAGCCGACGCGAGGTCGAAGCGGAAGCCGTCGACGTGGCAGTCGAGCACGAAGTAGCGGAGCGAGTCCATGATCAGCCGCAGCACCGACGGGTGCACGGGTTGAGGCTGTTGCCCGGTGCCCGTGAAGTCCATGTAGAAGCGCAGGTCGTCCGGCACGAGCCGGTAGTAGCTGCGGTTGTCGATGCCGCTGAACGAGAGCATCGGCCCGAGGTGGTTCCCCTCGGCCGTGTGGTTGTAGACGACGTCGAGGATCACCTCGATCCCGGCCCGGTGCAGCGCCTTGACCATCCCCTTGAACTCGCGCACCTGCTCGCCGCGCGTCCCGGTCGCCGCGTAGAGCGCGTGCGGGAGCGAGGTAGCCGATCGACGAGTAGCCCCAGTAGTTCGTCAGGCCGCGCTCGTGGAGGAAGCTCTCGTCGGCGATGTGGTGGATCGGGAGCAGCTCGACCGCCGTCACGCCGAGCTCGCGCAGGTAGCGGAGCGCCGGCTCGGAGGCGAGACCGGCGTACGTGCCGCGCAGGTCGTCCCGGATCTCGGGATGGCGCTCGGTGAGGCCCTTCACGTGCACCTCGTAGATCACGGTGTCGTTCCAGTGCGTCCGCGGCGGTGCGTCGTCCTCCCAGTCGAAGGCCGGGTCGACGACGACGCACTTCGGGATCGCCTCGGCGTCGTCGGAGTCGTCGGGCTCGAGGTCGGCGTCCTCCGCCGGGCCCGGCACGTACGGGAGGACGTTTGCCCGCTCCCAGCGCACCGGCCCCTCGATCGCCTTCGCGTAGGGGTCGATCAGGAGCTTGTGCGGGTTGAAGCGGTGCCCCTGGCCGGGGTCGTAGGGGCCGTGGACGCGGTAGCCGTACCGTTGCCCGGGGCCGATGCCGGGCAGGTAGCAGTGCCAGACGTGCGCGGTGACGTCGCGGAGGTCGACGCGCGTCTCGCGGTCGTCGGTCGAAGAGGCAGAGCTCGACCCGCTCCGCGTGCTCGGAGAAGAGCGCGAAGTTCGTCCCCTCGCCGTCCCACGTCGCGCCGAGCGGGAACGGCTCTCCCGGCCACACCTCCATCGGGGCAACGCTACTCGGGCACGAGCCAGACGGCGCCGAGCGGCGGCAGCGTCAGCTCGGCCGAGAAGGGCTGGTCGTGCCACGGCGTCGCCTCCGCCTCGACGCCGCCGAGGTTGCCGACTCCGCCGCCGCCGTAGAGCGCCGCGTCGGTGTTCAGCACCTCCCGCCAGCGGCCGGAGCGGGCATCCCGACGCGGTACGCGTGCCGCGGCACCGGCGAGAGGTTGCAGGCGCAGACGAGCGGGCGGCTGCCGCCCTCGCCGAGGCGGGCGAACGCGAGGACGTTGTTCGCGGCGTCGTTCGGCTCGAGCCAGCGGAAGCCGGCCGGGTCGAAGTCGAGCTCCCAGAGCGCCGGCGTGCTCGCGGTAGAGGCGGTTCAGGTCGCGGACGAGCGCCTGGACGCCCTGGTGCTCCGCGTACTCGAGCAGGTTCCAGTCGAAGCGAGCCGTCGTGGTTCCACTCCTGCCCACTCGCCGAGCTCGCCGCCCATGAACAGGAGCTTCTTGCCGGGGTGCGCCCACATGTAGGCGTAGAGGGCGCGCAGGTTCGCGAACTTCTGCCAGCGGTCGCCGGGCATCTTGTCGAGCAGCGACCGCTTCCCGTGCACGACCTCGTCGTGCGAGAGCGGCAGCACGAAGTTCTCGCTGAAGGCGTACATGAGGCTAGAAGGTCAGCGTGTGCGTGGTGGTAGCTGCGGTGGACGGGGTCCTTCTGGAAGTAGAGGAGCGTGTCGTGCATCCAGCCCATGTTCCACTTGAAGCCGAAGCCGAGCCCGCCGAGGTACGTCGGTCGCGAGACCCCCGGCCAGGCGGTCGACTCCTCCGCCGCCGAGACGATGCCCGTCCTCCCGGCCGTGGATCGCCTCGTTCAGCTCCTTCAGGAACGAGACCGAGTCGAGGTCCTCGTTGCCGCCGAACACGTTCGGCACCCATTCGCCCTCGCGCGCGCGAGTAGTCGAGGTAGAGCATCGAGGCGACGGCGTCGACACGAATCCCGTCGGCGTGGTGCTCGCGCAGCCAGAAGAGGGCGTTCGCGAGCAGGAAGTTGCGCACCTCGCTGCGGCCGAAGTTGAAGACGAGCGTGCCCCAGTCGGGATGGGCGCCCCGGCGGGGGTCGGCGTGCTCGTAGAGATGCGTCCCGTCGAAGAGCGCGAGCGCCCAGTCGTCGCGCGGGAAGTGCGCGGGCACCCAGTCGAGGATCACGCCGATGCCGCGCCGGTGCAGCCGGTCGACGAGGTAGCGGAAGTCGTCGGGCGTCCCGAAGCGCGAAGTCGGGCGCGTAGTAGCCCGTCACCTGGTAGCCCCAGGAGCCGGCGAACGGATGCTCCATCACCGGCAGCAGCTCGACGTGGGTGAAGCCGAGATCGGCGACGTAGTCGGCGAGCTCGTCGGCGAGCTCCCGGTAGCCGAGCGGCCGGTTGCCCTCGAGCGGGTTCCGCCGCCACGAGCCGAGGTGGAGCTCGTAGATCGCCATCGGCTCGCGCAGCGGATCGGAGGCGCGGCGGCGCTCGAGCCACTCCTCGTCCCGCCAGACGTGCTTGGCGTCCCAGACGATCGAGGCGTTCGCCGGCGGCACCTCCGCGTGGAAGGCGACCGGGTCGCTCTTCAGCCGCAGCCGGCCGTCCTGCGTGCGGAGCTCGAACTTGTACTTCGTCCCCTCGGCGACGCCGGGGACGAACAGCTCCCAGATCCCGGACGCGCCGAGCGAGCGCATCGGGTGCAGGCGCCCGTCCCACGAGTTGAAGTCGCCGACGACCGAGACGGCGCGGGCGTTCGGCGCCCAGACGGCGAAGGCTGTGCCGGCGACGCCGTCGATCTCCCGGACGTGCGCTCCGAGCCGCTCGTAGAGCTGCTCGTGGCGGCCCTCCATGGCGAGGTGGAGGTCGAGCTCGCCGAGCGTCGGGAGGAACGAGTAGGGGTCGCGCAGCCTGGACTTGTTGCCGTCCGGGTACTCGATCTCGAGCTCGTACTCGAACGGCAGGCGGGCCGTCGGCAGCAGCGCCTCCCAGAGCCCGGACGGGTCCTCGAGCTCGGCCTCGACCGCAGCCCCGTCGTCGGCGGGCTGGACGCGCACGGCGCGCGCCTCCGGCTGGTACGCGCGGACGACGACGCCCCCGTCGGCCTCGTGCGCACCGAGGACCTCGTGCGGATTCGCGCCGAGCTCCAGCACGCTCAGAGCGCCTCTGCCGCCTGCTTCGCCACGGGGGAAGCCATGTTTCCCCCGTCGAGCCCCCTTCTTCGCCTCGACGCCGACACCACGTGCGAGAGCCGAATCGGCTCGGCGTGACGATGTGCTTGCTCTCACAGTGCCTCGGCCGCCTGCTGCATCAACCTCTCGATACCCGCGACCGGAATCTGCACCCAGTCGGGACGGTTGTCGAGCTCGTAGCGGAGCTCGTACACCGCCTTCTCGAGCTCGAACACGGCGAGCAGCCGCTCGAGCCCTGTCTCGCCCGCCGGCAGCAGCGCCGGATCGACGGCTTCGAGGTACCCCTCGAGGAACCGCTCGCGTGCCTGCTCCTCCCAGCCCTCCGGAACGTCTCCGTCCGCGGCCAGGTGAGCCGCGGTCGCGACATAGGCGAAGGAGCGGAGCATGCCGGCGACGTCGCGGAGCGGCGAGCGCTTGCGGCGCCGCTCGGCGCCCGTCCGTGTCGGCTCGCCCTCGAAGTCGAGCACGACCCAGTCTCCGTCGGACGCCGCAGGCGTCCGGGAAGCCCGGCCGGGCGTCGGCGGCCTGGCCCCCGACGCTTCCAGCCCACTGCCGCTCCAGAGGGTCTGGCCGAGGTGGTAGTCGCCGTGCGTGCGGATGACGCGGCCGCTCGAGCCCGCGTACGTGAGCAGGCGGAGCTGCTCGCGCACCTCTTCGCCGCGGCCGGCGATCGGAGCGAGCCGCTCGTCGTCGTCCGGCAGCGAGACGAAGACGCGGGCGATCTCCTCGTCCACCGTCGCCGTGAGCAGCCCGAGCGACTCGACGCTCGGTTCCTCCGGCGCGAAGGCGGGATCGCTCGGGTCGGAGCCGAGCACGGTGTGCATCTGGCCCGTCACCTCGCCGAGGCGCTCGAGCCGGTCGAGGAAGCGCTCCGGCGCCGACGTGATCTCGTCGAGCGCGAGCTTCCAGCCGTCGATCCCGTCGGCGACGTACTCCTGCAGGAGGCCGAGCGTGGCGGTGAGCGGCCCGCCGGAGTACGAGTACCAGCCGGCGAGCGGCGGACTGTTGCGGAAGCCGTGCTCGACGAGAAAGCGGAGCAACTCGAGCTCAGGGTTGATGCCGGGCTCGAGGCGGCGGAAGAGCTTGAGGATGAGCGTCTCGTCGAAGACGATCGAGGTGTTCGACTGCTCCGAGGCCACGAGACGGGCCGCGCCCAGCTCTCTGCTCAGGGCGGAGGAGTCCTCCGCCGGCCGGAACTCCAGGACGCCCAGCCTTCCCTGCAGCGTCAGTCCCGTCCGGATCGCGCTCACGAGCTCCCGCGCGGGCGCCGTGTCCTCGGCCAGCCCGTCGAACACGCCGGTCGCCCCGGCCGAGAAGACGAGCTGGTAGATGTCGTGCGCTCCGGTCTCGTAGCGGAGCTCGACGAGGGCGAGCGTGAGCGTCGGGTCCGCCTGACGGATCGTGACCCTGTCGAGCACCTCCGAGTGCGTCACCGCCCGCGACTTGGCGCCGTACCAGCGCTGTCGCGTCACGTACTCGATGAGTGCGTTCCCATCCGCTGTCATGCCGTCTGATCCCCCTGCCTGAGCTGGAACCAGAAGAAGCCCCGAGGCGCGAGCGTGAGTAGGTACGGCAGCTCCCCGATCGGCGGGAAGGCCGTCTGGCCCAGCATCTCTACCGGCACCATACCGGCGTACTGCGCGAGGTCGAGCTGTACCGCCTGGGCGGCGCGCGAGAGGTTGTGGACGCAGAGGACGACGTCCTCCTCCCACTTCCGGACATGGGCGAAGATGCGCGTGTTCTCGGCCGGGAGCGGCTCGTACGAGCCGAGACCGAACACCGGATGCTCCTTCCGCAGCGCGATGAACCGTTGCATCCAGCGGAGGAGGGAGTTCGGCGTGCGGAGCTGCGCCTCGACGTTCACGGCCTGGAAGCCGTAGACGGGGTCCATGAGCGGCTGGAGATAGAGCTGCGCCCAGTCGGCGCGGGAGAAACCGGCGTTGCGATCGCCCGACCAGTGCATCGGCGTCCGGACCCCGTCCCGGTCGCCGAGGTAGACGTTGTCGCCCATGCCGATCTCATCCCCGTAGTAGAGGACGGGCGAACCCGGCAGCGAGAAGAGGATCGCGTGCAGGAGCTGCCCCTCGTCGCGCCCGGCGTCGAGGAGCGGCGCGAGGCGGCGACGGATGCCGAGGTTGAGCTTCATCCGCGGGTCCTTCGCGTACTCCTCGTACATGTAGTCCCGCTCCTCGTCGGTGACCATCTCGAGCGTCAACTCGTCGTGGTTGCGGAGGAAGAGGCCCCACTGGCAGTTGTCCGGGATCTGCGGGGTGCGTTCGAGGATCTCGTAGATCGGCGCAGCGTCCTCGCGCCGCAGGGCCATGAACATCCGTGGCATGACCGGGAAGTGGAAGGCCATTTGGCACTCGTCCCCGGCCCCGAAGTACTGGACGACGTCGTCCGGCCACTGGTTCGCCTCGGCGAGGAGCAGCCGGTCCGGGTAGCGGGCGTCGACCTCGGCCCGGACCCGCTTCAGGTAGGCGTGGGTCTCGGGCAGGTTCTCGCCGTTCGTTCCGTCGCGCTCGAAGAGGTAGGGCACCGCGTCGAGCCGGAAGCCGTCGATGCCGAGGTCGAGCCAGAAGCGCAGGACCTCGAGCATCGCCTCCTGCACCTCGGGATTGTCGAAGTTGAGATCGGGCTGGTGGCTGAAGAAGCGATGCCAGTAGTACTGGCCGCGGAGTTGGTCGAAGGTCCAGTTCGACGGCTCGGCGTCGATGAAGATGATCCGGGCGTCCGGGTACCGCTCGTCGGTGTCCGACCAGACGTACCAGTCGCCGCGGGGGCTGTCCGGCGCCGTCCGCGACTCCTGGAACCACGGGTGGTCGCTCGACGTGTGGTTCATGACGAGGTCGGCGATGACGCGCATGCCGCGCTGGTGCGCCTGCTCGACGAACGCGCGGAAGTCCTCGACCGTGCCGTAGTCCGGGTGGATCGCGAAGAAGTTCGAGATGTCGTAGCCGCCGTCGCGGAGGGGCGACTCGTACATCGGCAGAAGCCAGAGGCAGTCGACTCCGAGCCACTCCAGGTAGTCGAGCTTGTCGATCAGGCCGCGGAAGTCGCCCGAGCCGTCGTCGTTGCCGTCGAAGAAGCCGCGGATGTGGATCTCGTAGAACACGGCCCGCTTGAACCACAGCGGGTCTCTCTCGAACCACTGCTCAGACATCAGCCGCCGATCCTAAGCACGTGGCTCTGGCCGGGGCCGAGCTTGACGTAGTTGCGGCCGATGCGCCACGTCCACGTCCCGTCCTCGAGCAGGTCGTGCACGGGGTACGCAGGCGGTAGCCCGGTCGAGACCGGGAGGACGCAGACGCCCTCCTGCGACGTGTGCGGGTCGAGGTTGACGACCGTGGCGACGGTGTTGTCCCCGCGCTGCTTGAGGAAGGCGAAGAGCTGCTCGTTCTCGGTTTCGAGGATCGTGAGCGGGTCGAGCCATTGCAGCGCCGGGTTCTCGCGCCGTGCGGCGTTGAGCCTGGCGGCGAGCGGCAGGAGCTCCCCGTCGAGCGCCCGCTGCTTCAGCTCGTACTTCTCGGAGTTGAGGTACTCCTCGGAGCCGGGCCGCACCGGCACGTTCTCGCAACTCTCGAAGCCGGAGTAGATGCCGTAGGAGGGAGCGAGAGGTCGCGGCGAGCACGAGGCGGGCCTCGAACGCCGGGCGGCCGCCGCCCTGGAGGTACTCGTGGAGGATGTCGGGGGTGTTCGCGAAGCAGTTCGGCCGGTAGAAGTCGCGCCACTCGAGCAGCTGGCCGAGGAACTCGAGGAGCTCCCACCGCGTGTTCTTCCACGTGAAGTACGTGTAGCTCTGGGCGAAGCCGGCCTTCGCGAGCGTCGTCATCGGCGCCGGCCGCGTGAACGCCTCCGCGAGGAAGATCACGTCAGGGTGCTCACGCCGCACCTCGCGGATCAGCCAGGTCCAGAACGGCACCGGCTTCGTGTGCGGGTTGTCGACGCGGAAGACGGTGACGCCGCAGCCGACCCAGTGGAGGACGACATCGAGCAGGGCCTGCCAGAGGCCCTGACGGTCCTCACTCGCGAAGTCGACGTTGTAGATGTCCTGGTAGCGCTTCGGCGGGTTCTCGGCGAACTTCAACGTCCCGTCCGGCCGACGGAAGAACCACTCGGGATGCTCCTGCAGCCAGGGGTGGTCGGGCGAGCACTGGATCGCGAAGTCGAGCGCGATCTCGATCCCCTGCCGGGATGCCTCGGCGACGAGTGCCCGGAACTCCTTCTCCGTGCCGAGTGAGGGGTCGATCGCGTCGTGGCCCCCCTCTTCGGAGCCGATCGCCCACGGGCTGCCGACGTCCCCCGGCTGCGCCCGCTCGGCGTTGTTGCGGCCTTTCCGGTTCGTGTGCCCGATCGGGTGGATCGGCGGCAGGTAGAGGACGTCGAAGCCGAGCTCGGCGAAGCGCGGCAGCAGCTCCCGCACGCCTGCGAAGCCGCCCCACGAGCGCGGGAAGAGCTCGTACCAGGATCCGAAGCGGGCGAGCACCCGGTCGACGTCGACCTCGAACGTCGCCGACCACGTCTGTTCGGAACGGTCGCCGGCGGGAGCGGCGAGTGCCTCCTCGACGGTCAGCGCGGTCGCGCTCGAGCAGGACGGCCCCCTCGGAGAGCTCCCCGGTGAGGTCCTCCTGGCCGGCGGCGACCTTGCGCCGCAGCTCCTCCTGGAAGGACGCGACGCGATCGATCCAGGCCTCGACCCGGAAGCACCACAGACCGGGCTCGTCGAGCTCGAACGACCCGGACCAGACGTCGTTGCCGACCGGCTCGAGCAGCGCCTCCGCCCAGCGCGTCGCGCCGGGCGAGCGATGACGGACCGACGCGCCGAGCGTCTCGTGGCCGTCGCGGAAGATCCGTGCCGTCACCTCGACCCGCTCGCCGACGGTGCGCTTTACGGCGTAGCGGCCGCAGTCGATCTGCGGGGCGACCTCCTGGATCTGGATTCGTGGGGGAGTCGTCTTCGGCGTTGGCACCTTTCAAGTCTCACCGATACGAGAAGATCAATACGTGGACGTCGCGCGCTCTTCCGGCATCCTGCTGCATCCGACGTCGCTGCCGTCGGGGAAGCTCGACCGCGAGGCGTACCGCTTCGTCGACTGGCTCGCGGCGGCGGGGCAGTCGTGGTGGCAGGTGCTGCCGCTCGGGCCGCCGGACGAGTTCGGCTCGCCGTATCGCTCGCCTTCCGCGTTCGCGGCCTCGGCGGGGCTCCTGGCACGCCCGGACGCGCGGGTGACCGCGGCCGAGGTGGAGGAGTTCGTCGCGCGTCATCCCTACTGGGCCGGGATCTGGGCGCATTTCGCGGGCGAGCAAGCCGTCGCCGACCAGGTGCGGTTCGAGCGGGAGTGGGGAGCTCTGCGGGGGTACGCGGCCGAGCGGGGAGTCCGGCTGATCGGAGATCTCCCCATCTACGTCTCGGACGAGGGCGCCGACGTCGCCGGCTGGCCGGAGCTGTTCGAGGACGGGGAGGTCGCAGGAGCGCCCCCCGACGCGCTCAGTGCGACCGGGCAGCTCTGGGGCAGCCCGCTCTACGACTGGCCGACCCACCGGGCGACCGGCTACCGCTGGTGGCGCGAGCGTTTCCGGCGCACCTTCGAGCTCGTCGACCTCTGCCGCGTCGACCACTTCCGCGGCTTCGTCTCCTACTGGGCGGTTCCCCAGCGGCACAAGACGGCGAAGCACGGCCACTGGCGGCGTGGCCCCGGCGCGGAGCTCTTCCGCGCGGTCGAGCGGGAGCTCGGCGGCCTGCCGGTGATCGCGGAGGATCTCGGCGTCATCACGCCGCCCGTCTATCGCCTCCGGGACGAGCTCGGCCTGCCGGGGACGATCGTCCTCCACTGGGCCTTCGGCGGCCGTCGCAGCAGTCCCCACCGGCCGGAGAACCACCGGGCGAACGCGGTCGTCTACACGGGCACGCACGACATGGACACGACGGTGGGCTGGTTCGCCGGCCTGCCGCAGGCCCGGCGCGCCGCCACCGGGCTCGACCCGCACGAGCCGCACTGGGGGCTGATCGAGCTCGCGTACTCGTCCCGGGCCGCGCTCGCAGTCGTTCCCGCGCAGGACGTGCTCGGCCTCGGCAGCGAGGCGCGCATGAACCGGCCGGGCGTGACGTACGGAAACTGGAGCTGGCGGCTCGAGCGGGGCGCCCTGACGGCGGCGCTGGCGAGTCGGCTGCGCCGCCTCGCCGAGCGCCACGATCGGCTGTCCGATCGAGCCGCGTCCGCTACAGGCCGTTGATGATGGACTTGTCCTTCGCGACGACGTTCTTCGGCAGCGGCGAGAACTCGAGCTCTGACGCGTACTGCTGCCCGCTCGTGACCGCGTAGGTGAGGAACTGCTTCAGCGCGGCGAGCTTCGACGAGCTCCGGGGCACGAGCGCGTACGTGAACGTCGAGATCGGATACGCGGTCTTCGCCGAGGCCGGCGGGTTCACGATCGAGACCGAGTTGTCCGGACGGAAGCTCGCGGTGGCCGCCGCAGCAGCGATCGACGAGATCGACGGCTGCACGAACGAGCCGGCCTCGTTCTCGATCGCCGCAGAGGAGAGATTCGACGCCACGGCCTGCGCGATCGCGACATAGCCGACCGCCCCGGGCGTCTGCGTGAGCAGCGCGGCCACGCCCGAGTTGCCCTTCCCCCCGGTGCCCGTCGGCCAGGAGACCGCGGTCGACGCGCCGCCGACCTTCGACTTCCAGGCGGGGCTGACGCTCGAGAGGTAGTCGGTGAAGGCGTACGTGTCGCCGCTCGCGTCGCTCCGGTAGATCGGGTGAACCGCCGTCGAGGGAAGGCTCACGCCGGGGTTGAGCTGCGCGATCTTCGGGTCGTTCCAGCTCTTGATCGTGCCGAGGTACATGTCCGCGACGACCGCGCCGCTCAGCCGCAGCGGCTTCGAGATGCCGGTGACGTTGTAGGAGACGGTCGTCGCCGCGAGGGCCCACGGGATCATCACGCAGTCCTTGCAGGCCGACTTCTGGTCGGACGTCAGCGGGGCGTCGCTCGCGCCGAAGTCGACGGTGCGGGCGGTGATCTGGGCGATCCCGCCGCCGCTGCCGATCGCGCCGTACGTGATCGTGACGCCGTGGTCCTTGGAGTACGGGCCCTGCCACTGCGCGACGAGCGGGGCGACGAGCGTGCTGCCGGCGCCGACGAGGACGGACGTCGAGCTGCTCCCGCCGGAAGCCGCTGTCGTGCCTCCGCTCGTCGGCGAGCTCGAGCCGCCGCAGCCGGCGGCGGCGAGGCCGAGCGTGACGGTGGCGGCGAGCGCCGCCGCGATCTTCCTGTTCCAACGCATGGGCTGCAGCTGTCTGTTCATGTCTCCTCGTCTCTCCAGCGGCCTTCGATCCTCACGGACGGCTCGGGTTCGGTCCGGTGACGATCAGGGACAGTCGCAGCCACCGTAACGCCGCCGACGGAGCCGTGCCGCGCGTACTCAGGAGACGGCGAAGTAGATGGCCGCCGCCGTCCCGGCGCAGACGCAGTAGACGGCGAACGGGGTCAGTGTGCGCGTCTCGAAGTAGCGCATCAGGAAGCGAATCGCGAGGTACGCCGTGAGCGCGGCGCACACGGCGCCGAGCGCGGCCGGGCCCCGCACGCCGTTGCCCTGCGAGCCCGCCAGGTCGGGCAGCTTCAGGACTCCCGCGGCGAGGATGATCGGCGTCGCGAGCAGGAAGGCGAAGCGGGCGGCGTCCTTGTGCGACAGGCCCACGAGCAGCCCGCCGCCGATCGAGGCGCCCGAACGGGAGAAGCCGGGGACGAGGGCGATCGCCTGCGCCGCGCCGACGGCGAACGAGTGCCGCCAGCTCACGGTCCGCGCGATCCGGATGTCGTCGTCCTCCTCCACGGCGGGCGCGCGCCGCCGCAACAGCTCGGCGGCGAAGAGGACGAGACCGTTGCAGGCGAGGAAGACGCTCGCGTACTCCGGCGACGCGAAGAGCTTGCGCAGCGCGTGCTCGAGCGTCAGTCCGAGGATGCCGGCCGGGATCGTGCCGACGATGAGCAGCCAGGCGAGCTTCGCGTCGGGGTCGCTGATCTCACGGTCGCGCAGGGAGCGGCCGAATCCCGTGAGGATGCGCACCCAGTCCCGCCAGAAGAACCCGAGCAGCACGAGGGCGGTGGCGATGTGCAGGGCGACGAGGAAGCTGATGAAGTACGGATCGTTCTGGTGGATGTCCCAGCCGACGAGCTTCGGGAGGATGACGCTGTGGCCGAGGCTCGAGACGGGAAAGAGCTCCGAGACGCCCTGGAGCAGTCCGAGCATCGCGCCCTGGAAGTAGCTGATGGGATGCAAGCCCCGTCCTAGGTATCCGTGGCGCGCTTCTTCGGGCCCGTGTTGAACCAGGCGAAGGCGAAGCAGGCGAGCCCGACGAGGAACGCCGCGATGCCGTGCTTGGCGTGGTGGTGGCTCGACCCCGCCTCGTGTCCCGGGAAGAACGAGGGGAGCGACCCGGCGGGCTCCGCCCAGTAGACGACGGCGACCGCGACGAGCGCGACGCCGAGCACGATCGCGAGGCCGACGAGGAGCCGACGGTTCCGCATCGAGGCGTGCGTAGCGGCCAAGGCGGCTAGCTCACCGGATGCGAGGCGTCGGTGAACTCGCGGAACTCGGCAGTGAGCAGGTAAGCCGTCTGCTCGCCGACGTCGACGGCGCGGTCTCCGATCCGCTCGATCGTCCGCGCTATGACGACGGTGCGCAGGCCCCACTCGCGCAGCTCCGGCGCGACCATGACGTCGACGAGCCGCTCGACGAAGCGGCGGTTGGCGCGGTCGATCAGCTCGTCGAGCTCGACGAGGCTCTCGGCGCCCGCGAGGTCGCGGCGGCTGAAGGAGTCGAGCGCGACGCGCAGCATCTCCTCGGCCCGCTCGCCCATCTCCGTCAGGACCTCGACGAGGGCCGGGTCGGGCTCGGCTTCCGAGACGAGGCGGGACAGCTTGGCGATGGTCACACAGCCGTCCGCGCTCCGCTCGAGCAGGAGGTTGATGTGGATCATCGCGAGTAGCAGCCGGAGGTCGCGCGCGACCGGCGTCTGCAGCGCGAGGAGCGACTGGATCTGGTGCTCGATGGCGAGGAAGTGCTGGTCGATCTCGTCGTCGAAGGCGATCACCTCGCCCGCAAGCTCCGCGTCTCGCTCCTCGAGCGCCTTCATCGCGCCGCGAACGGCACTGAGCACGCGCTGACCCATCTCCTGGAGTTGGGCCTCGATCTGCTGGAGCGCGGAGTCGATCGCCATGGTGGCCAGCGTACTAGCTTCGAGCGCAGCGCTGGGGGCCCCGAGCCGGGCGCGCGGGCGCACGTAACCACTTCGTCTCCAGCCCTCAACAGGGGCGTATCCCATGCCCCGCGCGACCGCCCATACGGTGGCCGCGAACCCCCTGAGGAGGAGGAGACAGACAGATGCCGAGAAACGGCACACTCGCTCGCGTCATCCTTGGTCTAGGCGCTGCGGCGCTCGTCGGCGCCCTCGCAGCCGGCGGTGCATCCGCAGCCCGCACGAGCTTGAAGAAGCACAAGCACCACCAGACACACACGAAGCACCTGGGCGGAACGCTCAACGGCGCCGGCTCGTCACTCGTCGGCCCCGCCCTGTCCATCTGGGCTCCGATGTACAAGGCGGCGACGGGCACGACGGTCAACTACGCGTCGGTTGGCTCGGGCGCCGGGATCGCGCAGATCAGCGCCCGCACCGTCGACTTCGGCGCGAGCGACGCCCCGTTCACGCCCGACCAGGCTGCGGGTTGCAAGGTCAACGGCGTCGGCTGCCTCAACATTCCGTGGGCGCTCGCGGCCACGGGGCCGGTCGTCAACATCCCCGGCGTCGCCACGGGCCAGCTCCACCTGACAGGCCCGGTGCTCGCGAGCATCTACCTCGGCAAGATCACGAACTGGAGCGATCCGGCGATCAAGAAGCTCAACCCGAACCTGAACCTGCCCAACCTGAACATCCACGTCGTGTACCGCAGCGACGGCTCCGGCGACACGTACGCCTTCACGAACTACCTCTCGAAGGTGAGCAAGAAGTGGAGCAAGCAGGTCGGCTACGCGACGACGGTCAGCTGGCCGACCGGGGTCGGCGGCTCGCACAACGACGGTGTCGCGGCGGTTGTCGGCTCGACGCCGGGTTCGATCGGGTACGTATCCACCGCGTACGTCATCCAGAACCACCTCCGCATGGTCAAGATGAAGAACGCCTCCGGCAAGTACACGCTCCCGACGCTCAAGTCGATCGAGTCGGCGGCGCAGCTCGTCAACGCGAAGAAGATCCCGAAGAGCATGGCCATCTCGATCGTCGACCCGCCGAAGACGAAGCACAGGAAGTACGCGAACGCGTGGCCGATCTCGACGTTCACATATGTTCTGCTGCCGACGAAGACGCCGAACGCCACGCTGCTCAAGGCCTTCGTCAAGTGGGCTCTGACGCCCAAGGCGCAGAAGGCGATCCAGAAGCTCGTCTTCGCACCGATGCCGACGGTCGTCGTCAAGGCGGCGAGCAAGAGCCTGAAGAAGATCCACTCGTAGGAGAGAATCGCTTCGACTCGTGAGCGCGCTCGAAACGACCGGTAACTCCGCCCGCCGCCCCTTCTCGGGGCGGCGGGCCCGTCCCGGCGATCTTCTTCTGCAGGGGGTCGCCGGCCTCGCGGCGCTCGGCGCGACCGTCCTCCTCGGCCTGATTGCCTACAAGGTCGTCCAGGGCGCGCGGCTCTCGCTCTCGACCTTCGGCCTCGGCTTTCTCACGCACGTCGGCTGGGATCCGGTCCACAGCTCCTTCGGGGCCGAGAGCTTCCTCTTCGGCACGGCGGTCACGTCGCTCGGCGCGCTCGTGCTCGCGACGCCGCTCGCGCTCGGAGTCGCGCTCTTCCTCAGCGAGCTCGCGCCGCCCTGGCTGCGCGCGCCGGTCACGGCGCTCGTCGAGACCCTGGCCGCGATCCCCAGCGTCGTGATCGGCCTCTGGGGGATCCTCGTCCTCGGGCCCGTCCTGCGCGACCACGTCATGCCCGCGCTCCACTCGACCCTGGGCTTCATCCCGCTCTTCGGCCCGCCGAGCGGCACCGGATCGACCATCTTCACGGCGATCATCGTCCTGACGATCATGATCCTGCCGATCATCTCGAGCATCTCGCGCGAGCTCTTCCTCGGCGTCCCCACCGAGCTGAAGGAGGCGGCACTCGGCCTCGGCACGACGCGCTGGGAGATGGTGCGCGGCGTCGTCCTGCCTTACACCCGCGGCGGGGTGGCGGCGGCGATGATCCTCGGCCTCGGGCGCGCCGTCGGGGAGGCGATCGCCGTCGCGCAGGTGATCGGAGCGTTCAGCGGAAACGGGATCAGCTGGAACCTCTTCAACGCCGGCAACAGCATCGGGGCCGAGCTCGCGAACGAGTTTCTGAACGCGACCACGAACCTCGAGATCTCGTCGCTCTTCTACCTCGCGCTGATCCTGCTCGTCTTCTCGCTCATCGTGAACCTGCTCGCACAGGTGATCGTCCGGCGCGTAGCCCGGCGGCAGGGGCTGGCCCAGTGAGCACGCTCGAGCCCTCCCAGTCGTCGCTCGGTCGGCCGTCGGATCGGTTGAGACGCCGGCGGGCGGTCAATCGCGGTATGGAGCTGCTCGCGTGGCTCGCAGCCGCTGTCGCGTTGGTGATCCTCGGCATCGTCGTCTGGTCGGTCGCCAAGCGTGGCGCCAGCGAGCTCAACCTCGACCTGATCACGAAGACGCCCGTCCCCTTCGCGATCGGGAACGTCCAGCAGGGCCTCGCGAACGCCTTCGTGGGCTCACTCGTCATCGTCGGGCTTGCCACCGCGATGGCTCTCCCCACGGGGATCCTGATCGCGATCTACGTCAACGAGTTCGCGCCCGCGCCCGTGCGGAACGGCATCGGCCTCGTGCTCGACGTGCTCAACGGCATTCCGGCGATCGTGATCGGCATCTTCGTCTTCGGGCTGCTCGTGGTCGGCCGCGGCCAGAGCGCGCTCGCCGGCTCGTTCGCGCTCGCGGTGCTCATGCTGCCGCTCGTCGCGCGCTCGACGATCGAGGTGCTCGCGCTCGTGCCGAGCTCGCTGCGTGAAGCCGGCCTGGGGCTCGGCGCGCCGCGCTGGCGGACGACGCTGGGCATCGTCGTGCCGCAGACGGTCGGGGGCATCTTGACGGGCGCCGTGCTCGCCGTGGCGCGCATCGCAGGCGAGACGGCGCCGCTCCTCTTCACCTCCTCCGTCGGCGTCAGCAACGCCGTGCAGTGGAACCCGTCACATGCGCTCCAGACCGTCCCCTTGTCCATCTTCCAGCTTTCGGAGCAGCCGAGCCCGCAGGATCACGCCCGCGCGTGGGCCGCCGCGCTGGTCCTCGTCCTGTTCATCCTCGTGACGAGCCTGACCGCCCGCATGCTCGCCAACCGCAGCCGGCGCAAGCTCGGGCGAGCGCTCCGTTGAGAGAGGAAGAAGTGCCCACGTCCAGTACGATCGAGACTGCCTTGCGGGTCGAGACGAAGCGCCAGCCGCTGCCTCCGCGCGAAAGCCTCGAGACTGTCTTCGAGATCCGCGACCTCGACGCGATCTACGGAACCAAGCCCGCGCTCAAGAACGTCTCGTTCGAGATCCACAAGAACCTCGTCACCGCGGTCATCGGCCCCTCGGGCTGCGGCAAGAGCACGTTCATCCGCTGTCTCAACCGGATGAACGATCTCATCCCGAGCTTCCGCCAGACCGGAACGATCCGCTACCACGGCCAGGACATCGCGGCCCGCGACGTCGACCCCGTGGCCGTGCGGCGCACGATCGGGATGGTCTTCCAGAAGCCGAATCCGTTCCCCAAGTCGATCTACGAGAACGTCGCCTGGGGGCTCCGGGTGCTCGGGATGAAGGACAACCTCGACGATCGTGTCGAGCGCGCCCTGACGCAGGCTGCTCTCTGGGACGAGGTGAAGGATCGCCTCAAGGCGAGCGCGCTCTCGCTCTCGGGCGGCCAGCAGCAGCGTCTCTGCATCGCGCGGGCGATCGCCGTCGAGCCCGACGTCGTCCTCATGGACGAGCCGGCATCGGCACTCGATCCGATCGCGACCCAGGCGATCGAGCAGCTGCTCCACGAGCTCAAGAGCGAGTACTCGTTCGTGATCGTCACGCACAACATGCAGCAGGCCGCGCGCGTCGCCGACATGACGGCCTTCTTCTCCATCTCGCACGGCGGGGAGGGCGAGCGCTGGGGCGAGCTCGTCGAGTACGACGCGACCGAGAAGATCTTCACCGCTCCGTCCGACAGGCGGACGGAGGACTACGTCACCGGCCGCTTCGGCTGAGGAGCTCGCGGGTGCTGCGCACCCGCTCGCTGGGGCCGAGCGAAGAGCTGCGCTCTTCGCTCGGGGAGTAAGGAACTCCGCCGACGGGAGAGCGTGGTCTCCCGTCGGCTTCGTGCTGTTTTTGCTTTGGGATGCTGTGGATGGGTTGTCTGCTGGGGTGCGCTCGCGCGCGGCTGAGGCCGGCGCGAGCGCGGTTCGGCCGGAGCGTACGCTTGCGCGTACGCTGCGGCCCTGGACCGCAGCTGGGGTTGAAGCGCTGGAACCCCCGGCTGGGTTGGGCGGCGGCGTAACGGTGCGTTACGTCGCCGCCGAACCTGTCGCGGGCGGGCACGTCGCCGCTGGGCGGCCTGCCCCCACGCGACCCCAGGCACGGCGCTCGAACCTCCCGCGCCCCAGGCAAGCCCTTCTGCACGAGGGCCGGGAGACCACGCTCTCCCGGCCCGAGTTCCTTCACCCAGTTCGCGAAGCCGCAGGCTTCGCGAACTACTCGGCGAAGAGCGAAGCTCTTCGCCCGGAAAGAAGCGTCAGCCTCGCGAGCTACGCCAGAGTGGCGCGAGCAGGGGATCGGTGAGCCGCTGCACGTGGGTGACGAGGAACCGGACGACCGGCCGGAGCAGCTGCGACACGACGAGGGCGCTCGCCAGCCCGACGAGGAAGCCGGCTCCGACGTCGCCCGGGTAGTGCGCGCCGATGAAGAGCCGCCCGATCGAGATGACGAGGGCGAAGACGAGGAAGACCGCGCCGCCGAGTGGGTCGAGCAGGAGCACTGCGAAGGCGATCGCGAACGTGGCGCTCGCGTGGTCGCTCGGGAAGGAGGCGTCGTGGGAGTTGATCCAAGGGTGCGCGATGTGGTGGGAGAGGAAGGGCCGCGTCCGGTACCAGATCTCGGAGGAGATGAGACGGTTGATGCCGAGCGCGACCGCAGCCGAGCCGAGGGCCGACGCCGCCGCCAGCTTCCACTTCTGGCTGCCGCCCGGGCGCGCGAGCAGCCAGAGCCCAACGGTGACGACCACCATGAACGGGATGCTCGCCTGCTCGATGTCGCTGAAGAGCGTCCCGACCCAGTGATGGTGGAGCGACACCCCGTAGATCGCCTTGTAGACGCGCCAGTCCACGAGCTGATGGTGCCTGATTCCCGCCCGGCTACGTCACGGGGAAGCGAGCCCGGATCTCGAGGCCGCGGCCCGGCGCACCGCTCGCCTCGATCTCGCCCCCGGCCGACGTGACGACGTGCTTGACGATGGCGAGGCCGAGCCCGGTGCCCCGGCTCGTCCGCGCCTGGTCGCTGCGGTAGAAGCGCTCGAACAGGCGTGGTAGGTCGGCGGATGGGACCCCCTTGCCGTCGTCCGAGACGACGAGCGCGGCAGCATCGCCGGTCTGCGACACCTCCACCGTGCACGTGCTGCCCTGGCCCGAGTAGCGGATCGTGTTCGCAAGCAGGTTCTCGAGTACGACGCGCAGCATCCTGGGCCGCAGCGGCAGCTCGACCCGGTCGTCGACCCGGAGCTCGAAGCGCACCTCGGCATGGTCTGCGCGCTCGCGCAACGACTCGACCACCTCGGCGACGACCGGCGCGGCTCGCGTCCACCCGAGGCTGACGACCTCCCGTCCGGTCTCGAGCTCGCCGAGGAACAGCACGTCGTCGATCAGCTCGCGCACCTGGTGGACCTCCTCTCGCGCTTGCTCGAGCAGGTCTTCGACGCCGGCTCCGGGTAGCCCCGCGGTCTCGAGCAGGGCGAGCAGGCGGGCGAGCGGTGTCCGCAGCTCGTGCGACACGGCGGCGGTGAAGCCCGCGCGCAGCTCCTGATACGCCGAGAGCTCCGGCGGCGAGTCGAGGAAGAGGACGAGCACGTCCGGCTGCGCCACGAGCGCCTCCTCCGTCAGCCGCTGTCCGGCAGCCGCCGCCGGGACGAGCGCCAGCGCTGCGGGGCTCGCGGCTACGACGCGCCGCTCGCTGTCGAGGATGACGACAGGTTCGCCGGAGTGCTCGACGAGAGCTCTTGCCCGCTGCTCGTTCACCACTCCTTCACCATTCCTCTACCCTTCGACAACCCCGTCGCGACCGATAATGGAACCAAGGATGCCGAAGGTGCTGATTGTCGAGGACGACGAGGTCATTGCCCAGGGCATGGTGCGCCATCTCGGTGTCGCGGGCTTCGATGCCGTCGCGGTGGCCAACGGCAGCCAGGGGCTCGCCCGCCTTCGCTACGAGCAGCCGGACGTCTGCGTCCTCGACCTCATGCTTCCGGGTATCGACGGCTGGAAGCTGATCGAGACGGCCCGAAGCGAGGGGATCGGCACGCCGATCGTCGTCGTGTCCGCTCGCGGCACCGAGCACGACCGCGTGCATGCGCTCGAGATCGGCGCCGACGACTACCTCGTGAAGCCGTTCGGGATGAAGGAGCTCGTGGCGCGCGTCCGTGCGGCGGCGAGGCGGTCGATCCGCCGCGAGGAGACGCCGCGCGGCGAGCCGATCGAGATCGAGGAGCTACGGATCGACCCGCTCGAGGTACAGGCGTACGTCGACGGCGACAGCGCGGAGCTGACGCCGACCGAGTTCCGGCTCCTCTACCAGCTCGCGCTCGACCGCGGGCGCGTCGTGACGCGCGACGAGCTGCTGCAGAAGCTGTGGGGCAGGCGCGAGTCGCATCGCGACCGCACCGTCGACGTCTTCGTCCGCCGTCTGCGCGAGAAGGTCGATCGGCGCGCGTCGCGGCACACGTTCATCCAGACCCGGTACGGGGTCGGCTACCGGCTCGAGCCGGTAGCGAAGGACGCCGCTCCGGCCGGGCAGGCGTAGCGGCTCCGACACCACCGCTTCACCGCTTCGACTCCCACGCCGCCTCGCCGGGAGCGCACGATGCACGGGATGAGATTCGCCGTCGTCGCCCACCGGCGGAGCGCGACGAACGGAGCGCTCGTCGCAGCGGCGCGCTCGCTCGGCCTCGCTGCCGAGCTCGTTGCGCCCCGGCAGGCGCTGACGCTGCTTGCGCCGGGGGACGTCGCGCTTGCGCGTCTCGATGTGCGCGAGAGCTTCGACGGCATCGAGCGCGGCACCGGCGAGCTGGAGCGGCTCGCAGCCGGCGGCGTCGACGTGCGCAATCCGCCCGGCGCACTCGTCGCCGCCCACGACAAGCTGCTGACCGCTCGCGCCCTCCGGCTCGCCGGTCTGCCGCATCCGCACACGACCCTGCTCGCGCCCGCCCTGCCGGCAGCGGCGCCCGAGCTTCCGCTCGTCATCAAGCCACGATTCGGCAGCTGGGGCCGGGAGGTCGAGCTCTGCACGACGGCCGAGGAACTGGAGGCAGCGCTTCTTCGTCTGCAGAGGCGTTCGTGGTTCCGGGAGCACGGCGCGCTCATGCAGGAGCTCGTCGAGCCGCGCGGCTGGGATCTGCGCGTCGTCGTCTCGGGAGGCCGGGTGGTGGGAGCGGCGAGGCGTGTCGCGGCGGCAGGCGAATGGCGTACCAACGCGGCGCTCGGGGGCACCGTCGGCCCTTGCGAGACGCCGCCGCTCGCGTGCAACCTCGCCGTCGCGGCAGTGGAGGCTGTGGGCGCCGATCTCGCGGGAGTGGACCTCCTGCCGACGGGACAAGGCTTCGTCGTGCTCGAGGTGAACGGCGCCGTCGACTTCCGGCCGCTGTACGCACCGGAGCGCGACGTCTTCGCCGACGCCGTGGACGCCCTGCTCAGCGGCGTGGAGCGTGAGCCCGCCGAGCTCCTCGTGGCCACTGCAGCCGGCGTCAACCTCTGAGCTTGTAACAGTCTGTTACTTGCGGGCCGGAGGACCGAATCGAGGCCGCAGTGGCCATTCGCTGGCGCAAGTGACAGTCTGTTACTTAGTTGGACGGGTCCGGTTCGTACGGCTCGGGATGGAGGCCGGTCTCGACCTCGCGCCGTCCGTCCAGCTCGTAGACGAGGTCGACGGTCTCGTGCTTGCGGTACGTGCCGGCGATGCCGAGCCACATCGACGCCCAGCGCCAGAAGCCGAGCTGCCCCTCCTGCGCGATCGGGCGTGGGAAGATCAGGGTGCGCCCGGCGATCTCGTAGTCGCGTCCGGACATCTGGCGAACGCCGTTGACGTAGACCTCGAACACGGACGGGACGTGCTCCGGCAGCTCGATCTGCGTGCGCTCTGACACGTCCATAGAATGCCCATCGGGTGCGCCGCCAGCTGACGTCCGTCCTCTTCGTGGCATTCGCCGCGCTCGTCGCGGCCGGCACAGCTTCGGCGGCCGGCGGAGGCTTCGTGCCGCTGCCCGCCCATTCGCCGAATGCCGCTCGCACGACGACGGCCTACTACCTGATCCTCGCCTTCACGGGAGCGGTCTTCGTCCTCGTCGAGTCGCTGCTCGTCGCCTTCGTCTGGAAGTACCGCAGCCGCGGCCGCCCGCGTGCCGTCGAGGGCGCGCAGGTGTACGGCCACACGCGGCTCGAGCTGATCTGGACGGCGATTCCCGTCGCCATCCTCGCAGTGATCGCGGGTTTCGTCTTCTACGAGCTGCCGGGGATCGCCTCCGCTCCTGCGGCGAACGACCCGATCCAGATCACGGTCGAGGGACATCAGTACTACTGGCAGTTCGACTATCCGAACGGGGCGCGCTCGATCGGGACGCTCCACGTCCCGGTCGGCGAGGTCGTGAACCTGAGGGTGGTCTCCTCCGACGTGATCCACAGCTGGTGGATCCCCGAGCTCGGCGGCAAGATCCAGGCGATCCCCGGCCGCGTGAACCACACCTGGTTCCGCGCGGACGCGCCGGGCGCCTATCAGGGCCAGTGCGCCGAGCTCTGCGGGGTCTTCCATTCCTTGATGCTCGCGACCGTCGTCGCCGGGTCGCGCGCCGGCTACGACTCGTACATCTCGAAGATCGCGCCTGCGACGATCGGCCGGCAGGAGTGGCAGGGCGTCTGTGCCACGTGCCATGGGCCGCAGGGCCAGGGGGGCTACGGGCCCGCGATCGCCGCCAGCACGCTCCTCACGTCGGTCTCGTCGCTGCGCGGGATCCTGCGCAAGGGAGTGGACACGCCGAAGCCCGGGGCGATGCCGCCCGTCGGCAAGACCTGGAAGCGGTCGCAGATCGCCGCGCTCGTCGACTACGTGAAGCAGCACGTCTACAAGCCCGCGACCGGAGGAGGCACGAGTGGCGGCTAGGTCCGAAGCCGCATATCCCGTCGGCTGGAAGAGCGGTCGCGTCGTGAGCTGGCTCGTCACCGTCGACCACAAGCGGATCGGGATCATGTACATCGCGACCGCGCTCATGTGGTTCGTGGCGGCCGGCATCCTCGCGCTCCTCATGCGCGCGCAGCTCGCGACCCCGAACGAGACAGTCCTGACGGGGAACTCGTACAACGAGGTCATGACGATGCACGGGACGACGATGATCTTCCTCGTCGTCGTGCCGATCATGGCCGGTTTCGGCAACTTCCTCGTGCCGCTCATGATCGGCGCGCGCGACATGGCCTTCCCGCGCCTGAACGCGCTCTCGTTCTGGCTCTTCGTGCTGGGCGGCATCGTGCTCTGGCTGAGCTTCTTCTCGAAGGGCGGCGCGGCCCACGCCGGCTGGTGGTCGTACCCGACGCTGTCGGAGGCGAAGCCCTGGGAGAGTCCGGGCCATGGCCAGGACTACTGGATCCTCAGCATCCACATCCTCGCGCTGTCGTCGCTCGCGGGCGCGATCAACTTCATCGTCACGATCCACAACATGCGGACGCGCGGGATGACGTGGATGCGGATGCCGCTCTTCGTCTGGGCGATGGAGGTGTACTCGATCCTTCTGCTCGTCGCGCTGCCGGCGGTGTCGGCCGCCGTCACGCTGCTGCTGCTCGACCGCCAGGCGGGAACGCACTTCTTCATCCCCTCGCAGGGCGGGAGCGTCGTGCTCTACCAGCACATGTTCTGGTTCTTCGGGCACCCCGAGGTCTACATCATGGTGCTGCCCGCAATGGGGATGGTCTCGGAGATCCTCCCCGTCTTCTCACGGAAGCCGATCTTCGGCTACAAGGCGATTGCCTTCTCGACGCTCGCGATCGCGTTCTTCTCGATGCTCGTCTGGGCGCACCACATGTTCACGGTGGGGCTCGGCGTCGGGCTCGACTCGTTCTTCATGATCTCCTCGATGGTCATCGCCGTCCCGACCGGGATCAAGATCTTCAACTGGATCGCGACGACGTGGCGCGGCAACCTCCATTTCGACTCGCCGCTGCTGTTCGTGCTCGGCTTCATCGCGCTGTTCACGATGGGCGGCCTCTCCGGGATGTTCCTCGCCGCCTTCCCGGTCGACTGGCAGGTGAACGACTCGTACTTCATCGTCGCCCACTTCCACTACGTCGCCTTCGGCGGGATCGTGTTCGCGCTGTTCGGTGCCCTCTACTACTGGTGGCCGAAGATGTTCGGGCGGATGCTCGACGAGCGCCTCGCAAAGCTCCACTTCTGGCTGATGTTCGTCGGCTTCAACGTCACGTTCCTGCCGATGCACATGCTCGGGCTGCTCGGGATGGTGCGCCGCGTCTACACGTATCACCAGGGTGGACTCTGGGAGGTCTACAACCTCATCTCCTCGGTGGGCTCAGGCGTGATGGCGCTCTCGATCGTCGTCTTCGTCGCGAACGTCTGGATCGCCCACGGCCTGCGCCGCGGAGTGCGCGCGACCAACGACCCGTGGCTCGCCTACACGCTCGAGTGGTATACGAGCTCGCCGCCGCCGCCGCAGAACTTCGACACCGTTCCCTACGTGGCGAGCGCGCGCCCGTTGCGTGACCTGCGCCGGCGGCTCGCGGGGGAGACTGCATGACCGAGACGGCAAGTAACAGTCTGTTGCTGAGTACGCGCCCCGGGCCGTGGCTTCGGCTCTCCGCGTTCGCCGCGGCCGGCGGGACGCTCCTCGCGGTCGTGTCCGGCGCCGAGGGGCTCGGGACCGCGCATCAGCTCCTCGCGGCACTCGTTGCGCCACCGCTCGCCGCGCTCGTCGTCACCGCCTGGTTCGCGCACCGGCGGCTTGTTCCCGCGGCACTTGCCGCCTCGGCATTCTTCGCCGCCGCAGCCGCGGTGCCCGGTCCCCATACCCACGCCGGTCTCGCCGCTTTCGCTCTCGCGGCGCTCGTGGTCGTAGTCGCCGAGAGCTTCCGCGGTGAGCGCATTCCGTGGGGGAGTTGGCGGGACTACGTGATGCTCACGAAGCCGCGGATCATGTCGCTCCTGCTCGTGACGGGCTTCTGCGGGATGATCGCCGGCGCGCGTGGCTGGCCCGGGACCGAGCGGGCCGCCGCGGCGATGCTCGGCCTCGCGCTCGCCTGCGGTGGCGCCTCTGCGCTCAACCACCTCCTCGACCGCGACATCGACCCGCTGATGGGGAAGCGGACGCGCTCCCGGCCCGTCGCCTCGGGACGGGTGCCGCCGAGCCGGGCGCTCGAGTTCGGGCTCGCGCTGTCGGCCTTCTCCTTCGTCCTGCTCGCGAGCACGGTGAATGTGCTCACGGCTGTGCTCGCCCTCGTCGGCAACCTCTTCTACGTACTCGTGTACACGCGCTGGCTGAAGCGGTCGACGCCCCAGAACATCGTCATCGGCGGCGCGGCGGGCGCGGTTCCTCCGCTCGTCGGCTGGGCTGCCGCGACCGGTCACGTCGGGATCGCCGCGCTCCTGCTCTTCGCGATCGTCTTCGTCTGGACGCCGCCGCACTTCTGGGCCCTCGCGCTCCTCATCCGTGACAGCTACGCGGCTGCGCGGGTGCCGATGCTGCCGGTCGTGCGCGGCGATCGCGCGACGGCGAGGCAGATCGTCCTCTACTCTCTCGCCCTCGTCGCCGTGACGCTGCTGCCGTGGGGCTGGGGCGGCGCCGGGCCGCTCTACGTCGTCTGCGCGCTCGCGCTCGGTGCGGTGTTCGTCTGGCTCGCCGAGCGGCTGCGCCGCGACACGTCGCCACGCCGGGCGATGGTGCTCTTCCACTACTCGCTTCTGTATCTCGCGCTGCTCTTCGCGGCGCTCGCCGTGGACGCGGTGGTCTAGGGGACGCTGATGGATTCCGAGCTCGCACGCAGAAACGCACGTCTCGGCTGGATGCTCTTCGGGGTCTTCCTGCTCCTCTTCGCCGGCTCGATCCTGGTCGCCGTCCTGTACCTCCACTTCCAGTAGTGGAGGGCATCTGGCTCGCGCGGCCGGACGAGGTCGGAAAGGGCGTCCCCGTCGCCGTCAAGGACCTGCTCGACACGGCGGGGCTGGCGACGACGTACGGCTCGGCGCTCTTCGCCGACCATGTTCCCGCGCTTAGCGCCGAAGCTGTGCGGCGGCTCGAGGCAGGCGGCTACGCGGTTGCCGGCAAGACGAACCTGCACGAGTTCGCCTATGGGATCTCGTCCCAGAACCCGCACTACGGCACGGTGCCGAATCCGGCGGCGCCGGGCCGGCTCGCGGGCGGCTCGAGCGGCGGCTCGGCGGCGGCACTGGCGGCCGGCGACGTCGCGCTTGCGCTCGGCACCGACTCGGCCGGCTCGATCCGGATTCCGGCCGCGTGGTGCGGGGTCGTCGGCTTCAAGCCGACCCACGGCCTCGTCCCTGTCGACGGCTGCTTCCCGCTCGCCCCGAGCTACGACGTCGTCGGCCCGATGGCTTCCTCGGTCGAGGGTTGCGAGGAGCTCCTCAGGCTGCTCGCGCCCGACGCGTTCGCAAGTAACAGTTTGTTACAAGCGCTCGAGGAGCTCGAGGTCGGCGTCGCTTGGCTCGACCGCGCCGAGCCGCTCGTCCGCGAGCGGGTGGCCGAGGCGGCTGCTCTCTTCCCGCGCCGGCGGGAGATCGATCTGCCGCTCGCGCCCGCGAACCGCGTCGACTTCATGCGCGAGGTCGCCGACATCCATCGCGCGCTCTTTCCGGGGAACGAAGATCTGTACGGCGACAACGTCCGCGGCAAGGTTGCGCGCTGCCTCGAGGTCGCCGATCGTGACGCGGACGCTGCCGAGCGCGAGCGCGCCGAGTACCGCGAGAGAGTTGCGGAGGCGGTCGAGGGGATCGACCTGCTCCTCACGCCGACCGTCCCCTCCGTCGCCCCGCCCGCGGACGCCGACGAGCTCGAGATCCGCGCTGCCGCCATCTCGCTCACGTATCCGTTCAGCTCGCTCGGCTGGCCGGCGCTCGCACTGCCGTGCGGCACGGCGGAGGAAGGTCTGCCGGCCTCGGTGCAGCTCGCGGGACGCGGCGGTGAGGATGCGACCGTGCTCGCAGCCGGGCGCCTGCTTGCAACGGCCTGGCTCGCACGGACCGGCCTCTCCTCGTAACAGACTGTTACCTGGGTGGAGCCCGGTCTCGCAGGCGAGGGGCGGGAGGCGCGGCGAGGCGAAGGAACAACGCCTCGGGCGGTCTGACCCGGAAGGCCACGTCTCGCGCGACCGTCGAGATCGACGGAGGCCCACCCTTGCGCAGCCATCGGGCTTCGTGCACGAGCACCCGAACCCGCTCGTAACTCGGCCTGCAGAGCCCCATTGCGCCGGCTGCTCTCCCGACACAGCGATTCATCTCCGCGATCGGCACGGAGCGTCGCGACTGCCGCTCGATCTCGTCGAGGAGCCGAGGCGGGATCCGCGGGGCGAACGAGAGCACGCGGTCAGGATCGCGGGCCGTGCGTCACGAGAGGGTCACGCCTTGGCGCCAGGAGAGCCGCAAGAAGGCAAGTAACAGTCTGTTACAAGCGAAGTGGCGGAGCTATGCCGTCGCCGCGGCGGCGAGCACGGCGGCCTCGTAGACCGCGTCCCGACCGAAGCGCTCGAGCTCCTCGGAGAGGACGTCACTCGGGGCCGGCGGATCACCCGGCGGCAGCGGCACCGTCTCGCCGTCGAGCGCCACCCCCTCGAGCTTCTCCGCCGGCTCGTGCTCGAGCATGATCTCGGGCCGCCCCACCCGCGAGCGCAGCCAGCCGCACAGGAGCCATGCCTGCGCCGCGGTGCCGCGCACGCGCATCGTCCCCACCTCGCCGATCGCCGGCCAGAGCGTCGCCAGGTGCGTGCGCCAGCGCGACGTGCGCGCCCACGCGATGTCCGAGGCGGCGATGTGCGGGAACAGCTCCCCGAGCCGCCCGTACGGGTACGGCAGGTCGTCCCATTCGGTCGAGTCGACGATCAGCCGGTCGGCCACTCCCACCAGCTGCTGAAGCTCCTGGGCGCCCCACGGCGGCTCGGCGCGCCAGCGCAGGAAGATGGGCAGCTCGGAGATGAGCAGCGGCTCGACGATGCTCGCCGGCGCCTTCGCACGAGAGCCGCGCAACGTGAGCTCGACCACCTCGGTCACGAGGCCGCGACCGGTGTCGGGGACCTCCCACCGCTCGACCTCCGCCCGCGCGTCGATCCGGTTGTCGGGGGCGTCCGGCTCGGGGAAGAGGAGGATCGTCCGCGACGGATGCCGCTCCGCCATCCCGGCGAGCGCCCGCCGCGCGGGCTCCATCCATTCCTCCGGCACCCAGGCGATGTGCGTCATCACCGAGGTGCGCATGCTCGGCGCGTCGGCCGCGGCCTGTGCCCGCAGCCGCGCGAGCGCCGCGTCCACGTCGGCCAGGCGAATGTCCTCGCCCGTCCAGCCCAGCGGCTCCGACTTCAGTGGCGCCGCCACGCCCTGCCGTCCCGGCGCAGGAGGTCGTCGGCACTCGGAGGCCCCCACGAGCCCGCGGGATAGTTCGGGAACGCGGGCCGGTCGCGCTGCCAGCCGGCGACGATCGCGTCGACGAGCAGCCACTGCTCCTCGACCTCGTCGGCGCGAGTGAACAGCGTCGAGTCGCCGAGCATCGTGTCGAGGACCAGCCGCTCGTACGCCTCCGGCATCCCCGTCCGGAAGGCCCCGCCGTAGAGGAAGTCCATGTGCACCGTGCGAATCGTCAGCCCCTGCCCGGGGACCTTGGCGCCGATCGCGAGCGAGACTCCCTCGTCCGGCTGGACGTGGACGAGGAGGACATTCGGCCGCAGCCCTTCCGCCGCCGTCTCCTCGAAGGGAGGGTGCGGCGCCCGCTTGAACTGGATCGCGATGGTCGTCTCCCGCCGCGCGAGCCGCTTGCCCATCCGCACGTAGAACGGCGTGTCCGCCCAGCGCCAGTTGTCGACGTAGAGCTTCGCGGCGACGTACGTCTCGGTCATCGAGTCCTGCGCGACCCCCTCCTCCTCGCGGTAGGCCGCGACCTCCTCACCCTCGACGAAGCCGCGCCCGTACTGTCCGCGCACGACCGAGCGCGGCCCGGGCGTATGGAGCGCGCGCAGCACCTTGACCTTCTCGTTCCGCACCGACTCGGCCGTGAAGTCGATCGGGGGCTCCATCGCCGTCAGCGCGAGCAGCTGGAGGAGGTGGTTCTGGAAGATGTCTCGCACCGCTCCCGCCCGCTCGTAGTAGCCGGCACGGCCCTCGATCCCGATCGACTCGGCGACCGTGATCTGGACGTGGTCGATGAACTGCCGGTTCCAGATCGGCTCGAAGATCCCGTTCGCGAAGCGGAGCGCCAGCATGTTCTGGACGGTCTCCTTGCCGAGGTAGTGGTCGATCCGGAAGATCTCCTCCTCGCGGAAGTACTCGAGCAGCGTCGTCGTGAGCGTGCGCGCCGACTCGAGATCGTGGCCGAACGGCTTCTCGACGATCAGCCGCGTCCAGCCGCGCTCGTCGCGCCGCCGGCCGAGCGCCTCGACGATCGTGGGAAACGCCTGCGGCGGAACGGCGAGGTAGAAGACGCGGTTGCCGCCGAGCTGCTGCTCTTCGTCGAGCCGGCCGAGGAGGTCGTGCACCGCGTTCTCGCCGCCTGCGTCGGCGAAGTCGGTCGCGACGTAGTGCAGCTGCTCCGCGAGCTCGTCCCAGACGTCCTGGCGGAACGGGTCGCGGGCGTGCTGTTGCACCGCCGCTTGCATGTCCGCGCGGAACGTCCCGTCGTCGCCCTCCGTGCGCGCCACCCCGACGATCGCGAGGCGCGGCGGCAGCAGGCTGCGGACGGCGAGCGCGTAGAGCGCCGGCATGAGCTTCTTGTGCGTCAGGTCGCCGGAGGCCCCGAAGATGACGAGCGCACACGGATCCGGAGTCCGGCGCAGCGCCAGGCCCTGCTCGAGCGGGTTCTCCTCCTGCGGGGACGCTGCCGTCTCGGTCACTGTTCCGGGCTCTTCTCCAGGTGCCCGCCGAAGGCTCTTCGCATCGCGGAGAGGACGCGGTCGCCCCACTCCGCCTCGCCCCGCGAGGCGAAGCGGTTGAAGAGCGAGGCGGCGAGCACCGGCGCCGGCACGCCCTCCTCGACGGCCGCCTGCACGGTCCAGCGGCCTTCCCCGGAATCGCTCACGCGGCCCGCGTACTCGTCGAGGTCCGGCGAGGCTTGCAGTGCCTGCGCTGTGAGGTCGAGCAGCCAGGACGCGATCACGGAGCCCCGGCGCCAGACCTCGGCGACCGCGGCCACGTCGAGCTCGTACTTGTAGTGGTCTGGTTCCCGCAGCGGCGTCGTCTCGGCGTCCGTCTCCTGCGCGTGGAGGCCGACGTTCGCGTGCTTGAGGACGTTCAGGCCCTCGGCGTACGCCTGCATGAGGCCGTACTCGATCCCGTTGTGGACCATCTTCACGAAGTGGCCGGCGCCCGGCGGGCCGCAGTGGAGCCAACCCTGCTCCTCGGGCGCCGGGTCGCCCTCGCGGCCGGGGGTGCGGGCGGCGGCGTCGACTCCCGGCGCCAGCGTCTCGAACACCGGCACGAGCCGCTCGACGGCCTCGTCGTCGCCGCCGACCATGAGGCAGTAGCCGCGCTCGCGCCCCCAGACGCCTCCGCTGACGCCTGCGTCCACGTAGTGGACGTTGCGGCTGCGCAGCTCGTGCGAGCGGCGAAGATCGTCGACGTAGTACGAGTTCCCGCCGTCGACGATCGTGTCGTCCTCCTCGAGGAGGGGCGCGAGCTCGCCCACGACCGAGTCGACGATTCCCGCCGGGACCATCAGCCAGACCGACCGTGGCGCAGCGAGCTGCTGCACGAGCTCTGCGAGGGAGGACGCCGTCGAGTCGACCTTCGGGTCGAACGTCTTCACGTCGTGGCCGGCGCTCCGCAGGCGCTCGGTCATGTTCGCGCCCATGCGGCCGAGGCCGACCATGCCGAGTTGCATCAGATCTCCTCCATTCGCACCCGCGCGACCCGGCGGCCGCGCTCCTTCAGGGACTCGAAGTCCCCGGCCGCCTGCGCACGGATCAGCCGCCGGAAGCCGAAGGGCCTGCCGGGGATCGGCAACTCCTCGCCCGGGTCGTCGACGACCTGGAGGAAGAGGCCCGTGTCGGGGCCCCCCTTGTGGAGCTGTCCCGTCGAGTGCAGGTAGCGGGGGCCGTAGCCGTGCGTGACGACGCAGCTCGTCCGGCCGCGCAGCCGGTCCACGAGCGGCCCGAGGTCGACCGCCGGGTCGACGAACGCCTGCACGCACACGTAGTCACCCTCCTGCGCCTGCGCGAGCAGCTCGTCGACGGAGCCGTGCGGCTCGAGCTCCGGCTCCTCGCCGGTCGCCAGGACGTCGTTCGTCTTGTCCTTCGCGGCCTGCACGTCAGGCTGGTCGAAGGGGTTGATCTCGAGGTACGCGCCGGCGACCGCGATCGCGAACTCCCAGCGGAAGAACTCCGACCCGAGCGCGTACGGGTCCGGGAGGTGCGGCTCCGCCGGCTGCCGGTCGCGCCCCTCGGGCGACTCGCCCGGCGCCGGGACGAGCCCCTTGCCCTGCTTCCCGGTCGACTCCGCGATCAGCTGCTCGGCCCACAGCCCGAAGCCTCCGTCCGTGTCGGCGATGCAGACCTTGTCGCGGCCCTCGCGCCAGGCCTCGCCGAGCAGGCGTCCGAGCTCGTAGCCGGGATTGTCCTCGCCGGAGCGGCAGGCCTCGCGCATCTCGGTCGCGTGCTCCAGCAGGCGCGCCGCGTCGGCACCCATGAGCACTGCCGGGACGATCCCGAACGGCGAGAGCGCGGAGTACCGGCCGCCGATCGACGGCTCACCGTGGAAGACGTGCAGGAAGCCGCGCTGCTCCGCGAGCTTCTCGAGGTCCGAGCCGGGATCCGTGATCGTCGCGAACAGGCCGCCCCGTTCGAGGAAGTAGGACGTGTGGGAGCGCGTCTCGAGCGTCGTGCCCGACTTCGACGCCGCCACGAACAGCGTGCGCGCGGGATCGAGCCGGGCCTCGAGGGCCCGGATCGCCTTCGGGTGCGTCGTGTCGAGGACGTGGAACCAGTCGACGCCGAACGTCCTCCGCAGCACCTCCGGGGCGAGCGACGAGCCGCCCATGCCGAGCAGGACGACGTCGTCGACGGCGTCGTGCAGCGACTCCGCGAACCGGCGCACCTCGTCGAGTTGCTCCTGGACGCGGAGCGGCTCGTCGAGCCAGCCGAGCCACTGCGCCTCGTCGTGCCCGGTCCACGTGGTCGAGTCGCGCGCCCAGATGCCCTCGATCAGCGCGACGCGGTCCACGGTCACGCTGCGATCGTCTCCCGCTTCGCCCGCACCCCGTCGAGCAGCCCGGCGAACGAGTCCGCGAACTTCTGCACGCCCTCCTGCTCGAGCGTCAGGGTCACGTCGTCGTAGTCGATGCCGACGGCCGCGAGCTGCTGCAGGAGCTCGTGCGCTCCTGCGACGTCCTCGAGCACCGTGTCGCCGCGTACCTTCCCGTGCTCCTGGAAGGCGTCGATCGTCTCCTCCGGCATCGTGTTCACCGTGTGCGGGCCGATCAGCTCCTCGACGTAGAGGACGTCGCTGTAGTCCGGATTCTTCGTCGAGGTGGAGGCCCAGAGGCAGCGTTGTGGCAGCGCGCCCTTGCCGGCGAGGAACTCCCAGCGGGCGCCCGAGAACCTCTCGAGGTAGTGCTCGTACGCGAGCCGCGCGTTCGCCACGGCGAGCTTGCCGCGCAGTGCGAGCGCCTCCTTCGTTCCGATCTCCTCGAGTCGCCTGTCGGCCTCCGTGTCGACGCGCGAGACGAAGAAGCTCGCCACCGAGCGCACCCGCGCGGCGTCGCCGCCGCCCGCCACCAGCCGCTCGAGCCCGCGCAGGTACGCCTCGACGACCTCGCGGTAGCGCTGCAGCGAGAAGATGAGGGTCACGTTGATGCTGCGGCCCGCGGCGATGCAGTCCTCGATTGCCGCGAGCCCGGGCTTCGTCGCCGGAATCTTCACGTAGAGGTTCGGCCGGTCGATCCACTCGTGCAGGCGGATGGCCTCCGCGTAGGTCGCCTCGGCGTCGTAGGCGAGCGTCGGGTCGACCTCGAGCGAGACGTAGCCGTCCTGCGTGTTCGCCTCGTGTACCGGCGCGAGGAGGTCGAGCGCACCCTCGACGTCGCGCACGGCGAGGTGGAGGAAGATCTCCTTCGGGTCCGTCTCGTGCTCGAGCAGCTCCTTCAGCTGGTCGTCGTACGCGTTGCCGTGGGAGATCGCCTTCTGGAAGATCGTCGGGTTGGACGTCATGCCGACGACGGCGTCCTCCTCCATCATCCGCTTCAGCTCTCCCTGCTCGAGCATGTCGCGCGAGAGGTAGTCGATCCAGACCGACTGCCCCCGCGCGCTCAGCTCGTGAAGTCTCGACTCAGGCATTCCGCATCCCTCTCTCCATCGCTCGTACCTTCTCCAGTCTGGCGACGTAGCGCTCCCCGCCGTCGAAGTGAGCGGCGAGGAAGATGCGCACGAGGTCGGTTGCGAGGCTCGGCCCGACGACCTCCGAGCCGAGGCAGAGGACGTTCATGTCGTCGTGCTCGACGCCCTGGTGGGCGGAGTAGGCGTCGTGGCAGATCGCCGCGCGGATGCCCGCGATCTTGCAGGCGGCGACGGCCGCGCCGACACCGGAGCCGCAGACGAGGACGCCGCGCTCCGCCGCGCCGGCGAGGATCGCCGCGCCCACCTCTGCCGCCTTGTCCGGGTAGTCGATCCGCACGGCGTCGGAGTCGGTGCCGAGGTCGACGGCACCGTGGCCCTCCTCGCGCAGCGTCTCGAGGATCTCGTCCCGGAGACGGACCCCGCGATGGTCGAAGGCGACAGCGACGACCACTCAGGACACCCTCGTGCGGAGCGCAAGGGCGCGCTCGACCACTGCGTCGACGGTGAAGCCGAGATGCTCGAGGACGGTCGCGCCGGGAGCAGAGGCGCCGAAGCGCTCGAGCGAGAGCGAGTCGCCCTCGTCTCCGACCCAGCGCCGCCAGCCGAGCGCCACCCCGGCCTCGACCGAGAGGCGAGCCTTCGCGCCGGGAGGCAGGACCTCGTCCCGGTAGTCCTGCGGCTGTGCCTCGAACAGCTCCCAGCACGGCATCGACACGACGCGCGCGCTCGTGCCCTGCTCCGCCAGCCGCCGCGCGGCCTCGAGCGCGAGCTGCACCTCGGAGCCGGTCGCGAGCAGGAGGACGTCCGGCAGGCCGTTCGCGTCCGCGCTCTCCCAGAGGACGTAGGCCCCGCGCGTCACGCCGTCGGCGCTCGTCTCGGCGAGCGTCGGCACCTTCTGCCGGGTGAGCGAGAAGGCGACCGGGCCGTCCTCACGCTCCAGTGCGACGCGCCAGGCACCGACCGTCTCGGTCGCGTCGGCGGGCCGCACGAGCCAGAGGTTCGGGATGGCGCGCAGCGCCATGTAGTGCTCCACCGGCTGGTGCGTCGGCCCGTCCTCGCCGAGGCCGATCGAGTCGTGTGTCCACGCCCAGACGACGGGCAGGGACGAGAGGGCAGAGAGGCGGACCGCCGGGCGCATGTAGTCGGAGAAGACGAGGAACGTCGACCCGTACGGCTTGACGATCCCGCCGTGCAGCGCGAGGCCGTTGACGATCGAGCCCATGGCGTTCTCGCGGATCCCGAAGGCGACGTTGCGGCCGGCGTGCGTGGCGGAGAAGAGCCCGCCGCCCTGGAACTGCGTGTACGTCGACTCGACGAGATCGGCGGCGCCTCCGACCATCGTCGGCGTGAAGCGCTTGAACGCCTCCATCACGTCGGCGGCGGCCTTGCGCGTCGCGAGCTCTTCCCCCGGCTCGAACTGCGGCAACGCCTCGGCCCAGCCCGGCCGCGGCCTCCCGCTCCACACCTGCTCCCAGTCCTCGCGCAGCTCCGGGTACTTCGCGCCCCACGCCTCGAAGCGCCCCTGCCACTCGAGCTCCTGCGAGCTCCCGCGCCCGGTCACGTTCATGTGCTCGCGCACCTCGGCGGGCACGACGAACTTCTCGTCCGGATCCCAGCCCAGCGCCTCCTTGGTCGCGCGCACCTCCTCCTCTCCGAGCGGGCTGCCGTGCGCCTTCGCGGTGTCGACCGCGTGGGGCGCGCCGAAGGCGATGTGGCTGCGGATGACGATCAGCGACGGCCGTTCCTCCTCCGCCTGGGCGTTCGCGATCGCCTCGCGCAGCCCGTCGAGGTCGTTCGCGTCGTCGACGTGCTGGACGTGCCAGCCTTGTGCGGCGAGGCGGGCGCCCTTGTCCTCGGCGGAGAAGGAGATCGAGGTGGTGCCGTCGATCGTGATGTGGTTGTCGTCGTAGAAGTAGACGAGCCTGCCGAGCCCGTGCTGGCCGGCGATCGAGGCGGCCTCGTTCGAGACGCCCTCCATGAGGTCGCCGTCGGAGCAGATCACGTAGACGTGATGGTCGACGATCTCGTCGTACGGCCGGTTGTACCGGTCGGCGAGGAAGCGCTCGGCGAGCCCCATCCCGACGCCGTTCGCGAAGCCCTGGCCGAGAGGCCCCGTCGTCGCCTCGACGCCCGGCGTGTGGTGCACCTCCGGATGGCCCGGCGTGATCGATCCCCACTGGCGGAAGCGCTTCAGCTCCTCGAGCGGGAGTGCGTAGCCCGCGAGGTGGAGCGTTGTGTACTGGAGGATGCAGGCATGGCCTGCCGAGAGGACGAAGCGGTCGCGGTCGGGCCAGTGCGGGTTCGACGGGTTGTGCCGCATCACCTCGCGGTAGAGGAGGTACGCGAGCGGCGCGAGCGCCATCGCGGTGCCGGGGTGACCTGCGTTCGCCTGCTGGACGGCGTCGATCGAGAGCGTCCGGATGGTGTCGATCGAGCGTTGCTCGAGCTCATTGTTCGCCACGAAGCACCTCGTAGAGTCGCTGCTGCTCCTGCCGCGCCGAACGATATGCGTCCGCCCGCTCCGCGCGCGGCCGGATCACCGTGTCGATCGGCGCCTCGTCCGCCTCATGCCCGCTTCGCTCGAGCGCAAGCACGGCCGCGCCGCGCAGCGACGCCTCGGGAACGCCCGAGACCGATACGGGCCGCGCGAGCGCGTCGGCCATGATCTGGGTCCAGTCGGGGTCGTGGAGGAGGCCGCCGCCGGTCCCGACGACCTCTTGTACCTCGGGCAGGAGGTCGAGGATCGCGGCGAAGCGGAACCCCACGCCTTCGTAGGCGGCCTGGCGGACGTCGAGCCCCGTGGTCTCGAGGGTGAGGCCGTGGATCGTCCCACGCGCGTGCGGGGCCCACCCCGTCGAGCGCTCGCCGCCGAGGAAGGGCAGGAAGACGAGCCCGTGGTCGCGTGGGTCGCGCGCCGCGAGCGATCCGGACGCGTCGCCGAGCGTCCTCACGAGCCAGTCGTGGAGGTCGCCGCCGTCCGAGAGCGCGCCGCCTTCGACGACGCGGCGCTCGTCGAGCCGGTAGAGGAAGAGCCCCGGCCTCGGCTGCGGCTGCCCGGTCTCGTAGAGGACGCGAAGCGCGCCGGAGGTGCCGACCATGAGAGCGGCGCGCTCGCGCGTCGCGCAGCCTGCGCCGACGTTCGAGCAGGCGGCGTCCGACCAGACCGGGATGTCGGCGATCCGCGGCAGCCGGTCGCGGTCGAGCCCGAGGACGGAGAGCAACTCCCCGTCCCAGTCCTGCGTCGTCAGGTCGAGCAGGCCGCTCGTCGACGCCATCCCCACGCTCGTCTGAGGCTGCGCGGCCGAAGATCCTGGGGGCTTGCCGCGCAGGTACTCGGCGAAGGAGACGAACCACCCCGCGCGGCGAAAGACCTCCGGCTCGGTCTCGGCCAGCCACGCGAGCTTCGCCGGCCAGAAGGACGGGTGAAGGAAGGCGCCGGTGCGGCGGTGGACGTCCGCCGGGTCGAGGCGCTGCGCCAGCTGCTCGGCCGCGTCCGCGCTGCGCACGTCCCGCCAGCCGAGGATCGGCGTGAGCGCGTTCCAGTCCCTGTCGACGGCGACGAGACTGTGGGCGAAGCACGAGGTTCCGTCCGGCTCCGCGTCGCCGAGGACACGGCGCACGGCGGCGGCGACCTCGCGGGCATCGGCGCTCGCGTACTGCTCGCGGCGCAGATCGTCCTGCGGCTGCCCACGCGCGTCGAACCGCTGCGCGCGCACCGACGAGGAGCCGACGTCGAGAGCCAGGACCGCCACCATCCCTAGTCTCGCCCACGCAATACCCTGAGGCGGCCATGGCAGTCGTCATCGCCTCGAACCTGCGCAAGGAGTTCGCGGGCTCCGTCCTCTTCGACGGGGTCTCGTTCTCGGTCGAGCGGCGCGACCGCGTCGCGCTCTCCGGCCCGAACGGGGCCGGCAAGACGACGCTGCTCCGCATCCTCGCCGGCGAGACGGAGAAGCACGGCGGCGAGCTCGCCTTCGAGAAGGGCACGCGCGTCGCGCTCCACGACCAGCGCCCGCCGCTCGAGCAGGAGCTGACGCTGCGCGAGTACGTGCTCTCCGGCGCGCGCGACCTCGTCGCGCTCGAGGGCGAGCTGCGGCAGCTCGAGCAGGAGATGGCCGGAGGCGACCACGCGCAGGCGACGCTGAACCGCTACGCAAGGGCGCAGGCGCGGCTCGAGCACGCCGGCGGCTATGCCTGGCGCGACCGTGCGACATCGGTCGTGCGGGGACTGGGCTTTCGGGACGACGATCTCGACCGGTCGCTCCGAACCTTCTCCGGCGGTGAGCTGACGCGCGCCTCGCTCGCTCGCGCGCTCGGCGGCGACCCGGATCTGCTCCTCCTCGACGAGCCGACGAACCATCTCGACGTGGCGAACCTCGAATGGCTCGAGCGGGAGCTCTCCTCGCTCGACGCGGCGGTGATCCTCGTCGCCCACGACCGCTGGTTCCTCGAGGCGGTGACGACCGCGACGCTCGAGCTCGAAGCCGGCCGGAGCACGTTCTTTCCCGGCCCGTGGCACGCCTGGCGGCGCGAGAAGGCCGCACGGATGCTGCACGCACAAAAGGAGGTGGAGCGCGTAGGGGCCGACATCGCGCGGCTCGAGCGCTTCGTCGAGCGGTTCCGCTACAAGAAGAGCAAGGCGAAGCAGGCGCAGGCGAAGCGGAGCCAGATCGGGCGCCTCGAGCACGAGCGAGCAGCCGCCGCCGGCGAGGTCGAGGTCCTCTCCCGCAGCACGCGCGGTCTCGGCTTCGAGTTCCTCAAGCCGTCCCGGAGCGGGCGCACAGTCCTCGAGGCGGAGGGACTGGACGTCTCCGTGGCAAGTAACAGACTGTTACTAAGTGGGGTGTCGTTCGCGCTCGAGCGCGGGGAGCACGTGGCGCTCGTCGGGCCGAACGGCTCCGGCAAGACGACGCTGCTCGAGCAGGTCGTCCGCGGAGAAGGAGTCCGGCTCGGCTACGGCGTCGAGATCGGCTACTTCTCCCAGCAGGAGATGGAGCTCGACACGCGCGGCTCTGTCCTCCAGTGCGTCCAGACGATGACGGGACTGCCGCGACCGGAGGCGCAGACCCTGCTCGGGCGCTTCCTCTTCTCCGGCTGGGACGCGCACGACCGGCCCGCCGCCGTGCTCTCGGGCGGCGAGCGGCGACGACTCGCGCTCGCGGTCACCGTGGCGTCCGGGGCGAACTTCCTCGTCCTCGACGAGCCGACGAACCACCTCGACCTCGAGAGTCGCGAGGCGCTCGAGGCGGCCCTCGACGCGTTTCCCGGCACGGTGCTGCTCGTCTCGCACGACCGCGCGCTCCTCGATGCGATCGCCGAGCGGACGCTCGCGATCGAGGACGGCGGGCTGCGCGCCTACGACGGCGGCTGGGCCGAGATGCTGCGCCGCCGCGAGGAGCGGGCAGCGCGAGCGGAAGCCGAGCCGGCAAGTAACAGACTGTTACAAGGTCGGTCCGGGAAGCCCGAGGCGCCGGAGCCGAAGGAGAAGAAGGCGAAGGTGAAGGTGAAGGCCGCATCGAGACGGCGACGCTCCTCCGAGCTCGAGCGGATCGAGGCGGAGATCACGGCACGCGAGGCGGAGGTCGCCGAGCTCGAGGCGAAGCTCGCCGAGAACTGGACGGACGTCGACGTCCTCGCCGCCCACAAACGCAGCCGCGACGCGCTCTCTTCCCTGCTCGAACGGTGGGAAGCCCTGTTCGAGGAAGCACAGGCGTAGGAGGTCTCCTAGGCTTCCCGGGCGTATGACCGCCCAGCCGGATGGTCGGACGATGATCTCCGAGAGCCTCGCTCCGGGGATGCTCCCGCGGGTTCTCGACTCGTTCGACATGACGATCGTCTTCGTCGCGATCGTGCTCTTCGTCGTGCAGGCGTCGGCCATGCAGCAGGCGGGCCAGGCGGCGTTCACCTACTGGGTCCTCGGCTTCCTGCTCTTTCTGATCCCGGGCGCGCTCGTGACGGCGCAGCTCGGGCAGATGTTCCCGCAGGAGGGGTCGCTCTACGTGTGGACGCAGAAGGCGCTCGGGCCCTTCTGGGGCTTCTTCGCCGGCTTCTGCGCCTGGTGGCCGGGCATCCTCGTCATGGTCGCGACGGGCGACGCCGTCGTCACGATCTGGCAGTTCGTCGACACCGGCGGCCTACCGGGGGCGTGGGAGCAGGGGCTCGTCATCCTCGCCGTGCTCTGGTTCTCCGCGGGGATGTCGCTGCTCCACCTGCGCCTGACGCAGACGTACGTGAACTGGGTCGTCGTCTTCTACGGCGCGGGGATCTTCGTGATCGGCCTTGCCGGCGTCCTCTGGCTGGTCGGGCACGGCCACGCGGCGACGGCCGGCTGGGGATCCGCGACGAACTGGGGCATCCACTCGGGTACGTGGACGTTCTTCGGGCTCGTGATCCTCTCGCTGCTCGGGATCGAGGTGCCCCTGAACATGGGCGTCGAGATCGTGCACATACGGTCGATCAAGAAGTACCTCTTCTGGGGCTCGGTCGTCGTCATGGCCGCGTACCTGTGGGCGACGCTCGGCACGATGCTCGCCCTGCCGGCGGCGCGGAGCGTCGGCAACACGACGGACATCCTCGCCGCCGTCCAGGCCGGCTTCTGGGGATCGCACGCCTTCGCGATCGTGATCGGCCTCGTCCTGATCTGGTTCTTCGTCTCGAACACGGTCGTCTACAACTACTCGTTCTCCCGGCTGCTGTTCGTGTCCGGGCTCGAGCAGCGGATGCCGCCGAGGCTCGGCACCGTCAACCCACGCACGAAGGTGCCCGTCTACGCGATCCTCACCCAGACGGTGCTCTCGTCGCTGTTCGTCGTCGCGATCTTCAATCCGTGGGTGAGCGGCGACAACAACCAGAAGGCGTACTGGCTGTTCCAGGCGGCCGTGACCGTGATCTGGTGCCTCTCGATGGTGCTGCTCTTCGCCGACGTCTTCCTCGTGAAGCGCGCCTTCCCCGCAAGGTTCGAGGAGGTGCGGACGACCCATCCGTATCTGCTCCACGCCTCCGGTGTGATCGGGATGCTCGCCTCGGCGTTCGGCGCGTACGTGACCTTCCGGAGCCCGTGGACGGGCCTCTTCACCGTCACCCAGTGGCGAGTCTGGCTCGCGGTGCTGTGCGCGGTCTCGGTGGCGGCGGCCGTGGTGATCTACGGCGTCAGCGAGGTCGTGCGGCGGCGCGAGCAGGCGACCTCAGAAGGAGCACCGACGGCGTAGTGGACGTCGGCGAGATCGTGGAGAAGGTCGACGCGGCGGAGCTCCGCCTCGTCCGCTTCCTGTGGTGCGGCAACGACGGCACCGTGCGGGCGAAGGCGTCGTCCCGGCACGGTCTCGAGGGCCGCCTCCGGGCCGGGATCGGGCTCACCGTTGCGATGCAGGCGATGAACTCGCTCGACCAGCTCCAGCCCGTCGAGGGGATGGGGCCGGTCGGAGAGGTGAGGCTCGTCCCCGACCTCGAGACCTTCCGCGTCCTGCCGTACGCGCCTGCGAGCGGTGCCGTGCTCGTCGATCACGTCGCGCTCGACGGTGAGCCGGCGGCGGTCTGCCAGCGCTCCTTCCTCAAGCGGCAGGCGGCGAGGCTCGCCGAGCGCGGCGTCGTGCTCGAGGCGTCGTTCGAGAACGAGTTCACGCTGGCCGTGCGCGGTCGACGGCGGCTACCGGCCGGTCGACGAGAGCCTCTGCTTCTCGACGATCGGGATGACGGCCTCGCAGGACTACGTCGAGGCGCTCGCCGCGGCGCTCGAGCGGCAGGAGATCGTCCTCGAGCAGTACTACGCCGAGCTCGGGCACGGCCAGCAGGAGATCTCCACCGGGCACGCTCCCGCGCTGCGCGCCGCCGACGAGCAGATCCTCGTGCGCGAGACGATCCGCGGCGTCGCCTCCGCGGCTCGGCTACGTCGCCTCGCTCGCGCCGAAGCCCTGGCCGGACGCCGCCGGCAACGGCTGTCACATCCACTTCTCGCTCTGGTCGGACGACGGCTCGCGGAACCTCTTCCACGATCCGTCGCGCCCGGACGAGCTCTCCGACACCGGCCGCGCAGTTCGCCGCCGGCGTGCTCGCCCACCTGCCCGGCCTCTGCGGCCTCACGGCGCCGAGCTTCAACTCCTACCGCCGGATCGTGCCGCAGTACTGGGCGGGCGCCTTCACCGGCTGGGGGCGCGACAACCGCGAGGCGCCGCTGCGCGTTCCCTCCGTCTTCGCCGGGATGGAGGAGGCCTCGGCGAACGCGGAGCTGAAGGCGGCGGATGCGACCTGCAACCCGTATCTCGCGCTCGGCGGCCTGGTCGCCGCCGGGCTCGACGGCATCGAGCGCGGTCTCGAGCCGCCTCCGCCGGTCGAGGTCGACCCGGCGACGATCCCGGAGCGGGAGCGCGAGTCCCGCGGCATCCACCGCCTGCCGGCGACGCAGGAAGAGGCGCTCGACGCGCTCGAGGCGGACGAGGTGCTCACGGCTGCGCTCGGCCCGGTGCTCGCCGGGCTCCTATCTCGCCGTGCGGCGGTCGGAGTGGGCGGGCCTACTCGCTCGAGGACGCCGACTTCGAGCAGCGCGGCCACTTCCTCAAGTACTGATGCCCCTCGACCTGGACGGCATCCCGCTCGTCGACCAGCACGCTCACGCCGTTCTCCGCGCTCGGCCGGCGTCGCTCGACGAGTTCCGCGGGCTGTTCAGCGAGAGCGGCGACCCTCGCCAGTGGCCGCACATCGCGACCGGGATCACGTACCGGCGCGCGATCAGGGAGCTCGCCGGGCTGCTCGGCGTCGAGGCGACCGAGGAGGCCGTGTACGCGCACCGGCTGGCGGCGGAGCCGCGCGACTATGCGCCGCCTCCTCGTCGAGGCGACGAACACCGAGCTTCTGCTCCTCGACGACGGCTATCCGCCCGAGGACGTCGGGCTGTCCTGGGAGGAGTTCGCCGGCTGGGTCGAGGTCCCGGCGCGGCCGGTGCTGCGTCTCGAGACCCACACGCTCGAGGACGCCGCGGGTGCGCGCGGGCTCGGCTACGTCGCGCCTGAAGACGATCGCTGCCTATCGCGGCGGCCTCGACCGCGTGGCCGAGCACGTCGTCTCCGCGCTCGCGGCGAACGAGGCCACCGGCGAGCCGTTGCCGGTGCAGGTGCACTGCGGCTTCGGGGACTCCGACCTGCACCTCTGGCGCTCCGACCCCTCGTACCTCAAGCCGCTCGTGGAGCGATTCCCCGCGACGCCGTTCGTGCTCCTCCACTGCTACCCGTTCGTCCGCGAGGCGGGCTGGCTCGCCCACGTGTACGGGAACGTCTGGTTCGACCTCTCCCTCACGATCCCGCACGTCTCGCAGCCGGCGCAGGCCGTTCGCGACGCGCTCGAGCTCGCCCCCGTGTCGAAGCTGCTGTACGCATCCGACGCCGCCCGTACGCCGGAGCTCTACTTCCTCGCCGCGCGCTGGTGGCGGCGGGCGCTCGCAGAGGTGCTGCCCGAGCTCCTGCCCGAGGACGAGGCGGAGGAGGCGGCGCGGCTGATCCTGCGCGAGACAACGCGCGGCGGCTCTACGAGCTCTGAGCCTGTGGCGGGCGGCGACCCTGCCGTATCGTCCCCGCAACGGTCTTCGTCGGCAAGGAGGAACGATGTCGATGTTCCGCGGCTTCAAGAACTTCCTCATGCAGGGCAACGTCGTCGTCGTCGCCGTCGGCCTGGTGATCGCGCTCGCGTTCAGCACGCTCGTGCAAGCCTTCACCGACGACGTGATCACGCCGCTCGTCAACGCGGCCGGCGGCGGCGGCACGACCGGCCTCGGCTTCAACGTGCGAGGCCAGCTCGTCGACCTCGGGGCCTTCGTCTCGGCGATCATCTACTTCATCGTCTTCGTGGCCGTCGTCTACTTCGCGATCGTCGTTCCGTTCCGGCTCTACCAGCGCCGCCGCGGAGTGGCCGTGTTCACCGAGCCCGCTCCGACGAAGGCGTGTCCCGCCTGCCTCTCGGGCGACCTGCCGCTGGCGGCGACGAAGTGCCGCTACTGCGGGACGGCGCTCACGGCCGAGGGCTAGGCCCAGAACTGCTCGAAGGCGGAGTCGAGCGGGACGGCGGTCACGTCCTGCCACAGCCCGCTGCGGATCCGGATCACGAGGGCCTGCTCGACGTCGAGGTCGATCCCGTTGCGCCGGCCGGTGGCCCGGTAGATCGCCACGGCCCAGTCGTCGTCGGCGAAGACGGTGTGCAGCCGGCTGCGGTACGTGCCGCCGGTCTCCATCCCGGTGCGGCGGAGGAACTCGACGACGCCGCGGCGGCCGCGATACTCGCCGCTCATCGCCGTGTGGCCGGGGACGCGCCAGACGACATCACGCGCGAGCGCCGCCGAGATCGCCTTCGCGTCCTTGCCGAAGGCCGCGAACACGCGCCGCGTCAGCGCGGCGTTGGGATGCTCGGTCACGACTCTGCGGCGAGGGTCGCCACGACCGCGTCTGCGATCGCCTTGAGCGGTCGGCCGGACGACTGGCTCGCCTTGCGCAGCCGCGCGAACGCCTCCTGCTCGCTCAGCTGCTCCTTCTCCATCAGGAGGCCCTTCGCCCGCTCGATCACCTTGCGGGCAGCGAGCGCGTCGGCGAGCGACTCGGCCTCCTCGCGTACCGCCTGCAACTCCTCGTGCCGCGCGCGCGCGGCCGCGATCGCGGGGAGGAGATCCTGCTCGCGAAACGGCTTGACGAGGTAGCCGAACACGCCGGCCTCGACCGCCCGCGCCACGAGCTCCTCCTGGCCGTAGGCGGTCAGCATCACGATCGGGATCGGCCGCTCGGCGAGGATGCGGCGCGCCGCCTCGATCCCGTCGAGCCTGGGCATCTTCACGTCGAGCACGGCGAGGTCCGGCTGCTGGGAGCGTGCGAGCTCGACTGCCTCCTCGCCGTCCTTCGCCTCCGCGCAGACGTCGAAGCCGGCCCTTTCGAGCAGCCCGCGCAGGTCGAGCCGGATGATCGTCTCGTCTTCCGCCACGAGGATTCTCACGCGTGCATCCTCGCGTTTCGCAGCCGGATGCCGCTCGGCCGGCCGTGCGGAGCGGCCTCGGTCACGGCAGCGAGCGCAGCAGCTGCGCGGGCTCGGGCCAGAAGAGGAGCTTCATCGCCTCCTCGCGCGTGCACCAGCGGTAGTCGTCGTGCTCGTGATCGAGGGCGGGCTCCCACCTCGGCTCGACGTCGACGAGGAACGCCTCCACGTGGACCCGCAGGCCTGCCTCGTCCTCCCACTTCTCGCGTACGTAGGCGAACTCGCCGATCGGCTGGAGCGCGTCCACCTCGAGGCCCGTCTCCTCACGCAGCTCGCGGAGCGCCGCAGCGTGAAGCTCCTCGCCCGGCTCGACCCCGCCGGCGATCGTGTGCCAGTAGCCGCCGCCCTCCGGTGCGCGGTGGGTGACGAGGAACTCGTCGCCGCGGCGGACGTGGATCAGCACCTCGGACCACTCGTTCACGCGGGGAACACCACCTCGGCGCGCGCACCGGCGAGCGCGAAGCTCCCCTGCAGCTCGTCCGCGACGAGCGCGTGGACGATCGAGAGGCCCGTGCCCTGCGCGGCGTTGTTTGCGCCCCGCCCCTCGTCGGCGATCGCGAGCACGACGTCACCGTCCCGTAATCCGAGCTCGATCCGCACGGTGCCGGAGCCGTGCTCGAGGGCGTTCTGGAGCAACTCGGAGAAGACGAGCGCGAGCGCGGTCGCGCGGCTCCCGGCGAGCGAGACCGGCTCGAGCCGCGCCTCGACGTCGCGCTCGCCGCCGAGCCCCTGCACGAGCATCGCCCGCAGCCGGTCGAGGAGCTCGGCGAGGTCGACGTCCTCCTCCCGCTGTTCGGTCAGCGCCTCGTGCACGGCGGCGATGGCGAGGATCCGGTTGACGCTGTGCTCGAGCGCCTCGCGCGGATCGACTCCCTCGGCGTGCGCCTGCAGGCGGAGGAGCGAGGCCACCGTCTGCAGGTTGTTCTTGACGCGATGGTGGATCTCCTGGGCGAGGACGCCGCGCATCACCGCCCGCCCGTGCTCGAGCGCGACAGCGGCGTGGTGGGCGATCGCCTCGAGCAGCGCGCGCTCGTCGTCGGTGAAGGGCGTGTCGCGGTCGGCGACGAGCTCACCGATCTGGCGCCGCTTCCAGCGCAGCGGCGTGCGCACCGCATGCTCCCCGGGGTGGCCCTCGGGCCAGGCGATCCGCCCGTCCTCGAGCACGAGCGCCGCGCCCGTCGCCTGCACCGCGTCCATCGTCGTCCGCACGATCGCCTCGAGCGACTCCTCGAGGTAGAGCGACTCGGAGACCGCCTCCGAGATGCGCGCGAGCGCCTCGAGCTCGGCAACGCGGCGCTGGGTGTCGGCGTAGATCTTCGCGTGCACGATCGACTGCGCGACCTGGCCCGCGATCGCCTGCAGGAGCTCGATCTCGTCGGGCCGGAACTCCCGCGGCTCCCGGGTGCGGACGTTGAGCGCGCCCGCGAGCTGGTCGCGCGCGAGGATCGGGACGGCGAGGATCGACTCGTACTCCGACTCCGGCAGGTTCGGGAACTCCTTCCAGCGCGGGTCGAGGTGAGCGTTCTCGGCGATCGCGACCGGCCGCAGCTCGGCGGCCGCCGCACCGGTGATCCCCTCGCCCGGACGCAGGCGGGGACGGCGTGTCATCTCGTCGAGCCGCGTGCCGTGCGTGGCGCGGAGGACGAGCTCGCCGCTCCGCTCCTCGTAGAGGTAGACGAAGCACCCGTCCGCCTCGAGCGCGGCGGCGACCTTGTCGGCGACGAGGTAGAGCACCTCCTCGAGGTCCAGCGTCGAGTTGACGGCCGCGATCGTCTCGGTCAGGAGTCGCAGGTGGCGCTCGGTCGTCTCCACGCGCCGTATCGTAGGAGGGCGCCGTCGTGACGAACGTCCTCCTCTTCTTCCACCTGCTCGGGGCCCTCTGCTTCTTCGCCGGCGCGGCGGTCGCGGGGACGCTCCAGCTCGCGGCGATCCGGCGGGAGCGGCCGAGCGAGATCCTTGCCTTCCTGCGCCTCACACGTGCGGGTGTCGCGCTCGTCGGCGCCGGCGCGCTGCTCACGCTCGCCTTCGGATGTGCGCTCGCCGAGCACGACGGTGTCGGCTTCTCGCCGGCCTGGATCCAGGCTGCTCTCGGGCTCTGGGTGGCGAGCATGACGCTCGGTGGCTACGGCGGCCGGACGGCGCGGCAAGCGCGCTACCTCGCGGAGCGGCTCGCAGCGGAGGGCGACGCGCCGAGCGCGGAGCTGCGCGCGCTCGTCGCCGCGCGCGGGCCGCTGTGGGCGAGCTACGCGAGCGGGCTCCTGCTCCTCGCCATCCTCGGCCTCATGGTCTGGCAGCCCGCCTAGAAGAAGCCTTGTAACAGTCTGTTACTTGTGCGGCCCGGTCGGACCGGCCAGGTCTACACACGGACGCAAGCGGCCTTCCGAGGCAGTTCGTAACAGTCTGTTACTTGCCGATCTCGGGTCGTCGCGGGTCGGCGCGCTTCCGCAATGCCTACGCATACGTTCCGGAGCTGCGGATCGTTCGTTTGCCGCGCCGGACTACCGGCTTCTACCGATGCGGACACCGGCCCGACGGCGGATCATCCGGTGCGGAAAGGAGGCACGTCATGCGCATACGTCTCCTGTCGCTCGCGACTGTCGGCGCGGCCATGTTCTTCGGGGCCGTTACGGCGGCCGGGGCGACCCCCCCTGGCTCTCCGTACCAGTGGCAACAGCCCGGCTGTGCGCCGGTCAGCAACCCCTGCGCGCAACCGCAACTGTCGATCGCGCCGGCGCCCGCGGCAGGGCTCCGGTTCACGTCGTCCTCGAAGTACGCCTGGACACAACCGGGGACGGCTCCGGTCACCACACCGGACGCACAGCCCTGGTAACGGAGAGGGCGGCGGGGCCGCCTCCGGGCGACCCCGCCGCCGGAATCCCGGGGCCGTGTCCGCCTACGGCGGAGTGACGACCAGGCCTGCGACGCCGAGCCCGAGCCGCGCGTCGAGCGCGTCCGTCGTCTTCGAGAGTGCATCCAGGCCACGGCGGACAGATCGCGCCCGCCGCGGCCCGGTCAAGTGGACTAGAGAACAGCCAGGTACTTCTTCATCTCCCAGTCGGTGAGCTGGACGCGGTACTCGTCCCACTCCTTCCGCTTCAGCTCGACGTAGCGGTCGAAGATGTGCGGACCGAGCGCCTTGCGCATCAGCTCCGACTGCGAGAGCTCGTCGATCGCCTCGCCCAGCGTCTCGGGCAGGGAGACGATCCCGCGCTCCCGCCGCTGCTCCGGCGTCAGGTGGTAGAGGTTCGTCTCCATCGGATCCGGCAGCTCGTAGCCCTGCTCGATCCCCTCGAGCCCCGCGTGCAGGAGCGTGGCGAACGTGAGGTACGGGTTGCAGGCCGGATCGGGGCAGCGGATCTCGGCGCGCGTCGCCTGCTCCGACCCCGGCTTGTAGAGCGGGATGCGGATCAATGCGGAGCGGTTCCGCTGCGACCACGCGACGTAGACCGGCGCCTCGAAGCCCGGCACGAGCCGCTTGTACGAGTTGACCCACTGCGCGAACACGGCGGACAGCTCGCGCGCGTGGCGGAGCTGGCCTGCGATGAACGCCTTCCCGACTGCCGAGAGGTGCCACTTGTCGTCCTCGTCGAAGAACGCGTTGTGGCCGTCGGAGAAGAGCGACTGGTGCGTGTGCATCCCGGAGCCGTTCTCGCCGAACAGCGGCTTCGGCATGAAGGTCGCGTGGTAGCCGTGCTGCTTCGCGACCTCCTTCACGACGAGCCGGTACGTGAGCATGTAGTCGGCCATGTCGAGCGCGCCCGCGTAGCGGATGTCGATCTCGTGCTGCGACGGGCCGACCTCGTGATGGTGGTACTCGACCGGGATCCCCATCGACTCGAGCGCCCGGATCGTGTCACGGCGGACGCCGGACGCCGCGTCGAGCGTCGTCTGGGCGAAGTAGCCGCCCTCGTCGAGCGTCTCGGTGCCGTGCTCGTCCTTGAACAGGAAGTACTCGGCCTCCGGCCCGACGTTGAACGTGTCGAAGCCGAGCGACTGCATTCGCTCGAGTGCGCGCCGGAGCGCGTGGCGCGGATCGCCGGTGTACGGCTCGCCGTCGGGGGTCACGACGTCGCAGATCATCCGCGCTGCCTGGCCGTCGGGCAGTATCCGGAACGTCTCCGGATCGGGGATCGCCACCATGTCCGACTCCTCGATCGCGTTGAAGCCGGTGATCGACGAGCCGTCGAAGCCCATCCCGTCGTCGAGCGCGCCCTCGAGCTCGCTGCGGGTGATCGAGAAGCTCTTCAGGTGCCCCTCGAGGTCCGTGAACCAGAGGAGGATGTCCTCGATGCCGCGGGACTCGATCTCCGCGAGCACCTTCCTCCGCGCCTCCGGGTCGGACGTCGCCCGGTTCCTGCTCTCCACGTAAGCCATTCCTCCTCCTTGAAATGCGAAAAGCCCCGGCGGCCACGGCGTCGTCCAACGACTGTGTGGCAACCGAGGCCTCGTCGCCTCGAAACGTTGCGGAAAGTCTACCTGTCCGGCAGACGGAGCCGGGGCTACGCTCGAGGCGTGGCTGCTGGGTTAAGGGTCGAGCGGCTGCTCGCGCGGCTGGCGGACGGCGCCTCGCGCCGCCGGCGCGCCGTCGTCGCGATCTGGCTGGCGCTGCTCGCATCGTGCGCCTGGTTCTCCCTCAACCAGACCTCGCACCTCTCCGGCGGCGGCTGGGACGTGCCCGGCAGCCAGTCGCTCGAGGTGGCGCGGCTGCTCGACCGCTTCCCCGGCGTCACGCCCCCGGCGTTCACGTTCTTCGTCACGGGCGACAGTCGCGCCGCGGTGCAGCACCGGCTCGCCGAGATCGTGCCCCGGCTGCAGCGGCTCGAGGGGCTGCATGCCGGCTCCCCCCGGCTGCTCGACGGTGGCCGCGCCGCGCTGCTGCCGGTCGCCTTCCCGAAGGGAAGCTCGCAGTCGATCGACGAGGCGACGCGGTTGCGGCACGAGTTCGTCCAGACGACGAGCTCCGTCGAGACGCGCGTGCTCGGTGAGCCCGCGATCTGGTCGAACTTCCAGGAGGTCGCGAAGCACCAGCTCGCGCAGGGCGAGGAGTTCGGCTTCCCGCTCATCCTGCTCATCCTGCTCGCGGCCTTCGGCACGGTCGTGGCCGCGGCGGCGCCGCTCGCTCTCGGCTTCGCCGCCGTCTTCCTCTCCGGGGCGGCCATCTACTGGCTCTCGCGCGCGAGTGAGCTCTCGGTCTACGTCACGAACATGGCCTCGATGATCGGGATCGGCGTCGCCGTCGACTACTCCCTCTTCATCGTCAGCCGCTACCGGGGCGAGCTTGCGGAAGGAGCCGATCCGCCGGAAGCGCTGCGGCGCGCGCTCGCGACCTCCGGCAAGGCGGTCGTCTTCAGCGGCGCCACCGTCGCCGTCTCGCTCGCAGGGCTGTTCGCGATCAGGGTGAACGGGATCCGCTCGCTCGCCGTCGGCGCGATCGTCGTCGTCTGCATCGCCGTCCTCGCGGCGGTGACCCTCCTGCCGGCCCTGCTCGCACTCGCAGGGCGTCGCGTCGACCGGCTGCGGGTCCGGCTGCCCTGGGCGGCCGGCGGCGAGGCAGGCGGGCCGTTCTGGACGGCGTGGGCCGGACGGGTGATGCGGCGGCCGTGGCCGTTCCTCCTCGGTGGAGTGGCCCTGATGCTCGTCCTCGCGTCCCCGCTGCTCGGCATGCAGACGTTCAACCGTGGCCTGAACGAGCTTCCTCCGCACTCGGAGGTGCGGGCGGCGACCGAGCGGGCGACGGCGCTCGCAGGCCCGGGCTTCGCCGCGCCGGTGCACGTGATCGTGAGCCGCGGCGCCGCCGCGGTCGCCCGCCGGATCGCGTCGGTGCCGGGAGTCGTCTCCGTCACGAAGCCGGTGCGGAGCCGGGGCGGCTCCCGCTGGCTCGTCGACGCGCGAATCGCGGCGCAGCCCGAGTCCGTCCCGGCGAGGCAGATCGTCGCGCGCATCCGCTCGGCCGCGGGCGCCGGGGCGATCCTCGGCGGCTCGACCGTCTTCGACCAGGACGTGGAGCACGCGATCGTCGGAGGCCTCTGGAAGATCCTCGTCTTCATCCTCGGAGCGTCGTACGTCGTCCTCCTGCTCCTGCTGCGCAGCGTCGTGCTGCCGCTCAAGGCCGTGCTCATGAACCTGCTCAGCGTCGGCGCCGCCTACGGCGTCCTCGTCGCGGTCTTCCAGTGGGGCTGGGCGGACTGGACCGGCTACCACGCTCCCGGGTACGTGGACACCGTCGTCCCTGCGCTCGTCCTCGCCGTGACGTTCGGGCTCTCGATGGACTACGAGGTCTTCCTACTCACGCGGATCCGCGAGCGCTGGCTCGTGCACCGTCAGAACGAGCGGGCCGTCTCGGAGGGGCTCGTCCGCTCCGCCCGGACGATCACGAGCGCTGCCGCGGTGATGGTGGCCGTCTTCGCGTCCTTCTCCGCCTCGGGGTCGCCGGCCCTGAAGGAGCTCGGCGTCGGCCTGGGCGTCGCGATCCTCCTCGACGCGACGCTCGTCCGGCTCGTGATCGTGCCGGCGGCGATGCGGCTGCTCGGGCGGTGGAACTGGTGGCTGCCGGGCACGAGGGCAGGGATCCCTGCAGCCCGCCGCGAAGCACCGGGAGACAGCCTCCCCTCTGGCTAGCGTCGTCGCATGTCCCGCAGCCTCGTCTTCGTCTCCGTTTCCCTCTTCCTCGGCGCCGTGACCTTCGCGTCGGGGCTGCAGGCTGCGTCCGACCCGAGCCCGACGTATGTCGCCCCGGCAGGCTCGGGCGCTCTCTTTCTCGTCAGCGGCCACGGCTGGGGCCACGGCGTCGGCATGGGCCAGTGGGGCGCCGAAGGCTACGCGCTCCAGTCGTACACGTACCCGCAGATCCTCGCCGCGTACTACCCGGGCACGACGCTCGGGCAGTCGTCCGTCGCCACGATCCGCGTCCTCCTCGCCGACGGCAAGAAGAGCCTGACGATCGCGTCCGCTGCGCCGCTCTCCGTGACCGACGGCGACGGCGTCGTGCACAGCCTGCCGGCCGGAAAGACGAAGCTCACTCCGTCGCTCACGCTGCCGGTCGACGGCAACGCCGCCCAGGCACTCGCGCGGCCGCTGACGTTCGCGCCGGCGGACGGCTCGACGCTGACGCTCGGGCGGCCGTACCGGGGCCAGATCCTCGTCGACGTCGTCCAGGGCAAGCTGCGGGCGATCAACGTCGTCCCGCTCGAGGACTACCTGTACGGCGTCGTCCCGGCGGAGATGTCGTCGTCGTGGCTGCCCGCGGCGCTCGAGGCACAGGCGGTCGCGTCCCGCTCGTACGCGATCGCGGGCCGGCGCGCCGGCGCGCCGTTCGACGTCTATGCCGACACGCGCAGCCAGGCGTATCTCGGCGTCTCGGTCGAGACGCCCGAGGCGAACGCAGCGGTCGACGCGACGGCCGGCCAGGTGGTGCTCTACGACGGCCAGGTCGCGACGACCGTCTATTCCTCGAGCACGGGCGGCTGGACGCAGTCGGCCGCCGACGCGTGGGGCGGGCAGGGAGCGCCGTACCTCGTCTCGGTGCGCGACCCGTACGACACGATCTCCCCCTACCACGACTGGGGCCCCGTGACGGTGACCGGCAAGGCGCTCGCGCAGGCGCTCGGCCTCGCGGGCCGGGTGGAGGACGCTACCGCGACCCCGGACTCGTCCCGCCGCGTCGCGACCCTGACGCTGACCTCGGTCGCGGGCGGGAAGACGAGCACGACCCCGGTGAGCGGCGGGAAGGTCGCCGCCGCGCTCGCCCTCCGCTCGACATGGTTCAGCGTCGGCGTCCTCTCGCTCCAGCCACCCCTGCCGAACCGGCCGGTGCGGTGGGGGACGAAGGTGACGCTCACCGGCGCCGTTCGCGGCGTCACCGGCGCCGCGGTCCAGGCACGCAGCAGGGGTGCCCCCTGGACACAGCTCGCGCCGGCGACGCCCGATCCGAAGACTGGGACCTTCAGCCTCACCGTGAAGCCGAAGCTCACGACCGCCTACCGGCTCGCGACGGACGCGGACGCGGCCGCGTCCGTGCGCATCCGTCTCGAGCCGCGGGTGCTGCTCTCGTCGGCGGGCAGGCACCGCGTCTCGGGCCGGGTACGCCCGCGCCTCCCGGGGGCGAAAGTCCTCGTGCAGCAGCAGCTGACGGCGGGCTCGCACAAGTGGGCGACCGTCGTGCAGGGCACGGTGGGCGGCAAGGGGCGCTTCTCGGTCGCCGCGTCGCTGGCCGCCGGGCCGACCCGGGTCGTCGTCGCTCCCGGCAACGGCTGGTGGCCGGGCGCTTCGACTGCCGCTACCGTGAAGTAGTGAGACTGGGTCTGGGGTTGGTCGCGGCTGGGGCTGTGCTCGTCTTCGCAGCGCCGGCCGCCGCATTCACGCCGGCGAACTCCTACTACTCGAAGCAGTGGTATCTCGTGCAGGACCGCGCCTTCGGCGCCTGGCCCGCGTGGCCGCCGTCGTCGTCGCTCGCGCCGATCAAGGTCGGGATCGTCGACTCCGGCGTCGACTGCTCGCTGCCGGACCTGCAAGGGCAGATCTACGCCGCGCGCACCTTCGTCGGCGGTGGTTTCTGCAAGGACACCGAGGGGCACGGCACGATCGTGGCCGGCGAGATCGCGGCGGCTCTCGACACGGGCGGCATCGTGGGCCTCGACCCTGCGGCGCAGCTCGTCGTCGCCAAGGTCGTCGCCGCCGACGGGACGATCCCGCTCCAGGCCGAGGCGCAGGGCATCCGCTGGGCCGTGAACCAGGGAGTGCGGGTGATCAACCTCAGCCTCGGCGGTGTCCGCGACCCCGCCGACCCGGCCCGCGACACGTATTCGAAGCAGGAGGCTGCGGCGGTCGCGTACGCGGTCAAGAAGGGCGTCGTCGTCGTCGCCGCCGTCGGCAACTCGGACGACGCCTACACGACGCCGTGGCCGTACGCGAGCTGGCCGTCGGCGCTCCCGCACGTGCTCGGTGTCGGAGCCTTGACGCGCTCCGGCAACGTCCCGGACTTCTCCGACCGCGACCGCACCTACGTCGACATGGCCGCACCCGGCGTCGACATCTTCTCGACGTTTCCCAGCGCGCTGACGGCGCAGCAGCTGGGCTGCACGCCGCAGGGATACACCGACTGCGCCTCGGGCGACTACGCGCAGCCGCAGGGAACGTCGTTCTCCGCGCCCCAGGTCTCAGCGGCCGCGGCGGTGCTGCTCGGCATCGACCCGGCGCTGACGAACAACCAGGTCGAGACGCTGCTCGAGCGGAGCGCGGACGACGTGAACGCCTCCACCGGCTGCCTTCTCTGTCCGAGCGGGCGCGACCAGTACAGCGGCTGGGGCCGACTCGACGTGGAGAGCGCCGTGGCGCAGCTGACCTCGAGCGCCACGCTCCCCGCGGCCGACTCCTACGAGCCGAACGACACCCTCGCCCAGGCCGAGACGCTCTGGGGGAAAGAGCGCACCGTGCATGCGTCGCTCGACTTCTGGGACGACCGGGTCGACTACTACCGCGTCAGGCTCGTCAAGGGCCAGCGGCTCCAGGCGCGCGCAGAGGCGAAGTGGCGCGGAGCGAAGGTGCGGCTGACCCTCCGCGGTCGAGCGGCGCGGACAGCGGCGCACGAGCACGGCGCGATCCAACGCGTGGCGAAGTCCTCTGGCGCCCGCTCGGCGCAGCACTTCTCCTACAGCGTGGAGAAGACGGGCTGGTACTACGTCGAGCTGCGGGTCAAGCGGCGGGGCGGCGGCGGCTACACGCTGCGGCTGACGAAGCTCGCGCAGAGCCGGGCAGCCGGCCAGTAGGCCGCTACTGGTTCTCGAGCAGCTCCTCGTCGGGGACGGGCCGCATGACGCGCGCCGGGTTGCCGACGACGATCATCCGCGGCTCGACGTCCTTCGTCACGACGGCGCCCGCCCCGACGAACGCCTCCTCGCCGATCTCGACGCCGGGTAGGAGGATGGCTCCTCCGCCGATGCGGGCGCCGCGGCGGATCGTCGGTCCGCGCACGAGCTCGTGCCGCCGCTCGGTCCGGCCCATGAAGTTGTCGTTCGTCGTGACGACGCACGGCGCGATGAAGACCTCGTCCTCGAGCGTCGAGTAGGCCGTGATGTACGCCTCGGCCTGGATCTTCGTCAGGGCGCCGATCGTCGTGTCGTTCTCGACGAGCGAGCCCCGGCCGAGCACGACGTCGTCGCCGACGGCGACGCGCTCCCGCACGCACGACTGGTCGCCGAGGATGACGCGCGCTCCGATCTTCGCGCCGGCGAAGACGACCGCGCCGGTCGAGACGATCGTCCCGTCGCCGATCTCGGCCGGCGGCAGCGGCTCCCGCTTCGCGGTCGAGCGCGGCGAGAGCGACGGCTGCTTGCCGACGACGGCGTGCTCGAGCACCTTCACGCCCTCCCCGAGCACCGTGCCCGGGTGGACGACCGCCGTCGGGTGGATCTCAGCCACGCAGGCTCTCCGTCAGCAGCTCGAGCGCGCGCACGACCTCGAGCCCGTCGCGCATCTCGCGCCCGTCCCAGCCCTCCTGGACGAGCCGCACGAAATGCTGGCACTCGAGCTTGAGCGGCTCCGCGTTCGAGACCTTGGGGCTGAAGATGTCGCCCGTCCGCGTCCGCCACTCCCCGTACGTCTCCGACGGCTGCTCCGGCGCCTTGTCGTAGACGGTGATCTTCCGCTCGAGCTCCATGTCGTCGAAGACCGCCATCCGGTCGCGACCGACGACGGTGAGCCGCCGCATCTTGTGCGGGTCGAGCCACGAGAGGTGCATGTGCGCGATCTTCCCCGAGGCGAAGCGGAGGTAGCAGAAGACGACGTCCTCGACGCCCTCGTTGAGGAAGGCATGGCCGTGCGCGGCCGCCTCGACGATCTCCTCGCCGATGAGGTAGAGGATGACCGAGAGGTCGTGGACGCCGAGCGACCAGAGCGCGTTCTCGTCCTTGCGGATCTTGCCGAGGTTCTGCCGGTTCCCGTAGACGACGAGCACGTCCCCGAGCTCGCCGTCCTCGACGAGGTCCTTCAGCTTCTGCACCGCCGGGTGGTAGAGGAGGAGGTGCCCCGGCATGAGCACGAGGCCGCGTTCCTCGGCCAGCGAGACCAGCTCCTCCATCTCGTCGCCGCGCATCGCCGGCGGCTTCTCGACGAAGACGTGCTTGCCCGCCTCGAGGGCCGCCTTCGCGAGGGGGTAGTGCGTTGGGACAGGTGTCGCGACCACTACGGCCTCGACGTCGTCCGCCGCGAGAAGCTCGTCGAAGTCGCCCGTGACGCGCGCGCCGGGATAGCGGCGCGCGAACTCCTCCTGCAGCCCCTCGCTCGCGTCGCAGAGCCAGGCGAGGTCGGTGAGGTCGTCGAAGTTGCGGACGAGGTTCCGGCCCCAGTAGCCGAGCCCGACCTGGCCCACACGAAGCTTTGCGCTCATAGCTTGTAGACGTGCTCGGCGGCGGTGCCCTTCGCGCCGGTCGCGTTGCGGAGGTTGACGACGAGCCGCGCCTTGTCGACGAGCTGCTCGTAGTCGAGCGCCGCGTGATCGGTCACGACGACGACGCAGTCGTAGGCGTCCGGCTCGTACGGGACGGACTCGAGCTCGAGCCCGGGCTCGGAGACGCGGGGCACGTGCGGGTCGTGATACGAGACCTCGGCGCCGGCGTTCCGCAGCAGCGAGATGAGCTTCAGCGCGGGGGACTCGCGCAGGTCGCTGATGTTCGCCTTGTACGCGACGCCGAGGACGAGGATCTGCGAGCCCTTCATCGCGCGCTGCGCGTGGTGGTTGAGCGCCTGCGAGACGAGCGAGCGGCAGAAGTACGGCATCTCCTCGTTCACCTTGCCCGCGAGCTCGATGAACTCCGTGTAGAAGCCGAACTCCCGCGCCTTCCACGTGAGGTAGAAGGGGTCGACCGGGATGCAGTGGCCGCCGAGGCCGGGGCCGGGGTTGAAGCGCATGTAGCCGTAGGGCTTCGTCGCGGCGGCGTCGACGACCTCCCAGATGTCGATCCCCATCCGGTCGCAGAGGATCGCGAGCTCGTTGACGAGCGCGATGTTGACCGAGCGGAAGATGTTCTCGAGCAGCTTCGTCAGCTCGGCCGTCTCGGGTGTGGAGACCTCGTGGACGGTGTCGAGCGCGCGCCGGTAGATCTCGGCGGCCCGGTGTGTGCACTCGGGGGTGACGCCGCCGAGCACCTTCGGGATCGTCTTCGTCGTCCAGTCCTCCCGGCCCGGGTCGACGCGCTCGGGCGACATCGCGAGGAAGAAGCCCTCGCCCGCCTTCAGGCCCGAGCCCTCCTCGAGGAGCGGCTGCAGCACCTCGCGCGTCGTGCCCGGCCACGTCGTCGACTCGAGCACGACGACCTGACCCTCGCGCAGCACGGCGGCGATCCGCCGCGTGGCCGCCGCGACGATCGACAGGTCGGGCTCGCGCTGCCGGGAGAGCGGGGTGGGGAGCGCGATGAGGATCGCGTCGGCGCCGGGCAGCTCCTCGTACCTCGTCGTCGCCCGGACGAGGCCGCGCTCGACGAGAGGCGCGAGGCGCTCGTTCGGGACGTCCTCGATGTGCGACTCGCCGCGGTTGAGCGCGGCGACGACCGGCTCGACGACGTCGACGACGAGGACGCGGCAGCCGGCCTCCGCGAACGTCGCCGCGAGCGGCACGCCGACGTAGCCCGCACCGACAACGGCTATGTCGTAGGAGGCGCCCTCGCTCATGCCGCGGCAAGGCTAGCTGCGACTCGTTCGGCGGCGTGCCCGTCGCCGTACAGCGTCGGCAATCCCCCCGGCAGCGCCGCCGCGGCGACCGCCGCGGCGAGCTTCTCCGGGTCCGCGTCGACGAGGACGTTCGCCCCGAGCTCGACCGTGTCGACCCATTCGGTCGAGGGCCGCGCCGTCACGCACGGCACGCCGTACCAGTACGCCTCCTTCTGCAGGCCGCCGGAGTCGGTGACGAGGACGCGCGCCTGCGAGACGAGCGCCGCCATGTCGAGGTAGCCGAGCGGCGCGAGGACGGTGACGTTCGCCGGCATCGCCCCGAGCACGGAGCGGGTGCGTGGATGGGCGGGGAAGACGACGGGCTCTCCGATCCGGCCGAGGCCGTCGACGATCCGCTCCAGCCGCTCGGGCCGGACGTTCGCGGCGCGGTGGACGGTTGCGACGACGTACCCGCCCGGCTCGAGGTCGTGCCGGGAGAGGATCTGCGAGCGCTTCCGCGCGATCGGCGCGAGCCGGAAGCAGGCGTCGGCCATCACGTCCCCGACGACCTCGATCCGGCCGCCGACGCCCTCGGCGAGCAGCGTCTCACGCGACCGCTCGTCGGGGCAGAGGAGGAGGGCGGCGCTCGCATCGACTGCGATCCGGTTGTGCTCCTCGGGCATCGAGAGGTCGCCGCTGCGCAGGCCCGCCTCGACGTGCGCGGCCGGAAGGCCTGCGTCGGCGGCCGCCTCGGCGCCTGCGAGGGTCGAGTTCGTGTCCCCGAAGACGAGCGTCCAGTCGGGCCGCTCGCGGGCGAGCACCTCGGCGATCCGCGGGCGCATCGTCCCGGCGTCGGCGGTGTGCAGGTCGAGCCGGTAGCGCGGCTCGGGCAGCCCGAGCTCCTCGTAGAAGACGCCGGACAGCTCGGGATCCCAGTGCTGGCCGGTGTGGAGGCCGACCTCCTCGATCCCCGCCTCGCGCAGCGCCGCCGAGACGGGGCCGGACTTGACGAACTGCGGCCGGTTGCCGACGACGGTCAGGACCTTCACGGCCGCGAGGCTACCGCCGCGGCCGCCGAAGTGGTCTCAGCCGGTGTAGACGGCGGTGAAGCCGGTGGCGGTGAGAGGCGTAGGTATGGAGAGGGCGATGCCGCTGTGGACGATGCCGTCGGCCACGGCCTGCGTCAGGTCCGGGGCGGCGTTGTTCACCGACAGGCTGCCGAAGGTGACCGTGCCGTAGTCGGCCAACGGCACGAGCGAGCAGCTCGTCGACGTGCACTCCGCGAAGTCCTCCACGATCCACTCGGCGGTGTAACCGCCCGTGTAGGAGATGGGCGAGCCGTTCCCTTCCTGCTGGTACCAGTTGTTCGGGTCGGAGTCGAGCCTCGTTCCCCAGTAGGCGTGCCCGTAGATCATGATCATCACGCCCGAGATGCCCCTGCTCAGGTCGTCGACTCTCGTGACCCAGCTCCCGTCGCTCGCCTGGTAGACGGAGGCCTGGATCGCGTCGCCCGGGGCGACCGACATGCTGTTGAAGGGGATCTCCGGCAGCGGCGGAATCTTCTCCCACCAGGCCATGTTGCTGACCTGGACGCCGCCGGAGCAGTCGCTCTCGACTCCCGTCTGCAGGAGGTCGCCCGAGGAGCTCCCGTCCGGCAGGTAGCTTCCGCCGATCCCGACCCAGGTCGACTCGCCGGCGTCCGGCGTCTTGGCGCAGTTGAGCGTCGGCACGGTGAATGTGCCAGACACTTGGGTGACGACGCTGCTCGACTCGATCTCCCAGCCGGACCAGTTCGAGCTCGGGGTGAACGACGGCGCCTGCCGGGTGAGGGCGGTGCTCGCCGTCGTCTGGCCGCCGGGTCCGGAGGCCGTGAAGGTCACGTTCCACTGCCCCGTCGTGAGCGAGCTCGGCACCGTGACCGGCGTGCTCCCGTTGCAGGGGACGGGGAGCGGATTGCTGTCCGACCACAATGCCGGGCTGGCCGTGAGGGCACAGCTCGTCGCGTTCGTCGAGGAGTACGTGAACGTGACGTCGCCGCCGGTCCAGGGCAGGGACGGCGTGCTGACGGTGAGCGAGGCGGTCGGAAGCTGGGACGGAGGTGTCCCGGCCTCGGTCAGCCGCACCTCGCGGCGCACCGAGCGGTGGTGGGTCCCGATCGCCTTGACGGCGTAGGTCAGCCGGACTTGCGACGCGTACGGGTTCGGGATCAGGGGGATGCGCACGCTCGCCCCGCCGCGCTTGCACGAGACGGTCTTGTACGCCCGAAGGCGCGCGCGCGGCTTCGGCTGCCGGAAGAACGTGCAGCGACTCGCGTTCAGCACCCGCACGGTCACCTTCACTGCCAGGCCCCGCGCGGGGAGGACGTGTTTCGAGTGGGAGACCTTCAACGACACGATCACCGGACCCTTCGGCTTCGCCGCGTGCGCGGCGCCCGCAATGCCCGGGACCGCGAGCAGTATGGCGAGGGAGACCGCGACGCTCGCCGCCGCAGAGACCACGCCCCGTCCCGCTCGCATGAACTTCAGCAACCCATTGATGAGACGGGCGGGCGGCCCATTAGTTGGCGGAGATGCCTGTTGCAGCGTGGGCATCAGTGCCCGGGGCCCGCCAGGGCGGGAAGAACCCGGCGGTGGAGTCCGTGCCGGCGAGGCGCTCGTACCGGTCCCTGTCGTGCACGAATTTTGCGAGGTGGAATGGCGGCGGCTCGGTGCCCGGGTCGAACCGGTGCTTGAACACGAACAGGGTCGACGTGCTGTCGCTCCCCAGGCCCCCGCCGAGGTGGAAGCGGGTCATGCCGCGCGACTGGGCCCACTCCGCCGCGGCCTGGAAGCAGCGGTTGGAGGCCCCGATCGTCCGCGCGGCATCGCTCGTGGCGCCCAGGTGGTAGTGGAGCCAGGGGCCTTGCGAGAAGCAGAGCAGGGCCGCGGCCAGCTCGCCGTCGGGGAGCCGTCCCTCGACGAGGAGGAGACCGAGCGCGTCGGCTTCCGTCCGGAGCGCGTCCCAGTACTCGGCGGAGAAGAAGTAGAAGTCGTCGGCGCCCCGGCGGAGCATGGTCAGGCGGTACAGCTCGCTGAACTCGTCGAGGTCGGTGGGCCCGGCGACCAGCCGCACCTCGAGCCCGGCCCGGTCGGCCCGGCGCGCGGCCCGGCGGTGGTGCGCGTGCATGAGCGCGAAGAGATCGCGTCCCGCCGTGACGTCCCACGCCACCGTCTGCCCGAGTGGGACGAGCTCCGCGGTCTGCGGCACGAGCCGGGCGTTGCCGAGCAGCGGATGCAGGCGGAGGAACGTCGCGACGACGCCGTTCGCGTTTGTCCACTCGTCGAAGGCCGCGCCGAAGCCCTCGGCAGCCTGCTCGGCGAGCGCGACGGGGCCGCCATAGCCGTACGGGCTCGTGGCGTCCCAGCCGGCGCCGTCGGGCAGGGGACGGAGCAGCAAGGGGAGGGCGAGGCCGCCCTGGGCGCCGTCGTAGTGCAGGAGGATCGGGAGGGCGAGGGTCGGCTCGAGCAGTGCGGAGACGCGGTGGTACGCGAGCCCGGCGTAGCTGTCGAGCCCGCCGAGGCTCCGCACGAGCTCGTCCCACTCGGCGGCCGGGACGACCCGCATCCTGCCGACGCTCGACAGAGCCGGCGACGGCGTCGGGCGCGGCGGCGCAGCCGGGCCCACCGAGGGCGCGCTCGGGCCGACGGTGCTCACCGCGACGCCGGGCATCGTCGCCTCGCGGAAGCGCAGACTGCTGCGCAACGACCGGGCGATCGCACGGGGCGTGATCCCGTGCCTCCCCGTGGCGAGGGTCCGCACCAGATGGCCTCCCCGGCCGCGCCGCGCGGGGCGAGGCTCCTCCGGAAGCTCTGCCGATGGGGAACGAGGGCCGTTGAGAACGGCCGCGGTCAAAGCGGCAAGAGCTGTTCGCATCAAGCGTCCGGAGCCTAGGGGTGAGATCGTGAGGGCCGGGTTAAGGTTCTACGGAGCCGAGCCCGATCCTCGCGCGGCGACGGCGGCTCGGCCTGCAGCCGGAACCGTCCGCTTCGCCGCCCGGGCCTGTCCGAGACGCGAGATGGGCCGTGCAGGGATCGAACCTGCGACCTTGGGATTAAGAGCGCCGGTCCGCGGTTTCGGCGTGGCTCGGTGTGACTGAGAAATCGCCGCAAACACGCTACTTTCGCCGATGATCCACCCTGGGTCTGTTGGAGGCTCGGTTAGGTGGCGGCCACCATTGGGGTGGTGTCTGTCTTGATATTCAACTCTTCGTACTCGGCGGGCGGCAAGTCACCGAGTGCTTCGTGCAGCCGCTCGTCGTTGTAGAAGCCGATCCACTCCAGGATCTCGTGCTCGACGTGCTCGAAGCTGGGGAAGCGTTGTCCGTCGACGAGCTCGTTCTTGAAGGTCGCGACCCAAGCTTCGGCCATCGCGTTGTCATACGCATCACCGCGCGAGCCGACCGACGGATCGATCCCGAGCTCGTCGAGGCGATCGGTGTAGGTCAGGCTGGTGTATTGGGAGCCGCGATCCGAATGTGCGATCAGGCTCGCCTGTGGTCGGCGCAGGCCGTTGGCCATCTCGAGCGCGTCGAGGACGAGTTCGGCCCGCATATGCGTCGCGAGCTGCCAGCCGACGAGCCTGCGGCTGTAGCAGTCGAGGATGAAGGCGAGGTAGACGAAGCCGTTCCAGGTGCGGATGTAGGTCAGATCGGCGACCCACTTCTCGTTCGGCCGCGTCGCCGTGAAGTCGCGTTGCAGGAGGTCGCGCGTACGCTCTGCGGCGGCCTCGTCCGGGATCGTCGTCCGCTTCTTCTGGCCGCGCAGCTTGCCGATGAGCCCGTGCTCGCGCATAACTCTGGCGACCTGGTCGCGCCCTGCCTCGACGTCGCGGCGGCGTAGCTCCTTCCAGGTCTTGCGGGCGCCGTAGACGCGCCGGCGTCCCGAGCGGGCGGCTTCGATCTCGAGCAGCAGCTGCCGATCGGCGAGCTCCCGCCGAGACGGCTTCCGGGATCTGCGCGCGTAGTGCGTGCTCACCGGCACGCCGATCGCACGACAGATCGGCTCGACCCCGAAAGCATCCCGCCGCTCCTCCACGTAGCGGGTCACCGTCGCCGGGTCGGGTCGAGCTCCTGAGCGAAATAGACGGACGCGTCCTTCAAGATCGCGTTCGCCCGCTTCAGCTCGGCGTTCTCCCTACGGAGCTTCTTCAGCTCCTCGCGCTCGTCCGTCTTCAGCACGTCGCGGCGAACGCCACGGTCGGCCTCGGCCTGGCGCACCCACTGCCGCAGCGCTTCCTTGTGGATGCCCAGGTCCTGGGCAACGTGCGCGATCGGACGGTTCGACTCGAAGTAGAAACGGACCGCACGCTCGCGCAGCTCATCGGAGTACTTCCTCGGTCTGGCCATCGCAGGAGCATCTCCTTCCACCAGGACAGAGCCCGGCATCGGAGCCTCCAACTTTCCCAGGGTCCTTCACTTATGCACGCAAGTCTGAGATTGCCTCTGTGGTCATCGATACCTCAGAGTGGGGATAGCAGTACCCGGACCAAACGGCTGCAGGACTCAGCGAGGAAGGCCGCAGGGCGAGGCGACTCAGCGGTGCCAGCCGTCCGCGGCAAGCTTGGGTGGCATGACGACTCTCCTTTGTCGATCGCCGCCGAAGCGTCGACGCCCGAGCGTCCCGAGCACAAGAGCCAGACGTCCCGACTTCGCCGGGACACAGCGACCTTGGGACTTTCACTAAGAGCGCGGGGCGGGGCGCGTCGACGGATTCCGGTGCGAGCCGGAAAACCCGCTGCAAACACACACCTTTTCGCATCATCTCGACGAAGGCTCGCCGCGAACCCCCGGGCTCTCGGAGAAGCTCCCGTTATCACTTTCGTTATCGCCCCGGCCGGTTCGACGCTTGTTCCGGAAACGAAAGAGCCCGCCTAGCAGGCCTTTCGCGTATGGGCCGTGCAGGGATCGAACCTGCGACCTTGGGATTAAGAGCGCCGCTCCGCGCTCTCGGTGCGTCTCGGCGTTGCCGAGAAATCCCCGCAAATCGCCGCCTTCTGACCGACAGTGACGCCAGCTGATTTCGGCCTGTTTCGGAGGCTCTTGTTATCACCTCGTTGACACCCCAGAGCCAACCGGACCTCCGGCATGACAGGTTTCAGCCGCCTTCATCTAGTTGAAGCCAACCCCGGGGCGCCAGCTGGAGATCGCCGACACGGTTGGTGCCGCCGGTCACATCAGCCCAGCGGCCGCCGGCCTCGGCGCCAATAATGGGCGGCGCGAACCAGCCGATGATGCCGCCGGTGTTCTTGCGCCCGGCCGCCAGCCATCGCGCACGCACGGTCGCGAAGTCGACGTCAGCCGAGTACGCATGCCGTCTAGCTGAGCGACGGCGACGGCGCGGCCCCCACGCCGACCTGGACGACTCGGACAAGTGCGGGAGCTGGGCCACCTTGACGAGCGTCGCGCGGTCTGAGAGAGTGGCGGGGTCGAAGCCCGTGGACTGCGCAAGCGGTTTGCGGGCTTCGGCATTTCTCGGGCCGCAGGTCAGTCGGCCCCACGCTCAAGTGAGAGGGCGCACTGGCGCAGCTCAGGACGATCTCCTCGGCCGCCTCGTTGTTCCAGACCCCATAGGGGGCGTATGAGGACGGCAGGGATCCGTAGTGAACGAGCCGCCCAGCGACGCGACGCAACTCTGCGTACGGTGCGGATCGACATCGCGCGCCTGCGCGAAGTTCGAGCGGATCGTGCGGTACTCGTCGTGTGTCACGTCTTCCTCCGTCGCCGGCGGAACTGCGCCAGCACCTGTCCAAGGTACGGCTGGGGCAGCGTCCCGATGTTGCGGGCCGAAGCCGCGTCCCGTGCAGATATTCGTCTGCTCGACGGCCAGAAGTGGCCGTCGAGGTCAAATGCCGGCATCGTCCGGGCGGGCGTGAAGACCCCGGTGCGGCGACTCGCGGACGGCCCTACCACCGCACGCCCCCGCCGACAAGCGCGACGACAACGCACCAACGCATTACGTTCTTGTTCGAGAACCCCGTGACGCGGTCGTGTAGGTAAAGCACGTCGCCGATCGCGGCCGCTGGCCGGTGGTTGCCATCGGCGCCAACGTATCGCCAGCTCCGGGGCGGTGCGGGCGTCCCGATAGCGGCGGGGTGCGACGCCTATCCCGGCGCGCTCACTCAAGCGGCGCGGCCGGCTAGACGTTAACGCTAGATATGACTGCTTCGTCCGCCCGGTCGACGATCGCCTTCACCGTCTGCTTGGGCGTCAGGGCTGAGTTGTCGAGCCAGAGTCCGACGTTCACCATCTGCTCGCGCATTACTGCGTCGAGGCGTCCCCAGATGTGCCCAACTTCTTTGTAGCCACGGGCGCGGTCACGGGCGAGGCCAACGTCGTGCGGCGGGCCAACAACACGAGCCGAAGCGGACGTGCGGAGAGGTCGGCGAGATAGTCACGAGCCCTCGAGTAACCCGAGGACTGGCTAGCCGCTCGGGAACGGCGAGGTACCGCGACGTCGATCAACGAGAGCCGCCACGTTTGACAATTGCCTAGTCAGATGGAAGGCTCACTCCAATTCCGATTCGGAGGGTGAGGTGCCGAACGCGGTAGGAATGACTTAGTGGCCATCTTCGTGGCGTGCCGACTGGTCCTAGCTGCGACATTCGTCGTCTCGGCGTCAAGCAAGTTCGCAGGCGGGTCCGATGAGCTGGCAAACGCACTCCGGCTGAGCGTTCCTCGACCCATCGCTCAGGTAGGCGCGGTCGCCATCGCTCCGCTTGAAGGTCTCACGGTGGCGCTCCTCTTGTTTGGAGATCGCAGAACGTTTGAGCTCGGCTTAGTGATGGCGGCGGCCCTTCTGGCGGTTTTCAGCGGATGGATGTTGAGCGTCTTGCTCCGCGGCCTCCAGGTGCGATGCAGCTGCTTCGGCCCAAACGGGGCGTCTGTCGGCTGGCGCCAGCTCGTCCGAAATGCCGCCCTCGTCGCTATCGCTGTCCTAGGGCTCGTCAGCGCTTCGGCTGGTCGCGATGCCGTCGGCACTTCAGTGTGGAGCGGACTCGCTCTGACGGCTGCTGCCCTGCTAATTGCTTTTGGCGTCGCCGTGCGCACGGCGAGGCCGGCTCTCGCACTGTCGCACGCCCAACTAGGCGGGGACGCCAACCAGGGAGGGGATGAGACATTTGCTCGCTGAGTCGTCGGCTTTCTACGTGTCGTACGGAGCCTTGTGGGTTCTAGTTCTCGGGCTGGCCTTTCTAGTCCTGCTCGTCTACCGCCATTTCGGGATGGCGGCGCTCGGAACGCTTGAAGGCGTCCAGCGAGACGGTCTGCCAATTGGCGAAGAAGCACGAGGGATCACCGGCGTCGACGCATCCGGCGCCCCCTTCATCTGGACCGCGGACAGGGAAACTCTGCTGCTGTTCGGTGCGCCTGAATGCCAGCCTTGCGCAGAGGTTATGCCGGAGGTCAACCGTCTTGCCGCGATAGCCCCGCAACTCGATCTCGCCGTTCTCACGGTTGTTGCCGGCGTTGGTGAGAGCGCGTCGCGGATGAAGGAGAAGTACAGCCTCAGATTCCCCGTGGTAGCAGACGACGGAAGCGGCGCCTTTGAGGATTACAGGGTGCGTGTGACTCCCTTCGCGTTTGTGGTCGGAGAAGACGGCCGCGTGCGCGCGAAGGGCCTCTGCAACAGCGGCTTCCGCCTCCAAGAACTCTTGGCGGCTGGCGGCATGGACGCCGCGGCACAGGCTCTGGCCCCTGATCCTGCTTCCAATGGAATTGCCTCCGTAGTGGAGGTGGGCGCCGCATGACGGCGGTGGAGAAGGCAGGGGAAGTCCTCGTTCGTCGACTCGACCGCAGTAACTTCCTACGCAGGTCGGCGATGGCGGCGTTCGGCTTTACGGCCGCCGCCGCGGCGCAGGGACTCTTCCCCTCCCGAGCCCTCGCCAATAGCTGTCAGGCGCAGAGTGGATATTGCGTCTGCCACGCACCCGGCATCAACGGCTACTGGTGCTCAAATATCGGCGGAAACTGCGTGAACGGCAACTGCGACACGCGCTACTGTTCTTACAATTTTGACACTTGGACGACAACGGCGTGTTGGTGCACCCTAACCTGCCAATACGACTGTCACACTCCCACGAACTACGAAGGTTATTACCACTGCTGCGACTGCAACTGCCCGAGTGGCCCCAACGGGACGCTGTGCGGGTGCAAATACTTCATCTACACCTGCATGGATCCCGGACTGGCGCTCCATCCAGATAGCCCGGAGGTATACAAGTGCTGCTGATGACCGCGCTCGCGATCACGGGCGGCTGTGCGGCCGGGTTGATAGCGGCCCACTCCCCCTGAACTGTGAACATGGCCTCAGGTCTTTGCCTCCTCGGTCGAGGAGAACGCAAACGTCGAGTGTATGCGCTGACGCACCTCTTGTTCGCTGGCCTCGGTGGTGCCCTCGTAGGCCTAACTGTAGGGGCAGCCGGTCACTTGCTGCCCTCTGCCCCACGGATGACGCTCGCCGTCGCCGGCACTCTGTTTGCCGTCTACGTCGCCGTCCGCCCCCGGTCTACGCCGGCGATGGGGTTCCGACGTCAAGTGGCCAGACGACTTGAACGTCGCGTCCGGCCTGCATGGGCTTATGCCATCTGGGGCGCCGAGCTCGGCAGCGGACTAAGCACCCTCATTCCGTACCCGGCCTTCCTGGTGTTGCTGTCCATCGAACTTCTCGCTGGTCCACTCGTCGCTGCAGCAGCCGGAGCAAGTTTCGGTCTTATGCGCGAAGGAGCGGCCATTCTCGCGGCGCAGGGGGACACCTCGCCGGCCCGGATCATGGCGCTGCTCCCGAGACTCGCGCAGAGGGCCCGCCTCGCCAATCTCGTCTTTTGTCTCGCGAGCAGCGTCACTATCTTTGCGGGAGCTGTCCGATGAGGATAAAGGTCATTCTCGCTGCCACTTTGATGGGGGGTTGTCTGCTCGTCGTTGGCTGTGGAGCGTCTAGGGAGAAGCTCGCGGTCGTAGCTGTTAGCAACCGCACTCCGGCCGGCCTCGCAACTCTGCTGAGGCGCCCCGTGCGCGTGCCGAAGCACTGCCAACTTACTAAGCCTGTCCATCTGAAGCGTTGGGGGTACGCCCTCGGCCAACAGCCATTGCTCGCGATCATCGATAGTCGGCGTAACAGCGCCAATCTGATATTTCCACCGGGGTCGTACCACGGTTGGTGGGGAACGAAGGTGCTTTGGGCCGAGCCTTCTGCGGACTACCGGGGATGGCTACTCGTTCGAGGCGTTGGTCTTGACGGGAGCCAGATGGGATTCCAAGGAGCCGACAACCGGCCGCGGAGCGCCCTCGAGTTTCACGCAGGCAGCCCGCAGCCAGGACAGTCCGGGCTCTTCTGGTCTACGGGGACGCTTATCCCCCACGGCGGCTGCTACGCGTATCAAGTCGATGGTCGTGACTTCTCGTACTCAATCGTGTTCCAGGCTCACCGCTGATACCCCTAGGCAAAGTCGTACAGGCTCAGCCCCTCCCACATCTCCGCCCGGACGACGATCGGCACTCCAACAGGGTTACCGGGGATGAGTTGGTGAGCCGGACCGGGTTTCGCGGGGTCCTTTGAACCAGGATGCTGTCCGTGGGGAGAGGAAATTCTCCGCGTCATGGCCAGACCACGGAAGTACCCACAGGAGCTGCTCGACCGCGGCGTCCGCTTGGCGCTCGAGAGTGGACGTCCGATCGCGCACGTCGCGGCTGATCTCGGCATCAACTCGGAGGTGTTGCGCAAGCGTGTCCGCCAGGTCGAGGCTGATGAGGGTTTGCGGCCCGATCTGCCGACGAGCGAGGAGCGTGAGAAGATCAAGCGGCTGCGGCAGGAGAACTTCGAGCTCCGTCGCGCGAACGAGATCTTGAAGTCGGCGAGCGTGTTTTTCGCCAAGGAGCTCGATCCAGACCGACCGAAGTGAGCCGTTACGTCGACGAGCATCGTGGCCGCTTCGGGGTCGAGCCGATCTGCAGGACGTTGAGCGTGTCGGTGTCCGCGTACTACCAGCGAGCGAGCGGACGCCGCTCGAAGCGTGCCCTCGAAGACGAGCGGCTGCTCGGCCGGATCCGTGAGTTGCACGCGGCCAACTACTACGCCTACGGCGACCGGCGGATGTGGCTGGCGCTTCGTCGCACCGGCGAGCAGGTGCCGCGTTGCCGGGTGCAGCGGCTGATGAAGACGCACGGAAGCGTCGGCGCGAATCGGCGCGGCAAGCCGTGGCGCACCACCACGCCGGATCCCGACGCGCAGCGGCGGCCCGCCATCGAGTGCCGATGAGGTGAAACTGGTCCCTCGGCGACGTAGCAGGGCCGTCGAGCAGAAGGCGGCTTCTGGAAGCGAAGCCTAGGCTGGTTTGTTCGCCTCACCAGCTTCTTGTCGGTCGGCCGTTCCGTCAAGACAACCCCGTGGGGTGCAAGAACTCGATCGTCATGCTGCGGCGAGTTCGTATTCGTGAATCAGACCGCCGAGCAGATCGCGCCGGTCGACCTGCAGTGAGTACGGCGTCGCTGCCGCTGCGTTAGGTGGACGGATCGTCGAGTCGGGCGGTTTCAAACCGAGTGCGCGGTGAGGTCTCTCGGCGTTGTAGTGCGTGACGTAGACGCGGAGGACGTGCTCAAGCTGGCGGCGGCCGAGGATCAGGAGCCGGTCGAGGCATTCGCGGCGGACGGTGCCGACCCAGCGTTCCATGTGCGCGTTCGCATTCGGCGCCCGGACAGGCGTCCGGATGACCTTGATTCGGTCACTCTCGAGGAGGGCGTCGAAGGCGCGCGGGAACTTCGCGTCGCGGTCGTGGATCAGGAAACGCACCTGCCGGTCGTGGTCGTCGAGCTCCATCAGGAGGTTGCGTGCCTGCTGCAGCATCCACGCGGCGTCGGGTTTGCTCGTGACCGCGAAGTACTCGACGCGGCGGGTGCCGATCGACAGGAAGACGAGCACGTAGAGGCGGCGCAGCCAGACGGTGTCGACGGTGAAGAAGTCGCAGGCAAGGATCGACTCGGCATGGGCTCGAAGGAAGCTGCGCCAGGAGTGCGCATCGCGCCGTGGCGCCGGTGGCAACCCAGCCTTGACCAAGATGTTGCGGACGGAAGTGGCCGAGACGGCGATGTCCAGTTTGCGCAGCTCGCCAGCGATCCGCAGGTAGCCCCAGCTCGAGTTCTCGCGCGCGAGGCGGAGAACCAATTCGCGCACATCCCGGCTGATCGGCGGCCGGCCTGGACGACGGTGCGGATACGTCCAGCGCCGAGCTACCAGCCGGCGATGCCAGGCTAGAAGCGTCTCCGGCCGTACAGAGAACACATTCCAAGAGCCTCGCGGAAGCATCCGGCTGAACGCCGCCAGCAGCACTCGGTCGTACGTCTCGAAGCGCGGCCGCCCGACCTGGCGGCGAAGAATCGACAGCTCGTGGCGGAGCACCAGGATCTCGAGCTCCTTGGCTCGATCGCCACGGCCGATGAGCACGACGAACTCCAGCAGACGGCGGGCGACGACGTACACGGTTGACACAAACAAAGGCGACCTCCAGCAGACCGGGGACGCCGACGCTACCGCCGGCTCATCACCCTCGCCGCCTCACCTGATCGAGTATTTGCACCCCACGCGCTCCATCGCGTCCGCCCACCGCCGCAGATGCCATCGAAGCTGATCCGGCCCTTCCCGCGGAGATCAAGCGTCCCCTCGTCGATCTCGTGTCCGTGCTTCACGAACGACTGCGCGCTGACGTGGCAAGCCGCAGATGATGAAGGGGCAAAGGCGCGCACGCCGAAGGCCGGGGGTGATTTCGCACTGGCGCGCGTTCATGTTGACCCTGTGTTGACCCAAGTGCGGTGCAGTCAAGTACCCGCAAGCCGTGTTCTCCTCACTTCCAGGCACTTCAGCGATGGGCCGTGCAGGGATCGAACCTGCGACCTTGGGATTAAGAGTCCCCTGCTCTACCAGCTGAGCTAACGGCCCCGACGGCGGGCCATTGTAGCCCCGCCCGCGAGAGCGACCTCGCGTCTGGTGCGGACACGTCCGGAACCAGGTTCGTGTCGACGGCGAAGGCGAGCACGGCGCCGGCGGCCGTGAGAAGCAGTCCGGCTCCGAGTCCCGTGTGCTTCTCCTTTGGAGGGGTCGGGACGGCCAACGGGAGACCGACGCTTGGAGATTCGGCCCTCGTCTCTTTCGTCTAGGCTCCAGGCCGGATGCGCAGGGGCTCCATCGTCGCGCTCTTGGGGATCGGGTTGCTCGCAGGCGGGGTCACCGCTGCAGTTGCTCTGCTGCTGCCCTGGTTGCCGGTCGACGCCTCACGCCAGGCGGGGCGCATCGACTTCGTGATCTGGTTCGTGATCGCGATCTGCATCGCGATCTTCGCCATCGTCGCCGCGGTCATGGTCTACTCCATCGTCCGCTTCCGCGCCCGGCCGGACGACCTCGAGGACGGCCCGCCGATCCACGGGCACACGGGCCTCGAGATCGCGTGGACGCTCGTCCCGTTCGTGCTCGTCACTGCGATCGCGATCGTGAGCGGCATCGTCCTCTCCCGCAATGACGCCGAGGCGACGAACACGCTCCACGTCAACGTCACCGCGCAGCAGTTCGAGTGGACGTTCAGCTACCCGGACGCGAACAACGCCTCGAGCCCGGTGCTGCGGCTGCCCGCGGGGCGCTCGGTCGAGCTCGACATGCGCTCGCTGGACGTGATCCACGCCTTCTTCGTGCCGCAGTTCCGGACGAACGAGGACCTCGTGCCCGGCCTCGTCACGCACGTCCACATCACGCCCGACCGGGTCGGCGTCTTCCCGCTCATCTGCAACGAGCTGTGCGGGCTCGGGCATGCGCTCATGCGCACGGAGGCGATCGTGATGAAGCCGGCGGCGTTCGACGCCTGGCTGAAGCAGCAGCAGAAGGCGACGGCGGGCAGCGCCGGCACCGGCGGCGGCCAGGCATCCGCGAGCGGTTTGTCGGTCTTCAAGGCGAACAGCTGCTCGAGCTGCCACACGCTGACGGCCGCGGGTGCGACGGGGCAGGTTGGGCCCGACCTCGACAAGCTCGTCGCCTACGCGAAGCAGGCGAAGGCCGCACCGCTCGCCGCGTTCGTGCGCCGGTCGATCATCGACCCGAATGCGTACATCCAGCCCGGCTATCCGCAGAACACCATGCCGCAGACCTTCGGGCAGACGCTCTCGACGTCCGAGCTGAACGCGCTCGTCCAGTTCCTCGTCCAGGCGAGCGAGAACGCGAGCAAGGGGTGAATCCGAGTTGACGACGACCGCTTCGACGTCCCATGACACCCGGCAGGCGGCTCCGCCCGGCGGCGGCTGGCGCCGGCTCCACAGGGGAGGCCTCCTCCGCGCCGTCTGGATGACGCCGCTCTTCGGCGGGATCGGGTTCGGCCTCGTCGTCCTCGCCCGCTGGGCCGGCCACTGGCATCCGATCCTCGCCACCGCCCCGCTCGTCCTCGTAGCCGGGCTCGTCACCGCCCCGATCGGCTTCCTCGCCGGCATCGGCGCCTTCGACTACTGGGTGTACTACGCGCTCGGCTACCCGACGCGGGCGGAGGACCACTCCGGCCACGGCGCGCGCAGCTGGCGGGACTACTTCCGCGTCAACACCGACCACAAGGTGATCGGCGTCCAGTACCTCGTCACGACCGTGTTCTTCTTCCTCGCCGGCGGCCTGCTCGCGCTGCTCGTCCGGGCCGAGCTCGCGAAGCCGGGGATCCAGTACTTCGACCCGCAGACGTACAACGGGCTCTTCTCGGTCCACGCCTCGCTCATGATCTTCCTCTTCGTGATCCCGGCCTTCGCCGGGCTCGCGAACTTCGTCGTGCCGCTCATGCTCGGCGCGCCCGACATGGCGTTCCCGCGCCTCAACGCGCTCTCCTTCTGGCTGCTGCCGATCGCCGGCCTGATGATGCTGAGCTCCTTCTTCATGCCGGGCGGCGCCTTCGCCTGCGGCTGGACGGGCTACGCGACGCTCTGCTCCGACCACCAGCCGATCGGCGCGATCTTCTTCAACCAGGGCGTGCAGTGGGCGGGGGCGTCGTCGATCATGACGGCCCTCAACTTCCTCGTCACGATCATCACGATGCGCGCGCCGGGGATGACGTTCTGGCGTATGCCGCTGCTCGTGTGGGCGAACTTCACGACCTCGCTCCTCGTCGTTGTCGCGACGCCGTTCATCGCGGGGTCGCAGTTCTTCTCGATGTTCGACCACGTGATGCACACGGCGTTCTTCAACCCCGTCGGCGGCGGCTACCCGCTCGGGTACGAGCACATCTTCTGGTTCTACTCGCACCCGGCCGTCTACATCATGATGCTGCCCGGCTTCGGGATCATGAGCGAGGTCATCGCGGTCTTCAGCCGCAAACCCGTCTTCGGCTACCGGCTGATGGCGCTCTCCCTGATGGCGATCGTCGTCCTCGGCTTCTCGGTCTGGGCCCACCACATGTTCACGAGCGGCATGTCGTCGTGGATCCGCACCCCGATGATGGTGACGACGCTCCTGATCGCCATCCCGACCGGGATCAAGGTCTTCTCCTGGCTCGCGACGATGTGGGAGGGCAAGCTCCACTTCCGGACGCCGATGCTGTTCGCGCTCGGCTTCCTCTCGATGTTCGTGATCGGCGGCCTCTCGGGCGTGATGCTCGGCGCCGTCCCGATCGACATCCACGTGACGGACACGTACTTCGTCGTCGCGCACATCCACTACGTGCTCTTCGGCGGTTCCGTGTTCACGATCTTCGCCGGGATGTACTACTGGTTCCCGAAGATCACGGGCCGTATGTACAACGAACGGCTCGGCAAGCTCCACTTCTGGCTGACCTTCGTCGGCTTCAACCTCACCTTCTTCCCGATGCACATCCTCGGCACGGAGGGGATGGTCCGGCGCGTCGCCGACTACGCGCCGAAGTTCGCCGATCTCAACCTGTTCATCTCACTCGCGTCGTTCGGCCTCGGCGCCTCGGTGATCGTCTTCCTCTACAACATGATCACGAGCTGGCGCTTCGGCGAGATCGCGCCCGCGAACCCGTGGCGTGCGCTGACGCTCGAGTGGCAGGTCTCCTCGCCGCCGCCGACCTTCAACTTCGACGAGATCCCGCAGGTCGTCGGCTCGCCGTACGAGTACGGCGTCCCCGGCGCCCAGCACGCGGTGCTTGCGCCGTCCAGGGAGCACGAGCTCGAGGAGGTGCCGGTCTGATGCACCTGCTCGTGGTGGCCAACGAAACGGTCGACGCGCAGTCGCTGCGCGAGGTGCTGCGGGCGTCCAGCAGCGACCTCCACGTCACGGTCGTCTCGCCGATCAGCGAGCCGCAGCGCGGCTACGTCGTCTACAGCGACACGCGCCGCGCCTCCGCCCGCCGCCGCCTCGAGCGGGCGCTCGGCCACCTCCGGCAGGCGGGGGTCTCGGCCGACGGCTACGTCGTCGATGCGGACCCGCGGCGGCGGTGCGGGACGCGCTCGCCCAGCTCGAGCCTCCGATCGACCAGGTCGTCGTCTCGACGCACCCGGCGGAGCGTCCGGCTGGCTCCGGCGGCACGTCGTCGACCGAGTCCGCAGCGCCGCCGGCGACGTGCCGGTCGAGCACCTCGTCTCGGGCGGGGCCGGGCCGGAGGAGGCGAACGTGCTCGTGATCGCCAACGAGACCGTGCTCGGCGAGCCGCTGCTGCGCAAGATCCGCGAGCGGGCCGAGGCGAGCCCGCGAGCTTCCTCGTCGTCTGCCCACAGAGCGACCCGACCACGGGCGACCACCCCGAGGCGGAGCGGCGGCTCAAGCGGGCGCTGTCGCAGCTGCGGGGCGAGGGGATCGACGCGCACGGCCAGGTCGCGCATCCCGATCCGTTCAGCGCGGCCATGGACGCGGTGCACGACGAGCGCATCGACGAGATCGTCGTCTCGACGTTCGAGCCGCTCAGCTCCGGCTGGTTGCGCAAGGACCTCGTCGACCGGCTGCGCTCCGAGACGGGCCTGCCCGTCGAGCACGTGATCGTCGCCAAGGCGGCGGAGGTGCCGGCGTGAGCGCGTACTCGCACGTCGAGCCCTTGCCGCACGAGGACGAGCACCACGGGCCGCCCGAGCCCCACTACAGCTCGCGGATCATGCCGGCCACCCTCGGCATGTACCTGTTCATCGCGTCGGAGATCATGCTCTTCGGCTCGTTCTTCACGGCCTACTTCTTCGTCCGGGTCGTGAACGGAACGCCGTGGCCGTCGCCGCCGTACCACATCCCCGTCTTCGTCGCGACGATCAACACGTTCATCCTCATGACGTCGAGCGCGACGATGCACTGGGCGACGCAGGCGATCAAGCGCGGCAACATCTGGGGGATGCGCGCAGGGCTGCTGCTGACGTTCCTCATGGGCCTCGCGTTCCTGATCTCGCAGATCTACGAGTACATGCGAGCGGGCTTCAACACGTCGAACGGCGCCTTCCCGACGATCTTCTTCTGCCTCACGGGCCTGCACGGCTGCCACGTGTTCGTCGGCCTCACGATCCTGCTCATCATGACGATCCGCGCCTTCCGCGGACACTTCTCGGCGGAGCACCATCACGGCGTCGAGATCGGCGGGATCTACTGGCACTTCGTCGACGTGATGTGGATCGTCGTGTTCACGACGGTCTACGTCCTCTGACGAGGACGATGCGCAACCCGCTCCGCAGCGAGGCGGAAGCCTTCCGCTTCCTGATCGTCGTGGTCGTCGGCGCGGCGGTCGTCATCGCGGCGTCGTACGCGAACACGTGGGCCGGGGTCGCGGTCGCCGTTCTGGCGTTCGCGGCTCTCGGCCGCTGGCTGATGCGTTGACGGGGGCCCGGGGGAGCGGGTCGCGATCCCGTCAGTCGAGTGGAATCCGGTAGCGAACCTCGACGACCCGAGCTTCGAGCCACTCGTGCTCGCGTCGCCCGCCGTCGAGGCTCCAGCCCTCGCGCTCGTAGAAGCGTCGCGCCCTCGGGTTGTCCTCCAGCACCCAGAGGATCGCGGCACCGAAGCCGTCCTCCCTCAGCCCGTCGAGCGCGGCGCGCAGCAGCACCGGCCCGAGACCGTTGCCCCAGGTCCACGGCAGCGCGTAGATCGCGTACAGCTCGCCTTCGCCCTCCGTGTCCCGGCTCGCGCCGGCCGTCGCGAACGCGGCGACGCGGCCGCTCTCGTCCTCGGCGACGAGCGACCGCCCTCGTGCTTCCGGCGCACCGAGCCACTCCTCCCAGCGTGCCCGCCGCTGCTCGAGATCGAGCGTCGCCAGGCGCTCCGCGCCGAACACGTGCTCGTACGCCGCCTGCCACGTCCGCACGTGCACCTCCGCGATCGCCGCGGCGTCCTCGGGACGCGCGGGCCGGACGCGCGTCCGGCCTACTTGCCGGCCGAGGAGGAGACGTACTTCGCGACCGCCTGGATCTGCGCGTCGCTCAGCTTCCCCGCGAACGGAGGCATGACGGCACCGCCGTTCGTCACCTGGTGGACGACGATCGCGAGTGTCAGCTTCGACGCGAGCTGATCGAGGTTCGGCCCGACCGTACCGTGCGTCCCGGCGGCGGCGAGCGTGTGGCAGCTCGCGCACTCGCCCTTGAAGATCGCCTCGCCGTTCGTGCCGAGGCTCGCCGGCGACACCGCCTGCGTATAGCCGTTGACTCCGGCGACGGAGGCGACATAGGCGGCGACGTCGACTGCGTTCTGGCCGGTGACGAGGTTCGCCGGCATCTGCGTCTGCGGCGTGAGCTTCTTCCCGGTCGTGTACGTGGCGATCGGTCCCGAGCCGAGCCGGATCTGGTCGAGGACGACGTTCTCGATCGAGGTCTCCGGGTAGCCCTGCTGCCGGTCGGCGGCGAAGGCGTTGTCGAGGTTCGGGCCGATCGTGCCGCTCGCCGCCGCCGCCGCGAGCGTGTGGCAGCTGGCGCAGCTCGCGGTGAAGAGCTTCTGCCCGTTCTGTGTGTCCGGACGCTGGGCGCCGTTCGCGACCCCGCCCGTGCCGCAGCCCGCGGCGAGCAGCGCCGCCGCCGCCAGTCCTGCCCCCACGACCCCGACCCGGTACGCCCGCCTCAACCTTGCGGAACTCCGATCGCAGACACGGCCTCGTCACGCGTGGGATAGATCGTGAAGACCCTGTCGAGGCCTGTGATCTCGAAGATCTTGGTGATGTTGCGGTCGCTGCAGACGAGCGAGAGCTGCCCGTCGTTCGTGCGCAACCGCTTCACGCCTCCGACGAGGACGCCGAGCGTCGTCGAGTCGATGAAGGTCGTGCCGCTGAAGTCGACGACGACTTCCTTGCCGCCCTCCCCGATCACCTCGAGCAGCTGCTGCTTGAACTCCGGCGCCGTGTAGAGGTCGACCTCCCCCGTGAGCGAGATGACGTACGTGTCGCCGCTGAGCTGCTCGGTCTTGATGTCGAAGTTCATGCGCGCATCCCCCCGAATTCGCCCGCCGACCCTTCCTGACGAGCCGGTCGCGCGAGAGTCTAACCACCCGGCAAGCGGGCGAAGCGCTTCGCTCTTCGCCCGCGGGGTCAAGGAACTCGGGCCGGGAGAGCGTGGTCTCCCGGCCCTCGTGCTGTGAGGGCTTGCTTGGGTTGGGGAGGATTGCGCGCGCGCCGGGGTCGCGTGGGGCAGGCCGCCTGCGGCGGCGTGCCCGCCCGCGACAGGTTCGGCGGCGTCGTAACGCATCGTTACGCCACCGCCCGACGCAGTCGGGGTTCTAGCGCTTCAACCCCAGCCGCGGTCCAGGGCCGCAGCGTACGCGCGAGCGTACGCGGAGGCCGAACCGCGCTCGCGCCGGCCTCCGCCGCGCGCGAGCGCACCACGCAGGCAACCCATCCACAGCATCCCAAGCAAAACAGCACGGAGCCGGCCGGAGACCACGCTCTCCGGCCGGCGGAGTTCCGTTGTCCCGGGCGAAGAGCGCAGCTCTTCGCCCGATCACTTCTTCTTCGGCTTCGGCGAAGAAGAAGTGATCGCCTTCTGGAGCTGCTTGATCGCGCTCTCGATCTGCGGCTTCTGCGGCGAGTTCGGATCGAGCTGGAGGAACTTCTTCAGGAACGTGACGGCGACCTGGTACTGGCCGGCGCTCTCGGCGGCCGTCGCGACCTCGAACTGTGCCTGCGCGTTCTTCGGCTTGATCTTCGCAGCCGTCTTGTAGGAGCCGAGCGCCGTGTTGTAAGCACCGAGCGCCTGCTGGTAGAGCTGGACCGACTGGCTCGACGCCTGCGTGGAAGGCTGCGTGAGGGGGTTCGAGCCGAGGGCCTGGCCGAGCGTTCCGCCGGGCTGGAAGGCCTGGCTCGGGTTGGACGCCTGGGCCGAGCTCTGTACTTGCTGGTACTGCGTCGCGTACGCCTGCGCCTGCGTCATCTGGAGCCCGCCGAGCTCCGTCCAGGCAGCCGCATCGTTCTTCTTCAGCTTGAGGTAGCTCCTGAGCGCGGAGACGGCGCCGCCGGTGTCGCCCTTCGTCTCGTACGCGAGGGCGAGGTCGTGGTACCCCTTGGCCTGGTCGGGATGCTTCTTGATCTCCCCCTGCGCCTTCGCGACCGGGTTCCCGCCGTTGCCGAAGAGCCCGGAGTAGAGGTCGCTCAGCCCGCCGGTGCCCGATCCGACCCCGACGCCCGCGAACGTGGCGGCGAAGACGATGGCGAGCGCGAGATAGACCCACTTCTGCCGCCGGCGCAGGCGGGTGAAGAAGAGCTGCTCGTTCGGGTCGCCGCTGCTGCCCCGCCTGCCGCGACTGCGCGCCGGCTTCGCGGGCTGCGCCTTCGCCCGGGCCTGCTGCTTGGCCTTGACCGCTGCCCTTGCCATCAGTGGCCCAGAGTAGCCGAGCTCGGTTGCGGTCTCGCCTGGCGTCGCTCGAACAGCACGGCGAGCCAGATCGAGCCCTCGAACAGCACCCACATCGGCAGCAATTCGAGGAGCGTCGTCACCGGATCGGGGCCTGGGAGCGCCAGCGCGATCGCCGCCGTGATGAGGTAGCCGAACCGCCTCTGCCGACGCAGCGTTCTCGAGCCGAGCACGCCGATGTAGACGAGACCGAGCACCACGAGCGGCGTCTGGAACACGAGCACGATCCCGACGAGGACCGCGGCCACGAAGTTGTAGTAGGACGACGCACGTGGCTGGACGAGGAAGTGGTGGTGGTCGTAGTTCAGGAGGAAGTGGACTGCGCGCGGGAGGAGGACCCAGTAGCCGAACGCCACACCTGCTGCGGCGAGCCCGACCGCGAAGAGCGCCAGCCCGAGCACGCGACGCTCCGAGGCCGCGTCGACGGCCGGCGCGAAGAAGCTCCAGAGCTGCCAGAGGACGACCGGCAGCGCGAGCACGAAGCCGGCGTAGAGGCAGACCGTGAGCGTGACCGTGAAGGGCTCGGCGACGCCGAGCGTCAGCAGCCTCTTGTGACCTGCCGGCAGCGGGTGGTTCAGCCAGTCGAGCACGTGCGCGTGGAAGACGAAGGCGACGATCGTGCCGGCGACGAGCGCGCCGAGCATCACGAAGAGCCGGCCCCGCAGCTCGTCGAGGTGTTCCGCGAGCGTCGCCTCCTCGCCGTGGCCGAGGCGGCGCGGCAACAGGCTCATGGTCCCGCTAGACGGTCTCGCGCTCGGTCGGCGCCGCGGTCGTCTCGGCGGCCGAAGCCTCTGCGGACGGGAGCTCCGGCGGCGACTGCGCGGGCTTGTCGTCCGCGCCGGGCGAGTTGCCCGTGATCGCATCCTTGAACTCACGCATTCCCGAGCCGAGCGCCCGCCCGACCTCCGGCAGCCGCTTGCCGCCGAACAGGAGCAGCGCGATCAGGAGGAGCAGGATGATGTGCCAGGGCGTCTGGAAATAACCCACGGGGGCAGAGTAGCGGTATCGCCTCAACGTTTGCTCGGGGTCCGGCCCGGGGAAGCACCCTCTCGCTAGACTGGCTCGTGCTGGTCCGGGCGGGGCGAAAGCCCCGCTATTCGGGTGGAACGCGCAAGCGAGACAGGCAGGAAGGAGAAGCTGATCGGGTGGCATTGCTGAAACTGGAGAATCTCCACGTCGCGCTCGAGGACGGCACCGAGATCGTCAAGGGCGTCGATCTCGAGGTCGGCACCGACGAGGTACACGCGATCATGGGGCCGAACGGCTCGGGCAAGTCCACGCTCGCCTACGCGCTCATGGGCCATCCCGCCTACGAGATCACGGAGGGACGGCTCCTCTTCGACGGCGAGGACCTGACGGAGCTCGGCGCCGACGTGCGTGCGCAGCGCGGCCTGTTCCTCGCCTTCCAGTACCCGCACGCCATTCCCGGCGTCACCGTGACGAGCTTCCTGCGCAGCGCGATGAACGCCGTGCGCAAGGCCCGCAACGGCGGCGTCGACGACCCGATCGCGATCCCCGAGTTCCGCAAGTCGCTCCTCGCCCAGATGGACCGCCTCAAGGTCAGCCGCGAGCTCGCCTCGCGTTACCTCAACGACGGCTTCTCGGGCGGCGAGAAGAAGCGCGTCGAGATCCTCCAGATGGCGATGCTGAAGCCGCGCATGGCGGTGCTCGACGAGACCGACTCCGGCCTCGACATCGACGCCCTGCGCGTCGTCGCGGGCGGCGTGAAGGAGCTCGTCGGCCCGGAGATGGGCGCGCTCGTGATCACGCACTACCAGCGGATCCTCGACTACATCACGCCTGACCACGTGCACGTCTTCGTGGGAGGCCGCATCGTCGAGTCCGGCGGCGCGGAGCTCGCGAAGAAGCTCGAGGTCGGCGGCTACGCCCCGTACGAGGAGAAGGTGACCGTCTGATGACCCAGACCGAGACCGACGTCGTCAAGGGAATCCGCACGCGAGTACAAGTACGGCTTCTCGAACCCCGACGAGGCGAAGGACTACTTCTTCAAGTCCGGTCGCGGCCTCTCGCACGAGCTCGTCGAGGCGATCGCCGAGCACAAGAACGAGCCCGACTGGATGCGGAAGTTCCGACACAAGAGCCTCGACTACTTCCTCGCGCGTCCGCTGCCGCAGTGGGGCGGCAACCTGAACGACATCGACTTCGAGAACATCTTCTACTACATCAAGCCGACCGAGAATCAGGCGAAGTCGTGGGAAGACCTGCCGGCCGACATCATGGACACCTGGGACAAGCTCGGCATCCCGGAGGCGGAGAAGAAGTACCTCGCCGGCGTCGGCGCGCAGTACGAGTCGGAGGTCGTCTACCACAAGCTGCAGGAGGATCTCGAGAAGAAGGGCGTGATCTTCCTCGACACCGACACGGCCCTGCGCGAGCACGAGGACCTCTTCAAGCAGTACTTCGGGACGATCATCCCGCAGAACGACAACAAGTTTGCGGCCCTCAACTCGGCGGTCTGGTCGGGCGGCTCCTTCATCTACGTGCCGCCGGGCGTCTCGATCGACATGCCGCTGCAGGCCTACTTCCGGATCAACGCCGAGAACATGGGCCAGTTCGAGCGGACGCTGATCCTCGTCGACGAGGGCGCCTACGTCCACTACGTCGAGGGCTGCACGGCGCCGATCTACTCGACCGACTCGCTCCACTCGGCCGTGGTCGAGATCCTCGTCAAGAAGGGCGGACGCTGCCGCTACACGACGATCCAGAACTGGTCGAACAACGTCTACAACCTCGTCACCAAGCGGGCCGTCGCCGAGCAGGACGCCACGATGGAGTGGGTCGACGGGAACCTCGGCTCGAAGCTGACGATGAAGTACCCGGCGATCTGGCTGATGGGTGACCGCGCGCACGGCGAGGTCCTCTCGATCGCCTTCGCCGGCGCGGGCCAGCACCAGGACGCGGGCGGCAAGGCCGTCCACGTCGCGCCGAACACGACATCGGTGATCACGTCCAAGTCGATCTCGAAGAACGGCGGACGGGCCGGCTACCGCGGGCTGCTGCAGGTGGACAAGGGCGCGCACGGCTCGAAGTCGAAGGTCGTCTGCGACGCGCTGATCCTCGACGACGAGTCGCGCTCCGACACGTACCCGTACATCAAGATCGACGCCGACGACGTCGACGTCGGGCACGAGGCGACGGTCTCGAAGATCGGTGAGGAGCAGCTCTTCTACCTCATGTCGCGCGGGCTCTCCGAGGCCGAGGCGAGCGCGATGATCGTGAGCGGCTTCGTCGAGCCGATCACGAAGGAGCTGCCGCTCGAGTACGCCGTCGAGATGAACCGGCTGATCCAGCTCCAGATGGAAGGGTCGGTCGGCTAGGTGATCGTCGAGCACGTCGACTTCATCAGCGTGCCCGTTACGGACATGGAGCGCTCGGTCGCGTGGTACCGCGACACGCTCGGTGTGCCGCAGACCGGCGAGGGCGGCTTCCCGGAGTTCAAGCTCGGCGACAACGCCTTCCTCTACCTCGTCGACCCGACCGCGGTCGGGTCGACGTTCACCGCACCGCACTCCTCCGGGATCGCGTTGCGTGTGGCCGACGTCGCCGAGGCTCGTGCGGAGCTCGAGGCGAAGGGCGTCGTCTTCGAGGGGGAGACCTACGACACCGGCGTCTGTCACATGGCGCTCTTCGCCGATCCCGACGGCAACGCACTGATGCTGCACCGCCGCTACGCGCCCCATGAGTCGTAGCGACGCGCTCGCCGCCTGGGAGCGGCTGCCGATCCCCGACATGACGGAGGAGCACTGGCGCTTCACCGACCTGCGCGGCTTCGACCCTGACGCTTTCGGACCTGTCCCGGTAACTGATACCGGGACTGGTCCCAGAGCGGACGATGGTCGATCTGGACGTGGCCGGATTCGCCACTGTCACCGCCGGCGGCATCGAGATCGAGAAAGCGCCCGAGGGCGTCACGTTCGAGCCGCTGCCGGAGGAGTACGAGCGCCTCTACTCCCTCGTCGGCTGGGACGAGAAGTTCGCCGCCCACAACGCGGCGCTGTGGAAGCACGGGCTGCTCGTCGTCGTCCCGAAGGGCGTCGAGCTCTCCAAGCCGCTCTACGTCCGGATCGAGGCGACGGGGCAGACGTTCTGGCGGCTCGTCGTCGTCGCGGAGGAGGGCGCGCGGGCCTCGCTCGTCGAGGAGTACGCCTCGCCGGCGCCCGACACGGAGGCCTACTCGAATGCGGTCACGGAGCTCTTCGTCGAGCCCGCCGCGAAGCTCGAGTACGTCTCCCTCCAGAACCTTTCGCGCGAGACGTGGCACTTCGCGAGCCACCACGCGCGCGTCGAGCGCGACGCGGAGCTCGACTGGGTCGCCGGGGGTTTCGGCTCGAAGAGGGGCAAGACGCGGATCCAGAACGACCTCAACGGCCGCGGCGCCACGTCGCGCGTCACCGGCGCGTACTTCGCCGACGGCACGCAGCACCTCGACTACGACACCTTCCAGGAGCACATCGCGCCCGACTGCGAGTCGGACTTCGCCTTCAAGGGCGCCCTCCGCGACAACGCGACGGCCGTCTGGCGCGGGATGATCCGCGTCGAGCCTGACGCGCAGAAGACGAACGCGTACCAGGAGTGCCGCAACCTCATGCTCAGCCCGACGACGCACGCCGTGCCGATTCCGGGGCTCGAGATCATGGCGAACGACGTCCGCTGCACGCACGCGGCGACCGTGGGGCGCGTCGATCGCGAGGACCTCTTCTACCTGATGAGCCGCGGGCTCACCCGCCAGGAAGCCGAGCGCCTGATCGTGCGCGGCTTCTTCCAGGAAGTGCTCGACCGGATCGAGCTCGAGCCCGTGCGCGAGGCCGTGACCTCGGCGCTCGAAGCGCGGATCCCGCAGGCGTAGCCGTCCACAGCCGGGCGCCCATCCTGTGGGCGCCGGCGGCCCGGGTCGCCTCGTCGAGTTACTCGGTCCGAGGCGCGGGCTGCCCCGCCGGGCCGCCCGCGCTCACGAACCGGCGACCTAGGGCAGCAGGTGCAGGATCATCGCGGAGCGGTCGCCGTTCGGAACGAGGTCGCGGATGCTGAGGACGCCGCGCGCGCCGGCGAACCGGCCCGTTCCGCCCAGGATCGCCAGGTTGAAGCGACTCGGCCCGCCCGAGACGTGGACGACGCCATCGACCCAGATCGAGCCGCCTGCGAGGAACAGTTGCCCCGAGAGCTCCGCCGTCGCGCCGTGGTCACCGAACGACGACATGAAGGTCAGGGTGGCCCGGACGCTGCCGGCCCGCGCGCCGCGCTTCACTCCGTCCCAGCGGTAGAGGCTGTCGTGCAGGTAGATGCGGTCGCCGGGCCGGGGCGCGCCCGTGCCCGCATCGAACGCCGGCGTCGCCTCGACGCTGACGTCGAGGAAGCGGAGCGTCGACGGCGGGGCCGCGGAGGCCTGGGCCGCGAGGAGCATGGTCGCCGCGAGGGCAGCGAGGGTGGTCGTCAGGGTCTTCACGTGCTCTTCCTCCTTGGGTCGGGTTGTCGGTCTCGAGGGTGAAGGGCTCCGGGGGCTCTCGGCGCCGCGGTCAGGCGGTCGCCGCGGTGCCGTCGGCGGGGTCCTCGGCCGCAATCCGCAGGCTGAGGACGATGCTCGTGGCGATCACCCAGACGCCCGCCAGGGCGAAGGCGACGAAGCCGACGGGCGTGAAGCTCGCGACCGCGAGGACGAGCGCGCTCCAGCCGAGCACCCGCTCGACGCCGCGCCGCGGGATCGCGAGCCCTGCCGCACCGAGGAGCATGATCGCGATGCCGATCCCGAAGGGAAGGTAGTCGTTGGCGTCGAGCGCGGTGAGCGCCACCGCCGCAGACGGCCCGATGCCGTCGTGGACGCCCTCGCTGAGCGCGAGGTGCATGGTCGCGGCGACGAGGAACCCGGCGGCGGCGACCGCGCCGCCGGCGACGAAGACGAGGCGCCAGACCGAGCCCGCGTCCGTCCGCCGCCAGACCGAGGCTGCGAAGAGCACGAGGAAGGCGACGGCGGCGCAGAGGACGTAGGCGGCGGCGGTCTCCCGACCGTGGTGGGCCGTGTAGAACGAGGTCACCTTCGCGGCGGAGTCCTTGGTGCCAGGGGTCGAGCCGCCGAGCCAGCCGATCCCGACGATGGTGAGCACCACGAAGACGCTGCCGCTCAGCGGAAGCAGGCGGTTGAGCATGTCGAACCTCCGGTTTCGGATGTCGATGCAGGGACGAACGCGACGGTAGGACGAGGGCTCCCGGAGCGCATCGGCGCCACCCAGGGACGTGGTTCGGTGCTGGCACCGATTGCGCCGACGCGTGCGAACGCGAAGAATCCGGCGATGCGCAGGCTTCGGATCACCGCTTCCGCCGTCGCGCTCGCGACAACGGTGCTCGCCGTCCTCGGCGTCGTCGGGCTCGCGGGCGAGACCCAGCACCGCTGGGTCGCCCCGTTCCTCTTCCTGGCCGTGCTGACGCCCGCCGTCGTCGGCCTCCTGATCGCGCTCCGGCAGCCGCGGAACGTCGTCGCGTGGGTGTTGCTCGTGGGCGCGCTCTCGACGGCGCCGACGAACGCGCTCGGCGCGTCGCATGCCGCGTGGGCGCTTCAGTGGAGTCGCGCCTCCTGGCCGCTCCTCTACGCCTGGCCGGTCGCCGTCACCTACGTGTTCCCGAACGGACGCCTGCTCTCGCCCCGCTGGCGGCGCTGGGCCGCGGGCTTCATCGTCTGCTTCGTCGTATTCGTCGGCCTCGCGATGCTCGACTCGTCCCCGT
>CAVZHU010000006.1:0-39244 GCA_963775155.1 uncultured Actinomycetes bacterium | reverse complement strand
GACCGCGTGAACCGGCGCGCCACCAGCTCGACCAGCCCCGGCCGCGAGGGCGGCCGCCTCGGCGTCTCCGAGCGGCGAGGAGACGCTCGAGGCAGGCCCGGGCGAGCTCGTCTTCGAGCCGCGCGGCGTCCCGCACGCGTTGTGGAACGCCGGCGACGATCCGCTGCGACGGCGGCCGAGGACACCGTCGGCGGCAGGTCGCGGGACCGTGCCATGCGGAATGGCGAGGGGGGGCCGCCGGCACTCAGCCGCGAACGAGCGCGTCGGGGCCGCGCGTCTGGATCATCCACTCGACGTATTCGGCCCACGAGCCCTCGAACCAGATCGTCTCGCTGTCGCCCTCGAAGGCGAGGATGTGCGTCGCGACCCGGTCGAGGAACCAGCGGTCGTGCGTGATCACGACGGCGCAGCCGGCGAACTCGAGCAGCGCCTCCTCGAGCGCGCGCAGCGTGTCGACGTCGAGGTCGTTCGTCGGCTCGTCGAGCAGCAGGACGTTGCCGCCCGAGCGCAGGAGCTTCGCGAGGTGGACGCGGTTCCGCTCGCCGCCGGAGAGGTCCGAGACGCGCTTTTGCTGGTAAGGCCCCTTGATCCCGCGAGCTCGAGCCGGTGAGCGAGGCGGCTACAGCCGCGCTCGCCGACCTGCAGCAGCGCGGCCTCCAACCACAGGCAGTCTGTCCCTTCGTGCGCGCCTACGTCCGGCGAGCACCCGGACGATGCCTACTGCAGGTGCCGACGAGCGCGCGCAGCTCGTCCTTTGCGCCGCCGACGACGGGGTCGCCGTGCGCGAGGAGGAGGTGGTCGAACTCGAGCTCGTCGAGCAGGCGCCGGTACGCGGCGCGGAGTCCCTCTTTCGTCTGCTCCGGGTCGTCCATGAACTCGTCGGGGACGAAGCTCAGCGCCTCGACACCCGGCCAGCGGACGACGCCGTCGCCGATCGCGAGGGCGTTGTGGGCGGGGATGTGGAACGCGGTCTCGTCGGGGCTGAGGGCGCCGACCTCGCACGCGACGATCCCGCCCGGCAGCTCGTCGCCCCAGGCGAACGTCCGGAAGTCGCCGCGGCCCTCCAGCTCGTGCGCGCCTTGCTCCGCGACCCAGACCTTGCAGCCGAGCTGCCACGCCTCGCGGTGTGGTGGCGGCAGGTAAGGATCGCGTGCTCCGGTGCGAACCATTCCGGCTGCTCCGCAGGCAACATCGGGTCGAACGCGACCCGCTCCTCGGCGAGGTAGTACGAGCTGACGTCGTTGCGGATGCTCTCGCGCAGCGCCGTCCAGTGCCACAGGCCGGGGGCGATCTCCCGCACGTCCGGAGCCTAGCGCGACATCGGTGGATTCGCCGATGAAGCCGCGGTTCTCCCGCAGTAACGTCGCCGAGCAGAAGGGAGGTGACGCCGTGTTCACGTATGCCGGTTTGATCACCCTGACGCCCGAGGGCCGCGAGACCCTCGAGAAGGCGCCCGAGTACCTCGAGAAGTTCAAGACAGCTGATCGAGGAGGAGGATGGCGTGCTCGAGGACACCTGGGCTCTCATGGGGCCGTGGGACTTCCTCGCCGTCGTCCAGTACCCCGACAACGCCGCCGCGTTCCGCGCGCTGGCGAAGATCGGGAAGCTCGATGTGATCAAGACGGAGACGTTCCCGATCGAGAAGGTCGACGTCTTCGTCAAGTCGCTCGTCTAGCAAGGCTGCCACGGGCCGCCCGTGAGCGGCCCGTCGGCCTACCCACGAACGATCGTCTCGCTGTTCCCCTCGAAGGCGAGGAGGAGCCGTGCCGGCCGGCGTGGATTCGGCCGCCGGACTCGGTCTCGAGCTCGAGACGCGTCCCGCCCGCGCGCTGGAGGAACTCCGCGGCCGCCTCGATGTCGGCGTAGAAGAGGTACGGCCAGACGGTCTGGCTCACGCCGCGACGCCGGCGAAGAGCCGTCTCTCGGGCGTGAGACGCGGCGCCCACTCCAGGCGCTCGACGCCCGCGAAGCGCAGGTACGCGCGGAGCGCCTCGAGCATGGCGTCCACGAATCCCTCGGCCCGGCGCGGCGCGAAGCCGTCCTCCCACCAGAGGCCGACCACGCGCACGCACCCCGAGTCGCGGTCGATCTGCGGCTCGATCCGGCCGACGAGCCGGTCGCGGAAGAGGATCGGCAGCACGTACCACCCCCACCGGCGCTTGGCCTGCGGGAAGAAGCCCTCCCACACGAACTCGAAGCCGAACAGGCGCTCGAGGAGGGCTGTGTCCCACAGGAACGAGTCGAAGGGAGCGACGAAGGCAACCGACGGCGACAGCTCGGGCGGAGCCTCCAGCAGCGGCAGCTCGTCGGCGACGACGAGGCGCTTGCCGCGCACGCCCTCGACCTCGACCTGCACGAGCGCGCCCGACTCCAGCAGCTCCTTACGCAGCTCGTTGCGGTCGACAGGGTCGGCGATGCGGGCGAACGTGCCGCCGGCGCCGCCGGGGCCGAGCAGGCCGTGGGCGCGGTAGCGCGACAGGAGCTTGTGCCGGAGCTGCTCACGCTCCGGGATCTCGCGCGTGAGCAACTCGGCCGGGAGGAGCCGCTCGAGCAGGTCGTAGTAGCGGACGTTGCCGTGTCGGCGCGCGAGCCCGATCTCGCCGGTGACGGTGTAGGCCTCGAGCACGGAGCGGACGGCGTTCTCCGGCAGCCCGAACCAGTTCTTCGTCGCGCCGCTCTCCCGCTCGAAGTCGGCCGAGGAGAGTGGCCCCTCGGCCCGGATCCGCTCGAGCACGCGTTCGGCGACGTCGGCGTTGTCGGCGAGCGCGGCGGCGTGGAAGCGCGGCCCCTTGCGCCCCCAGTTCACGCGGTACCAGGGGAACTCGTCCGCCGGAATGAAGGAGAGCGCCTTGTTCGTCGTCTCGAACAGCTCGTGACGCTCGTACAGCTCGTCGCACCAGGCCGGCTCGTAGCCGGCGACGCGCGCGTGCAGCACGAGGTCGTGGTTGCGTCCCGCGACCGCGAGCGGATCGAACTGGATCGACCCGAGCCGCCGGAAGACCTCGAGCACGCCGGCGTGGCCCTCGAGCGACCGCGCCGGCGCGAGGAAGTGGCGCGCGACGAGAAAGCAGCGGGCCGCCTCCGCGGCGACCTTCACGACCGGACGAGGGGCTTGTACTTGATCCGGTGGGGCTCGAGCGCCTCGGGGCCGCGCGTCTGGATCATCCACTCGACGTATTCGGCCCACGAGCCCTCGAACCAGATCGTCTCGCTGTCGCCCTCGAAGGCGAGGATGTGCGTCGCGACCCGGTCGAGGAACCAGCGGTCGTGCGTGATCACGACGGCGCAGCCGGCGAACTCGAGCAGCGCCTCCTCGAGCGCGCGCAGCGTGTCGACGTCGAGGTCGTTCGTCGGCTCGTCGAGCAGCAGGACGTTGCCGCCCGAGCGCAGGAGCTTCGCGAGGTGGACGCGGTTCCGCTCGCCGCCGGAGAGGTCCGAGACGCGCTTCTGCTGGTCGGATCCCTTGAAGTTGAACCAGGAGACGTACTGGCGCGAGTTCACCTCCCGCTTGCCGAGCTCGATCGTGTCGTGGCCGCCCGAGATCTCCTTCCAGACGGTGCTCGCCGGATCGAGGTCGGCACGGGCCTGGTCGACGTAGGCGAGCTGGACGGTGTCGCCGACCCGGAGCGTTCCGGAGTCCGGTTCCTCCTCGCCGGCGATCATGCGGAACAGGGTCGTCTTGCCGGCGCCGTTCGGGCCGGTCACGCCGACGATGCCGGCGGGCGGCAGCGAGAAGGTGAGGTCGTCGACGAGCAGGTTGTCGCCGTAGCCCTTGCGCACGCCGTCCGCGTCGATCACGAGGTCGCCGAGCCGCGGTCCCGGCGGGATGTGGATCTCGACCCGCTCGAGCTTGACGTTCTCCTCCTCGGCGAACAGCCGCTCGTACGCGCCGAGCCGCGCCTTCGCCTTCGCGTGGCGCCCCGTCGGGCTCGACCGCACCCACTCGAGCTCGCGCGCGAGGGTGCGCCGTCGTGCGGACTCCCGCTTCTCCTCCTGCTCGAGCCGCGCCTGCTTCTGCTCGAGCCACGAGGAGTAGTTGCCCTGGAAGGGGATGCCGCGGCCCCGGTCGAGCTCGAGGATCCAGCCGGCGACGTTGTCGAGGAAGTAGCGGTCGTGCGTGACGGCGACGACGGTGCCCTTGTAGTCGGCGAGGAAGCGCTCGAGCCAGAGGACCGACTCGGCGTCGAGGTGGTTGGTCGGCTCGTCGAGCAGCAGCAGGTCCGGCGCGGAGAGGAGCAGCCGGCAGAGCGCGACGCGGCGGCGCTCACCTCCCGAGAGGCTTGCCACGTCGCGGTCGCCGTCGGGCAGCCGGAGCGCGTCCATCGCGTGGTCGAGCCGGTCTTCGAGCTGCCAGGCGTCGGTGCGGTCGATCGTGTCCTGCACCTTCGCCTGCTCGGCGAGCAGCGTGTCGTAGTCGGCGTCCGGCTCCGCGAACTTCGCGCTGATCTCGTTGAAGCGGTCGAGGAGGTCGCGCAGCTCGCGGACGCCGTCCTCGACGTTGCCGCGGACGTCCTTGGCGGGGTCGAGCCACGGCTCCTGCTCGAGCAGGCCGACCGTCGCGCCCGGCGCGAGCTCGGCGACGCCCGAGGACGGCTCGTCGCGGCCGGCCATGATGCGGAGGAGCGTGGACTTGCCGGAACCGTTCGGGCCGAGCACGCCGATCTTCGCTCCCGGCAGGAACGAGAGCGAGATGTTCGCGAGCACCTGTCGCTGCGGGCCGTAGAACTTGTCGGCCCGGTACATCGTGTAGACGTAGTCGCTGCTCACAGCCCCCGACGATAGCGGCGGCGGCCGGCAGAGGAGCCGCCGCGGGAGAAGCCCGAACGGGCTTCTCCCGCAGTGCGCCGGCGGTGCGCTAGAGCTGCGCTTGCAGCGCGGAGATCTGCGCGAGCTTGTCCTGGAGCCGTGCCAGTCTTGCCGTCTTCCTGTCGCTGTCCGGCCTCTGGCTGACGGCGTCGATCTTCGCCTGGATCCTCGCGGCCCAGGTGGTCAGCCTCGCGGTCAGCCTCGCGTGCCGGTTCGCGCACTTCGCGGGTGGTGCGTCGACGTCACACCTGGCGACGTACGCATTGACGTGCGCGGTCGCGCGCGCGAGATGAGCGTCGAAGCGCGCTCCGCCCGCTCTGTTGCCCGCGAGCGCCGTCGCCGGAAGTGCGAGCGCGGCCACCAGGAAGATTGCCGCTCCGAGTCGTTTCATGTCCGATCCTTTCTTCCGCCGACGCGTCCGGTCGAGATTCCGTCGCCCTCGTCTCCGGCGCCGCCGTGTCGTTTGTCTCCGAAACATTCGCGTCCTTCCGTCAAGGCCGGACACGACGAACGTAATATCGGTGTAAGTCCCGGCGCGCGGGTACGTACGCTGTTTCCGTGTCAGGCCCCTGCTGTACGCCGCCGTCGTCCGAGTACCGGCGCCTCTTCGGCCGGCGGCTGGCCCGGCACGAGGCACGCCGCTACCGGCGGCGCGGCCTGCCGCGCAGCGGGCGCGGCCTCGTCTCGCTCGCCGGCGACCCGGCCGGCGCCAGCGTCCTCGACGTCGGCGGCGGCGTCGGAAACCTCTCGCTCGAGCTGCTCGAGCGTGGAGCCGCACAGGCGACCGTCGTCGAGCTCTCCGACGGCTACGAGGACGCGGCTGCCGCCCTCCTTGCCGAGCACCACCTCGGCGACCGCGTCGAGCGGCGGGTGGGCGACTTCGTCACCGAGTCCGGCGTCGTCGAGCCGCACGACCTCGTCGTCCTCCACCGGGTCGTCTGCTGCTATCCGGACGGCCCCGCGCTCGTCTCCGCCGCCGCGCGCCATGCCCGGCGCGGGCTCCTCCTCACGTATCCGCGGGAGCGGGGACTGACCCGGCTCGGCGTCCGAGCCGTAAACCTCTGGCTACGCCTCACGCGGTGCGGCTTCCGCACCTACGTCCATCCGGCGGCGGCGATCGAGGCGGCTGCGCGTCACGAGGGACTTCGGCTCACCCGCCGCGAGTCGCAAGGCCTCATCTGGGAGAACGCCGCGTTCGATCGAGCGCCCTAGCGAGGCGTCAGCGCCCAGACGCCGTTCGTGCCACCGCCGGTCACGACGATGCGGCTGCCCAGCGCAGTCGCGGTCGGGTCGCTCAGTCTGGCCGGCAGGCTCGCGGCGACCGTGACCTTGCCCGAGGCGGGGTCGATCGCCAGGACGCGGCGGCCGCCGACGAGGTAGAGCCTGCCGCCCAGGGCTGCGAGCGCAGCGTGGTCTTCCGGCGCCGGCAGCGTCGCCAGCCGCCGGACCCGGCCGCCGAGGGAGACCGCATAGACGGCACGCGTCGCCCCCGCGGTCGTCAGCCCGCCGGCGACGTAGATCGTCCTGCCGATCGCCGCGACTCCCGCGTACCGCGTCCCCTGCGGCAGCCGCGCGACCGTGCGCGTGCCCCCGCTCGGGAGGTAGCGGAGGACGGCGGTGGCGAACTGTGTGCCCGTGTAGCCGCCCACGAGGTAGACGCGGCCCCCGATCGTCGACGGCGCCGAGGTCGGAGAGGGGCTCGTCGAGTGCCGGCGCAGCCGTCGCGGAGCCGGTGCGCGGGTCGACGCGCACGACGTACGGCCAGGAGCTCGCCTCGCCTCCGCCGAAGAGGTAGACGGAGCCGCCGAGGCTCGCGGCAGCCGCATCGTGCGTCGGCCGCGGCAGGCGGCCGACGGCGCGCAGCCGCCCCGGAGGCCCGGCGAGGATCGTGTCGAGGGACGCCTGGCCGGCGTAGCCGCCGAGCACCATCAGCCGGCCGCCCGGCAAGGCGACCGCCGCCGCCTTCGCGAACGCACGCGGCAGCGAGCCGATCCGGGTCACGCCCAGGCCTGTCTTTCCTCGTAACAGACTGTTACTTGTGCGGGTCGCTTGCGTCGACCCGGTCGTCCCGGGCGCAGGCGAGGAACCGCAAGCAGCAACCAGGAGGGCGGCGGCCGCGACCGCCGCGACGCCGCTAGGAGCTCGAAGCACCCAGCTTGATCTCGCCGACGACGTTGTTCCCCACCTCACTCGGCACCCAGCTTGCATCGATCGAGCGCTGCTGGCCGTTCGGGAGGCGGCACGTGCCGCTGAAGCTCGTGCCGCCGACCGCGGTCACCTGCCCGCGGCAGACGTCGCCGCTCGGCAGGTACTCGAGCTGGAGGGACGTCCGCTCGAGCGACTGCGGGGAGACGAGCAGGTCCGCGCGCACGAGCAGCTTCTGCGGCCCCTTCGACTGGCCGACGAAGGACACGATCTGCTGCAGGCTCGTGCCGTTCCGGATCACCTGGCCCGTGAGCGACTCCTTGGTATGCGCGGCGTTCCAGAGAGGCGCCGAGCGGTGCAGCGGCCCGTAGACGATGAGCAGGGGAAGCGCGACCACGGTCACGGCACCGACGGTCGCCACGCGCGGCGAGCGCAGGACGAAGCCGCCGAAGCGCCAGAGCAACAGGACCACGACGGTCGAGACGGCGATCCCGTAGAGGAGAGCGAGCCACGTGGCGCCCCGGTCGGTGCCGGACATCAGCCCGTGCACCGAGGCGAGCGTCCAGACGGCGAAGTTGAGGTAGTGCGCCGTCCGCCAGAAGCGGTGCGGAATCCGGCGCCGGTAGTGGTTCGTGATCGCGAGTGCGAGGAGGAGCTCGGCGGCCGCGATCCCGAGCCCGGTCCAGATCGGCCGGTAGGTCGAGGTGAACGGAACGAGAAGCTGCGTGAGCGAGAAGGGGAGGAACGAGTCGACCGCGATCGTCAGCACGTGGATCCCGATGAGCGACCCGACGAGCAGGCCGCCGAAGCGGTGGATGTTCTCGACGGAGAAACGCGGCCAGCGCTGGTTCTGCGCCTTGCCGCCCAGCCCGAGCCCGACCGCGACGACGAGGCTGAGGACGATGTACGCCGCGACGCCGGAGGCGCGGGCCGCGTACCAGATCTCCGGGCTCGAGGTCAGGTGCACGGCACCGCCGCCCGCAGGGAGCCTGCCCAGGACTCGTTCTCGACGACTTCGCCGTCGGGGGTGAGGAAGCGCCCGGGCACCCCGCGCTCGTCGAGCCAGTCCGGTCCGCGCTCGCCCTGGAGGAAGCCGGCCTTCGCCGCGACGTCGGCCGCGAGACAACTCGCGCCCGACGCGGTCACCTGCTGCCAGGGAGAGTCGCTCGCCCGGCCGCTCCAGGGGTCGACGAGGTGACCACCGCGCGTCGCAGTTCCGCTCGTGGCGAGTCCGCCCTGCACGACCCGGACGGCACCGCCGCCCGGGAGGCCGACGTCGACGGGTCCCCGCACGGCGAGATCGCCGCCGACCGAGACGAACCCCGGCCCGTCGAGGGTTCCGGCCGCGTCGTCTACCGCGAGCGCCTTGACGACGCCGTTGAGGTCGAGTGCCAGGCCGGACGGCCGCGAGAGCATCCGCCCCGACAGGCGCACCTCTCCCAGCCCGAGGCCGAGCGTCGGGTCGACGAGTCCGCCGGTGTCGGCGGCTGCGTCCAGCGCCACCTCGAGCGCGCGGGCGAAGAGCGGCGAGACGGCGAGCACGCGCGCCGGCGAACGGTTGACGCGTGACAGCTCCGAATCGGGCCGAAAGAGGCTGAAGGTCTGTTCCCAGCGCTCGAGCACCTCGGCGACGTCGGCCGGGTCTCCCCCGGCGGTGACGACGTCGCAGCCCATCGCGCGCAGGCAGTGAACCGTGTGGGCGCTCACGAGGTCGAGGTGACGATGGGGGGAGGCTGCACCGCCGGCGCGATCTGGCCGCCCTTGGCGACGCTCTTGTGGACGGCCCGCTCGAAGGACGAGGGCGCGCCGAGGGGCGTCGCCTGCCCCTTCGAATGACCGGGTGCATGCGTCTTCGCGCCGACGAAGGCGACGCCGAAGACGAGCAGGCCGAGAGCGCCGATCGCGGTCTTCGCGGCGCGCGCCCGCGCGCGGGCGCGCTCAATCCGGGATTCCTGTGCCATTGGCGGTTAGGAGGGTGCCGCAGGGCAATGAGAAGTCGATGTGAGCCGGCTGAGAAGTCGATGTGATGCGCATCGTTACGATGGATCCATGGCCTCCGTCACGGCCGCAACGAAGCTCGACGCACATGCGCTGCGCCGCGACTTCCCGATCTTCGAGCAGGAGATCCACGGCAGGCCTCTCGCCTACCTCGATTCTGCGAACAGCTCGCAGAAGCCGCGCCAGGTGCTCGAGGCCATGGACCGGTTCTACGAGACCTCCTACGCGAACGTCCACCGCGCGGTGCACGAGCTCGGGGAGCGGGCGACGGAAGGGCTCGAGCACGCGCGTGAGCGGGTGAGGGCCCTCCTCAACGCGCCGGAGGCGCGCGAGGTGATCTTCGTCCGCAACGCGACCGAGGGCCTGAACCTCGTCGCCTACTCCTGGGGCGGGAACAACCTCGGGCCGGGCGACGCGGTCGTCGTCACCGAGCTCGAGCACCACTCGAACTTCGTCCCCTGGCAGTACATCGCGCACCGCCGGGGCGCGGAGTTCCTGATGCTGCCGATCGACGACAACGGCGATCCCGACCTTGCGGAGCTGGACGCGATCGCCCGCGACCACACGGTCAAGGTGGTCGCGACGAACCTCGTCTCGAACTCGCTCGGGACGATCCACGATCTCGCGCCGCTCGTCACGTGGGCGCACGAGCAGGGCGCGATCTTCGTCTGCGACGCGGCTCAGGCCGCTCCCCACATGAAGGTCGACGTGCAGGCGCTCGGCGCCGACTTCGTCGCGATCTCCGGGCACAAGATGTGCGGGCCGAGCGGCATCGGCGCCCTCTGGGGGCGCGCCGAGATCCTCCGCTCGATGGAGCCGTTCCTCCTCGGTGGTCACATGATCAGCTCGGTGCGCTTCGAGCGGACGACGTGGGGCGACCTGCCGCACAAGTTCGAGGCCGGCACCTCGCCCATCACCGAGGCCGTCGGGCTGGGCGCCGCCGTCGACTATCTCGAGGCGGTCGGGCTCGACGCGATCGAGGCGCACGAGCACGAGCTCGCGGCCTACGCGCTCGGGCGGCTCGCCGAGGTGCCGGGCATCACGCTGTACGGGCCTCCCGCCGAGCGCCGGGCCGGCGTCGTCTCCTTCAATCTCGAGGGAGTCCACCCGCACGACGTCGCCCAGATCCTCGACCGGAACGGAGTCGCGATCCGCGCCGGCCACCATTGCTGCCAGCCGCTCATGCACAAGCTCGGCGTCGCCGCGACGAACCGCGCGAGCTTCTACCTCTACACGATCCCCGAGGAGATCGACCAGCTCGTCGAGGGCCTCCACGCCGTCCGTAAGGTGTTCGCGTAGCCATGAGCGATCCAGCCTTCGAAGACCTGTACCGCGAGGTCATCCTCGACCACTACAAGAACCCGCGCGGGCACGGCGTGATCGAGGACGCGGAGGCGGAGGCGGAGGGACAGAATCCCCTCTGCGGCGACGAGGTCTCGATCTACGTCGCCTTCGGGGACGACGGGGAGACGATCGACGACGTCCGCTTCTCCGGACGCGGCTGCGCGATCTCGCAGGCGGCGACGTCGATGCTGATGGAGATGGCGAAGGGGCGCACGGCGCAGCAGGTGGCGGAGATGGACAAGGACGAGCTGCTCGCCGAGATCGGCGTCCCGCTCACGCCCGTTCGCCTCAAGTGCGCGATGCTCGGCCTGACGACGCTCAAGGTGGCGCTGCACCGGTCGAAGGGGACGCCGCTCCCCGCGGGCCTCGACGGCTTCGACGACCTCGAGCTCTCGTAGTGGCGGAGATCGACGTCGCCGCGGCGGACGAGTTCCGGCCGGGCTCCTCGAAGATCGTCCAGCAGGGCAGCCTCTTCGTCGGCGTCTACAACTGCGGCGGCGAGCTGTACGCGATCGAGGACCGTTGCTCCCACGACGACGGGCCGCTCTGCGAGGGCGACTGGGACGAGGATCTCTGCCGTGTCGTCTGCCCGCGCCACGGCTCCGCCTTCGAGCTCGCGAGCGGGCGACCGCTGTCGCTGCCGGCCACCGAGCCCGTCGAGACCTACCCGGTGCGGATCGTCGACGGCTCGATCATGGTCGAGCTCCCGTAGCCTCGAGCGCACGCTCGGGACGCGCCCAGAGGATCTCGCCGCGCTCGAGCTCGAGCTCGTCGAGCTCGTCGCGGCGGAGGCGGGCGACGAGGCGTGAGCCGTCGCCGTCGACGAGGTCGACCCGTGCCTCGGCGCCGAGCACGCGGATCTGCTCGACCTCGACCTCGACCTCGACCGCGCCGTCGTCCGGCTCGCGCTTCAGCGCGATGTCGTGGGGCCGCACGAGCCGCCCGGCGAGCGTGTTGGCGTCGCCGACGAAGCGCATGACGAACTCCGACACCGGCTCGTCGTAGAGCTCGATGGGCGTCCCCACCTGCTCGAGCCGCCCCTCGTTGAGCACCGCGACCATGTCGGCGATCTCCATGGCCTCCTCCTGGTCGTGCGTCACGAAGACGGTGGTCACGTGCATCTCGTCGTGGAGGCGGCGCAACCAGTCGCGGAGCTCGGCGCGGACACGTGCGTCGAGCGCACCGAAGGGCTCGTCGAGCAGCAGGACCTGCGGCTTGGGCGCGAGCGCCCGCGCGAGCGCCATCCGCTGCCGCTGGCCGCCGGACAGCTGCGCCGGATAGCGGCTCGCGTAGCCATGGAGCTGGACGAGCGCGAGCAGCTCGTCGACGCGGGCCCTGATCTCCGCCTTCGGCCGCTTCCGCACCTGCAGGCCGAACGCGATGTTGTCACGGACGGTCATGTGCTTGAACGCCGCGTAGTGCTGGAAGACGAAGCCGACGCCGCGCTTCTGCGGCGGGAGCTCGGTGGCGTCCTCGCCCGACAGGAGAACCTCGCCGCTGTTCGGCCGCTCGAGGCCCGCGACGACGCGCAGGAGCGTCGACTTCCCGGAGCCGCTCGGGCCGAGGAGCGCCGTCAGCGAGCCGCTCTCGGCGACGAGAGAGACGTCGTCTACGGCGACGAAGTCCCCGAAGCGCTTGGTGACGTTGCGAATCTCGATCGACATCAGGTCTTCTGCTCCTTCGGCTTGGTCAGGGTCATGAGCACGAGCACGGCAACCGCCGCCGCTGCGAGGACGAGCGCGACGGCATAGGCGCCCGAGACGTCGAGGTTCTGGTACGAGTCGTCGACGAGCAGCGTCGCCGTCTCGGTCTTGCCGACGATCCGGCCGGAGACGATGGCGACGGCGCCGTATTCGCCGAGGCAGCGTGCCGTCGTCAGGACGACGCCGTAGACGACGGCCCACCGGATCGACGGCAGCGTGATGCGGCGGAACGACTGCCAGCGCGAAGCGCCGAGCGTCCGCGCCGCCTGCTCCTGCTCGGCTCCGAGCGCGCGCAGCGTCGGGATCACCTCGCGCGCGACGAACGGCACCGAGACGAAGACCGTCGCGAGGGCGATCGCCGGCCATGCGAACAGGATCTGGAGCCCGTGCCCGGTCAGCCAGCCGCCGAACCAGCCCGTACGCCCGTAGAGGAGGTAGAGGGCGAGCCCGACAACGACCGGGGAGATCGCGAGCGGCAGGTCGATGAACGCGTTCAGGAGACCCTTGCCCCGGAAGCGCCGTCGCACGACGAGGAGCCCGACGACGATCCCGAACACGGTGTTCAGCGGCACGGCCACCGCCGTCACGAGCAGGGTCACCTCGAAGGCGTGCACGGCTGCCGGGCTCGAGAGCGCCGTCCACACCGGGGCTGCGCCGTGCTCGAACGTCCGCCGGAAGACCATCGCGAGCGGCGCGAGCAGCACCGCCGCGAGATAGGCGAGCGCGACGCAGCGTGGCACGCGTCTAGCCACGCTCGTGCCTCGTGGTGAGGAAGCGAAGCCCGCCGATCGCGAGCAGGATCGCGAACGACAGGCAGAGGAGGACGATCGCGACGGCCGCGGCCCCGCCCGGATCACCGCTCTCGATGCGGTTCATGACGAAGACCGACGCGACCTCGGTCCGGTACGGGAGGTTGCCGGTGATGATCACGACGGCACCGATCTCGCCCACGGCACGGGCGAGCGCGAGCGCCATGCCCGAGAGGATTCCCGGCAGCAGGTTCGGCAGCACGATCCGCCGGAAGACCGTCGTCTCGCGGGCGCCGAGCGATCGTGCGGCCTCCTCCATCTCGGTGTCGAGCTCGTGCAGCACCGGCTGCACCGTCCGCACGACGAACGGCAGCGTGACGAAGCAGAGCGCGAGCACGACTGCGGCACGCGTGAAGGCGATGTCGACGCCGACCGGGGAGCTCGGACCGTAGAGGGCGAGGAGCGTCAGTCCGGCGACGATCGTCGGGAGCGCGAACGGGAGGTCGATCACCGCGTTGACGAGCGACTTGCCCGGGAAGCGGTCGCGCACGAGCACCCATGCCGTGAGGGTTCCGAGGACCCCGTTGACGAGGGCGACGGCGACGGCCGCTCCGAGCGTGAGCTTCAGCGCCGCCACGGCCTCCGGGCTCGAGACGACCCGCCAGAACGCGTCGCCGCCCTGCCGCTTCGACTCCCAGGCGAGCGCTGCGATCGGCAGGACGACGACGACGGTCAGGAACGTCGTGACGGCGCCGAGCGCGAGTGGCGTGCTCGGGTGCCCGGCACGCCGCTGCCCGGGCCGCGGCCGTCCGACCGCGATGCCGGCGGCGCTATCCACCGGCCCCGCCGACCGCCCGCTCGATCGCCGCCATCCGGCCGGTGTCCGGGTCGAACCACGTCCTGTTCGCCTGCCGCCAGCCGCCGAACAGCGAGCTCGAGATCTTGAAGAACACGCGCCCCTGCGGGACGAACTTCCGGTGGTACCGCTGCAGGGCGGTCTTCTCGACCGGCTGATAGCCGCCGCGGGCGAGGATCTCCTGCGCCGGCGTCGTGTGGAGCCAGCGGATGAACTGCACCGCCGTCGCGTAGTTCCGCGAGTTCTTCAGCGGCACCATCGGGAGCTCGATCAGCATCGTCGGGCTCGGGACGACGAACTGGATCTTCGCTCCCGTCTCCTGGGCGGCGCGCGCCTCGCTCTCGTACGTGAGGAGCACGTCGCCCTTGCCGGCGAGGAACGTCGTCATCGCGTTCGCGCCGGACGAGTCCTGCGAGACGACGTGCCGGAAGAGCTGCTTGAGGTAGCCGACCGCCTGCTTGTCGCTCCGGCCGGCCTTCCGCATCGCTCCGTACGCGGCGAGGATGTTCCACTTGGCCGAGCCGGAGCTGAACGGGTTCGGCGTGACGACCTGGATGCCGGGCTTGACGAGGCTGCTCCAGCCTTTGACGTGCTTCGGGTTCCCCGGCCGGACGACGAAGACGACCTGCGAGTCGGCCGCGATGCCGCGGTACGGGAAGTGGCCCCAGTTCCTGGCCACGAGGCCGGCGTCGACGAGCGTGTCGACGTCGAGACCGGTCGAGAGAAAGGCGATGTCGGCCGGCTGGCCGGCCACGATCGCGCGCGCCTGCGACCCGGACGCACCGTACGACTGCGTGAACGAGACGCCTCGTCCGGCAGGCGTCTTCTGGTAGTGCGCGATGAGCACCGCCAGCACGGGCTTCGGAACGGAGTAGGCGACGAGGTTCAGCGTCGTGCCGCTGGTGCGGGCCGACGCACCGGTCGAGCCGCAGACGCAGGCGAGTGCCGCAAGGAGAACGAGCACGACTGAACGGCGGGGCACTGCTTCCCTCCTTCTAGTGATTCCCTACAGACTTACTAGGAATGGCGGCCGTATTGTTGTCACACCGGCGCAGGAATTTCAAGACCGGTGTGTGCGCGCCTAGTGCGGGAGCCAGGCTTCGCGGTCTTTGGTCAGCGACGTGATCTCGGTCGGCAGCGTCCCCGCTGCGACGTCCGCGAGCGTCACGGTCTCGAGGATCGCGCGCAGGTTGGCGCGGACGGCGATCCAGACGAGCCCGAGCGGCTCCGCCGCGCCGGTGTAGGCGAGCGACTCCGGCCGCTCGCCGCGGACGCTCGCGAGCGGCCCGTCGACAGCGCGGATCACTTCCGCGAGCGAGATCTCGGCGGCAGGCCGGGCGAGCCAGTAGCCGCCCTCCGCGCCGCGCTGGCTCCGCACGAGGCCGCCGTTGCGAAGCTGGAGCAGGATGCTCTCGAGGAACTTCGGCGGGATCTTCTGTGCAGCCGCGATCTGCTCGGCCTTGACCGGCGCGCTGTCACCGGCCGCCGCGAGCTCGACCCCTGCACGCAGGGCGTAGTCCGCCTTCGCGGAGAGACGCATCCTGCGATTGTCGCGGCTCGGCGGCCTGCCCGCGGTCCGAGTACACGCGTCCGCAAGTCATGGCCACTTCCCGGCGGCGTCTCGCCGCCCGTGACGGCGTCCTCGCTCGCCCCGATAGAACACCGCTATCGGGGCTCCCTGCGTCCTGGCCACGAACGACGATCCACTCGCCGGATAAGCGACCGAACTTACGGACGCGTGTACTAGAGGCTTGATGTGAGATAGCCCGCGGCGCCGGATGCCGTCCCAGGCGCGGCCTGGAACGGCCCCTGCGGGCGTCTATTTCACATCAAGCCTCTAGTCGTCGGCTCCCCCGTCCTGCGGGTGGCCCGTGGTCGGGCGGACGGTCCAGTTGGGCGCGGCGGGAAGGTGCGCGCGCGGGCTGAGCCGGACGGTCGGCTCGTTGCCCGCGGCCGCCCGCCCGAGCAGCAGGATGTTGGCCGCGATCGCCGCGGCGGCGGCGGCCGCGGCCAACGGTAGGAGGAGGAGCTTTCGCGTCACGCGGCTTCCACTCTCGCGATCGAGATGGCGCCCATCGGGCAAGCATCGCACGCTTCGTGGACCGCTTCGTCCTCGCTGAGGCCCGAGCGGACGGTCGCGAGCCCGTCGTCGGCGAGCTCGAACACGTCGGGGGCGAGAGCCTCGCAGACGCCGTAGCCGTTGCAGAGCGAGCGGTCGACCGAGATCCGGTACATCAGGTGCTCCTTTCGATTGCGGGGCGGGTGGGGCGGCCGAGCGCTCGCCACGCCGTGGCGAAGGCGACTGCGCCGACCGCCCCGAGGTAGAGGTCGTAGGCCCACGGCTGCGTCGAGTCGGTGCCGGCGGCGAGGCCGTGGACGGTGGCGAGGAGGAAGACGAGATACGTCGCCCAGTGGAGGCGCCGCCAGTTCCGGACGCCGATCCTGCGGCGCAGCGCAAACGAGGCGTAGATCAGGACCATCAGCTCCGCTGCGACGACGCCCGCCGCCACCGCGGCGGGGCGGTACGGGGACGAGCCCGGCACGAGCAGCCCGGCGAGCGGCATCCGCAGCGTCTGGTCGAACATGATCGCCCCACCGTGGAGCGCGAGCATTCCGAGGCCGAGCAGGGCGAGGAACCGGTGCGTGTCGGTGACCGACGCCGGCTTGAGCGCGCGCCCGAACGGCCTCGACTTGAGCACGAGCCCCGCGACGACGGAGGCGGTGAGCAGTGCGTACGCCGTCCACCCGCTCGCGCGGGCGAGCAACCAGAAGGTCGGATCCGTCTTCACGACGTCCTCGTGATCACGTGTGCGGGCAGGGTCACGACCTGGACGGGGCCGGCGGCCCCGGTCTGCACGGGCGCGGGCGAGGAGGTGATCGCCGCGATCTGCGCGCGGCGCTTCTTCAGCCCGACGCGGTACCTCGCCCAACGGGCCGCGACGACTTTCTGGACCAACTTCGCCTCATGCTGGAGCTGTGCTTCGCGGGTGGCGAGGACGCGCAGCCGCGGGTCGGCGCTCGCCGTCGCCCACGGGTGCGCGGCGACGACGGCCCACGAGAGGAAGAAGACGACGAGCGCGAGCGCGAGGGCGTAGAGCCGTCCGTGGTGGCTAGTCATTGCCGCCTCCGCCTCCTCCGCCGTCGGCCTCGTAGGAGCCGTCGTCGCCGTGGTGCTTGTGAACGGTGACGACGACGGGCGGAGGCTGCTGGTAGACGATCCGCGGCGCCTGCGAGACGGGCGTGGCGGCCGGTCGCTTCGGGAGGGCGGGGAGCGCCGGCGGCTTAGCCTTGAGCTCCTTCCTCAGCTTCGCCGCGTAGGCGGCCAACTGCTTCGTCTGGGCGGCGACGGCGGCGTCGTTCGTCTGCCGGGCAGCGGCCCCGAGGCCGGTCGTGCGGCTGACGGCGACGGCGCCGAGGACCGCGGATCCCGCGAGCAGGAGAGCAAGGACGGTGACATGGAATTTGTTCATGCCGACGACGCTAGGCCCCGCGTGGTGAGGCAGGGGAGAGCGCTCGGCGAGGCTTCTGCCAGGGTGCGGTAAAGGTTCGGCTAAGTGCCGATGCCGCCCCTGCGCCTGTACCGCACACTCCGCACGTGCACATCCTGGTCGTAGAGGACGAGGACGCCATCGCCGAGCCGCTCGTGGACGGCCTGAAGCGCGAGGGCTACGAGGTCACGCGCGTCGCGAACGGCGCCGACGCCCTCGAGGCCGCGGCCGCCGACCTCGTCCTGCTCGACCTCCGCCTCCCCGACATCGACGGGCTCGACGTCTGCCGGCGGCTGCGGGAACGCTCCCGCGTGCCGATCATCGTCGTCACGGCCCGCGGCGAGGAGGCCGACCGCGTCGTCGGACTCGAGCTCGGCGCGGACGACTACGTCGTCAAGCCGTACGGGCTGCGGGAGCTGATCGCGCGAATCCGCGCCGTCATGCGCCGTGTGGACTCGCTGGACACGAGCGGCGAGCCGCTCCGCGCCGGCGGGCTCGAGGTGGACGAGCGCGCCCGCCGCGCCAGCCTCGACGGGACGGAGCTCGAGCTGACGCCGAAGGAGTTCGACCTGCTCGCCGCCCTCGCCCGCGACCCGGGCGCCGCGATCAGCCGGCAGCGGCTGCTCCAGGATGTCTGGCAGACGTCCTGGTACGGGTCGTCGAAGACGATCGACGTCCACGTCGCGGCGCTGCGCAGGAAGCTCGGCGACCCGCACCTGATCGAGACCGTGCGCGGCATCGGCTTCCGCCTGCACGTGCCGTGACCCGCCGGCTCCTCCTCGGCTACCTCGGCGTGACGCTGTTCGTCCTGCTCGCCCTCGAGTTGCCGCTCGGGATCCAGAACCAGCGCAGCGAGCGCCGCGACCTGACCTCGAGCGTCTCGCGCAACGCGATGGTGCTCGCGGCCGACGCGGAGGACGTGATCCAGGTGCCGTCGCCGACGCGCAAGCAGCTCGAGGCGCTCGGGCGGATCGCGTCCGCCTACGCCGGCCAGACCGGGTCGCGCGTCGTGATCGTGGACACGCGCGGCTACGCGCTCGTCGACACGAGCGCGCGGGTGAGCGGGACGGAGAGCTTCGCCTCGCGGCCGGAGATCAAGTTGGCCCTGGCGGGGAAGTACGCGCACGGCGTCCGCCTCTCGCGGACCCTGAACGAGCAGCTCCTCTACGTCGCGGTCCCCATCGCCTCGGGCGGGCAGGTGCACGGTGCCGTCCGGATCACGTATCCGCTCTCGGCGGTGGACGCGCGCAGCCGCCACTACTGGCTGATCCTCGGCCTGATCGGCGTGATCGTGCTCGCCGGGGCCGCGGTGGTCGGCATCGCGCTCGCGCGGTTCGTCACCCGGCCGCTGCACGGGCTCGAGCAGGCCGCGGTGGCGGTCGGCTCCGGGCGGCTCGACGCGCGGGCCGCCGAGCGGGAGGGGCCGCCGGAGGTCCGGTCGCTCGCCATGGTCTTCAACGAGACGGTCGCCGAAGCTCGAGATGCTCCTGCGGTCGCAGGAGGAGTTCGTGGCCGACGCCTCCCACGAGCTGCGCACGCCGCTCACCGCGTTGCGGCTACGTCTCGAGAGCCTGCCGTCGGGCCCGGACCAGGCTGCCGCGCTGCGCGAGGTGAAGCGGCTCGGCGACCTCGTGGACGGGCTGCTGGCGCTCGCCCGGGCGGATGCCGGCACGGATCCGGCGGCGAGCGTCGACGTGAGCGCGCTCGTGCGCGAGCGGGTCGAGGCGTGGCTCCCGCTGGCCGACGAGCGCCGCGTTGCGCTCCGGGCCGATCTCGACGAGCCCCTGTCCGTCCGCGCGGCGCCGGGACGGATCGCGCAGGTGCTCGACAACCTGATCTCGAACGCCGTCGAGGCGTCGCCGGCCGGCGCGACGGTCTCGCTCGCCGCCGCCGCCGTCGGTTCGTGGGTCGAGCTCCATGTACGCGACGAGGGGCCGGGCCTGCCGCCCGAGCAGCGGGCGCGCGCCTTCGACCGCTTCTGGCGCACCGGCTCAGGAGCCGGCGGCTCGGGCCTCGGGCTCGCCATCGTGCGCCGGCTCGTCCTCGTCGACGAGGGCGAGGTGGAGCTGCAGGAGGCCGAGGGCGGCGGCGTCGACGCGGTCGTGCGGCTGCGGCCCGCCTAGACGAGTCAATCGCCCAGCCCGAAACCTTTACCGAAGCTTGGGCTCACGCTCGCCCACCGCTGGCCTGCGGGGCCGTAGAACGTGGGCATGAACATCAACCGCCCCGCATTCAAGCTCGCCGGCGTCCTCGCCGCGACCGTGCTCACCGGCGGCGCGGCGATCTTCGGCCTCACGCACCGGCCCGCGCCGGCGTCTTCGGCCCCGGCCGCCGTCGTCCAGCAGGCACCGGTCGCCCAGCAGTGGGAAGAGGGTGGTGACTGATGCAGCGCGTCTGGATCACCGTCCTCTCCGTCTGGGCGATGCTCGCAATCGTCGCCGTGCTCGCATGGTCGTATCGCCCGCCGGCCCCGCCGCCGACGGCTGCCGCGCAGACCGTGGTCGTGAAGGGCGCGAACGGCAAGCAGCACCTCGTCACGCTGTCCTCGCCCACGCACGCGACGACCGCGACCTCCGCGGTGGTGCGGCCGTGAGCTCCCTCGAGCGGGTCGAGTGGCGTGCCGTAGGCACGACCTGCTCCGCGGCCGCCACCACCGGCGCGGGCGACGAGCAGCGCGCGCGGGCGGCGCTCGTCGCAGCACAGGAAGAGGTCGCGGCCTGCGAGAGCGAGCTCTCGCGCTTCGACGCCGCGAGCGATCTCTCGCGGCTGAACGCTTCCTCCGGCGAGTGGGCTCCCGTCGGGCCGCGCCTGCTCGAGACGCTCCGGCTCGCCGTCGAGGCCCGCGAGGACACGGGCGGCCGCTTCGACCCGACCGTCCTGCCCGCGCTCGTGGCGGCGGGCTACGACCGCTCCTTCGAGCTGCTCGAGGAGCGCCCGGCCATCCGGCTGGACGGCTGGCGCGCAGGCTCGGCGATCGAGCTGGACGAAGCGCGCGGTCGCGCGCGGCTCGCGCCGGGTACGGCCGTCGATCTCGGCGGGATCGGCAAGGGCTACGCCGCCCGCCGTGCGCTCGACGCGATGCTCGCCGCCGCGCCGGACCTCGCCGGCGGGCTCGTCGACCTCGGCGGCGACATCGCCGTCCGCGGCGAGACGCCGGAAGGCGGGCCGTGGCGGATCGCCGTCGCGGACCCGCGGCGCCCCGGCGAGACGCTCGCCGTCCTCGCGCTCGCCGCCGGCGGCGTGGCGACCTCCGGGCGCGACGCGCGCCGTTTCGGGCCGTCAGGCTCGCTCCATCACCTGATCGACCCGGAGACGGGCGAGCCGGCGTTCGCCGGCCCGCTCACCGTCACGGTCGTCGCGCCCGACGCCGCCGAGGCGGAGGCGCACGCCACGACCCTCGCGATCGCGTCCCTCGAGGAGGCCCGGGCGCACGTCGCCGCCAGGCCTGCGCTCTCCGCCATCTACGTCCCGCACGCCGGGCCGATGGTCCCGCTCGGCAACCCGCCGCTCGCGCGTGAGCGGCTCGTCGTGATCGCGTCGTGAGCGGCGTCCCGCTCGCCTGGTTCGTCGCCCGGGCCTCCGGCCTCGTGGCGTTCGGCCTGCTCACGCTCGCCGTCTGGGCCGGGCTGGCCATGAGTACCCGCCTGCTCGCACCGAAGCGGCAGAAGCCGTTCCTCGTGCTGCACCGAACGCTCGCCTGGACGGGCCTCTCGATGGTCGGTCTCCACGTCGGGGCGCTGCTGCTCGACCCGGTCATGCACTTCAACGTCCTGTCGGTGCTCGTTCCCGGTGCCGCCGCGTGGCGCCCCGGGGCGGTCGCGCTCGGCATCGTCGCCGGCTGGACGAGCCTCGCTCTCGCCGCCTCGTTCAAGGCCCGGCGCTGGATCGGCCAGAAGGGCTGGCGCCGGCTCCACTTCGCGAGCTTCGCCGCCTTCTGGCTCGCCCTCGGGCACGCCCTCCTCGTCGGCAGCGACCTCAGGGGCTTCGGCGGTCCGCTCACCGCAGTGCTCGCCGCCGGGCCTGTGCTCTGGCTCACCTTCTACCGGCTGCTCGTTCCGCGCGCGGTGCCGAGGCCCGCCGCCGCTCCTGCCCGCGCCGCCGCGTCGGTTCGTGCCGTCGCGGCCGACGCCGCCTGATCCGCCCGCGGCGCATACGCTCGGCCCGTGTCCGGTGAGCCGATCCGCTGCTGGCCGACGAGCGACCCGCTCTACGCCGCCTACCACGACGAGGAGTGGGGACGGCCCGTACGCGACGAGCGGGGCCTCTACGAGCGTCTCTGCCTGGAGGGCTTCCAGGCCGGGCTCGCGTGGGTGACGATCCTGCGCAAGCGGGAGGCGTTCCGTGGCGCCTTCGTCGGCTTCGACCCGGAGCGCGTGGCGCGGTTCGGCGAGCGGGACGTCGAGCGGCTGCTCGGCGACGCCGGCATCGTCCGCCACCGCGGCAAGATCGAGGCAGCGGTCGCGAACGCGCGCGCGACCCTCGCCCTGCGCGAGACCGGGACTCCGCTCGAGGGGCTCGTCTGGGAGTACCGGCGCGACGGGCCCGCGCCCGAGGAATGGGTGGCGGAGACCCCCGCGTCGCGCGAGCTCTCGCGGCGGCTGCGGGCGGCCGGCTTCCGCTTCGTCGGCCCGACGACCGTCTACTCGACGCTGCAGGCCTGCGGGATCGTCAACGACCACCGCGCCGACTGCTTCGTCCGGGCCGACGTCGAGCGCGAGCGAGCGCTCACGGCCGTTCGGCGGTAGGCCGAAGCGTCAGGCACCCCGCAGGCGCCTGCCTCCCGGTCACTGCGCGGTGCAGTCCGGGAAGCCTTGCGGATGCGTCACTGCTCTCCTGCCCCTGGCCGCGACCGAGCCGGGCACCTTGCTCGCGTCGGGATATTGCTGCATCACGTGGCCGAGAGCGCAGGCGCAATACGTGGCAGCTCCCTGCGCGTCGCACGCCGTCATGAAAGCGCCCTGCCGGCCGGCAGACCAGGTGCCCTTCGGATAGGGAACGGGGCCGCCGCCTCCTCCGGTCGAGGCCCCACCCGCGCACGCCGCAAGACCGGCCGCTACGAGGAAGGCCGCTCCCGCTCCGGCGAGGTGCCGTGCGCGCTGCTCACGCCGCCGGTCTCGCACGCTCTCTTCCGGAGCCACGGGGCGATCCTATGCCCACGGTGCGCAGACGGAGAGCCCGTCCGAGATCCGCACGCCCGGCGGCGGCTCGTCGGGCGATGCTAGCCGGACGCCTCGAGCAGGAGCTTGAGCTGCTCGAAGTCCTTGCGTACCTGCTTCTCGAGCCGGCGCGCCACGAGCCCGCCCGCGAATCCCGGCAGGAACGCCGGATCGCCCTCCACCGCGACGCGGAGGCTCGTTCCCGCGCCTGCCGCCTCGAGCTCGTGGCGGACGTCGAACGGGGCCGGGCCGTCGAGCGCGTGCAGGGCGAACACTCGCGGCGGCTCGAACTCGGAGATCTCGAGCGTCGTCCGAAGCTCCTTGCCGAGCAGGCTGCGGGACTCGACCATCCTGGCCCCCGTCTTCGCCTGAGCGCCGTCCACGATCTCCGCGGAGCGCACGCCCGACTGCCAGGCCGGCAGGTTCGAGACGTCGGCGAGGTAGGCGAAGACGTCCTCCGGTGTCCGCGCGATCTCGATCGTCAGCTCGGCCCGCATCAGAGGTCCAAGGATAGGCTCGGCAACGTGCTCGACGACCGCGTTCGCGCTGTGCTGGAGCGCCTCGAGCAGGAAGATTCCGACGAGCGCGGGCGCGGCGTGGCGCAGGAGTTGCGGGCGCGGCAGGTCGTGCCGACGACGGGCCGCTTCCTCTTCTCGCTCGTCGCGCCGCAAACCAACTGCGAGGTGCTCGAGCTCGGCGGCTCGCGCGGCTACTCGGCGATCTGGCTCGCCGCCGGTGTCCGCCATCTCGGCGGGCGTGTCCTCTCCCTCGAGCACGACCCGCGCAAAGCGGAGGCGTGGCGGCAGAACGTCGAGGAGGCTGGGCTCGCGGAGTGGGCCGAGCTGCTGGAGGGGGACGCGCTCGAGCTCCTGCCTGCGCTCGAGGACGTCTTCGACGTCGTTTTCATCGACGCCGAGAAGGAGGACTACGAGGCGCTTTTCCGGCTCGCGCGCGAGAAGGTCGAGCCCGGCGCGCTGTTCGTCGCCGACAACGTCCTCTCGCACGCGGACCCGCTGGCCGCGTACTCGGCGGCGCGGCAGGCCGACCCGACGCTCGTGAGCGTCACCGTCCCGCTCGACCGCGGGCTCGAGCTCAGCGTTGCTCTGAGCTGAGCCTGGTCGGTGTAAGGTCGGGCAGATGACGAAGAGATCGCCGCTCGCGAGTGTCCTGCTACGACCCGACTTCCCCGCGGACGACGCACGCACCTGGGTGAACGTGCTCGCCGAGGTGCCGCTCTTTGCGGGACCTCAGCGCCCGGCAGCGCCGCAAGGTCGCTTCCCTCGCCAGGATCCGCCGCTTCGCCGACGGCGCACCGCTCGTGCGCGTGGGGCAGGCGGCCGCTGCGCTCTACGTCGTGCTCGACGGCAACGTCTCCGTCCGCCGGCCCGGGAGTCGCGCGCTGACGCTCGGCGTCGGCAGCATCGTCGGCGAGCTCGCGCTACTCGACGGCGGCACGCGGACGGCGACCGTCGTCGCGCAGGGCGATGTCGTCACGCTCGCAATCCCGGCGTCACGGTTCCGGACGCTGCTCCGCAGCGAGCCGACCATCGCGATCGGGATCGCCGAAGAGCTCGCCCGGCGACTGCGCGGCGCCGACACCTCCGGCTGAGCAACGGAAGCGCGGGCCGAAGAACCGCTCGTGTCACGCCTGGTTGAGGTCGCGCAGGAGGGTGCGGAGCTGGGTGAAGCGCTCTTGGCCCAGCTGCTGCGTCCAGTCCGCCTCGACCTCGGCGACGGCGTCGCGAATGACGGTGATGGCCGCGCTGCCGCGTCTCGTGAGGGCGACCCGCTTGGAGCGTCTGTCGTCGGGGTCCGCTTCGCGGCTGAGGTAGCCGAGCCGCTCCAGCCGGCCGAGGAGATGGTTGAGAGCCTGCTTGCTGACGCGAAGTCGCGCGGCAAGCTCCGAAGGCCGGGCGCCTTGCGGCCCGGGGTACTGGAAGACGATCAGGTACGAGGCGTCGAAGTCGGTGAACCCGTGCTCGTGCAGGCGCTCGAGCATGCGGTCCTGTACCGCGTCCCACGGCAGGCGAAGCAGGGCGCCGATCAGGGGCGGGCCGAAGGGCTCGGTCCGACCGGGGGTTTTCGTAAAGTGGCTTGACGAGTTCGAGGCGGTCATGTATGGTCAAGGCACTTTACCACTACGTGCGAAGGAGAAGGACGATGACGGCAACGACGCGCGACGAGATCATGGTCGGAGACCTGGCGATCCGCTTCCTGCTCGAGGGCCGGCAGTCGGCCGGATCCGTGGCGGTGTTCGAGTTCGATGTGCCCGCCGGTGCGAAGGTCGCAGCTCCGCACAGCCACGATGGCTACGAGGAGACGATCTACGGGCTCGAGGGCACCGTCACGTGGACGGTCGAGGGCGAGGCCGTCGAGGTCGGCCCCGGCGAGGTGCTCTGCATCGCCCGCGGCGCCGTCCACCACTTCGACAACACCGGCGACGTGGACGCGAGGCAGCTCGCGATCGTCACCCCCGGCGTCCTCGGCGCCGACTACTTCCGCGAGGTCGCGGCGGTGCTCGACGCCGCCGCGGGCGGCCCCCCCGACCCGGCGGCGATCGGGGCCGTGATGCGCCGCCACGGCCTCACCCCTGCATCCTGACGAGCCACGTTCCCACGAGAGGAAGAGCCATGTTCATGCCGCCGGCCGGCGCCGATACTCGACCACCCGGCTCACGCCGCCGACACCGCTGCACCGGTCCTGCGCCGCGACCACATCCTGGCGGTCGAGTTCAGCTCACCGGATGGACGTTCCTGGCAGGCGATCGGCGGCGGCTCCACCCTCGCCGCCGCCATCGCCTTCGCTCGCGACAGCTGTCCCGGCGACACCAGCTGGCGGGCCGTCGGCTGGAACGACGTCTATGGCGACTAGAGCCGACGGCGCGTACGTTCCCGTCGGCGGGCGGGAACCCATCCTCCGTGGCGACTCGCGCGCCGTGAGCCTCCTCCTCGCGACCGAGAGCCTCGCCGTCACCGAGGCTCGCTACGCACCCGGCGAGCGCGTGGCGGGTCCGCACATCCACCACCGGCACACCGACGCCTTCTACGTGCTCGAGGGCGAACTGACCTTCGAGGTCGGGCGCGGCGCCGAGACGATCACGGTCGGTGCCGGCAGCCTCGTGGCCGCGCCCCCCGGCGTCGCTCACTCGTTCCGCACGACCGGTAGCAGTCCGGCCCGCTGGCTCACCATCCACGCCCACGACGGCGGCTTCGCAGCCTTCATGCGCGGTGTCCGCGACGGCGTCCGGGTCGCCTGGGACATCGCCCCGGTCCCCGCTGACGGAGGCCTTCCCGCAAGCCGGGCGGTGATCAGTCGTCCCGGCCGCCCGGAGGGGACGAGCCCTTTGCGACAGCCAGCGACTTCGCTATCGTGCGCATACCGCGGAAAGGAGGTGGTCCGGCAGTGATTTCAGACAGTACGGGCAGCGGAGGTACCAGCGGGTAGGGGTGCCGTCCCGGGACCTGAACGGGGAACCGCCTAGCCAGCGTGGGGGACACCGCGTTCCGCGCCGCCCGGCCTCGACTACCAGAGGCCGGAGCAGGAAGGCGCCTCTGCCACTACGCGCTGGTCGCTGAATCGAGGGGCCGTCTTCGGGCGGCCCCTCGTCGTTCTCATGCAGCCAGCCGCTCGGGGAAGGCGGACGCCTCCGCGGCGAGCGTCGCCAGGTGCAGCCGCAGCTGTTCGAGCACCTCGGCGTCGAGCAGGCGGCCGTCCTCGTCGACTCGCTCGTGGGCGCGGGCGACCGGGATCTCGGTACCGACGACACGGGCGCCCGCGATGCCGAGGATCCGCTTCAGGTCCTGCTGCGCCCAGAGGGCGCCGAACCGGCCGGTGCTCGCGCCCGCGACCGCCACCGGCTTGTTGCGCAGGACGCCCTGCAGCGGCGGCCGCGACGCCCAGTCGATCGCATTCTTCAGCCCGCCGGGGACCGAGCCGTTGTACTCCGGCGTCGCGAACAGGATCGCGTCCGCCGCCGACCAGTCCTCCCGCAGCCGGCGCACCGGCTCGGGCACTGCGCCCGTCTCGAGATCCTCGTCGTAGAGCGGCAGGTCGCCGATCCCCTCCCAGAGCTCGAGCTCGACCGCGTCCGGCGCGGCTTCGGCCGTGGCCCGCAGGAGGCTCGTGTTGAACGAGCCGTCCCGCAGGCTGCCGGAGACGGCGATGACGCGCATCGTCAGCTCTCCTGCTTGACGAGGGCGAGCTCGGCCCTGATGACGACGTCGTCGCCCAGGTAGTTGCCGCCGCCCTGGTTGGGCGCGTTCCAGCTCACGCCGAACTCGTTGCGGTCGACGGTCGCCTCGAGGTTGACGCCGACACGCTCGCGGCCGAACGGGTCGACGTTCGGCTCCGAGACGGAGGTCGAGATCGCGACGGGCCGGGTCACGCCCTTGATGGTCAGCTCGCCGTGCTCGAGGTCGCTCGTCCGGAAGGTGATCTCCGGGAAGCGCTCCGCGTCGAAGAAGTCGGGGGTCTGGAGGTGGCCGCTCAACTGCTCGTCCTTCACGTCGACGCTGGCGACCTTCGCCGAGCCCTCGAGGATGCCGTCCTCGAGCGTGACGGTGTAGTCGCGGAAGCCGCCGCGGAACGTGCTCGTGCCGGCATAGGGAACCTCGAACGAGACGTGCGAGTGGACGGGATCCGCGCTCCAGCTGCCGCCGGGTGCAGACTTGAGGGTGGTGATCGTGGACATCGAGTTCGTTCTCCTTTATACTTGAGGTCACAAGGAAGAATAGCGAGAGAAGATTGTCTAGTCAAATATTGATGGCGCAAGGAGAGTTGAGCCCCACGCTGACGGCGTGGATCCGCTTCCTGCGCGCGCATGCGGCGATCACGCGCGAGCTCTCGTCGCGGCTCGAGGCGCTGCACGGGCTGACGCTGAGCGACTACGACGTGCTCGTCCAGCTGTTCCACGCGCCCGAGCGGCAGATGCGACGGATCGACATCGCGCGCTCCGTGCTCCTCACCGCGTCCGGGATCACGCGGCTGCTCGACGGGCTCGAGTCGTGCGGCTACGTCGAGAAGGCGCGCTGCGAGACCGACGCCCGCGTGACCTATGCCGTGCTCACCGACGCCGGCGCGAAGAAGTTCGAGGCGGCGTCGGAGTCGCACGAGGCGGACATCGAGGAGCTGTTCGGCTCGCAGTTCGAGCCGCGCGAGCGGAAGCAGCTCGCGGAGCTGCTCGGGCGGCTGCCGCTCGCGGACACCTCCGCAGCCTGCTCGGAAGACGAGACGGTATGAGTCACGCCTTCTCCTCGCTCGACGAGCTCGGGGACGGGCCGGGCTTCCGGAAGATCCGGCAGGCGCTCGGGGTGTCCGCGTTCGGGATCAACGCGATCGTCATGGCGGGCGGACACGACGGATTCCTCCACTACCACGACGAGCAGGACGAGCTCTACTTCGTCCACCGCGGCCGGGTCGAGGTCGAGGTGGAGGGCGAGACACGGGTGCTCGGCGAGGGCGGCCTCTTCCACGTCTCGGCGGCGACGGCGCGCAAGGTCTCGAACCCGTTCGACGAGGAGGCGGTCGTGCTCGCGATCGGCGGCAAGGGTGGCTACGTCGAGCGCGACGGACACCTCGTGCACGAGGAGGACATTCCGCGTCGCGCCGCCTTCGGCAAGCAGTAGACGCTCGCGGGCGAGTGGAACAGAGGCCCGCCGTCTACCTCATCACCGGGCCGATGGCGGCCGGCAAGTCGACCGTCGCGCGCCTCCTCGCGTCGCGCTTCGCACGCGGGGTGCACCTCGAGGGCGACGTCTTCCGCCGCAGCGTCGTGAGCGGGCGGGAGGAGATGACCCCGGACCCCTCGGCCGAGGCGCTCGCGCAGCTCCGGCTGCGCTACCGGCTCGCCGCGGCCGCCGCCGACGCCTACTTCGAGGCGGGGTTCGCGGTCGCGGTCGAGGACGTCGTCGGGGGGCCGCTGCTCGGCGAGTGCCGGACGATGATCCACAGTCGTCCCTGCCACGTCGTCGTGCTGGCGCCGACGGCCGAGGCGCTCGCCGCACGCGAGGCGGGGCGGGACGACAAGGGCTACAGCCGCGGTTGGACGGTCGGGGACCACCATGACGAGTTCGTCGCCACGACGCCGCGGGTCGGCCTCTGGCTGGACACGACGGAGCAGACGCCGGAGGAGACCGTGGACGAGATCCTCGCGCGAACGACCTTCGAGGACTCCCCGTTCGTCGTCGTCGACTACGACGACGCGTGGCCCGCGCTCTTCGAGGAGCTGGCCGGACCCGTGCGCGAGGCGTGCTCGGATCTCGGTGCCGAGGTGGAGCACGTCGGCAGCACCGCCGTCCCGGGCCTCGCGGCGAAGCCGATCGTCGACCTCGACGTCGTCGTTCGCTCGGCGGCGGACGTGCCGGCGGCGATCGACCGGCTCCGCTCGCTCGGCTACGTCTACCAGGGCGACAAGGGGATCCCGGGGCGCGAGGCGTTCCTCTGGCCGCCCGGCTCCACGCCTCACCACCTCTACGTCGTCGTCGCGGGAAACGAGCCTCACCGGAACCACGCGGCGCTCCGCGACCACCTGCGCGCGCACCCGGACGCCGCGCGGGAGTACGGGGAGCTCAAGCGGCGGCTCGTCGTCGAGCACGCCGGCGACCGGCTCGGGTACGGCGAGGCGAAGAGCGAGTTCGTCGCCCGCGTCCTCCGTCGCGCAGCGGACGGCTAGAGCAGCGCGACCGTCCGGATCTCGCTGCCCTCGCCGATCCGCGGCAGCCGCTCCGGCACCTCCTCGAGCGGGATCGTGCTCGTGACGAAGCGGGCGAGGTCGAGCCTCCCGTCGAGCGCCGCCCGGGCGAGGAACGGGAAGTCCTCCTGCGGGATCGTGTCGCCCCCGTGCGTGACCGCGATCGTCACCTTCGGATCGAAGACGTCGGCCGCGAGATCGACGTCGAGCCTCGTGCCCGGCAGCGGCAGGCCGACGAGCGTCGCCGTTCCCGCGTAGGCGCACATCCTGATCGCCTGCGCGAGCGCGCCGGGCGCGCCGACCGCGGCGAAGGCGAGCTCGACGCCGAGGCCGCCGGTCAGCTCGCGCACGGTCTCGACGGGATCGCCCGCCGAGGCGTCGACGGCCTCCGTCGCCCCGAGCTCCCGGGCGAGGTCGAGCTTCGCCGGGGCGATGTCGACCGCGACGATCCGCTCGGCACCGGCGAGCCTCGCGCCCTGGACGACGGCGAGCCCCACGCCCCCGCAGCCGATCACCGCGACCGCCGAGCCCTCGCGGACGGGCGTCGTCCAGAGCGCGGCGCCCGCACCGGTCGAGAAGGCGCAGGCGAGGAGCGCGGCCTGCTCGACCGGCAGCTCCTCCGGCACGCGCACCGCGCACGCCTCGTGCACGACCGCGCGGTCCGCGAATGTGCCGCAGCGGAGGACCGGCGTCAGCAGCGCGCCGTCCGCGGCGCGGTGCACGCGGCGCTTCGCGCGGAGCTGGGAGGAGCAGCGGCGCGGGTCGCCGCGGCGGCAGTGGGGGCACTCGCCGCACGGCGCGCGCCACGCGACGACGACACGGTCGCCGGGCGAGACCGACGTGACGTCCCGGCCGACCGCCTCCACGACGCCCGCCCCCTCGTGGCCGAGCAGGATCGGAAAGCGCATCCCCCAGCCCTTGGTCTCGACGACGTGGAGGTCGGAGTGGCAGAGGCCGCACGCCTCGACGCGGACGAGGACCTCGCGGGGCCCCGGCGGCTCCACGGTCAGCTCCTCGACGGCGGGCTCCGCGTCCGGCTCCGCGTAGACGACGCCGCGCGTCACCGTCTCGTAACGGTGGCTGCCACCGGTCAAGGGAGTGTCACGTCGCGCGCCGGAGCTGCTCGTCGAGGGGGACGAGCGGCAGCCGGAACGTCTCGACCGCACTCGGGTCGGTGACGACGTTGTCGCCGAGCGCGAGCATCGTCAGCTGGTCGCGGGTGACGGGCGCGCCGGGCAGCCGCTCGGTCAGCGCCGCCTGCAGCCGCATCGCCCCGAAGGGGACGTGAAGCGACGGCCGGTGCACGCCGAGCGTCCTCTTCAGGCGCGCCCAGAACTCGTTCCACGTGACCGCGTCCGGGCCGCCGAGCTCGAACGTGCGACCGGCGGCCGCCGGCTCCGAGACGGCGAGGGCATAGTGCTCGGCGAGATCCTCGATCCAGATCGGCTGCAGCCGCAGCGTCCCCGGCCCGACGATCGGCGTCACGGGTGCGTAGCGCGCAAGCCGGACGAACGTCGGCAGGACGCCGCCGTCGCGGCCGAAGACGAAGCTCGGGCGGAAGATCACGTGCTCGAGCCCTGATTCGCGCACCGCCCGCTCCATCTCCCACTTGGCCGCGTAGTACGGCACCGCGTCCTTCGTCCGCTCGTCGAGGCCGAGCGCGCTCGCGAGCACGAAGCGGCCGACGCCGGCCTGCTGCGCGGCGGCAACGGCGGTGCGCGTCCCCTCCGTCATGACGCGCTGGAAGTCCTGCGGGCGCCCGCGGATGATCGCGACGAGGTGGACGATGCAGTCCACGTCCTCGCAGGCCGCGCGGAGCGACGCGGGGTCGGTCACGTCGCCGACGGCGAGCTCCACTCCCCAGGCGGAGAGCCGCGAGGCGCGCGCGGCGTCGCGGACGAGCGCCCGCACCGGAGTCTCCCGGGCCCGCAGTGCGTGCACGACGTGCGGACCGATGAAGCCCGTCGCGCCGGTGACGAGGACGGTCATCCGAAGTTCTTCCAGTAGCGGCTCGCCGTCGGCGACGTGACCGACCCCGCGTCGCTCCGCGCGGCCTGCGAGGACGTGGACTGCATCGTCCACCTCGTCGCGATCATCAAGGGGCGCCCGCAGGACTTCCAGCGCGTCATGACGGAGGGGACGCGCACCGCCGTTGCCGCCGCGCAGCAGGCCGGCGTCGGCCGCTTCGTGCTCGCGAGCGCGCTCGGCCTCGACGAGCGGACGAAGGACGCGGTGCCGTTCTACGCGGCCAAGTGGGAGATGGAGCGGGCGGTGCGCGAATCAGGGCTCGAGCACGTGATCTTCCGCCCGAGCTTCGTCTTCGGCCGCGACGGCGGCGGTCCTGCCGACGTTCGTCCGGCTTGCGCGCTACGCACCCGTGAGCGCCGATCGTCGGGCCGGGGACGCTGCGGCTGCAGCCGATCTGGATCGAGGATCTCGCGGAGCGCTCTGCCCTCGCCGTCTCGGAGCCGGCGGCCGCCGGTCGCACGTTCGAGCTCGGCGGCCCGGACGCGGTCACGTGGAACGAGTTCTGGGCGCGCCTGAAGAGGACGCTCGGCGTGCACCGGCCGTCGCTTCACGTCCCCTTCGGGGCGATGCGGCTGCAGGCGGCGCTGACCGAGCGGCTGCTCCCCGGGCGCCCGTCACCCGCGACCAGCTGACGATGCTCGCGCTCGGCGACAACGTCGTCACCGACGCGAGTGCCGTCGAGATCTTCCGGCTCCCGCTCGTCCCGCTCGACGAGCAGCTCCGGCGCGCGAGTGACACTCCCTTGACCGGTGGCGGCCTGCACCGTTGCGAGACGTGACGCGCGGTGTCGTCTACGCCGAGGCGGGGGCCGCCCCCGCCGTAGAGGAGATGTCCGTGGACGCCCCCCGGGCCCGCAGGGTGCAGGTCCGCATCGAGGCGTGCGGCCTCTGCCACTCCGACCTCCACATCGTCGAGACGGGGGGCTGGGGGATGCGCTTTCCGATCCTTCTGGGCCACGAGGGTGCGGGCGTCGTGGAGGCGGTCGGCCGGGACGTCACGTCGGTCTCGCCCGGCGACCGTGTCGTCGTCGCGTGGCGCGCGCCGTGCGGCGAGTGCCCCGACTGCCGCCGCGGCGACCCGCGCCGCTGCTCCTCCCAGCTCCGCGCGAAGCGCCGTGCCCACCGCGCCGCGGACGGCGCGCTGCTGACGCCCGTCCTCCGCTGCGGCACGCTCGCGGACCGCGCGGTCGTGCACGAGGCGTGCGCGGTGCGCGTGCCGGAGGAGCTGCCGGTCGAGCAGGCCGCGCTCCTCGCCTGCGGCTTCTCGACCGGTGCAGGCGCCGCGCTCTGGACGACGCCCGTCCGCGAGGGCTCGGCGGTCGCGGTGATCGGCTGCGGGGGCGTGGGGCTCGCCGTCGTCCAGGGCGCGAGGCTCGCCGGTGCCGAGCGGATCGTCGCGGTCGACATCGCCCCGGCGAAGCTCGACCTCGCCCGGGAGCTCGGGGCGACGGAGGCCGTCGACGCCTCGGCGGGCGATCCCGTCGAGACCGTGCGCGAGCTGACCGGCGGCCTCGGCGTCGAGCTCGCCTTCGCCGCGGTCGGCGCGCCCGGCGCGCGCAGGCGATCAGGATGTGCGCCTACGCGGGAACGGCGACACTCGTCGGCCTGCCGCTGCCGGGCACGAGGCTCGACGTCGATCTCGCGGCCGACGTCTTCGACCCGAAGGTGACGATCGCGGTCACGCACGGGGGCGACACGATCCCGCAGGAGGACTTCCCGTTCCTCGCCCGGGCGGCGCTCGACGGGAGGCTCGACCTCGCCCGCTTCTCACGAGCACGATCCCGCTCGAGGAGGTGCCGGAGCGGCTGCCGCGGATCGGCGAGGGCGGCGAGATCCGGACGGTCGCGCTGCTCTAGCCGTCCGCTGCGCGACGGAGGACGCGGGCGACGAACTCGCTCTTCGCCTCCCCGTACCCGAGCCGGTCGGCGGCGTGCTCGACGACGAGCCGCCGCTTCAGCTCCCGTACTCCCGCGCGGCGTCCGGGTGCGCGCGCAGGTAGTCGCGGAGCGCCGAGTGGCTCCGGTGAGGCTCGTTTCCCGCGCCGACGACGTAGAGGTGGTGAGGCGTAGAGCCGGGCGGCCAGAGGAACGCCTCGCGCCCCGGGATCCCCTTGTCGCCCTGGTAGACGTAGCCGAGCGAGCGGAGCCGCTCGATCGCCGCCGGCACGTCCGCCGCCGAGCGAACGACGACGTCGATGTCGACGATCGGCTTCGCCGCGAGGCCGGGAACGGCGGTGCTGCCGACGTGCTCCACCTCGGCACCGAGATCCGAGCACGCCTCGCGCACGGGTCCAGCCAGCTCCTCGAAGAGCGCGGGCCACGCGTCGTCGTAGTCGACGACGACGAACGGGGAGTCCTCGAAGGTCGTTCGCGCGAGGATCTCGTCCACGGTCTCCTCCGGCGTCTGCTCCGTCGTGTCCAGCCAGAGGCCGACCCGCGGCGTCGTGGCGACGAACTCGTCATGGTCGTCCCCGCCAGTCCAACCGCGGCTGTAGCCCTTGTCGTCCGCCCCGCCTCGCGTGCGGCGAGCGCCTCGGCCGTCGGCGCCAGCACGACGACGTGGCAGGGACAACTGTCGATCATCGTCCGGCACTCGCCGAGCAGCGGCCCCCCGACGACGTCCTCGACCGCGACCGCGAACCCCGCCTCGAAGTAGGCGTCGGCGGCGGCCGCGGCGAGCCGGTAGCGCAGCCGGAGCTGCGCGAGCGCCTCGGCCGAGGGTCGGGGTCGTCTCCTCCCGCCCGCTCACGACGCTGCGGCGGAAGACGTCGCCCTCGAGGTGCACCCCGCGTGCGAAGCGCGACGCGAGGAGGCGCGCGACGGTCGACTTGCCGGCCGCCATCGGCCCGGTGATGAGGTAGACGGCGGGCCTTTGTTCCACTCGCCCGCGAGCGTCTACTGCTTGCCGAAGGCGGCGCGACGCGGAATGTCCTCCTCGTGCACGAGGTGTCCGTCGCGCTCGACGTAGCCACCCTTGCCGCCGATCGCGAGCACGACCGCCTCCTCGTCGAACGGATCGAGACCTTGCGCGCCGTCGCCGCCGAGACGTGGAAGAGGCCGCCCTCGCCGAGCACCCGTGTCTCGCCCTCCACCTCGACCTCGACCCGGCCGCGGTGGACGAAGTAGAGCTCGTCCTGCTCGTCGTGGTAGTGGAGGAATCCGTCGTGTCCGCCCGCCATGACGATCGCGTTGATCCCGAACGCGGACACCCCGAGCGCCTGCCGGATCTTCCGGAAGCCCGGCCCGTCCCCGAGCTCGTCGAGCGAGGAGAAGGCGTGACTCATACCGTCTCGTCTTCCGAGCAGGCTGGGAGGTGTCCGCGAGCGGCAGCCGCCCGAGCAGCTCCGCGAGCTGCTTCCGCTCGCGCGGCTCGAACTGCGAGCCGAACAGCTCCTCGATGTCCGCCTCGTGCGACTCCGACGCCGCCTCGAACTTCTTCGCGCCGGCGTCGGTGAGCACGGCATAGGTCACGCGGGCGTCGGTCTCGCAGCGCGCCTTCTCGACGTAGCCGCACGACTCGAGCCCGTCGAGCAGCCGCGTGATCCCGGACGCGGTGAGGAGCACGGAGCGCGCGATGTCGACCCGTCGCATCTGCCGCTCGGGCGCGTGGAACAGCTGGACGAGCACGTCGTAGTCGCTCAGCGTCAGCCCGTGCAGCGCCTCGAGCTGCGACGAGAGCTCGCGCGTGATCGCCGCATGCGCGCGCAGGAAGCGGATCCACGCCGTCAGCGTGGGGCTCAACTCTCCTTGCGCCATCAATATTTGACTAGACGATCTTCTCTCGCTATTCTTCCTTGTGACCTCAAGTATAAAGGAGAACGAACTCGATGTCCACGATCACCACCCTCAAGTCTGCACCCGGCGGCAGCTGGAGCGCGGATCCGTCCACTCGCACGTCTCGTTCGAGGTTCCCTATGCCGGCACGAGCACGTTCCGCGGCGGCTTCCGCGACTACACCGTCACGCTCAAGGACGGCATCCTGGAGGGCTCGGCGAAGGTCGCCAGCGTCGACGTCAAGGACGAGCAGTTGAGCGGCCACCTCCAGACCCCCGACTTCTTCGACGCGGAGCGCTTCCCGGAGATCACCTTCCGGACGAGCGACCTCGAGCACGGCGAGCTGACCATCAAGGGCGTGACCCGGCCCGTCGCGATCTCGACCTCCGTCTCGGAGCCGAACGTCGACCCGTTCGGCCGCGAGCGTGTCGGCGTCAACCTCGAGGCGACCGTCGACCGCAACGAGTTCGGCGTGAGCTGGAACGCGCCCAACCAGGGCGGCGGCAACTACCTGGGCGACGACGTCGTCATCAGGGCCGAGCTCGCCCTCGTCAAGCAGGAGAGCTGACGATGCGCGTCATCGCCGTCTCCGGCAGCCTGCGGGACGGCTCGTTCAACACGAGCCTCCTGCGGGCCACGGCCGAAGCCGCGCCGGACGCGGTCGAGCTCGAGCTCTGGGAGGGGATCGGCGACCTGCCGCTTAGACGAGGGTGTCGAGACGGGCGCAGTGCCCGGCGGTGCGCCGGCTGCGGGAGGACTGCTCGGCGGCGGACGCGATCCTGTTCGCGACGCCGGAGTACAACGGCTCGGTCCCCGGCGGGCTGAAGAATGCGATCGACTGGGCGTCGCGGCCGCCGCTGCAGGGCGTCCTGCGCAACAAGCCGGTGGCGGTCGCGGGCGCGAGCACCGGCAGGTTCGGCGCCCTCTGGGCGCAGCAGGACCTGAAGCGGATCCTCGGCATCGCGGGCGCCCGTGTCGTCGGTACCGAGATCCCGGTCGCCCGCGCCCACGAGCGAGTCGACGAGGACGGCCGCCTGCTCGACGCCGAGGTGCTCGAACAGCTGCGGCTGCACCTGGCGACGCTCGCCGCGGAGGCGTCCGCCTTCCCCGAGCGGCTGGCTGCATGAGAACGACGAGGGGCCGCCCGAAGACGGCCCCTCGATTCAGCGACCAGCGCGTAGTGGCAGAGGCGCCTTCCTGCTCCGGCCTCTGGTAGTCGAGGCCGGGCGGCGCGGAACGCGGTGTCCCCCACGCTGGCTAGGCGGTTCCCCGTTCAGGTCCCTGGGACGGCACCCCTGCCCGCTGGTACCTCCGCTGCCCGTACTGTCTGAAATCACTGCCGGACCACCTCCTTTCCGCGGTATGCGCACGATAGCGAAGTCGCTGGCTGTCGCAAAGGGCTCGTCCCCTCCGGGCGGCCGGGACGACTGATCACCGCCCGGCTTGCGGGAAGGCCTCCGTCAGCGGGGACCGGGGCGATGTCCCAGGCGGACCCGGACGCCGTCGCGGACACCGCGCATGAAGGCTGCGAAGCCGCCGTCGTGGGCGTGGATGGTGAGCCACGTCGGGCCGGACTGCTACCGGTCGTGCGGAACGAGTGAGCGACGCCCGGGGGCGCGGCCACGAGGCTGCCGGCACCGACCGTGATCGTCTCGGCGCCGCGCCCGACCTCGAAGGTCAGTTCGCCCTCGAGCACGTAGAAGGCGTCGGTGTGCCGGTGGTGGATGTGCGGGCCGCCACGCGCTCGCCGGCGTGCGTAGCGAGCCTCGGTGACGGCGAGGCTCTCGGTCGCGAGGAGGAGGCTCACGCGCGCCGCGAGTCGCCACGGAGGGTGGTCGCTCCCGCGCCGCCGACGGGAACGTAGCGCGCCGTCGGCTGCTAGTCGCCGTCGACGTCGTTCCAGGCCGACGGCCTGCCAGCTGGTGTCGCCGGGACAGCTGTCGCGAGCGAAGGCGATGGCGGCGGCGAGGGTGGAGCCGCCGCCGATCGCCTGCCAGGAACGTCCATCCGGTGAGCTGAACTCGACCGCCAGGATGTGGTCGCGGCGCAGGACCGGTGCAGCGGTGTCGAGCGGCGTGACCGCCGGGTGGTCGAGTATCGGCGCCGGCCGGCGGCATGAACATGGCTCTTCCTCTCGTGGGAACGTGGCTCTCAGGGTGCAGGGGTGAGGCCGTGGCGGCGCATCACCGCTGCGATCGCCGCGAGATCGGGCGGGCCGCCGGCCGCAGCCTCGAGCGACCGCGGCCATCTCGCGGAAGTAGTCGGGGCCGAGGATGCCGGGGGTGACGATCGCGAGCGCCTCGCGTCGACGTCGCCGCGTGTTGTCGAAGCGGTGGACGACGCCGCGGGGGATGCAGAGCGCCTCGCCGGGGCCGACCTCGACGGGTCACCCTCGACCGTCCAGGTCAGGATGCCCTCGAGCCCGTAGATCGTCTCCTCGTAGCCGTCGTGGCTGTGCGCGAGCCGGCACCCTCGAGCCGGCGGGAACGTCGAACTCGAACACCGCGACCGACCCTGCCGACTCCTCGCCCTCGACGCAGGAACCGGATCGCCAGCTGCCCGATGCTGATCTCTTCACGTGTGCGTCGTCGTCATCGTGCTTCTCCTCGCGCCGTAGATGGTAAAGTCGTCTTGACGATATATGACCGCACAGCGAATCGTCAAGTCTCTTTACGAACTCAGCCGGTCGGGCGAGCCCTTCGGCCCGCCGCTGATCGGCGCGCTCCTGCGCATGCCCCGGGAGACGGTGCAGCGGCGCATGCTCGAGCGCCTGCACGAGCACGGCTTCACCGACCTCGACGCCGCGCACCTGAACGTCTTCCAATACCCCGGCCCCAAGGCTCGCGCCCTTCCGAGCTGGCCGCACGACTCGGATGAGCAAGCAGGCCCTCAACTACCTGCTCGGCCAGCTCGAGCGCCTCGGCTACCTCGAGCGCCGGCCCGATCCCGACGACCTGCGCTCCAAGCGCATCGCCCTCACCCGCGCGGCTCTCCGCGATCACCGTCATCCGCGACGCCGTCGCCGAGGTCGAGACCGCCTGGACGCAGCAGCTCGGCCCGAAGCGCTTCGCCCAGCTCCGCAGGCCTCCTGCTCGACCTCAACCCGGCGTGACACGAGCGGTTCTTCGGCCCGCGCTTCCGTTGCTCAGCCGGAGGTGTCGGCGCCGCGCAGTCGCCGGGCGAGCTCTTCGGCGATCCCCGATCGCGATGGTCGGCTCGCTGCGGAGCAGCGTCCGGAACCGTGACGCCGGATTGCGAGCGTGACGACATCGCCCTGCGCGACGACGAGTCGCAGTCCGCGTGCCGCCGTCGAGTAGCGCCGCTCGCCGACGATGCTGCCGACGCCGAGCGTGGCGCGCGACTCCCGGGCCGGCGGACGGAGACGTTGCCGTTCGAGCACGACGTCAAGCGCCGCGGCCGCCTGCCCCACGCGCACCGAGCGGTGCGCCGTCGGCGAAGCGGCGGATCCTGGGCGAGGGAAGCGACCTTGCGGCGCTGCCGGGCGCTGAGGTCCCGCAAAGAGCGGCGCCTCGGCGAGCACGTTCACCCAGGTGCGTGCGTCGTCCGCGGGGAAGTCGGGTCGTCACAGGACACTCGCGAGCGGCGATCTCTTCGGCATCTGCCCGACCTTACACCGACCAGGCTCAGCTCAGAGCAACGCTGAGCTCGAGCCCGCGGTCGAGCGGCACGGTGACGCTCACGAGCGTCGGGTCGGCCCGCCGCGCCGCCGAGTACGCGGCCAGCGGGTCCGCGTGCGAGAGGACGTTGTCGGCGACGAACAGCGCGCCGGGCTCGACCTTCTCGCGCGCGAGCCGGAAGAGCGCCTCGTAGTCCTCCTTCTCGGCGTCGATGAAGACGACGTCGAAGAACGTCCTCGAGCGCAGGCAGGAGCTCGAGCGCGTCCCCCTCCAGCAGCTCGGCCCACTCCGCGAGCCCAGCCTCCTCGACGTTCTGCCGCCACGCCTCCGCCTTGCGCGGGTCGTGCTCGAGGGAGAGGACGCGCCCGCCGAGATCGGCGTACACCGGCGGCGAGCCAGATCGCCGAGTAGCCGCGCCAGCCGCCGAGCTCGAGCACCTCGCAGTTGGTTTGCGGCGCGACGAGCGAGAAGAGGAAGCGGCCCCGTCCGTCGGCACGACCTGCCGCGCCCGCAACTCCTGCGCCACGCCGCGCCCGCGCTCGTCGGAATCTTCCTGCTCGAGGCGCTCCAGCACCGGCGCGAACGCGGTCGTCGAGCACGTTGCCGAGCCTATCCTCGGACCTTGATGCGGGCCGAGCTGACGATCGAGATCGCGCGGACACCTCGGAGGACGTCTTCGCCTACCTCGCCGACGTCTCGAACCTGCCGGCCTGGCAGTCGGGCGTGCGCTCCGCGGAGATCGTGGACGGCGCTCAGGCGAAGACGGGGGCCAGGATGGTCGAGTCCCGCAGCCTGCTCGGCAAGGAGCTTCGGACGGACGCTTGGAGATCTCCGAGTTCGAGCCGCCGCGAGTGTTCGCCCTGCACGCGCTCG